>NZ_CP068595.1:2492510-3738766 GCF_016772475.1 Paenibacillus sonchi
CCCATATCACCGTGGTTGCGCGCGTTCCATTTGATCGTATTCAGCGTGTTGAGCAGAAAATGCGGATTCATTTGCGACATCAGCATTTGAAAGCGGATGGCTTCCTTCTGCCTTTCCTCCATTTGCAGCCGTTCGATCAGCTTGCGGATATCGCCGGTCATCAGATTGAAGGCACGGGCAAGCCGCAGCAGCTCGCCTTTATATTTCCGTTCGGGGATGCTCACATTCAGATTTTTATCGACAAGCTCACTCATTTTTTTCTGCAAATTATGCAAGGGTCTGACCGTAGAAGAAACAATTGCATACATGATTCCGGCAAAAATAATACAGGTGACCAGAAACGACAGCATAACCTCCCGCTTCATCGCCAGAATGTTCCCGGAGAGCGCTTCCAAGGGGAAGCGGCTGACGAGGTACCAATCCATATTCGGCAGATAAGTGCCGTTAAAGATGAACAGGTCTTTGTCATCGGTAAAATAACGGGCCGGGTTGCTTTTGAAGGTGGCCAGCATCCCGCCTAGCGCCTGAGCAGAGCGGTCATTGCGGCCCATCAGAATCGGCTGCCCGCCGCCGTCCAGCAAATAATAGGTCTGCTTCACCTGGAAGCCGCCTGTTATCGAGTTAAGCCAGGTCTTCATATCCAGACTGATGCGCAGATAGGCGAAGGTATGGCCGTCCGTTCCCTGCAGCTTCGAGAATAAAGAGAATAACTGCGAGCCCGGCAGGGCGTTCGCCAGCAGATAATCAGGCTCATGAACTGTCCAATAATAGGCTTCAGCCCCTTGCCTGAGCTTTACGAATTCCGGCTGCTGCAGCAATTCCGCTCCGCTGACCGCCGGGACGGCCATGCCTTCCTCCAGCGTGTTGTAGACCTCTCCCTTATCATCCACCAGCGTGAGATGAACGGGGACAATGGCATTCATCAGCCGTTGCTTCACCAGCAGCAGCTCATTTTTGATGAACATATTTTTTTCCGGCATATTCTCTCCGGTGCGGCCAAGCTGTTCGCGCAGGTCCGGGTCGCGTTCGAGCTGCAGCATCGCGCCCAATACACCGAATTTCAGGCTTTCAATATTATTTTTGAGAAAATTGAGCTGTGCCGTATTTTGCTGTGATATATTGTCCTTCATCATCGTTTCCAGCTGCGTGATATTGCGGATTTGCAGGAATGCGGAAGGAATCAGCACGAACAGCAGAATGGATAGGACTAGCCGGTTTTTCATGCTGGACGGCCACAGCCATTTTAATTTGCCCATAGGCTTTCCTCCAGAGCTTGAATTCAAATCCCCTCTATTCTAGCAAAAATGGCCGCCGCCCGCCCATTAATATAGCGGTCGGCAGCAAGTTAGTGCTAATTCAGCGAACGTGCCCCTATTGGGATACAGCAGACAGGCGTCAGGAGCGATAACAACGGATCTCTGCGATGCACGCACTGGGATCGCCGTTCGTGGCGTGTACTGTAACGCGGAGTTTATCTGTCTTAACCGCCTCGGACAACGGATGACGGCGGCGGGTCTGATAGTTGCCCTTAACGGAGGCGACCGTTGTCCATCCGCCGCCGGTCCAGGCATCGATGCTGTAATCCCTTGGACACTGGGGGTCGCGGTAGAACGGCGGATACCGGTGATATTCGCGGAACAGCTGGCCGGGAAAAGCCAGCTCGACCGTCCCGATACACTCCTCCGTTTCCCATTCCAGCTCCAGCCGCTGCGGCAAAGGCCCGGCCGGATCGGAACGCCATATGTTTGTATAATCATACGGCCGGGCAATGCCGGTCAAGACATTGGACGGCTCATAGCAGGCTTGCGGCGGGTCAATCCGGAAGCTTAGAGTTCCCCCGTCGCCGTACCGGCGCATTTTGGAAGGCCCCATCTCGTAGGCCGAGGTATGGCCGGGAATGACAGTGCCGCCTTTATGCCACTCCACCTGCGGATTTGCCGCCAGTTCCAGGCGGACATACCCTCCGCTCCGCAGCCCATCCGCTGCGGTAAGCCCGGCTTCCCAGGCTACCCACTGCATCCGGCCGGGCGGAACGGCCAGCTGCTGCCGGGCCAGCGGCTGCTTCGCCCCGCATTCGTAGTCCCAGATGGAGTCCACCGGGACAAGACTGGCCTCAACGGTCTGCTCCGTCCCGGATTCATTGCTTAGGCACACGGCCAGGGAACGGATTTCCTCCGTACCGACGGCAATCCACTGCCCGCGCCGGTGCGTAAGCGGCTCCTTGTCCGGGAGCCGGGTTCCGCCGAAGCCGCCGGTGTAGTCGCGGCTCTCCGGCCCTACGCCATGCACGCGGGCGGAGCTGCCGGCCCGCGCGCGTGCCGAGCGGGCCACATCGCCGGGGTCCTCGTTGCGGCAGTTCGGCAGGAAGCAGCCCTCGCGGAGCAGAATCTGCTGGACTTCGCGGATATCCGCGAAGTCCAGGCTGCACGCCTCCCGGCCCCGCCGCAGCGCCACGGCGGCGGCTGTGCCCGCCGCCTGACCCAGCAGCGCCGTCGTTGCCATGACGCGCACAGTGCCGAGGGCGGCATGGCTGACGCTGACATTGCGGCCGGCCAGCAGAAGGTTGTCGACATCCTTCGACATGAGAATGCGAAGCGGAATCCCGTAGGGTCCGCAGTAGCTTTTAATCGCATATTCGCTGGTCTCTGCGTAACCTTCGGCAGACGACGGTTCCGCAGTCGGGGCCAGCAGGCCGCCTGTGCTGTGCAGGTCGATGAACCAGCCGCCGTAGGCGATTTCATCGGGGAATACGGTGCGGCCCGCCGGGTCATGCTCCGTCATGAAATAACGGCCCAGTACCCGCCGGCTCTCACGTTTGCCCGGCACCTGGCCGATCCAGTCCAGTGCATAGTTCGCCGCCTTTTCTTTCAGGAGCGGGTCCCTGTTCTTAATCCAGTCCCAGATGCCCAGCGCATGGCGGGTCAGCTCATGCCGGATGTGCTCATTGTCATAGATGGTATTCCAGGGGATGCCGATTTCGATCCACCAGTACCCGGCGGCAAGGTCGTAGAAATGCCGTCCCTGATCATAGAAAAAAGCGGGGTCCTCATGTCTGACCGCCCAATCCGGTGCCGCAAACGGGACCGGCCGCCCCATATCCTTCGCCTTAAAATGTATTGAGCTGCCCATCGTGTCGCCGCTGGCCGCAAGCGGGGCATGGGGTTCGCTGAATTCCTCCCGGCCCTCCGACCCCCAGCGCCATTCGCAGCCGGCCAGATCGGCAACCACACCATCGCCGGTACAGTCAATAAACACCCGGCCTTCTATGGCGATTTGTGTCTCTGCGCCCGCCACCCGCACGGTCACAGAGGAGATGTGCCGCTCCGCGTCTTTGTGCACTTCGGTGACCGTGGAGTTTAAATGAAGCGTAAGGTTCGGCGTTGACACCGCCAAATTGTATAGCACCATGTCCCATACGCTGTTCGTCCAGCCATTTTCGAGAATCGGTTCATGATTAAGCGCCCGTTCTTCGATCAGCAGCTCGGAAATAATGCCCGTCTCCCGGGCATAGGCATGAAATTGGGCCGCCCCGTGTGGAGTGACCCGGATTTCCGACGAGCTGTTGCCGCCCAGCACCGGCCTATCCTGGATGATACAGACACCGGCTCCCTGCCGGGCTGCCGCCACGGCTGCGCAGACACCCGCCAATCCTCCACCGCATACCACCACATCATAAGCTTCCTGCCGCATCTTCATGATCATCCGCCCTTTCATCCTATTACCGTTAATTTTAACCGGATATGGAGGGGAGGAATATCAACAAATCTGGCTGATCTTATGTACAAAACTGGTCGATCGGGTTGGATGCCGCAGGACAGTGTATAACGCTTATATCTATAAAAATCTGGATAAATCCGCTATAATAAATAGAAAAGTAAATTCAAGAAAAAGGAGAAATGAGCAATTTGAGGAATAAATACATATTTATATTCACGTTTACCTGTTTCGCGGCTTTCCTCCTGTTATTTCTGCAGCCGGCGCTCGTCCATGCGGCGGATGCAGGAACAATGGTGGACAGCGGCACAAAAGAACGGCTAATGGAGCAGTATGGACTTGAGCCGCCTAAGCCTTCTTTTTCCATGGGCTGGACCGGAATGGATGGCGGGATGAGTACGCCGCTTCAAGTCTTTTTAGCAATCTGCGGGCTGGCGGCCAGTCCATATTTAGTTGTAATCTGGAAGTTTATTCTATCCCGTTACTCGTAAAAGTTGCACAGAATCCCATAGCGTCATACAATACAGTAGAAGAAAGCACACACATTGCGCAGGCGGGGGCTTTTGCTCCTTCTCCAGCATCCCGATAACTATAAGCGGCGCAGCTTTCCGGATGTTCGGCGGCTGCGTTTTTTGCTGTTCAGAGAGGAGAAAAGGCGGAGATGAAATGTCTGACCATCCGGCAGCCCTGGGCCACATTAATTGCGCTTGGGGAAAAACAGTTCGAGACCCGTTCCTGGCAAACGGCTTATCGCGGTGAACTGGCGATTCATGCCGGAATGGGGATCGACACCACTGCCTGCGGGCAGGAGCCTTTCAAGTCGGCCTTGGCGCGGCATGGCTTCACTGTGGACAATCTCCCCCGGGGAGCCATCATCGCCATAAGCCGTCTGGCCGATTGCCATGAGGTAACGCAGGCGGATGCAGTTGAGGGCTGGCCCGGCGGCAATGAGCTGGTTTTCGGCGATTATGCGCCAGGACGCTATGCCTGGAAGCTGGAGGATGTGACGGCGCTTGCCCGGCCCATACCGGCGAAAGGCAGGCTGAGCTTCTGGGAGTACCCTGTGCTGGAGGGGGAGCAGTGACCTGCCGGGACTGCATAACCTTTTGGCGGAACAAGAAAAAATAATTAGCGGCCCAAGCCATGATTGGGTATGAACCGGCTGACTCGCGGGTAATCTTCTTATAGGATGTTTGGTGCTGCCACTGTCCCGCGCGATCATCAGGATGTATAAGAAAGGGCGTATGCATAGGAAATGGGAAGTCTCCTTATTGCGTGGCTTTGTATGCTGTGTTTGTATTTTTCGTTTGAGGATAAGGTAAGCAGGAAAATTATACTTCCCGTGGCCCTGGTCGTTTTTTTCGGCACGCTGGGTTACTGGAAGCTTTTAATGTAATTTTTATGCAGGTATCAGCTTGTTTTCAGGTTAAGGATATATATTGAATGTACCAAACACTCCCCGGTGTTTATAAATAGCTTGCAGGGTCTTGCCAGCTCCCATGGTGAGGCCCGTTTTATTTTGTCTGGCTGATCCTGGCGCAGCATGGGGTGGATAAAATAATCACTGGTATTTATAAAAAAAGGTGATTTTATGTGATATTTTTCACAATAAAATAATAAAAATTATTTTATATTAAAATTGAAATATCAAAGATTGAAACGTAACAAAAATAAAGCACCTCAAAAGGAGAATTATGATGAGTCATGAAGGAAGTCTCCGCCGCGGGCTGGCATTCGGGTTGTTTTTGAGTATTCCGTTGTGGGTGTCCATGATTGGCTGGGTTCAGCTGCTGTAAATCCCAATTCGCTATATCCGCAGTGTCTGGTTACGGGAGCGTATATAGCATTACATAGAGATGGATGAAGAACTGCTGCCGGTTGATTCCGGGGCGGTTTTTTGTTGTGCGGTCCTGATTCGAAGGAACGTTCTTGCTCCTTAAGGAGTAGCTATAGCTAGGAATAAAGATTCTGGATAAGATTTGAAATTATAGTTCGAATATACTAGATTTTAATATTAAAAATTGCAATTAAATACAGGATCTGATGCTGTAAAAAAGGAGAAAACCATTCTGCAGGGAGATTTCCTTCTGGACAGGAAGGCTGTAAAGCCTTATGAATAGCGGGTTTATCCATGTTCCAGGCAACCGTAACTTGAAAAAATAGTTAAGGAATAGATTGACAATCGGGCAAGGAAGAGGCTAAACTGAAATTAGTTCAAAAGTAACAAATGTCATAGACTACATAAGTTTCACTTAATCTATATTTCTCATGTATAAACGCAAACCGTCCGAAAGGACGGGACGCAAAGTCAGGAATCTAATGCCCGACCAGGGCTATGATCGTCCGGCCGCCGTGAAGCTGACCCTTCGTGGCGGTCTTTTTGTTGTTATAGTTTTTCCGCAAAATCATAGAATAAGTTACTAGGAGGTGCAAGGCGATTGAAAAAAAGATCACAGAAAGCAGCAGCTCTGATTCTGACAGGGGTACTGGCATTGAGCAGCACGGTTACCTGGGGATGGAATGTTAAAGCTGCGGGAAATATGCCGTATATCCCTACCCCTGTCCTGGGTGTTGCCGGCAATTTTAACGCATTTATTTTTGGAGATTTCACGCAATCTTACGATCAGATTCATGGAAGGCTCGCGGCTGAAGGAAATATTACGTTGCAGGGGTACGGTGTTTCCAAGGATGCGCCCGGCGGGGATGTGCTGGTTGCCGGCAAAAATCTCACTCTAACAGACGGAACTATATACGGAGCAGCTGTATACGGAGGCACTATAACCAGCATACGGGCGGATCTCAAGGAGACTCCCCGCCAAGGGACGCCGATTGATTTTGCGGCCGAGGAACAGTTTTTGGCCCGGCGTTCGGATGAATTGGCCGCATTGACGCAGACACAGCCTTTTGTAAAAGAATATGGAAAAATCACTATTAACGCTCCGGATGCCTATAATGTCATTCATCTGGCCGCTGCTGATTTGGCTGACGCCAACGGGCTGCAGTTCAACATAGCAGGTGATGCCACCGTCATTATTAATGTGGGCGGAAGCGCTGTGAAGATTCCCAATTTTCAATTCTGGGGAGGCAAACCCCGCAAGGTCCTGTTCAATTTCTATGAGGCTGCTTCTGTGAATATCGGGAACACGACAATCGAGGGCACGATATTGGCTCCTCATGCCAGTGTCTTTTATGATCATGCAGAGCTTCATGGCACACTGATCGCAAAAGCGTTCAGCGGTTATGTGCAGATGCACCACTATCCGTATGAAGGCTCCGAACCGCCTGCAACGCCGACGCCGACGCCGAGCGCAACGGCGACACCGACGCCGAGCGCAACGGCGGTGCCAACGCCGAGCGCAACGGCGACACTGACGCCGAGTGCAACGGTGACGCCAACGCCGAGTGCGACGGCGACACCAACGCCGAGCGCAACGGCGACACCGACAGCAGTCGTAACGCCGACGCCAACAGCAGTCGTAACGCCAACGCCAACAGCAGTCGTAACGCCGACGCCGACAGCAGTCGTAACACCAACGCCAACAGCAGTCGTAACGCCGACGCCGACAGCAGTCGTAACACCAACGCCGACAGCAGTCGTAACACCAACGCCGACAGCAGTCGTAACACCGACGCCGACAGCAGTCGTAACACCGACGCCGACAGCAGTCGTAACACCAACGCCAACAGCAGTCGTAACGCCGACGCCGACAGCAGTCGTAACACGGACACCGACGTCTAGCGCGTTACCGAGCGCCACTGCATCAGCGACGCCGACGCCGAGTACAGCACCAACACCTACAAGCGAAGTAACACCGGCGCCATCAACAGCAACGCCGACGCCAGACACTACAGTAATCTATGTTCCGGTAACGTTCCCGACGCCAACACCATCATTGGTAATCGGCACGATTGTGGATGATACCTTGATCGATGATGACCCATTACCTTTGGGGCCAGTGGCAACGGTCGCTCCAGTGCAGCCAACAGCGTCAATACAACCAACAGCCTCAATAGAGCCAACGCCAGCCCCTGCACCGGCCCCAACGGTAACACCGGAGCCGGAGGAAATAGTTATAACAGATGACGAAATTCCTGCTGGCAGCGTGGATACCCCCGATAAACTGCCGCAGACCGGGGAAGCAAGTCCATCGCCTTATTATATCGCAGGTCTGGGAATCGCTGGCTTGGGACTGCTGCTTAGCAGAACTGCAAGAAACAGCGGTAAACGCAAACGGTAAAAGAAGTATTTATAATGAAGGGATTATAGCGGATTAACCGAAGAGAGCGACTCTGCCCTTCAGCAGCATAACTAGCAAAAAGCAGGACTTCTTCAGCAATGGAGAAGCCCTGCTTTTTACTTTTTGGTCTGGATATCTTGGAAGCTTCAGAGGATATAGGCGGTGCAGGAGGAATGGGCTCCATCCGCGGACTGAAGCGGACAGAGGAGCACTAGCGTTGCATAAACACTGACATTAACCGCAATGACAATTGAATTTAGTGATTATTTTCACAATATATTCAGTCAAGAAGAAAATGAACGACCTTTCTTAAGCGTAGGTCATTGTCATCCATATTATTCCATAACACTCTTTATTTGTTGTTCTTGTTCTGCTCGATACCCGCTTTTTTCTGCTTCCGATCCACGATCCGTTTTTCGTTGACTGCTTTGGTGTAGGCTACTGGATGGTCGAGTGTCGGTGTTCTGCGCTTCGCCCCGGTCTTTCTTCGTCCTTTGGACGTTCGGGTCGGCCTTCGATTGAGCTCCTGGATGAATTCTTCCCACGTGTGCTCTTTGGCCGCATGAATTCGCAATCGTTTGAGGACTTCCCATTCTGTTTTCTCCGGCGCTTGCGTGTAACGAATGTACAGTGTCAGCGCATGGGCAATCAGAGAGAGGTACAAATGATTCCAGATTCCCTGCGGCTGGGTACTTTGCAAGCGAACCAACCGCAGATGCTGCTTCAGCCACTTAAAAAAGAGTTCGATCAGCCACCGGTGCTTGTATATCTCTGCGATATCTTCGGCGGAGGCCTCCCATTGCGTGGTCACAATTCGGTACAATCGTCCCTTTTCATCCGTAAATTCGACGAGACGAACGCGTTGCTCCATCGCCGTATATCCGCTCCCCATTTGGACGGTGGCGTCCCGCAGGATGCGGCTTCCTTCCGGAACGGGGTGCTCGTGGAGCACATTGGCTTGATGGTGGTCGGCGATGCGCATCACAAAATTCAGCCCACCTTCAATCCAGCGGTCCATCCGCTCGTAGCATACGTACCCGCGATCCAGGACATAGGTGACCTCTTCCTCGTGCAGCAACAGATCCGATCCTTCGTAGTCACTCACATTCCCCGTGGAAGGCACCATGTGCTGAACGAAGGTATGTTCCGGGGAAGTCACCGCGTACGAGACATGAATTTTAACGCCGCAGCGGTCCCGCGTCACCCGGGCCCAGTCAGACAAAAAGGCAGGAAGTTTCAAGCAACTGGCATCCACAAGAAGTAACCGCCCGACTCGCTGAAGCAGCCCGCTCGAGGCAGGACGGGACAGGTTTTTGATAAGATGGGTTAGGGCATAAAACAGATGTTCCAGCAAGGCCGTAGGCAACTGATTCATCCGCCGGCTGACCTGTGAAGCACTAATGCTTGGAAGCCCTAGGAGTTCCTGCAGATCAGGGGAAGCGTCGAGCTGCCACGCATACTCGCGGTAGGATTCCCAGCGCAAAAGATGAGCGGTTACCGAAAGCTGCAATAGTGCGAGGGTACGCAGCTTTTTTACCCCATAGTCCAAAGGGACGCAAGTGGGGGACAAGGTAGGCAATAAAGAAAGGCATTGACGAATGACGGTCATTTTAGGTATGTTATCCATGGTGAGTCTCCTTTTGTAAAGTTGGGGTTGGATAACGACCTACATCTTTACAATAGGGGATTTTTCAGTTTATGCCCATGAAAATAAAATAAAATTTCACATATATAGTTAATTTATCTAAATCAAATGTTGTGGGAGCTTTTATGCAACGCTAGTGACAGAGGAGCCCTTATTTTGCCGAAAATCTTGTTTTTTCAGCGGATACGGACTCAGGAGCCGTTATATCGTTCGATGGATCCCAAAATGAGGGGGAAAAGGACAAATAGAGTCATCTCAGTCCGTTGTCCTGCGGAAGAGACGAATTTTCCTTCAATAGCGGCTTTCCTGTCCGCAACGTCTGCGGACAGCTCGTGAAGGAAGCTCATCGTGTCCTCGGAGGGATCCAATCACAAACCGTAAGGTCAACAATGCATGTCCTAACCTTAGCTTCTGGGCAAGGGTTCTGCCCTTGTTCTCGTCTTCCAGGACTGATGAGCTAAAACAAAGGCACTTCTGCCGTTGTTTCTGCCTTCCCGGGCTGGCGAGCCCAAACAAAGGCACTTCTGCCTTTGTTTCTGCCTTTGTTTTCGCCGCCGCAGAATGCTGCCCGGACTTTCCCGGCATTTCCAACCGTTCCCCCGGCCATGTTATACTATGCTGAAAATCGGGCGGCGTGCAGGGCTTGCCCTGGAGTGGATTTCATTATGCCGAAAGAAAGGTGATATTGTTCATGTGGAGTGTTATTATACTTGCCGTTGTGATTATTGTGGCCGGCGGCTTGACTTATGCAGGGTTCTTTTTTTACGGAATCGCAATCAGGCGGGCACCCAAGGAGTTCCTGGCCAAAACCCCTGATCTCAAGGTGGACCCGCCCGTTGCCGGGCCTTCCTGGGGAGAAGGTGCGGACTGGGTATCCCGCCACAGCTTCAGGAAGATTGAGATTACTTCTGACGATGGGCTTACCCTGCGCGGTTATTATCTGCCGTCAGAGCGTGCCGCAGGGCGGACTGCTATCATAGCCCACGGCTATTCCGGGAAAGGCAAGGATATGGGGGCATACGCCAAAATCTACTACGAGACCTTGGGGTATCATGTGCTGCTTCCCGATGCCCGCGGACATGGCGACAGCACAGGGGAGTACATCGGGTTTGGCTGGCCGGAACGCCGGGATTACCTGAGATGGATTGAGTATATCCTTGCAGAGAGCGGGCCGGAGGCCCGGATTGTGCTGCATGGGGTATCCATGGGAGGAGCCACTGTGATGATGACTTCCGGAGAAGAGCTTCCCCCACAGGTCAAAGCCATTGTAGCCGACTGCGGTTATACCTCTGTCAAAGCGCAGCTGTCTTACCAGCTGTGGCGGATGTACCATCTGCCGAGTTTTCCTTTTGTCCATATGGCAAGCTTTATCACCCGGATCAAGGCAGGGTATTTCTTCGGAGAGGCCTCGGCGCTGAAGCAGGTCCGTAAAGCCCGCGTGCCCATACTGTTCATACATGGCGATGCCGACAAGTTCGTACCGTTCTATATGATGGATGAGCTGTATCAAGCGTGCAGGAGTCCCAAGGACCAGCTTGTGATCCACGGTGCCGGTCACGGCGTGGCTTATGATACGGATAAGGCAGCGTATGTAGGGAAGGTAACTGATTTTGTGACCCGGTACTTTCAAATATAAGAAAGTAGCCGTTTCTACTTGATTGATCCTGACAAAAGTCCCCTGAAACGTAGACGCGCCCGGTATCCGCAAACTGCGGTTACCGGGCGCTAATATGTTCCACACATGGTCTGCATTACTATCTACCAAATGCAGTTCCATGTCTTCTCCGTATATTTAATCCCCCGCCGTCCGTGAGCAAACGGGTGTCTTAATTCCTTGTTATTTCCAGCAGCCGTGTGGCGAGAATAATCCTTCCAAAACGACAAAAGCCCTACCTCTCTTTTGTCCTTACGGCTCCGTGGCCGCGCCAGTGTGAATCGGAAAACTATGTTCGAATTTAATCTCATAAAAAGGAAGAGTACTGCAAGAAAACGTAAGATTTTGTGTCCAAAATGCCGATAATAGATAAACGGGCAACGAATCGGCTTGACATCTTCTTGATGGGGATAATATATACAGTAAACAAATGTTCTTTAATTATAGCACGGGATGTAAAGAATTGCAAACAGTTAAGCTGTATGGGCAGGCTGGAAGCGGGGGATCTGATGAATTTATACGGAGGTTTTTTAAAAAAGCAAATTCGTAACTACATATTCGGCTCCGTAGTTGCCGTGCTTGCGGTGGGGAGCCTGATCCTGCTCTCTTCACTTGAAATAAGCACCATAGAGTATTTTCGGCTGCTGATCATACTGCTAATTTCGTTCGCCATTATGGCTGTCGTGGAAATCAGTGTCTTCATCCGGCAAATCCGGCCGATCCGGGCCGCACTTACGGAGCATAGACCCACACTTGCTAAGCTGGAAGAAGCCTACTTGCATACTCACCGGCTGCCGAAGCTTGCGGTGCAGCGGATATTGGGCCCGCATTTTCTGGGGCTGTCCCTGCCTGCGTCGGTCATGACCTATTGGATGATTCGTACGGGATTAATCAATCTCCCCTACTTCTACCTTGTGCTTGCGGTGGCCGGGGCCATCCTGGTAGCGTGTATGCATGCGTTGATAGAGTTTTTTCTGACCTCCTCGGCAATTATTCCACTAATTAAGAACTTCAGAAACCGGGCCTTGGAATTGCACATGGTTGATTTTTCTCTGGAGGGGCATGTGTTTGTGCCAATCCGTCCCAAATTCCTCATTACTTGTATGCTGATTGGCACCTTCCCGCTTGTGCTTTTCATTATGGCGACCCAGATCCGGCTGGAAACACTGGGGGAAGAGCGGCTGAGAGTATGCGGAGCTACTGGGAGTGGGCCGGGCTTGTGCTGCTGATCGGCACTCTTTTTCTTCCATAGCAGCCTGGCTGCTGACCCGGAGCGTGCAGCATCCAATCAACGAATTATACCGGGCGATGAACAATATCAAGGACGGACGGCTGCTGCAGGTGCAGGATGAATACTCGGATGAATTCTCGAAGCTTGTGGCCGGGTTTAATATGATGGTCCGCGGGCTGCAGGCCCGGGAACAGCAGAGCAGGCAGCTGCTCGACAGCTATTTCACCACCCTGGCCGTAGCGCTGGACGCCCGTGATCCGTATACAGCCGGGCACTCGCTGCGGGTAGCGGAATATTCGGTCATTATTGGCCAGCTCGCCGGGCTTACAGGACAGCAGCTCGATAATCTGCGCAAATCGGCCCTGCTGCATGATATCGGCAAAATCGGTGTGCGGGACAGCGTGCTTTTTAAGGAGGAGGAGCTTACGGAGGAGGAGTTCGACCAGATCAAAAGTCATCCCGTCCTAGGAGAAAATATTCTGCGGCAGATTGAGCCTGAAGAGAAAATGGCGCCTTACCTGGGCGGAGTCCGTTCCCATCACGAACGTTATGACGGCAAGGGATATCCCGACGGCTTGGCCGGAACGGCCATTCCCCTGCATGGCCGGATTATCGCCGTGGCCGACGCCTATGATGCCATGACCTCGGACCGGCCTTACCGCAAAGGAATGGACCATGACCGGGCGCTCGCTATTCTGGAGCAGGGAAGAGGCACTCAGTGGGACCCTGAATTTGCCGGATTGTTCCTGGCCTACTTCGGAAAAACGGGTAAATCCGATAAAACGGATTATCCGGGCCGGGCAGGATAGCAGGGCAATGAATGCGGGGATGTACAGCGGCTTTATCCTTATATTTCTTATTAAAGCGGATGCCATCCAGTTAATATTCGGTATCCGCTTCTGCTTGCGTGCCTATTTTGTGAACTGCCGCCTAAAACCGACAAATCCCGAGCACATTCATTGAAGGATTGCAGGCGGACCGTTATAATTAATAAGTCTGGATTTTAATTAAAAAATAAGGAGATCATTATGAAACGCGCAGATGTGCTGCTGATTTCCATCGTGCTCATTGCCGCGCTCGCTTTTATCGTACCGAGATGGCTCTCGAACGATAACGACAAGGCGGGACCGGACAATAATCTTGTAGCCAATATAACGGTGGATGGCAAGCTGTATAAGACAGTGAAGCTTACAAAAGAGGAACAAACCATTGATGTCCGCACGGAGCGCGGTTATAACATTTTGAAGGTGCATGATTACGGGATTGAAATGTACGATGCAGACTGCCCTGACAAGGTATGCCTGGGCTTTGGCCATATTACCCGTCCCAAGCAGACCATTGTGTGCCTGCCGCACCGGGTGTTAGTAGAAATAGCAGGCGCGGTGCCGGGGGAGGATGATATAGATGCCTATGTCCAGTAGTGAATCGGCAACAGCTCTGAAACGGACGGTGATTGTGGCGATTTTTGCCGCAGTGGCTGTAGTGCTCAGTCTGGTGGAAGCTCAGATCCCGCTGGTCGGGGTCGGGCTGATGCCTGGGGCTAAGCTTGGCTTTGCCAACATTATGATTTTGACTTGTATTTTCTTTTTACGGGGCCGGGACGCCTTTGTCCTTGTTATTCTGAAGACATTGCTTACCGCATTCCTGCTCGGCACCTTTTCCAGTCTGCTCTTCAGCCTGTTCGGCTCCCTTCTCAGCTTTGTAGTGATGTTCCTGCTGGTGAAATGGGGGGGCAAGAAATTCAGTGTGATCGGAATCAGTATCGCCGGCGGATTGGCCCATAACACCGGGCAATTGTTCGCGGCAGCCATAGTCTTTGAATCCACGAGTATTTTCTACTACCTGCCGGTGCTGCTTATTACCGGAATCGTGACGGGGATTGCCGTCGGCTATGCGGTCCGCTATCTGGTAGCGTCGCTGTCCAAAATATCGCTGTTTGAAGAGTTTTTGGGCTGAGCCGAATCATCAGCGGAAGGATGACTAACATGAGTGAAGCATATCAAGAGGCGGGGGCCGCAGAAGAGGTGCCGGCTGTGATTAAGCTGGACGGTGTATCCTTCGGCTACGATCCGGAGCATCCCATTCTTCATAATATCTCTTTATCCATTCCCCAGGGAGAGTGGGTTAGCATAGTTGGGCCCAACGGCTGCGGCAAGTCCACACTGGTCAAGCTGATGAATGCCCTGCTGCCGAAAAGCGGCGGCGAAATCACTGTTTGCGGCCATCAGCTGGGAGAGGAAACGATCGGAGCCATCCGGCAGTGCATTGGCATGGTATTTCAGAATCCCGATAATCAATTTATCGGGGCAACGGTTGAAGAAGATATATTGTTTGGCCTGGAAGGGCTGTGTTTGCCTTATGCCGAGATGGAGGAACGCCTGCGTGCCTATACCGTGAAGCTGGGGATTGAGGCGCTGCTGTCCAAGCATCCGGGCGAGCTGTCAGGCGGACAGAAGCAGCGCGTAGCTATTGCATCCATTCTAGCCATGAAGCCAGGCATCGTCATCTTTGACGAGGCCTCTTCCATGTTGGATGAGGCGAGCCGCGATGAGCTGCTGCGCATTTTGCAGGGGATGCGGGCGGAAGGGCAGTATACCATCCTGATGATTACGCATGATGCTGACGAGATTCTGGCTTCAGACCGGGTGCTCGCCCTGCATGGCGGCGGTCTTGCCGCTGATACGACCCCCCAGGTGCTGTTCCGGGATAGAGGGCTTCTGGAAAAATGCCATCTGCTGGAGCCGTATCCTTGGCGCCTTGCCCGTGAATTGCAAACCCGGGGAATCAGGGTGGATGTTCCCGCCAGTGAAAAGGAGCTTATCGATACATTATGGCCATACAACTACAGCAAGTAAGCTATACCTACGCCGAAAACAGCCTGTGGAAGCAGACGGCGCTGCATGAGATCACCCTCGGCATTCCCAAAGGCTCGCTGACCGGGATCGCGGGTGCGACAGGCTCCGGCAAGTCTACGCTGCTGCAGCTGTTCAATGGCATTCTGAAGCCTACACAGGGCACGGTGCAGGTGCTGGATGTAACTATCCGCGCTGGTGAAAAGTCGCCGAAGCTGCTCCCGCTGCGCCGCCGGGTCGGACTGGTCTTTCAATTTCCGGAGCAGCAGATGTTCGAGGATACGGTAGAAAAGGATCTGTGCTTCGGACCGCTCAATTTCGGCATGAGCCCGGAGGAAGCCAAGGAGCGGGCGCGCCAGGCCATGCTCGAAATGGGCCTGGACCTCGGCCTGCTCACGCGCAATCCATTCCGGTTAAGCGGAGGGCAGATGCGCAAGGCGGCCATCGCCTCGGTGCTTGCTATGGACCCGGAGATCGTTGTGCTGGATGAGCCGACCGCCACACTGGACCCGGTCAGCCGGGCTGAGCTGATCTCACAACTGGAGCGTCTCTGCCGTGAACAGGGGCGGACGATTATTATCGTAACCCACCGGATGGACGAACTGCTGCCTTATGCCGACCGCTGGGTTCTGCTGAAGGACGGGAAGATTGCTTTTCAGGGCAGCGGCGGGGAGCTGGCGGAAGAGCCGGACATTCTTGCACGCTGCGGCCTCGGCGTTCCGCATTCCCTCCGGTACTGGCGCGGCATTGCCGACCGTTTCGGGCTTGCAGGAGAGAAGCCGCGGCTTACGCCTGAGAGCCTTGCCGAGCTGATCGCTTCCCTGCCGGGGGCAGGCGCTGCGGGCAGACCGGAAGAAGGGGGGATGCCCATGAATGAGCGGCTGCTGCTGGGACGCAGTATTGAGACCGGCTCATGGGTGCATAAGCTGGATGCACGTTCCAAGCTTACGGGGATGCTGCTGTATGTAGCTGTAATTCTGCTGTCGGATTCATGGCCCTCCATGGCGCTGCTGGCTGTATTTTCGATTGCGGTCATGGCTTCAACGCGTATTCCGCTAAAGTATTTCATCAAAGCGGCCAAGCCTTTGCGCTATCTGATGCTGTTCATCTTCATCGTGCAGCTTCTGTCGGTCAAAGCGGGGAATGTGCTGTGGTCCGCCGGCTCCTTCTCGCTGCATGAGGGCGGTTTGCGCCTGGCATCCTTTTCTGTGATCCGCATGCTGTTTCTGATCACGTTCACAGCGCTGCTAACCTTTACCACAACGCCGGGGAAGCTGAACCAGGGACTGGAGGGAATCCTGTCGCCATTCAAGAAATTCGGACTGTCGCCGGACCGGATTACGCTGATGATCAGCATCGCCCTGCGGTTCATTCCTACGATTCTGGATGAATCGCAGATTATTATGAAAGCCCAGGCCTCCCGCGGGGCCGATCTGCAGGAGCTGCCTCTCAAAGAGAAAGCGCGGATGCTGGTGTCCCTGCTTGTGCCGGTGATCTCCAGCGCCTTCCGGCGGGCTCAGGACCTGGTCTATTCCATGGAAGCCAGAGGCTTCCGCATGGATGCCCCGCGCAGCCGGTATCACCGCCTGAGGTGGGGCGCTGCCGATACTGTTTTTGTCGCTATGTTCGTCATCATGGGAGTTGCAGTTGCATTATTGTAATATTTTAGGGGGAATAGGCAATGGCAAGATTTTTTAACGGTAAAGAAATTGAACTGCTCGCGCCTGCGGGAACGTTCGATATTTTCCAGGCAGTCGTGGAGTCGGGCTGTGATGCAGTGTATTTTGGCGGTCCTGTACTTAATATGAGAATGATGCGCAAAGGCTATAATCTATCGCATGAAGAAATTATTGAAGCCCTTGCTATGGCCCATAAACTGGATAAAAAAGTATATGTCACCGTAAACAATCTTTTCAGCGAAGACGATGTGGAGGAAGCCAGAGCTTACCTGCAGTTTCTGGACGAGGCCCGTCCGGATGCACTGATCGTTCAGGATATGGCCGTGCTGGAGCTGATCCGTGAGATGGGGCTTACTGTTCCTGTCCACGCTTCAGTCATGATGAATGTGCACAATCTGGAGATGATTTATGCTCTGCGCGATCTTGGAGTAAGCCGGGTGGTGACTTCGCGGGAAATGGATCTGCAGACGGCCAAGCTGCTGGGTCAGAAGAGCGGCATGGAGCTGGAATACTTCGTTCATGGCGATATGTGCTCTGTGCACGGGGCGAACTGCTACTTCAGCTCCCAGGTCTTCGGCATGAGCAGCAACCGGGGCAAATGTATGAAGCCTTGCCGGTGGGATTACCGGATTAAACGTGACGGGTATGTGTTCCCGGCGGAATATCCGCTGGCCGTCAAGGATATGTTCATGTATGAGAATCTTCCGGAGCTGATCGAATCGGGGATTACCTCGTTTAAAATCGAAGGCCGGATGCGCGATAAGGAATTCATGGTCTCGCTGGTGAACAGCTACAGTGATGCGATTGACCGTTATATCGAAGATCCTATCGGCTTTGACCGCACAGTGGACTCCAAGGAGCTGTACAAAAACCGCAAACGTGATTTCTCCACTGCCTACGCTTTTGGCAAACCGGGTCTGGCGAATATTAACCGCCGTTACGAAGGTACAGGCAAGTTCTACAGCACTGGCAAGGTATTCAGTACACCGACAGCAGAGCGGGAACTATCTGAGGCACGTGTGCTGGAGCTGCGCGAACGTCTGGCCCGGGCAGGGAAAGCACCGGAAGCAAAACCGGAACTGGCTGTGCGTGTAAACAACATGGCGCAAGCCCGGCTGGTCATCGAAATGGGCGCGGACAGTCTGTATCTGCCAGGAGATGTATTTGAACCGGACCGGCCGTTTACGAAGCAGGATATTAAGGAACTTGGAGCAATTAAAGGGCAGACCAAGCTGTATCTCGGATTGCCGCGGATGATGACAGAGCTGCATTTTAACCAGTATGATCATTTGCTGAACGGAGAGCGGCTGCCCATTGACGGGCTGATGATTACTAATCTGGGAGCGATTCGGCGCTACAGAGCGGCGGGATATCCAATGATTGGCGATGTTAACTTGAATGTCTATAATCACCTGTCTGCAGGACTGTATGCCGGATTGGGGCTGGAAAAGCTTACGGTGTCGCCGGAGATGACGATGGAGCATTTTGCCGCCTTTACTGCGCGTTGTGATCTGCCGCTGGAGGTGGTTGTCCACGGGACACCGGCGCTGATGTACATGGAGCATGATCTTTACGAAAATACCGAGGTGATGGAGCCTATCGCCGAAGAGGATAACCGCTATGTCAGCAACGATGTGCTGGTGCTCAAAACCGACAAAGGCGAAAACCCGGTCTACCGCGATCAATACGGCCGCTGCCATCTGCTCTTCTCCAAAGAACTCTGCTACTTGCCTATGCTGAAAGAAATGAGCGGACTGGGCATTGCCAGCTTCCGGATCGAAGGCGCCACATACAGCACGGAAGAGCTGCGGGCAATCATTGCTGCCTATCAGGCTGCCTTGGGCGGTACAAATCCGCAGGAGGATTTACTCGGCGGGCTTACGCCTGTCTATGCCGGTTATACGCTAGGCTCTTTGCAGTTCAATTAATATATTTCAATTTTAAAATATCAAGCTGGAGCGTATAATAACAGTAAGTGGTAGATTAATAAGTTATTTTTTTCACAAGATATGCCTGAAAGAGAGGGAACCCATCATGAAGCAAGAAGAGACGGTCATCGGGAGAACAGCGGTTGCCGCCAAAAGAAAAGATTATTTCTATCCCTGCACCGCACACTTTTACCGCGATGCGCCGCAGCTCGTGCGCGGAAGCATGCAGTTTGTGTACGATGAGCACGGCAAGCAATATACTGACTTTTTTGCCGGAGTATCGGTTGTCGCCTGCGGGCATTGCAACCCGGTGATTACGGCGCGTACAATTGCGCAGCTTCAGCAGCTCCAGCATACCTCAACGGTCTATCTTACGCAGCCCAATGTGGACTTGGCCGAGCGGCTGGAGGAGGTGCTGCCGGGGAAGCTGCGCCGCAGCTTCTTCGTCAACAGCGGCTCCGAGGCCAATGAAGGGGCGCTGCTGCTGGCCAGAATGCATACCGGACGCAAAGGCTTCATTGCCCTGGAGAGCGGGCTGCACGGACGCACCAATCTGACAATGAGTGTTACCGGACTGCAGATGTGGAGAACGGATCAATACCTGGATGAAGATGTAACGTTTATTGAGCGTCCTTATGATCCAAAGCTTACGCTGGATGAAGCTGCAGCCGTTTCTCTAAAGAGCCTGGAACGGGTGCTGAAGGAGAAGGGCGACACGATTGCGGCCATGATTGTAGAGCCGATTCAAGGAAATGGCGGCATGATTATGCCTGCCCCTGCGTATTTCCGCGAAGTCAAAACGCTGCTGGAGCAGTACGGCGTGCTGCTGATTGACGACGAGATACAGACGGGCTACGGCCGGACGGGAGCGATGTTCGCCATGGAGCATTTTGGCGTTGTGCCGGATATTATCAGCATGGCCAAAGCGCTGGGCAATGGGGTTCCGGTAGCTGCTTTTGCAACAACGGATGAAATTGCGGCGTCGCTGAACCGGCCTTCGGCTTCGACGTTCGGGGGCAACCCTGTATCGGCGGCTACAGCACTTGCGGTACTGGATTATATCCGTGACGAACATCTGCCGGAGCGTGCGGCTGAGCTTGGTTCGCGCCTGAAGAAAGGCCTTGAATCGCTTCAGGAACGTTATCCGGGAATGATCACTGATGTGCGCGGAACCGGCCTGATGCTGGGCGCAGAACTGGCGGGTGCGGACGCTGCCGGATCAGCTGAACTGACCGATAATGTGCTCGAAGCGATGAAGGACCGCGGTTATCTGATCGGCAAAAACGGCGTAGGCCGCAACGTCCTGGCCTTCCAGCCGCCGCTGGTTATTACCGCTGAAGATGTCGACGGGATGCTTGCTGTTTTGAATGAAGTGCTGCTGCAGGTTTCCACAGAAAAGGAAGAATAATATGATCTTAAACGCTGTCAAAACCTCTGCGCTTAAGCTGAAAATGTTCAGCGAGCTGGTGATGTTTTCCCACACGCTGTTTTCCCTGCCCTTTGCCGTCATCTCGATGGTCTGGGCGGCGGGAGGCTGGCCGTCCGGCCATATGATGCTGTGGGGACTGATCGCTCTAATCGGGGCGCGGAATGGCGCCAACGCCTTCAATCGCCTCGTCGACCGTACCTTTGACGGGAAAAATCCGCGCACTGCGCACCGGCATCTGCCGCAGCACCTGCTGGCGGAGAAGGAAGTTATCTTTTTTATCATCATCAACTATGCCTTGTTCATTATAGCCTCCGGTATGCTGAATCTGCTCTGTCTGCTGCTGTCGCCGGTGGCCATCGTCCTGATCTCCAGTTATTCCTATACCAAACGTTTCACATTCTTGAGCCACCTGTATCTTGGCTTTGTAATTGCTTCGGCGCCTATTGGCGCCTGGTTCGCGGTAACGGGGAATATTGCGTTCACACCGTTTGTAATCGGTACAGTGGTTATGCTCTGGATCGCCGGCTTTGATATTATCTATGGTACGCAGGATATTGATTTTGACCGCCGGAACGGCCTGTGGTCCATCCCCAGCTTCTTCGGGCTGGAGAATGCGCTGCGCATTTCCAAAGGGCTGCACTTCATCATGATCCTGCTCCTGCTGTTCCTGTACCTCTGGCGCGATCTGGGCTGGATGTATCTGGTCGGCATCGGCATCGCCACGCTGCTGCTGATGACGGAGCACCGGATTATTAAGCCGCATAACCGGCGGCTGATGAAGGTGGCTTCCTATAATTTGAATCAGGTGATCAGTATGGTGATATTGCTGTGTACGCTGATTGATTATTTTTATGTTAGCTAGGGTGTAAGGGGTGGTTAGGAGAGCTCCGCTCCGTCCTAACCTAGCTTAGGGGGGCGTAAAGCTGGCTTACGCGGCCTTCCGGGCTGGGTAGTGCGGTTCTTTGAACTCAGCCCGGGCAGGGCTTCGTTCAAAGAAGAAACACTTGAAGGGGAGCCGCTTTACCCGCGGGCCCCGGGACAACATAGTTAAAAACCTACCATGGGTTGGGCTTGTAGAACTTGGAGGGTTTGAGGAACACAATAGAGCTCATCAGGAACTGAAGCTAAGTAGAAAAAGTAAAACTAATTAGCTCAAATCCTGGCTGCAGAAGGGTTTAGTGGGATTTTGTACACCTAATTCAGACATATTCACCCCATATAGCCGCTTTCAGCCGAATAGTGGTACTTTTTCCAACATAGGATATTACGCAAGCTAAATGAGTCCGATTAGTGGTACCTTTTCCAACATAGGATATTCCATAAGCTGAATGAGTTCGATTAGTGGTGCTTTTTCCACAACGATGACTGTCTTTCAATTTTACAAGTTCAATCTATATATCCAAAAACTTACTATACAGATTGAACTTGCAATCTGTAGTCTTCATTGTGGATCAATTGATTGTTGGTATGACTGCACTTCGTGCAATAGAACGCTTTATTATTGTGTGTCGAATCTCATTCTACTGTATTTCGTGCAACTGATCTCCCGACATGGAGGCCAAATACCGCTTCTCCAGGGAATTCTAATGTACAAAGTGCAATAGAATGAGATTTTCGAGCGATTTATGGGTTTTCTGCTGCAGGAAGTGCAATAGAATGCGAGTTGCGGCTTAATTTGAAAGAGAGAAGCATCACCATTGGGATCTAGATTAACACCCCAACCATTCCCTCGAAGACCAGGCCGTAGGAATAATGCTAACTGAACGCAAAAGAAGGTCCCAACCGGGGCCTTCTTTTCGCATTATGTGATTCGATTGTAGACTATACAAGTTGGGCCGAAGAATGGCCCGTCATACGTGAAGTGGAGGCTCTATTGAGTCAGCGTGCTAAGTGGAATTTGTACACCTAATTTTCTCGAAATCCTTGATACGGCGGTCTTTAGTGGGAATTTATACACTTAATTTCGGAGAGTTGCCCGTTTGGCAGCCATTCTGGCCCAATTAGATGTACTTTTTCCCACTAAAGCTGCTAGGGGAGGGAGAAGCCGCCGATTAGTTATACTTTTTCCACTCCGTTCGGCTGATAGATGCCTGGTTGGACGGTTGACTAGCGGATTGACCGGTTTAAAGGTCTACTGCTACGGGAACAGCTGAACCGAACCGGACTTACCGGGTCTGCTAACCAGCAGACTGACAGCTTGCCAGCCAATCAGCCAACCGGGTTTGTTGACCGGCAAGCAAGCCTGCCGTTTGATTAACAATCAACCGGCCAACGGTTGTCTCCGGTTTGGCAATATAGAGCTGCAATTACACAGCAGTGTTCTAACGGTCGCGTCCGGCAAAATACTGCAGCAATGTCTCAAGATCGGCATGTGCCGGGTAGCTGGAGAGCCGCTGGATAATTGCGGCAGCCTGGCCGAGGTAATCCTGGCTGACCTCTTCGGTACGGGCCAGGGCGTCGCTGCGGTTAATCAGGGCCAGCACATGAGCCACCTCTTCCTCTGAAGAGGCGGGGCCAATGGTGCGGATGACAGGCGCCAGTTCGGGGTCCTGCAGGGCAAAAAGCACAGGAAGGGTGACCTGGCCATTGCGGAGGTCGCTGCCAGCAGGCTTGCCAAGGACAGCGGCGGACTGGGTGAAGTCGAGCAGGTCGTCCTGGATCTGGAAGGACATGCCCAGCGCCTCGCCAAAGTTGTAGAGCAGGCCCGCGACTTCTTCCGGGCTCTCCGCAGAAAGTGCGCCCACCCGTAAGCAGGTGGCCATCAGCATGGCTGTTTTGTTGCGGGATTTCTCCAGGTACTCGTCAAAAGTGAGATTGTAGTCATAGGCATGCTCCATTTGCTGGTATTCTCCCAGGCACAGCTGGGCAGTAGCCACGGACGACAGGTCATGGACATAACGGTTTTTGTCACCGGTGTATTTGCTGAGCAGCTCAATCACCCTGGCAGACATATAATTCCCGATATGGACTGCGGAGAGCACGCCGGTCTTGGTATGCAGGGCAGGAACACCCCGCCGCAGTTCGGCATCATCGATAATATCATCATGAATTAATGAGGCAACGTGAATAAATTCCGCAGCAGCAGATAATTGAATCGTTCGCCGGGTTGAAGGTTTGCGTCCAAAACGGCTGCCGACGATGACCATCAGCGGCCGGAGACGTTTTCCCCGGAGCCGGTCAGCTCCAGAATGCTCTGCGCGAGCTGTGACTTTTTGGGTACGTCTTTATCACGGGCCACAATATTCTGAATTTCATGGTTAATTTCGTCCAGGTCTATATTTAAGGCTTCATGCAGCTTCATCGTTTGGGTTCCCACCTGTCAAATGGCTTTGCTTGTGCGGCCTTGCTGCCTTTGCTCCTGAATCAGGAATTCTTCAATGCCTGCGGCCGGATTTTGATCTGCGAAGTCTCCATTTGACCGCGCGATTTGCATTTTTTTAATCGAAGGGGCCAGATAAGCAACCAGGTCCAGTTCACGGCATTTCACCGCGAATTGCAAATAAAAGCTGTACAAATAATCTCCATCCAAAATGTTGCGGGTCAGGTCAGGATGATGTGGGGCACATTCCATATGGCGCTCAGCCGCCACAGTAAGAATGATATAAATACCAAGCAAATGGACTTTGCGGTCATATTCCAGATCATGGCGTTCCAGTACCGAGAACAACTGCTCACATTCTGCCGGAGAGAGATGCAACTGAATTCCGGCGATCGGTGACATTTCAGCCTGAAGCAACCGGAAGCTGTCTTCCATAAGTTTTCTGTTCACAAGATTCTCTCCTTCTTGTCGGTTTTGCCGGAAGCAACCATAGCCTTGATTATCCCTACAAAACCCTTTGTTAAAAAACAGACCCGGGAAACCTTAATAAATAAGGAGAGTAATGTGTCCAGGGACACATTACTCTTAAGAACATCATATTCAGCTGCAACAACATAAAATACACATAAATTGCTGCTATACTTAATTAAACGGCGTCAGGAACGCTAAACAGCGGAGGGACTATCAGTCGGTATATAGATACCAGCGCCGCACAAGCGGGATCCGTTTCCATTGCTTCTTGAGCCAAGGCAGGACATAGTAGTCCAGACCGAAGACGCTGCCCGATCCGCCGATGCACGCGATAGCTGCTCCAACGTACCAGAGCATTTCTGTCGCTGCCATCTTGGTAGACCATATCATGACTGCCATGGCAATCGTGGCAAGTGAAGAAATGGCAGTGAAGAGACCTACGATAAGCATAACCCCAAAGACGATTTCGGCACAAACCATGCCGATTTGGAACCATTTTGCCAGGAAGGTGTAACTTCCGTCATTGTTGTAAAACATCAGATCCATGAACCAGTTCGTAATGTCATATACAAAGCCTGGTACTGGAAGAGCCGACACAGCTTCTTTGGCAGTGGAAACTGCGGAAGCCGCGGACTGTGCATCTACTGTTGTTTTTACAGCATCTACGGCCACACTTGCTGATGAAGCGGCATCCGTAGCGAAGGGGGCAGCAGGAATCAGGAAGATCTTGTCCGGATCAACCCAGATCTTTCTGAGTTTATCGATTCCTTCATATAACCACATGCCTCCGAGCAGCATCCGGAGCGGAACGAGCCAGAAGTTCGGCGAACGCTTGGAGAAGTAGCCGCCGACAAAACTCTTGCGGTTCTCCACATGGAAGAACTCGTGCATCATATAAGTCCATACTTTGTTAAAACCTACCACTTGCGATAGGTAGAACATATTGATAAAATGCTTGGACAGCATAGCCATGAAGCCGGTAAGCATAAAGAGCTTGCCTGGAAGACCTACGTTAGCCACACCATAGCGGCTTCCGATGGAAACCATGGTCCCGTGGAATCCTGGTTTGTACGCTTTTTTGGCAGTACCGCTGATGTCGGCGGCGATGTTGCCGGCAACGAGTGGAGCAGCCTGTTCCGCATTTTCAACCATCTGCGGAACCGGACGGGTTTCGCCTTCAGGAATAAAGAAGATGTTGTCCCCTACAACGTAGACGTTCTTATGGTCAACACTTTCCAGATGTTCATTGGTAACGATGCGTTTGCGTCCCTGCTGTTGTACTTCAAGGCCGCCGACGATTTCGGAGCCTTCCACACCGGCAGTCCAGACAATGGTTTTGGCGTCAACGACATTCTTCTCGCCAAGTGCGACACTGCCTTCGCCTACTTCGGTGATTTTGGCACCGGTCACGATTTCGACCTTCAGCTTGCGCAGGCGGGCTTCAGCCTTCTGAATCAGCTTATCCGGCAGAATAGGCAGAATCTTCGGAGCCATATCGGCAACGATCAGCCGCACTTCAGATGGATCAATGAAGAATTCTCTGCACAGCTCATCGCGTTGCTCGGCCATTTCCCCAACCAGCTCGACACCTGTGAAACCGGCACCGATGATGACGAAGGTCAGCATCGCGCGGCGGACAGCAGGGTTCTTTTCTCTGGCGGCTTGGGTGTACATATCGCGGATTTGACGTTTGAGCGCAACCGCGTCATCGTAGGACCAGAACGAGAAGGTGTTTTCTTCTGCTCCGGGAATTCCGAAGAATGTTGGTTTGCTTCCTGTGCCGATTACCAGGTAATCATAAGCATAGGTTGCCTTGTCGGATTTCAGCTTCTTGTTTTTGAAATCAATATTGCTGATCTCATCTAGAACAACATCCACTTTCAGACCGGCGAAAATTTTCTTCAAATCAACTTTGATTGAATCCTCAGGCGCACGATTCGCAGATACCTCATGCAGCTCAGTCAAGAGAGTGTGATAAGGATTTCGGTCGATCAGCTTGATTTCTACATCTTTGTTGTTCTTATACTTCTTTGCCAGTTTCTTAGCCGTGAGTACGCCGCCGTAGCCGCCGCCCAAAATGACTATTTTTTTCACGAGAAACTCACCTCATTCATCTGATTAGCTGCAAAAGGCAGGCGAATATTATTTCGCGCCTTCAAGTGCTTTTTCTGCAAGTGTAAAGTATTCGCCAACATGGATAGATACACCGGAGATGGCGTCGGTTTTGCCTTCAGCATCCAGCTTAGGGGCAGCGCCTTTGTTTTCAAGGAAATATTTTTCGGCAAGGGCGATTTCTTCGTGCCATTCAGCAGCAGCGCCGCCGGCTTTCATGCCGTATTTGCCATCTATTGAATATTGCTTCTTGTCGTCGCCTGCAGCATTCACGCCGCTGAAGTTAACCGCAACGATATTGCCATTGGCAACAGTAAGAGCAACAGTGGATTTCCAGCCGGATTCTTTATCCATTTCGCCTTCTGCGAAGTATCCGCCATCCTTGTAAGGGCCGGCTTGTGCAGGGCCTGCAGCCAGAGCAGCTTGAGCGGCACCAACAAAGTCGCTAACGTGTACAGATACACCGGAGATAGCATCAGTTTTGCCTTCAGCATTAACTGCGATCGCTGCCGGATCTTGTTTTTCAATCAGGTATGCTTCAGCTTTGGCTGCTTGTTCATGCCATTCGGCTTGAGCGCCGCCTTTTTCGACCAGACCGTATTTGCCGTCCTCGGATACTTTTTTCTTCAGGTCGCCAGCTGTTTTGATATTGAAGGCATTCCAGTCGGCCTTGGTGATCTTTCCGCCTTCTACAGTCAACAGGGCATAGGTCTGCCAGCCTGTTTCCGGATCGGCTTCAATGGTTCCATAATATGTTCCGTCTTGATATTTGCCAGTTTCAGCAGTGCCGGCATCGGATGCAGCAGGCGCAGTAGTTGCGGCAGGTGCAGTGGATTCAGCAGGAGCATTGGTTGGTGCAGCATTGTTGCCGTTGTTGTTGCCGCAGCCAGCGAGCAGAGTGCCCAGTACAAGAGCACTCGACAAAATTACAGAAGCTTTTTTCATTTTAGTATGACCTCCAAAGAAATAGTTTAAAATATATATATTAAAATGTAAAACATTTTAATAGCCATTGGAAGTGATAAAAATCACTTTATAAATGACATATGTCACTTTTGAATCGGTCTTAAGTCCCTTTTTGTAGCAGACATATGACATATATCGGCACATAATAGAAAAA
The DNA here is from genome assembly GCF_016772475.1 of Paenibacillus sonchi. Classification (NCBI taxonomy): domain Bacteria; kingdom Bacillati; phylum Bacillota; class Bacilli; order Caryophanales; family Paenibacillaceae; genus Paenibacillus; species Paenibacillus sonchi. Next base: position 2,519,903 of record NZ_CP068595.1, read on the forward strand.
AATTTAATCATCTCGTTTCATCTTCGATGGCATTTTAGCACAAGAAAGATATTAGTCATGTGAAAATAATCACTTGTGAATAAAGTATTTTATTTACACTTGAATTATATCAAATTTTAAAATATATGGATACGGATTTAAAAAGATTATTATGTGACAAAAAACGACGAAGTTAGCATTTCCTTTCCCGGACGGTAATCGATTCATTTTTATGGATCGGGGTAATGTCTTTTTAGGACATGAGCCTCTGGTCATACTTCATAAAACACCTAAGGAGATGAGCATGTATGGACAGCAATGTTATCAAAGGAAAATGGATGCAGCTTAAGGGCGAAGCCAAGAAGCAGTGGGGACAGCTGACAGATGATGATCTGGATGTCATTGACGGCGAGAAGGATAAACTGATCGGCAAGCTTCAGGAGCGTTACGGCCATACCAAAGATGATGCGGAAGCGGAATACCGTAATTGGGAACAGTCCATCCGCCATTAATATAAGAAAATACACCTCTGAACAGGATAGTCACATATGCAGGAAGAGGCGATGTCTATGTATAAATCCCATGTCGTAACCGGCAGAATACTCGAGATACATGCTGACCGGGTACTTACACAGCAGGGAGAAATGTTATGCACCTTTCATCCCCGGTACTATATGCTGCCGGATGTAGAGACATGGACACCTGAGAAATGTGACTTGAAAGAGGAGCCTTGGCAATACTGCATGAACAAAGCGGAGTCAGGAGCCGCAAAAGGCGCTGGAGCGCCATAAGGCCCTGGTTTCCGCTGCAGAAGAAGAGCGCAAATCGAATCTGATTTGCGCTCTTCTTCTGCTGGAAACCTGCAACAGAGAAGTGTTAGCCAGCGTGGCTTATTTAAAACCACTCAATATTCCCTCTTTAAGGAAAAAAAGTAATCGCTTTGTATGTAAACAAGCGAACATATGTGCTATGATGAGTTCGCGCTGTTTGCAGCACCCGGTCATTCCTAGCCGGAACAATATATTATGAATGCATCCGAGGTGAAAACTCGCCGGTCTAACCATCTCACAGGCAAAGCGGCAAAATGCCTATTTTACAGGCGTTAACGTGAGAATAGGAGTATTCTATAGGACTGTGATTCCATGTATTAGGTGTACTATTATGGTACTATGAATCATAAGGATTACATTTTTGTAATCATTGAAGGAGTGATGCTATGGAATACCTGAAGATTTTTAGTATAAATACAGCTCTGCTTATTACTGTCGCTTACATGGCGAATTTAATATACAAACATATGATTACGAATGCCCCAGAGCCTGTCAAACAGGTAAGCTGGGTTGTTCTATCCATTTTTGCCGGCTGGATTACTATATTTTTTGGATACAGGCTGGACGAGCATGTGATCTTCGATTTGAGATTTCTGCCGCTGATTATTTCCACCATCGCATTTCCCCAACCCTTTAGTCTCATCATCATCGGAGTCGGCATAGGTCTGAGCCGTCTGGTCTTCGGAATGAATGAGGCGGCGGTGGCAGGCGTGCTGAATTTATCGATTCTGGGATTCGTCTGTGCCGGGCTCAGCTTCTGGGTGCGCCGCACGCCGGCAACGATCATGGTCAAGGGCCTCATTGTAATTATGGCTGTGAATCTGATGAATGCGGTGAATATCACTGTTTTTGGAGTCATTCCCGACCAGGAGTACATAACGAAGATCTTGCCTGTAACGCTGCCTGCGGGGCTTGTGCTCAGCATGCTGTTTGCCGTGATTATCCGTGACTTTCAGCTTGATCTGCAGCGCACTGTCCAGGTGGTAAGGGCGAATGAGCTGCTGTCTGCACAAGCCGAGGAGCTGCATAAGAATAAGATTGTGCTGGAGGAGCGGGCGAAGCAGCTGATGATGGCCTCCCAGTTCAAATCGGAGTTTCTGGCCAATATGTCGCATGAGCTTAGAACTCCGCTGAACAGCATTATCAATTTGTCACAGATTATTGAAGACAATGATGAGGGGCTCAGCAGGGAGGAAATCACTGAATATGGTGCAATTATCCACCGATCGGGCGGTGATCTGCTATCGCTTATTAATGATATTCTTGATCTGTCCAAGGTAGAAGCGGGCAAGCTGGATGTTGTTCACGAGGAACTCAATGTCAGTGAGATTCCGGAAATGCTGGCGCTTCAGTTCACGGTGGCAGCCAAACAGAAAGGGCTGGATTTCAACATTACGCTGAGTGAGGATGTGCCGCATGTCATTCACTCCGATCCCCAGCGGGTGCAGCAGATTCTCCGCAATCTGCTCTCCAATGCCTTGAAGTTTACTGTGGACGGTTTTGTATCGCTGAATATCCGGGTGGTGGAAAAGCCGGAGGGACCGGCGCAGAGGCGCTGGGTGGTCTTTGATGTGCAGGACAGTGGTATTGGCATTGCTGCCGACAAGCATACGGTAATCTTTGAGGCTTTTCAGCAGGCGGACAGCAGCATCAGCCAGAAATATGGAGGAACGGGACTCGGGCTGTCCATCAGTAGTGATCTGGCCAAGCTCCTGGGCGGTTACATTACACTGTCCAGCAAGGAGGGGCAGGGGAGCCTGTTTTCCCTGTATTTGCCATTGTAAGTCAATGAAACCTGAGGGTGCGCAGAAATCCAACTTAATTTGTGATTTTGGCTTATTGACAGGAACTTGGTGCGGAGTAGAATGAAGCAAAAGCCGCATCGAAGGAGTGTTATCACCCCCATGAACATCATGAGAAACAGACTTGGCGGCGCCCGCCCGAAAGGTCTCCGCAAAGCCTCGGTACATCGCAAGAATCTGCAGATCGCTACGTTTGAGGGGATTCCGTCAACGATATTTCAGGTGCTGCTCCAAGGGCAGTTCCTGACAGGCTTTCTGTTATATTTAGGAGCCAGCTCCAGTCAGATTGGTTTTGTAATAGCGCTTACTACATTGGTTAATGTAGCGCAGATTGGTGTGGCTTTTCTGATCCAGAAGCTCCCAAGCCGCAAATGGGCCATGGTGACGTTCATCGGCCTGCACAGGGTGCTGTGGAGTTCAACCGGACTGGTGCCGTTTATTTTTCCAAAAGAGCACTGGGTTACTGCATTTATCGTTCTGTATACGATTGCATTTATTGCGAATACGGCGGGTGGCGTACTGTGGAGCTCGGTGATCAGCGATCTGGTTCCTGCGCGGGTAAGGGGCCGCTATTTTGGAATCCGCAATACCTTTCTGAATGCCCTGGGAAGCCTTGTGATGTATGGGGGCGGTTTAGTGCTTGACCGGTATCCCGGGGGCACGGGTTTCTGATTCTATATATTGTGGTCTGGATTTTTTCCATATCTAATGTCATCGTGTTTTTCTTCTATCCGGATGTGCCGTTTGAGAAATCGGAAGAGAAGGATTTTCTGCCGATGCTGAAGAAACCGCTTCATGATACGCTGTTTATGAAATCGACACTGTTTCTGTCCGCATGGCTGCTGCTGCAGAATCTGACGGTGCCGCTCTATTCCTATGTCATGCTGCAGCTGCTGCACATTAATTATGAGACATTGTCCCTGCTGAACGTATCGCAGACGATTTTTATGATGGCAAGCTTCTATGTATGGGGCAACCTAAACGCCAAATACAGCAATAAGCGGCTGCTGCTCTGGACACTGCCGATTATCGCGGCATCCTCCCTGCTCTGGGGATTGCTGTCCGTACTGCCCATGCTGCTGGTGCTGTTTGCCGCGCATATTGTGTTCGGCGTGGGAGTGGGGGGCTTTAACCAGTTGGCGTTCAACTTCATTATTGGCGATACGCCGAAGAAGGAACGTCCGATGTACATGGCGATGTATGCGGCACTGACGGGGCTTGCTGCGTTTTTCGGACCGCTGATCGGCGGGAAGATCTATGAATGGATACATGAATGGCCGCACTGGACACAGGTATACGGGATGCAGCTTATCGTAGGGGCGCTGATGCTGGCTCTTGCACTGCTGCTGGGCCGGCGCATTCTGAAGGACTAATATAGAGGAAGGTCAGACCTTTCTCTAACTTCGGGAAGGGAGACCGTTCAATGACAAGAATTGCGGTGGTACTGGGGGCCACGGGTCTTGTAGGCAGTGCGCTTACGGAGGATCTGCTGAATGGGGAGTGGGCGGAGGTGCGCGTGCTGGTGCGCCGCCCGATGAAGCTCCGGCATCCCGGGCTGAAGCAGGTGATCATCGATTGGGAGCGGCTGGCGGAATATAAGGAACAGTTTGCCGGGGCTTCTGCCGTCTTCTGCTGCTTGGGCACAACCATCAAAAAAGCCGGCTCGCAGGAAAATTTCGAGCGTGTGGATCTGGAATATCCGCTTGCTGCCGCCGCACTCGCCAAAACATACGGGGTGAAGCAGTTTTTGGCGGTGTCGTCGATGGGGGCAAACATCAGGTCGCGGGCTTTTTATTCCCGTACCAAAGGTAAATTAGAGAACGGGCTCGGTGCCATCGGTTTTCAGGGATTACATCTGTTCCGCCCCTCGCTGCTGCTCGGAGATCGTGAGGAATCCCGCCCCGGCGAACGGGTGGCTGCCATAGTTATGAAGGCGCTGGACTTTGCGATGGTCGGCAAGGCAGCCAAGTACCGGGCGGTTCCGGCTGCCAAGGTTGCCAGGGCGATGATGAATATCGCTCAGGCAGATACCGGGGGCGTGCATATCTACACCAATGAAGTGATTCATGTGATTGGAAAAAGTTGAAGTCCAGGGTTTGCAATGAGCTTGGTGTAGGACGTACAATGGGACATAAATCATACGTACATAGCGGATTCATAGTCTTGTACAGCAAACAGGAGGAGAACATGAGTAAAAAACAGGTAGCAACTGAAAAGGCCCCTGGCGCCATCGGCCCATACAGCCAGGCGGTCATTGCCGGGAACTGGGTATACACTTCAGGCCAGCTGGGGCTGAACCCGGAAACGGGAACCTTGGCAGAAGGTGTAGTGGAGCAGGCCCGTCAATCGCTGAGCAATGTTAAGGCGATTCTCGAAGAAGCTGGCGCATCCCTCGAACATGTTGTGAAGACAACGGTATACCTTAAGGATATGAATGATTTTGCAGCAGTCAACGAGGTGTACAGCAGCTTCTTCACTGAGCCCTACCCGGCCCGCAGTGCTGTTGAGGTAGCGCGTCTGCCGAAGGACGGGCTTGTGGAGATTGAAGCGGTAGCCCGCAAGAAATAATTCTCCGAAGATTGAAGTATCCCTGAGCGCTTCTGTAGGATAGAAGCGCTCAGGGATTTTTTTTGAAGATATATATAGGATGATCTTAGAAAATTCATAAAAGGGGGAAGTGCGGAGGGGGAGTTTGGAACTGGAAGAGCGGTAGCGTCCGCCTGAAAGCTTTCCATAGGAAAGCTCGCTTCGGAAGCATAATCAGTCACCGGATTTCAACCGCTAAAAGCGGTTCCATACAAGAAATCTGGGGACAACAGCGGAATTTCGCCGGTGCTGTTCCCGCCAAGGGGCAGAGTCACCGACAGGGCATTTACGGCAAGTACGCCAAGGAAGAACAGCAGATTCCACCACTTATAAGGATTATTTCGTCTCATGTTCATTCACTCCCTAAGCCTGATTGTCAGTCCTGAAGCTGAAGCCTACATAGAATATACCCCCTTTGTCTGTAAATAAGACCCTTCCCGCCCAAAAAATGACCTGCAGGTCATGAAGTTAACGGATAGCAGTCCGGTCTTGCAGGGTAATATGTATGTAACAATCCGCAACAGCCGAAGGGGAAAGCAAACGATGGAGAGCAGTGAAGCGATTCGTCCGGAGAAAATGGGCCCACTGGTTATGAAAGAGACCTGGAATACACCAGGAAGCTTTGTGTCCTGGGAACGCTCCGAGAATATTTACATTGTCCGGGGAGAGCGCGGAGGCATAGTTTTTGTATTTTTGAATGACGAAATGTTCCGGATGAAGGTGTTTCGGGACAAGGTGCCGGATCTGACTACGACCGCTGCGGTGCTCGCTGAGAGCTGTGTCCCTCATTTGTTCCCTGTGGAGGAGAATGACGGTCAGCTGATCTTTACGACCAGTGCCATCCGGCTGGTCATCGAGAAGCCCTCTCTTCTTCTGCGTGTGGAGAACATGGACGGGAAGGTCATCATGCAGCAGAATCTGACGAGCTGGAATCCGCGCGGGGCGAGCCATGCCGAATATGATATGCAGCCGGATTCGCACTTTTATGGACTGGGTGAAAAAGCAAGCTTCCTCGACAAACGCGGGGAGCGCTACACCAATTGGAATACCGATGTATTTGCCCCGCATCTGCCGGAAATTGAAGCTCTTTATGAGTCCATTCCGCTGCTGATCCATGTGCACGGCACACTCTCCTACGGCTTATTCCTGGACAATCCGGGCCGGAGTGATTTTGATATGCGCTCCCACGGGGTAGCGTTTACCATCGGCTGCTCTACCGGGGCTTATGATATTTATTTTATCAACGGGCCTGAAATGAAGGATGTGGTCACAAGATACACCTCCCTGACCGGACGGATTGCGCTGCCGCCTAAATGGGCTATTGGCTATCACCAGTCCCGATACAGTTACATGAACCAGCAGGAGGTGCTTCAGCTCGCCCGGACCTTTCGTGAAAAGAATATCCCGTGTGATGTCATTTATCTGGATATCCACTATATGGATGAATATCGCGTGTTCACCTTTGATCCGGTTCATTTCCCCGAGCCTGGCAAGATGATTGCCGAGCTGCGCGGGCTGGGGGTGCGGATTATTCCGATTGTAGACCCTGGTGTCAAAAAAGACCCCAATTATGAAGTGTATAAGCAAGGGGTGCTGGAAAAGCACTTTTGCCGGCGTCTGGAAGGGGATATCTTCTTCGGGGAGGTCTGGCCGGGAATCAGCGCGTTCCCCGATTTCAGCGATGTCCGGACTGCCGAATGGTGGGGCGATTTACACAAATACTATACAGATCTTGGCATTCAGGGCATCTGGAATGATATGAACGAGCCGGCGGTGTTCAATGAGTCGAAGACCATGGATCTTGATGTGATGCATTTCAACAACGGCCGCCCGGTTACGCATGAGGAATACCACAATCTGTATGGAATGATGATGTCCAAGGCTACATATGAAGGGCTGGCGGAGCATATGGGCAGCGAACGGCCTTTTGTGCTGACACGCGCCGGGTATGCGGGGATTCAGCGGTATGCCGCCGTGTGGACCGGGGATAACCGCAGCTTTTGGGAGCATATGGCGATGGCAATGCCCATGGTGCTCAATATGGGACTGTCAGGTCTTGCGTTCTCGGGACCGGATATCGGCGGATTCGCCCATCATACCTCTGCCCAGCTGCTGGTGCGCTGGACGCAGATGGGCGTCTTTTTCCCGTATTGCCGCAATCACTCCTCCATCGGGACGCTGCGCCAGGAGCCTTGGTCATTCGGTGAAGAGGTAGAGGGAATTCTGCGCGAGTTCATTGGGCTGCGCTACCGCTGGATGCCGCATCTGTATAATCTTTTCCATGAGGCTGAGATGACCGGGCTGCCCGTGATCCGTCCGCTGATCCTGGAATATCCGCGCGATCCGCATGTTACGAATCTATGCGACCAGTTCCTGCTGGGGGATAACGTGCTGATTGCTCCAGTGTACCGGCCGGATACGGACCATCGTTCCGTCTATCTGCCGGAGGGGCAGTGGATCAGCTATTGGGATGGTGAGGTTCACGCGGGCGGACGCCACATTCTGGCCGCCGCCCCGCTGCGCATTATGCCGATGTACGTCAAGGCGGGAACCTTTGTCGCGGAAGGCCCGCTGAAGCAGTATGCGCTGGAGGATAAGGAGGAGACGGTGACTTTTCACCTGTATGGTGCAAAGGCGGGAAGCGGCTTTTATGCTGCTTGTACTCTTTATGAGGACGACGGGCATAGCTTCAGCTACAAAAAAGGGCACTATTCCGAGATCAGTGTACATGCGGACGGTGAAGAGGGGGAATTGCGTCTAAGCTGGACCTATACGGTCCGGGAATATGCTCCGCGCAGGGAAATGCTGCGTTTTGCGCTCTGCTATCCTGAATTCTCGGCGACTTCTGTGGACGGACTCACCGAAATCAGTCTGGAGCAGCTGGAAAAGGGCCGGACCGGCTGGGCCCGCAACGGAAAAAAGGGCGCCCTTATTATTCAGGTGAATGACGAGCCTCATGGCGGGGAGCTGCGGATTGAGGCAGCGAAGGCGAAGAAGAATTTAATTGTGGGAGATAAGTGAGTGGGGAGACTCGCTTACTCACTTATGAACGCATGCAAGTTAAGGCAATGGCCACCTTGAGGGGTGGTCTTTGTTATTTTGACTAAAAAGCAGATAAATTTGCAGAAAAAAATGCAGAAGGGTTTTTAAATATGGCTCTTTTCGTATAAGATGAAGGGATGAAGAAAAAAATATGGCAATCCAGAAGGGTCCGTTCAGACTCACCGGAATGCCTGTAACTATATTTCTTGCGGAGAAGGATGCAGTTCCCCTGATGGAGGCGGACCGGCTCTTTCTGCTTGCTCAAAAAAGAATGGAGATCACCAATGATTAAGCATCTGTATGCAATATGGTTAGGGGACGTATTCTTCTGTTTCTCCGGCGAAACTTCCGAGCCTAAGGTGGACGCATGGACGCGTGTGGTCAAGCGCCTGGAGCTCCGGAGCGGCTGGCGTCCTTTTGCGGGTGCTGCGCTGCGGCTTACGGAAGTGAAATATCCGGTTGCTGCCCCTGCAGAAGGGAGGACAACGAGACGCGGCCTGCCGGGGCGTACGCTTGAAGGGCTGGCCCTGGCGCCCAAGGACGCTTTTGAGCTGCTGCTCGGCTGGGACGAGCAGCTGTGCCGCAGCCAGGGGCTGGAGCCGGGCGGGGAGCTGCGGTATTGGGCCGCCGCCGCCCGCTTCGCGCTGGAGCTTATGGGTACAGGCGGCATTGTGCCCGGGGCGCTGCCGCCGCGCCTGCTGGGCTCGCGCCGCCGGGGAGGGGAGCAGGCAGCTTCTGCTGCCTGGTCACCGGCCTTCCGCAAGGAAGCAGACAGGGAGCTGTTCCTGCAGATGGCTGCATCCATGCCGGTGCTGGCGCTGGGGACGCATGTGGCTGAGGAAAGCGATCTGTCCTCCCGCGAGGATGCCGGTGCCTATGTGCTTTACTCCTTTCTGCAGGCGGTGATGACTGCAGAGGTCAAACGGGTGGTTGCGGAGAACGAAGGAAAGCTCGTGCCTTACAAAGCGAACTACCGCCGCGGCTACTCCCCGCTCACGGAGCTGTGGTGGAACAGCCTGCTTACGGGCAGCCGTGATATTCCCGTACAAGGGACCCCGGCTGAAGTGGCGGAGCTTCTTGCTGCAGTGAACGCAACCGCCGGCAGTGAAGTGCCGCATGCGGAGACTGAAGAGGCACGCAGCGGACAGCTCAGTCTTGGCCTGCGTCTGGAGCCGCCTGCAGATGAGAGTGAAGAATGGCGCTTGTCCTTCTGGGTAGAGAGCCGTGAAGAGGGTGAATTCTGGCTCCCGGCTGCGGCCATCTGGGGCAGCCGGGAACGCGAATTCACCCTCTGGGGCAAGCGGTACCGCAATATCCAGCAGCAGCTGCTGTCTGCGCTGGGCCGGGCAGCCAAGCTGTCCCCGGATATTCAGCGGGCGCTGGCCATGCCGGCTCCCGATGGCGTGGAACTTGCAGCGGAACAGCTATACCTGTTCCTGAAGGAAAGTGTGCAGCCGCTGCGTGAGCGGGGAATCACCGTGCAGATGCCTTCCCGCTGGAGCCGCGAAGGCCGGCGGCGGATCGGCATGAAGATGAAGATGCAGCCGCCGGCAGGCGGAATCGACGGGCCTGCCCAGGCTGCACTGGGCATGGAGCAGCTGATTTCCTTCCGGATCGAGGCTTCGCTTGGCGATTCGGATATCACTGAGGATGAACTGAACGCATTGGTGGAGGCGGGCGTGCCTTATGTACGGTTCCGGGGAGAATGGATTGAGATCGACCCGAAAGAGGTCCGCCAGGTGCTAAGATATATGAAGCGTAATGAAAGCGGGGAAATGTCAGCGGCCGAATGGATGCGTCTGGAGGCCGAGGATGGCAATGAACGCCTGTGGAAAGGAATGTCGGTCACCGGGATGGAGACCTCCGGTCTGCTGGCTTCGCTTATGCAGGGCGACATGCTGCGGCATCTGCCGATGCGTGCCGTACCGCCGGATCTGCACGGCACGCTGAGACCGTATCAGGAACGCGGGTTTCAGTGGCTGGCTTCGCTGAGCGGTCTGGGCTTCGGCGTCTGTCTGGCCGATGATATGGGGCTGGGGAAAACCGTGCAGGTTATTACCTGTCTGCTGGATCGCGCCCTGACGGCACCGCCGGAAGAACAGCGTGAGCCTGTGCTGATTCTCTGTCCGACCTCGCTGCTGGGGAACTGGCAGCGGGAATTGCAGCGCTTCGCGCCTTCCCTGCGGGTGCACATTCACCATGGGGGACGCCGGGTCCGGGGCGGGGGCTTCGCCCAGCTTGCGGCCAGTCACGAAATTGTCTTAACCACTTATCATCTTGCCGGGAGGGACAGTGAGGATCTGGCGGGTGTGCGCTGGTCGACTGTTGTGCTGGATGAGGCGCAATATATCAAAAACCACCGGACCAAGCAAGCGCAGAGCGTAATGAAGCTGTCGGCGCCGCACCGGATTGCCATGACAGGGACGCCAGTGGAGAACCGGCTGGGTGAGCTGTGGTCGATCTTTCATTTTTTGAATCCGGGCTACCTGGGCACGTATCATTCGTTCCGCCAGCGTTATGTTTCCGGGGAAGGCGGGGACCGGCTGCGCGAGCTGCACCGCCTCGTATCGCCTTTTCTGCTGCGGCGGCTGAAGAGTGATCCGGATATCTCCAAGGATCTGCCGGAGAAGCTGGAGCTGAAGCAGTATTGCACGCTCACGGAGACGCAGGCGGCGCTGTATCAGGGGGTAGTCAATGAGATGCTTGGGGTGATTGGAGAACGCTCAGGGATGGCCCGCCGGGGATTGGTGCTGTCTTCCCTGACCAAGCTGAAGCAGATCTGTGATCATCCGCAGCTTTTCCGCGGGGATGAAGGACGGGGACAGCGCAGTGAGGCTTCCGGCAAAATGGAAGTGATGTTCGAGGTCCTCGACAGCATTGCCGGGCTGGGGGAATCTGCCCTGATTTTTACCCAATATGTGGCGATGGGGGAACTTCTGGTCAGCAGGCTGGCCAGACGGTACGGCAAAGCCCCGCTTTTTTGCACGGCGGAGTTCCCAAGCGGGAGCGTGATGAAATGGTTCATGCCTTTCAAGAGGGTGAAGGTCCGGCCTTTTTTGTGCTTTCGCTCAAAGCCGGAGGCGTAGGTCTTAACCTGACACGGGCTAACCATGTGCTGCATTATGACCGCTGGTGGAATCCGGCGGTGGAGAACCAGGCGACCGACCGGGCTTTTCGGATCGGCCAGCACAAAAATGTGCAGGTGCATAAGCTGATCTGCCAGGGAACGCTGGAAGAACGGATTGATGAGCTGATTGAACGCAAAAAAAACCTCTCGGAGCAGGTCGTCGGCTCCGGCGAAAACTGGCTGACTGAAATGTCCAATCATGAGCTGAAGGAACTGATTGAGCTGCAGGGACAGGACTGGATGTAGCGGAAACGAAAATGGTGAAGGGGGAGTCCGCAATGAGCGAAGAGCTTGAGCTGCGGCTGGAAATTCAGCCCGGTATCGTAAAAGTGAAGGGTCTACGGGGATCCGGTCCTGCACCGGTGGTGCAGGGGGACACGAAACGGCGGCTGCGGCTCAGGAAGCAGCACCGTCAGTGCTCACCTTGGAGGTTTCTCCCTGGCCGGCTGCACGCAAACGGGCGGTACTGCTGGAGCTTGCCGCGCGTCCGGGGGAGCTGTATGAACTGCTGCAAGGGCAACTAAGCGCCAGGCTTGCCGGGCTGGATCTGCTGCCTGACGGGGCGGAGCTTGCATCTGCGGTTTACGAGCCGGGGAGCGGAGCGGCAGAACGGGCGGAGCTGCAAAAGCTGCTGAAGCAGCGGCTGGCTGAGGAGCCTCTGCTGGCTTTGTCGCTGCGCGGCCTGGACAAGGAGGAGCTGCTGGCTGGCGTATTCGGCCTATGGGCCGGGCCGGGCAGCGCAGAGGAAGAGGAAGCCAAGCCGGATGCATCCGGTGCCTTGGCGGCGGAGCTTGCCCGGCTGGAGCGCAAAGGGCCTGCGGTATCCTCCGGCGAATGGCTGGCCGAGGCTGCCGCCGAAGGCTCGCTTCACCAGCCGGGTCCGCTGTTCCATGAGATCGCAGCCCGGCCGTTTCCGGTGTCCCCGGTAGTAGCGGAGCCTGCCGAGGATTGGGCGTCTCTCCTGCCGCGGACCCCCAGGGCCGCCGAAGGGCTGGCGCTGATCATGCGGGAAGTGGCTGAAGCGGCTGCCCGCAGGGCAGCTGGCTTGAAGAAGATGTGAAATGAGCAAAAGCCGTATCTTACCGGATGCGGCTTTTTTGTCGATCATGAACGGAACCTAAAGGCAGCCGATACACAGGGAACACCTGTGTATCGGCTGCCTTTGTGACAGTATAAGAGCGTTATTCTTCTGCGGGTCTTTCAGCCAGCTCCAGAATCTCCCGGCGCAGGCGGAGCATCTTCTGGTCCAGTTCGTCGGCGGCACGTGCTGCTTCCTTTAATTCCTCGGCCACATGTGAAGGGAGCTGCTTGTCGAATTTATAATATAGAATATGCTCCATGCTGGCCCAGAAATCCATTGCAAGCGTGCGCAGCTGGATTTCGGCCTTCACCCAGCGGGTGCCCTCCAGCAGCACCAGCGGCATGGCCACAATAAGATGCAGGCTTTGATAGCCATTGGACTTGGGATGGGCGATGTAATCCTTGATCTCCAGCACCCGTATGTCCTCGCGTGCACACAGATGATCGACCAGACGGTAGATATCCTTCACAAAAGCACAGACGATGCGCATGCCCGCGATATCATGAATGTGCTGCTCCATATTATCCAGTGTGAATTCATGCCCTTTGCGCTCCATCTTATGGAGAATGCTCTTAGGGTCCTTGATCCGTGACTTGATATGCTCGATCGGACTGTAGCCGTCACGCGCCTGCCACTCTGTTTTGAGGATATCAATTTTATTCTCAAGCTCATTCAGCGCATGGCGGTAGAGTGCTGGAAGCGCTGTGAAGTTTTCGATCTGCTTAGCAAATTCCTCGCTCACCTGCCACTTCTGCAAATCCTTGACATGTACCTGCAACTGATTCAGCGTAACCTGTGTACTATCATTTTCTTCCACTGAGACTCTCCCGGTTTTCATTATTTGTGACTGGTTCCTGATTATATTTTAACCCATGAACCGCCCCGGAAGCAAAATAAGCCCCGGGCTCTCCGGCTGTGTACCGGTGAGTCCGGGGCCTGATAATTGATGAAAAGCAGCCCGTGGCTAGTTTTTTACAGAAACATTTTGACGCCCGCCGCGTATTAGCACACATAAAGCTCCAGGCGGCTGCGTAATTATTTGTTGGTAGGCGAGCCTCCATCATAACCTTTATCCTCATAGCCTGTATTGGACAGCTTCGGCAGAACATTCAGCTTCTCAATCAGCTGACGGGTTTCTTCAGAGCCATAGCGGTGCAAATATTGATATAGCCGGATTGTCTGATCGTCAAACTGGTCGATGGCTTCATCATGGTCGGCAGACTTATAGGGTACAAAAGCACGGCGGAAGGCATATTCATCCTCTTTGGCCAAATCCTTGAGGATATCCTCCAGCCCTGTCAGCTCCCCGGGAGTGAGCAGCACCTCATATTCGCCCGAGTCATTGCGCACTTCCTGAATGAGGCCGTGATTCACGGACACGAAATATCGTTTCTTGTCACGCTTTTGCAAGTGAAATCCCTCCATCATCCGGTAAGGTTCGCCACGGTTTATTTTAAAAATATAAGAATTTATATGCTTCACGCAATAAATTACCCTTATATTTCTCGCTGAAACGGTACCGTCCTGTAAAAGGACGATGAAGCCGTTTCTGCTTACTATTATACGTAGAACGACAAATAATGAATCTAATCGAGACATTTGGTATGATAGAAGCACAATTCCGCTTCTGCAAGGAGCGTTAAGGGGTAACTACACTATACTGAGGCTGAGAGTCAGCCCTGTTCTCACTCTGGAGAAGGAGGAACTACAATGAATTTTTTGCAGCGGCTTAAGGACGGTGCCAGCCGGGTAAGTGAAAAAGCACAAAGCTCGGTGGAGATCGGCAAGCTGAATGGCCAAATTTCCGATATCGAACGCGAGATGGAAATTGAATTTATGAAAATGGGCAAGCTTTTCTATGAAGGCTACCGTTCAAGGGATATGTCGGTGGCGGAAGGCAAGATGGTGGAACTCTCGCGGGGCTGCTTCAAGTATCAGGAGCAGATCGACGAGCTGCGGGCACGGATTGCTGAGCTTAAGAATGAACGGCTCTGTGCCTGCGGGCATGTAGTCGCGCTGGATGCAAATTTCTGCCCGCACTGCGGACGCAAGCTGGAGGAGCTCTCCCCGAGAAAAGAAGCAGCGGCAGTGAACGTACATACCGTTCATAAGCATGAAGTGGAAGAGGATGAATTTTACGGCGAGGACGAATTGACCGAGGCAGAAAAAGAACTCGCCATGAGACACGAGCACCGCGCTGTCTATACCGAGGTGCTTCCTGAAGAGGAAGAGCTGCCTCTGGAGAATTATGCCGGAAATGCCCAGGCTGAGGAGCGCAGCCGCCGTGAAGCTGATCAACTGGAGCGGGAACGCGAGCGGCAGCTTGAGCTGGACCGGCGCATCCGGGACTGGAAGGCCAGTGAACCGGAGGAAGCGGCCGTCAATGAGGGCGGCGGTGTGCGCGATATCGTTAAATGCCAGATTTGCCGGGCAGATCTGCCGAAGGGCTCAATGTGGTGTCCGCGCTGCGGTTCGGAGCAAATATAGACAGGAGTCACAGACAGCTTAGGGGGACAACATAGATGGAACAGTTGCTGCTGCATCTGCGCAATTTGGGTTTCACAGAGATGGAATCCAAAATCATGGTCGAGCTGGCCACCAAAGGCCAGGCTTCGGGCTACGAAGTCGCCAAACAGCTCGGAGTATCAAGATCCAACGTATATGCGGCGCTTCAGCGCCTGACCCAGCAAGGATATGTTAGATGCGGTGAAGGGGAACCGGCGCGCTACAGCGTGCTGGACCCGGAGGAGCTGGCGGCAATGATTTCCGGCAGGGTCCAGGCTTCGCTGGCATATATGGAAAGTGAAATGCCCCGCGGCGGACCGGTCAGCCCGTCCTTCTATAATGTGGAAGGCGACCGCAATGTGCTGGGGGCGCTGGTTCGCCAGCTGAATCTGGCCCGGCAGGAAATCGTGGTCGATGTATGGCGGGAGGAGGCCTCGCTGCTGCGCAATGAGCTGGAACAGGCTGAAATACGCGGAGTGAGGCTGCTGTGGGCTTTTGACGGCGGCAATGCGGCGACGGCTCCCTATCCGGCTTGGCCGCCTCTGGGCGGAAAGCTGCCGAGAAGCGGGGGGCGCAAGTTCTCTTTTGTCATTGACCGATGCTGGTGCATGCTGGGTATGCGCTATGAAGATGGAACCGCTCAGGCAGTGGTCACGGAGCATCCGGTGCTGGTGGAGCTTTTGCTGAACCACTTTACGCAGGAAATGGTGCTGTTTGAGCTGGAGGAAGATATGGGGCAGAACTCACCAAGCGTTATGGCGAGCGCTACAGCCGTATTTACAGTAAATATGTGCTGCATGACCGGGCCGGGGAAGAACCGGAGGAACCGGACGAGCAGGCTGCGGGACAACTGCGGTCGGAGGACGCGGCTGATTAGGGACGCCAAAGCGGATCTGATATTAGCTTAGGGAGGTGAAAAGCATGGAGTGTATCGTGCATTTTGAAGTGGATCATACCGAAGGCGTCAAACCGTTGCGCGGCCTGTTGTTTCTGGATGAGGGGCAGACCCCCGGCGAGCAGGAGCTGATCGACATGTTTAAGGACATGAAATTTGCGGTGCGGCTGGATGACCGGGAGAAGCTAGTTTTTAAGCCGGTAAATCCCGGAGAGAACTATTCGCAGATCCGCATTACGGGCTTTGACAGCGGTAAGCCGAACAGTAAAGAGGATCATGAGCTGAAATCGCTGGTTGGCAACCTGCTGCCGCAGAAGCCCGCTGGGCTGTAAGCAAGGGATGCCGGGTCCACGGGATGGGAGAAGGAGGGGCACAGATGGAGTTGTTGAGACACAAGGTAATCAGTGAAGGGATTGTTCTCGGACAGGGCGTGCTCAAGGTGGATTCTTTTCTGAATCACCAGATGGACCCGTTTCTGATGCGTGAGGTTGGCCGCGAGTTTACCCGCCGTTTTGCCGGGGAGGGGGTCACGAAAGTGCTGACCATCGAATCCTCAGGGATTGCCCCCGGCATCATGACCGCGCTGGAGCTGGAAGTGCCGCTGATTTTTGCCCGCAAGCAGAAGTCCCTGACTCTGACAGAGGATATTTTCGTAGAAAAGGTCTATTCGTTTACGAAAAAAGAAAGCAATGAAATTACCGTTTCCAAAAAATTCATTGCACCCGGTGAACGCGTGCTGATCGTGGATGACTTCCTGGCCAACGGCGAGGCAGCCTTCGGGCTGGCCCGGATCGTCGAGCAGGCGGGCGGCACTGTAGCCGGGATCGGCATTGTGATTGAAAAGGCGTTCCAGCCCGGCAACCGGCTGCTCAAGGAAGCCGGATACCGTGTGGAGTCGCTGGTGCGGATTGCTTCGCTGGACGAAGGGGTTATATCCTTTGTCGAGGACGAAGCGGAGCCTGCGGACTGAGGTTATGCAGCGCGTGCACTGCCATATACGGACCCGACTTTTCCCTGTGCAGAAGCCCCGGATCAACGAATACACCATATTACTAAAAAACAAACGAACCTGACCGCCACACTATTGTGGAGATAGGGTTCGTTTTGTTTGCTTAAAGGGATGTGCGGCATGGCTGGCGGTATACGGACGGACGCGGCTGCAAAACGGATGCCAGCCAGAGTGTTTATTCGAGCAATCGGGCACGGATATGTGTTGATCCGGACACCAGCGCGCTTATTTGGGCAATTCAGCCCCGATATGCCCCGATATGCGATGTTACGGACACCGATGCGCTTATTTGCTAGATTAACCGCTGCACCGTCTCCGGGTACGCCGCGCACCCTAGCCGCTCGCGGAGCAGGGCCCGGCTGCGCCCTGCTCACTGGCGAGCGGCGAGAGCACGCGCAGCGCGCCCGGTTCGCAGCGCACGGCCTGCGGCACCGTGCCGAGGCTCTCGCCGTCGCCGATGGCCTGGCGCGGCTCCGCAAAGCGGACGGCTGCGCTGTGTCCGCTCAGCATGGTCACGAAGGGCAGCTGCGTATGCCTGCCCTTCACGACCGTGGGGAGCAGCCGCAGCAGCTGTCCGCGGCTGAGCCCGTGCACGACGCAGACGTCGAGCAGGCCGTCGCCGGCCTTCGCCTGCGGGCAGATCAGGAGCCCGCCGCCGTAGCTGGGCAGGTTGCAGATCGAGACCAGCCAGGCCTTCTCGAAGGCCTGCTCTTTCCCGTCGCAGGTGATGCTCACGCGGCAGGGCTTGAAGGTCATCAGCGTATGCAGAATGCCGATGAGGTAGGCCAGCCGGCCGGCCCCGATAGCGTTGCACAGCCGCTTGTACCGGCTGCGGTTCACATTGACGGCCACCTGGGCGTCAAAACCGCTGGCCACGGCGGTCAGCGTCAGGCCGTCCGCGCCTGACAGCAGGTCCGCTTCCAGGCAGCGGTCCTGCAGCGCGGCGTCCAGCGCGGCCCCGGCTGCCAGCGGGATGCCGAAGCCGCGGGCGGTGTCGTTGCCGGAGCCGGCGGGAATCACCGCCAGCGCCACGCCTCTGCGCCGCAGTGCGCCCAGCACGCTGTGGATCGTCCCGTCGCCGCCGACGACGATGGCGGCGCGCCAGTCCTCGCGCCGGGCCAGCGCGTGCAGCACCTGGGACTCGGCGCTGTCCGCGCTTTGCGTGAACAGCGCTTCGTAAGCGGTGCCTCGGGCCTGAAGCATCGCTTCCACGGCGTGCCAGGTACGCCCTCCGGCGCCTCCGCCGGAGCGGGGATTTATGATCAATAGATACATGTATGTTCCTCCAGCCTGCAGATGGATATGTCCAAATATAAGAATGTAAATGTTCCATGCTATTTATTATCCTTATATTTCTCACTGAAACGGGTACCGTTTCTGCTTGTGATTTCATTGTACGGAGGAACGGGGCAAAAGGGAATCTTTTTAACAGGGCAATAACAACCAGCAAGGTTCCAAAAAGGCCTATTAGCGGCAGGCTACGGCTGGCGGAGCTGTCGTTCAGCGATATCTCCCGCCCAAGGCAGCCTATACCACCTTCCGCCCAGTGCGTGGTAGATCATAAGCAGCCATACGGCGAACGAGCACAGGGAGATAAGGGAGGCGGCCAGTGGGCCCAGCAGCGGAATGAATCCGCACAGCACATGGGCAACCATCAGCGCACCGAAGGCGATCAGCGACTGCAGCGCATGGAAAAGGACGAAACGGCTGCGCTTTTCGAGGGCAAGAAAAACAATCCCGCCAATGAAAGGGAAAAAGTAACAGAGGGCAGCGGCGATATGATCCGGTATTCCGGTGGAGGATCTGATAGGGGACAAGGGCTCACTCTCCTTGGACATGGTGGAAGAAGGCAGATTGCCATTTTTCTGCTTCCCTACAATTCTATGAGTGATAGGTACAAAGTATGTGGTTCCAGGCCTCTAAAGCTAATCAGATTGCCGGGAACCGCCGATGTAACTAATAGGCCCACCCCGGAGGGGACGGAAAGCACCACAAGAGACTTTGGTGAACGGCTGATATTTTTGCCAGTCCTGGGCATTCTAACATTATAAGCAACAGTCCAGCCAGTCCTGAGAATTTCTGCTTTCAGCGAGTGTTCGCCACCCTAACCTGCCTTGGAAGGTAAAATGTATAAAATAATTCACTTCGCACATTTTACATGGAAAGGTGGAACTTGGACGGGAATATGATACAATATAACGATAAGGCCCGAAAGGAGTGATTCAGCAAGTGGCTCTTCGGGTACAAAAGTGTCTAAGGGGTCCCAATGGATAGGACGTCCTTATTCTCAGCCCAAATCACGACGAACCTGCTTCACCGGCGAGACGGAATTCCTTACACCGGAATATTGTATTGGCGGATAATGCAAGCTGCGTATGTGTATGGTTTCTGACACTTGCATTTCAAGGTTACGGCGAACTTTTCATCATGCATTCTCTACAACGGAGCATTCATTTTCAATGTTTTGGGAGGGAACTGATCATGGCAAGTAAAGGTCATAACGAAGTCAAGGAAAGTCTGCGGGAAATGACACGAATTTTCCGGCCCAAAGATCCCAAGAAATTTGTAAAGGAGTACGTCCGGAAGTATCGGATTACGGGAGGCTACGAAGAGGAGCTGACCATGGTCGTGGAGCATGAGCTGGTGAGAATGAACTCATCCGTCTCCTAAACAACAGACAGGAACCGGTGCTTGCTGATTTTTGGAAAAACATCAATCTGAGTAATTACATCCATGAGGATTCTCATAAACCGTGCCCGGGCAGCTTGCTGCCGGAATCGGTTTTTTTTGTTTGTCTGCTTGCCCCAGAACAGCCAGTCCCTTCAAAATAGTCAAATGAATTAATATACACAATTAGATATGTATGCGTTTTATTCATTATAGCAGACTTTCTGGTATTTTTGAAAGCGTTCTTAAATCCAGTAAAGACAAGACTTTATACTTCCAAAAAACAATTGTGAATTTGTTGTGAACGATTGACAAAACACCCCTTCAAACTTATATTAATAGTGATTGTTATAATTGACAGGATAATACTCTAATCTACGAAATCGGGAAAAGCGGGGTAGATCAATGATGAAAACGTGGCAGGCTGGAAAGCGGCTTCTTCCCATGACCGCAGCACTTGGACTCATACTTGCCGGATGCGGGCGGGAGGACCTGTCGGTGCTTCGTCCTCAAGGACCGGCGGCGGAAAGCTCGTTCGATCTGATGAAGCTGTCGATCACTATCATGATTGTTGTACTGCTGATCGTCTTTTCCATTGCAGCCTATGTCCTGGTCCGTTTCCGGCGCAAACCGGATCAGAGAGAGATGCCCGAGCAGGTGGAGGGCAGCTTCAAGCTGGAAGTGCTCTGGACGATCATTCCGCTGATACTGGTAGTTGTGCTGGCAGTTCCCACGGTTAAGGCCGTGTTTGCTGCCGGGGATGATCACTCGAACGACAAAAATGCAATTAAGGTTAAAGTGACAGGACACCAGTACTGGTGGGAATTCGAGTATACCGACTACGGAGTAACGACTGCGCAGGATCTGGTGATCCCTGCCGGGAAGGATATCGCTTTTGAGCTGAGTACGAAGGATGTGCTGCATTCCTTCTGGGTCCCTTCGCTTTCCGGAAAAATGGATACCAACCCTGATGGAACAACGAACCGGTTCAGTTTCAGTGCGCCCAATGAAGGCGTTTACCGGGGCAAATGCGCAGAGCTCTGCGGACCCTCCCATGGCTTTATGGAGTTCAAGGTGAAATCCGTCAGCGAAGCGGCGTTTGAGAAATGGGTCAACTCTATGAAGGCTCCGGCTGTGCTGCCGGAAGATCCGGCTCTGGCCGAGAAATTCAAATCCCAGTGCCTCACCTGCCATGCCGCAGGGGATATGCCGGATTTGTCGAGTGCGCCCAATCTGACCGGAATCGGCTCGCGGGAGTCCGTGGCCGGGATCTTGCTGAACGACGATACAGGGGTGGACGGAGCGCCGGTACTGGAGAATCTTAAGACCTGGCTGCATGATACCGCAGGCGTGAAACCCGGTAACAAGATGCCTGATCCTAAGAAAGATATGGGCTTAAGTGATGAAGAAATAGATGGAATTGCCGAGTTTTTGGCCGGCTACACGCTGGACTAGAGCTTACATTCTGCATTGGAAGCAGCTATATTCGAAAAGGGGGTACGAACCTTGGCTCAAGCAGCGCAGTCCCTGAATCCATCACCGCCTTTGAGGCATGGCCACAGCGTGAAACGCCATACCGGACTGATGGACTGGATTACCACCGTCGATCATAAAAAGATAGCGATTTTGTACCTGTGGGCCGGAGGCTTGTTTTTTGGCATCGGGGGACTTGAGGCCATTCTGATCCGTATCCAGCTGATCAAGCCGATGAATACCTTTCTGGATGCCCAGACCTTCAACGAACTGATCACCATGCACGGCACAACCATGATTTTTCTTGGCGTCATGCCGGTGATCTTCGCACTGATGAACGCGGTAATTCCGCTGCAGATCGGTGCGCGCGATGTCGCCTTTCCGTTTCTGAATGCGCTGGGCTTTTGGACCTTCCTGTTCGGCGGGGTTCTGCTCAACCTCAGCTGGATCATGGGCGGTGCGCCAGATGCCGGCTGGACCTCGTATACTCCGTTGTCCACTACCCAGTACAGCGGCACACATGGGGTGGATTTCTACACCATCGGGCTGCAGATTGCCGGTCTCGGGACGCTGATCGGGGGCATTAACTTTCTGGCTACCATCATTACGATGCGTGCGCCGGGCATGTCCTTTATGCGGATGCCGATGTTCGTCTGGGCCAGCTTCATTACTTCTGCGATTATTTTGTTTGCTTTTCCCGCTATTACAGTCGGGCTGGTGCTGCTTACATTCGACCGGATTCTCGAAGCTAATTTCTTCGATACCTCGGCAGGCGGAAACTCGGTGCTCTGGCAGCATATCTTCTGGATCTTCGGTCATCCCGAAGTATACATTCTGATCCTCCCGGCCTTTGGCATCATCTCGGAGGTCATCCCGACCTTCGCGCGCAAGCGCCTGTTCGGCTACAGCTCCATGGTATTTGCCACGATCCTGATCGCTTTTCTGGGCTTCATGGTCTGGGCGCATCATATGTTCACCACCGGCCTGGGCCCGGTAGCGAACGCCCTGTTCTCGGTATCGACCATGCTGATTGCCGTACCAACCGGGATCAAAATTTTCAACTGGCTGTTCACCATGTGGGGCGGTCAGGTGCGGTTTACTACCCCCAACCTGTTCGCGGTCGGCTTTATTCCCACTTTTACGATGGGGGGCGTCACCGGGGTCATGCTGGCCTCAGCGCCTGCCGATTTTCAGTTTCATGATACGTATTTTGTTGTTGCGCATTTCCATTATGTCATTGTCGGCGGTCTGGTGCTCGGCCTGTTTGCCGGGCTGCATTACTGGTGGCCGAAGATGTTCGGGCGGATGCTGAACGAAACCTTGGGCAAATGGACCTTCTGGACCTTTATAATCGGCTTCCATCTCACCTTCTTCGTGCAGCATTTCCTGGGACTGATGGGGATGCAGCGCCGCGTATTCACCTATCTGCCGAACCAGCAGTTTGACCTGCTGAATCTCATTAGTACGATCGGGGCGGGATTGATGGGTGTGGGGATGCTTATTTTCCTCACAAATATTTTCCTGACTTCACGAAAGCCGGCAGACGCGCCAGATGATCCTTGGGAAGACGGCCGCACGCTGGAGTGGACGATTTCCTCGCCGCCGCCGGAATACAATTTCAAACAGACTCCGCTGGTGCGCGGGCTGGATGCCTTCTGGAAGGAAAAAACCTCGGGCCATAAAACTATGACTCCTGCAGAGCCGGTCGGTCCGATTCATATGCCATCGGCAACGATATTGCCGTTCCTGATGTCAGTCGGCATCTTTATTGCCGGCCTGGGCTTCATGTTCAGCCGTGATGACTTCGGGAATGCGTTCATGGGCTTTATGTTCAATAATTATCTTGTTACAGCCATCGGGCTGGTGATTACCTTCGGGTCGATGCTGCTGCGGTCGCTCTATGATGATCACGGCTGGCATATCGAGCCTGAAGAGCTGGAAGGACGGTGAGCGGACATGACAACGGCACATGCCGAAGGTGCGGCGGGTAATCTTCCGCACGAACCTGAAAAAGCAACCCTGGAGGGACGCAACAAGGTGCTGGCCTTTTGGCTGTTCCTGGGCGGGGAGTCGGTACTGTTCGGAACCCTGTTCGCCACCTTCCTGGCACTGCGGAACCAGACCAATGAAGGCCCGTCGGCGAATGATCTGTTCCATCTGCCGCTGGTGGCGGCTGCAACCTTCCTCCTGCTGGTCAGCAGTCTGACCAGTGTGTTCGCCATTCAGGCCATGCACAGGGGAAAGGTGACGGTACTTCGCAACTGGCTGCTGGTTACGGTATTTCTGGGACTATGCTTTCTGGTGCTGGAAATCTATGAATTCAGCGTATATGTAAGACATGAGGAGTTCGGCATGACCACCAGCGCCTTCAGCTCGGCGTTCTACACACTGGTTGGCTTTCACGGCGCGCATGTGGCTTTTGGCATCCTCTGGATTTCCGTGTTGATCGGGCAGCTTGCGCGCAAGGGGCTTACGGTCGTAACCGCGCCCAAAATTTATGTTTCCGCCATGTACTGGCATTTTATTGATGTGGTATGGGTCTTTATCTTTACCGTCGTATACCTGCTCGGAAAGGTGGGGTAACCATGGCGACTGAACAGCATTCCGCTTCGAGCGGCGCGGTGAAGCACCGCCACCGGCAGGAAGGGCCGCAGCGGCATATTGTGGTATTTGCCTTCTCTGTCGTTTTGACGCTGATTGCCTTTGCGGCTGTAGCCGCCGGGGGTGTCAATGCCACATTTGCCGTGATCCTGCTGCTGGTGATGGCAGTGCTTCAGGTATTCCTGCAAATGGGCTTTTGGATGCATCTCAAGGACAAAGGGCACCTGCTGCCCATAATATTTATGCTGGGCGGCTTTTTTATCGCTGGAACCTGCATTGTGATGGCGCTCTACTGGGTATGGTGGGATTAGCGGTTGCATAGGGGCGGCGGCGATGCCGCCTTTTTTGCATGAGGAGAGCGGCTTGCTGCTAAATGGTATAATGGGAGCAGTATGCGGGCAGGGGGCTCTATACAGGGGGTTAACAAACTAAATTGTTGGGGAACCGAGGGGTTAGTGGGAAGAGTAAGTGGAAAAAGTCCACTTAATTTCCGCGTTTCAGTCGAAAACCGAGTATTAGTGGGAAAAAGTAAACTTATTTTTGCTGAAAACTGCGGATGGACGCGGTTTTGGCTGAATTAGTGGTACAAATTCCACTTAGCAGTCTCAGCAGCGGGTTTGCAATAAGATTAGTGGTACAAATTCCACTTAGCAGTCGCAGCTTGAGGAAAAGGCTGCGCCCCGCAGCAACCCGCGCCAGGTCACGCCCCTCGCGCTGCAGCGCCCGCGCCAGCCCGCGCCGCAGCGCCCTCGCCAGAGGCCCGCACCAGCCCGCGCCCCCGCGCCGCAGCGCCCGCGCCCCCCGCGCAGCAGCGCCCGCACCAGTCGCGCCCCCCCGCGCCGCAGCGCCCGCGCCAGTCCGCGCCCCGCGCGGCACCGCCAACCCCGGGCTCCGCCCAGCCGGCGACTTTATTACGCGATCGGGCCCCGCCCTTTCAATCATCCCGTGCAAGGAGGCTTGGGTATCATGCTGGGATTATCCTACTTTAGCTTTGCAGAGCTGTGGAGCCCGCTGTTTCTGGCAGTCATGCTGCTGCTCACAGCTGGTTATTTTGTGCTGATCGGCCCGCTTTCCGGACGTTTCCAGGGCTCATCCCGGGTTCCGCTGTGGCGGAGGTTTTCGTTCATCTTCGGCATGCTGGCGCTGTATCTGGCCCAAGGCGGGCCGCTGAGTTTGCTGGGGCATATTTTATTCTCTTTTCATATGGCAAGTATGGCCTTCTCCTACCTGGTTGCGGTCCCGCTGATTATGCTGGGCATTCCTGACTGGTGCTGGCGAGCCCTGTTGAAGGGATTGCTCCGCCCGCTGCGGCGTGTATCTTTTCTGGCTCAGCCGGTAGTGGCGGCGCTGCTGTTCAACGGATTATTTTCGCTCTATCATATCCCGGTGATCCATGATTATGTCATGCTGCATTTTGCGGTGCACCGGCTGTACTACGCTGTGCTGTTCCTGACCTCCGCGCTGATGTGGTGGAATCTGATTAACCCGCTGCCGGAGCTGCGCAGCATAAACGGACTGGGCCAGATCGGGTTTATTTTCCTGAACATGGTGCTGCTCACGCCGGCCTGCGGGCTTATTATTTTTGCGGGGGAGCCGCTCTATGCCACTTACAGTAATCCGCAGACCTGGGCGCGGGCGATGGGGTACTGTGTGTCCGGGAGTCCTGCGGAGCTGCTGCAGGCTTTTGGCGGGCCGGCGTTCTTCGGCTGGCTCTCACCCAAGGTGGATCAGCAGGTGGGCGGGATCGCCATGAAGTTCATCCAGGAATTTATTTTTGCCTCGATGCTTGCTTATGTGTTCTATCATTGGTATAAAAAAGAGAACGGGCAAGACGATGCGGAAGTTTCCGCGCCTTCTTCTGAGCTGGAGGAGCGTGTTTTGACCCGGGTATAGCCGGTAGAACACCGAGGAGGATAATCATGGATATTTTCACTGTGTTTCCAACAATCAGCACATCTTTCATCGTGATCAGTGCGGTGCTGGTGGCTATTGGCTGGAGACTGATCATCAAGGGCAAACGCGAGGCGCACAAGAAGACAATGATTGCTGCCGCTGTCGCTGCCGTGCTGTTTTTCATCGTATATATGTCAAGAACGGTGTTTGTAGGCAATACTTCGTGGGGCGGTCCTGAGGATCTGTCGCTGCTGTATCACATTTTTCTGATTTTCCATATCGTGCTGGCAACGGTGGCAGCCGTATTCGGGATTACCACGCTGACCCTCGGCTTCAAGGCCAAATACGCCAAGCACCGGAAATGGGGCAGAGTGACGTCTGTGATCTGGTTCATAACAGCTATTACAGGAGTTGCGGTGTATGTGCTGCTGTACATATTTTATCCGGGAGGACATACGAAGCCGGTGTGGGAAGTTATTTTGGGTGCCTGATCCAAGCCTGATTGCTGTGTTATAAAAAAGACCTGTGAGACCTGTGTTCCGCTTGGGAGCGCTCAGTTCCACGGGTCTTTTTGTGCTGAAGGCTTCCTGTGCCCTGTCAGAACTGTATGCTGAAGCCGTTAAACGTATGAAGGCCTGTGCCGAATTTGACCAGACCGTTCCTGCGCAGCAGTTGCACCGCATGCTTCACCTCGCTCAGAATTTGTGGATGGAGACCCAGTGTGTTGTGCGATCCGTAAATCCGCTGTACCCCATCAATCTCCGCAATCCTCTCTAAAGACGCGACTAAATCCACAGGGCTGGTGGACGGGTAAAAAGCATAGACCGGAGTTCCGTCATACAGCAGATCACCGGTGAACAAATAGCCGTTCAACTGATCCCAGAAGACAAGATGCCCCGGAGAATGGCCGGGGGTATGATACACAGCTAACGCTCTGCCGCCCAGTTCAACGGTGTCTCCGTCCCGCAATAACCCTGCGGGCTCACCCTGAAAGGGCCGGTAGGTCTGCGGATCAAAGCCCTCCGGCACAGGCTGGCTGATATCTCTGCCGATATCCCGGCGGACCTGTTCAAGTGATAAGCCCTTAATGCCATGGACAAGCCAATCCAGATCTCCCTCATGCACAAAAATCCGCTCGTATTCCCCATGGCTGCCGATATGGTCAGTATGTACATGTGTGGTCAGCACATCGATCGGCAGATTCGTTAACTGATCTGTGATAGTCCGGATATTCCCGATTCCCAGCCCGGTATCAATCAGCGCCGCCCGCTCCTGACCCAGCAGGAGGAAGGAATGGACCTTCTCCCAGTGTCCATACTCACTGATGGCGAAGGTGGTCTCATCGATTTGTTGTACGGTAAACCAGGGATCATTGATCATATGAACCTCCAGTGCTTGTAAGTTATGGCTTCAATAGCAGTGAAGCTGTTGCTTTTATTAGCGTAGCATAAGGGCAAGGGTTCCCCAAGTCCCGGTTAGATTCCCGATTAAAGGTCTTAACTTTTTGGTTGACACTGGAAATCACAGGTCATATACTGTGTATATAGATATACACAGTAAGCACACAGAAAAGCACACAGAAAAGCACACTATGTTTTAGACCATAAAGTGAGGTTACAGTTCATGACAACTATAAAAGATGCCTGGGTTATTGTCCGGAGCGATTTCCGGGCCGATAAGCTGAAGCTGCTGAGGGCGCTGATTTTTGCGGTTCTATTTACGGTCTATATGTCGATATTTAGCGAAATGATTATCGGCGATGTTCTGGAGTCTGGGGACGGTAAGGTACTGGCAGATTTCCTGCTGATCTCAATGACGCCAATGCTTGGCTTCACCTTCTCCCGGCGTACAATGAAGTATTTAAGTGAGGACTCGTATACCCGGATGCTTGCTTATATGCGCAGTCTCCCGGTCCCGGCTGCTGTGGTGCTGTGCAAAAGAAAGCTGCACGCGGTGTTCTCCTTCACCCTGAACGGTGTACTCTACTTCGGCCTCATTTATGCAATGAGCGGACAGCTCCGAAGCGAATTGTCTATTCCTGCCTATCTTGCTTTTGCACTAACCTGGGTTGGGTTCGCACTTGTGCTGACCGGGCTGTACATTTTTATTGAATTAATGGTTAGTGGTAAAACGTATTGCTGGCTTCTCCTGCTTATTACGCTCCTATGCCTTGGCGTGGCGCTGCTGGTAGGGAAGGCGGGAGGGAATCTGTTCCTTTACAGCATCCGGTATGCGAAGGAATGGGGCCTCGCTTCCCCGCTGATGTGGGCGACTCTGCTGCTTGGCACTGTATCCGTGCAGTTGTTCTCCAAATGGACCATCTACCGGCTGAAGAGCCGTGATCTCGTATGAAGGGGCTGAATAGCAAGGAAGCGCTCCGGCTTACCGGAGTGTGGAAGGCGGGTGTGAATCATGTGGATACCGATACAAATTAATGAAAACAGCGCCGAGCCGCTGTACCACCAGATCGAAACCCAGCTTAAATCGCTGATAATCAGCGGAGTGATCACTGAGGGGACACTCCTTCCATCCATCCGGGAATTTGCCGGCGATCTGAAATGCAGTGTGATCACTGTGCGCCGTGTCTATCAGGATCTGGAGAACGAGGGGCTGCTGCGGACCAGGCAGGGTACAGGCACCTTTGTATCCCATGTAGGCGAAGGGGCGATGGAGGGGTACAAGAAAGAGGCAATCCGCAAGGCGCTGGAAAATGCAGTGGATGTCGGTCTGTCGGTACAATGCTCGGAAGCGGAGCTGACGGAGCTATTCACGGCAATTGTGAAGCACAAATATGGAACACAGACTTGAAAGGAGGCGTCAATCCATGGTACAGCAGGCCATAGAACTGCGTAATGTAAGCAAAAAGCGGCGGCAGGGCAAGACCATAGGCCCCCTGAATCTAAATCTCCCGCAGGGCTATATTACCGCACTGGTGGGCCAGAATGGCTCCGGCAAAAGCACAATGCTGCATATGCTCCTGCAGCTGACCTTCCCCGATGAGGGCGAAATCCGCTGGTTCGAGCATTCCTATGCGGACGGGCTGCCGCTTGCGCTTCGCCAGCGCATTGCCTACGTGCCGGAAAACCCGCAGGCCGAGGAGAAATACTGGAGTGCCGCAGAGGCTGCCGAATTCCGGCGCCACTGGTACCCGGCTTGGGATCAGGATTTCTTCGAAGCGCTGCTGGCAAAGTTTGAAGTGCCGGAGGATGCCAAGCTGGGTAAAATGTCCAAGGGCGAGCGCCGCAAGTTCGAGATTGCCGCCGCGCTGGCGGCCCGTCCACAGCTGCTGCTGCTGGATGAGCCATCCTCAGGGCTGGACCCTTTTGCCTGGAAGGCGATGATCGAGACTCTGCGCAAATATATGGATGAGTCCGGCGCTACAGTGGTGATTTCGACCCATATTGTGGAGGAGGTGCGGCGGCTCGCGGATTATATTGTGCTGATGCATCACGGGCAGCTGCTCGGAATGGCCGAGAAGGACAGCTTGTTTGGCTCGTGGAGCGAGATTTGGGTCCAGGTGGAGAATGAGGAAGAACTGGGGGAGCTTGCACAAGAGCTGCCGGGAGCCTTGCATTTTGCCATAGAGACACCGGGAGTTGCCTCATTTATTACCCCGCAAACACAGCAGAATGAGAAACGTGTCCAGGATTTGGGCGTAAAGGTTATCAAGAGCCGGATTTTGGAGCTGGATGAAATCCTGAGCTTATGGACACAAGGGCACCGCCCGGTACTGATTGACCAGGAGAGAGGAGACTAGAAGAATGGAAGCTTTGAAGCTGGAACAAGTTATGAAGCAGTATGGAGACAAAACCGCAGTAAATGGAATCAGCCTGAAGGTGGAGCCAGGAGAGATTTATGGACTGCTCGGTGCCAATGGCGCCGGCAAAACAACGACCATGCGTATGGTGCTGGGACTGATCTATCCCGATGGAGGGAAGATTCTTTATAACGGTAAGCCGTTCAGCGATGAGCTGCAGCATATGATGGGATATCTCCCGGAGGAACGGGGGCTGTACCCGAAGGTTAAGGTCAGCGACCAGATTATCTATCTGGCCCGGCTGCGCGGCATGTCAGCCGGTGATGCGGAGAAGAGCCTCCGCTTCTGGCTGGAACGTTTTGACGTTCCGGAGTATTACAACAAGAAGATCGAAGAGCTCTCCAAGGGCAACCAGCAGAAGATGGGCTTTATCGCCGCGGTTGTCCATAAGCCGCAAATCCTGATCCTGGACGAGGCGTTCAGTGGTCTGGACCCCGTCAACGTGGAGCTGCTTAAGGATACCGTAAAAGAACTGCGTGACCAGGGCACGAGCATTCTGTTTTCCACCCACCGGATGGAGCATGTGGAAGAGCTATGCCGCAATATTACGATTCTCGACCGTTCCAAT
This sequence comes from Paenibacillus sonchi, assembly GCF_016772475.1. Taxonomy (NCBI): domain Bacteria; kingdom Bacillati; phylum Bacillota; class Bacilli; order Caryophanales; family Paenibacillaceae; genus Paenibacillus; species Paenibacillus sonchi. Next base: position 2,549,778 of record NZ_CP068595.1, read on the forward strand.
ACGGTCGTACAAGGCGACATTCGTGAGATTAAGAAGGGGTATCCGCGTGAAGAAGTCGCGCTCAGGACGGCCGGCGAATTGAGCGGCCTGGATAAAATTCCAGGGGTGAGCGCGGTGCAGAAGCAGGAGCGGGGGTATCTGCTCTCCATCAGCGAGATCGGTGCAGCGCAGCGTATCCTGCAACACGCGATGGCAGCCGGTGAGGTTGAACATTTTGAAATCAAGGAACCAACCTTGAACCAAATCTTTATCAGAGCGGTGGGTGAATCTAATGAATAAAATGGGGACAATTATCAGCTTTACCTTCAAAAACAAAGTAAGAACCAAATCCTTCCTGATTACAACCTTGATTCTGATTTTGCTGATCAGCATCGGCATGAATATTCCATACTTCATCAAGGTGTTCCAGGGGGATGATGGAGCCAAAGACACGCAGATCGGTGTTGTGGCTGAACAGGGGAACCGTGCCGCTGAGCTCCTGCTGGCGTATGCGCCGCCTGCGGCTGCAGATGCAGATGAAGATACGGACACCGTAGCTTTTACGGCCTTTGCCTCGGCGGATGACGCTGCCCTGAAGCAGGGACTGGATGACGATAAAATTGAAGGCTACCTTACCTTTGATGCCAAAGGCAGTGAAGGCGTCCCTCCGGTCACCTATCACAGCAAGGACGGAGAGCTGGATAAAGACCTGAAGACTTACCTCCAGGGTGCGCTGCAGCAGATCAATACACAGCTGATTGCCGGCGATAAGCTGACTCAGGAGCAGGTAGCGGCAATGTTTGCGCCGGTATCCATCGGCACCCAGCAGCTCAGTACAGATGGAAAGGACGGCGCAGCAACGGATGAATCGAAGCCGGCCATCAATTATGTTATCGTCTATGTGCTTCTGATCCTGTTCTTTATGTCGATTACCATGACCGGGAATATGATTTCGGCAGAAGTAACCTCGGAGAAAAGCTCCCGCATCATGGAGATTCTGATTACCAGCGCTTCGCCGCTAACGCAAATGTTCGGCAAGGTCATCGGGATCTTCCTGGTCGGCCTGATGCAAATTGCCATTATCTCGGCAAGTATCGCCGTCAATCTGATGCTTCCGCACAATGCCAGCATATTGACTGATTTTGATCTGGATCTTGGACAATTGAATTATGGCATCCTGGTATATGGTTTCATCCTTTATGTGCTGGGCTACTTCCTGTATGCCTTAATGTATGCAGCTGTAGGCTCCATTGTAAGCCGCACTGAGGACCTGGGCCAGGCATTGATGCCGGTAATGATGTGTACCTTTGTAGCCTTCTACATTCCGTTGTTCAGCATCTCAGCTCCGGACACTATGCTGATCAAGGTGGCAAGCTTTGTGCCTATTACCTCACCGCTCAGCATGGTGCTGCGGATTGGGGTAGGGGAGGTTGCCTTCTGGGAAATTGCCGTCTCGCTTGTGATCCTGCTGGCAACCACATTTGGACTGGGCTGGCTCGCAGCCAAGATCTACCGGACCGGGGTCCTGATGTACGGCAAACGCCCAAGCATTAAGGAGATCAGAAAAGCGATGAAGGCTTATAAGATTTAAGGGAAGCAATTACAAACAGCTCCGATGAATCACTTTTCTGCATCGGGGCTGTTTGTATTGTTAAGAGAAAATAAACTTAAAGATATAGCTTGTTAATAGAATCCCCAGAGGCGAATGTCGACAGCCTTAAAGGGATTTTTTTGTTGTATAGGAAATTATACAATGTCAAAAAATGCAGAGATCTTGGAAACCTTCGAGGATATAAGCGATGCAGGAGGATGGGGCTCAATCCGCGGACTGAGGCGGACAAAGGAGCCCTTATTTTGCCAAAAATCTTGCTTTTTCAGCGGATACGGACTTAGGAGCCGTTATATCGTTCGATGGAGCCTGGAATAAAGGGAAAAGGGGCAAATAAAGGCATCTCAGTCCGAAGTCCTGCGGAATAGCCGAATCTTCTCTGAATAAAGGCTTTCCTGTCCGTAACGGGGGGGTTAACCCTCGAAAATCCTGCACGGAATACAACAAAGTGTGCCTTAAGCAGGCCGAATGGGTGGACATCTTGTACGATTTACAACAATCTGTGTCCTAATTACGCTAAACGGACAAAAATCTTGTGAATTGTACAACAATGTGAGCGTGTCTTTACCAAATGGACGAAAATCCTGCATGTTATACAACAATGCGGATTTCGTAACCTTCAGGACCCTTATTTACCCGCTGGGGTGATTTTGTTCAAATATAATTTATATGCTTCGGTTCTAAATTACTTCTATTTCCCGCTGAAAAGGGTGCCATCCTTATAAGGCAGCGTAGCCGTTTTATTCTGGTGCTTTCCTGTTCTTTTGACCTTTTATGACAAAATATACTATATGCAATCATATGAAATATGTTACTTATTTACTATTTACATAAAATTTAGTTAAAGTTATCCTATTAATAGGAAAAAATTAACATTTTAGAAATTACAACTTGGTTTCGATATGCTTAAGGAGGGATGAAAGAACAATAAGTGTACCAATGTATATGTATGTATCTCATCCTGGTCGGCTCAAGACTCTGTTGTAAAAAATTGAAATTAGAGGAGCGAGAACTGTGAAAGTAATGAAAAAACTATTTGCTGGATTGATGATGTTTACTCTGATTTTTGGTGTATCCTTTGTGGGATCGGCATTTGCCAGCGGTGATGAGGTTAAGCTTATTGACTCGGATCTCAGTGTTATGTATAAAAATGGATATGTCGGATTCAGCGGAAATATTGACGTTGCTAATCTGGGACCTGTGAAAAATGTCACTGTTCATTACACCACGGATGACACAAATTGGTATGATACGGCTGCGTCTTATGTAGGGCCGGCGGATGTAAACCGTGAGAAATGGCATTTTGGCATTTCCAGAACAGATAGTTCAAAAGATCATTTAGAGTTGAAGGATCCGAAATTCATAAAATTCGCAATTAAATACGAAGTGAATAACCAGATCTATTGGGATAACAACGGGGGGCGAATTATTACAATGAAGTCAATAGTTCATATCCACTGAGCTCCGTGATTTTGGGAGCACCAAATGTGCTTAACGACAAAAGTACTCTAAGCAATGGTGAATTTAGTGGATACATCTTTGTGAAAAACCTGAATCCGACGAAAACAGTAAAAGTAGTGTACACAACAGACAACTGGGCAACGACTCATGAGGTATTCGCTGCTTACGGTGGCATCGTGAATAACTTCAATAGTGTTGAATTTTGGAAATACAGTATCAATGTTCCGGGTGCCACAAATGTTAAATATGCGATTTCGTATACAACTGGCGGGCAAACGTATTGGGATAATAACTATGGCCATAATTACGAGGTCAACTAATTCATTTTAAAGTGCAGTTAATAGAGGATCACAGGCGGCTTATTCCGCTTTGTGATCCTTTTCTCTGTGGGGGACCGTTTCCAATAGAAGTCATTCCGGTAACATCGGTTCATGGTTTTTCTCTTGTATTAATTCAAGGAATTCCAAAGTGATCATAGAAACAGCATCTTCTGCAGGCAGATGGATGAATCTACTAACTTTGAGGATATCCTCTTTGAATAAGTTCACCAGCTGCAATGTGGCCGCCGGGTCTTTCCTTTTCGCTGCTTGAAGCAGAGTTAAAAATTCGCGGTCTGAGATAATATTTGAATCATTTTCTTTTTCCATTTGTTCACCGCCTGTTGACTGAGATGAAGTTCCTTTGCAACCTCGTTTTCGGTCATGTCCTGCAGATAAAGCTTGCTGATAATGGTACTTCCCTGGGATGGAAGCTGGCTTAGAAGGTCTTGAATCCATATTTTTGTATCGGAAGTGACCGTGAAATTATGATCGATTGTGCAATTATCAAAGAGAGGGAGCTCCCGTGCACGGACCTTTCTTGCTTTGTATTGGATTCTCCAGCCAATCCGGTAAATCTCCCTTTTGTATTCTTCGTAGGCGCTCACAACTGATTCTCCTTTACCATTGTTTATGTATAGGGAAAATTTAGAAGTTAAAAAACAACCAAAATAGGAACATTTGTTCCTATTACAATACCATAATCTGGTTTACTATTGTATGACAAACTACAACTTCACCTATCGGGTGGAGGGGAAAGCTGGAAAGCGCTGATTAGCAAACTCTCAAGAGACAGCCGCTAAGCTGGTTCTGGCGAAAAAATGCCGTATAGTGTACCTTAGTAATAAGGAGTGGTTCAGTTCATGAAAAAAAGACAAACACCCTTGCTGGCAGCGGCTTCGATTCTGCTGATTATTATCAGCAGCCTAATCAAACCGGAGAGCTCAATGTGGCTGGGGGCGCTGCAGACGGTATTGCTTGGCGTTGGAATATTAGGCTGCTGCATGGCGTTCCTGAGATTCGCCAAAGGCGGCAAAGGCAAGAAGGGTTGAGAATGGAATAGAAAGCCGCGGCAGGCTGCCGCGGCTTTTTTGACGTAACAATAGGAACAAGATTGCGGGGAGAAGTACGGATGCTGTACGGCCCTCTCTTTTTTGTTATCTATTAACTAAAGTGTAGGGTAATTTTGCCAATGAGAGGATATGACATTATAATAAATAGGAATATGCAATATATTGTAAAGGGGAATATAAATTGGGCCATCCTGTGTACGGTAAAAAGGTTACGCTGTCAAAAAATGCTGAAAAGATATCAAGCCCGCTCTGGGTGCTGATTATCGGTATTATTCTATTTCTCATATGGACCCCATTTCAAGTGGGGTTATTTAACGGTCTGCGTGCGGATTATGAGAAGCCGCTTTATATCTCAGTTATAATTTGCAGTCTGATGCTCATTGTCTGGGCAGGCATCTACTACAAAAAATTTAAGCTGGAGGATCAGCGGGATCTGCTTGCTCTGGCTGTGCTCTTGCTTCCGCTGACTTACTTCCTGTCGCTTTTTGTAGCTGCTTCACACTACATGGCCATCAATATGCTCCTAATTCAAAGCATGTATGCGGCTTTGTTTATTGTAGGCCTCTATCTTTTGAGACAAAAACAAGTGAATACGCTCATACAAACCGCCATAATGACCGTAGCTTACCTAATCGTTTGGTTTGGCCTGCTGAACTGGTTGGGCGCCTGGAATGTGGCTGGAGAAGCGGTTGGCTGGTTCTCTAATACTGTTGCCGGATCAGGGAAGTACCTGGATGCGGTAATGACTGACTCGAATGGTCTGCGTCTAACCTCGGTATTTCAATATGCGAATACATATGCCGGCTTCCTGATGGCGTTCCTGTTCGTTGCGGTGTTTGCTCTGATACGGTCCCCCAAATGGTACGGTACAGTCATTCACAGTTTTATGCTGGTGCCGGTTATCGTGTCGCTCCTACTGACCCTATCGCGGGGCGGCCTGGTCCTGCTGCCGGCTGTATTTGTCCTGCTGCTTCTTTTTCAAAAGCCTTCGCGGCAGATTCTGTGGATCATCCATCTCCTTGTGGCTGCCCTTGCGTCGCTGGCTGTAATTGGTAAGGTAACAGCTATCGGCAAACGCCTGGCGGCGGTTCCGGATGCTTCTGCGGCAGCAGAGGGCTGGTCCTGGCTGCTTATTGCTTGTGCTGTAACCGCAGCTATAAGCTGGGCCGTGCAGCACTTTGCGGCTCCCCGGCTGGAGAAGCGCTTAGAGGGCTGGTCCACCCGTAAGCTGGCTAATCTGTGGCTGCCCATCGGAGCAACAGCGGTGGTAGTTATTGCAGCGTGGCTTCTGATTGGCACAAGCGCACGCAGTATTTTGCCGGCCAATATCGAGACCCGCCTGGAGAACATCAACTTTGAGCAGCACAGTGTGCTGGAGCGGATCACTTTTTACCGCGATGCTTTTAAGGTGGCGAAGGATTATCCGGTGCTTGGGGCAGGCGGGGGCGGATGGGCCGCCCTGTATGAGAAATACCAGAACAACCCGTATGTCAGCCGTCAGGCGCACAACTTCTTTTTGCAGTATTTGATCGAGGTCGGAATATTGGGCTTTGTCGTGTTCATGGGCTTTATCCTGTTCGTATTCTACAAATATACCAAAGGATACATCAAACGGGCGGGGACGGATGATTACGATAACGGCTTCTTTTATCTGATTATTGCGCTTTCGATTCTGGTACACAGTATCCTGGACTTTAATATGAGTTATGCTTTCATGGGAATCCTTGTATTCATCGCCCTGGGCGGAATGGCGGCTTCAATGGAGGCCAAACCTCTCGCCGCCGGGTGGAATTCGTCTGTACTGCGGTTCGGTTATCTGGCTGTGGCCTGCGCGGCCGCATTGGCAGTCTTTATCGTGTCACTGCGCAGCATCAGTTCCACCAACGCGTTCGCCGAAGCAAAGGCCGTTGCCCAATACAGCACCTCTTATGAAGAGATTAAGGCTCCGCTGATGAAGTCGTTGAAGATCCGGCCTTCACATCCCGAATCAGTGATCCTGCTGTCCGTGCTTGATAACCAGGTATACAGCCAGACGAAAAATGAGCAATTTGCCGCAGAATCTCTTTCCGTGCTGCAGCGCGGTCTAAAAGATGAGCCGAACAACAAGCAGATGCTCCTGCAGCAAATCGCCCTGTATGATCTCCAGGGCAAGAGCGAGAGCGCGTATGCCGTATACCGCGATAATCTGAACAAATATATCTGGGATATTGACTGGTACGAGCCGCTGATCACCCGGGCATCCGGTTTGGGTGTCCAAGCTCTTCTCCAACAGGACAAGGCTAAGCAACAGGAGTACTTCCAGACCGCCCTTACCACTTACCAGGATGTTGCAGATGGTGTTGCCTTCTTGAAAACATTGCCTCCCGGACAGCTTCAGGGCCGGCCCTTCTCGGTCACGCCGCTGATTGCGCTGAGCGCAGGCAAGGTTAAGCAGATAACAGGGGATACAGAGACGGCTCTGACCTTCATCCAGACGGGCTTCACGGGCGGTTACGCCGATCTGGCGGGCCGGGGTGATCTGTGGAGCACTGGATGGTACAATGACTTAATCGTCCGGTCTTTCGAACTGGGACAACCCATTTATACGGAATGGCTGAATCTGTTAAACACTCCGGGCGTTGACAGTACAGTCGTCGATCAGGTCGCAGCCAATGCAAAGGCGAACTTTAATACGGGAATTGAGGCTTATAACCAGGTTATGAGAGAAGCAAACAATCAGGCCACTGCCTTTTCTTCTGCCGCAATCTTAGCACTTGGTAAAATGCAGTTCCTCACTGGAAATGTCCAGGGTGCAGTTACCACATTGAAAGGCGGACTCAGCGAAGATTATTCGGATGCGGTTAACCGGGAGATGGCACGCTGGTATTTAGCCGGGTTAAAAAAACTGAACAGCTCTGAGGATCAGGATGTGTATAATAAGCTAATTGCCGCCGATGCCCAAGAGGCGGGTATGATCGAGCAAATTGCCGGAATGAAGCCATTATCATAAGGTGCAGTCCGTCATAGCCGGCCAGTTTATCCAGCGGATAAACTGGCTGTTGGCATTGCGGCTTCATGTGCAGCCAGCTGCTCGCGCATCTGCCGGATCTGCGCCTTGAGCTCAGGCAGGTTCTTCTCGAGGATCAGACCGATGTCCGCCAGAGACAGGCGCAGGCCATACCGGAGCGCATGTACAAGCTGGTCCTCCCAGGACAGGCAGGCCGAAATACGGGGCTTGCAGCCTTGGGCAATCAGGGAGCAATGACGGATGCATTCACGGTAGCACTGAAGGGAGAAGCTCTGCGCGTCACAGCCTGTACGCAGATACGGCTCATAAAGCTCCGTGAAGCTCTTCACAGCAGCTTCCTCTGCTTCGGCCCCCTGCCCCAGCAGCAGCCTGCTGAGCGTATAGATATTCCCGCTGTACTTCTCGATATACTCTGCAAATCCGGCTGTTGAAGCCGACGTGCGCGATAAGGGGTCGGGCATGTTCTCACGGTCCTTTCTGAATAAAAAACTATAGAATAGAATAATAAGCGATAGATTTGTTAATCAGCTCCGCCGGGTCCGGCTCTGGCCAGGTCCGCTGGAGCTGCAGTGTCCGTGAAGGTCTATAGTACATTCTTCCCGCACTTGAGCTACCTCCGGCAGCCAACACGGAGTGAAAATAAGAGTCTGTCTGACCCTGCATATCAATGAATTTCCCTTGTTGAAGCTTTGCTTTTAGATGCAGTAGTGCACTCAGTACCAGATCCCGCTGAGTCCGCCTCCACTGGGGGCCTAAGCGGTATACAATTCGGATCGCCTCCTCAAGGCGGCAGCGGCGGATGCTGCGCAGGAAGCCGCTCCATTGGATCAGATCAACCCGCTTATCTTCCCATAGCAGTCCCTGTGACCAGCTATGCCCTCCCTGGCAGGTCAGCTTCAGGAGGCCGTAGCGGCAATTTCCGGCCTGCTCCGGCCCGGGGCTTGCGGGCCAAGGTGTATCGAATACCCATATTTCTATACGCAACAGCCGTCGTGATTCCATTCCCGTTTTCCTCCTAATCATTGATCTCCACACAAAAAGCCGCAGCAGAGGAGGACCTCTGCTGCGGCTTTGGGTACAGGTTCAAATAAACCTGGCGCATAAGCGTGGCGGATCAAGTTCTCTCTCTATACGCTTACGGGGTTAGCTGTCGGATTCGGACGGTGAGAGTCGCCCTGCCTAGTGAGACTGCATTGGTGCGGTCCCCTTCGGATTCACCCCAAGTAGGCTTATCGCCTGGTGGTTCCCCCGTTTCCCGCATGGCGGGAATTCAGCGTTGATTGGTTTTCATGAATAAGTTCAAAACGAATCATACTCTTTCATGCAGTTCTTTGTAAAAAGGAAAAAGGAAGATGCGGCGTAAATTAACGTTGAAATCCCGGGATTCGCAGGAAATAAACGGATAAAACCATATATGTTGCTGTTTATCGGCCTATTATCTCATTCGTACGCCGGTTTTTATTTTTTTTGAAAAAAGGGGATTCAAGAATGATTTAGTCCTGAATCCCCTTTTTAACCTATGAATCCGGAAACTGCATCAGCTCTGCTGATCCAAAGAAATCCGGCGCATTAACGGGCTGCTGCAATAAGCTCCTTAAGCTCAGGCAGATTGAAGCCTTTGACGGCATGCGCCCCTGCTACTGTAACTGGAACACCCATGAAACCGAGCTTTTCCACTTCTTCCTGGTAGACCGTGCTGGTCATAACATCTCTTACTTCAAAAGGAACACCCTGCTCCTTCATCAGCTGCTTCACTTGGTTGCAGTCACTGCAGTTCGCGGTTGAATAGATAATTACAGGCTGGCTCATGAGTTCACAGCTTCCTTAATGGCATCCCGGGTGATCTTCCAATGGGAGGTGTTCCAGCGGACCTCGCCGTCTTCGAGCAGGAAAATTTGCGGAGACTCATGTTTGATGCCGAAGTCCTCGGCAATCTGGTTGGAGACTGGACGGTCTTCTATCACATGGACCACGGCAGCAGGGGTGCCGGAGCTTTGGACATAGGCCCGGAATTCTTCATTGGCCTTGGCGCTGATCGGGCAGGTGGTGCTGTGCTTGAACAGCAGTTTTTTACCAGGCTGTGCAAGGTATTGATGCAATTCGTCGACACTGTGAATTTGTGCTATGGACATCGGAATCCCTCCTGATATTTTTAGTTTGCTAACAATTCGGTTGTTAACAATGATATTTCTGATTGTAACATAGTTAAAAATTAAGTCAAAAGGGAGAATCATGCCGTGCTGCCAATCCGAACAGTCCTGTGCAGGACGTTGAAAAAAGACAAGTGCCATGCTAATGTGAATGGGATAACAGCGGTAACAGGTTACTGATTCTTAAGATGAAGGAGTGTCCAATTCATGAAAAGGGTCGCTTGTGTTACTGGCGCTGACCGGGGACTTGGATTTTTCCTTGTGCGCTGGCTTCTGGAGAATAAATATAAGGTGTTCGCCGGGCAGTACTTTGAGGAATCTCAAGCACTGGAAGCGCTTCAAGCGCAATATCAGGACCATTTGGATCTGGTTCCGCTGGATATCGGCAGCAGCGAAAGCGTAAAGCGCGCAGCGCGCAGCATTGCCGGATGCACGGGTCATCTGGATCTGATTATCAACAATGCCGGAGTGATTGACCAGGCGGATGATGCCACCATACTGGTGGATATGGATGACACAGCGATGGCGCACATTTATAATATCAATACGCTCGGTTCCCTGCGGGTCAGCAATGCTTTGATCGGCCTTTTGCTGCAGGGAAAACAGAAATTAATCGTGAATATATCCTCTGAAGCCGGCAGTATCAGCCGTAACCAGCGGATTAACATGTACGGTTATTGTATGTCCAAGGCAGCGCTTAATATGCAGTCCTCCCTGATGCATAATCATCTGCGGGTGATGGGCGGGCAGGTCATGGTCTTCCATCCAGGCTGGCTGCAGTCCTATATGAGCGGCGAGAAAGATGAGGCAGCGCCTATACCGCCTGAAGAATCTGCGGGCAAAATTATGAGTATTGTTGAGGATCACAAGGCGCATATGGGGAAGGAGCCGGTTTTTCTGGATTTTCAAGGGGACCCTTGGCCCTGGTAGTACAACTTTTCCGGTAGAAAGGTGTGAATGGAAATGGGAGAGTTAAAAGTACTTGCGCTTGGAAGCTATACGGAGGTGAAGTATCATCCGTTTGCCGGTGTGGACCGCGTTTTTGAGGAACTGTTGGGCGGAGAATTGCAGGTGACATCCACCGAAGATTACTCTTTGCTGAGTAAAGACAGCTTATCGGAATACAAGCTTGTGATAGCGTATACAGAATTTTCGGATCACAAAATACCTCCTGAACAAAGCGGCGGTTTGCTCTCTTACGTGGCAAGCGGCGGCGGACTGCTGGTGGTGCATAATGGAATCTCGCTGCAGCGCAATCAGGAGCTGGGTGTGATGCTGGGAGCCTACTTCACCCACCATCCGGCGTACACCTCTCTTCAAATGACGGTCCCCGCAACCGGGCATCCGATTATGGAGGGAATCACTGATTTTGTGATGGAGGACGAGCCGTATTATTTTGACATGCAGCCGCATTTTGAAACGACAATACTGGCAGAGTATCCGCACGGGGGTGCTATGCGGCCCGCAGCCTGGTGTCATGAATTCGGCCAAGGGCGCGTTGTCTATTTGATGCCAGGCCATCATCTTGCTTCCTTTTCGGTCGAACCCTTCCGGAAGATGATTAAGCGAGGCGGTCTATGGGCAGCAGGATTGCTGTAGCTTTTGCCATGGCGACGAAGTGTATAAGATAAGCGGTATGATGGTGAGTCCTGCTGAAGCCTTGGGGAGAGGTTGGGGTTTTGGGTTTTGCTCCCGCTGCCGGGAAGCAAGGGGCTTGCGGGACTACAACGGATGAGCATCGCACTAAAGCTGAATAAAAACTCTTGACCCTGACACTGGTGTCAGGGTTTATACTGTGATCAGACCATTTCTCATGAACCCCGGGGAGAACATGCCATGAAAATAGGTGAGCTTGCAGAACGGACGGGTGTCAGCATCCGGTCACTGCGATATTATGAGCGTCAGGGTCTGATTACCCCGCTCCGTAAGGCCAATGGATACCGCGAGTATTCAGCGCTGGCCGTGGAGACGGTGGAGACGATCAAGCTGTATTTGAATCTGGGTTTGTCGACGGAGGAAATCGCCGGTTTTTTAAATTGTGTGCTGATGAAAAAAGAGGCCTTCTGTGCGGATGTGATGCCGCTGTACCGCAGCAAGCTGGAGGACATTGAATGCCAGCTGCTGCAGCTGAACCAGATCAAGTCAAATCTGGAGGAGAGGATTGCCTCCATTCAGCAGGAGCAGAGGGAAACAGAATGACCTGAACGATACAGAATGGGACGAGGAGGAATTAATGATGGCTGTTATAATTACGGAACATGCCGATACGCTGCGGCTGCGGTTGCACGAAGGAGGGACTGTACTGGTAGATTACGGCGCCCCTTGGTGCCCGCCTTGCCAGACGCTTCTGCCGATCCTGGAGGAGCTGGATGAGGAGTATGGCAGCAATGTCACGATTCTTAAAGTGAATTGTGATGTTCTGCCGGAGCTGGCTGCAGAAGCAGGAGTCATGGGCCTGCCTACCGTGATCGTATATAACGGGGGACAGCCTATGGAAAAGCTGGTAGGCCTGCGGCCGAAATCAGCCTATCAGGGTGTGCTGGACCGCTTTGCCGCCGCGAACAGCCGGTAATAGCAACCGCGCGGCGGAGGTGCAACAACGGCAAAAGTGCCGTTGATTTCAGGAGAATTGGGCTGCGGGGCCAAGTGCGAGACAGTGCCGTTGTTTTGGAGGATAAAATCATCCTTTTTAAATGACAAAAAGGGAGGAAGCCGCATGTGCTGGCTTCCCCCTTATTTTGCATAAAAATATGGGCTGAACTAAAAAATGAATTAGGAGATGAAATATCTCAAGTGCCGGGGAATTGAACGACCTCATTGTGGTGCAACGCTTCAAGAACTTCAGCACTGAGGCTGTCTGTGAATTCAGTCCAAACCTTGCGGCCGGCCCCCAGCTCCTCACGTCCGATGGATTGGAGAATTTCCAGCCATACCCGTTTATCGTTAATGATGCCGAGCTGTTCCTGAATTTCTTTGTAAATATCTTCATGGGCATGAAATTTCTGACTCAACGCAAAGCTCGCAGCACTGGCGGTATACCGCAGTTCCTTAGCGGCGATCCGCAGCTCATGCAGCGCGTCGAAAGACTCTTTGGATTCGGCCTCGGGACCCTTGAACAGGGTTTTGCAGGCCTTTTTCTTCTGCTCGAATGCGACCTCAAGCTCGCGCATGACGACATTCGCATCTTTTTTGGCGGCCAGTCCTTCGAGATCGCGGCTAAGAAAGGCCTCCCACTGCCCGTTTAGCGCTTGGCCGCTCAGCTTGGGCAGCTCGGCCGCCAGCTTCTTGCGGTACTTTTTCCGCTTAACCTTTTGATGACGGATGACAGCCTTCAGCAGCTTGGCGGTTTTGGCTTCCCCGGCCTCCTTGGCCTGATGATGTCTATCCTTAAAGGATTCGATCAGCACATCGGCGTCCCTGACCTTGCCGAGCCTTTTTTGCGCCTGCTTGAAGGCGCTGTACAGATCTGCTGTAACCAGATGCTCCGGGTCGAGTATGGACAGCAGCGTCAGCAGCTTGCGGCAGTTCACTCTGGCCTGATGAATATCCTCATCCCCGAATGCTTCCAGCGCGTCTTTGCTGTAATCACAAAAGTTGATATATAGCTTGTTCAGCGCCAGCTCCCACTGCCTGGCTTTGCTGTTTTGCCGTTCCTTCACTACTTGCAGGTCTGTCATGCGGCATCACTCCTTAGAGGGTTGTGTCTTGCATGAACTCTGGTGGCAGCTACTGTGCTAATACCTTAAGGATAACGCTATCATGGCCTCATTTCAAATACGGATCGCAGGAGGCTTCGCTGCCGGACTGCTCATCGGTTACAATAGGAATATGGCCGGTATTCTTATAATAAGACAAGAAAACGGAACGTTCGACAGCAGCTTTCAAGGTGCAATGGGCTATATGCCGCATTTTTCGGAAAAGAAGGAAGCCAATGGACTGCGGGAGGGTGTATAGATGAACGGGGAATATAAAGAGCAGGACCAGTGTGAGGCAAGGGCAGGAGCCCGGGACGGGAATGGCGCAGGGACAAGTGCAAGGACAGAAGCAGAGGCTGGTGGGGGAGACCGGGCAGGAGCAAGTGAAGGAACCAGGAAAGAGCAAGTAATAGGGCAAGTTATAAGGCAAGTTGATGAGCAAAGTCACTTTGAAGGACAAGGACAAGGACAAGGACAAGTGCAGGGGCAGGAAGAGGGACGAGGGCAAGTGGAGGGTGAGGGACAAGGACAGGGACTAGTGCAAGGACAAGGAGAAATGCAAGAACAAGTGCAGGAGCGAGGACAGGTGCCAGGACAAGTGCAGGGACAAGTGCAGGAGCAAGGACAAGTGCAAGGGAGGGTGCGAGGACAGGTGCCGGGACTAGTGCGAGGACAAATGCAGGGACAGGTATTAACGGGGATGCTCCCGCCGGTGATGGTGCTTTTTGAGCACTTGGCGGAACTGGATGTATCACCGGGAAGCGGGGGTTCCGGTATTCCCGGGAGTGAAGCCGCAGGGGCATTAAATCCTGCGGTGGAGCCAGGCGGAGACATGCTGCTCCCGTTTGCGTTCGAAGAGACGCTCTGCCGGGATGTAGGGACGGGCCTCATTCCGCCGTCAGTACATCTGTGGAGCCATCCCGGTGGCGTTGCCCTGGGCCTGCGGGACAGCAAGCTGCCCCGGGCGGCTGAGGCGATGGCCGAACTGGAGGGGAAGGGCTACCGCACGGCGGTCCGGCATTCCGGCGGCGCGGCTGTGCCGCTGGATGCCGGGGTCGTCAACGTGTCGCTGCTGCTCCGCAAAAGTCCGGGGAAGCTGGACTTCCACGACGATTTCCGGCTGCTGGCTTCGCTGATCACAGAAGCCGTCGCGGTCAGCCATCCGCAGGCGGCGGCACAGATCCAGGCGGGCGAGGTCGCCGGATCATATTGCCCGGGCGATTTCGATTTGGCCATCGGCGGCCGCAAATTCTGCGGCATTGCCCAGCGCAGGCAGAGCAGCGCGTACTTCGTGCACGCGTTCGTAATCGTCTCCGGCTCCGGGCTGGAGCGCGGGCAGTTGATCCGCGGCTTCTACGATACTGCCGCGGACGGGGCTGACGCGCTTGCTTATCCGCGCGTCAGCCCGCAGACCCTGGCCGCGCTCGGCGAGCTTGGCGGACCGGCTTCGGCGGCAGTGTTCGCCGAAGGATTCCGCCTGGCCCTGGCCCGGCGCGGCGTCCATCTGCAGTCTGCCGGCCAGCTGCGGCATACTGCAGGGTACAGCCTCCAGTACGCTGATCCGCGCGTACTGGAGGCCGCAAGGGTGCTGCGGGAGCGCTACGCCCGCTAGCAGCCTGGGCCGGTTGCATAGGGAACCGGCCCTTCCCATAGCCGGTGAAAAGGAACATCACCGGCAACCCCAAAAGTGCCGCACTTCTGCTGATGAATTCAGCGGGTGCGGCACTTTTGGCAATCTAAGAAGGGATGCTTGCAATTCAGGTGCTAAATGCGTTTTCTCTGTCGAAAAAGGTCTCGTGCGGGAGCCGGGAAGGATGGCCTATGTGTTGCTGGGGTCTAAGTGGAATTAGGATAACTAAATAGGCCAGAACCTGTTCCACAGCCTTATTTAGTGGGAATTTGTATCCTTATTTCCGGCGAATCTGCTGCATGCAGAGCCAATCCGCCGATTTAAGTGTACTTTTTCCCACTGGGGACCCACTGGCAGACAAAAGGCTCAGATTAGGTCTACTTTTTTCCACTTGGGTCAGCTGCAATCAGGATTCCGGGCCGGCAGATTACTGGTACAGCTCCGGCCTCCGGTCGGGAAAAACCGGAATCTGCGCCCGGACCTCCCGCACCTTCTGCAAATCTATCTCACCGCGCAGAATCTCCTCCCCTCCCGAGGCTTCGCAGATTACCTCTCCCCATGGATCGATGATCATCGAATGGCCTGCAAAAGTGTTGGACGGGTCCTCGCCTGCACGGTTGCACGCTATGACATAACATTGGTTTTCAATGGCCCGGCTGATCAGCAGGGCACGCCAATGGGCGAGACGCGGCAGCGGCCATTCGGCGCTGATGAACAGTATCTCGGCACCGGACGCTGTATGGGCACGGACCCATTCGGGAAAGCGGATATCATAGCAGATCAGCCCGGCGCAGCTTGCTCCGTCCAGGGTGAACAACCCTTTGGCTGCCCCGGGCTGCAGGTACAGATGTTCATCCATCAGCCGGAACAGATGCAGCTTGCTGTACTCCCCGGCGAGTTCCCCGGTACGGCTGAATACATACATGCTGTTGGTAATGCCGCTGTCATGCCTGCTGGCAACGGAGCCGGCTACAATATGGATGCCAAGCTCGCGGGCTAAGCCGGACATCAACGCCTTGGTGGCATTCCCCTCAGGATCGGCGATTTCGGCCAGCCGGGTTAAATCATAACCGGTCGTCCACAGCTCCGGGAGGATCACACAATCCGTCCCTTGAGCGGCGGCCTCGCGGATTTTGCGTTCTGCCGCAGCATAATTCACCTGGGGATTGCCGAATGCTATATCGAGCTGAAGCAGGGAGATTTTCATGAACAGGCTCCTTTTTCTATGAATTAGGTTAATTTGATTCTACGGGGAAGCGGCTGGCCCGGCAAGAATGAAATGGATTGCAAATATTAGTTGACGGGTCAAGGATAAAGGTGTAAAGTGATGGATGTCAAAAAGATTTTGCACAATCTATTTGTGTTAGGAGGTTAATCTTGACTGAATATCTGTCTGAGAAAGACCGTATTTTTGAACGTCTGCAGGCGCTGAACAAAGCAATTACGCCAACCTTCGAGCGCTGTGCGGGGATTAGTCCTACCCGGCTCCGTCTGCTTCATGAGCTGTTCCAGGTTGCTGAGATCAGCCAGATTTCCCTGCAAAAGCATGTGGATATCGACGCTGCGGCTGTCACCCGCCATCTGAAGGGACTGGAAGAGAACGGTATGGTCTCCCGGCGCAATAATCCCGATGACAACAGAGTGACTCTAGTCTCACTAACTGCGCAGGGCAGAGATAAAATCCGTTCTTACAGGGAAGAGAAGAGCCGTTTTATTGCCAATTTGCTCGCAGGGTTTAATGAACAGGAGCGCGCTGCGCTCGCGGATATGCTTGCCCGGCTGCAATATAATATCAATTTGCTGCAGCCATAAACTATAAACCAACCTCAAAGGAGCTTGTTATTTATGAACACCACGCAAACTAATGATTTTACAAGTATTATCACAGGACGCCGCTCGATCCGCAAATATGATCCATCCGTCAAAATCAGCAAAGCGGAAATGGCCGAAATTCTTACTGAAGCAACGCTCGCACCTTCCTCGGTGAACATGCAGCCTTGGCGTTTTCTGGTGATTGAAAGTGCTGAGGGCAAAGCCAAGCTTGCGCCACTGGCTAAATTCAACCAGCAGCAGGTAGAGACTTCAGCGGCGGTTATCGCAGTGTTTGTGGATATGAACAATTTCGATTATGCCGAAGAAATTTACGGAACGGCTGTAGAACGCGGACTGATGCCTGCTGAAGTAAAGGAAAGACAGCTTGCTGCGCTGGGTGCGCATTTTGCAAATCTGCCTGCAGCGGTGAACAGAGAAACCATTATGATTGACGGGGGACTGGTCTCCATGCAGCTGATGCTGGCAGCCCGTGCCCACGGCTATGACACCAACCCTATCGGCGGCTTCGAGAAAGACCAGATTGCCGAAGTGTTCGGAATGGACAAAGAGCGCTATATCCCGGTCATGCTGATTTCGATCGGCAAAGCCGCTGAAGCCGGCTATGCATCTGTCCGTCTGCCTATCGACACCATTGCACAGTGGAAATAAGACTGTTAAGCTGCTTAAGCACACAAAACGTTTAGGAGGTCTCCAAAATGATCATTATTCATGCTGTAATGCAAGTCAATCCCGCACTTAAGGAGAAATTTCTGGCTGAGGCAAAACAACTTCTGGCCGCAACCCACCAAGAAGAAGGCAACCTTTCTTATGAGCTCTACAATCATTTCGAACAGGACAATACCTATATCATGGTGGAAACCTGGCGCGATATGGAGGCTGTAGCCAGTCATAATACAAGCTCCCACTTCACCGGATTTGCGGCGAAAGCGCCGGAGTTCCTGACGGCACCGCTGGACGTCAAAGTGTATAACGCCGAGCCGGCAAGCAAATAAACAACAGCCGGAGAGGGGAATACCTGCAGTGAAGCATTTTGAGCCTTCAATGATGTTGCAGTCCTTGCCCAAGCAGTTTTTTGCCGCCCTTGTCGCCAGAGCGGGCATGGCCTCGGCGGCAGGGCATGACGTGATCAATCTGGGACAGGGGAATCCCGATATGCCTACGCCAGCGCACATTGTCGAGGCCTTGCAGGCGGCAGCGGCCAATCCCCTCAACCATAAATATCCGCCGTTTCGCGGCCACCGCTACCTGAAGGAAGCAGCAGCCGGATTCTACGAGCGTGAATATGGAGTGAGACTTGAGCCGGACAGCGAGGTGGCGGTCCTGTTCGGCGGCAAAACCGGACTGGTCGAAGTGGTCCAGTGCCTGCTGAACCCGGGAGATACCGCGCTTGTACCGGACCCTGGATATCCCGATTACTGGTCGGGAATTGAACTGGCCCGTGCGGTGATGGAGAGGATGCCGCTGAATGCGGAGAACGGCTTTTTGCCTGATTACGGCACCATAAGCCCGGAGGCGGCAGACAGGGCGAAGCTGATGTTCCTGAACTATCCGAACAATCCGACGGGAGCCGTGGCTACGGAGGCTTTTTTCCGCGATACAGTGAAGTTTGCCGGACAGCATAACATTTGTGTGGTCCATGATTTCGCCTATGCCGCACTCGGCTATGATGGAGTACGTCCGCCCAGCTATCTTCAGACGCCGGGAGCGAAGGACAACGGCATTGAAATATATACTTTATCCAAAACTTACAACATGGCCGGGTGGCGGGCAGCGTTTGCTGTCGGAAATGCCAGTGTTATTGAGAGTCTGAACCTGCTGCAGGATCATATGTACGTCAGCCTGTTCGGTGCGGTTCAGGAAGCGGCAGCCGCAGCTTTGTCAGGTCCCCAGGCCTGTGTCCGGGAGAATCTGGACCGCTATGAAGCAAGGCGGAATCTTCTGATCGGCGGGTTGAGCGAGCTTGGCTGGAAGGTAGAGGCTCCAGGCGGCTCATTTTTTGCCTGGCTTCCGGTTCCTGAAGGCTACACCTCCCAGAGCTTTGCCGATCTGCTGTTGGATGAGGCCCATGTGGTAGTGGCGCCGGGGATCGGCTTCGGCGAATACGGTGAAGGCTATGTGCGGGTAGGTCTGGTCAGCGATGAAGCCCGGCTGGCAGAAGCTGTGAAACGGATCGCAGGGTTGAAGCTTTTTGCTCCAGACCGGTCATAAGCTGCCGGAGTATCATGAATAAGTATTCTTTCAGCAGGGGGAGTTTCGGGAGCCGGACGGGCTTTGGAAGCTCCCCCTGCTTTTTTCTGAACCGGTGAAGGGGAAGGATGGAACTCCAAGCGGGTGGACGTTTATAAGCGGCGTATCCGGGGTATCTAAGCATAGCCTAATTAGTCTGACCTATGGTTAGGGGTCATGAACCGGCTGCACATCTTAGAATGGATGGAGGAACTGTCCGTGAGAAATATACATAGGAACAGCAGACTGCTTCTTGAAGGATGGAATGAAGGACTGCAGCGGGATGTTGTTGATGTTGTGAATTATTATATATCCGGCGGCTCACTGGGGGCGGTTGCCGGTCCGGCGGAACGGCTTACATCATTGATGGACACGGCGCTGGAGGGAGGCGCTGCCCGCGCATACCGCCAGGAGATCGGCGGTGTAATTACGGAGGCCGGGCAGCTCGCTGAACTGCCGGGCTTCAGTACGGGGCTGCTTGAACAGCTTGCCGCTGAGGTCCGGCGGCTGGATTCCGGCAAGCTTCGGGCACTGGCTCCGCAGACCACCCGCAATAACCGGGTGGATGCTTTTGTCAACGGCCCGCAGTGCCTGGACATGCTCCTGGAGGAGATCGGCAAGGCCCGGCGTTATATTCATCTGTCTATCATGCTGTTTTTTAATGACGGTTCGGGCAACCGGATTGCGGACGCGCTGCTGCGCGCGCTGGAGCGGGGGGTTCAGGTGCGCATTATGGTGAATTACACCGTCACTGCGCTTGGATATGGGCATAACCTCGAAGTCGGGAAATTCAGTGAAATCTCAGACCGGCTGAAGAAAGCGGGAGCCAAGCTGCAGGACACGTTCAATTCCTACTATATTGCTGCGGAGTGGCATAGGAAACGGGCTGAATTGAAGGCTCAGGATGTGCCTGAGAGCATCCTTTTCCTTCAAGATAAAGTACAGGAGGATGTGGAGCTGACCGGTCTGAATGTGATTGACCACCGCAAATTTATGATCATCGACGGCATCACCTCTATCATCGGCAGCCTGAATTTCGGGGACCAGTATACGTTTGCTGGACCGATTGAACCCTCTGCCTCTGTGCAGGTTGACGGGCGTCCAATGGGGGTGCCGGCCCGGGAGGAGGAATGGCATGACGGCTGCTTCCGTATCCGGGGAGCGGCGGCCCTGCCGCTGAATGCCGTGTTCCGGTCCAGATGGCTTCTGCTCGGGGGAGATCCTTTTGATCCTGAGGATGCCTTTTACCGTCCTGAGGGCAATACGGATCTGGGTTCCGAGGAATGTACGTTGTTTGTGAGCTTTCCGGGGAATCCGGTCAATCTGATTCAGCAGTATTATCTCGATCTGATCACTTACGCTGCCGAAGAGACGGTAATCGTGAACCCGTATCTGATTGATCAGGCATTCTGGGACCGGCTGGGCGGTCTTGGACCGGAGCGCTCCCGCCATCTTACGATCTGCAATCCGCTGGAGGTCAACGATCATCCTACCAACCGTGCGGCGGTGCGCAGCAATATGTATAACCCTTTTTGCAATGGGGTATCTTTTTATGACTACAGTGCTACAGGACGCTTTTCCCATTGGAAAATCACTTATGACCACAGATCGCGCGCGGTGTTCCACGGCTCATATAACATCAACGAAAGAAGCGCCTGCCACGATTTCGAGCTGGGTCTGCTGGTGAAGGGGGAGGCCTTTGCTGCAAAAGTCAAAGCCATGATTGACTATGACCTCAGCGTGTCCCGCAAAATTACAGATAAAAAGGAATTCTTCAAGCATCCCTGGATGCACCCCAGCACCTACGTGAATAAAGCGACACAGAATTATACCTGATCGCGCAGCAGGCCGGATGTCATGTATAATATGCAGTAAATCTCTGCAAATGGAGCCATGCTATGAATATCAAAATACTCGGGCCAGGCCTGAAAAAGGATGAAGTGTTTTTTGAAGCGGCAACCGGCGCAGGAAGAGGCATCTGGTGCGGTCCTCCTGTGAAGCCGGGGGATGAAGCTGTGGCGGAATTTGAGCTTCCGGCACTGCTGATGCGCTGGGTGGATATCGTTCCGACGGACCAAGAGGGGCATAGCATCCGCATGGAAGGGAATGAGGTTGTGCTCACCGGTGTGCTGGACAATATTGAGGAGGATGGAACCGGCTGCCTGCAGCTGGATGGGGAACTGATCATGTTCGAATGCCTTGGGGAGCCAATGGCGCTGGGCAGCCTTGTGGAGGTCCGGACCCGGGAAATCAGACTGTATCCGGTCTACCTGTAAATGGTTTTCTCGTTATAAAGGAAATTATACAATGTCAAAAAATGCGGAGAGCTTGGCAGCCTCAGAGGATATAAGCGATGCAGGAGGATGGGGCTCCATCCGCGGACTGAAGCGGACTGAGGAGCCCTTATTTTGCCAAAAACCTTGCTTTTTCAGCGGATACGGACTCAGGAGCCGTTATATCGTTCGATGGAGCTTGGAATAAAGGGGAAGGGGACAAATAAGGGCATCTCAGTCCGTTAGCCCTGCGGAATGGAGGAATTCTCCCGAATAACGGCTTTCCTGTCCGCAACGGCTGCGGATAGATCGTGAAGGGAGCTGATCGTGTCCGCAGAATGACCCACACCATAATCATACGACCCGCAATGCATGTCCACTGACTTCCGGGCAAGCGTTGTGCATGTGATATAACAATATGAGCGCTAAGCAAGCCCAAAGTCGCTAAGCCTGCTTATAGTACAACGATCGTCTTCAGCATGCTCCCATTGATTTTGGAGCGGTGGGGAATCCCTGCGGTTGTAAGTCCTGTATTGTTATTCACCTGCCAGGGTAATTTTGTTCTTATAAATTCACCGCCGGCATAGCCACTCCAGGCTAAATAGGCTAAGATAAACATTAAACAAGAAGTAAGCTATGAGGAGCAGAGGTTCAATGAACAGCGATATTCAGCAATTCAAGACGGAGTTTTTTAAGGCGCTGGCTCATCCGATGCGGATTCGTATTCTGGAGCTGCTAAGCGAAGGCGAAAAAATGTGAATGAGCTGCAGGCGATTCTTGGGTCCGAAGGGTCCGCCGTATCCCAGCAGCTTGCCGTGCTCCGCGCCAAAAATGTAGTAGCCAGTGTAAAAGAAGGCACAACGGTGATTTACTCGCTGCGTGACCCCTGATCAAAGATCTTCTGGCCGTAACCAAGCAGATCTTCGATAACCATCTGGTAAACGCCATTTCTCTTCTGGAGGGAATCCGCAGCGAATAACCCGGGTTCCCCCGGTGCGGATTTCCCGTTGACAAGAGCGGTTTGCAGGAGTAATGTTGCTCTTATATTCAAATAATCAGATATTTAGAGAAAAGAAGGTTAAAAAGGATGATAGGGTGGGGCCGTTTTAAAGGCTACAATATTGCGTCGCTGCGTAAGGATCTCATTTCAGGGATCATTGTCGGCGTTATTGCCATTCCGCTGGGGATGGCATTTGCTATTGCTTCAGGCGTGAAGCCGGAGTACGGGATTTATACTACTATAGTCGCGGGTATTCTCATTTCTTTGTTCGGCGGTTCAAAGTTCCAAATTGGCGGGCCTACGGGGGCGTTTATCCCCATTTTGTTCGCTATTGCCATGGAGTATGGCTATGAGAATCTGCTGCTGGCCGGAATGATGGCCGGGGTCATCCTCGTCCTGATGGGCCTGCTCCGGCTCGGTGTGCTGATCAAGTTTATCCCTAGGCCCGTAACGGTTGGGTTTACGGCAGGGATTGCGGTTATTATCTTCACCGGGCAGATTGCCAACTTCCTTGGCCTGAAGGATATGAAGCGGCATGAGAGCTTCGTGGATAATATGAAGGAGATCGGCCTGCATCTCTCCACGATCAATCTGTACAGCATTCTGACAGCGGTGATCTGCCTGGCTGTGCTTGTACTGGGTATGCGTTTTGCGCCAAAAGTGCCCGGGGCACTGGTTGGGCTGCTCTGCGCAACCATCATAGCCGCGCTATTCTTCAGCGGCAAGGTGACAACGATCGGCTCAGCCTACGGGGACATCCCGAATACGCTGCCGAGCTTCCATTTCCCGGTTATTACCTGGGAACGGTTAAAGCTGCTGCTTCGTCCGGCCTTCGTAATTGCCATGCTTGGCGCGATTGAGTCGCTGTTGTCCGCAGTGGTGGCGGACGGCATGTCGGGCAGCCGCCACAACAGCAACCGTGAACTGATCGGCCAGGGGGTTGCCAATATAGCTGCTCCTCTGTTCGGCGGGATTCCCGCTACCGGGGCGATTGCAAGAACGGCAACCAATATCAAAAGCGGAGCGGCTTCCCCCTTGTCGGGTGTAATCCACGGAGTGGTGGTATTTCTCATTCTGCTGCTGTTTGCTCCCTATGCGTCGAGTATTCCGCTGGCTGCAATGGCACCTATTCTGATGGTCGTGGCATGGAATATGAGCGAGCGCAAGGAATTCCTTCATCTGCTCAAGCTGAAGACAGGGGATTCGCTGGTGCTGTTCATTACGTTCCTGTTAACCGTCTTTGCCGACCTGACAGTGGCGGTGGAGGTTGGATTGGTGCTGGCTGTGGTCTTGTTCGTCAAACGGATGGGCGAGGTGCACCTGGTCTCCAAGGTGCTTCCTGACCCGAGCTCGGTAAAGGTCGAGGCGCATATGGTCACAGACAGCCACGATTGCCCGCAGATCGGCATATATAATGTGGAAGGGCCGCTATTCTTCGGCGCCGCCTACCGGTTCGAGAATACGATGCCGGGAGCCGGGCCGGATAAGCAGAAGGTCATTCTGCTCCGGATGGGGAAGGTTCCTTTTATCGATACCACCGGCGAAGCCAATCTGGCGGGACTGGTGAAGGAATTGCAGGAGGATGGCGGCCGGCTGATGATCTCCGGTATTCAGTCCCAGCCGCTGGAGCTGCTCCAAAAGACCGGATTGTATGACAAAATCGGAGCAACGCAATTTTATGAACATACCGGCGAGGCCATCAATGATGCGCTGAAGGCCATCAATCACAGCAAGTGTCTTGGCTGCCGTCATGCGGCCTTCAGGGAATGCACAGCTTTTTCCGGGCTGGATGAAGCGTCAGGGCGCAGCACCTTCAAGGGGCGTGTGCCTGCCGTGGGCCGCAAGCTGAGCGGAGAACTGTAGGCGCAGAAAAGTGTAGCCGGCGGATTATCACGCTGTTGATTTACTGGACATATATAAAAAGTTAGCATAGGAGCGATCTCCCGTTAGGTTGGGAACCGCTCCTTTTTGTGCATGATTCTCAGCCGTTTTTGCTGCCGCTGATTTCGCCCGATTTGTACAAGACATAGAAAAATTTGTACAATTAGAGGTAAGATATTCAATTTGAAGTAGACGATCAACGAATTCTTACCGATAAGGAGATTGCATCTGTATGAAGGAATTGAATTACATCAAGGTATTTCTGCTTTTGGCAGGCTTGTCCCTGGTGACGCTGGCAGTTTACGGTGTAGTATCGCAGCGGACGGACACATTCTATAAATTTTTGATCTGGAATCTGTTTTTGGCCTGGCTGCCGTTCGTATTCTCCATGGCGGCCCATGAGCTGGACAAAAGGAAAATCGGCGGACTGCTGGTGCTTCCGCTTGGGATAGCCTGGCTGCTGTTTTTTCCGAATGCGCCTTATATCATGACGGATTTGGTGCATTTGACGATCCGCAAGAATCTGTATTTTGTCAGCGGTACGATCCAGAACCGCTACTGGTATGATCTGATTACGCTGCTGCTGTTCACCTGGAGCGGCTGGCTGACCGGGTTCTTCTCCCTGTACCAGTTCCAGGCCGTCATCTACCGTAAAACCAATCTGCTGCTCTCCTGGATCTTCGTACTGTTCGCCTGCGGGCTCGGGGGTTATGGCGTACTGCTCGGCCGGGTCTACCGGCTGAACAGCTGGGATGTGCTTACCGACCGGCATCAGTTGTACCAGCTTGTTGCGGACAGCCTGAACCGTCAATCTGTTTTCTTCAGCCTGTTCATTGCCTGCGTGCTGCTGGCTATTTATGCGACCATGTACTGTCTGCTGAATGTGCTGGGTAGAGGAAACCGCGACTACTCCCTAGGCGGCAGAAGGTAGTCTTCGTCCTCTTTTTCCGGCCCGGGGTGGTACTGGTACCGCTGAAGATCAATGACGCCCTTTGCGTCAAAAACAATGCCCTCGCCAAGCAAATAAAGCCGCTGCAGATTGCTGGACTCGTCATCAGCCAAGGCTATTTCACCTTTGACATTGACGACTCTGTGCCAGGGCAGCTTGTATTTGCGGCTCATGGAATGCAAAATACGCACAACCTGCCGTGCTGCCCGCGGGCTTCCTGCCGCGCGGGCGATGCCTCCGTAGGTCATGACATGACCTTCGGGGATCGAGCGGATGACGGTGATGACCTTTTCTGTGAATGGTGTCATGAACGGGACTCCTTTTTCCAAACGTTAAAGTATATGTACTGAAATTATAGCAGAATTGGGCGCTAATGCTTAGAATGAGCAGCTTGCACCGGATGACGGGATGCAAATAGGCTGCTTGAAACGCATATTTTTCCGGCAAGGTATGGTTGGCTGTAACTGAATAGAATCCGCTGGCCAAAGCCCGCAATGCTCCAGATGAGCATCTGCGGGCTTTGCTCTGTCTGCAGCAAATTCCCTTCACAGCATAATTATGGCGAATAGGAGTTATAGAGTCGGGGGATAATCAGATCAAAACAATTGTGACAGGAGTGACTGCAGTGAAGAATGCCGACGCTTCCCGGAGCAGTGGACAGGCAGACAGTGAAATATCCACCTCTCAGCTGCTTAACCCCTCGCTGGAGGATAATCTGGCTCTGATCCGGCGGATTTTCAGCAACGATGGGACTCTGCGGGTGCGGTTCATTGAGAATAACCATGGGACACCGTTGCGCTGCTGTCTGATCTATGTGGAAGGAATGATTGACAGGACACTTTTGCAGAACGGGATTACGAAGCCGGTAATGGCTTATCCGTTCAAGGAAGAAGACCACGGCAATCCGGCTGAACTAATCGAGAAACTCCGCACGGAAATTATAACCCTCAGCGACATTACGGTAACTACTGGGCTGGATGAAGTGGTAGGGGGCATTGTCGGGGGCAACACGCTATTGCTGCTGGACGGATATGCCGGGGCGCTGAGCATCAGTACCCAAGGCTTGGAAACGCGGGCGATCGAAGAGCCTACCACAGAAAAAGCGGTCCGGGGACCGAGAGAAGGCTTCACGGAGTCGCTGTTCGTCAATCTGACCTTAATCCGCCGCAAGGTCCAGAATCCGGATCTGAAGTTTGTATTTCGTGATATCGGGAGCCGGACCAAGACGCAGACCTGTATCTGCTATATGGAGGGCCTGGCTTCACCGGAGATTCTGGCGGAGCTGCAGGGAAGGCTGGACCGGGTTGAGATAGACCATGTGCTGGATACCGGTTATCTGGCCGAGCTTATCCGCGACGAGCCTTATTCGCCATTCGAGATGCTTGGCAGCACTGAACGTCCGGATGCAGTAGTGGGCAAAATTATGGAAGGCCGGATTGCCTTGCTGATCGAAGGCAGTCCCTTTGCTTTAACACTGCCGTATGTTTTTGTCGAGAATTTCCAGGCCGCCGAGGATTACTATATCAACTATTATTTTGCCTCCTTTAACAGGTTCTTAAGGGTTATGGGGGCGTTCATGTCCATCAGCATTCCGGCAGCATATGTTGCTTTGGTTACCTACTCCCAGGAGATGGTCCCTACCCTGCTTCTGCTCAGCATTGCCACTGCGAGGCTGTCTGTCCCCTTTCCTACGGTTGTTGAGGCACTCATAATGCTGACTATATTCGAGATTCTTCGTGAGGCGGGGGCGCGGATTCCAACCTCCATTGGCCAGGCAGTCAGCATTGTGGGAGCGCTGGTACTGGGACAGGCCGCTGTAGATGCCCGGATTGTCAGCGCGCCAATGGTCATTGTGGTAGGGCTGACGGGAATTACTACCCTGCTGAATCCAAGGCTTACGGGACCAATGATTATAGTGCGTCTGGTTCTGTTGTTTGCCGCGTTTTTCCTTGGAATTTACGGATACTTTTTTGGACTGCTCGGCCTGGTGATTCATCTCATGAGTCTCCGCTCCTTCGGGGTTCCCTACATGCTGGGTGTGGGGTCGATCCGCCCGCAGGACATTAAGGATACGGCTATCCGCGCTCCATGGTGGGATATGTACCTGCGTCCGGCAGTCATGGGTGCGCGCAATATGAAGCGGAAGCTGCCCGGGAAAAGGGCGGGAGGCTCATGAGAGCAACCCCGAGGCTGCTGCCGCTGCTGCTCTGCATAGTCATGCTTCCGTGCCTCAGCGGCTGCTGGAACTATACCGAAGTCGATGATATATCCATCGTGGCCGGGGTGGCCATCGACAAGGATGGCGCCAATGAGAAGATTCAGCTTACTGCGGAGATGGTAGATATCCAAGGGGGGCTTGACCAAAATCAGGCGGGCTTCAAAATGCTCAGTCTTACGGGAAGCACGATCTTTGACATTGTCCGCAATATGATATCCATAACCGGGAGAAAGCTGTTCTGGAGCCATGCCAAAGCCATCATTTTCAGCGAGAAAGTCGCCCGCGAGGGATTGATCAGGACAGTTGACTGGTACAGCAGAGATACGGAAACAAGGTCTGATGTTTTCATCTTTGTGTCGGGTGAGCCGACCGCACGGGAGATTCTGAACCTGAACAGCACCACAAAAGCCATTATGTCGTTTGAACTGGCGCAGATGATGCGGGACGAGAAGTTTACCAGCAGTGCGCCGACCGTGGAAATATGGGATTTCATCGATAAGCTGGAGACTATGGGGAATCATGCTGTGGCACCACTCATCTATATTCATGAGCAGAACGGGCAGAAGAATGAACGCGTTAACGGCTGTGCGATTTTTTCAAAAGACAAAATGGTAGGCAAACTGAACGGCGAAGAAACCAAAAATATGCTTTTTGCCAAAGACGGCATTAAGGGAGGCGTACTGGGGGTGAACGACAAGAACGGGGTTCCGACATACTCACTGGAGATTCTATCAAGCAGAACCAAGGTGAAACCCAGGGTGGTGAACGGCAAGCTGCTGCTGCAGGTCAGAACAGTTACACATACCGGTCTGGATGAGGTGATGACTTCGGAAAGCTTCTCGGGCAACGAGACCATCAGTGCCATTGAAGAGCGTGCGGGCGAAGCCCTGGAGCAGGAGATTCTGGCTGTCATCCGGAAGATGCAGCGGGAGTACCATGCCGATATTTTTGGATACGGGGAAATCATCCATGAGCATCAGCCGGAGATGTGGGTCAAGGTCCGTGACCATTGGGATGATGAATTCGCAAAACTGGATATCACGGTGGACTCGAAGGTAATTATTGAGAGCAGTGCCAAAACCTCACGCTCCATTAAGCTGGGGGATTAACCCTATATGGTCATTTACCTGCTGCTGATCTACGCGATTGTTGTAATCATTGACGCCTACGGTCTGCTGAAGCAAGGGAAGAAGCGGGACTTCTATGTATGCTCGCTGCTGTGCCTGGTGTCCTTCTCCTTGGCATTTGCGCTATCCATGCGCTGGGAAATTCCCAGCCCTTCATCTCCGATTGTGCATTGGGTTAAAAAGCTATTCTAGATCCGGATCATTCAAGGGGGAGGAACAATGAGCAAGGAAATTATACCGGCAGGCCAGGCTATAAGCATATCGGTCCTTTTTATTATCGGCACTTCCCTTTTTATGGGGTCTTCGGGGCAGTCCGGCAACAGCAGCTGGATTGCCTTGATATTTGCCACAGCACTGGCGGTTCCGCTCATGTTAATCTATGCCCGGCTGCATAGGCTTTTTCCGGGCAAGGATCTGTACGATATGCTGATTCTGGTGTTCGGGGCAGTGGCTGGACGGGTGCTCTCCTGCCTGTATATCTGGTATGCTATGCACTTGGGCTCGCTGGTGCTGCGGAATTTCGGAGAGTTCAGTAAGACGGTTGCCCTGACATCCACACCGATGCTGGCCCCGATGCTGGTCATCGGCCTGCTGTGTGTGTGGGTGGTGAAGGGGGGAATGGAGGTGCTGGGGAGAAGCGCCAAATTCCTTTTGCTGTTTACTGTAATGGTGATTGCAGTAATAGAGCTTCTCTCTATCCCCAAATATCAATTCCATCACCTTTTACCGGTTTTAGACAGCGGGTGGAAGCTTGTGTTGTCAGATACGATGGGTTCCTTCACCTTTCCTTTTGCAGAGATTGTGGTTTTTCTGGGTGCCTTTAATGTGCTGCCCAAAAAGGGATCGGCGGCAAAAATTCTGGTAAGCAGCACCATGATTGCCGGCGTCATTATCCTTATAGTCACTTTGCGCAATCTGCTGGTATTAGGACCGGATATCCTGTCAAGCTTATATTTCCCTTCCTATGTGGCGGTCAGCAGAATCAACATTGGCGATTTCCTGACACGAATCGAAGGCTCATCGGCGATTATATTTGTAACGGCGCTTTTTATAAAAGTAAGCCTATGTCTGTATGCGGCCAGCAATGGGGTGGCAAAAGTATTCAAGCTGGACAGCTACCGCTCCGTTGTACTGCAGATGGGTCTGATTATGGTCTATTTGGCGGTTTTTATCTATAAGGACATTATGCAAATGCAGTATTTTGCCTACCACATCTACAAGATTTACGCTCTTCCGTTTCAGGTGGCCATTCCTGTGATCCTGTGGGTTACAGCGGAAATTCTGGCCTGGAGGAGAAGCGGCAAAAAGACGGCAGCGCAGCAATAGAGACGGGGCAAGCCTTGGGATTCCAAGAGCCTGCACCGTTTTTTATTTCCCACCTGTGCTGAAGATAGCTATAATGAGAGGCAGAGAGCTTAGGGGAATCTTCGTAAACATTGGCGAAGGAGGAGGCGCGGGTGAGTGTATCAAGCATCGTCATGTCCTCACATTGGGGCAGGGAAGTCAGACATAAGTATATTACACAGGAGTCCAAGGCGCTCGCCGTAGTATTTCCGGGTAAGAACTACTCGGCTGAACGTTCGCTGCTGGATTATGCGGCCAAGCTGGCCCGGGAATACGGCTGCGATATCCTGCTGCTGGAATACGGCTATCAGAGCGCGCGGGCTGAGCTCAAACGTGACGAAATCGAAATTATAGCAGAGGAATGCAAAGCGGCCATCAGCTCGCTTCCGGAGTATGAGCAGCTGCTCTTCATCAGCAAAAGCATGGGAGCTGTCATTGCCGGCAGAGTGGCGGCAGAGCTGAATCTCAGCCAGAAGACCTCACATTTGTATCTGACGCCGGTTGCGGATTCACTCCCGCTGCTGCGGCAGAGCCGGGGCAGCATCATCTACGGTGGCAGCGACCCGACCTTCACCGAACAGCATGCCGCCGGGCTTAACGGACAAAAGAATCTGCGGGTGTACCGGATCGATGACGCCAATAACGCCCTCGAAGTGGGCAGTGTCAATGAGTCGCTGGCGGTGCTGCTGGTCATTATTAATTTTTATCACGAGTTTTTCCGGGATGCACTTACAGGCTGAGGCATCCGGACTATACATCCGGGCAAGGAGAGGATTGCGATGATATTGGAAGCAGCCATGCTGCAGATCAAGCCGGGACTCACCAGCCAATTTGAGCAGAGCTTCAAGGCAGCATCCGTGCTGATTTCTTCCATAGAAGGATATTTGGGCCATGAGCTGCAGCATTGTCTGGAGGACGATCATAAATACCTGCTGCTTGTAAAGTGGCGCAATCTTGAGGATCATACCATTGGATTCAGGGAATCCAGCCAATATCAGGAGTGGAAAGCGATGCTGCATCATTACTACAGCCCTTTCCCGGTAGTGGAGCATTTCACGCCCATCAATCTGGCGTAGTTTGGGGGGACGGCATGACGGGGAAGCGGATTGGGGAAGGAAGGACAGCGGAGGTTCGGGAATATGGGACAGGGAAGATTCTGAAGCTCTATCGCGCGGATATTCCTGCGGAGTATGTGGAACACGAATATGAGGTCAGTAAATATGTCCACAAGCAAGGCATTCAGACGCCTCAGCCTATTGAACTGGTTACGCTTGAGGAACGCAAGGGGATAATATTTCAGCAAATTCACGGCGGCTCCATGCTGCGGCTGATTGGCGAGAAGCCGTGGAGACTGGGCGGATATGCCCGGCAGCTTGCTTCGCTCCATCACGATCTGCATAAGCTCCAGGGGCCGGAAGCCTTTGGCAAGCAGAAGGAGAGCCTGAGAAGCAGCATCATTGCCGCCCCTATGCTCACGATGGAGGAAAAAACACCCGTTCTGGAAAAGCTGAAGCAGCTGCCGGAGGGCGACCGGCTCCTGCATGGGGATTTTCACCCAGACAATGTGCTGATAGACGGGCAGGCATGGACCATCGACTGGATGACCGGGATGAGCGGCAACCCGGCCGGGGATGCGGCAAGGTCTGTAATGATGTTCAGCATGGGAGCTTTGCCGCCCGGAGCCTCTTTAGCGACCAGGCTCGTTACGGGTTTTATCAGGCAGCGGCTCACGAAGGGGTACATTCGGGAATATCTCAGGCTGTCGGGTCTTTCATATGCTGAGGTAAATGCCTGGGTGCTGCCGGTAGCCTCCGCCCGGCTTACGGAAGGGATTCCGCTTGCGGAGAAAGAACAGCTGGTCCGCGAAATCCGCAGACGTCTAAGGTCCAAATAAGTTCCAACACAGGTCAAAATCTCTCTGATCTGGACATTAAGGGAAGAAGGTGCGTTATGAATACATATATTGCGCTGCTGCGCGGCATCAACGTGGGCGGTAACAAAATCATTAAGATGCAGGCTCTGAAGGCCATGTTCGAGTCGCTGGGATATAGCCGGGTGCGCACCTACATCCAGTCCGGAAATGTGGTGTTTGAGAGTAATAGAGCCCAGGCCGCTGAGCTTGAGGCTGTGATTAGCGCGGCAATCAAGGAGACATTCGGATTTGATGTCACCGTGTTAATCCGCACGCTGGAGGAACTTGAGGCGGCGATTGCGGGCAATCCGTTTGAGCCGCCTGCGGAAGAGGGTTATAAACGCCTGTATATTTCGTTCCTCGCTGAGGCTCCATCAAAAGAGGTGCTGGAGAAGCTGCGCCCCTATGAGGAGGGGGCGGACAAGCTACATGTTGCGGGTAAAGAGATGTACACGCTGTATGAAGTGAGCGCAAGCCAGTCTCCATTATTCAAGGTACAGCTGGACAAGCTCCTGGGAACCTCCATTACCGCACGCAATTGGAACACGGTGAATAAGCTGGCGGCAATGGGACGGGAGCAGTAGCGGATAACGGGTGTCATTTTATAGGCATAAGCACGGCCTGCGTTGTGGGGCTTTTTTAAAAGTGCACATAATTTATACTAATTCACCGTATAAGGGTCTGGGGATCAGTCCACCCGGAGGGGCAGACTACAGGCTCTAGGCTATCTATATGTGGAAAACGGCTGCGCTGCCCGGTAACGGGCGGTGCAGCCGTTTGTTTATGTATAGGTAACTATGATTACTTCTGCCTATGGATAAATTATGCATAAAGTTCTGGAATAAATACCTTTTAAACACCTTTGGACGGATTTGTAACGAACAACGGCAGAAATGCCGCTGTTAGAGAGCCGAAGGCCGGCTTGCCTGGAAACAACGGCAGAAATGCCGTTGTTGGAGAGCCGAAGGCCGGTTTGCCTGGAAACAACGGCAGAAATGCCGTTGTTAGAGAGCTGAGGGCCGGCTTGCCTGGAAACAACGGCAGAAATGCCGTTGTTAAAGAGCCGAGGGCCGTTTTGTCTGGAAACAACGGCAGAAATGCCGTTGTTGAAGCAGCCAAGGCCGATCGCCCTTATCTTGGAAGGACCAGTCGGTCTAGATCTCCTCATTCCAATTAGCGCTTGCTCACTGGCTTAAATTCGCAAGCGCTAATTGGAAAAAGGAGTTTATTTCTCCTGAAATTCGAAAATTCTGAGAGAAAACAGGATACTCTAGCAAATTAGTTAACCTTTTTCCACTTAAAGAGTTGCAGCAGGATTCATGGGGAGCCGTTGTCCAGGTAGCGATAGCTTGGAATCCAAAACGGCTGCGCTGCCCGGTAACGGGCGGTGCAGCCGTTTTGTTCTGTGAACAATGTATTCAGCAAACATTCAGTTTGATTTCATTATCAGTTAAGGTAGGGATGCCATAATACTCCTAAGCAAAGATGCACCGGGGATTGAGTACCGCCGGAGCAATACACGGATGGATCGATGGGAGTGGAGAGTAATGAAATGGGTAAAAAAGCTGGGTTCCGATGTCATACTGCTGGGCGTACTGCTGCTTGCAGCCTTTCTGTATGGCTATGGAATCTGGAATGATCAATACGCAAATACCTACTATACGACTGCGGTGGGAAGTATGCTCCAGAGCTTCCATAACTTCTTCTTCGCCTCACTGGACTCGGCGGGTTCGGTAACGGTCGATAAGCCGCCGATTACCTTCTGGATTCAGACGCTCAGCGCGCTGATCTTCGGACTGCATGGCTGGAGCGTGATCCTGCCCCAGGTGATTGGCGGCATGGGTTCGGTGCTGCTCGTATACCTGCTGGTGAAGCCGACCTTTGGCCGCGCGGCAGCGCGTCTCGCAGCCTTGGCAATGGCGGTCACACCTGTGGCTGCCGCTGTGAGCAGAACGAACAATATCGATGCTATGCTGGTGTTCACGCTATTGCTGGCGGCATGGTTCCTCTTCAAGGGGACGAAGCGAAACACAACGGGCAGCCTTCTCGCTGCATTTGCTTTAATCGGCGTTGGCTTCAACGAGAAGATGCTGCAGGCATATATGGTACTTCCGGCATTTTATCTCTTTTATATACTGGCAGCCAAAGTGAACTGGAAGAAAAAAACCGGTGTGCTTGCTGCTTGCACCGCAGTACTGCTGGTAGTTTCGCTGTCCTGGGCGGTTATCGTGGATTCGATCCCGGCCAGCAAACGGCCTTACATGGGCAGCAGCGGCACCAACTCTGTGCTCAATCTGGCTTTTGGCTACAACGGGGTAGCGCGCTTGACCGGCGACCGCAGCACGGGAGGCAGCGGTGGAGGCGGCTTCCCTGGCGGCGGCGGAGGCGGCGGAATGATCGGCGGAGGCGAAATGCCGTTCTGGAATGGCGGGGAAATGCCGGCCATGAACGGAACAGGCGGTCAAGACGGCCGAGGCGGCGCGGGAACAATGAACGGAATAGACGGTCAGGCCGAAGGGCAGCTGTCGGGAGGCGCTGGAAACGAACAGGCAGACGGAGGCCCGGATGGCCACGGCCAGGCTTCAGGTGGCGGCGGGATGCAGGGGCAGATGCCGGGCGGCAGAGCGGACGGTGAAGGCGGGCAGGGCGGAGACCGCCAATTCAACTTCGGCCAGGGCGGCCGGGGCGGGATGAACGGCGGCGGAATGTTCAATACAGGCACAGCCGGTCCGCTGCGCTTGTTCCAATCGGCGCTGTCCGGTCAGGCCAGTTGGCTGCTGCCCTTCCTGCTGTTTGGCTGCATCGGGATTTTTGCCAGCCTGCGCAGACGGAATTTTACCCAAGAGCATAAAGAAGCGATATTCTGGCTGGCCTGGCTGGTACCTGTTATGGGATTCTTCAGCATCGCCGGGTTCTTCCATCAGTACTACCTGATTATGATGGCTCCGCCGATCGCGGCACTGGCCGGCTCCGGCTGGCTCCGGCTCTGGACTTATTATAAGGAACGTGCAGTCTGGCTGTCCTGGCTGCTTCCGGTGGCCACGCTTGCTACAGCGGTCTTCCAGTGGTACATCATTCATCCTTATGACAGTACCATTGGCAGCGGCTGGTCCATAGGTGTCCTGGCTGGAGGGATTGCAGTTACTGTGCTGCTGCTGGCGCTGCGGATATTCAAAAGGCAGCGGCAGCGGTTC
Organism: Paenibacillus sonchi; assembly: GCF_016772475.1. NCBI lineage: Bacteria > Bacillati > Bacillota > Bacilli > Caryophanales > Paenibacillaceae > Paenibacillus > Paenibacillus sonchi. Next base: position 2,584,656 of record NZ_CP068595.1, read on the forward strand.
GTACATGCCTCCGCTGTACTTGGACTATTGATACTGCTGGCCGGACCGCTGTACTGGGCGCTTACGCCAATTACCTACGGCTCGAACAGCATGACACCAGCGGCAGGTCCGGACAGCAGAAGCGGCTTTGGCGGCATGGGCGGGGGCGGCAGAAACGGCACCACGGGTGTCAACGAGAAGCTGCTGGCCTATCTGAAGGAGCATAATACCGGCGAGAAATATTTGTTCGCTGCCATGGATTACGGAACGGCAGGCCCTTATATTATTGACAACAATGAGTCGGTCGTGATTCTGAACGGATTCAACAACTCGGACGTGCCCTATACCACTGAAACGCTGAAGGCCCTCGTGGCGAGCGGCAAAGTGAAATACTTCCTCGTGACTACCGGCGGCATGGGCGGTGGCGGCGGACGCGGAGGCAATTCTGAAATTACCAACTGGATTACCGAGAATGGGACAGCAGTTCCGGCTGAAGAATGGCAGAGCACAGTGACAGGCGGCAACGAAGGAACCTTGTATGAGGTGACTGTTCAGTAAGTTGGAGATCAACAATTGTTACAGGAAGCGCACTTAACAGAATTTTAGTGTAAGGCGCGCTTCATTATTAAATCTAAGGAGGAGCTGCTCATGAGTACACACGTGCGCTATTCCGTAATTATACCGATGTATAACGAAGAGGCTGTGATTCAGGAGACGTACCGGCGGATCAAAAAAGTGATGGGGGCGACGGGAGAGGCTTATGAGCTGCTCTTCGTCAATGACGGGAGTACGGACAACTGTGCGCAGATGATTGAGGAGTACACCTACTGGGATGAGAGTGTGAAGCTGATTGATCTGTCCCGCAACTTCGGCCATCAGATTGCCATAACCGCCGGTATGGATTATTCGCTGGGGGATGCGGTGGTCATCATCGATGCCGATCTGCAGGACCCGCCGGAACTGATTCTGGATATGATCCGGGAGTGGAAAAACGGCTATGAGGTGGTGTACGCCAAACGGATCAAGCGGAACGGCGAATCCCTCTTCAAAAAGTGGACAGCAAGCCTCTTCTACCGGGTGCTGCGTTATTCCACGGACATTTCGATTCCGGTAGATACCGGTGATTTCCGTCTCATTGACCGCAAGGTGTGTGAGGAACTGAAACGGCTCCCGGAGAAAAACCGTTTTGTGCGCGGGCTGGTCAGCTGGGTCGGCTTCCGCCAGAAGGCTATCGAATATGAACGTGATGAACGGCTCGCCGGGGAGACGAAATATCCCTTGAAGCGCATGATCAAGCTGTCGCTGGATGGAATCACTTCCTTTTCCTATAAGCCGCTGAAGCTGGCGGGCTATCTGGGAGGGCTCCTCTCGGGAGCCGGATTTTTGTACCTTATGTACGTGCTGTATCTGGCGCTGTTTACGGACGCAGCCGTTAAGGGCTGGGCCTCGATGATCGGCATTACTCTAACGTTCAACGGATTTGTGCTGGTTATGCTGGGCATCCTGGGCGAGTATGTCGGCCGGATCTATGATGAGACGAAAGGGCGTCCGCTCTACATTGTCCAGGAATTGTACAGCGGCAGGAAGCAGCAAAGTGCAGCCGAGCAGAGAGCCGCGCAGCTTAATAAATCATAAGGCAGAGGAGTAGGTCCATCGTGAAAATCAGAAAAGCCGTGATTCCCGCCGCAGGCCTCGGCACGCGTTTCCTGCCGGCCACCAAAGCCCAGCCGAAGGAAATGCTGCCGATAGTAGACAAGCCGGCGATACAATATATTGTGGAGGAAGCGGTGCGCTCCGGCATCGAGAGCATCATTATCGTGACCGGCCGCAACAAGAAGTCGATTGAGGATCATTTTGACAAGTCGGTAGAGCTGGAGCAGACCCTGCTGGAAAAAAAGAAACACGACTTGCTCCGTGAAGTGCAGGCCATCAGCGGACTGGCCAGCATCCATTATATCCGGCAAAAGGAGCCGCTTGGCCTGGGACATGCAATTTCCTGCGCGGAGCAGTTTACCGGCAGCGAGCCGTTCGCGGTACTGCTTGGTGATGACATCATGGTCTCCGAGCCGCCAGCGCTCCTGCAGATGATGAAGCTGTACGAGCAGTCCGAGCAGACGATAGTTGGTGTGCAGCCGGTACCAAGGTCCGAGGTGAGCAAGTATGGAATCATTGCCTCCGGCGGCGCGGTGAAGGGCGTACATGTGGTGAGCGGGCTGGTGGAAAAGCCTTCGCCGCAGGCTGCGCCTTCGACGAATGCCGTCATGGGACGCTATATCCTGAAGCCTTCTATCTTCTCTATGCTCAGCAAGCTGGAGCGCGGAGCCGGCGGAGAATATCAGCTGACGGATGCGCTGCATGAGGTATGCCGGAATGAGGGGCTGCTGGCCCTTGATCTGCAGGGCAAACGCTATGATATCGGCGATAAATTCGGCTATATTCAGGCTACGCTGGAGATGGGCCTGGAGCGTGAAGAGCTGCGCCCGCAGCTCGTGCCATATCTGAGGGGGCTGCTTGGCAGCTTGGAAGACGGAACAGAATCCTTGTGTGTACCGCAGACTCAATCTGGATTGAGCTTGTAAAACCGGTGAAAAGAACAGTCACCGTTAGTGGAAAAAGTACCACTAATCGAACTTATTCGGCTCAAGAAGCATCCTATGTTGGAAAAAGTACCACTAATCCGGGCGAAAGCGGCTGGATGGGATGAATATGGGCGAATTAGGTGTACAAAATCCCACTAAAACCTTCTGGAGCCAGAATTTTAGCTGATTAGGTTTACTTTTTCCACTTAGCTGCAGTTTTTTATGCGATTTATGGATTTATGGTCCAATCCTCTGATGAACAGTGATGCCCAAGAAGGCCAGCCGGAATCAATCCTCCGGCTGGCCTTGGCATGAATGAAGCATATCTTTTTGTGTACGGCAGCCTAAGCCTTCAACAGGTCATGATCCACGTATCTTGCACCGTTCAGTTCACTGATAATATTAATGGCAACCTTTGCGCCGTCTCCGGCAGTGATAATCGCATGTACGCTTACCCCAGCCACCGTTCCTGCTGCCCAGATGCCTGCGATGTTGGTTTTGCCTTCCGCATTTACGGCTACAACCGTCTTGATTCTTGGCTCTGTGCCGTCCTTCGTTTCCACACCGGCTTTGGCGGCCAGATCGGTCAGCACACCCGTTGCCAGAATCACATGCTTAGCTTCATAAGCAGCTCCGCTCTCGCTCTCGATCACGAAGCCTTCGCCCTTTGCAGTAAGATTCACTGCTTGGTCAGCCACTAGTTCCGCTCCGAACTTAACGGCCTGTTTATGGCCGGTTTCCACAAGCTCCGGTCCGCCGATTTCGGCAATCCCATAGTAGTTCTCGTACCAGCCTCTGCGCGTCATGCCTTTGTCGTTGTCGATCAGCAGTGTTTTTTTGCCCGCCTTGGCGGCGAACAGGGCTGCGCTTGCACCGGCAGGACCGGCTCCAATGATGGCGATTTCATACATACATTTAACCTCCTAAAAGTTTTGTGAGCTTAAGCATCACCCGAACCGCTTCGTACAAAACTTGCTTCGGAAGCATAGGCTTAAGTTTTGTGAGCTTAAGCATCACCCGAACCGCTACGTACAAAACTTGCTTCGGAAGCATAGGCTTAAGTTTTGTGAGCTAAAGCATCACCCGAACCGCTACGTACAAAACTTGCTTCGGAAGCATAGGCTTAAGTTTTGTGAGCTTAAGCATCATCCGAACCGCTACGTACACAAACCGCTCCGGATGCATACGCATAAGATGTGTGCGCTTGTACTTACTATTATAACGTTAATAATTCTTGTTCAGCTACTCAACTGAACGGGGAAGGGTAACCCTGAAGGTGGTGCCTTCGCCGGGACGGCTCTCGACACGGATACCGCCGTGATGGGCATCCACAATGGATTTGGTAATAGACAGCCCGAGCCCCGAGCCGCCGTATTTGCGTGTGCGCGAAGAATCGCTGCGGTAGAACCGTTCAAACACATGGGGAATGTGCTCAGCCGCGATCCCGGAGCCATTGTCCCGCACCGCCAGTTCAGCTTCCGTGCCCCGGGCAGTCAGGCTGATATGAATAGTTCCCTTGTCAGCATCGGTATGTTGTACCGCATTATGGAATAGATTAAGAATCACCTGCTTTAGCTTGTCGGGATCATACATCCCCCGGATGCCGGGCGGGATATCGAAGGTTACCCTGCGGTCTCCGGCAAGCATGAGCAGCTGCGGCTGCATTTCGGCGATGATCTCTCCCAGCATCATGCCTTTGATATTCAGCTGCGGCGCTCCATCCATGCGTGCCAGAAGGAGCAGATCCTCTACCAGCTTGTTGATCCGTTTGGATTCCCCGTGCATGCTGGTCAAGGCGCCCATTAGCTGCTCCCTGTTATCAGCGGCTCCGCGCAGCAGCACTTCCAGGAAGCCGTGAATCGAGGTCAGCGGAGTCCTGAGCTCATGGGAGGCATCCGCTGCAAAACGGCGCATTTGCTCCTTGGCTTCACGTTCATTATGAAAAGAAATCTCCAGCCGCTCCAGCATTCCATTAAAGGAGCGGGACAGCTTGTCGATCTCCGTCTGCCCCTGGTGTACGGGGAACCGCTCGCTGAGATTGCCTGCATCGATGATCTCCGCAGCTTCCCCCATGTTGGAGAGGGGAACCAGCGTTTTGCGCAGCGCAGGCAGATACAGCAGCAGTCCGGCCAGCAAGGCCACAACCGACAGCGCTGCAAAAATCAGCAGCTGCTGCATGATCACATCCTTCAGCGGTCCCGTGCTTACACTCATCTGCAGCAGCATTCTGGCCTCCTGCGGCTTGCCGAGATTCATGAATACGGCCAGATGCTCGCTGCCGTCCGGTGCCGCCATGAGCCGGTAGCCGCCATTCGCCTTGTCCGTGGTGTGCTGCAGCAGATCATTGTATTCGGCATCGGTTAATCTTGGAGCAGGAGAATCAGACAGCGTCTCTTCCTGGAAATCCTTAAACCCCCTGTCCGCGCTGTATACAGCTATAGTCGTATGGGCATCCAGCAAAAGGGGCCTTCTTCCGGTGTTCCGCAAATTGCCGGGGGGCGGATTTCCGGGGCTTCCCGTATCCGGGCTGCCGGCCTCCCCGCTGTTCATCCCGGATGCATCCATGCCGCCGGCCCCCAAGCCGGCGGGTTGCTAAAAATCTCGCGCGGGACGGAACGGATTTGGGCTTCCATGGACTCCGCCCGGTTGGAGTAAATGAAGTCGCGCATGAGTACATACTGGAGCACACCAATTAGCAGCAGCAGGCCGGAGAGAATCAGCAGGGAAATGACCAGCAGCTGCTTGCGCAGGGAACGCGGGGCCGGCAGACTGCCGAACAAGCCTGTGATGCGGGCAATCATACCAGATCCACCCGGTATCCGGCACCACGCAGCGTGCGTATGATCCGGTGGTCTTTATCGCCCAGCTTTTCGCGGAGGGAGCGGATATAGACCTCAACGATATTTTCCTCGCCGCCAAAGTCATAGCCCCAGACCTTGTCCAGAATCATCGGCTTGCTAAGCACCAGGCCATGATTGATGACCAGGTATTGCAGCAGTTCATATTCCGTAGGGGACAGCTCCAGCACTTCGTCTTTGTGGCGGATCTCCTTGCGCCGGCCGTCGATGCGGAACGGTCCGCACCGCACTTCGCCAAGCAGTCCGGGGAACTGGTTGCGCAGGCGCGCCTGAATCCGGGCCAGCAGCTCATCGAAGCTGAACGGCTTGACCATATAGTCGTCAGCCCCGATGGACAGACCTTTAACGCGGTCATCCACTTCATCCTTGGCTGTAAGCATGATGACGGAAAGTTCCGATTCTTCCGAACGGAGATAGCGGCAGAGCTCAAATCCGTCGATTCCCGGCATCATCACATCCAGAATGGCCACATGGGGCTTGAAATCGGCAGCAACGGCAATTGCGCTGGTCCCGTCCGGCGCCGTCCTTACTTCAAAACCCTCATTGATCAGACCCAGCTCCAGGAACTGGAGAATGTGGGGCTCGTCATCCACGAGCAGCAGTTTTACACCTTGGGCAGCCTTCATGCATTGTTTCCTCCAAACCACTAATAGTTAGCTACATTATGACATATCAGAATGAAGGTTTGCTGAAGATGGAACCATTAATTTGATGAAAGGATTTGAAATAGTCTTTCACAGTTACTCATAATGGTTAATCTAATTTATACGGGGATTTTAATGCTATTAAGTAAGAAATTTAGTTGGAATTTAAAAGTTTTCGGATGAGGCAATAAAGGGTTTTGACGGCGGCTATAGAACACTTTACAATAAGGATACTATCCGGTCTGAGGAGTCCTCTTCAGGACCGGAAATAAGTCCCATTCTATGAGTTTCCCCCGTTTTTGACCTTATCTATTCCTATCAAGCAAGCTTCTTCCGCTACACTTCTTTCTGGAATTTCTATTTCTGCACTGGGTTAAATCTGCGCTGCATTATTCATCATCCAACCTAATTGATCACATGCTTCAATACCCATAAGTCAAGGAGGCTCTTCCATGAAGAAAAAAGAAATGGTAGCCATGCTATTAGCGGGAGGCCAAGGGAAAAGGTTGAAGGGGCTGACCAAATCGCTTGCCAAGCCCGCTGTCTATTTTGGGGGAACCTACCGGATTATTGATTTCCCTCTGAGCAACTGCTCCAATTCGGGGATTGATACCGTAGGCGTACTGACGCAGTATGAGCCGCTTGTGCTGCATTCTTACATTGGGGTAGGCAGCGACTGGGATTTGAACCGCAAGGATGGCGGGGTATTCGTATTGCCGCCGCATGAACGGGAGAACGGGAGCAGCTGGTACCGGGGGACGGCGGATGCGATTTACCGCAACCTGAAATTTGTGGATCAATTTGATCCGGAGCATGTGCTGATTTTGTCCGGCGACCATATCTACAAGATGGATTATCACGCTATGCTGCAGTACCACAAGGCCAGAAATGCCGACTGCACCATATCGGTCATCGACGTTCCGCTGGAGGAGGCCAGCCGTTTTGGCATCCTTAATACGGAGGAGGATCTCAAGATCTACGAGTTCGATGAGAAGCCGGCCAAACCGAAGAGCACGCTGGCTTCCATGGGAGTCTACATCTTCAAATGGGAGGTGCTCCGCAAGCATCTGTTAGAGGATGGGGAAAACTCCGGCTCGTCCCATGATTTTGGCAAAGATATCATTCCGCTTATGCTGGCGGACGGCCAGTCCTTATATGCGTACCCTTTTGAAGGGTATTGGAGGGATGTAGGTACGGTTGCCAGCCTGTGGGAAGCGAACATGGATCTGCTGAGCGATACGCCGCCCCTCAATCTCAATGATCCGGACTGGCGCATCTTCACCCGCAACCCAAATCAGCCGGCACAATATGTGGCTCCGGGAGCGAAGGTATCGGGCTGCATTATTAATGAAGGCTGCATTGTCCACGGAGAAGTGAAGCATTCGGTGCTCTTTTACGGTGTGGAAGTGGGTGAAGGCAGTGTGATTACGGACTCTGTCATTATGCCGAAGGTCAAGATCGGCAAGAACGTCAAGATTCACAAAGCCATCATCAGCGAGAATACGGTCATCGAGGATTATATGGAGATCGGAATAGAACGGGAGAATGAGGATGAAATTCTGCTGATCGACAATCGAAGCAAAAAACGCCAATCTGTTGCAGCCAAAACCATATAACCAGCAGAAGACAGGGGGATTCCGATGAAAGAACTCATGGGTGTCATCAATCTTGACCATGAACTGGACCAATTAAACGAGCTGACCTATTTCCGCTGCGGTGCAGCTGTGCCTTTTGCCAGCCGGTACCGGCTGATCGACTTCGTTCTCTCCAACATGATGCGTGCCGAGCTGGAAAGCGTAGGGCTGTTTGTCCGCCGAAAATACCGCTCGCTCATGGACCATCTCGGCGACGGCAAGTCGTGGGACATGAACCGCAAGCATGGCGGGTTGTTCATTTTACCGCCCGACTGGAATGATCCGACGGATACTTCCCTGGGTGATTTGCAGCATTATCACAACAATCTCGATTTCTTCAAGCGGGCTTCAGCCAAATATATCGTATTCTCAGGCAGCCAGCACATCAATACTGTAGACCTCCAGGAAGTGTATCAATATCACTTGGAGAAGGGTGCTGACGTCACGCTGGTGTACAAGAAGATTGAACAGCTTCAGCCGGAGCATGACCCGTGCCTGCGGCTTGAGGTCGATGAAGACCGCCATGTGACGGAGATCCATCAGGAGAAGGATCATCCCAATGTGTATCTGGATATTTTTATTATGGAGAAAAAACTGTTCCTGGAGCAGGTCGAATACTGCATTGCCCATGGGGAAAGCTACTTTTTCCGCGATGCCATCCAGAAGAACCGCCACAAGTTCAAAATCGCCGCTTATGAATATACAGGCTATCATGCCGTGATCAATTCGCTGGAGAGCTATTACAAGAACAGTCTGAACCTGCTGCAGCAGGATAATTATTTCGGGCTCTTCAAAGAGAACCCGGTCCAGACGAAGATAAAATATGAAGCCCCTACCCGCTATCTGGACAGCGCCGAGGTCAGCAACTCGCTGGTGGCCAATGGCTGCATCATCGCCGGTACCGTGGAGAACAGCGTGATTTTCCGGGGAGTCCAGATCCGTAAGGGGGCGCGCATCGTCAATTCTGTAATTATGCAGAAATGCGTGATTGAAGAGAATGCCGTGATCGAGAATGTTATTATGGATAAAGATGTGCATCTGAGCAAGGAACGGATACTTGTCGGGGACAGCAAACGTCCATTCGTGATTGCCAAGAGCAGTAAGATCTAAGCACAAGCCTGTCTACTAAAAAAGCATTTGTCAGGAGGAAACCGCTGTTGTTCAACGATAAAGAGACTTTTAAAGAAGTGTTCCGCAAGACACTCATCGGAAAACTGGGCAAGCCGCTGGAGGAAGCATCGAACGCCGACATCTACAATATTCTCGGCAACATGATCCGCGAAGATGTGGGGAAGAACTGGGCGGAGACCAACCAGAAGTTCAAGGCCGATAAGGATAAGCAGGTATACTATTTTTCCATGGAGTTTCTAATCGGCAGACTTCTCGGCAATAACCTCCTGAATATGGGCGTGCTTGAGGTTGTGCGTGACGGACTGGCAGAGCTGGGGTTCTCCCTCCGGGACGTGGAAGAGGAGGAAGCAGACGCGGGGCTTGGCAACGGCGGTCTGGGCCGTCTGGCTGCCTGCTTCCTGGATTCACTGGCTTCCCTGCAATATGCAGGGCACGGTTGTGGCATACGTTATAAATACGGCCTCTTCGAGCAGAAAATCGTTGACGGGTATCAGGTGGAGCTGCCCGATTACTGGCTGCAGAATGATAACGTATGGGAAGTAAGACGGGAAGACAAACAGGTGGAGGTGCGGTTCTGGGGGCATGTCGAGACGGACGAAGTGAACGGCGAGCTGGTCTTCGAGCATAAAGACTATGAGGCCGTGCGCGCAGTCCCTTATGATGTCCCGATCATCGGAGCAGACCGCAGACATGTGAACACCCTGCGCAACTGGAGCGCAGAGTCCATCACCCAGCCTTCGCGGATGTTTGGCTCGCTGGCCGGAAGTGACTACCACAAATTTCTGGAATATAAGCGCTCGGTGGAATCGATCTCGGAGTTCCTCTATCCGGATGATTCGCAGTATGAAGGCAAGCTGCTCCGCCTGAAGCAGCAGTACTTCCTGTGCAGCGCCGGGGTGCAGAGCATTCTGCGGACCTTCAGCAAGACAGGGCTGGGCATTGAATCTCTGCCTGACAAAGTAGCTCTGCATATCAACGACACGCATCCCACACTGGTCATTCCGGAGCTGATGCGGATACTGATGGATGTGAACGGACTTGGCTGGGATCAGGCCTGGAGCATGACCACCCGGATGGTCTCCTACACCAACCACACCATTCTCAGCGAAGCGCTGGAGAAATGGCCGATCGGCATGGTGCGGGAGCTCCTGCCGCGCATCTTCCTCATTATCGAGGAGATCAATGCCCGCTTCTGCGGCGAGCTGATGAGCAAATATCCGGGGGATCAGAACCGGATTAATCAAATGGCGATCATTCATGATGACCAGGTGCGCATGGCCCATCTGGCCATTGTAGCCAGCCACAGCGTGAACGGTGTGGCTGCGCTGCATACGGAAATTCTGCAGAAGCGCGAAATGCGCCTCTTCAATGAGATGTACCCGCACCGCTTCAACAACAAAACGAACGGCATCACCCACCGGCGGTGGCTGCTTCATGCCAACCCTGAGCTGGCCGGACTGATCAATGAATCCATCGGCACACGCTGGGTTCATCATCCGCAGGAGATGATCGGCCTGATCAAATACAGCGAGGATGCTTCCTTCCAGCAGCAGGTGGCCGGCATTAAACGGCGTAATAAGCAGCGTCTGGCCGAGTACATCTTCAGCAAGCACGGGATTCAGGTAGATCCCGACTCGATCTTTGATGTGCAGGTAAAACGTCTGCATGCCTACAAGCGCCAGCTGCTGAATGTGCTCCATATTATGCACCTGTACAATCAGCTTAAGGATAACCCTTCCATGGATATGGTGCCGCGCACCTTTATCTTCGGAGCCAAGGCAGCGCCAAGCTATCACCTGGCGAAGCGGATCATCAAGCTGATCAACACTGTGGCCGATGTTGTCAACAAAGATCCGGAGATCAAGGGCAAAATCCGCATCTTTTTCCTCGAAAATTATTCGGTATCCCTGGCGGAGAAGATTATTCCGGCTGCCGACGTCAGCGAGCAGATCTCTACAGCCAGCAAGGAGGCCTCCGGCACCGGCAACATGAAATTCATGATGAACGGTGCGCTGACCATCGGAACGATGGATGGAGCCAATGTGGAGATGCATGAGATGGTCGGGGATAACAACATGTTCCTGTTTGGCTTGCGTGCCGAGCAGGTTATGGATTATTACCAGTACGGGGGCTATCATGCACGTGATATTTACAACGGGGACGGCCGTGTAAAGGAAGTACTGGACCAACTGGTTACGCCGGGTCCCATCTGCTGCAATACCCAGGAATTCGATACGCTGTACCAGTCGCTGATTGACAATAATGACGAGTTCTTCGTACTTAAGGATTTCGCTTCTTATGTCGAGACCCATGTCAATATTGACCTGGCCTACCGTAACCAGAAGGAATGGCTGAAGAAGTCCATCATTAATATCGGGCATTCCGGCAAGTTCTCCAGCGACAATACCATTGCCCGCTATGCATCCGAAATCTGGAACATTAGTCCGGTGCAGCTGTAGGCGGAACCTCCGGGGATCAGGGGGAAGGACTTGTCCCGCCACACGGCACCCAAAAAGGCCTTCACCAGCGCAGATGATTCTGAGCGGTGAAGGCCTTTTGCCTGTTCGGAAAAGGAGTCAGCGGATAACTTCGGCAACCATTCCGGCGAACCTTTCCAGGAAACGCCGTTCTTCATCATCGAAGCGGTGCTTGATCGGGCTGTCGATATCGAGTACACCCAGCAGGCGGTCGCCTTGGACCAGCGGGACGACGATTTCGCTATTGGAAGCCTCGTCACAGGCAATATGTCCAGGGAAGGCATGCACATCGCCGACGACCAGTGTGCGGCGCTCGCTTGCGGCTGTGCCGCAGACGCCTTTGCCCAGCGGGATCCGGATACATGCGGGCAGGCCCTGAAAGGGGCCGAGCACCAGTTCCTTGCCGTCGAATAAGTCGAAGCCGGCCCAATTGGTATCCGGCAGAGAGAATTTGAGGAGTGCGGAGGCGTTGGCCAGATTGGCAATGGCATTCGGCTCGCCTTCCATCAGTGCGCCGAGCTGGCTTAGAACGGATTCGTACCGCTCGCTGCGTGTGCCGTCATAGGGCATGGCTTGAAACATGAAGCATCACCTTCCTGTACGATAAGTCAGCATAAATCCATAACTGTAACTAACAACATAGTACAGCCCGGCGGGATACGTCAAGCATTCCGGGGATTTTAACAGAATGTATAAATTTTACACCGGCAGTTTGGGGACACTACCCTGCTTATCTGGCAGATTTGGATCATGTTTCCGAAATCTCTCCACAGGGTAATGCTGTTATAAATACCTAAGGCTTCAGGCCGGAAGGAGTGGAATATGCGCGCCGATGTACAAAACTTGTTCATAGGAATCCACATGCTGTACCATGCACATGAGAAGGACCTGACACTGACAGAGATGCTGCCGGAGCTGGAGAATCTGGGATACCGGGTGGCGGAACGCGAAGTGAAGCAGGAGCTGGAACGGCTCTCTCAGGAGAATTTCCTGACTGCCCATGGAGAGGCATACAGCCTTACCGGCACGGGAATTGAGGAGTTCAAGGCTATCCAGGACAAGCTTAAGGTGCTGTGCACCGAGGTGTTGAAACCAGTCAAGGCAGCGGGAGCTTCGGGATAACGCCGGGGCTGCGTCAGAATAAGACAGCGTCTGTACCGGGTGGCGATCATGGCCTCTTGGCAGGCGCTATTTTTATGCAGACAGAAAGCGGGCACACTTCACCTCAGAGAAAGGCTTTCATTTGATGTATACTAAGAAGGTTGAAGGAGGACGATCGCTGTGTATGTATCTGGTGGAGTAATTCCGGACCTGCCGGGAAAAAAAGTAAAACTGCGTGCGCTGGAAGCGGGTCATGCGGCTGCGCTGTACTCCGTCTGGTCCCATCCGCAGGTTAACCGCTGGCTGGCTGCGCCGCTGCTGTCTTCACCGCAGGAAGCTGAACAGCTGATCGCCGTTCTCCTGCAAATGTCCTGTGAGGAAGAAAGCCTGCGCTGGAGCATCATCGGGCCTGAGGGGGACGTGATCGGCAGCTGCGGCTATAACAGCTGGCAGCTTCAGGGTGCTTACCGGGGAGAAATCGGCTGCGAGCTGCTGCCCGATTACTGGGGATTGGGCTATATGCGGGAGGCGCTGGAACTGCTGCTGGACTATGGCTTCGCTGTGATGGGCCTCAACCGGATCGAAGCATTCTGCCATCCGGACAACATCCGGGCACAGCGGCTGTTTCAGTCGCTCGGGTTTCAGCGGGAGGGGCTGCTGCGTGAATACCGGCATACGGATGCCGGATTCCAGGATGTTGTCCTGTATGCATTACTGCGCGGCTCCAGATGATGAAGTTTTTGTTCTGATACATAGAGAGAGAGGATTTGGAGTCATTGATATCACCAGGAACAAAAGAACGTAAGCTTATCTTGACCGGCGTGCTGCTGGCCACCTTTTTGGCAGCGATTGAAGGGACGGTTACCGGGCCTGCCGGACCGGCTATTGTGGGAGATTTTCAGGGGATGCAGTGGCTGAGCTGGATCTTTACCGCCTATTTGCTGGCCATGGCAGTGACAACGCCCATTTTCGGCAAGCTTAGTGACTTGATGGGCCGGAAGCCGGTGTTCATCGGCGGTGTTGCTGTTTTTCTATTAGGCTCGCTGCTGTGCGGTGTGGCTCAGAGTATGGAGCAGCTGATTGTGTTTCGCGGTCTGCAGGGGATCGGAGCAGGTGCGCTGATTCCGATGACTTTTACCATTATAGGGGATATTTACAGCATTCAGGAACGGGCCAAAACCCAAGGGCTGCTGAGCTCCGTCTGGGGGATTTCATCGCTGGTAGGCCCGCTGCTTGGCGGTTATGTTGTGGATTATTTGAGCTGGCGCTGGGTATTCGTGTTCAACCTGCCCTTTGGCCTGCTGTCCATTGTCTTCATCTCCCGTTTTCTGAAGGAAGAAAAAGTACGGCGCAAGGCGAAGCTTGATCTGCCGGGTGTGCTGTTGTTCGCAGCGGGGATGGGGGCCCTTCTCTTCGGACTGACGACCGGGGGCCAGAACCTGCCGTGGACTTCTCCGCTGCTGCTGTTTCTGTTAGCTGCTTCCGTTGCGGTATTGGTCATTTTCTGGCGGGTGGAGCGCCGTGCCTCTGAGCCGATGCTGCCGCTCGGGCTGTTCTCCATCCGTAATATTACTGTTTCTACCGGGGCCAATCTGCTTGTCAGCACGCTGATTATCGGATTGACCACCTATGTGCCGCTGTGGGTGCAGGGAGTATCCGGCGGGAGTGCAGCCCTGTCAGGCCTGCTGCTGGCTCCGATGTCGGTAGGTTGGGTGCTTGGCTCGTTCGCTGGCGGGAGAATGATTCTGCGCTCCGGTTCCCGCCAGACGGGCGTGCTGGGTCTTTCATTAATTGTGCTGGGGGCCGGCGGCCTGGTATTTATGACTGCGGAATCCCCGCAGCTGCTGCTCCTCGGCCTGATGCTGGCCTGTGGAGTGGGTTTCGGTTATGCCTCCATCGTGTTCACTATTATTGCCCAGTCCTCCGTTGAACATAGCCAGCGGGGGGCCTCTACAGCGCTGAATACCTTTACCCGTTCACTTGGACAGACGGTGGGGGTTGCGATTTTTGGCTCCTGGCTGAATTTGAATGTGAAGTGGCAGCTGGATGGGGCGCCGGGCTCTGCTGAAGCTGGCACCGATATCAATCAGCTCCTTCATCCACAGGGGGAGAGTGCGCTTTCAAGTGAAGCCTGGGGCAGCCTGAAAAGCGCGCTGGAAGGCGGTCTGCATTCGCTGTTCATCGTGATGGCAGTGTTCGCTGTCTTGTCGCTGCTGATTACTATGGGCCTGCGTAAAGGCTTGCCTTCATTGAAGGAAGAGCCCGCCGCTCAGAAGGAAGCCTAAGTTATGCCGCCGGACAAGCTGTAAGAAGCACACAAAACCGGCTGTGTACTCCCTTGAACAGGAGGGCACAGCCGGTTTCTGTCTGTAGAAGCAAGGAATGTCCGGGAACGTGAAACGATTCACAACCTTTGCGGCCTTAATTCTACTTGCGGGGCAGCGGCGAAAGTTTCTCTGCCTGCAGGCCCATCTTCTTAAGCAGGGTAATCATCTGTTCCTTCTCTTCGTCGCTAAGTCCGCTAAATGCCAGATGCAGCCGTTCGGAATATTTCGGATACATTTCGTTCATGAGGCGTTCGCCCTCTGAGGTCAGCTCGGCAAAGATCACCCGCCGGTCGCTTGGGCAGGGCTTGCGCTGCAGATAGCCGCGTTCTTCCAGCTTGTCGATCACGTACGTAACGTTGCCGCTCTGGAGCAGCAGCTTGGCACCGATCTGCTGGATAGGCTGCGGACCCTTGTAGTAGAGGACTTCCATGACAGCGAAGGCTGTAGGATTGAAGCCTTCAATCTTGCTGCCGGTTACGGCATGCTCATTAATACTCTTGAAGGACTTGGCAAAAACCCGGTACAAATGCAGTGTCAGTTGAGTGTCGCGTTCATAGGATTGTATCATGCTTCTCCACCTCTATTGTTAATCGTGCGGGCTGGCCCGCACGGTTTGGAATCCTGGCTTTGGTTGATCTAGCTTTACAATACGTCAAAGAATGGATAATGAACATGTGATTTGTCACAATGAGCACACTTTTAATTATTAAAAATCAAACAATTTTTTGACTGTGCATAAAAGTGGTGAACATTCTGGCTGCACTTTCATCCGTCTCAGGAAGGAGAGGGGGTTAAGCCTCTGGCACAGCGGGCAATTACAGCCGGGGTTCGATGAATCCTCCTTTGCAATTCCTTATTATGGTTACAGTAGATAACCAATCGTACGGGGAGTGGACAAAGGATGAAAGAAAGTCAGGAAAATGTCACAAAGGCAGTGAAGCTGACAGCGAATAAACCGTTTGTATTGCTGATTACCGCGCAGCTTGTGTCCAACATCGGGGATTGGCTTCATATTCTGGCCTTGCTTACCATGGTCGGGCTGAAATGGCAGGCTTCGCCCTGGGAGATTACAGCTGTCTCCTTATGCATGGCAGTGCCGATGCTGCTTGGCGGTCCGTTCGCGGGATATCTGAGTGACAAGGTGGACCGTAAAGCGATTATGATCGGTTCCGATCTGGTACGTGCCGGGATTGTGGCTTGTCTTGTATTTGCCGGTTCGCTCTGGCAAGTCTATGTATTGCTCCTGGCGAAGGGAGTTATGGATGTGCTGTTCTCTCCGGCCAAAAGCGGCAAGCTCAAGGAGCTGGTGCCGCCCGGACAAATGGATCAGGCTGTAGCGCTCAGCTCTTCTATCGAGCAGATCACCAAAATTATCGGCCCAGCCCTTGGTGGGCTGCTCGTTGCGGCTGTCGGCATTTCGGCCTGCTACTTCATTGACTCGGTGAGCTACATTGCTTCAGCGGTTATCCTGCTGGGACTCCCGCGCGTGGGAATGTTCAAGACCGGCCGGCCCAATGAGGACGGAGACACTGCCCGCTCATCCTTCCGCAAAGAAGCTGGTGCGGGATTGCGGCTGATCGGCAGCATGCCCGTAGTGCTCAGTGGAGTCGTGATGATTGTCGCCGCCCTGCTGGTGCTTCAAATTGCTGATTCCCAGACGGTTACTCTGTTCCGGGAAATTCCGGGAGTGAACGCCGATTTGCTGGGCTGGTGCGTAGCCGCCAGCGGTTTTGGCACCCTGCTCTCTGCTTTGGCAGTGGGACGGTTGGGAAGCGGCAAACATCCGCTGGTGTTTATGGGAACGGGAACTTTTCTTATGGGCTCTGTGTTTGCGGGTGCAGCCCTCGTGACGGTCACCGGACAGGCAGGCTTCTGGATGGATATGATGCTGTTCGGCTCGTTTGTTCTCGCCGGAGTGGGTGCAGGCTTTGTGATTATACCGTTCAACTCGATGCTGCAGCGCCGGACGCCCGAGGCCTATACCGGCCGGGTATTCGGAATCGTCGGCAGCCTGACGAGTGCGGCGGTTATTCTTGGTCCGGTAGCCGGCGGTGCGCTGGTCACAGCTTCCGGCCCGGCCACAGCATTCTTAGTCTCGGGTGTGCTGTCTGCGCTGCTCGGAGCGGCGGTCCTCTTCCTGCGGACAGGAATCGAAAACCGGGACCAAGCGGCGCAAGAGCTTCAACAGTCCGCGGCTTAACTCTGCTGTCGTCTGAACCAGGCTGGTACACGCTGGCTGAGGGTGATATGATCGGATTACCGGAGTGATCCGGCACTACCAAAGCTATTATTGTTTAGGAGATGGAGAGCTGTATGGAAGAAACAGAAGCGCCGCAGGGGCCGGAGCTTGAAGCGGCCGGAGACAGTGAACAGGAGAGTGCGGAGCGGGATACTGTACTGGATGTCTATATTGAAGAGGCCGGTTATGAAGCCGGCGACAGGAGAATAAGCAATATCTCCTTCCAGGTGCAGCAAGGCCAGCTGCTGGGTTTAATCGGCCCGAACGGTGCCGGGAAGAGCACCACCATCAAGACGCTGCTTGGGCTGCTGAAGCATGCCAAAGCCCAGGTGAAGCTCGGCGGGGCGAGCAAGTCCTATGCCTACGTGCCGGAGCAGCCGGTATTCTATGAGGATCTGACACTGTGGGAGCATCTGGATCTGGCTGCTGCCGCTTATGGTTTGTCTTATGAGACCTTTGGGGCTACTGCCGAGAAGCTTTTGTCGCAGTTTGGCATGGAACAAGTGCGCAATGATCTTCCGGCAGGCTTCTCCAAGGGTATGAAGCAAAAAATGATGCTGATGCTGGGTTTCCTGGTCCAGCCTGATATTTATATTGTGGACGAGCCGTTCATCGGGCTGGACCCGCGTGCCACCAAGGATTTCCTGCGGCTGCTGGAAGCGGAGCGCAGACGCGGAGCCGGAGTGCTGATGTCCACGCACGTGCTGGACACCGCCGAGAAGATCTGCGACAGCTTTGTGCTGATCTCCGGGGGAGAATGACAGCTACGGGTACACTGGAAGACATCCGCGCCCAGGCGGGATTGCCGGAGGCGTCGTTGTTTGATTGCTTCGATGAATTGACATGAGCAGAGGGGCATTTGCTTTTCCTACTGCCCCGAAGCTGTTCAAGCGGCGGCTATTCTCACACTTCCGCGAGCAATCGGCAATCATCCGCACGGCTGCGGACTGGACGGTGCTGCTGTATATTATTATTCCCGGGGGTCTGCTGGGCGGGCGGTTTTACTATGGCTTCTGGAACCATGAGTTACCTGCCTGGACCGCAGATTTGCCGTTTGCATTGATCCTCGCCCTGCTGTCTATTCTCATAGCCAACGGAGGGCTGGTTCTTCTGCTCCAGGAAGGGGATCTGCTGTTCCTCAGGCAGCGGGAGAACTGGATCAGAACAATTGTGCTGCGGGGAACGATCTACAGTCTGGCAGTTACATCTCTTAAGATGGCGGCTGTGTATGCCATCCTGCTGCCCTTCATCGTGCGGGGCTACGGCGTCAGTCCGGCTGCGGCCTGGGCGCTGCTTGTTATGACGCTCGCCTGCAGCTGGTGCGTTAAGCTGCTGGGGCATATTGTGAAAGTCCAGCGCCAGGGCTTCCGCCGCTGGCTGTGGCTGATTCCTGCGGTAACCGTGCCCTGCGGCATCTATATCCGGGCCGGCTTGTTTTGGAAGGACAGCCCATCCCTGCTGCTGCTTGTAGCAGCAGTGTTAGCGGTGGTGACGGTCTGGGCCATCCGCTACCGCTTGCGGCTGAGCGGGACCTTCATGAATGATGTGCGCGAAGACTACAAGCAGCGGATGAGAATCGCTGCCCTGCTGCTGCGCGGGGTGCTCGATAAACCGCGGCCTACACGCTATAAACCGTGGATTTTCCGTAAATCGCAGCCGCTGCTGAAGTCCAAGACGCCGGAGAGCCGGTTCACAGCGGCGGCCATCAAGGCGCTGGTGCGGAACCCGGCCCATTTGAAGCTGTATCTGTCGTTTACCGGTGTGGGGCTGATCGCGGTGTTTATTGTTCCTTCCCTATTGAAGTGGCTGATCTTCGCACTGTTAGTCGCGTTAATGGCCTACTGGCTGTCCTCCTTCTGGCTGCTGTTCTCCGGGGATGACTATATCGGGATTTTACCGTTCACCAAAGAACAGAAGGCAGTGGCTGGCTCAAAAACGCTGCCGCTCCTGCTGCTGCCGTTCTCCCTGCTGTGCTCGGCGGTAATCTGTACGCAGCTCTATGGCTGGCTGGGGCTGGTGCTGTTTATTCCTGTTGGCGGCATAGCCGGATACCTGATCGCCAATATGTTCAGCGCGTTCCGTTTTGCCAGATAACAGCCCCGGCCGGAAGTCCGAAGGTTCTCCAAAGTCACGATCGGTCCAGACATAGGGAAATTTCAAACCCGGTTTTTGGTAATGAATTTTCCTGTTCTAATAAGCACACCCCCGAGAGGGGGAGCGTATAATACCCGAACAAGCCAGCCTCCTGAATATATAGGAGGCTGGCTTGTTGTTTAGAGCGGCCGGCGGGTTTGCGCCGAAAAACGGCAGAAATGCCGTTGTTAGAGCGCCGCCGGCAGGTTTGAGCCGAACCAACGGCAGAAATGCCGTTGGTAGAGCGCCGCCGGCGGGTTTGTGCCGAAATAACGGCAGAAATGCCGTTGTTGGAGCGCCGCCAGCGGGTTTGAGCCGAAACAACGGCAGAAATGCCGTTGTTAGAGCGCCGCTGGCAGGTTTGAGCCGAACCAACGGCAGAAATGCCGTTGGTAGAGCGCCGCCGGCGGGTTTGCGCCGAAAAACGGCAGAAATGCCGTTGTTAGAGCGCCGCCGGCAGGTTTGAGCCGAACCAACGGCAGAAATGCCGTTGGTAGAGCGCCGCCGGCGGGTTTGAGCCGAAACAACGGCAGAAATGCCGTTGTTAGAGCGTCGCCGGCGGGTTTGAGCCGAAACAACGGCAGAAATGCCGTTGTTAGAGCGCCACCGGCGGGTTTGTGCCGAAATAACGGCAGAAATGCCGTTGTTAGAGCGCCGCTGGCAGGTTTGAGCCGAACCAACGGCAGAAATGCCGTTGGTAGAGCGCCGCCAGCGGGTTTGAGCCGAAACAACGGCAGAAATGCCGTTGTTAGAGCGCCGCTGGCAGGTTTGAGCCGAACCAACGGCAGAAATGCCGTTGGTAGAGCGCCGCCGGCGGGTTTGTGCCGAAACAACGGCAGAAATGCCGTTGTTAGAGCGTCGCCGGCGGGTTTGAGCCGAAACAACGGCAGAAATGCCGTTGTTAGAGCGCCGCTGGCAGGTTTGAGCCGAAACAACGGCAGAAATGCCGTTGTTGGAGCGCCGCCGGCGGGTTTGCGCCGCACACGGACCGCTTTGCTCTTTCAAGTTCAGCTTATTTCCGGTACTGCTCTGCCGCATGCTTGCCTGCTGTATATCCTGTGGAGAAGGCTGCGGTAATATTGTATCCGCCGGTATAGCCGTGAATATCCAGTATTTCACCGCAGAAGAACAGGCCGGGCATCAGCTTGGATTCCATGGTCCGCGGATTAATTTCCTTCAGGTTGACGCCGCCGCCGGTGACGAAGGCTTCCTCCAGGGAGCGGGTGCCATGCACCTGAACCGGCATCCGCTTCAGAAGTGCTGCAAGCGCCTGCAGCCCGCTTTTGGGCAGATGATGCCCGGTGGTGTCGCCATCCAGTTCCGCTTTGGCGAGCAGGAGAGGAATCATCCGCTCCGGCAGCAAGCCCTTCAGTGAGTTGCGGAGCGCCTTCTTCGGCTCCAGCTTCAGCTTATTCTGCAGCTGTTCTTCCATCTCCTGCGGGTTCAGATCGGGGAAAAGATCAATGGACAGCTCTACGGTATCGGTTCCGGATTTGCGCTGGACCTGGCGCAGGAATTGGCTGCAGCGCAGCGCAATCGGCCCGGAGAGTCCAAAGTGGGTAAAGATCATATCGCCCCGGTGGGCAATGACCCGCTTGCCTTTAGGATTCCAGACCGTGAGCGTCACATCCCGCAGGGACAGGCCCTGCAGCTCCCCTGACTTGATCCACCCCTCCCGCGACAGGATGGGTACTTCCGTGGGGAACAGCTCCGTAATGGTGTGTCCGGCGGCTTCAGCCCATGGATAGCCATCCCCGGTAGAGCCGGTCTGAGGAACTGATTTGCCGCCGGTGGCAATGACTACGGCACTGGCGCTGAGTGTTCTACCCGTGGTCAACCGGACGCCTCTCACACTGCCATTTCCATAGAGAACCTCCGCCACCGGGCTGTCCGTGATCATCTGCACGCCCAGACTGCGCACCTTGCCGATAAGCGCGGAGACGACGCTTGAGGCCTTGTCAGACACGGGAAACATCCGCCCGTTATCTTCTTCCTTCAGGGCGATGCCGAGATTCTCAAAAAACCGGATAATATCCAAATTGTTGAAATGATCAAATGCGCTGTACAAAAAGCGCCCGTTGCCGGGAATATGGGATATCAGTTCAGCGGTTTCCTTGGCATTGGTCACATTGCAGCGGCCGCCGCCGGAAATCCCCAGCTTCCGGCCAAGCCTGGAACCTTTGTCCACCAGCAGAACTGAAGCTCCATGCTCCGCTGCTGCTACGCTGGCCATAAGCCCGGAAGGTCCGCCTCCGATAATAATTACATCATAGTTGCCGCTCATAAATCTGCTCCTTTACATGTTAAAGGCACGGTGCGACCTGCACCCCCTAACGGAATCATACCATTAAGCCCATGGCTGGGCCAGAGACCCGGACCTTAGCGTCGGGATTTACATTGTCAGGATAGCGCGTGTGTGCTTTAATCAATGTGAATAGGATAATTTGTCCAATTAGGGGAGTGATTTCAATTATTTATGCGGTAAAGGATATTTTATTGCAAATTACAGCGGCTTGCTCCTTTCTGTGCATGTTTAAATGGTGGATCGATCAAGGCCATATCATGCGAAGGAACAGAAAGTTCCCAGATGACCAATCCTTTTTAATACTCAGTTGTGCACTGAGCATCGTCTTCTGCATGTTTTTGTCCACAACCCTGTTTGGTGCAATCTATCTGAATTTAGCGATGATCCCCGCATATATCGGTATCCTGTATGCCGGCTTCCGCTCGGGGATCAGCTTAGCTGTTTTTTTTATACTGTGCACTGCATTATTCTCGGAGCCTCCCGGCCTCAGCAATCTGGTGCTGAACACAGGCGTGCTGCTGCATCCGCTGCTGTTTGGCATGGCGAAGCCTTTTAAGAGCGAAAACATTATGGGCAAAATCTTCATTCTCTGGAGTGTTCTGTTTCCGAGCATGATGTTTATTGTCCTTGCGCCAAAAATGTATGGCCCCAGCCTGTACGACACTTCGCCCAAAGAAATGGCAGTGGCCTTGTTCTACCTGCTGGTTCCGGTTATTCTGGGAGGCAGCTTGTTATACTGTATCGAAACTGCTTGGGACAGGCTGCAGACCCGGGAGGAAATGAAAGGGATTTCTGAGAAATTCGAACGGGAATCGGAGAAGCTGCAGCAGATCACCAATGTCGTACCTGTCAGTATTATGCTACTTGACGATATGGGCTATGTAACGGAGATTAATGATTGTATGCTGGAGCTCTTCCGGCAGCATGAGCCGGGCATTACAAGGGAGGCTATTGTAGGCCAGCAGGCAGAACGGCTGCTCCTCCAAGAGATTAACGGGGAGGCCCTAAAGCGTATGAGAGATAGCGGATTCAGCAAACAACGGTATAACGAGAAAGTGCAGTATGACTCCAGAACCTACAATGTATTCTCTGCGCCTCTGCAGCAAGGATTGGGAGGAGGATCAGCCGGCCGGGTTTTGATTATCCAGGACCTGACCGAAGAAGAGAAGTTCCGCAGCGAACTGGACAACGTGGAGCGGCTAACCCTGGTCGGGCAGATGGCAGCGGGTATTACACATGAAATCCGCAATCCTATGGCCGTAGTCCGCGGATTTCTGCAGCTTATGCGGGAGAAAAGCCCCGGGGAAATGGACTCATACTATCAGATTGTCATAGAGGAACTGGACCGGGCCAACGGGATTATTAATGACTTTCTCTCCCTTGCGCAGAGCCGGATTTCTGACAAGGAGACTGTTCAGCTGCATCATATTATAAAAGAACTCGCCCCCCTTCTGTGGGCCGACGCTAACCTCCGCGGCCAAAGCGTGGAGCTGAGATTATGTCCATCCCTTCCGCTGCTTCAGCTAAACCCCAGGGAAATCAAGCAGCTGATCCTTAATCTGGCCCGGAACGGGATGGAAGCGATGGAACCAAAAGGGGAACTGCTTCTGGAAACGCATTTTAACGAGAATAAGGTGGAGCTGATTATACAGGATACTGGCAGCGGAATTCCGCAGAGTCAGCTGGAGAAGCTGTTTGTACCTTTTTACACCACAAAAAACCAGGGTACGGGACTGGGCCTTCCGCTGTGCCTGAGCATTGCCGAGCGGCATCATGGCAGCATCAGAGTGGAGTCCCAAGAGGGGAAAGGTACGGCATTTATCGTTTCTTTTCCTTACGGGCAGGAGGGCAGACAGCAGGCTGCCGCCACGAAGGAAGATTCTGATTCTCCCCCGCGGCTGTAGTGTTTCTGATAAGGGATAACGAAGCGGCTGCCGCTTGCTTTCACAGAGTATGTATGTATAATAAAGTTAGTAAATCCTGCTGCAACGTGGTCTTGCAAATTATTCAAAGGATAAAGGAGAGTGCACAGAATGTCCATGTCATTTAATCAATATATGAGGGATTCCATCCAGCCCATGCGCGATGATCTGACAAGCATTGGATTTAAGGAGCTGTTGACTCCGGAAGAGGTGGAAGCAGTGCTTCCTGGCTCCAAGGGAACAACGCTTGTTGTTGTGAATTCGGTCTGCGGCTGTGCAGCCGGTCAATGCCGCCCGGGCGTGGCCCAGGCACTGCAGAATGAGATTCTGCCGGATCACCTGTACACTGTGTTCGCTGGTCAAGAGAAAGAAGCCACAGCCAAAGCGCGTGAGTACTTTGCACCGTATCCGCCTTCTTCGCCTTCGATCGCGCTGATGAAGGATGGAAAGCTTGTTCACTTCATCGAACGCCATGGGGTCGAAGACCGTTCAGCTGCCGAAATTGCGGCTGAGCTGAAAGATGTATTCAACCGCCTGTGCCAATAAAATAAGGCTGGT
This sequence comes from Paenibacillus sonchi, assembly GCF_016772475.1. Classification (NCBI taxonomy): domain Bacteria; kingdom Bacillati; phylum Bacillota; class Bacilli; order Caryophanales; family Paenibacillaceae; genus Paenibacillus; species Paenibacillus sonchi. Next base: position 2,608,543 of record NZ_CP068595.1, read on the forward strand.
CTTTACTTGAGTCTCGCAGGCTGCCGGTAGTCCGGAAGTCTGCGGGATTTTTTTGAAAATACAGGGGTTTATAGGTTTCACACCGCAAATTATCTGAAACGGGGTGTAGTACTTGAGTATGCAGAGCGAAATAATTGCCGCCCTTGGTGTTAAACCCTCCATTGATGTGGAGGCTGAGGTCCGGAAACGGGTGGATTTTTTGAAAGCATATGTGCTGGAAGCAGGGGCGGGCGGTCTGCTGATTGCAATCAGCGGAGGGGTAGACAGCGCGGTTGCCGCAGGTCTGTGTAAACGGGCTACGGATGAGCTTACAGCCGAGGAAGGCAAAGACTATATGACGCTTGGTGTTTTTCAGCCTTATGGCGAACAGGAGGATATCGAGCACAGCTATGCGGTCGCTGAGGCGTTTGGTTTGACGCATAAAGCAGAGACCAACATCGAGGAAGCGGTCAACGAGATCGCCCTTGAGGTAGAGCACAGCCTGAAATCGCTTGGACAGCACCGCCACATCACCCATCAGGGTAAAGGCAATGTAAAAGCAAGAACACGCATGGTGATGCAGTATGCGCTGGCTTTTGAGAACAATCTGCTGGTAGTGGGAACAGACCATGCGTCCGAAGCTATAACCGGCTTCTATACCAAATGGGGCGATGGTGCCGTGGACATTACACCGCTGTCTTCGCTGAATAAGCGCCAGGTGCGCCAGTTGGCTGCATTCCTCGGAGTGCCTGCGGATATTGTCACCAAAGCGCCGACAGCCGGCCTGTGGCCGGGACAGACGGATGAAGCGGAGCTAGGCATCACCTATGAGGAGAACAGCGACTACCTGGAGGGCAAAACCGTCAGCCCTGAAGCGGCGAAGAAACTGGAGAATTTCTACCGGAGAACCGCGCATAAGCGCAATGTGATTCCCGGGATTTAAAAATGTGTTGCCCAACCGCCGGGGAGCTGCGTTCAATGCAGACGCTCCGGCGGTTTTTTATGATAACAGCTACTCCGCCAAAACCCGGGTGATGAAATCCCTGGAGGCGGCAATGGCCTGTTCCAGCTGAGGTGTGGTTCCAGTAAAAGGATGGACGGTGCCGAAGGTGTGATTGCCTCCCGGAATTTGTATCCATTCAATATCCGGCCGAGACCGGATCAATTGCTCTGAACCGCGCCGCAGCCGCTCGCCGTCCTCGCTCCCCTGGATCAGGACCACGGGGAAGGCGGCCTGCTTCATCCGCTCCAATATGTTGTAACGTTCCGCCTGCTGTTCCAGATCTTCTATAATGATGGCATCCAGCGGCATTTGCTGGCCTGTCCGTCCATTGAGGACGTGGGTCCGGCCCGTTTCCCTCATTTCACGCTTCTGCTCTTCTGTGAACAGGTCCAGACTGGTGGTTCCGTTCCAGGAGATCACACCGGCAAGTTCTGCAGGATGATCCAGTGCATAGAGCAGGCAGTCGCCCCCACCGCGGCTGTGTCCCAGCAGAAAGACAGGCAGACTTCCGAACCTGTGATGCTGGCTCAGATAGGAGAGCAGGATCTCCATATCCTTGATCTCGCGCTGGTAGGTGTTGCGGGCAAACTTTTCAAGCTCGGTGAAATTCTGCAGATCTTCGCCGATTCCGGCATGTGAGAAGTTGAAGCTGATCACTTCATGCTCATCACTAAGGGCCTCTGCAACATAAGGGAACATTCCCCAATCCTTGAAGCCCTTGTAGCCGTGAGCGACCACAACCAGGCTCTTGGCTTCGCCTTGGGCCGGAAAATGTGAACAACGCAGGACAGCATCCTCTCCTGCGGGCAATTCGAAATTACGGGGCATAGGGCAGTCTCCCTTTCCTTGATATTCTAGTATCACAGCCAGGCTGTGTTCGAATCCGGTGCTAAACTGAAGGTCTTAAATATACCGGATATACCCATAAATAGACTTTAGCGGTTTTTTCTTTTAAGATAGCAGAATGCTGACGTTAAAACTATTATTAATATATAAATTGAACTTGAGAAATTAAGAAGAAGAGGGAAAGCGGCGGAGGAGAAGTTTGGAACTGTAGGAGCGTCAGCGTTCGCCTTTGTATCCGGATTTCTACCGCGAAAAGCGGTATGAATCAAGAAATCTGGATATGGGCAGCGGCCGGAAGTCCAAACATTCTCGGGAGTCACGACCCTTCCTAAATCAAAAAATTTAAAAGTTCAGTTTATATAGTTCATGGTAAAGAGGCAGGCGGACTTTCTCTGTTATATGAGATTTCTGGCGCCTATAGGAAGATCATACCATTAGAAGCACGGTAAGGATAGAAGGGAATATGAGATGGTTAATGAATGTATAGCCATGAGAGGTGTGGGATTGTGATTTACGGAATCGGGCATGATGTGCTGGAAATCGGGAGGGTTGCGGGTATTGCGAATGGCAGCCTGGGCAGCCGGTTCACCCGGCGGATTCTGACCGCGCAGGAGCTGGTACTGGCCGCAGGCAAAGGCGGGAAGGCGGCAGAGTTCATAGCCGGGAGGTTTTCAGCCAAGGAGGCGGTAGTCAAGGCGCTCGGATGCGGAATCGGCCATACGGTAGGCTTTCAGGATATTGAAATTCTGCCGGACGCCATGGGCAAGCCGGTAGCCTCACTGTCGGCCGAGGCCTGGTCCCGGTTGCGGCTGCCGGAGCAGGAGTATACCATTCATCTCACGATTACGCACAGCCGCGGGTTGGCTTCGGCGTTCGCGGTGGTGGAGAAGCAGCACAGACACTAAGACCTACCCGGGACATCCCCCAATAATCTAAGTCAGCCTAAGTGTACCGGGTGCAAGATTATATGAACGGCAAGGAGAATAACGATGACAATACATGAACAGCAGAGTGAAACACAGCAGGAAGCCAAGTTATTCTTCAGCCGCTTCCTGCTGGAATGGTATCAAGGCCAGAAAAGGGATTTGCCCTGGCGGCGCCACCGCAACCCTTATTACATCTGGATATCGGAGATTATGCTGCAGCAGACCAGAGTGGATACGGTAATTCCTTATTTTAACCGTTTTATTGAGCGTTTTCCTACGGTGGAATCACTGGCTGATGCCCCGGAAGAGGAGGTGCTGAAGTGCTGGGAGGGGCTCGGCTACTACTCCCGGGCCCGTAACCTGCAGCATGCAGCCAAGCAGGTGAAAGAGCAATATGGCGGCCAGGTCCCCAATGACCGTGACGCCGTGTTTGGCCTTAAGGGCGTGGGCCCTTACACAGCAGGCGCCATCCTCAGCATTGCCTTCAACCGGCCGGAACCGGCCGTGGACGGCAATGTGATGCGGGTGCTGTCCCGCTATTTCCTCATTGAGGATGATATCGCCAAGGGACCCACCCGTGTTGCAATGGAACGGCTGGCCGCAGAGCTGATCCCTGAAGGCGAAGCTTCGCATTTCAATCAGGCGCTGATGGAGCTTGGCGCGCTTGTCTGCACGCCGAAATCACCGCGCTGCCTGCCGTGCCCGGTGATGGAGCACTGCGCCGCGCGGCTGGCGGGCTGCGAAACTTCGCTGCCCGTCAAAACCAAGGCGAAGCCGCCGCGCCCGGAGGAGCGGCTGGCGGCCCTGGTGGAAGGCCGCGGCGAGCACGCGGGCCGGGTGCTCATCCGGCAGCGGCCGGTAAGCGGGCTTCTGGCCCGCATGTGGGAGCTGCCGCACTGGCCTGCGCCGCCTGCGGAGGGCGGCAGGGGCGGCGCGCTGCTGCCGGAGGCCGCGGCGCTGGACCGGCTGCGCCGGTCCCTGAGGCAGGCCGGGATTCCTGCCCGGCCGGAAGAGCACTGGATGGCTGCGGAACATACGTTCAGCCATATTGTGTGGACCCTGCAGGTGTACCGCTGCAGGGAAGAGGATGTCCGCGCGCTGCCAGTGGCGGCGGAAGGGCGGGCGGCATACGCCGCCGGGCAATCCCCGGGTGCCGGGGATGCCGGCCGGCCAGCCGGCGCGGGCGGGCCTCAGGGTTCGGCCGCCACCGGTATCAGCGGCGCAGAGCTGCCTGCCGCGGACAGTGATGCGCCGGCCTTGAACGCCGACGCCGGCAGTTCCGCCGCGTTAGCACCCGGCAGCGGCACCCCTGACTTGTTCAGTGCCGCAGGCACCCCAAACGGGCGGCCTGCTGCGGACAGCGGCTCTATAGAGCCGTTCGCGGACGGCAACGGCAATCCCGAGGATGGCGGAGCGGTACGGTGGATCAACCGTGAGGAAATGGCTAATTATGCTTTCCCGAACGTGTTTTTGAAGCTGCTGAACAGCTATTTCGATGAACAAAATGGATGATTTCTCTCAGATACTGTACAAAGTGCGCTTACAGTGATTGCTCTGCAGGCGGGGCTGGGATCAGAAAACAAAAGGGCAGGATCGTGCGTGGGCTGCAGGAAAGAAGCGGAGTGGAATTAGGGAACTTAAATGGACGCAGAAGCTTTCGACAGAGGAAATAGTGGGAAAAAGTAGACTTAAATTAAGCGGATTTACCCGAAAAGGCAGAAAGTGGCCAGATTAAGTGTCCTTTTTCCACCTAATGCTTGTGGAGAAGCGGAATGAACCGGAATTAAGTGCCCTTTTTCCACTTAAGGCTTGCCGCAGGGTTCATAGAGGGCGCTCCAGGCAGGGCTAGACTAAAATCCAAAACGGCTGCACCGTCCATCATTGGACGGTGCAGCCGTTTTGTTCTCTTAGCTGATTTATGCTGCTGAAGCTTATTTTGCGCTTTCGTAGCGTTTGCCGACTTCTTCCCAGTTGACTACGTTCCAGAAGGCTTTGATGTAGTCAGGGCGTTTGTTTTGATAGTTCAGGTAGTAAGCGTGCTCCCATACATCCAGTCCGAGGATCGGAGTAGCGCCTTCGCTGATCGGGTTGTCCTGGTTCGGTGTGCTGGTAACCGCCAGCTTGCCGTCTTTAACAACGAGCCAGGCCCAGCCGCTGCCGAAACGGGTAGTTGCCGCCGTAGCGAAATCCTCTTTGAATTTATCGAAACCGCCAAGCTCGCTGTCAATGGCAGCTGCCAGTGCGCCGGTTGGTGCGCCGCCGCCGTTCGGTCCGATGACTTCCCAGAACAGGGTATGGTTGGCATGTCCGCCGCCGTTGTTGCGGACAGCCGTACGGATCGCTTCAGGTACTGCGTTCAGGTCGGTAAGGAGTTCTTCGATGCTCTTGCCCTGCAGTTCGGGTGCCTTTTCCAGAGCGGCGTTCAGGTTCGTCACGTATGTGTTATGGTGCCTGTCATGGTGAATCTCCATCGTCAATGCGTCGATGTGCGGTTCAAGAGCGTTGTTCGGATACGGAAGTGCCGGTAATTGAAATGCCATGGAAAATCCCTCCTGAGTGGTATTTGAATTTGTATGGATAAAGAATTTTGGCGGCCTTGACGTCAAAACCCCTTATTTCCGATGTACCTTATAGGTTATGTACCCGATAAGATACTATTATTAAACCGTATCTGGAACAATAATGCAACACTAAACAAACGTAAATGTTTAAAAAGTATTAAGGCATTGAAACCTGACTGCAAGTGTCAACGCCGTGTTAAAATCGAAACGGCCGCCGCCGGCAGTTGTTTACACCGCCATAATTACCTTAATAAAGGATTTATGTAATTATATACAATGCAAACGCTTTAAATCAAGCGCTTTCAAAAGAAAATTGATGATATCGCTAGAAAAGTGTGCTTTAATAGACTTAAAAGCAGGTATTCCTCGTTTTTTGAAGTTTAAAGAAGCTATAAACTGTTTAACATTAGGTTAATACTTCTTTAGCCGCTGAGAAGCAACTTCCCTGTTTGATTTCAGATATCTCTTTGGGAATCATTCATTTGCTTTTCTTTTTCCTCTTTATGCCGTTACGGGAACTCCTTCTTTTTGTTAAATTCTAAGCCATAGAAAAGGGAGATTTAAAGAATGCACGTTCGTTCCTTTCAATTAAGCGACGTTACCCCTGTGACTGAACTGCTGCAGACCGCATTATCGGAAGAATGTTTCGAGAGCACTATCGAGCCTTTCTCCAGGCAGCTTTCATGGGACTCTGATCTCATTGTTGTAGCCGAGGATGAAGGGGAGATTGTTGGTGCGCTGATTGGTACGATCGAGAAGAATCACGGCTGTTATTTCCGCATTGCCGTCCATCCCGAATACCGCCGCAGAGGAATCGGCAGAGGTCTTGTATCGGCGATGGAACACAAGTTTCAGGCACGCAAGGTCAGCGGCATTTATGTGGCCGTCGATGAGCATAACTCATTTGCGCTGCCGCTCTATGAAGCTATGGGTTATAACGAGAATCAAATCTTCAAGTCGGTACGGAAGCTTAGCATTGTCGGGTAAGCGTTTTGATTCCGGTGCTGCGTAAGCGGAAACATTTTCTAGAATAGAGAACTACTGCGATTGTACGCCTGCAATGATTGCGAGTATTAAGAGTACATACTTTTAGTATTGAATGCGTGCTTGCATAGTCTGATTCATTATACTGAAGCATATCTTTCCAAGTCCATTGCAAATGGCCGGGAGATATGCTTTTCTATTGTTATGGGACTTGAATGACCAATGATAATCAGGAAGGTGGCCTATGAACCGGGAGCTTGAAGAAGATTTCATGCGGAGCCGCAAGCACAGATACCGGTCCGTTACACACCGGAGAACCGGCTCCTTATCAGGAACAGGCTGGGTCCGCGATCTCCGGGATTGGCTGGTTACTGCTGCAATTGTATTTGCCTTGATGTCACTGCTCAATATTTTTGTGTTCAATGTCTCAACGGTTATAGGCCAGTCCATGCAGCCCACGCTGTTTGAGGGCGAAAAATTGATTATCAGCAAGATATCATTAACCTTTGCCAGTCCCAAGCGGAGCGATGTGGTTGTGCTGCATGACCCGAGCACCGGCCCGGACCGCAAGGAATATCTGGTGAAACGGATCATCGGGATACCCGGCGACAGGATCGAGGTGCGGAACCACAAGCTGTACGTGAACGGCAAGCTTATTGCCGAGTCCTATGTGGACACGGAGATTCAAGACCCTGATTTTGCCGAGCTTACCGTTAAACAGGGAACCTATTTTGTGATGGGTGACAACCGGCATGCCGGGGCGAGCAAGGACAGCCGGTATTTTGGCGCCGTTCCGCAGAACCGTATCGTCGGCAAGGCTGCGTATATCTGGTGGCCTCTTAGCAAAGCAAATGCACTATAAGTGAAGGAGAAGGCGGTAATGAACAATAACATCCAGACATCTTATGCTCCCCCGCCTTCGAAATGGGAAGGTCTTAAGGCTGAAATTAAGGCTGCCGCACCGGAAATCGGTATTGATGATATCGGTTTTGCGACTGCGGAGCCGTTTTTATATTTAAAAAATATACTTCAGGAGCATCGTGACAACGGTTATGATTCCGGCTTCGAGGAGCCGGATCTCGATAAGCGGACCATCCCCGCCCTGCAGTCCGGCGGGCAGCCGCAGTCTATTATCGCTATCGCTGTAGCCTATCCCTCCAAAATGGAGAATCCGCCGAAGTCAGAGCCTGGCGCACGCCGCGGCATCCTGGCCCGGGCCTCATGGGGCCGGGATTATCATCATGTGCTGCGTGAGGCATTGGCGAAGCTCGAGGCCTTCATCCGCGAGCGGGTGCCGGGAGCGGAGCTGGAGAGCATGGTGGATACGGGAGTGCTGGTCGACAGGGCGGTTGCCGAGCGGGCAGGCATCGGGTTCAGCGGCAAAAACTGCAGCATTATCTCTCCCGAATGGGGCTCATGGATGTATCTCGGGGAGATGGTGACGAATATTCCTTTTCCGCCGGATACACCTGTGGAAGAGGGCTGCGGGAGCTGTACGAAGTGTATTGACGCCTGCCCGACAGGTGCACTCGTAGGTCCCGGACAGCTGAATGCCCAGGCCTGTATTTCTTATCTGACCCAGACCAAGGGTTTTCTGAGTGATGAATACATGACCAAGATCGGCAACCGGCTGTACGGCTGCGACACCTGCCAGATCGTCTGCCCGAAGAACCGGGGAAGAACTGGAATCACCGCCCGGAGCTGCTGCCTGATCCGGAGGTCGTCAAGCCGCTGCTGCTGCCGATTCTGGAGCTCAGCAACCGTGAGTTCAAGGAGCAGTTCGGCAGCAGCTCAGCGGCCTGGCGGGGCAAGAAGCCGATTCAGCGCAACGCGGTGATCGCACTCGGCAATTTCAAGGAAGCCGGGGCTGTGCCGAAGCTGACGGAGATTGTGCTGAAGGAAACCCGTCCGGAGCTGCGCGGAAGTGCGGCCTGGGCACTCGGACGCATTGGAGGCGCAGAAGCGCTGGCGGCGGTGAAGCTGGCGCTGCACAAGGAAGAGGACTCTACCGTCCGGGAAATGCTGGAACGGGCACAGGGCAAGCTGCTGGAACGGGGGGAGGCAGAGGAGCAGGATGGAGCCAGTGGGCAAGGCTAACCTGCTTCATTTGCCAATTGCTGTCCAGTTCTTGAAATGCTATGATAGATTCGCGTGCCTACAGCGGCATTGCGGACAACTCAAGTACAGAGGTGGACTTTAGATGAACATTGCTTTGCCAATTATTACGCTTGTCGTAGGTCTGATCGGCGGATTCTTCATTGGTGTGTATTATCTGCGCAGACAAATGACAGCGATGCAGAATGATCCGGAAATGCTGCAGAAGGTTGCCAAACAGATGGGCTATAACTTGAACGGCAAGCAGATGCAGCGTGCCCAGCAGATGATGAAGAACGGCAATCAGCCGGGACGCGCACCAGCGGCAGGAAAAAGACAAGGCCGCAAAGGCAAGTAACCGGTCCCGGATAAACGGAAATAGATACGGGTACGGAAGGGGGAGGCTTCATGGGGGGAGTCAAGGATTATATGAACGGCAAGGTTGCTGCAAACCGGGAACAAATCGAGTACCATGTTGAGAAAATACTGCAATTAATCGGGGAAGATCCCGGCCGTGAAGGGCTGCTGGAAACACCGGCCAGAGTTACACGGATGTACGAGGAGATCTTCGGCGGGTATTCGATTGATCCCCGTGAGGCGCTTGGAGTGACCTTTGATGAGTCTCACGAAGAGCTGGTGATCGTAAAGGATATTGTCTATTATAGCCAGTGCGAGCATCACATGGCCCCTTTTTTTGGCAAGGTGCATATCGGATATATTCCCAGCGGACGGATTGCCGGGCTTAGCAAGCTGGCCCGCCTGGTGGAAGCTGTCAGCCGGCGCCTGCAGGTGCAGGAACGCATTACGGCGCAGATTGCCGATATTATGACAGAGGTCCTGAATCCTCATGGTGTGATGGTTGTTGTGGAAGGAGAACATCTGTGCATGTGTGCCCGCGGGGTGAAGAAGCCCGGCAGCAAAACGGTAACCATGGCAGCACGCGGGACCTTCCGTGAGGATGCTGCTGCACGGGCGGAGTTTCTGGCCCTGATCAAAGAATAGAAGACGGGGGGGTTGCCCCGTTTCAGTATACGGCAAAGAGCCCTTCCGGCACTGTGAAGTGACGGGAGGGCTCTTTTACCTTTGCCTGCCGAAAGGGCTGCTGCCGCGCTGTCAGAAGGGCTGCCAGACCAGCTTCCGGGCGGCATTGAAGCGCTCGGAGACATAAGGCCAATGTACAACCTTCCACCAGTCCTTGATGTAATCCGCGCGGTTATTCTGATGCTTAAGATAATAGGCGTGTTCCCATACATCGAGGGCCAGCAGGGGAACGACATCCCATTGGGAGAGATTTTGATGCTTCTCCGCTGTCAGAATTTCCAGCCGGCGGCTGCGGGGACTCCAGACCAGAATCGCCCAGCCCCCGCCCTCCACCTTGTCGGCCGCTTCTGTGAACTGTTCCTTGAAGGCATCGTAGCTGCCGAAGCTGTGCTCTATGGCATCCAGCAGCGGACCTGTCGGACGGCCTCCGCCCTGCGGAGACATGACGTTCCAGAAGATGGTATGCAGATAATGGCCGGCCCCGTGGAAGGCAAGCTCCCGCTCCCAATGCTTTACAAGATCAAAATCCTTGGTTTTCCGGGCTTCGGCCAGCTTATTCTCCGCTTTGTTCAGCCCGTCTACATAGCTTTGATGATGCTTGTCATGATGAATCCGCATTGTTTTTTCATCGATGTAGGGCTCCAGTGCATTATAGGCGTAGGGAAGGGGCGGCAGAGTATGGCCTCCTATCGGAACCGTTCCGGGCTCCTGCTGTCCGGAGAGCGGAGAAGCCATTGGAGCCTGCGGTTCATATCCGGCCTGTTTGTATCTGGCGTTGAGTTCGTCTGCTGTTTCCGGCAACGGCGCTGCAGGCTCCCGCGTCCATCCGGGAGCAATGCCGGGTACGGACAGGGTGTTCAGAAGAGCCTCAACATACTCTGACTCCCGGATGATATGCAGCAGCACAGTTCCAGCCAGCGGCTGGGCTTTTACAGCAGCGCTTCCCTCCATCAGGGCATGCTGCTGCCGGATGAACTCGCGGGACTGGGAGCAGGCCACCTGGAGAAGCTGTTCTGTTCCGGCGGCCTGCTCTGCAGGGCTGGAGGCGCGGGAAGCCTCCATCAGCTGGCGTGTTGCTGCTCCGGTGGCCTCAAAAACAACAGCCCATTCGTCCAGCAACTTCACAAAAGGCTTCTCCAGCTGAGGTACAACCCCCTTGATGACTTCCGTATGCTCCTGCTCCTGTTTTTTCCAGAATGCAATTTCTTCGAGAATACGCACGGGCAGCACTTGCCCGTATTGATCCGGCATACCTGCAATCCTCCCGTCATAAATCTTTAACAGTGCATTCTATGTACGGGAACAGCAGCTTATGTTTTCCGGATCAAATTTTTAACGCTTCGTAACAGGGTGGTTCCCCAAATCCGCTGGCTCTGCAAACTTAACATTCTGAAACACTTGATTTACATTCAATTGCTGCTCTTCACGCAGCGGCAGCCGGGATACTATAATCTCTTTGCCGATTGTGCCGGTTTTATCGCTAAGGACAGCCGTTAATTTAAGTTCTGTCCGGGTGATTTTCAGTTCACAATCCTTTTCCACTTCAATTTGCAGAACCTTAAAAGGAGATATATCAATAACTGCCGTGAGTCCGATTCCCTTAAACCCGTAAAGATACGTTTGTTCTGTTGCCGCTGTAGCTGTATAGGTGATGTCAATGGTGCCACTTCCAATCTTAACGCGGGCCTGTAAATCTCTGATCTCCCCGGGAATCCGGGGCGCAAGCGTAAGCGCCTGATGAATCATATCCGGCCGGAACCCTAGAAAATACTGATACCACACACGCAGCTGCTCGGCATTGGACCAGGCTTGCAGGTATGCTCCCGTAAGTTTGGCCCAGCTCCGGCCTTCCTGCGGATAAGCATCCATATTCTCGCTCAGTCCTCCGACTACTCCCAGGTTCAGCGCTTGCCAGTTCATATTCTTGAACAGTGTATAAGCAGTTTCTTCCTGCCCGGCTTCGATCATGCGCTGCATGGCTATACCGTTTAACCAGAGCCAAACCGTACCATTGTGGTAAGCTTCATCTTTATGGTACAGGCTGGTTAAGTGAAATGGATGGAAAAACGGATGTTTTTGATCCAATGAGGCAACTCCCCAAGGATAAACGAGCTCTTCCCATGCTGTCTTGGTCACTTCACATTTGAAGGAATCATCTTCAATCATGTCCAAGGCAAACAATTGGTTTGGCCGCAGTGAGAATTCGGGCTCATCTTCAGAGTTTAGCCGGTCAGCCAGATAGGGATGTGACTGATCCCTGAAATCCGCTGCAAAGTTTCTTTTGAGCTTGCCGGCGATATTGCTCCATTTCTTCGCACTGCCGCTGTCGCCCATGTACTCGGCAAAGTATACTCCAGCCCGGAGCTGATTGTACCAGAGCGCTTGAATGTCATTGGCCCGGGTGTCTCTGGGAGAGTAAGACTTCAGGTTGGCATCCCGGGCGTCCATCCAGGTTTCATTATCATCGTGCATAAGGTAGCCTTTATCGTCCACCCAATGCTTAATAGAGCCTTCTATACTGTTTTGTACCGCCGGGTAAAGCTCTGTTATGACCGCCGTGTCACCCGAATATTTAACATAATCCTGTAATTGGATAATAAACCGCGGTGTCCCGTCGGTTGTATGGTAGTCTACATTTTTTAAGGCAAGAATATTGGGCACCCTGCCGAAGTATTTGGAAGCTGCATCGGTGTTCTGGAATTTCGCAAAGGACAGCAATATATTTTTAGCAGTTTCAAATTGCCCGGTTACCAATACGGCTCCCGGGAGCGCAATAAATTGGTCTCTTCCCCAATATTCATTAAACCAGGGGAGGCCGGCATAGATTCCATCGCCTTGCTGTCTCGTCACCAATTGGTCCATCGTGATGTTTAACCAATTCAAAGACAAGGTGAGCGAATCACTGCTGCTGGCGATGTAGACATTCTTCTGCAAAAAATCCTCCATACGTTTCATTCGTTCGTGCTTCATAGAGACGGCGTCCCGTCTCGTATCATGAATCATATCTGCCGCTCCGGCAACCGTTTTGCCCACGGCGATATAAAAGCTTCCGGCGTTGGCAGCGGAATAAACGGTATGATTCTTAACTTCCACCGGCTGGTTGCCTGCTGCGCCTACAGCAATAACCCATCCGCCTTCTATTGAATTGAAAAAAGCGATGCCGTCACGTGGATTCAGCAGGTTGAGCTGTTCTCCCAATAATTCAATTCCAATGGTTTCTTGAGCACCGGTGAGACTGATCCCCAGCACATTTTTGTAGTCAAACATCCACAGCTCTTCTGTCAGGCTTCCATGCATACGCACCATTTTATAGGGGTACACACAGACTTCAGCTTCTTGATTATCCAGTTTCTGTTGATCTGCAATTAAGGTGTACCCGCTGAAAATTCTGCTTTTCGAGATGTTCAATCCCTCAAAATAAGCATGCTCCACATGATCGTTGAGATGTGATTGAGTATAATAATAAGCGGCTTCCTTGTTGGTAAAGGATATCCCGCGATTCTCATCACGGGAAACGAATATCTTCATGTCATCCAGAATATCGGATGTCTGCCCGGCAATATTTGTTGATAATTTCACTAATGTGTACCTCCCGAAATAAAATTTTATACATTACTCCTTAACGGAACCCACCACGATTCCTGTAACAAAGTATTTTTGCATAAAAGGATAAATCAGGAGTAATGGCAAGGTTGAGATCACGATTTTGGCAGCATTCAGCGTCCGGTTCGAAATCTTGGAGTATTCTATGAGCTTTTGAGGATCAGTTATATTCTGCACGTCCACGCTAAGCTGCTGGATATAAGTCTGCAAAGGGTAATTCGATGTTTTGTTGATATACACCAAAGCGCTGAAGTAGTCATTCCAATGTCCGACAATCGTAAACAGCGTTACAGTGGCAAGTGTAGGCAGCACCACAGGCACATATATCGTTGAGAGAATTCTCCACTGCGAAGCCCCGTCAATGGTTGCGGCCTCCTCCAGAGATTTCGGTACAGCGCGGAAAGCATTCATCAGCAAAATGACATTGGCAATCGGCACAGCCCCCGGCAGAATCAAAGCCCAAATGGAATCCAGAAGATGAAGCCCTTTGACAACCATAAAGGTTGGAATGAGACCACCGGAGAACAGCATGGCGAAAATCACAATATTCATATACACCTTCTGTGCCCGAAATTGCTTTGAGCTTTTGGATAACGGATAAGCAGCAAGAATCATCAGCATCATATTGACGATCAGACCAAGGACAACCCGTTCCACCGAGATCATAAAGGAGCGCCAGAACTGGGAGTCCGACACCAGCTTCTCATAGGAGCTTAACGTAAAATTAACCGGGAAGATACTTACCATGTTTGCTGACGCCGCCGCATTGTCACTGAACGAAATGGCAACCAGATTAATTAAAGGTATGAGGCAGGATAAAGTGAAGGCTAATACAAATATCCAGATTATAGTGTCCGCAATTCGGCTTTTGACGGAATGAGTGTAAATGAATAACACCTCCTTGTTCAGAAGATTCTGTAGTCAGTAAGTTTTTGTGCCAGTTTATTGGCGGAAAGGATGAGGACAATTCCGACAACCGACCGCAGGAGCCCTATCGCTGTTCCCAGGCTGTATTGCCGCTCTACCAGGCCCACCCGGTATACATAGGTGTCAATAATATCGGACGTTGCGTAAACCAAAGGATTATACAGATTGAAAATCTGGTCAAATCCGGCATTGAGCACGTTGGGCAGATTTAAAGTTGTAACGAGCAGGATGGTAGGCATCAAGCCGGGCAGCGTGATATGCCACAGCTGTTTAAAGCGGTTGGCGCCGTCAATGGAAGACGCTTCATAAAGCCCCGGATCAATTGCCGTCAGGGAGGCCAAATAGATGATAGAGCCATATCCGAAGCCTTTCCAGACATCTGTTAATACCAGCATAGGTCTGAACCAGTGGTTGCTGGCCATAAACAAAACCGGATCAATGCCAAGCCATCCCAAAAATGCGTTAACCGGACCTTCATAAGAGAAAATATTCATTACGACAGTAGCCAGCACGGCCCAGGACAGAAAATTCGGCAGATAAACAACGGTCTGCATGAATTTTTTGGCAAACCGTACACGGATTTCGTTCAAGAGCAAGGCGAATACGATTGAAACAACAGTGCCCACAATAATTTTCCATAAGGCTATGACTATAGTATTGACTAAGATTTGCCTGCTGTCGGGAATTTGAAACATAAACTTGAAATTATCCAGTCCCACCCACGCTGATTCGCTGATGCCTTTAGCAGGAATGTAATTTTGAAAAGCCATCACGATACCGAACATTGGGATAAACGAGAAAATAATCAGGAAAACGATACTTGGTGCGAGCATAAGGTGGAACGCAGCCTGATCTTTTTTATTGTTCATTCAGAATCATCTCTTTCTATCATTTGGAGGTGATTGCTTCATTGACTTCGTTCGTAATCGTATCGCCGCCTGTTTTTTTCCAGCTGCTGACAAAGCTATCAAAAGCGTCAGGAGATTGCTCGCCGGTAATGATCTTCAGGAACATTTCCAGCTCCATTTTCGTCAGCGTCGGCCACTTCAGTGCCATGGAAGGCGTTGTTCCAAAAAATACAGGGTTCACTTCCTTGATCTTTGAATTCTTGACCAGGTTGGCCGTCGTGATGCTCGAAGTATAACCGGCCCATCCATTCGAATCCAGTTTCTCCCCGTTTTTTACGTTATCCAGATACTTCTTGTAGGAGCGATAGGCGTTTCTATCGTTGCTGGTGAGCAGTTTGCTGCTGTCCCCTGTTTTCAGCGCCTCTTCCATAATTCCGACATTACGGTAAAATGCATCATAGTAATCGATATTGATAGCAATCGGAGATCCCCCAACGTTAAGGCTGGCGTAATCCTCAAATTTCTTTAAGACCGCTTCATCTTTTTCTTGATAGCGCTGATAATCAAACTGAAGGCTGGCGATTTTTATAGCGGCTTCCGGATGCTCGAACCCTTTCCGGACCACAAGGTAACTGCTTGAAGGATTGCCGGTGAACATCGTTACTGAACCATCCTCGGACTGCGGAGCCACATAAGAAACCCATTTGGCATTTGGATTTAATTTAATCGAATCCGCTACCGTCCAGCTTCCCCACCAGTTGTCCATGAACGAGCCGCTCTTTCCGCTGGTAAGCAGCGCCTTCCGGTCGTCGGCTGTGCGTACGGCAAACTGCTTGTCGATCAAGCCTTTTTTGTACATATCCGCCAGCTTTGCAAGGGCCGGCTTCATTTCGGGCTGCACGGAACCATACACTGCCTTGCCGCTTCCATCATCCATCCATTGTTTCGGGAATGCGCCATACAGCGTAAAGATGTTGTTCAGTTCATACTGGCCGCCGGAAACACCAGCGGTATTTTCATTGTCGACCACAAGCCCGACGGTGTTTCCCGCTCCATTGCCGCCAGGGTCTTTTTCAACAAACTGGGTGATGATGTTCTCTACATCCTCCATCGTTTTGGGCTCTGCGAGTCCCAATTTATCCATCCAGTCTTTGCGCAGCCAAAGCACCCCCGGGCCGTGTGAAATTTCCGTAGTCGGCAGCGCCATCAGTTTTCCGTCAAACCTTGCGGTATCCAGCACACGACCCTTATAGGAGTCGTAAATCTCCTTAATTTGGTCGCTGGCACATTGATTATAAGCATCTGTCAAATCCGCAATAAGATCGTTTTCATAAAGCTGCTGCAGAGTAGAGAGGTCAGGGACAACCATGATGTCAGGAATCGTGCCGCCTACAATGGCCATTGAAACCTTTTGGTTATAGTCCGTGCCGTCATTTGCTTCAAATGCAACTTTGTTTTGCACGTTGAGTTTCTCTTTGAAATATCTGGTCCACACATTGTCGGTTGCATTATCCTTTTCATAAGGCGTTCCCGCAAGCGCGGAGAAGTTGGAGGCTACCTGTCCAATGGAGTAGGTAACGGTTTCAGGATACGGGGTATAAGGAGACGTTTGGGCTTCCTTCCACGCCGGATCATTTGAATCTACAGCAGGACTTTTGGCTGAATCATTATTGGAATTGGAACTTTGGCAGCCTGCAACTGAAACGGCTAAAAGCGCTGTCAATAAAATAGAGCAGGACTTTGTGATCTTGGATGACATATAAGAACCTCCTTAATAGATATGTTGAGTCAGTGTACTAAAGATAACGGATTCAAAGCGCCGGCTTGCTATGAACCCGGAATTAATCTGGCTTCTTTATTGTAGAGCCCTTTACTTTTGAGCGTAAATACAAATAAATTACGTTTTACGCAAATAAATAACATACTTGAAACAAAGCGTTCGGCTTACTGAAAAGCTCATTGAAATCATGGTACAATACACATGATTAGGAACAAATGGATTACAGCGCATGGAGAGGGCGGCCGGGATGTTAACTATACTAATAGCAGATGACCAGAGGGAAGAACGGGAAGGCATTGAATTTCTCATTCATGAACTGGGGTTTTTCCTCCATATCGAGACGGCGGAAAACGGCCGGAAGGCGCTTGAGTATTTGGAGCAGAATCCTGTCGATATCCTCTTTACGGATGTCCGGATGCCCATAATGGATGGTTTGCAGCTTACAACCGAAGCTTTGGCCCTCCAGCCCAAATTAAAGGTTATTCTTTTCAGCGGGTTCGCTGAATTTGAATACGCAAAAACCGCTATCTCCCTTGGTGTATCTGAGTATCTTCTCAAGCCGATCAATGTTGAAGCTTTTCGGAATACGATGCAAAAAGTAATCGCTCAGCTCACAGATCAGGAACAGGAACACATCGCTGCGCAAATCAAACTTGAGTATGTCAAAAAGCATGTACTATTTAATCTTGTTAACGGCCTGGGAATCCCTCCTTCCATGAAGGAGATCTCATTTGAGCTTCCCGATTGTTATCATGGTATGTTTTTGCTGGAATTTGACAAGAACTTTTTTGAAAATGCCGGACCGGAGTTTGAAGAGTTTATCTTGTCTTTACTAGAGGACCCTGTTGATTATGTGAATTTGAATGGCTGCCAGAGCTTGCTGTTATTTCCCGGTCTACCGGCCGTGTCCTCCTGTTCTTTCTATAATTTAGGAGAGCATTTGCATGATAGTATACTGGATAAATATAAAGTACACTGCTATCTCGCTATCAATGATGAATTCACAATGCTGCAGGATCTTTCCGCTGCTTTGATTCAACTGGATCAACTGATGGAATACCGTTTCTTCTCACCGGATTATTTTGTATTTGAAGTGAAGAAAGATTTTTATTTTGCTAATGACAGGCTCCCCGGGTTATCCGATTACGAGCTTTTAGATCACATCAGGAATAATTTGAAGGAAAGGGACATTTTCAGTCTTAGGGCAAATACAGATCTTTTGTATCAAAAGTATGCGAATCAGGCCCAATTCTCTCAATTATATGTCAAGTATATGTTCTCTTCTTTATATCAGGAAATTATGACGTATTCTGCTCCTATCTCTGAAATGGAATTGAGCCATGGAATCGAAAAAATATATAAGTCAGAAGAATTAAAGGAAATAAAAGAGATTATCATGGCCGGAATTACTCTTCTTGACCAGGAGTATAACAGTTCGGAATTTTTAAACCGGGATATTGCCGCCGTAAAGCAGTACATCGAGGATCATTATGGCGAGGATTTGAGCCTGGATCTTCTTGCTGCCAAGATCCATTTATCGCCCCATTATTTAAGCTCCATTTTCAAAAAAAATACGGGCTGCGGATTGAACAAGTATATTAAAAATGTCCGTATGAATATAGCGAAGGACATGCTGCAGCAAACACATCTTAAGGTTTCGGATATTTGTTATTCAGTGGGGTTTCAAAACGTTTCTTATTTCTGTCAGAATTTTAGAGATTTTTTTGGGCAGACTCCTGAGAAATTCCGGCAGTACAATCAGAAATAACCCCAGCCCGGGAGGAACGGCATGCAAACGTGGAAGGCCTTTAAACAGAAAATCGGAGACTTTAGATTTCAAACGAAAATAAAGCTTTCATTTTTGCTGGTCAGCATGATTCCTGTTATTGTCCTCGGAAGTTTTTGCTTCTCAGAAACCAGATCGCTCTTAGTGCAGCAGTCAAAAGCCGATCTGAATGCCACATTAAAACAAAGCGTCCTGGCTGTAAACAACCAGCTGGATGTCTACAATAAAGTAATGAATTTTCTGAGCTTCAACCAGGAGATTGTGAATGCCGCCAACACCACTTATACCAGTGCGTATGAAATGTATGACCAGTTAAATAACGTAATCGATCAGAATTTCTTTACAGCGCGTTACTTAAACACCGGGGTAAAACAAATCATCTTGTATACCGGAACGAATCTGCCTCCACATGGAAACACAGTAAGACCTATCGATGAAATCAAAGAAGCCTCATGGTACCCGCTTGTCATGAAGTCGGTTGATGTTCTTTGGTTTTCCAGCGGCAAGAGTGTATATAGTGCCCGGCGTATCCTCAGCACGAAACAGGAAAATCCCAAAGATAACATTCTGTTTGCACTTGTAGACTATGATGCGCTATTTACAACGTTTGAACCGCTCGAATCTCATGGAGCAGAGATAGTCATAACGGACTCCAACGGGAATTCTATCTATTCACCGGGGGCTGACCGCAAAAATTCAGGTATCCCCGTTTCCGATAAGGAAGCTGATGAGCTTCATTGGAGTGGGAAGAACTACACCGTCCTGCAGTCTTCGATTCCGATAACAGGATGGAAAGTATATTTGTATAAGCCGACAAGTCTGATCACTAAATCGGCGTGGTGGATTGCCTTGACCGTCCTGTTGATGATTGCCGCCTGCATCGCTGCAGTCGTTGTGGCGGGCACACTCTTTTCCCGGAAAATTATGCTGCCTATCCACCGCCTGCACAAAAATATGAAACTTATAGGTGAAGGGAATTTAGAGATTAAAGTCTTTAGCGATTCTAAAGATGAAATTGGAGATCTGATCCGGGGATTTGGCAGTATGCTGGGAAGAACCAAGACTCTTATCGATACTGTGTATGTGGGGGAAATCGCACGCAAGGAATATGAAATGAAAGCTCTGCAGGCGCAAATCAATCCTCATTTTCTTTACAATTCCCTGTCATTAATAAATTGGCGGGCGATTCGGATCCATGCGACGGATATCAGTGAAATGGCGCAGCTTTTATCTACCTTTTATCGTACTACGCTCAATAAGGGCGAGAATCTGATATTGGTTTCGGACGAAATTCTTAATGTCCAGTCCTATATTAATATCCAGCTGATTATGCACAGCAACAGTTTCGGGATAGACTATCAGATTGATGATTCCATTCTTTCCTGCCGCATGCCCAATTTAATGCTTCAGCCTTTAATCGAAAATGCGATCATTCATGGAATTGAAAACCGTGAAGACGGCGGCGGAATCATACATCTCTCCGGCAAAAAAGAAGATCAAAGCATAGTTTTTCTGATCACTGACAATGGAATCGGAATGGAGCAGGAGCGGCTTGCCCTATTGCTTAAATCTCAATCCAAAGGATACGGGCTTAAAAATGTAAATGACCGGGCAGTTGTAATGTACGGCGAACAGTATGGATTGACGATTAACAGCATTCCCGGAGAAGGAACGCAGGTCCTGCTCAAAATTCCTTATGATGAACACAATTAAGATGTGCTGCCCCATGGACTTATGGCGTACGTGTCTGTTCTACCGGGCTTTGGCCAGCTGCACGTTGCCCAGAAAAGCGGACACACGCCGCAGATACTCGCGCGGATGCTCGCGGAACAGCAGCTCATGGTGGCTGCCCTTCACAATCCAGGAATCCGAGTACGGGTTGCTCTGATTAGCCGCAAGTTCTTCCGCAATGGGGTAAGGAGCCTTGTCATCATTGGTGCCGTGCAGAAAGAGAGTAGGGAACGGGTAATCCTCCGCCTTGACCTTGGTATAAGGAATCTGGTTCAAACCTGTGCCGTTCAGCACCGGGAACAGCAATTCCATAATTTCTAGGGAAGGCTGGCGGGGCAGATCAATGTTCTGTTTGATGTTATGGTACAGCGTATCCGGCTCAAGCAGGAAGGTGCTGTCGAGAATCATGGCATCGACATCCTTGGTGACAAGTCCTGCCTGCAGAGCAGTACCCGCCCCCATTGAGAAGCCCCAGACAACGATCTCTTTGGCTCCATGCTCCTTGGCGTACCTTATGGCGCCAAGGAGCTGCTGGGATTCTTTTTTGCCGCCGGTGGCGATATCCTTGTTGGTCTTGGAAGCAAAGCCGTAATCAAACATGACTACGTTGAAATTAAGGCTGTGCGCATAATGGGCCAGATCGTACATCGGGACCCAGGCTTCCTCGCGGTTGGCGCCATAACCGTGGCTGAACACGATCGTTTTGGACGAGCCCTTGGACGGAATGTACCAGCCCTGCATCATGCGGCTGCCGTCCAGCGCCGGAAAGGTGATATCCTCATAATCCAGTCCTTTGGCCAGTGACGGGTTGGAGTACAGCGGGGCCACTGTAGGGTTGGACAGCACCCAGGCGATATAACCGTGCAGTGCGATGAAGCAGAAGACAAAAAAGAAAAAAACGGACAGAAGCAAAGCAACAATAATATGTTTAACGCGAATCATCCGCAGTGAAAGCTTGGGTGCAGCATTTGGTTTGCGCTCATCGGGCATACGGGAGACCGGCGTGCCGGTATGCGTGGTTGCTAAATCCATAGGGTCCCCTCCTAGAGTGTCCGGAAATATAATTCATATGTTTAATCGTATGATTATGATCTTACAAAGTCAATGAATTAGCCGCTTTTGTAACGCAACTGTAAAGTGCGACCCATTCTTTTCCGCTCTCCGAAACTGCTGGACTTTGCCGGGGCATTTGCTCTAAGATAGAGTTGGTTATCTTAATAATGTAACCGGGTTTCATTTAATGAAACAGTTGAAGGGGAGATCGCAGTGGAGGACCGTAAACTGACTGTACGCGCGGTAGAACGGGCATTGGATATATTGCTGTGTTTTACACAGGAAAATGATCTGAGCCTGACCGAGATTGCCTCCAAGATCAGTCTGCACAAAAGCACGGTACACCGGCTGCTGACCACGCTGGAGGAAAAAGGGTTCCTTCTGCGCAATGAAGCGACGGAAAAATACCGCCTGGGTATCCGTATCTGGGAGCTGTCCACGCATCTGCCAACTCTGGATGAGCCGGCGGCGCTGCTGCTTCCGGCGATGGAGAAGCTGCGTGACCGGCTCGGAGAGACGGTCAGCCTGTATCTGCGCGATGATCTGGAGCGTGTACGCATCCAGGCTGTGCAGAGCCGCCAGGCGATCCGCCGGGTCGCACAGATTGGTGCCAGGCTGCCGCTTTCGGTAGGCGCTTCGAGCAAGGTGCTGGCAGCCTATGCGCCGCAGGAGGTCCAGACCCGTCTGCTGGCCGACCCGAACTGGCCGGAGGCTGTGGACAAAGGCGCATATCTGGGGCAGCTGCAGGAGATTACCCGCCGGGGTTATGCGACAAGCTTTGAGGAACGGGAGCCAGGCGCGGCAGCGGTGGCTGTGCCCATTGTCGGGCGGGCGGGAACAGTGGTCGCTGCGCTTTCGCTGTCGGGGCCAGTCAGCCGCCTCTCACGGGAGATGCTGGAGGATTATGCCGTGGTTTTGGCTGAAAACGCCGCAGAAATGGGCCTGATGATGGCCTAATGTATTGAGGTTTCGTTATTTAGTCGATTTAGGGGGTAATTAGTAAGTGAGAGCTATACAGTCATTATCTATAGGTAGTTATGGTTAATTCCGGGGCATGGGGTGATAGGATGGCTACTGTATTACCCGATTCATTAATAGAGGAGATGGAGCAGGTCCAGGAAACGTTCGGCAAAGCCACCGGGCAGGCTATTGTGCTTACGGATCAGGAAGGGAATGTTTTTACCCGTCCAGTGGCCACCGGAGCGTTTTATGAGATCATTTTGACTTCTCTGCAGGATTTGGACCACCCCTTCAAGCCTACCTTGCGCAGATTGGGTTCTTTGTCGCATCCAGTCATTCTGGAGGAATGGATTGCCGGATTAAAATACGTTATTATCCCGCTGTTCCCGGGTTATGGACAGACTTATTATCTATGGGCGGGCGTCTATATGGAAGAGGGCACCAAAGCGCTGATCATGCCCGTTTTTGAAGCGAAAATGAAAAATCATCCTGCCTTTGCCCAGTTGAAGAAAGAGCTGCTTGCCCAACCTGAGCTCAGCTTGGAGCAGGTTGCCGAGGTACGGGAAAAGATTGCGGTGCTGGGCCGGATCCTCTGTAAACTGCTATCCGGTTGTGCAGCCACTTCCGGAGTGCCGAGGATTGGGGAAATGACCTCCCGGCTCTTAACAGGCCTGGAGAAGGACTACCTCAAAGTTCAAGAGGTTCTGCAGCAGCTGGCGGCAAGTTCCTCGGCTGGGGACCTGTACGCTTTTGCCAAAGAGAATGAGGATGGCAGATTCCAGGTGGATTATGCCGCCGGAAAAGGGGCGCCGCTGCTGCTGAATGCTGTTTTCCAGCAAGGCGACGGGTATCTGGGACAGGCTGTGCTTGGCAAAGAGCCGAGGCACTGGAGAACCCCTGCGCAAGACCCGAGGTCGTTGTTCTTCACGAAGTGCGGCCTTCCGCAGCCGGAATATTTGTCCTGCTATCCGGCCTTGATCTACGGCGGCAGAAGAGCGCTTTTGCTGGCGGTGGGATTCAGCAAAAACGAACAGGTGCAAAGCTACGACCTTGAGGAACAGCTCGTTGCCTCCCTGGTGGGGCTTTCGGACAGAGGCGAGAAGCTGATGCGGCGGGAAGAGCTGCGCAAGGAAGGAACTCTCCGGCTTAAGGAAGCCGTGCGGCAGCTGCCGCAAGTCACAACATATAAGGAACTGGGCAGCGTGCTGCTCGATACCTTGATGAGCATGCCTTTTTCGCCTTCGCCGGTGCTTGTCTTTTTTATGAACCAGGAAGATGCCGAGAGTACATATTACTCCAGAGGCTGGACTGGAGCGGAAGAGCAGTTGTATGTGAAGGATCTGGAGGAGCGGTATTCCCCGCAGGCCTTTCTCTCCGCCTCTATCATTAATGAAGCCGCAGGCGAGCGTTATTTGCTGGAATGTCCGCTCATTGCCGAAAATGCATTCAAGGGCATCTTGTCCGTCGGGTTCCGGCAGCAGAGCGAAGCGGAGGAATGGCGGGCATTTACGGAATGCATCGCCACCCTGGCTGCGACGGCCATCCGTCTACTGGAAAAGGACAGCAGGTACACTAAGCATGCCGGAGTATTTTTGGATAATCTCCGCAATCTGCTGCAGGACACCTATCCCGGGCTGCATCGTGTTTCGCAGGAGGCTTCCGGGCTGGCGTATGATTTTGGCCGGTACCTGGGTTTGCCGGAAAGCGATTCTGAACGACTTACACGCAGCTGTCTGCTGGCCCCCTTTCAGCTGGAACTGCTGGATGAATATGATTTCTTTACCGAAGAGATTCTGCTGCTGAAGCAGGTGGACCGGTTGTCTGCTTTTTATTTTGACATCGAGAAACCTTTACTTTCCTTTGGGGCCCAGGTGCTGGCTCTTGTACTGCAGCATACGGGTGAGCGGGAGCAGGGGAGACGCAGGTGAACAGCAGGGAGAAATGGCTTGATCTTTCGAGATTTAAGATGGTTTGTAATGTACAGGCGTCAATCAATGAGGAGCTGCTGGCGTCGTTCCAGTCGTTTATACTCAGCCGGTCCGGGGAACAGCAGCAGGAGCAGGCAGTCTCACCCGGGAAGCTCCTGAACAACGGAGCTCTTAAGTCGCCTAAGGAAGAGTGGGGAATCTCGCCCCGCGAAGAAGAGGTGCTGGAGCTGATTATCCTCGGCAAGACCAATAAGGAAATTGCTTCTGCGTTATTCATCAGTGAACATACGGTCAAAAACCACTTGAGCCGCATTTTCAATAAAATGAACGTGACGGACCGCTCGCAGATTATTGCCCTTATCTATAAAAGAATTCTGAATTCAGAGGGGCTTGAGATTTAGCGTTTGTTATGGACTTTTCTTGCATCGCAATATGGCAAACTATACAAGCAAATGATACAGCAAACAGCCTCCAATCATTCCGCAAGGGAGTGATTGGAGGCTGTTTGTTTCAGAAAGGAACCGGATTACCGGAGACACGCGCCGGTAACCGTTCATTCCCAAAGATTTATTCCACCGGCAGCGCTGAATCCGATGTGGTGGCATCCGCCAGCATCTGGCGGAGGACGGTCTGCAGAATGCCGCCATTCCGGTAGTAGTCGATATCCACGGTGCTGTCAAGGCGGGCAACAACCGGGAATTCAAACTGGGTGCCGTCTTCGCGGGTCGCAGTGACAGCCAGTTCCTGGCCCGGCTGAACATCGTTGCCGAGTCCGGTGATATTGAAGGTCTCGCGTCCGGTCAGGCCCAGGCTGCTCCATCCATGGCCTTCCTGGAATTGCAGCGGAAGTACGCCCATGCCGACGAGATTGCTGCGGTGAATCCGCTCGAAGCTCTCGGCGATAACGGCTTTGACGCCCAGCAGGAGTGTGCCTTTGGCTGCCCAGTCGCGCGAGCTGCCGGTGCCGTACTCTTTGCCGGCGATGACGATCAGATTCTGTCCTGCGGATTGGTACAGCATGGATGCATCATAGATCGACATCACCTCTTCGCTTGGCAGGAAGGTGGTGACTCCGCCTTCCGTTCCCGGAGCGACCGCGTTGCGGATGCGGATATTCGCAAACGTGCCGCGCATCATCACTTCATGGTTCCCGCGGCGCGAGCCGTAGGAGTTGAAGTCTGCACGTTCCACGCCGTGGCTCCGCAGATATTCGCCGGCAGGGCCGGAGGTCGAGATATTGCCCGCTGGCGAGATGTGGTCGGTGGTTACGGAATCGGCAAGCAGCGCGAGCACGCGGGCATTGCGGATGTCCTTGATATCGCCGACACCGTCTGCCAGATTCTCAAAGAACGGCGGGTTCTGGATATACGTAGAGTTATCATCCCATTCGTACAGCTCGCCCTCTGGCACTGGAATGGAGTTCCAGCGCTCGTTGGCCGTAAATACATTCTCATATTTGCGGCGGAACATCTCCGGACTCAGGGAGAGGCCGATGGCTTCGCGGATTTCCGCGGAGGTTGGCCAGATATCGGCAAGGTATACAGGCTCGCCTTGCGGATCATAGCCCAGCGGCTCCGTCTTCAGATCAATGTTGACCGTGCCCGCCAGCGCATAAGCTACGACAAGCGGCGGGGACGCCAGGTAATTCGCTTTGACCTGCGCATGCACCCGGCCCTCAAAGTTCCGGTTTCCGGATATTACTGCAGCTACAGTCATATCATTGTCTGTAATCGCCTGGCTGACTTCATCCGGCAGCGGGCCGGAGTTGCCGATACAGGTGGCACAGCCGTAACCGGCCAGATAGAAGCCGAGCGCTTCCAGGGGCTTCAGCAGATCCGCCTTTTCCAGGTATTCGGTAACAACCAGCGAGCCTGGAGTGAGACTGCTTTTTACGTATCCGGGTTTGGTCAGTCCGCGTTCTACGGCTTTTTTGGCGAGCAGACCGGCCCCGAGCATTACGCTTGGGTTGGAAGTGTTGGTGCAGCTCGTAATTGCGGCTATCACAACCGCGCCTGTGCTGAGCTTGCTGGTGGTCCCGTTCTTATGCTGCACTTCTACAACCTCGTTGATTTTATCATCGCTCAGGCCATAGCCGCCCTTGTCGACCGGTGTGCGGATAATACCTTCGAAGTTTTCTTTCATATGCGTCAGCTCAACCCGGTCCTGCGGACGTTTCGGTCCGGCAAGGCTTGGAACCACCGAAGCGAGGTCAAGCTCAATGGTATCGGTGAATGTAGGGTCCGGTGTATCCGAGGTACGGAACATTCCCTGCGCCTTATAGTAGTCTCCAACCAGCTCCACGAGCTCATCCGGACGGCCGGTGCTGCGCAGGTAGGCGAGCGTCTCGTCGTCCACAGGGAAGAAACCGATGGTCGCCCCGTATTCGGGAGCCATATTGGCCACTGTCGCGCGGTCCGCCAGGCTGATGTTGGCCAGACCCGGTCCGTAGAATTCGACAAATTTGCCGACTACGCCCTTTTTGCGCAGCATTTGGGTGACGGTCAGCGCCAGATCCGTTGCGGTAGCCCCTTCAACCAGACTGCCTGTAAGCTTGAAGCCCACCACATCCGGTGTCACAAAATAAAGCGGCTGCCCCAGCATCCCCGCTTCCGCCTCGATGCCGCCCACACCCCAGCCTACTACGCCAAGGCCGTTAATCATCGTCGTATGGGAATCGGTTCCGACCAGGGAATCCGGGTATACTACAGTTTCACCGTCACTCGTTTTGGTGGCTGCCACAGAGGCCAGATACTCCAGGTTAACCTGGTGCACAATTCCGGTTGCCGGTGGAACGGCGCGGAAATTGTTGAAGGCTGTCTGTGCCCAGCGCAGGAAACGGTAGCGTTCTTCGTTGCGTTCGAACTCTACGTTCATATTGTATTCAAGCGCGTCTGCGGTACCAAAAGCATCGACCATAACCGAGTGGTCAATAACCAGGTCGACCGGGACGAGCGGATTGATCTTCTTCGGGTCGCCGCCGGCTTTCTTGACGGTATCGCGCATGGCTGCCAGATCGACAACCACCGGTACGCCGGTGAAGTCCTGCAGCACGATCCGGGCCGGGATGAACGGAATTTCTTTGTTGCGGTCGATGCCGCCTGACCAGCCGGCCAGCTGCTTCACGTGTTCTTCAGTAATCGCCCGTCCGTCGTATTGGCGGACAGCAGCCTCAAGCAATACTTTGATGGAAAACGGCAGGGAGGAAATATCGCCTGCGCCCTGCTCTTCTAGGGAGTTAAGATGATAGTAGCGATAGCTTTTGCCGCCTGACTCCAGGGTGCGGGCCAGCGAAAAATGGTCCTTGCTTGGCATATATGCGCCTCCTTGTTTCATCTGATGAAACTACATTTCAATATTTTATATATCTTAAGTATAACGTTTACAATGGGGGGAGTAAAGTTTTTTTTGCCGCTGGAACGCCCGGATTTCCCGGCGGGATGTAGTTTTGGCGCTTGGTAAAATGAGGATTGCACCGGATGTGCTGGCAGAAATGCCGTGGTGGGAGCGTCACCGGCGGGGGATGGTGGGAACAACGGAAGAAATGCCGTTGTTGGAGCGCCGCAAGGGGAAGGATAGGGAACAATGGAGGCGCCCGACAGGCGTAAAGTATCTCTGAGTTTGAAGTATTGGGCTGCTGGGCCAGATGAGAAGCGATATGGCATAAATAGCAGTTTCAGAAATCCCTTTGGTTTTGTCAAAAGTGGGCTGGTGGTGATAATGGGAAGGTAAGCTAAGTGGAAAAAGGGAACTTAAATTCCTCAGAAATCAACAATTGTGAGGTTTAAGTGGAAAAAGGGAACTTAATTCAGCAGTATGCCTCTATCTGGACCGAAACGGGCTGAATTAGTGTACCTTTTTCCACTTAGCCTGCCGGGTTGCTGGATGCTTAAACTAATTAGTGATACTTTTTCCACCTAACCAGCAAACGAAGCTCCAAGAAGGCCGTTTTCTCCTTACATAAACTTCTTGATACTATCGGCCGAGTTGGGCTGCGGGGCCGAATGAGAGGTAAAAGTAACTCTGATTTCGGCGGAATTGGGCTGGTGGGCCGAATGAGAGGTAAAAGTACCTCTGATCCAGCCAGAAGTTGGCGGGCGGGGAACGTTGAATTTGTTCCATGGCTTCTCCAAGACTTTCAATGTGCACACTTGTATGCTTTGTTTTTTTAACATACCTTCTCATCAATTATACTAATGATTTCGATCCCCACCAGAAATACTAAACACCAAACCCTGCAGAAGCCCGACACAATAAATTGGCCTAATAGTAAGGGAGGGGGCTAGTCGACAACAGTAGAGTTCTCAATTAAGGGGGCTGCAATAGCCTATTCATTACCTAAGGTGAGTTGTATTAACCCCGTATCAGCCCGCCCGAAGCGTTTCTTCTTATTCCAACTGTATAGCTGCGAGGATTTCCTCATATACATAGAACAGCAGCCAAACAGGGATGAAGGGGCGGATCAATGGAATGGAGCAGAAGTGGAAGCAAAGTCTGTATGTGTATGTAGATCAGTTGAATAAGGGGCGGGTAGCGCCCGGTGCCGAGCAGCAGCGCAGCACGGTCCGGGACCCGCGGTTCCTGCTGGAGCAGGGAGAACGCTCCCGGCGGCTCGCGCAGTGGTATGAGCGGCGCGGCATTACACCGCTGCGTTCAGAGACGGGGGTCCGCACGCTCCGGACCATCCGGCAGAACCCGTCAGAGGTGGTGGCGGATGTAGCGCTGCACAGTGCGTTATATTACGAAAAAGGCGGCATCACTCACCGCGAGGATGTCATTGAATCGGAGCGGCTGACTTTGGTGCTTGAAGGCAGCACCTGGGAAATTGCCGCTGTAGAGCGCAGCGTGCCGGAGCGGAATTCAATGCGCAGAGTGGCAGAAGCGGAACCGGCGCTGCGGCTGTCCAAATGGGGGAGGCGCTCCCTGTCCCGCAGCCGTCGCAGCCGCTGCTTAACAAGGATATTCTGCGCGGTATTACTGGCAGCAAAGAGGTGCGCTACTGCCGCGAAGACGCTGCAGCCTATGCAGACCGCTGGTGGAAAGACGGCAATCCGGAGTTTGAAGTGTTTGAGGTGGACTGCACCAATTATGTGTCCCAATGTCTCTTTGCAGGGGGAGCGCCTATCAACTATACTGGTAAAAGAGAAACGGGCTGGTGGTACAAAGGCTACAACGGCGCGCAGGAATGGTGGAGCTTCAGCTGGGCCGTGTCGGACAGTCTGCAGCGTTATTTGAGCGCAGGCCGAAGCAGCGGACTCCGGGCCGAGACGGTGGAGCGGGCGGACCAGCTGATGCTTGGAGACATCATCCAGTATGATTGGGACGGCAACGGCCATTATCAGCACAGCACGATTGTTACCGCTTTTGATGCGGCTGGGCAGCCGCTGGTGAATGCGCGGACGGTCAGCAGCCGGCACCGGTTTTGGGATTACCGCGATTCCTATGCATGGACCGACAGAACGGCCTACCGTTTTTTCCACATCAATGACTACTTATAAATCAGAAAGAGGTTAGGGCATGGGGGATACAAAAATAACCGTAGGACTGGTGTACGGCGGCAAATCCGGAGAGCACGAGGTATCGCTGCAGACGGCATTTGCAGTTATGAACGCTTTTGACTACGCGAAATATGAGATTATACCTTTTTATATTTCCAAGCAGGGGCTCTGGAAGGTCGGAGCGGCGCTGGATGCCCCTTTTGGAACTATCCAGGAACTGAAGCTGGGCGGCGAAGCCGGAGATATGAGTATGGCACTGAATGCGGTGTTCAGCGGGCTGACCGGCGGAGACCAGCTGATTGATGTGATGTTCCCGCTGCTGCACGGCACTAACGGAGAAGACGGGACGATTCAGGGCCTGTTCGAAATGGCTAATATCCCTTATATCGGAGCGGGTGTCCTGGCATCGTCTGCAGGCATGGATAAAGTGGTCATGAAGAAGCTGTTCGGAGAGGCCGGGCTGGATCAGTGTGAATACTGCTATTTCAATATCAGCGCCTGGAAACGCAAAAGCCATGAGCTGATCATCAGCCTGGAGGATAAGCTGGGTTATCCGGTATTCGTCAAGCCGGCCAATCTGGGCTCCAGTGTAGGCATTTCCAAAGCCGTTGATAAGGAGAGCCTGATTAAGGCGGTGGAGGTGGCCTTCCGCTATGATACCAAGGTCATTATTGAAGAATTTGTTGATGCGCGCGAGGTTGAAGTCAGTGTGCTCGGCAATGAGGAGCCGGAGGCTTCAGTTCCGGGTGAAATCGTCTCTTCTGGTGAATATTATGATTATGCGGCAAAATACACCGACGGCAAATCGCAGATGCTGATTCCGGCCCCTGTGGACCCTGAGGTGGCTGACCGTCTGCGGGAGTCAGCGATTCAGGCGTTCCGGGCGATTGAGGGCAGCGGCATTACGCGTGCCGACTTCTTCCTGCGCAAATCCGATGGAAAGATTCTCATTAATGAAGTGAATACAATGCCAGGCTTCACGCCGTACAGCATGTATCCGCTGCTGTGGCGCGAGACCGGCGTATCCTATCAGGCCCTGCTGGACCGCATGATCGAGCTGGCGCTGGAGCGTTACCATTTCAAGCAGAATCTGAAATACGATAACGAATAACATTTTGCGAGCGGCGGGATCATTCCGGCCGGGAAGGAGTGAGGAACCATGGGATTTCAATCCGAATTCAATTCTGTATGCAAGTTCAAGAATGACCAGGAGCTGTACGAGCTGCTGGAATACGGCCGCACCAAAATGGTAAAGCAGGGCTTCCGCGTGTATCCGACCGGCCAGAAGGTCATCGCCTACACACCGGAGAATGTGGCAGTAGCCATTGTCAAAATTTCTGCATCGATCGCGGAAATTAATTTCCAGGGCAACGAGGTGACAGCCGTCGAGATGGATTTGGTGCGCAAGCTGAATGAAGAAGAATCACGGGTGCAGACGGCGCTGGCCTATGAGATGTTTTTTGGTGAAGAAGGATGATTGTCCGGTTTGGCTATGTAGCCATGTCCACGGTTATCCCGGACTGCTCGCCCTCCAAGACGATGACCATGGCCAGCTTCAGCAAGCTGAATGACCGGGAAGCCGGACTTCGGCGGCTGGAGGCTATCGCCCGGGGGAATCTTCACAACACGCTGCGTCTGCTGAAGCATAATGTAGGCTCCGATATCCGGGTATACCGCCTGACTTCAAAACTGATTCCGCTGGCGACGCATCCCGATTTGCAGGACTGGAATCCCTTTGAAGCATTGGCTGCGGATTTTGCCGAAGTAGGCAGCTATGTGAAAAAGCATGGACTGCGGGTTTCTTTCCATCCTGACCACTTTACAGTACTGAGCACCCCGCGGCCTGAGGTGCTGGCCAGTTCGGTCCGGGATTTGCAGCATCATGTGGATATGCTGAATGCCATGGATCTGCCGGCGGCCGCCAAGAACAACATTCATATCGGCGGCGCGTATGGAGACAAGCCTGCGGCTGCAGCGCGCTTTTTGGAGCATTTTGCAGAATTGCCGCTGGACCTGCAGGAGCGGACGACGCTGGAGAATGATGACAAGACGTTCAATGCCCCGGAGACGCTTGAGGTCAGCCGGAGGCTGGGAGTCCCTATGGTGCTGGATATTCATCATCAGTGGGTGAATAATGAAGGCGAGCTTCCCTGGGAGCTGTGGCCGGAGATTATGAAGACCTGGCAGACTCCACTGGCGCTGAAGGATGTGCTCCCCGGTGAAACGCTGCCCCCGAAGATTCATGTGTCCAGTCCGCGCAGCCCGTCCGACCCTCGCAGCCATGCTGATGGTGTGGAGCCTGCGCCGCTGCTGGCTTTTCTTAAGCGTATCGCGGCGGACACTCCGGCCGTGGATGCGATGATTGAAGCGAAGGCGAAGGACGGAGCGCTGTTTGACCTGATGGAAACGCTGAAGGAGCTTGCCGAAGCCGGGAACGGAATAACGGTACTAGATGGGGCAAGCGTCAATATTGAACCATAAACCCCGGATAACCCCGCGCTAGAAGCGGAAAACGGGCTAACCTCTGACTTGATTAGTCTCTTTAAATAGGGTACGTTGAATAAAAAAGCGAACACAAGGCCGGCGCTCCGATAGCACCTGGTCTGGCCGGTTGGTGGATGCCCTGGTTCCAAAGAGTGCACCTTGTCTCTACATATGGAAACAATTATGCTCAAGAAAGCGGAGTGAAGATATGAATCCTACAAATTCTGATAACCGGAACGACCGGGAGCCTTACGTTGTTACCAGTAAGGGGCATACTGCGGCGGCGATCAATGCCGCTGCCAAAGCGGGGGAATGGATCAAGAACAGACAGGGCCGTGTGAAGGAACTGGGCAGCAAGACGTCAGCCCAGGATCTGGTTACAGAAGTGGACAAAGGCGTGGAGCAGATGATCCGCCGGCTGATCCTGACCCATTATCCCGACCATGCAATTCTCGGGGAAGAAAGCGTTCAGCCAGGAGCGGATGCTTTGACTGCCGCCCTGGAAGAAGGAAGGAAGCATGAATATTTATGGATTGTTGATCCGATTGACGGGACGACCAATTTTGTACACGGGTTTCCTTTTTATTGTGTCTCGATAGCTTTGGTAGTCAAGGGTGAGCTGACCGTAGGCGTTATCTATGACCCTATCCGCGATGAGATGTTTGTGGCTGAGAAGGGCAAAGGCGCCTATATGCATGGGATTCCTACTTCCGTGTCTGCCGAATCGGACCCGGGAAGCAGTCTGGTGGCGATGGGCTTCCCGCCTGACCGTACCTTCGCCCAGCCGGCGAATATGGCCGGACTGCAGCAGATTCTTCCGCAGATCCGGGGTATCCGTGCCGGCGGCTCTGCCGCTCTGCATCTGGCCTATGTGGCAGCAGGCCGTGTAGACGGTTATTGGGAGGTCGGCCTAAGTCCCTGGGACTGTGCGGCTGGCGTGCTGCTGGTACTGGAATCCGGGGGCAAGGTAACGGATACGCTGGGCAATCCCTATGATATTGGCACCCGTCATGTAGTGGCGAGCAACGGACGAATCCATGATTTTCTGTTGGCCTCGCTTAGCGAAGCGGAAGCAACGGGATACAACAAATAAGGAGGGCGGCAAGAAGCATGAGTGAAAAGGATGATCTGGAGCGCAAGCTGAGCGAGCTGCTGGAGGATGGCGAGATGGAAGAGGCCGACCGGACTGCCAAGGAGATCCGCCAAATCTCGCCCAAGTATGAAATCCGTATTCAGACCACACTTGATCCGATTGTGGAAGAAACGCTGCGCTACCGTAAAATAGGCCATGAGCTGGATGACAGATATGATAAATATCTGGAACGGGCGAAGAAAGATCATGGTTCTGAAGACAAAGATAACACGAAGCAATCATTTTGATTCCTGCCAGGAGCGGCTTCCGGATACCGGGAAGCCGCTCTTTTGCATACACGGACTGGATGATAGAATGGAATTATACCAATTTGGGAGGGATACGATGCTGAGTGCATGGAAAAAAATGTACGCGGCTGGCACGAGCAGCCTGCTGCTGTTCACATTGTGGATCAGTGCAGGAGCCGGCTCTGCAAGTGCAGCTGAAGCTGCTGCAGCAGTACAAGGTTCGGAGCAGGAGGTTTTTCGCATCGTAGCACTGGGGGATTCCATCACGGCGGGGTATGAGCCGGGAATGACCGATCCGAATGTGAAGCCCTACGGATATGCGGAGCGGCTGCTGGAGCAAGGCTGGTATCATGGCAGAAGCGCTCTTAGCAACTATGGCATTCTGGGACTTACTACGGCGGGGCTGCTGAATTATACGGCAGCCATTAAAGATGGGGCAGCTGCCACTGCCGATGGGATTCAGGCCGGTCTTCCTGATCCGCGGATCAACCAATTTGCCGCGCTCACTCCGCAGATCAAGACTGAGCTTAGCGAGGCTGACCTGGTTACGCTGACCATTGGCGGGAATGATGTGAGCAGCCTGCTGGTCACGGCCAAGGATCTGACGGAAGAGGCCTTCAAGGCTCAGCTGGATCAGCTTCTGGCAAGCTACAGCAGCAATGTCAAGGCCGCGCTTGAGAATATTCGCGCAGTCAATGCGAAGGCCACGATTCTGCTGGCCGACCAGTATCAGCCGGCGCCCAAGATTGCTGTCAGCAGCTCATATCTCAAGCTGATGAGCGCTGCCCAGCAGTTCACAAGAGCGGCGGAAAGCGTAGCCGCCAGCCTGGATCAGCCGGATGCTCCGGTGAAAGTGGCCCATGTGGCGGAGAAATTCGCCGGCGTCGAAGCGTCGCGGACTCATATCATTAGCGCAGGGGCGGCGGATTTTCATCCGACCCAGCTGGGGTATGAAACCATCGCCAAGGTATTCGCCGAAACGTATTGGGGAGAGTACCGGGTTCCATCCGTTTCCGCGTGGACAGCCGCATCCGCACCCATGTCAATTGTGGTGAAGGGAGTGGAGCTGAATACGCCGAACAAGCCGATTCTGAAGAACGGGCAGAACTTCCTGGCATTGAAGGATATTCTGAATGCTGTAGGCGCCACCGGGAAGTGGGACAATAAAACCCAGAGTGCGACCATTGTGTACGGTGGAAAAACTGTGGTGATAACAATCGGCTCCCAAACGATCAAGGTAAACGGGGCAGCGGCAGCCATCGATACACCGGCGTTCCTGCAAAAGGTTGGCAATGAGGATAAAACCTATCTCCCGCTTGCCGCCCTCGCCACCGGTCTGGGCTTCGATGTGAATTACAGCAGCAAGCTGCGGACGGCTTTCATTAATCCATAGACGCGCATAAGCTATATAGATTGAACAATCCCGAAATCGAAAAATCACAAGTTCAATCTATATAAAGAAAATATTAAATTCAGCCTGTACGGCATAAAGGTGGATGAATGTTGTTGTCTAGTGCAAAATTTAAGGCGGAATATACGATTACTATGGACGATATTGTGCGTGAGGGCGCTTCCGTGCTGCGCACTGTAGCGGAGCCCGTGCAAATACCCTTGCAGGCCGAGGATCAAGAGGCGCTGCAGTGCATGATGCAGTTTCTGAAGAACAGCCAGGACCCCGAGGTTGCCGCAAAATATAAGCTGCGCTCCGGCGTAGGGCTGTCGGCGAATCAGATCGGACTGCAGAAGCGGATGTTCGTAATGTACCTGAGAGATGAGAAGGGCAATATGGTGGAGCATGCCTGGGTCAATCCGAAGGTGATCAGCCATTCAGTAGCCATGATCTATCTTCCGGAGAGCGAGGGCTGCCTGTCCGTTGACCGCCCGGTGCATGGCTTTGTGCCCAGATACGAGTCCGTGAAGGTAAAGGGTTATAATATGACCGGCAAGGAAGTCGTTATGAAATTCAAGGGCTATCAAGCCATTGTAGTCCAACATGAAATCGATCATCTGGACGGCATCATGTTCTACGACCGGATCAATGAAGAGAATCCTTTCAAACTCCCCCAGGGTGTGGAGATCCGCAGTCTTTATGAGCAGAAAAGCAGATAAACAGAAAAGCCGAAAAGCAGATAAGCAGATAAGCCTGCCATTCCTGCTTAAGCTATTGTCCGCCGACGCTGTCCTCCGGAACAGCGGTTTGAGGGAGGATCAGCGTGTGAGTTGCAGAAAATGAAGTGGAATTCACCTGAAAAGGTGGAAATCAGTTGGATCGGGTAACCTATTTCCGGCTAGTCCTTGCCAAGAATGCGGTAAGCAAGCGCTATATAAATTGAACTTGGAAATATTACAATTAAGGGGAAAGTGGCGGAGGAGAAGTTTGGAACTGGAGGAGCGGTAGCGTCCGCCTTTGTCTGCAGATTTCAACCGCGAACGGCGGTACAAAATTAAGAAATCTGCAGATGGGCAGCGGCTGGAAGTCCAAACATTCTCTGGAGTCACGACTAATCCCAAATAGAAAAATCACAAGTTCAGTTTATATAGTTGGAAAAAGGGAACTTATTTCTCCCCAAAATCAACAATCGGGAGATTTAAGTGGAAAAAGGATACTTAATTAGGCCGAATTACCTCGCCAGGGGCGAAATGAGCAGAATTAGTTACCCTTTTTCCACCTAATCTTCGGCGAACAGGGCGCTGGGGCAAATTAGTTACCCTTTTTCCACTTGGAGTTGCCGCAGAGTTTATGGAGGTTCACCTGGACAAGCAGATTGGCTTTCACTAGCTTCATACTGAGCGTTAACGCAAAAATAACCCACTGCGCGAATCCGCAGTGGGTTTGTTTTTAAAATTAAGAAGTCTCAGCGAGATGAAATGCACGGCGCTGCCTGCGGAAGGATTATTTCTCCGCCGCCATGGCCCGGAACGAGGCTTCCGCAGCTTCCAGTGTAGCGTCAATATCGGCATCGGTATGCGCCGTGGTCAGGAACCAGGCTTCATATTTGGACGGGGCCAGGTTGATGCCGCGGTTCAGCATGTGGCGGAAGAAGCTGGCGAACAGCCCGCCGTCCGTATCCTGTGCTTCTTCGTAATTGGTCACCGGATGATTGCAGAAATGCGTAGAAAACGCGCCGCGGATCCGGTTGATGGTCAGCGGGATGCCGTGGCGGTCAGCGGATGCCTGCAGCCCTTCGGTCAGGCGGATCGCCAGCCGCTCCATTTCGTCATAGACACCTTCGGCTGCAAGCACCTCCAGACAGGCGATGCCTGCGGAGATGGAAGCGGGATTGCCCGCCATCGTACCGGCCTGATAGGCCGGGCCGAGCGGAGCGACCTGCTCCATAACATGCTTGCGTCCGCCGTAAGCGCCAATCGGCAGGCCGCCCCCGATGATTTTGCCGAGTGCGGTCAGGTCAGGGATGATGTCCTCATGATGATCGAGGCCTGCATAGGTTTGGGTGGAACCGTAATGGAAACGGAAAGCGGTGATGACCTCGTCGTAAATGACCAGTGATCCGTTGTCATGGGCCTGCTTGCAGAGCCCTTCGAGGAAGCCCGGCTGCGGCATGACCATGCCGAAATTGCCGACAATCGGCTCTACCATTACCGCCGCGACGTCCCCGCCCCATTTATCCAGCGCTTCACGCAGCGCGTCCAGATCATTGAAGGGAACCGTGATGACCTCCTGGGCGATGCTGGCAGGCACTCCGGCACTGTCGGGAATGCCAAGGGTGGATGGGCCAGAGCCGGCGGCGACCAGGACAAGGTCGGAATGGCCATGGTAACAGCCGGCGAATTTGACAATTTTGCTGCGTTTGGTATAAGCGCGTGCTACACGGATCGTGGTCATGACGGCCTCGGTGCCGGAGTTGACGAAGCGAACTTTATCCATCGAAGGAATAGCTTCTTTCAGCATTTTGGCCAGCTTGATCTCAAGCTGCGTGGGTGTTCCGTACAGCAGCCCGTTTTCTGCTGCTTGTGTAATCGCCGCAGTAATATGGGGATGGGCATGGCCGGTAATAATCGGTCCATAGGCGGCCAGATAGTCTATGTACTCATTGCCGTCTTCGTCCCAGAAGCGGGAGCCTCCGGCGCGTTTCATGAAGACAGGAGCGCCGCCGCCAACGGCTTTGAAGGAACGGGAGGGGCTGTTGACGCCTCCGACGATATGCTGCAGAGCTTCCTCATACAAATGTTCAGAGGTGGTACGGTTCATAATTAATCATCCTTTCAATGATAGTAACACAAGGGAAAGGGCGAACCGCCGGATTTATCCGCTGTTCGCCCGCCCTGATGCTAAGCATGGGTATTATTGAAGATACAAGGATGGGTAATAGTTCACGCTATGAAGCATCCTTATATTCCCCGCTGATAAGTGATTTATTTACTCCCGGCGCTGGCCGAAGGACTGCTGCCCGGAGAAGCATCCGGCGATGGAGACGGCTCAGGACCAGCCAGTGTATCCTGAACGAATTCCTTCAGCTTGTTTTCGCTGCTGATGCCGAGCACTGCGGAGCCGCCGCTGGTTTTTTCTTCGGTAAGCAGATTCATCGGCGGAATTTGTGCACTGCCGCCCATCGAGCTGTCATAGCCTACAGTAGCCAGCTTCCACATGTCATTAACGTCCAGGTTGGTATCGATATAAGGCGTAACCTGGGATAGAATCGTAGGCAGCTTGATAATGGCAGTTGTGCTGATGACCTTATCTGCTACGGCCTTAAGGAAGCCGCGCTGACGTTCGGTCCGGGTGAAATCGGAAGTGGCATCATGGCGGAACCGCACATATTGCAGCGCCATGTTGCCGTCGAGATGCTGGAAGCCTTTTTTCAGATCAATGTCGTATTCGGGGCCGTCTGCCTTCGTCTTATACACCATATCCTTCTCGACCTCGTAATCGACGCCGCCCACTGCATCCACCAGCTTAATAAAGCCCTGAAAGTCGGTATAGACATAGTATTGAATCGGGATGCCAAGCAGTTCGCTGACGGTCTGCATCGCGGTATTGGGCCCGTGGGTTATCGCTGTATTGATGCGTTCTTTGCCATGCTCAGGGATAGAAACATAGGTATCACGCAATATAGAGAATACATAGAATTTCTTCTTGACCGGGTCAAGGGAGGCAACCAGCATCGTATCCGAGCGGGGGACTTCACCCTTCTTCACTCCGCGCGCATCGACACCCATAAGCAGGATGTTAACCGGTTCGGTGCCTTCCCATTTGGGAGGTTGAACGGTTTCGGCTGAAGGTGAGGGAATTGCTGCAAACGGCGAGTCTTCACCGGTCTTGTGCAGGTTGTCCATCTGATTATAGATTTCTGCAAAATAATAGACTATCCCGCCGATAATCAGGAGAAGTATAATTGCCAGAGTCCAGAGCAGCGGTTTCTTCTTTGACTTGCCGGCTTTTGCGTGCCGTTTCTTTCTTGGTGGCATTTCGTTCTTCCTTTCCCATTCACATTCTCTACATTATAATTTCTTTTAGGTATACAAGCAATTTCGGAATATTCATCCATATTATTAAGGAGAGAAACATTAATGAACAAAATCGAGGTCGGACAAGAAGTGCCGGACTTTACTCTGCCTGCTTCAACAGGACAGAATATCAGCTTAAGCGATTACCGCGGCCGCAAGCTGGTGCTGTATTTTTATCCCAAAAATATGACGCCCGCCTGCACGCAGGAGGCCTGTGATTTCCGTGACGCCGGGGACCCGATTGCCCGGGGCAATGCAGTCGTGCTGGGGATCAGTCCGGACAGCCTGTCTTCCCATGCGAAGTTCATCGAGAAGCACAGTCTGCCGTTTCCGCTGCTCTCTGATGAGGATCATACCGTAAGCCAATTATTCGGGGTCTGGCAGCTCAAAAAGCTGTACGGCAAAGAATTTATGGGCATTGTGCGGTCCACCTTCCTCATTGATGAGCAGGGCATTCTGGTCAAAGAGTGGAGAAAAGTCCGTGTCAAGGGCCATGTCGAAGCACTATTGGGAGAAATCATGAATAAATAAGTATGCTGGTAACGAATTGTAAATGTCTGTAACATTTTTAACAGCTTCCATCAGGCGCTCTCATGATATAGTTGCCTCATATTACTTCAAATTTGGAGCAAGGCATGGTGATGAATGGCATGATGATGCTGCGTATTGGGCTGGACGTCGGATCAACTACGGCCAAACTGGTTGTTATGGAACACGATGTGATTGTATATCAGGATTATGTGAGACATTTTAGCGATATAAAAAAAGCTGCGCTTTCCCTCCTGTCGGATGTGCGGGACAGGTTCCCGGATCGCGAGGCAGCTCTGACTGTAAGCGGTTCCTCGGGCTTGTCCCTCTCGAAGCTTGGCGAGGTCCCGTTTGTGCAGGAGGTTATCGCCTGCACGAAGGCGATCAGCGAGCTGATCCCCCAGTGCGATACCGCTATCGAGCTGGGCGGCGAGGACGCCAAGATTATCTATCTTAGCGGAGGCATCGAGCAGCGGATGAACACGGCCTGTGCGGGCGGCACCGGAGCGTTCATCGACCAGATGGCCTCCCTGCTGCAGACCGACCCGGCGGGTCTGAATGTCCTTGCCGAGCAGCATGAACGAATCTATCCTATCGCATCGCGCTGCGGCGTCTTTGCCAAAAGCGATGTCCAGCCGCTGCTCAATGAAGGCGCCCGCCGCGAGGATGTGGCGGCTTCGATTTTTCAGAGCATTGTCAACCAGACGATCAGCGGATTGGCCTGCGGCCGCCCGATCCGTGGCCGGGTGGCTTTCCTTGGCGGGCCGCTGACCTTTCTGCCCGCGCTGCGGGAGCGGTTTGCCGAGACGCTTGGGCTTAGCGACAGCGATGTGCTGTTTCCGGAGCACTCGCAGTATTTTGTCGCCATTGGTTCAGCGTTGTCGCAGACCGATCCGCTGGTTCTGCCGCTGTCCGGCTGGATGGCCCGGCTGGATGCCGTTGATTTCTCGGCCGACCGTGCCGAGGATGCCGAACTGCAGCCGTTGTTCGCCTCGCCGGAGGCTCTGGAGCAGTTCCGGCTCCGCCACAGCCAGGCAGCAGCTCCGCGTTCGGAGCTGGATACATATCAGGGACCTTGCTACCTCGGCATCGATGCCGGATCTACCACAACCAAGCTGGTGATTACCGGCGCTGCGGATGAAATCCTCTATACCTTTTATGGAAGCAACAAAGGCAACCCCCTGCAGTCCGTCAGCGATGCCCTGAAGGAGATCTACCGGATTCTGCCTGAAGGCTGCCATATTGCCGGTGCATATGCAACCGGTTATGGGGAAGGCCTGGTCAAGGCAGCGCTGCGTACAGACGGCGGCGAAGTGGAGACGGTCGCGCACTACAAGGCAGCCTCCAAATTCATGCCGGAGGTCGATTTCATTCTGGATATCGGCGGACAGGATATGAAGTGCATCAAGATCCGCGGCGGCGCCATCGACAGCCTCATGCTGAACGAAGCCTGCTCGGCGGGCTGCGGCTCTTTCCTGGAGAGCTTTGCGTCCGCACTGGGGCTTGGCATCGGGGAATTTGCCGCAGCGGCACTGGAATCCGCCCAGCCGGTCAATCTGGGCTCCCGCTGCACGGTTTTTATGAATTCCAAAGTGAAGCAGGTGCAGAAGGAAGGGGCCACGCTGGCTGATCTGTCGGCAGGGCTTGCGTATTCGGTCATCAAAAATGCGCTCCAGAAGGTCATCAAAATCCGCAACGCTGACGATCTGGGGCGCAACATCATTGTCCAAGGGGGTACCTTCTATAATGAAGCCGTGCTTCGCGCCTTTGAGCTGCTGACCGGAAGAACAGTGGTCAGAC
This sequence comes from Paenibacillus sonchi, assembly GCF_016772475.1. Taxonomy (NCBI): domain Bacteria; kingdom Bacillati; phylum Bacillota; class Bacilli; order Caryophanales; family Paenibacillaceae; genus Paenibacillus; species Paenibacillus sonchi. The sequence continues at coordinate 2,649,746 of NZ_CP068595.1, forward strand.
CGGATATTGCCGGAGTGATGGGCGCCTACGGCTGTGCATTGCTTGCCAGAGAGTATGCCGGTCTTGACGGGGTCAGCACCCTGCTGGGACCGGAAGAACTGGAAGCCTTCCAATATGAAGTGTCGCCGGGCCGCTGCAGACTATGCGCTAACAACTGCGCGCTGACGATCAGCCGCTTCCCGGACAAGAGCTTCCATGTCACCGGCAACCGCTGTGAGCGCGGGGCCGGAGGCAAGAAAGAGAAGAATAATCTGCCGAATCTCATGCAATACAAATATGAACGGTTTTTTGATTATGAGGGGCTGTCTGTGGAGCAGGCGGAGCGGGGGACAGTCGGCATTCCGCGGACCATGAACATGTTCGAGAACTATCCGTTCTGGCATACCTTTTTCACCACACTGCGCTACCGGGCGGTGCTGTCGCCGAAATCCAGCAAGAAGCTCTATGAGAGCGGAATGGATACCATTCCTTCAGAATCCATCTGCTATCCGGCGAAGATGGCCCACGGACATGTGCAGAGCCTGCTTGGCAAAGGCGTCGATTTCATCTTTTATCCGGCGGTTGTATACGAGAAGAAGGAAGACGACGCGGCGCAGAACCACTTCAACTGCCCGGTGGTGGCCTCTTATCCCGAAGTGATCCGCAACAATATGGATGGATTAAAAGAAAAAAACATACCGCTCGTGAGCCCGTTTCTGACCTTCGATGATATTCCGGCGCTCACCCGGGTTCTGGTAAAAACCTTCATGGATATCCCGAAGGAAGAAATTGCTGCTGCCGTGCAGACGGGACTTGCCGAAGCCGAGCGGGCCAAAGCTGATCTGCGGAACAAAGGTGAAGAAACGCTGGAGTTCCTTACCCATAGCGGTACCAAAGGCATTCTGCTCTGCGGCCATCCCTACCATGCAGATCCCGAGATTAATCACGGCATCGCCGAGATGATCACGGGCATGGGTCTGGCTGTGCTGACCGAGGATTCTATCTGCCATCTGGACCGCAGTGAAGGGGAAGTGGGCGTGGTTAACCAGTGGACCTACCATGCCCGGATGTACCGTGCGGCCCGTCTGGCCGCCAGCAGGAATGATCTGGAGCTGGTACAGCTGACCTCCTTCGGCTGCGGCATTGATGCCATTACCTGCGATGCGGTTCAGGAAATTTTGGAGCGCAACAACAAGGTATATACCTTGATCAAGATTGATGAGATCAGCAATTTGGGCGCGGCGCGCATCCGTCTGCGGTCGCTGCTTGCGGCTATGCGCGAGCGGGAAAAAGGGGATGTGAAGCCCCAGCTCCTGTATAAAACACAGGCCAACATGCCGTTTACGAAGGAAATGAAGGAAACCTACACCATTCTGGCACCACAAATGTCTCCCATCCATTTTGAGCTGTTCGAACGCGTCTTCCGGGACGCCGGATACCGGCTCAAAATCCTGGAAAGCACCGGGCCGAAGGAGACAGAGGAAGGCCTGCGGTATGTCAACAATGATGCCTGCTACCCGGCGATTGTCACTATCGGGCAAATGCTGTCTGCCCTGAAGAGCGGAGACTATGATCCGGACCGGACCGCTGTAATCATGTCGCAGACCGGGGGCGGCTGCCGGGCAACCAATTATATCTCGCTCTTGCGCAAGGCGCTGAAGGACTCCGGATTAGGGCAGATTCCGGTAATTTCGCTAAATGCCTCCGGAATGGAGAACCAGCCGGGGTTCCGGATCAGCCTGAGGCTGGCCAACCGGCTGATTGCAGCCGCCTGCTATGGCGACCTGATGATGCGGCTGCTGCACCGCTTCAGACCATATGAAGTGATTCCGGGAAGCGCACAGGCCTTGTTCCGCAAAGGGATGGACCGCTGCAAGTCCAGTCTTTCGACCTTTTCGTTCCGGGAATACAAACGGCTGACCCGCGAAATCGTCGCCGAATTCGTTCAGCTTCCGGTGGTCAAGACCGTGAAGCCGCAGGTGGGGATCGTCGGCGAGATCCTGATCAAGTTCCATCCGGACGCCAACAACCACATCATAGAGATGATTGAGGCCGAGGGGGGCGAGGCGGTTATGCCGGATTTCCTGGATTTTATTTTCTATTGCGTCTACAATCCGATATACAAAGCCGAGCAGTTCGGCAAAAGCAAAAAGCTGGGCTTCTTTAATCCGATGCTGATTTCCTACCTGGAAATTTACCGCAAGCCTGTCAAGGCGGCGCTGGAGGAAGCAGGTCTGGCCAAAGGCCGTGAGAATATTTACGGACTGGCCGAGAAGGCCAGCCGCCTGGTCTCCGTAGGCAATCAAATGGGCGAAGGCTGGTTCCTGACCGCAGAAATGATGGATCTGCTGGATAACGGGGTTAATAATATTGCTTGTATCCAGCCTTTTGCCTGTCTGCCGAATCATATTACCGGACGGGGAATGATTAAGGGGCTGAAGGACCTGTATCCCGGCGCCAACATTGCCGCCATTGATTACGATGCCGGTGTCAGTGTCGTCAACCAGGCGAACCGGATCAAGCTGATGATGTCGATCGCCAGCGGGTTGACGAGCAGCACTCCATCCTCTGCCGCAAAGGTGAAAAGAGGCAGTGCAATGAAGCCTGTAGTGGTCGGAAGCATCAGAAGCGACCTGTAAGCTTGCAGTTCAGTGAAATTCAAAGAGCGTACCCTTTAGACGGGGGTACGCTCTTTTTATTTTGGCAACCCATGCTCCAAGGACGAAGCAGGCAGGCTCATTAGGAGATGAGGAGTTATTTTTGCAGTTTCAGCTTGACGCGCATAGCTTTGTTCAGATGAACAAAGTTATGCCTTGTGGCAGGCATCAGTACGAGGCCGGCAATGGTTTTGCCTCCCCAGTAGTCTATCAGCCATTGCTCCGTTTCCTTGACAGCGCCTTCTGCGGAAATTCTGCTGATCTGGGTTGAACGGGGCTTGCTACGGAATTGCCCTGGCTGCAATCCAGCGATAATGGATCGTGTCCCGGCGGCTACGGCCTGGCGATATTCCAGCAAGGCTTCCAAGTCGACGGTTGCGCTGAATTCAGCGATCTCCTGTTCGCTCATCCCGTTTCCGGAATGAATAAAAGGGGTATGGAGCTTATCTGCATAATGTTCTGAATGGAGAATCTGATCACGGTCCGCAGTGAGGATATTCATCGTAATATCCTCGATACGTGCGCTATGCCATATGTGCCACACGATCGAATTGTTGCTGTTAGCCGTATGTACCGGATAACTGCGCATGGTTTGCTCCCGGAGATCTTTTAACAGCTCGTCTTCATAATTGGTCTGCTCCGGGTTGTTGCCGTTTGAGGCGTAGAGGCAGTTATGCAGCTCCAAAAAAAGAGCCGCCGCATTAGCATGCTCTTCCGGCTTTGTAATGATTCGCGTCAGTTGCTGATGGCTGGCATTCCAGATTTTCCGTGCTTCAAGAGACATAAAGGGCTCACCGCTTCCGCTTTAATGTAGGCTTATGCTCTAGATTATATAACAAATCCCAAAGCTGGTTGGTTTTAAAGCGTGTCTGTTTTGCGGCAGAGGCCCACACTAAGGATATGCTGTGGTGCCATGATTTTTTTCAGAAATTTTCAGCAAGTGGTTGACGAATAAATAGGTAAATAGTAAAATAGTTCGCATGCGAATTATTAATAGGTTTACTGAATGGTTGGAGGCGATGAATGTTGGAGGATAGAGAGAAGCAATTGGATGATATCTTTTCTTCATTCCGCTGCATTATCCATAATTTCCAGCAGCTGATGTGGAAGGATGCAGAAAAGCTCAATATCACATCCACGCAGCTAATGGTCTTGCGCAAATTGGAGGCACACCCGCATGTAGGGATTACGGAGCTTGCGGATCTGCTGCATTTGGGAAACAGCGCTGCCAGCGGTGTGGTCGACCGGATGGTCAAGGCTGGACTGATAACCAGACAACGCTCGGAGAGCGACAGACGTATATTTAAGCTGGCAATAACCGACAAAGGCCGGGAGATCAGGGAGCAAAGCAAGCAATCGCTCCGCAGCCATCTGGAGCCCTTGGCGAATATACCGCCGGAGGATGCCAGGGAACTGCTGAGATTGCACCGGGAAATCATTACCATTTTGGAACAAGGGAGAGAGAACAACAAGTTATGAGCACAATAACTGCTAACGCTGCCGCGACGTCGAAGACGATACGCAGAGGTCCCATTATTGCGGCCCTCCTGATCGGCGCGTTCGTGGCGCTGCTTAATCAGACGCTGATGAATGTGGCACTGCCCAAAATGATGGAAGACCTCAAGATTGCCGCCAATACGGCACAATGGCTGACAACAGGATTTATGCTGGTGAACGGGGTGCTTATTCCAATCAGTGCCTATCTGGTGGAGAAGTTTACTACCCGTCAATTGTTTACTACCGCAATGATGCTTTTCTCCATAGGAACGCTGGTCTGTGCTATAGGTACCGGATTTGAGATGATTATGGTCGGCAGAGTGATCCAGGCTGTCGGCGCAGGTATTCTGATGCCGCTGATGAACATCGTATTCCTGCGGATCTTCCCGATCGAAGAGCGCGGCAAAGCGATGGGCCTGATGGCGGTCGCCATGATTTTCGCCCCGGCTGTAGGACCAACGCTGTCCGGCTGGGTGGTTCAGAACTACTCCTGGCGGGTGCTGTTCTACATTGTGCTTCCGCTGGCTGTTTTCTCTACCCTGCTTGGCATGAAGACAATGCAGAATGTCGGAAAGCTGACTTCACCCAGACTGGATAAAATGGGTGTGGTGCTGTCCACGCTTGCTTTCGGCGGTTTGCTGTACGGCTTCAGTGATGCCGGAACAGACGGCTGGAACAGTGCAACTGTGTATGCTTGCCTGATTCTGGGCGTTGTGGCTTTGGCTTTGTTTGTCTGGCGTGAGCTTAAGACCGACAAGCCGCTGCTGGAATTCCGCATTTTCCGTTACAACATGTATTCATTAACTACTGTAATCAACATTATTGTCACAATGGCACTGTATTCCGGGATGATTCTGCTGCCGATTTATCTCCAGACGATCCGTGGCTTTACACCGATGGAGTCGGGACTTATGCTTCTGCCGGGTGCAATCCTGATGGGCATAATGTCTCCGATCACAGGGATTATTTTTGATAAAATCGGCGCCAGATGGCTGTCCGTCATAGGCTTGATTATCACTACAATTACTACTTGGGAGTTCAGCCAGATCACCCATACCACTACGTATACCCACCTGATTCTGACTTACACGGCGCGGATGTTCGGGATGTCCATGCTGATGATGCCAATCGTAACCGCCGGTCTGAACCAGCTGCCGCAGCGTCTGGCTTCACACGGTACGGCAATGTCGAATACCCTGCGGACGGTAGGGGGAGCCCTGGGTATGGCGCTGTTCGTCAGCCTGATGACCAACCGGACGAAGAGCAACATTACAGAAGCCGTAATGAGCGGATCTGTATCCCAGACCGACAAGGCGGCTATGCTCAAGCTTACACAGGACGCAACGATCAACGGGATTACCCATGCATTTACCGTGGCTACCTGGGTGACGGTTGTAGCTCTGGTGCTGGCCTTGTTCATCAAGAAGACCTCACCTCAGCCTGACTTCCTGCAAACGGAAGAGACCGAACCTGTGCAGCCGTCCAAGGTGAAGTCGCAGCAGGCATAAGATCATTTGCATCATCATAAATTATGGTCTGAACCAAAAAAGGACTATCCGCCAGCCTTACCTGGGCTGCTTGGATAGTCCTTTTTCGTACTTGAAATCCGCAGTCTTCCGTAAGAATCGGACATCGTTATTTCAGGATAGAATGCGAGTTCTGATCCTAATTAGGCTATAAGAGCTTATATTTGGCGGCAATTTCTGCTGCCAGTCCGGCCAGCCTGCGGCGGACCGGTTCAGGCTCCAGTACCTCCACAACCGTTCCGAAGCTCAGCAAAAAGCCGTACAGCCAGTTGTTCTCCGCATAAGCTAATCTAACGGTATACCCGCCGTTGCCATCGGCCTCCAGCTCCTCGCAATCAAAGTAGTCCTCCGCCAGATGTCTGCCCTCTGCCGAAAAATGCAGGACAACGGTCTGTGTATTCAGCGGTTCTTTCCAGCCCTCTGTCCAGGGCAGATCCTGCAGGGGAATATCCAGCCGTTCAAAGCTCCGGGCTTCCTTAGCCAGCGACTTCATGCGCAGCAGCTTAAACAGCCGGAAATCCTGGCGCTGTATGCAGAATCCGTATAAATACCACCCCGCACCTTTATGTACAAGCGTATATGGCTCCACAATCCGGTGGCTGATCTGGCCGTCTGCGCTGACATAATCAAAAGCCACGGCAGTGCTCTCCTCCAGCGCTTCCTTCAGCAGAGCCAGGCGCTCCTCCAGCGGACCCTGCAGCCCCCAGGGGGAGAAGTCGACAATTAGCTGGGTAGTTTTGCTGCGGAAGGCATGCGACTTTGAGGGAGGAATCACGCTGCTGATTTTTTCCATAAGCAGGTTGTGTTCTCCGGCTCCGTAAGAAGATACGCTCTGCAGGGCAGTAAAAATATCGGCCAGCTCGCGCTCCGAAAGCACATTGCGGTCCAGCCGGTATCCCTCCATAAGCCCAATGCCGCCATTCGCGCCTTGATAGGTGACGACGGGAATGCCGGCTCCGTTAATACTGTCGATATCACGGTAAATGGTGCGCACAGACACCTCGAACATATCGGCCAGTTCCTTGGCCTGGACCAGCGGGCGGTTCATCAGCAAAATGACAATGGAGAGCAGACGGTCAATTTTCACACAGGCTTCCTTCTTTCGCGTGTATTCATAGGTTCATTATCCCTGTATTCCCGCACAGAATCAAAGGAAACAGCCTTGCAATTTATCTAATATTAGAATAACATCTAATTAGATTATTATATAATATTAGATGTGAGGGATAAGTTGTGAACATGAATATAACAGAGAATGGCTCAATGGAAGTGCTGAAGCGGAAATCTAAGGGGTATTCCAAGTTGTTTGCGGCCGGACTGGTTAACGGCATCGGCGACCGGTTCAGCAGCGTCGCTATGCTGGCGCTGATTCTGCAGGTGACCGGATCGGGGATGGCGGTAGGGATCTCGCTGGGGATGAGGGTGCTCCCTTTTCTGTTCATGGCCCCGCTTGGCGGAATGCTTGCCGGCAGGCTGCCGCGCAAAACAATAATGATGGCCGTTGACTTGCTGCGTGTGCCGGTCGCCTTGTCCTTTCTTTTGGTAGACGGAGCCGACAGGCTCTGGCTGCTGTATGCCGGGAGCTTTATTATGGCGGCTGGGGAAGCCCTTTACAGTCCAGTGCGCAAATCCTCGATTCCGCTGTTGGCCGGTCCTGACTCCTTGCATAAAATCAATAGTCTGGAGCAGCTGATGACCGGCTGTGTGCTGATCCTGGGGGCATTTACAGGCGGACTAGTGTCGCTGTGGTGGGGGCCGGAAATGGCTTTTGTAGCGAATGCCGTCTCGTTCCTGCTGGCTGCTCTTCTGGTCTGGGGCATATCGTTTCCAGCAGCCGTCTCCAGCGGGACTGAACTGCTGGGAGATTCTGTTCCGGCGGAACCGGTTATCCAGAGCCCTCTGAAAAGGACTGGCCGCTGGCAGAGCCTTAGGGTTCTGATTGGCGGCAGTCAGGTGCTGCAGATCATTCTGGCCTATGAATTGCTGGTGCCGGTGATTAATGGATGGGACAATGTGCTGATCAGTGTGTATGCGGTACAGGTGTTTCATGCAGGCGATGTGGGGGTCGGAGCTTTCTATGCCGCACTCGGCACCGGGCTGAGCCTCAGTTTTTTTGCCGGGCGGCTGCTGAAACGGAGGCTGCTCGGGATTGCGCTTGGCGGTTTGCTGCTGGAGGGGATTCTGCTGATGTGCATCAGTGGCAGCAGGCATTTCGGGGTGGCCTTTGTGCTATATATTCTGCTGTCGTTATGCGGGGGGATTGGGAGTGCCTGTCTGGATACGCTGGTGATGCGGGAAACGCCTGCCGCCCAGCAGCCGGTTGTTTTTGGGATATTATCAGCGCTGGGCGGTTCACTGATTGGGCTGTCCATGTTCAGCGCCGGCTGGCTGCTGGAGGTCATGGAGCCGAGGGCATTGGGCTTCGCAGGCGGTGCCGGCTTCGCAGGGGCGGCATTGCTGCTCGGAGTGTTGGCATGGCTGCTCCGTGACCGGAAGAAGATGCCAACGCAACTGCGCCAGTGACCCTAGAAAAACACACTGTTTTTTACTTGGACGGCTCTTTGACCTTAACCACCTGGGTTTCCAGGTTAATGCCTGTTTTGCGCCGGAGCAGCCGGGACCCGATCTTATGCCTGTAGCGGTACAGGATGATAAATGCTGCGACGGCTGCGACGCCTGCGGCAATCCAGATTGCATTTTTCTCTACCAGATGGAAGATGCCCATCCACTGGGGGCCGAATATTTTTCCGATTCCCAGAAAAAGCACTACCCACAGCAAAGCGCCACTGTATGCATAGAGGGCAAACTTACGGAACGGCAGAGCAGTAATACCTGAAAAGTAGCCGGTAAAATGGCGCACCCCGGGATGAAGTAGCCGATGGAAACGAGAATGCTGCCATAACGGTCGAACCAGTGCTGCGTTTTCTCCAGCTTGGTCTCCGAGAACAGAAACCATTTGCCATACCGCTGAATAAAAGGAAGTCCGGCCTTAAGCCCGATAAAATAAGTCACCGTCATGCCAACTGTAGTTCCGGCAAAAGCCACAGCGATCAGCACAAAGAAGTCAAGCTTGCCGGTGTAAGAAAGAAAGCCTGCAAAGGCCATGGTGGTTTCTCCGGGAAAAGGCAGAGCCACAAACTCCAGCAAAAGTCCAAAAAAAAGCACACTATAGCCATAACTGGCGAACAATTCCTGTATCCATTTCAGCATTTCCATAAGTCTTCACTCTCCAAGGGCACCATGCCTAATTCTATTTCCGGGCTTGTCTTCATACAATCTACCAAAAGACGCGAACGCGCCAATAGAAAGCTGGAGGTAGAGAAGATGAAGGGTTGCCCAAAAAATAATGTCCGCCGGGTCGTGCTCGGCGGTTTGCTTACTATGGTAGTTCTGGTCCTTGCATTTGCGGGGCGTACAGTACTCTTTAAGAATAATCTTCCGGCTGCCCTGACGCAAGCTGTGCCTCTGGCACCGCCTGATGCCGGCCGGCTTCAACCGCTGCCAAGCTTTGCTTCAGGCGCAGCATTTTCCATGAGCCTTACTCCTTCACAGGCAGCCGCCCAAACCTCAGCAAAGACTGCAATAAGGGCAGAGGCTGCAGTAAAGAATGGGGCCGCAGTATCCAAAGTTCCTGCCAAACCTCCCCTGCCTGCGCAGACCAAGCAAAAAATAGTCTACTTAACATTTGACGACGGCCCCAGCAAAATCACTCCAAAGGTTCTGGAAATTCTGCGCCGGCAGGGGGTGAAGGCGACCTTTTTTGTGCTTGGGGAGCAGGCCGAACAGCGCCCGGAGCTGATCAGCGCCATATGGGAACAGGGCCATGCCATCGGCAATCATACGTATAATCATAATTACCGTGATTTATATAGCAGCTTTACAGAGTTTTGGTCGCAAATCAAGCAAACCGAGGAGATTGTCCGGAACATCACCGGGGTGCGCCCGCAGCTCGTACGTGCTCCGGGCGGCACGTTCGGACATTTCGACAAGACGTATTTCCGGCTCCTGGCGCAAGCCGGCTATTCCGTAATGGACTGGACGGCGGATAGTGGTGATTCCAGGCGCAAAGGGGTGCCTGCTGCGGATATATTGCGGGAATCTGTAGCAGATCTGACCGCTTCCCGGGTAATCCTGCTGCTTCATGACGGAGGCGGCCACGAGCAGAGCGCCAAGGCCCTGCCGGAGATTATCAAGCGCTATAAAGCCGCTGGATATACCTTTGGCGTGCTGGACGGGGAGGTGCAGCCAGTCCAGTTCAGAGTATCTGCCTCCGCTGCCGGAGCGGGTCATGCCCAGCCTTCCAAAGCATGGATTGCTGCGAATATCCTTCCTAACCTTGAGCTGTTCACACCGGGCAAGGCGCTGGCCCTGGAGGTTGGCCTGCTGGAAGCCAAGCTGCTCCCCGGAGAGTACACCATCAGTGGAGGGCAATATAAGGTGCCGCTGCGTGCAGCAGTTGAAAGGCTTGGGGGGAAGGTCAGCTGGGAGGTGTCCAGCCGCTCCGGCAGGGTGGTCTGGAATGGCCGGACCATCCTGGCGGATGCAGCGCATCAGCAGCTCACTGTAACGGATGGGGACGGCAGACAGCAGATCCGCAGTGCGGACGTGCAGCTCATCGGCTCTTCGCTATGGGTCTCCCTCCGCGGGCTGCTGGATGCTGCCGGACACCCGCCGCTGACCGCAGCAGTGACTGCGGAGGAACGCAGAGTAAAGACGCTTTGAAATGTAGCAAAGCTGGAGGTCTGGGCACCCTTTTTCGTGGGAAGAATAGACATTATCAGGCTCCTCCGCGCCATAGCTCCTTATGGCTGCAGGAAGCTAGTCTATGGCCAAAGGAAGGGTAGCCCAATTGTCCTCTTCATCCTTAATGAAACCGGACCCGCTTGACCGGAAAGAACACAATAGCTTGAATACGACCGGAAGCCTGCCTGTTCACCGGGCCCGAAATGTTGCCGGAGAGTGGATAAGAATACTCTCAATGGCGGCTGTCACCGGCGCCCTGTATGCCTGGCGCGGAGGAGAAACACTGCTGTTTCTCTTAACGGCCAGCGGAGTTCTAATGCTTGGAGGGCTGCTGCTGCAGCTCTTGGGTCCCCGCAAGGTGACGGTTACCCGCAGCCTGTCTGCTGTCCATCCTGTAGCAGGGGATACGCTGACTGTGGACGTGAAGGTCACCTTCAGGACACGAATTCCATTGCCGTGGATGGTTATAGCCGACCAATGGAGCGGCGGGACGCACCAGCAGCTGCTGTTTCCCGGATTCCGGCGCTCGCTGGCCTACACCTATTCGCTGCATGAGGTGCAGCGCGGAGTACACCGGCTTCACGGGTGCAGTGTCAGCTGGGGAGATTTGCTTGGCTTATTTACCGGAGGCTGTCAGTCCGGAAGCGGCGACAGCTTCAAAGTCCGGCCAAGACCCCTGTATATAGGCAGAACTGCACAATACAGCAGTGTAATGCCGGGTGACACGGTAAGCAGCAGCCGAACGCGTAATTACAGCGCCGAAGCCGGTGAAATCCGCGAGTATGCTCCGGGTGACCCGCTCAGCCGGATTCATTGGAAGAACACTGCACGGAAGGGGACGCTGCAGAGCCGGGTGCCGGAGCGGGAAGAAGGACGCATGTCCTGCATTGTTCTGGCCAACAGTTCCGGGGAATATGAAATTCCCTGCGGGGCTCTGACACCGCGGGGGCAGCGCGGGAACCCGCCTGCCCCCTTTGAACGGGCTGTTTCCGCTGCAATGGGGCTATTGCTGGCTGCAGAGCAAACCGGCTCCTATGTGCAGTTCTTCAGCGGCGGATGGCCGGAAGGCATGGCCAAACATGAAGGACTAGGACAAATCCCGTCCAGAGTACAGGATATGCTCACCGAGATTACCCCGGACGGCGGGCGTTCTCTAAGCGCGCTGCTGGAGGATGCTTCGCGGGGCTGGATTCCCGGGATGACAGCTGTAGTCATTACCGGCAGGCTGGAGGAAGAAGCCGCCCGTACACTTGCCCGTTTTCTGGTGCAGGGCGTGAAAGTTGAACTGTATTATGTCTGGGATCAGCCAGCCCCGCGGCCGGCAGGAGGTCCGGTGAATAGCCCGTGGAGTCCGGCAGCCACAATCGGCACCAGCTTGACCAGACTTGGTGCTTGCCTGTATTGCCTCGGGGACGGTTCCCTGTCAAAAGGAAACAAGGGGTGGAAGTCCATGGATTTCAGGAGCGATCAACGCTTTGGTAGGGGGCGGACGACCGCAGCGGCAGTAGAATTTACCGGAATGTTACCCGTGCGGAAGAAGCGCTGGGGGCTGCGGACCGATACCTCAGCAGCCTTGGACATCCGGGATCATGTGGAGGACAGTCAAGCTGATTGCAGGGACAGTAGTCCTCTGCATTATCGGCTGCTGTTCTCTTTGGCCATTATGGGGCTATTCATGGAATGGCTGCTTCCCCTGCTCCGGACTGCCGTGGAGCCGGAGACACTGCGGCTGCTGCACACGCTGCTGTTTTGTGCCGCAGCCTTGCTGTTGTGGGGAAGTCTCCGGCTTCCTAATTTCGTTCAATATCCGGTTCAGTTCATGATCATGTCTCTGACCTGGTTCTATATATGTGACGGCAATGAGGGGGGACGCTGGCTAAGCTTGTATGCCGCAGAAGTGTCAGACGATCTGGCGCTGCTCTTCTCAGGACATATCTCAGCGCTAAGCGAGAACAGCCGCTTGCTAATTCTGGTGCTGGGCTGGGGGCTGCTGGTTTGCTCTGTGCAGCAGCTGGCGCTGTACAGGGGCAGCACGACGCTGTTTACTCTAGTGACTCTGATATACCTGTTGGCGCTGGATATGGGCTTCACGGTGAAAACAACCGGGGATGTCATAGTTGCTCTGGGTCTGATTCTATGGCTGCAGGCCTTGAACCGTCTGCTGCGGCTTAAAGAAGGCACCGGAAGCGCTGTCCTTCCTTATACGCGCTGGGGTGGGCTGGCACTGGCCGCAGCGTTGATCATCACGTTGGCAGCCTGGACAGGCGGGCAGCTGTATGGAGCGCGTCAAGGCGGGCCGATCACCTTCCAGCCGATATTGGACAGGATGCAGCACTGGGCGGCAGGGCAAATCCAGGAATCTTCACAACAGCAGCAGATCCGGTCAGGGAGCACAGGCTATGGTTCAGGAGAAGCGGAGCTGGGCGCTCCCCTGGCTTCCAGTGCTGAAGCAGTTTTCAGTGTTGTGGCCGATCAGCCCTCCTACTGGAGGGGAGAGAGTATTGCCTACTATGATGGACGCCGCTGGATTAGGGACGGGACGGCATTTCTGCCGTTTAATCTAACCGCTCTGCCGGGTCCGGGACAGAACCAGGCAGAAGAGGCCGGAAAGAGCCGCAGGCTTGTTCAGCGGATTCAATTCGCGGTCCCCTCCTCGGGCGGACTGCCGCTGTTCGGTGCCGGAACAGTGGCTGATATTGAAAACGTCACACTGACGGATGGCAGCCGGCTTGGTTATGTGCTGGCTAATCCGCAGAAGGACAGCTTCAGGCTTCCTGAGGCGGGCGGTTCCGTCAGAGTTGCGGAATACACAGTAGCTTCGATACTCCCGGAGAGCGACCCGGCTGTGCTGCGGGCTTCTGCCGGAATGGACCCGGTGTCCGTGCGGGATTCATATCTGCAGCTGCCGGCTCAGCAGCCTCGCCGGGTCGCTGAACTGGCCGGGAGGCTCACGGCTTCTGCGGACACGCGCTATGCCGCTGTCTCCGCCGTTCGGGATTACCTGCAGAACGGATTTACTTACACGCTGAAGACCCGGATACCGCCACAGGGGTCTGATTTCACGGATGACTTTCTGTTCGTCACGAAGCAGGGCTACTGTGTGCATTTTGCGACAGCGATGACCGTGCTGCTGCGAAGCTCCGGCATTCCGGCCCGCTATGTCCAGGGCTACGGGCCGGGAACCCTGGCGGCAGATGCTGTACCGCCGCGCTATGACGTTACCCAGGGGGATGCACATGCCTGGGTGGAGGTCTATTTTCCCGGCACGGGCTGGGTCCCGTTCGACCCTACGCCCGCTGCCGCCCTCGCCGCTGCCGCAGGCCCGGCGGCGGACCCCGCCGCGGCTGCATCTGCGCCGCCGGGAATCCCCGCGTCCGCTGCGCTTGGCGCGGACGCCCTGCCCGCCCTGCCGCAGGCGGGCGGGAACCCGCCAGCGCCGGCTGCCGCCGCGCTGGTGGGGCTGGCCGCCGCCTGGCGCTGGCGGCGTTGCCTGGCCCTGCTGCCGGCGGCGCGGCGCGCAGGCAGGGTCAGCCGCGAGCGGCAGCTGCGCGCCGCCGCTCTGGCCTGGCGCGGGCTGACGGCGCGGTACGGGCCGCCGCCGCCCGGGGTAACGGCCAGGGAGTACGCCGCCTCCCTGGCGATTGAGGACGCGCGGCTGCGCGCCGCGGTCCGGCAGTTCATACGCCAGTGGGAAGCCCTGGCGTACAGCAGCCGCGCGGCATCAGCACCACCGTGCTGGTCCGCCCGGCCAGGGTTCACGGCGCGGGAACCAGCGCCGCTCCCGGGCAACCCGGCGCGGGAACCAGCGCCGCTCCCGGGCATCCCGGCGCGGGAACCAGCGCCGCTCCCGGGCATCTCGGCGCGGGAATTAGCACCGCTCCCGGGCATCTCGGCGCGGGAATTAGCGCCGCTCCCGGGCATCCCGGCGCGGGAAACAGCGCCGATCCCGGACAACCCGTCACCCGGCCAAAGGGGCTTGGCGCTAGTCCCGGCAGCCGGTGCAGAAGGAGCGGCCTTTGTCGCCAACTGTCTGGCGATCACCTTCCGCCTGGCTTGATCAGCAGGCCATTTGCTGCCCGAACAGCGAATGGCCTATTTTTTAGTAGTCAGGAAACGATCCTTTCCTTTTGATGTCGCGGTAGAGTAGGCTCAAGGAGAGCTGCGGGAAAGTGAAGTGGAATTAGTACACCTAAATGGATGCAGAAGCTTTATTTTTGAGGGAATAGTGGGAAAAAGTAGAGTTAAATGAAGCGAAATCCCTGCTGAGGATGCTAAAAGGCCGGATTAGTGATCCTTTTTCCAATTAACGTTTGCGGGGACGCGGGATCCGTTAATGTAAGTTCCCTTTTTCCACTTCGGCTAGTGTTTGAAATAATCCCGGTATGCCCCCTCTGCATCAGCCATAAATTCCCTCTGGCTCATCCTGCGGAATTCCAACCTATCAACATCCGCCAAACTGCGGGTATCCGCGCGCCGGACAAGGAAAAAACCATAGAGACAACGTGCCCTACTTTCCTTGACGGTGAGAATTAACCATGAGTATAATGAATCCAATAATCAAGGGAGGCACGTAATGAACAAGCCAAATGAAATTATCGTCGTTCTCGATTTCGGGGGACAATACAATCAACTTATCGCGCGCAGAATCCGGGACCTGGGGGTATACAGCGAGCTTCTGCCGTACAATACGCCAATTGAGAAGATTAAGGCACTTTCGCCAAAAGGGATCGTGTTCTCCGGGGGACCAAGCAGTGTGTACGCTGAGAATGCGCCTCACGTAGATCCGGCCATTTATGATTTGGGACTGCCAATTTTCGGCATCTGCTATGGGATGCAGCTTATGGCCCATCAGCAGGGCGGGAAGGTTGAACGTGCGGACAAGCGGGAATACGGCAAGGCCAACGTTGACTTTGAACTGGACGCTGTGCTGGCTGCCGGCCTCGAAAGCGGCCAGACGGTATGGATGAGCCACGGAGACCATGTGGTGGAGCTTCCTGCCGGGTTCAAGCTGGATGCCGGCACGGAGAGTGCTCCGATTGCGGCAATGAGCCATGCGGACCGCAAATTCTTCGCGGTGCAATTCCATCCGGAGGTGCGCCACTCCGTGAACGGGAATGAGATGATCTCGAACTTCCTGTATGAGGTTTGCGGCTGTGAAGGCAAATGGACGATGGAATCGTTTATTGAGGATGCCGTCAAGGATATTCAGGCCAAAGTCGGTGACAAAAAAGTGCTCTGCGCCCTCAGCGGCGGTGTGGACTCCTCGGTAGTTGCGATGCTGATTCACCGCGCTATCGGCGACCAGCTGACCTGTATGTTCATCGATCACGGTCTTCTGCGCAAGGGTGAAGCAGAGAGCGTAATGGAAACCTTTGTCGGCAAATTCGATATTCATGTGGTGAAGATCGATGCGCGCGAGCGTTTCCTGGGCAAGCTGGCAGGTGTCTCCGATCCCGAACAGAAGCGCAAAATCATCGGCAACGAGTTCATTTACTGCTTCGACGAAGAATCGGCCAAGCTGGGTGAGTTCTCTTTCCTTGCCCAAGGAACACTGTACACCGATATTGTGGAGAGCGGCACGGCAACGGCGCAGACTATCAAATCGCACCACAATGTCGGCGGACTGCCGGAAGATATGAAGTTCAGCCTGATCGAGCCTTTGAATACCTTGTTCAAGGATGAGGTGCGCAAGCTGGGCGAAGAGCTGGGAATGCCGCATGCCATCGTCTGGCGCCAGCCTTTCCCGGGTCCGGGACTTGCTATCCGCGTGCTGGGCGAGGTTACCGAAGAGAAGCTGGAGATCGTGCGCAATTCCGACTTCATCCTGCGTGAAGAGATCGCCAAAGCTGGACTAGACCGCGGGATCTGGCAGTATTTCACCGCCTTGCCTAACATGAAGAGTGTGGGCGTTATGGGTGACGAGCGTACGTATTCGTACACCGTAGGCATCCGCGCAGTTACCTCCATCGACGGCATGACCGCCGACTGGGCACGTATCCCTTGGGAGGTACTGGAGAAAATTTCAGTACGTATCGTTAACGAGGTTGAGAATGTCAACCGGGTAGTCTACGACATCACCTCGAAACCGCCGGCAACGATTGAATGGGAATAAAAGGGCATTGAAAGTTCCTTTTCATCCGCAACTATAGAGTGCAAAAAATTACTCTCTTTTATCTGCGTTGTTTAGCAAATAGAAGGGAGTATTTTTTATTGTATAGGAAATTATACAATGTCAAAAAATACGGATATCTTGGACGCCTCCGAGGATATAAGTGATGCAGGAGAATTGGGCTCCACCAGCGGACTAAAGCGCTGAAGCGGACAGAGGAAACCTTATTTTGCCCAAAATCTTGTTTTTTCAGCGGATACGGACTCAGGAGTCGTTATATCCTTCGATGGAGCCTGAAATAAAGGGGAAAAGGACAAATAAAGGCATCTCAGTCCGTTTGTCCTGCGGAATAGACGAATCTTGTTTCAATAACGGCTTTCCTGAATTAGACTAAAAAGTGGACACGGGAAACACCCCCATAGATAATAGAATAAACTTTAGAAGAGGTGGTAACCGTGGTCGAACGGAAGCGATATAACAAAGAGTTCAAAGAAGAAACCGTAAAGTACATCCAAGAACAACGGAAATCCATGGACGAGATTGCCCTAGAACTCAACATTCCGAAAGGAACGCTCAAAGATTGGATGATGAAGTTTCGGCAGTTCCCCAATGAACCGTTTGTAGGGAGCGGGAAACTGCGTGCCCAAGAACAACAAATTGCGGATCTCGAGCAAAAGAATAAGGATCTGGAGGAGGAGGTCGCCATCCTAAAAAAGGCGATGCACATCTTCAGCAAAGACCGGGACTGAAGTTCCAGTTTATTGAGGAACATCGCTCCGTGTTCCGTATTGAGAAGATGTGCAGCGTACTCGGAGTCTCCCGAAGTGGATATTACAAGTGGCGGGCGACCCCTCCCAGTGAGCGCATGAAGCATCGGGAACGGCTCGTACAGCGCATTGAATACCACTTTCATGACAACGGTGAAATTTACGGTAGCCCCAAAATCACAAAGAAGCTCCAGCAAGAAGGGTTTACCGTGGGGAGAAAACGGTAGGCCGACTCATGCGAGAGCACAATCTTCGTTCCCAAGCAATGGGGAAATTTAAAGTTCAGACGACTGATTCGAACCACGACTTCCCGATTGCCCCGAATTGGCTAAACCAACATTTCGACGTGTGTACTAGACCCAACCAAGTATGGGTCACGGATATTACCTATATCCGAACACGCCAAGGCACGATCTATTTGGCGAGCGTTTTAGATTTGTACACACGCAAGATTGTCGGCTGGCAGCTCGGCAACCGAATGAAAGTCGAATTGGTTTCAGCGGCCCTGGACAAGGCCTACAACGCACAGAAGCCCGGGAAAGGACTGATCCACCATTCCGACCGCGGAAGTCAGTACGCCTCTGTAGAGTACCGGAAGAAGCTCAAGGGATACCATATGATTCGCAGCATGAGCCGCCGAGGGAACTGCTACGACAATGCTTGCATTGAATCGTTTCACAGTATTCTCAAACGAGAACTCATCTACCGCAGAAAATTCCAAACGCAAAAAGAAGCACAGAACCAGTTGTTCCGGTATATTGAGTTCTTCTACAACCGAAAACGAATACACAGTAAGCTGGGTTATCTTTCACCGGATCGCTTTGAGGCATTATATTACAGCAATCTTGCACTCGCAAACTGATTTTACTGTGTCCACTCTATTGACAGAAGCACATCCTGTCCGCAACGGCTGATTTTTGCCTCCAAGCTAAGCGTGTGCTCTCTTGCGGATAGACCGTAAAGGTAGCTCAGCGTTTCCGCAGAATGACCCACACCATAATCATACGGCCTACAATGCATGTCTCAATTGACTTTTGAGCAAGAGTTGTGTACGTTGTGCAACAAGGTGAGCGCTAAGTAAGCTAAAAGACGCTAAGCCTGCCTATGCTGCCTATAGTACACCGATCGTCTTCGGCATGCTCCCGTTAATTTGGGAGCGGCGGGGAATCCCTTCGGCCGTAAGTCCCGTGCTGTTATTCATTAATTTATGGTGTGCCCTTACCTTTTTCATCATGGATTTTGCGGTATCGCAGATAGTATCTTTTTTGGAATTTAGCACAAAATCAATTTCTTCAATTTTTTTCTGTGTTTCTTTAAGTAATGTCGTTGGTCAGTTTGAATGGAAGGCACGGGATACATCCGAAGAAATGTCTGAATTACGAACAATAACAAAAAAATACCGTTCATTGTTCGTATTTTCCATTGACAAGTTATGTTAAGTACACCTACAATAATAAAGCGTTAGAGCAGCATAAACATTCGTATAATTCCGGAATCGGCCCGGAAGTCTCTACGAGGTCACCGTAATGACCTGGCTACGATTAAGAAGAGCAAGGCCTTCACGATCCTTCGGATTTTTATCCATTGGACATGCGAAGCTGCTCTTTTTTCGGGCCGGTGTCTCCCAAGATGCCGGCTTTTTGTTGCTTTTAGACAACATACACCTTAGGGGAGAACAATTTGAACCGCTTTTTCAAGTTGAAAGAAAACGGCACCACAGTGCGCACAGAGATTATGGCCGGTCTGACCACTTTTATGGCAATGGCGTATATTTTGTCGGTGAATCCCGGCACTCTGACCGCTTTTGGCCGCATCGACATGGGCTGGTATTCCGTATTCCTGGCTACAGCATTGGCTGCAGGGATTTTCACCATTGCCATGGGACTGTTCATCAACTTCCCGGTAGCTCTGGCGCCTGGTATGGGCCTTAATGCATACTTTGCATCCGTGGTTTTGTCCTCGGCAACCACCGATCATGAATTCACCTGGCAGATGGGTCTGACCGCCGTATTTATTTCCGGGATTATCTTCATCCTGTTGACAATCACCCGTGTCCGGCAGATTCTGCTTACCGCCATTCCTGACAGCCTGAAGCATGCCATTACCGTCGGTATCGGCTTGTTCATTACCATTATCGGCCTCAAGAACAGCGGACTGATGACGATCGGCGTTGAAGCCGGGAAGGATATCGCCGCTAACAAGTTTACAGATGTCCTCTCCTTTGAAACGGTTATTCATATGGGCAGCCTGGAAAACACCAATGTTCAATTGGTAATTATCGGCCTGCTGCTGATTTCCATCCTGATGGTGCTGCACGTGCGCGGCGCGATTCTGTTCGGGATTCTGGGCACGACCGTTGTCGCTATTCTCATGGGTGCTGTTGATTTCAGCACGCTGTCGAATCCGCAGACGCCTTGGGTTCCTGACTTCACCCAGCTCAACTTCTGGGAATTTGACTGGGAGGGCATTATGCACACCGGGATCGTGTCCGCGATTGCCACTTTCACTTTCGTAGAATTGTTTGACACTTTTGGTACGCTTGTTGGTACTGCTGAACGTGCCGGAATTATGAAGAACCCCGAAGAAGGCAAGAAACGTGTCGGAAATGCCATGTTCGTCGATGCAGTAGCTGTTGCCGGCGGTGCGATGCTGGGAACTTCCACTACTACCGCTTACGTAGAGAGCGCTGCCGGTGTTGCCGAAGGCGGCCGTACAGGTCTGACTGCCGTGACTACCGGTGTCTGCTTCCTGCTCGCACTGTTCTTGGCACCTGTTGTCGCGCTGATTCCAGGTCCGGCTACTGCAGCCGCGCTGATCATTGTCGGGGTGCTTATGGCGCAGTCCATCCGCCAAATTGATTTTCAGGATATGGTTCTGGCTATTCCGGCGTTCCTTACCTTCGCCATCATGCCTTTCACCTACAATATTGCGAACGGGATTTCGTTCGGTATTGTAACCTATGTTATCCTGGCCTGTGTTGCCAATCTTGCCGGTAAGAAGAAATACGACATCCACTGGATGATGTGGCTGCTCGCCGTCCTGATTGTGCTGCGTTACGTTCTGATCGGCAGCCAGGGTTAAGCTAAGACATCGTCAATTCAACCAGAACTCGTAGTTTATTTCTGCGGCCCTGCCTGTACTAGGCGGGGCTTTTTTTCCGTAGTCTTTTCATCATCCGGCATTTGGATTATATTGTTGAAGAGGTGATCCCTATTTCCGGCCTATTTAAAAGAGTGTACCGATCCTGTATAGACAATCCTTGGCCGCTCGCGCTGTTTGTGCTGGGTGCAATTGTACGGATAATCTATCTCGGATCTATTCCTTCAGGACTTAATCAGGATGAGGCATCCATCGGCTATGATGCTTACGCGATCCTGCATTACGGGATTGACCGCAACGGTGTCCATCTGCCTATTCACCTTATCGCCTGGGGCAGTGGACAGAATGCGCTCTATGCCTATTTATCCCTGCCTTTTATCTGGCTCTTCGGGCTGACACCGCTGTCTGTCCGGGCGCTGAGTCTGGTGATGGGTTTGCTCGGCATGATTTTTTTCTATTTAAGTATGAGACAGCTGTTTCCAACCCGGGCAGGCGGGATTTTCGCCATGTTCTTCATCGCCATCAATCCCTGGCATATTATGATGTCCCGCTGGGCGCTGGAATCCAACTTGTTCCCTACCTTGATTCTGATTGCCGTCTATTGTCTGCTGAAATCCTTTCAGACACCCAAATGGTCCTACGGCTTTACGGTTATTATGGCAATTTCGTTATATGCATACGGAACAGCCTATTTTTTGTGCCGGTATTTGCTATCTGTGCCGCATTTCTTCTATTGTATAGTAGAGTCTTAAAATTCCGGATGCTGGTATGGAACGTTGTTTTTTTTGTCCTCCTTGCCCTGCCTATACTATTATTTATAGTAATTAATCATTATGGGTTTCATGAGATAGCCACCAGGCTCTTCACGATTCCCAGATTAACCATGCCCCGGGTGGAGCAGATTTCCTCGGTATTCGGCGGAGAACTTCTGCACACAGCTTCCAGCAACTTCAGCAGGTTTATTGAGCTGCTGCGCAGCGGAAGCGACGGGCTGCCCTGGAATGCCATATCTCCATACGGCTATGCTTACCCGATTGCACTGCCCTTTGCTCTGCTCGGGTTAATTGTTATGATGTATCAGGTGTATCAGCGCGGGCGTGAGGGGCTTGGGTATGTAACCGTATTGCTCTGGCTGGGCACCGCTATCCTGATGGCTCTGATCACTGATGTGAACATCAACCGGATCAATATCATTTTCTATCCGCTGATTATGCTGGTTGCCACAGCTGTATTCTCGCTGCATCAGAAGCTGAAGCTTGCCGCTCTGCTGTCGGTAGCCGTATTTGCTGTGATGTTCGGTTTTTTTACAAATGCCTATTTTGGAAAGTTTGCTAAGGAGATTGGCCCGGCCTTCTATGATTCGCTGGGAGAGGCTATACAGTACGCTTCAGAAACAGCCAGCGGCGATATCTATGTCACAGATAAAGTCAATATGCCCTATATTTATGTGCTTTTTTATGAGAAAATCAATCCGCATGACTTTCTGGCTTCGGTCAAATATATCAATCCCGGGGATGCTTTTCAGATGGTGTCTTCCTTTGGACGGTACAAATTTGGTGCTCCGGGCATTGAGCCGGGACAGGCGGCATATGTCTTTGGAAACAACGACCCCGTGCCTGCTGTGAACAGCGGGTATACAATTAAGAAATTTACTAATTATAGTGTGCTTATTTATAACAACACGGAAGGTAATGCCGCCCCGAATGTTGAAGGAGTTCAGGCGGAAGTGCCTAATGGAGGATTTGAAGAGGGAACCTCCGGCTGGAGCTTTTCAACGGGAACGGGTGCAGCCGGCAATAATCCTTACTCGGGAGCAGGCCATGCATATCTTGACATAGGTTCAGACAAAAGCATTCAACAGACCTTTAGTGCCCGGACAGGGACCTACAAACTAACTGCCATGGTGAGCGCCGGGGGTTCAGGAGGAAGGATAGGAATCCGTGTGAACGGCTCTGTGCGGGCGGAAGCTGAACTGACAGCAGGGGACGAATATCACCCTGTTGTGCTTCCGGATGCGTTCCTTAAGCAGGGCGAGCAGGCGGAGATTTACATAACCGGCGGGAATGGCTGGATTAACATTGACGAGGTGAGGTTGGAACGATGATCAGGAGTACACGCACGGCCGCAATGTTGGTTTTAATGCTGTTATTGTTCATTCTTCCTGTAACAAGCAGTTATGCAGCGGGCAATTTACTGCAGAATCCGGGCTTTGAGGAAGGGGAGGAAGGTGCTCCTGCGGGCTGGACCAAGGACATGTGGATTCAGGGGGACAGCTCGGGGCTGCTCTCTGTGCAGTCTGAGGAAGTCCATTCCGGTACCAGGGCTGCGGTTATTGAGAATCTGGAACCCAATCACCTCAAATGGGTGCAGACGATTGCAGTCTCGCCTAACAGCTATTATAAGATCTCCGGTTACGTCAAAATCGTCAGCACCGCAGGCCAGGGACTGGGTGCGAACATTTTCCCCGTAGGCATAGGAGGGGGGTATCCCGCTACCACGGATACAGGCGGAGATTGGCAATACCTTGAATTCTACGGCCAAACCGGCTCCGGGCAAAAAGAGCTGGGCATCGGTGCAGCTTTGGGCGGCTATGCCAGTCTGATTCAAGGCAAAGCCTACTTTGATGATCTGTCGGTAGAGCAGGTGGATGCCGTTCCTGCGGGAGCCGGTGTCATCTCGCTCGACAGCGCGGCCGCAGCAGCCCAGAACGGAGGCGGTCAGGCTGCGGAGACACCGCACAAGGTATCGCCTGCCAAGCTGCTGCTGCTGTCGGCAGTATTCAGTGTGTTCTTCGCCTTTTTCTATAATAGGGCATTCCGCAGTGAACGGCTTCTGAAGCAGCCGGCTGCTGTCTATACCCGCTGGCTCTACGTGGTTTTCGGCGCGGCATTGATCCTGCGGATCTGGATTGGCTTGACCGCGCAGGGATATCAGAATGACATGAACACCTTTATCGCCTGGGGCCAGCGCCTTGTGGACCTGGGGCCGGGCAAGTTTTATGAAGAGGGGTACTTTGCCGATTATCCTCCAGGTTATTTGTACATATTGTACGTGCTGAGCCTCATTCGCGGACTGTTCGGATTTGCGCACGGCTCGGGGGAGAGACCCTGCTCTTCAAGCTGCCGGCAATCCTTTCCGATCTGGTGCTGGGCTGGCTGATTTACCGTGCAGGACGTGCGAAACTGGGTTCCGGCACGGCCATCGGCCTGATGCTGTTGTTCCTGTTCAATCCGGCGGTATTGATGGACTCTGCCGCTTGGGGGCAAGCAGATTCCTTCTTTTTAGTGTTCCTGCTGCTCAGTATTCTGGGCGCATCGGAACAACGCTTTGTGCGTTCGGCAATCTTTTTTGCCCTGGCTACGCTTGTTAAGCCGCAGGCATTGATTTTCACTCCAGTACTGCTGTTTGCCTTCTACCATCACCGTGCCTGGAAGCAGCTTGCGGTTGGCGCTCTTTACGGGCTTGGCATCTTTGCTGTACTGGCGGCTCCATTCTTCTGGAATAACGGCGGAATTGGCGGGCTGATTGATCTTTATAAGGGCACCTTATCCTCCTATCCGTATTCAACGGTCAATGCTTTTAATCTATATGCGCTGACCGATCCCTTATGGGCTTCCATTGATTCCATGTGGCTGGGAATTACTTATCGTGCCTGGGGTTTTATTTTCATCCTGGTGGCCGTTGCCCTTGCCGCGTATTACTCTTTCAAAAAAGACCGTAAAGAGCTTTCGAAGTCCTTCTTTATCGGTATGGTTCTCATCACAATCGTGTTTGTCTTCGGGACAAAAATGCATGAACGGTACATGTACCCGGCATTGCTCCTGTGCCTGTTCACCTATATCGAGAGCCGGGACCGCCGTTTCCTGACGCTGTTCCTCGGATTTACTTTGACGCAGTATCTTAATGTAGGCTATACGCTGGCCCATCTGAACGCCGGCAATAATCCGCCTTCGGACGGCATTGTGCTGGTGACTGCAATTGCCAATATTGCTTTGGCGTTATACATGCTGTATGTAGGGTATGTGGTATATGTCCGAAAAGAAATTAAACCAATTCTTCCTCCGGCTGCGGCGGCAGAGAAATATGATGCGGACCTGGAGCTGGCCGAGGGGATGCGTCCACTTCCCAAAAGCACCAGCCGGATAGGGCTGCCTAAGCTGCAGCGCAAAGACTGGATCTGGATGCTGGGCATTACCGCCGTCTATGCGGCGCTGGCTTTATTTCATCTGGGCTCGGCCAAAGCCCCGGAAACCTTGTGGGAACCGGCAGCCAGCGGCGAGAGCTTTGTTGTGGACCTGGGCCAGAGCAGCCAGCTGGAACGGGTGAACATATTCGGCGGTGTCGGGACCGGCAAATTCAAGCTGGAATTCAGCCAGTCGCCGGATACCTGGAGCGGCCCGCTGGATGTCAATGAGGATGTCGGCAATGTGTTTATCTGGAAAAGCCAGCCTTTGAACGTTGCGGCAAGATATGTGAAGCTGACCGTTACTTCTCCGGGATTCACATTGAATGAAATGGCCTTCTATGAGCAGGGGGAGGCAAAACACCGCTTCCGGTCGCCAGCGTTACACCTGATGGTACAACTGCCAAAAGGGGCCAGCCGTCCAACCTGTTTGATGAACAATCGGTCATCCCGGAGAATTCCGGGTTTATGAACAGCACCTATTTTGATGAAATTTATCATGCCCGTACAGCTTATGAGTATGCCCACGGTATCGTCCCGTACGAGAATACCCACCCGCCTCTTGGCAAGCTGCTGATCTCTGTGGGGATGGAGCTGTTCGGCGTCAATCCGTTCGGCTGGCGGATTATCGGCACGCTCTTTGGTATTGCCATGCTGCCGCTGATCTATATAATGGCGTTGCGGCTGTTCAAAAAGAGCCTCTATGCCGCTCTTGCCGCCGGATTGTTCGCACTGGATTTCATGCATTTCACCCAGACGCGCATCTCAACCATCGATGTCTACGGTGTATTCTTCATCATGCTGATGTTCTATTTCATGCAGCGGTATTTCACAATGAGCTTCTACCGCATTCCGCTGCGCCGGACGCTGATGCCTCTTTTCTGGTCCGGCCTGTTTTTTGGGATCGGCGTCGCCTCCAAGTGGATTGTAATCTACGGGGGTGCGGGTCTTGCCATCATGCTGGCGCTTGCCCTGTTTGAACGCTACAGAGAGTACAGGGCGGCGGGACGTTTGCTGGCGGAGGGCAGAGTGGGGGATCAGGAGCTCAAGGCCGCCTGCAGCACCGCGGACAAATCGTTTTGGAAGAATACCATTGTTACCTTGCTTAGCTGCGTGCTGTTTTTTGTCATTATTCCAGGGGTGATCTACAGCCTGTCCTTTATCCCGGTTCTGTCGGTCTCGGCAGACGGCTACACCTTCAAAGGTCTGATTGATGCGCAAAAGAACATGTACAATTACCACAGCCAGCTTGTTGCCACTCACCCCTTCGCTTCTTCCTGGTGGGAATGGCCCTTCATGAAACGGCCGGTATGGTTTTTCAGCGGCGGTGAAGGACTGCTGGAAGGACAGGTAAGCAGCATCGTGACTATGGGGAACCCGCTGATCTGGTGGACCGGAATTTTTGCTATGCTGGCTTCGGTCTGGTTTACAATCAAGCGCAAGGACAAGAACCTGTACATGATCTGGATCGGATTTTTCTCGCAGTATGTTCCATGGATGCTGGTGCCGCGTGAAACGTTCCTTTACCACTACTTTGCCATGGTGCCGTTCATGATTCTTGCTATTGTATACATCATGAAGCTGCTCGACAGTAAATACCCGGAGGCCCGGTATTTGCGTCATGCTTATGTGGCCGTTGCCGCACTGCTTTTTGTAATGTTTTATCCTGTGCTGTCAGGCATGCAGGTTAGTAAAGACTATGTGGACGTTGTGCTGCGCTGGTTCCCTTCCTGGGTCTTCTAGTGAAGTGGCGGATGCTTACACAGCAGTTACATAATTTTAGGAGGAACTAAGGTGAAAGCCAGATACAGTGTAATTGTCCCCATGTTCAATGAGGAAGAAGTCATTCAGCATACGTATGAGCGTCTCAAAAAGGTCATGGACGGCTGCGGCGATTCTTACGAGCTTGTCTTCGTTAACGACGGGAGCCGGGATCGTACAGCTGAGATTATGCGTGAGATCAGCAGCCGCGACGAGCATGTCAAGCTGGTTGATTTCTCGCGCAATTTTGGCCATCAGGTGGCGATCACGGCGGGGATGGATTATGCTGAAGGCGAGGCGGTCGTGGTTATTGATGCGGATCTTCAGGACCCGCCTGAGGTAATTTTGCAGATGATTGCGAAGTGGAAAGAGGGTTATGAGGTAGTCTATGCCAAGCGGCTTAAGCGCCAGGGAGAAACGCTCTTCAAAAAAGCAACCGCAAAGATGTTCTACCGTCTGCTCAGCAGCATGACCAGTGTGGAGATTCCTACAGACACGGGTGATTTCCGGTTAATTGACCGCAAGGTATGTGATGTGCTGCGCGGTCTGAAGGAGAAGAACCGCTATGTGCGCGGGCTGGTAAGCTGGGTGGGCTTTCGCCAGACTATGGTTGAATACGTGCGTGAAGAGCGTTTTGCCGGTGAAACCAAATATCCGCTGAAGAAAATGATCCGGTTTGCGCTGGACGGCATCACCTCTTTTTCCCACAAACCGCTGAAAATAGCCTCATACATTGGCTTCTTTCTTTCCTTTTCCAGCTTTCTTTATCTGTTCTTTGTTCTGTTCCAGAAGGTGTTCACCTCATGGACGGTACCCGGCTGGGCTTCAATCGTGGGTGTGAATCTGCTGTTTAATGGTATTGTGCTGATGCTGCTCGGCGTAATCGGTGAATACATTGGGCGGATTTATGATGAATCCAAGGATAGACCGCTGTATATCGTGCGTGAGACGAGGGGCTACGGCGATGCAGAGAGTGGCGGAGAGAACGCGGGCGTGCGGAAGGACAATGATTATGCCAGATAGACAGATTAATGCAGGATTCATCCAGTTTTTAAAATTCAATGCCGTAGGTGTGCTGAATACCTTGATTGATTTTGCCATATTCACTCTCCTGCACTCACTGGGGATGATGAATGCCCCGGCGCAGATCATTTCTTACAGCGCCGGTACCGCCAACAGTTTCATTTGGAATAAGAAGGTGACTTTTCGGGACCGGGACCGGGGAGCAAGGATAGCTTTGACCGGATGCAGCTGGTAAGGTTCATTGTGCTGAACCTGGTTGTGCTGGGGATATCAGTGCTGCTTATGCATTTGCTGACCGGCCGCTTCGGCATTCAGGTGCTGGTTGCCAAAGTGCTGGTTACCGTCGTAACCGTAGTGATCAATTTTTTCGGAAGCCGGAAGTGGGTATTTTGAAAAAATGCACTAGATAGATTGGACTTTAATACTAACTTTCGGAGGTGATTTCATGCGCAAGTTCTCTTACTTAATTATTCTTGCCGGGATTCTGCTGATGCTGTACCCCAAAGCAAATGAATGGTATAACGACTGGCAGCAGCAGAAGCTGCTGGAGGAAGCCGAACAGGCGTACAGTGAGATTTCGCCGTCACCATCTCCGCAGTCAGATCTGCACAAACAATATGCTGAAGTCACCCAGCTTCTCGCCGAGGAATCCTCTGAGGGTGACCTGGCGAAAGCGACAGAAGCGCCGGCTCCCGAAATTAAGCTGGGAGGCAAGATCACAGGCATTATCCAGATCGACAAAATCAATTTGAAGCTGCCCGTACTGGAAGGGGCCACTAAAGCCAACATGAAGCATGCTGCCGCCCACATGAAGGAGACCGCGGCTATCGGGCAGGTTGGCAATGCTGCGATTGCAGCACATAGATCGAGAACAGCAGGCAGGCTTTTTAACAGGCTCAACGAAGTTGAGGTCGGTGATACCATATCCGTGCAAACAAAGGAACAGGATTACCAATACGTAGTGTATGATATTTCAATTGTAGAGCCTACGGATGTTTCCGTATTAAATGGACATAACGATGATAAAATACTCACTCTGATTACCTGTGATCCATTGGTCAATCCGACTCATCGCCTGATTATTCATGCCAGATTGTCTTAAATCCCAATTAGCGCGGCCTAAAGGTAGTATATTAGAATTTAATTAAAAAATAGTAGAAGTCTAGTGATTTGGGTCTTGAATATAGATATAAATATGATACTATATAACTATAAAAGCTAAACACGACAACGGCAAACCTATCGAAAGGTAGGGACGCAAAGCTAAAGGGCCTTCCCGCTATGGATGGCAGCCAGCTACCGAATGAAGAGGCTTTTTTTGTTTGTTCTTAAATATGAATCTATCAAACCGCATTAGAAGTAAGAACAGATAAAGCTTATACGATAACGGCAAACCTATCGAAAGGTAGGGACGCAAAGCTAAAGGGCCTTCCCGCTATGGATGGCAGCCAGCTACCGAAAGGGGTTTTATCCATGAAGAAGTTCTTTTTTACGTTGTTAACATTGTTTGTAGTTGCCGCTTCCGTTCAGACAGGATCAGCTGAAGCTGCCAGCACGGACACAGGCTGGTTGAATACATCGCAATTGAATCAAGGGGTTATCGCTGTTTCTTATGAAGTTCCTAAGGACAAGCGTATTAAGCTCATGATTACTAAGGACAACAACAGCTACACATATAACCTATATGCTTCTAAGCCTAATGAAACCTTCCCGCTGCAGCAAGGTAATGGATCTTATAAAGTTTCTGTTCTGGAGAACACTACCGGCAATAAATACAAAGTGATGTCCTCCGAAACCGTAGACCTCAGCATGAGCGATGCGAACGACGTATACTTGAGCTCCGTACAGAATGTGAAATGGAGTTCTTCCGATAAATCAGTTCTGAAGGCTGCTCAGCTCACACAGGGGCTGACCACTGATGAACAAAAGGTAAAAGCAATATACAACTACATCGTTTCTAATGTGAAATATGACTATAGCTTAGCTTCCAGTGTTACGACTGACTACATCCCCAACAATGACAATACACTGGCCACCAAGAAGGGGATTTGCTACGATTATGCTTCATTGTTTGCAACCATGCTCCGCAGTCAAGGCATACCTACCAAATTGGTGATGGGGAATACCAGCTATGTGACTTCATACCATGCCTGGAACGAAGTCTTGCTTGACGGCAAGTGGGTGACTATCGACACTACAGTTGATGCCGGTTTGGGCAAGAACAACAAAGAAACGGGATTAATTAAAGTAGCAAGCAAATACTCCGCAGCAAAATTCTATTAAGAGAAGTGAATATACAATCAACAATCGGATCTTTTGGAGATAACCCGCTTAAATATTAAGTGGGTTATCTTTCTTTTTCTAAAGGGTTGCTTTTTTATATGACTCTGGAGTATTATAAATAAGCGTTGTTGGAGCGCTGCAGAGTAAAAGAAGAACAGTTGAATAGATTGTTCGAAAAAAACTTGCATTTCTCAAACAAACGTGATATATTATAAGAGTTGCTGGTGACGACATAATCATCGCCGACAACGAGTTTGATCTTTGAAAACTGAACAACGAGTGAGTGGGATTTCACGCAAGTGAGATCCAAAATAGATGATTTTCATAGCGTGTTTCGCGCTTTAGAAATTTCATCAGAGAATGCAAATTCTCGTCAGATGTTTCAAAATGAGCTATCGCTCTTTTCAATACCAATTGGAGAGTTTGATCCTGGCTCAGGACGAACGCTGGCGGCGTGCCTAATACATGCAAGTCGAGCGGAGTTTATCCTTCGGGGTAAACTTAGCGGCGGACGGGTGAGTAACACGTAGGCAACCTACCCTCTAGACTGGGATAACTACCGGAAACGGTAGCTAATACCGGATAATTCCTTGACCCACATGGGTTTGGGATGAAAGGCGGAGCAATCTGCTGCTAGAGGATGGGCCTGCGGCGCATTAGCTAGTTGGTGGGGTAACGGCCTACCAAGGCGACGATGCGTAGCCGACCTGAGAGGGTGAACGGCCACACTGGGACTGAGACACGGCCCAGACTCCTACGGGAGGCAGCAGTAGGGAATCTTCCGCAATGGGCGAAAGCCTGACGGAGCAACGCCGCGTGAGTGATGAAGGTTTTCGGATCGTAAAGCTCTGTTGCCAGGGAAGAACGTCCGGTAGAGTAACTGCTACCGGAGTGACGGTACCTGAGAAGAAAGCCCCGGCTAACTACGTGCCAGCAGCCGCGGTAATACGTAGGGGGCAAGCGTTGTCCGGAATTATTGGGCGTAAAGCGCGCGCAGGCGGCTGCTTAAGTCTGGTGTTTAAACCTTGGGCTCAACCTGGGGTCGCACTGGAAACTGGGCAGCTTGAGTACAGAAGAGGAAAGTGGAATTCCACGTGTAGCGGTGAAATGCGTAGAGATGTGGAGGAACACCAGTGGCGAAGGCGACTTTCTGGGCTGTAACTGACGCTGAGGCGCGAAAGCGTGGGGAGCAAACAGGATTAGATACCCTGGTAGTCCACGCCGTAAACGATGAGTGCTAGGTGTTAGGGGTTTCGATACCCTTGGTGCCGAAGTTAACACAGTAAGCACTCCGCCTGGGGAGTACGGTCGCAAGACTGAAACTCAAAGGAATTGACGGGGACCCGCACAAGCAGTGGAGTATGTGGTTTAATTCGAAGCAACGCGAAGAACCTTACCAGGTCTTGACATCCAACTAACGAAGCAGAGATGCATTAGGTGCCCTTCGGGGAAAGTTGAGACAGGTGGTGCATGGTTGTCGTCAGCTCGTGTCGTGAGATGTTGGGTTAAGTCCCGCAACGAGCGCAACCCTTGACTTTAGTTGCCAGCAGGTAGAGCTGGGCACTCTAGAGTGACTGCCGGTGACAAACCGGAGGAAGGTGGGGATGACGTCAAATCATCATGCCCCTTATGACCTGGGCTACACACGTACTACAATGGCCGGTACAACGGGAAGCGAAGCCGCGAGGTGGAGCCAATCCCAGCAAAGCCGGTCTCAGTTCGGATTGCAGGCTGCAACTCGCCTGCATGAAGTCGGAATTGCTAGTAATCGCGGATCAGCATGCCGCGGTGAATACGTTCCCGGGTCTTGTACACACCGCCCGTCACACCACGAGAGTTTACAACACCCGAAGTCGGTGGGGTAACCCGCAAGGGGGCCAGCCGCCGAAGGTGGGGTAGATGATTGGGGTGAAGTCGTAACAAGGTAGCCGTATCGGAAGGTGCGGCTGGATCACCTCCTTTCTATGGAGAATCGTTCTCTGCAATGAGAACATTCAAATCGGAAGCTTTGCTTCCAAAACTCAGGTTTAGGCCTGTTGCTCACTCGTTGCTCAGTTTTGAGAGTTTAAGCTCTCAAAGGGCATATTGGTTTCCAGAACTTGCTTGTAGCCAAGCTGCTTGGAAACATGATATGATCTTCTTCCGGAGTTAAATCCGGAAACACTTGATCCTTGAAAACTGGATACCGAAACGAAAATGCGTTTTAGAACATCTTTTAGCTGAAACTTGTGTGAACAAGTTGAAATAGTTATTAGTGACCGATATTTTCCTGACGGAAGTAAAGAGCTTTGAATTCATTCAATGTTCGATATTTCTCCTACGGAGAAAATCGTGGTTAAGCTAATAAGAGCACACGGAGGATGCCTAGGCGCCAGGAGCCGACGAAGGACGTGGCGAACAACGAAACTGCCTCGGGGAGCTGTAAGCAAGCTTTGATCCGGGGTGTCCGAATGGGGAAACCCGGCTGTGGTAATTCGCAGTCACTCACATCTGAATTCATAGGGTGTGAAGAGGCAGACCAGGGGAACTGAAACATCTAAGTACCCTGAGGAAGAGAAAACAATAGTGATTCCGTCAGTAGCGGCGAGCGAACGCGGAACAGCCTAAACCAGGGAGCTTGCTCCTTGGGGTTGTGGGACGTCTCACATGGAGTTACAAAGGAATATGGTAGGCGAAGAGGTCTGGAAAGGCCCGCGATAGAGGTAAAAGCCCTGTAGCCTAAACCCTGTTCCCTCCGAGACGGATCCCGAGTAGTGCGGGGCACGTGAAACCCCGTATGAATCCGGCAGGACCATCTGCTAAGGCTAAATACTACCTGGCGACCGATAGTGAAACAGTACCGTGAGGGAAAGGTGAAAAGCACCCCGGAAGGGGAGTGAAATAGAACCTGAAACCGTGTGCTTACAAAAAGTCAGAGTCCTCTATATGGATGATGGCGTGCCTTTTGTAGAATGAACCGGCGAGTTACGTTTAACATGCAAGGTTAAGGTGAGAAGCCGGAGCCGCAGCGAAAGCGAGTCTGAATAGGGCGACTAAGTATGTGGACGTAGACCCGAAACCGTGTGATCTACCCCTGTCCAGGGTGAAGGTGCGGTAACACGCACTGGAGGCCCGAACCCACGTACGTTGAAAAGTGCGGGGATGAGGTGGGGGTAGCGGAGAAATTCCAATCGAACTCGGAGATAGCTGGTTCTCCCCGAAATAGCTTTAGGGCTAGCCTCGGTGAATGGAGTCGTGGAGGTAGAGCACTGATTGGGTGCGGGGCCCGCAAGGGTTACCAAGCTCAGTCAAACTCCGAATGCCATGGACTTCTTGCCGGGAGTCAGACAGTGAGTGCTAAGATCCATTGTCAAAAGGGAAACAGCCCAGACCATCAGCTAAGGTCCCCAAGTGTGTGTTAAGTGGGAAAGGATGTGGAGTTGCACAGACAACCAGGATGTTGGCTTAGAAGCAGCCACCATTGAAAGAGTGCGTAATAGCTCACTGGTCGAGTGACTCTGCGCCGAAAATGTAACGGGGCTAAACACACCACCGAAGCTATGGCTTGATGCTTTGCATCAGGGGTAGGGGAGCGTTGTGTATACATTGAAGGTGTACCGTAAGGAGCGCTGGAGCGTACACAAGTGAGAATGCCGGTATGAGTAACGAAAAGATCAGTGAGAATCTGATCCGCCGAAAGCCCAAGGTTTCCTGAGGAAGGCTCGTCCGCTCAGGGTAAGTCGGGACCTAAGGCGAGGCCGACAGGCGTAGTCGAAGGACAACAGTTTGAAATTACTGTACCACCGTAATCCGCTATGAGCGATGGGGTGACGCAGGAGGGTAGTGACGCGGACTGATGGATGTCCGTCCAAGCAGTGAGGCTGGTGTGTAGGCAAATCCGCACACCATAAGGCTGGGCTGTGATGGGGAGCGAAAATTACAGTAGCGAAGGTCATGATCTCACACTGCCAAGAAAAGCCTCTAGCCAGGAGAAGGTGCCCGTACCGCAAACCGACACAGGTAGGCGAGAAGAGAATTCTAAGGCGCGCGGAAGAACTCTCGTTAAGGAACTCGGCAAAATGACCCCGTAACTTCGGGAGAAGGGGTGCCTCGGTAGGGTGAATAGCCCGAGGGGGCCGCAGTGAAAAGGCCCAAGCGACTGTTTAGCAAAAACACAGGTCTGTGCGAAGCCGCAAGGCGAAGTATACGGGCTGACGCCTGCCCGGTGCTGGAAGGTTAAGGGGAGCGGTTAGGAGGCAACTCCGAAGCTGTGAACCGAAGCCCCAGTAAACGGCGGCCGTAACTATAACGGTCCTAAGGTAGCGAAATTCCTTGTCAGGTAAATTCTGACCCGCACGAATGGCGTAACGACTTGGGCGCTGTCTCAACGAGAGATCCGGTGAAATTTTAATACCTGTGAAGATGCAGGTTACCCGCGACAAGACGGAAAGACCCCATGGAGCTTTACTGCAGCTTGATATTGAATTTGGGTACGATCTGTACAGGATAGGTGGGAGCCGTAGAAGCCGGAGCGCAAGCTTCGGTGGAGGCGCCGTTGGGATACCACCCTGATCGTATCTAGGTTCTAACCTGGTACCCTAAACGGGTACGGGGACCGTGTCAGGCGGGCAGTTTGACTGGGGCGGTCGCCTCCTAAAGAGTAACGGAGGCGTTCAAAGGTTCCCTCAGAATGGTTGGAAATCATTCGAAGAGTGCAAAGGCAGAAGGGAGCTTGACTGCGAGACCTACAAGTCGAGCAGGGACGAAAGTCGGACTTAGTGATCCGGTGGTACCGCATGGAAGGGCCATCGCTCAACGGATAAAAGCTACCCTGGGGATAACAGGCTTATCTCCCCCAAGAGTCCACATCGACGGGGAGGTTTGGCACCTCGATGTCGGCTCATCGCATCCTGGGGCTGAAGTAGGTCCCAAGGGTTGGGCTGTTCGCCCATTAAAGCGGTACGCGAGCTGGGTTCAGAACGTCGTGAGACAGTTCGGTCCCTATCTGTCGTGGGCGCAGGAAATTTGAGAGGAGCTGTCCTTAGTACGAGAGGACCGGGATGGACGTACCGCTGGTGCACCAGTTGTTCCGCCAGGAGCATGGCTGGGTAGCTACGTACGGACGGGATAAGCGCTGAAAGCATCTAAGCGTGAAGCCCCCCTCAAGATGAGATTTCCCAGCATGTAAGACCCCTTGAAGACGACGAGGTAGATAGGTTGGAGGTGGAAGCACGGTAACGTGTGGAGCTGACCAATACTAATCGGTCGAGGGCTTATCCAATAAACTAAAATGCAGTTTTCGTTTCGGATTCAGTTTTCAGGAATCAAATTGGAAGTCATGAGGTCCAAGTGGCCGCATGATGTGACATTTGCTTTCAGCATTTGGCGATGCTGAGACCTGAATTACGCATTTGCACCGCAAGTGCCCGTTTGGTGGCGATGGCGGAGGGGTTCCACGCGTACCCATCCCGAACACGACCGTTAAGCCCTCCAGCGCCGATGGTACTTGGACCGAAGGGTCCTGGGAGAGTAGGACGCCGCCAAGCACATGACCACTGTTGAGTAACTCAACAGTGGTTTTTTGTATTCTGGAAAGTTTAGTTGCTGTGGGTTACCCACATGTGGATAAAGCTTTGCAAGGGAACTTTGCCGAGTATTCCCCAGTTTATGTGGATAGAGTAGACTTAAATGTGGATGCCTTGATACATGCAAGCTTATTTAATGAACAGAAGGGGATAAACCTATGGATAACCTTACTCATCTCATATGGACCGAACAGTATTCCGTACACGCGAGCGATACGGATTACCGCTCCCAGGGAAAGCTGTCTTTTGTGCTGGATATGATGCAGCGCGCGGCGGATTCAGCAGTGGGTGGGTCAGGTGTGGGCATGGAGCAGATGCTGGAGGCTGGAATAGGATGGATGCTGATTACTTTGGAGCTTGAATTCAAGCGTATGCCACATCCAAATGATCTTTTGACTATACATACGTGGAGTAAAGGAACCAAAGGAGCGCTCTGGCAGCGCGATTACCGGATTTTTGACAGCAGCCAAATAGAAATCGTCACGGCCCGTTCGGTCTGGGCGCTTGTCGATATTGCCAAACGAAAGATCCTTCGTCCGTCAGCTCTCCCGGTGAAGGTGGAGCACTATACTGGCGATTCCGTGGGCCCCATGCCGCAAAAGGTCACGATCCCCCCGGAGCTTCCATTGGTGGAAGCCTATCGCTACCAGGTGCGTTACAGCGGCCTGGATAGTAATAGCCATCTGAATAACGCACGTTATGGCGAGCTATGCACTGATACGCTGTCACTGAAAGAGTGGGAGCAGCTGGAATTGGCCAGCTTCCGGATCAGTTATTTGCAGGAGGCTACATTTGGGGATGAGATGGTGATTTTGCGGACACCTGTAACAGATCAGGGAATGTTCGTACGCGGGCAGAGTGGGGAAACCGTGTTTTTTGAAGCTTGCCTTAAGTTTGTTTTGTAGTGAAAATAAAAAGAGCGACAGCCCTCTGAAAGGATAACGGGGACTGTCTTTTTTATTTGGGGGTATTTTTCCTTTTTTACCGCTTGTCACAATTCGGGAACTGAAAAACGTTATATAGGTGTAGGCAGTCAACGAGGAGGTGATTCTTTGGAACGGCGAGACCCCGGGGCCCAAGCGAGTCCAACGCTGGTTGATGAAGCCATAAATCAGGTGCGTGCAGGAGACCGTGAGGCTTTTGCAACGATAATCCGGGCCTTTGAAAGGCAGATATATACGTATTGTTATTACATTTTGAAAAGCCGTGAAGAAGCTGAGGATGCGGTTCAAGATATTTTTGTGAAAGTGTATCGGGAGCTTGAGCGTTATAGGAAAGTGGAATCTTTTTCCGCCTGGCTGTATAAAGTGGCCTACCATCATTGTCTGGACCAGATTCGTAAACGCAAGCGGCGTAGCCGTCTGTTATCCCTGTATAAAGAGCAGCACCCGAAGGCTTATTATAATCCCAGCGATGAAGGGCCGGTACAGTTATTGATGGACAGTTTATCGGCCGAGGAAAGTAATCTGCTGATCCTCAAGGTTGTTGAACAGTACAGCTTCGAGGAGATTGGGCAAATTATGGATTGTAATCCTGCTGCCCTGCGGAAGAAATTTGAACGCCTGCGTAAAAAGCTGGTCCGGCAAAAGATGAATGAAGGAGGAGGCTCTCATGGAGAAGTGGCAAGGTCGAACTGAAAGCCGGAAGATGCAGGACATTCGTCAAATGGTCCAAAATCATGGGCTGCCGGTAGACAGTTTCAGCGATTTAATTATGAAGCGAATAGGAGAAGAGGATATGGAAAAAAGAGCATCGGCCAAACGTGGCGGCAGATTCCTGAAAAAAACGCTGGTGGCTACATCCACAGCAGCAGTGCTGGGCGCAGGGATTATCGGGAGCGGATTTGTATCACCGGTTATGGCGGATACGTTGAAGCAGATTCCGATTGTAGGAAATATTTTTAAAGATATAGAGGATAAGGGTCTTCAAGCCGCAGGTGAAAAAGGTCTATCCACGGCCCCTAACCAAAGCGTTACCCATGATGGGGTGACGTTGAAGCTTACCGATATCTATTATGACGGCACGCGGTTGGCGTTCGCAATCGAACGTGAAGGTATTGATAACGACGAGACGATGGCAAAGCAAATTATTGAACCCATTGAGTTTGATCCGGCTGTAAAGGAAAAGAAGGCAAAAGTAACATTAGACCAGTCCGTTAAGGGCTTGCTGGGTTCAGCTGTCCTAAAAATGCCGGATGGAAAAGAAGTAGCTTATGGAATGTCGATGTCTGGCGATGTTGAAGGAAAAAAGAACACCCTTTTGTATGATTTCAGAAAGCTGAGCAACACTGAAGGCTATGGTAATGAATTCGAATTAAGCGTCAGTATACCGGTAACACAAATCGCAGAGCCTTTTGAATTCAAGGTGCCAGTGAAAAAGGTAACGGAAGGCATTGTCAAACTTGATCTGAACCAAACGAAAAAGACACAGGAATTCAGTTATACCATTAAAAAACTGGAGCTGACTCCGGCCACAAGCAGAATGGTTGTGAATGAAGCAGGTAAAGTTCCAAGCTTGCCGAAGCCGATATCCGGCTACAACGCTTCCGAAATGCTCTATGATATCGTGGGCGATCAAAGCAATAATGTGCTTTCCCAACAAGGATATTTTTACAGTCCGCTAGTCACAACTCACCCTATCGTCGATCTTGACTTCGAGCCGTTCCCGAAAGCGCCGAAAACGATTACGGTTAAGCCATTTACGCATGCCGTTGACAAAGATCTCAAGCCTTTGAAGGATGCCAACGGAAAACCGGTGAAGCATTATTACCCAGAGCTTGAACAAACGATTCAAATCCCTTAAGAATAATTCTGCAAAAAGAAGCTCGTGTCTGCCTGATGGCAGATGCGGGCTTTTTTTCAAGCGGGATTCAGGCGTGCTATAATTAGGCAGTATGGAAAGGAGAGAGCTATGAAGGTATTAGTACTTGCCGAGAAGCCGTCGGTTGCGCGCGAGATTGCGCGGGTGATGGGCTGTGGAAACAAACAGAAGAGTTATATTGAAGGACCGAAATATGTGGTTACCTGGGCTTTGGGGCATCTGGTGGGCCTGGCGGAGCCGGAGGACTATAACAATAAATTTGCCAACTGGGCGCTGGAGGATTTGCCGATTCTGCCGGAGAAGGCCAAGCTGAAGGTGCTGCGGGAGACGAGCCAGCAGTACAAGGCTGTGCAGCAGCTGATGAAACGGCAGGACATAGAAGAACTGATTGTGGCTACGGATGCTGCGCGTGAAGGCGAGCTGCTGGCGCGCTGGATCATGAATATGGCTGGCTGGAAAAAGCCGTTCCGGCGGCTCTGGATCTCTTCGCAGACGGACAAGGCGATCAGGGAAGGGTTCGCATCGCTCCGGCCGGGCCGGGAGTTTGACCGGCTGTATGAATCGGCGCGCTGCCGTGCTGAAGCAGACTGGATGATCGGGCTGAACGTGACGCGGGCATTGACCTGCAAGTTCGGTGCGCCGCTGTCTGCCGGACGGGTGCAGACCCCGACACTGGGCATGATTATGGACCGGGAGAATGAAATTACCGGCTTCCGTTCCCAGGAGTATGACTTGCTGACGGCTGATTTTGGCAGCTTCCAGGCCGGCTGGCGGGCCCAGGGCGGAGATGGGCGTATTTTTGAACGGGATACAACGGCAAAGCTGAAAGAGAGGCTCACGGGACGAAGCGGACGCATCGCCAAGGTGCAAAAAAGTGAGAAAAGCGAACCCCATCCGCTGGCATATGATCTCACAGAGCTGCAGCGTGATGCGAACCGCAAGTTCGGATTCTCGGCCAAGCAAACCTCAAGTGTGCTTCAGCGGCTGTATGAGCAGCATAAGCTGGTGACCTATCCGCGTACAGACAGCCGGTATCTGACGTCGGATATGACAGGCACGCTCAAGGAAAGGCTGGACAGTGTGGCTGTGGGGCCTTATGCGGCCTTGGCAAGACCGCTGCTGCGCAAGCCGCTGCCGATCACCAAGCGGGTTGTGGATGACAGCAAGGTGAGCGATCACCATGCGATTATTCCTACGGAGCAGACTGTACTTCTTAATCAGCTAAGTGCTGAGGAACGCAAGCTTTATGATCTGATTGTACGCCGGTTCATCAGCCTGTTCTATCCTGCAGCGCGTTACGATGCGGTGGCGGTGACGGTAAACGTTGATGGAGAAGTTTTTCATGTCAAAGGCACAACGGTAAAAGATGCGGGCTGGCGCGAGGTCTACGGCGGAGATATGAGCAGCGATGACGAAGACGGGAACACCGCAGATGAACCGGCGGCAAGCAGTGTGAAGCTCCCTGAACTGCGTGAAGGGGAAGCCGTTACCGTGCAGCGGTGCATCATCCGGCCAGGCCGGACACAGCCTCCGAAGCGCTACAATGAAGCTTCACTGCTGACCCAGATGGAGAAGCATGGGCTGGGAACGCCGGCTACACGCGCTGACATTATCGAGAAACTGGTCAGCTCCGATACGATTGAACGTCAGGGCAATCTGCTGCATCCGACAGGAAAAGGCAAGCAGCTGATAGGCTTGGTGGCAGGACAACTGCACACACCTGAGCTGACAGCGCGCTGGGAGGCGGAGCTGGAGAAAATCGCCCGCGGACAAGGGCGGCCTGAGC
Source organism: Paenibacillus sonchi (assembly GCF_016772475.1). Lineage (NCBI taxonomy): Bacteria > Bacillati > Bacillota > Bacilli > Caryophanales > Paenibacillaceae > Paenibacillus > Paenibacillus sonchi. The sequence continues at coordinate 2,689,543 of NZ_CP068595.1, forward strand.
CTTTTCTGCAAGGCATCCGGAGCATGGCACAGGAGCTGGTGTCCGGTGTGAAGAACAGCGGGGCGGAATATAAGCCGCATAATGTCTCGAACAGCCATTGTCCAAACTGTGGAACAAGATTGCTGGAGAAGAAGACCAAGCGCGGCAAGCTGCTGGTCTGCCCGGCAGATGACTGCGGTTATACCCGTGCGGGAGAGAAGCAGCTGTCTAACCGCCGCTGCCCGCAGTGCCACAAGAAGATGGAGCTAAAAGAGGGGAAGGCAGGGCTCTATGTCCAGTGCCTTGGCTGCGGAATTACAGAGACAATGGATAAAGACCATAAGCATATCAACAAACGTGAGCAGCAGAGGCTCGTGCAGCAGTACAGCAAACAGGAGAGTGTAGGCTCTAACCTGGGTGAGCTGCTCAAAGCAGCGATGGAAGCCAAGGAGAAGGGCAAATAAGGAGATCAGGAACGAACCTGCTGCAGCCGGGAATGGGCGGTACAGATAGCGGTTGCGGAAAAATAGAAATAAGCGGGTGATGTAGTGGCGGCAGTTCAGCGGCGTAGTGCTGAAGCACAAACGGTGGGAGCCCAGGGAAGGCAGGGCGGAAGCCGGTTTTTCTTTTTGATAATTGTCTTTATGTTCTGGTTCTCTTCTTATATCTATGTACCGGTGCTTTCGCCTTACGTGGAGCATTTGGGAGCCTCTTATGTAATGGTTGGGGCAGTGCTTGGAGTGTATGGGCTGATGCAGATTCTGTTCCGGCTGCCGATCGGCATTGGTTCGGATGTTCTGAACCGGCGCAGGCCTTTTATCTACCTGGGACTGATCGCCAGCGGCGCAAGCTGTCTGCTGTTCCTGGCGGGTGCGGACCCTGGCTGGGCGCTCGCAGCCCGGGCGGTATCCGGAATTGCCGCATCGGCTTGGGTTGTTTATTCGGTGATGTTTGCCGGATATTTTCCCAAAGAGGACGCTGGAAGGGCGATGGGCATGCTGCAGTTCACCACGGTGATTGCACAGCTGGCGAGCATGATGATCAGCGGATATATAGCAGAGCACTGGGGCTGGAACGCCCCGTTTGTCATTGGTGGAGTGGTGGCTGCGGCTGCGCTGCTGCTTGCACTACGTTTGCCGGAACAACGGCAGGATAAGCGGGAAAATGCAATTCAGCTTAAAGACCTGGCTGAAGTGATCAAGGAGCCGCTGCTGGTCAAAGTGTCGCTTTTATCGGTGCTGGCGCATTGTGTACTGTTTATTACGATGTTCGGGTATACTCCGAATCAGGCGCTTGCAATCGGTGCGGGCAAGGAAAGCCTCGGCTGGCTCACCTTGGCGTTCATGCTGCCCCATGCGGCAGCGACATTATATGGTTCCCGCTGGTTCGGAAGGCTGCTTGGCGACCGGGGAACACTGCTGCTCGGGTTTGCCGGAAGCGCACTGTTCACACTGTTGATCCCCTCGATGCCGACTCTTGCGGCTCTGTGCGCGACCCAGGTGGGGAATGGCTTTATGCAGGGGCTGATTTTCCCTTTGCTGCTGGGCAAATCAGTCTCCGGTGTGGCTCCGTTCAAACGGGCAACGGCAATGGGGTTCTACCAGGCGGTGTATGCCATCGGTATGTCGGGCGGCCCTTTTGTGGCGGGATGGATGAGCTCGGCCTATGGATTGAAAGGCGGGTTTTGGCTGGGAGGAATCGCCGCTCTGCTGGCTGCATTGCTCTCCTGGGTATGGATTAGGGAAGCGGGCAGAACCGGCGGCCGGGCTCCAAAGATCGGGGCAGAGACTTGAAACATAAGAAGTTGTAAGCTTCATGCTATAAACTATCGTTCTATTACTCGCTGAACCGGATATCTGGAAGCGATAAAGAGTATAGATGCCTTGGAAGATACGCTTTTTAAGGACGGGGAAGGCGCTTTTACTTGGCAGCTGATGTAAGAGTTATTGGTTTTTTGTCAAAAAGGGGACTATAATATACAGTAGATAGGTTGAGTGGGAGGGGGGGCCGGCAAGGATGGTCCAGGTTGTACTGCTGTGGTTCGCACTGATTAATATTATTGGTTATGTGGTCATGTCCGAAGATAAGAACAAGGCCCGGAAGAGACGGGACCGCGTACCCGAAAAAACATTGTTTCTGCTGGCATTTATGGGCGGCGCGCTGGGCGTGCTGATTGCCATGTACCACAAACGCCACAAGACCAGGCATACTTCCTTCGTGATCGGAATTCCGCTCTTGCTGCTGCTGAACATCTTGCTGTATGGTTATTTTTTGGGATAAACAAAACAGAAGAAGAGGTGGCGTACATGTTATTCTCGAAAATATTGCTGGCCTATGACGGGTCCAAGGCTTCCAATCAGGCGCTGGAGCGCGCGATCGAACTGGCCAAGGTAACTCCGGGCTCATCCCTTTACGTTGTACACGCTTTTGAATTCCCGCGGTTTTTTATCGGGGAAGCTCTCGCGCCTCTGCCGGCTTCAGTGAATAAGGACTATTATGATTTGGCGGTACAAACCACCGATGAAGTGAAAAGCCGTCTGGAAGCTGAAGGACTGAATGCGACAGTTGAACTGCTGCAGGGCTCTCCTGCTGAAGTGATTTTGACCTACGCTAAGGAGCAGGGTGCGGATGTCATTGTGATCGGCAGCCGTGGACTGGGTGGAATTCGTGAATTTGTTCTGGGCAGTGTAAGCCATAATGTAGTTCAGAGCGCGCGTATTCCGGTACTGGTTGTAAAATAATATATTATCCTGGAGGAGCGCCCGTGCGTTCCCCTTTTTCTTTTAGGCAATGGAACTGCGTGCGTGATGAAGAATCCAAATGTGCCCAAAAGCGAACGTTTTAACTCCTTTATATGACAATGTTCGTGTTTAAGTTGACATGATGTGTAGGCCATTGTTAAGATGAACCTATGAAGAGCTCGTATAAAACCGGGGATAAGGCCCGGAAGTTTCTACCCGGTAACCGTAAATTGCCGGACTACGAGGGAATAGGATGACTAGAACGGCCGTCAGCGCCGCTCCGGACACGGGGCGGCGAGCTGTGCGCTTATCCCAGTTGCATGCCGCTGAAGCAGTAAATAGGGGCTGCACTCCTAATTCCCGAAGTAGTCTGGGTCCATCCGCAGCAAAATGCGTCTGGAATCCGGGCTTTTTTTTTCGGATTTATGGAAAACTAGCATGAAACAGGACAAACTTATTACACATGAGTCTCTAAATCGGGAAGCGGAAGGTAGGTTGAATCATGTCAGTGCAGGTTGGTGTCATCATGGGCAGCAAATCAGATTGGGAAACAATGGAGCATGCTTGCAACGTCCTTGAGGAGCTGGGGGTAGCGTATGAGAAAAAAGTGATATCAGCGCACCGCACACCGGATCTGATGTTCCGCTACGCGGAGGAAGCGGCAGGCCGCGGGCTGCGCGTCATTATCGCCGGAGCAGGCGGTGCAGCGCATCTGCCGGGGATGGTGGCAGCAAAGACCATGCTGCCCGTTATCGGAGTCCCGGTACAGTCGAAGGCGCTGAACGGTCTGGATTCGCTGCTCTCCATTGTGCAGATGCCGGGTGGCATTCCGGTAGCCACCGTAGCGATAGGCCGTGCAGGAGCGACCAATGCGGGGCTGCTCGCTGCGCAGATCATCGGCGCATTCGATCCTGAGGTGCAGAGCCGGGCGCAGCAGCGGCGCGACGCCATTCAGCGCGAAGTGCTGGAAAGCAGCGAGAGCCTATGAGGCCGGAAGAGCTGAAGACTGGTGGGCTGGGGGCATCGGCTGGGGAGCTGACAGCACAGAGCCTAGAAGCTCCGGGGCAAGGCAGCCCGGAGGGCAGGGGGATGGCGAAGCCGGCAGCTGCCGCTTCGGAGGACACCGCCGCGCCGGGTACAGGCGCGGCCCGGACCCTGCTGCCCGGCGCGGTCATCGGCATGCTCGGCGGCGGGCAGCTCGGGCGCATGATGGCGCTGGCCGGCAGCGCCATGGGCTACCGCTTCGTAGCGCTGGACCCTGCGCCGGATGCGCCCTGCGGGCAGGTGACGCCGCAGATTACAGCGGCGTACGACGACCGGGACGCGGCGCGTGAGCTGGCCCGGCGCGCGGACGTCATCACGTACGAGTTCGAGAACGTCGACGCGGACGTGGCCGCGCTGCTGACGGCAGAGTCGTACGTGCCGCAGGGCAGCGCGCTGCTGTATACGACGCAGCACCGGCTGCGCGAGAAGGCGGCGGTCGAGGCGGCGGGCGTCCCCGTTGCCCCGTACCGCAAGGTCGGCAGCCTGGCCGAGCTTACGGCCGCGGCAGCCGAGCTGGGCCTCCCCTGTGTGCTGAAGACAGCCACAGGGGGGTATGACGGCAAGGGACAAGCCGTCATCCGCCAGCCGGAGGAGCTGGAAGCCGCCTTCCGGCAGGTGGCGCCGGGCGCTTCAGCCGGAGGCGCTCTGCCCGAGCTGGTGCTGGAGAAATTTGTCCCCTTCAAATGCGAAATTTCTGTGGTTGCCGCCCGCAGCGCCTCCGGCGAGGTGAAGAGCTTCCCGGCCGCGGAGAACATCCACGTGAACAACATCCTGCATCTGTCGATCGTGCCTGCCAGGGTGCCGGAAGAGATTCAGCGGCGGGCCTGCGAGCTGGCCGAGCGGATTGTCTCCGGGATGAATGCGGTTGGACTGCTGGCGGTGGAAATGTTCGTGACCGAGAGCGGCGAGCTGTTCGTAAATGAGCTGGCGCCGCGTCCGCATAATTCCGGGCATTATACGATGGATGCCTGTGTCACCTCGCAGTTTGAGCAGCATGTGCGTGCCATCTGCAATCTGCCGCTGGGTGATACCTCGCTGCTGACCCCTGTGGTCATGGTGAATGTGCTGGGCCAGCATCTGGATGGGGCCATTCAGGCGGTCTGTGCCCCGGATGAAGCAGGAAACCGGCTTGGTGTAGCACCCAAGCTTCATATATATGGCAAGGCTGAGAGCAAGACCGGCCGCAAAATGGGCCACATCAACCTGCTCTGCAAGGACACCGGCGACGGGTTGTCCTGGGTGGAGCAAACTAACCTTTGGAGGAACTGACCAGATATGATCGAACGTTACAGCAGACCTGAGATGCGGGCCATTTGGACCGAAGAGAATAAATTCAACGCGTGGCTGGAAGTGGAGCTTTGCGCCTGCGAGGCATGGGCCGAGCTGGGAGTCATCCCGCATGAAGATGCTGCGAAGCTGCGGAAGAATGCCAAATTCGACATCGGCCGCATTAATGAGATTGAGCTCGAAACACGTCATGATGTTATTGCGTTTACCCGTGCGGTATCCGAGAGCCTGGGCGCGGAGCGCAAATGGGTACACTATGGGCTAACCTCCACGGACGTTGTGGATACGGCGCTCGGCTATCTGCTGCGCCAGGCCAACGAGATTCTGGAGCAGGATATTATCCATTTCATCGGAATTCTCAAGGACAAAGCGCTGGCCTATAAAGACACTCCGATGATGGGACGCACCCATGGCGTACATGCCGAGCCAACCACGTTTGGACTCAAAATGGCGCTCTGGTACGAGGAAATGAAGCGCAACCTGGAGCGTTTCCGCCATGCTGCAAACGGCGTGCAGTTCGGCAAAATCTCCGGCGCGGTCGGCACCTACGCCAATATCGACCCGTTCGTTGAAGAATTCGTCTGCCGCAAGCTGGGCACCAGCCCGGCGCCGATCTCCACACAGACGCTGCAGCGTGACCGCCACGCGGAATATATGGCTGCGCTGGCCCTTGTCGCCACTTCCCTGGACAAGTTCGCTACCGAAATCCGCGCGCTGCAAAAGAGCGAAATCCGCGAGGTGGAAGAGGCTTTTGCCAAAGGCCAGAAGGGCTCGTCGGCGATGCCGCACAAACGTAATCCGATCGGCTGCGAGAACATCTCCGGCTTGTCGCGCGTTATTCGCGGCCACATGATGACTGCTTACGAGAACGTGCCGCTGTGGCATGAACGCGACATCTCGCATTCCTCCGTGGAGCGGATTATCCTTCCGGATGCGACCATGCTGCTGAACTATATGCTGAACCGCTTCGGCAACATCGTGAAGAACCTGACCGTGTTCCCGGACAATATGAAACGCAACATGAACCGCACCTTCGGGGTGCCGTTCTCCGGCCGCATTCTGACCAAGCTGATCGACAAGGGCTTCAGCCGCGAGCAGGCCTACGATACCGTGCAGCCGCGTGCGATGCAGGCCTGGGAGGAGCAAACCCAGTTCCGCGATATCGTGGAGGCCACACCGGAAATCACCGCTGTGCTTAGCCCGGAAGAGATTGAGGATGCTTTTAATCCTTCGTGGCACCTTAAGCATGTGGATACCATCTTCCGTAAGCTGGAGCTTATTTAATTAAAGGTAAGAGTATACGCAAGATCATTTGTTCAAGGGAGGAAAGGTCATGACATACCCTGCCGTATCCACGGCTGTGGATCTCGTAAATGCACCGCTGCTCTACAAAGGAAAGGTTCGCGAGCTGTACGATCTGGGGAAAGAAGTGCTGATCGTGGTCACGGACCGGATATCCGCATTCGACTACGTGCTTGATCCGGCGGTGCCGGAGAAAGGCAATGTGCTTAACCGGCTAAGCGCGTTCTGGTTTGGCCAAACCAGTGAATTGATGGAGAACCACGTCGTGCATATTGATGTGGACCAGCTGGGGGGATCGTGAAGGACCGGGAGGCGCTCAGAAACCGTATCATGGTCGTCCGCAAAGCGGAGCGTATTGACATCGAATGCGTCGTGCGCGGCTGCATTACCGGCGGCGGCTGGCGGCAGTATCAGGAGACCGGCAAGGTCAACGGCATCGGGCTTCCTGCGGGCCTGCGCAAAAACGCGCAGCTGTCCCAGCCGATTTTTACCCCTGCGGCCAAAAATGATGTCGGCCACGACGAGGATATCCCTTTTGAGAAGATGCAGGAGCTGATTGGGGCGGAGCTTGCGCTGGAGCTTAAGGAGAAAAGCCTGAAGCTGTTCGCTTTTGCCAGAGAGTACTGCGAAGAGCGTGGCATTATCCTCGCGGATTGCAAATTCGAGTTCGGGCTGCTGGACGGCAAGGTGATCCTGATCGACGAAATTTTTACACCGGATGCTTCACGCTTCTGGGCCAAGGACAAATATGCGCTGGATATTGAGATCGACAGCATGGACAAGGAGCCGGTCCGGACGTATCTCTCCGCATCCTCCTGGGACAAGAACAGCACCCCGGGCCCGCTCCCGGCAGAAGTCGTGGAAGAAACCACCCGCCGTTATCTGGACATTTATCATCGCCTCACCGGCAAGACTTTATAGATTGTTTGTATTATCCCGGCCAGTATTAATTGCACTCTATGCAGTTATTTTGCACAAAATAAATGCAACTTGCATTTTAAATGTACTTGGTACAGCTAAAACAGGTGATAAGGCCTTAAAAAGCAGATATTCAGGAATATAACTGTAAGGAATACAACTAAAAATGATTTTGCCGGAGATATTGAGATTATAGCTGTATGTTATGCAGTAAAAGCTGTATGTCAAGCAGTTGAGTTAGTTATAACGTTGAGGTACCGACCATTATTTACGCCAAGCCAAGCTCATTAAATTTTAGGAGGAACTACAAGCGTATGTTAAAAGCGACAGTGTATGTCACCATCAAAAAAAGTGTGCTCGATCCCCAGGGTGTAGCCGTGCAAGGGGCGCTGCATTCCGTTGGTTTTCAGGAAGTGGAGAGCTTGCGCATTGGCAAGTATATGGAATTGACTCTGGATACCGACAACCGTGCTGAAGCGGAAGGACGCCTGAAGGAAATGTGTGAAAAGCTGTTGGCCAACACGGTAATCGAGGATTACCGCTACGAATTGGAGGACTAAAAGTCATGAAATTTGCTGTACTTGTCTTTCCGGGTTCCAATTGCGATATTGACTGCTACAAGGCGGTAGAAGACAGCCTCGGCGAACCAGTAGAATATGTGTGGCATACGGCGACTGATCTGTCGGCTTATGACTGTATTCTTGTGCCGGGCGGCTTCTCTTATGGTGATTATCTGCGCTGCGGTGCGATTTCCCGGTTTGCTCCGGTGATGGCTGAAGTGGCCAAAGCCGCAGAGCAGGGCAAATTTGTGCTCGGCATCTGCAACGGATTCCAGATTCTGACCGAAGCCGGCCTGCTGCCAGGTGCCCTGCGCCGCAATATGTCGATGAAGTTCCGCTGTCATGATACGGTGCTTAAGGTGGTTAATAACACTACGCCGTTTACAATTGATTATGCGAAGGATGAGGAGATTGTCATTCCAATCGCGCATGGTGAAGGCAACTACTACTGTGATGAAGAGACTTTGGCCGGGCTAAAAGCCAATAATCAGATCGTGTTCACCTATAGTGATAATCCTAATGGCTCCGTGGAGCATATTGCCGGGATCAGCAATGTGCAGGGCAATGTGGTTGGCATGATGCCTCACCCGGAACGCGCAGCGAACAGCCTGCTTGGTTCGGAAGATGGCAAACGGATGTTCACATCCATTCTCAAGACATGGAGGGATCGTTATGACACAGCAAGTATCCGCTAAGGAGCCGACAGCCGAGCAAATCGCGGAGCAGAAAATCTACAATCAATTCGGTGTGTCGGACAGCGAATATGAGCTCATCACTTCTTTCATGGGCCGCAAGCCAAATTATACGGAGATCGGCGTGTTCAGTGTAATGTGGTCTGAGCACTGTGCCTATAAGAACTCGAAGCCGCTGCTGGGCCGTTTCCCTACGAGCGGGCCGCGCGTGCTGATGGGACCGGGCGAAGGCGCCGGGATCGTTGACATTGGAGACAACCAGGCCGTTGTGTTCAAAATCGAAAGCCATAACCATCCTTCGGCAGTTGAGCCTTACCAGGGCGCGGCGACCGGGGTGGGCGGGATTATCCGCGATATTTTCTCCATGGGCGCAAGACCGGTGGCGCTGATGAACTCCCTGCGTTTCGGGAAGCTCGAAAGCGACCGGGTCAAATATTTGTTCGAGCATGTCGTATCCGGTATCGCCGGCTATGGCAACTGTATCGGGATTCCGACAGTGGGCGGCGAAATTATGTTTGACAACAGCTATGACGGCAATCCGCTGGTCAATGCCATGTGTGTCGGACTCATTGATCATGACAAAATCCAGCGCGGTGTAGCCAAAGGTGTAGGCAACCCGGTGTTCTACGTAGGTCCTCCTACCGGACGCGACGGGATTCACGGCGCAACCTTTGCCTCCGTCGAGCTGAGCGAGGAATCGGAAGCCAAGAAGACAGCGGTGCAGGTCGGCGATCCGTTTATGGAAAAGCTGGTGATGGAATCCTGCCTGGAGCTGATCGACAGCGGCATTGTGCTGGGCATTCAGGATATGGGCGCAGCCGGACTGACCTGCTCCAGTGCCGAAATGGCGAGCAAGGCGGGCAACGGCCTGGAGCTGTATCTGGACCAGGTGCCGCAGCGTGAAGACGGCATGACGCCTTACGAGATGATGTTGTCTGAGTCGCAGGAGCGGATGCTGTTTGTGGTTGAACCCAAGGATGAAGCACAGGCACAGGAGATTTTTGACCGCTGGGGGGTTATCTGCCGTAAAGTGGGCAAGGTAACCGATGACGGCCGCCTGAAGCTGTTCCATCATGGCGAGGTTGTCGGTGATATGCCGGTAAAGGCTCTGGTGGATGAGTGCCCGATTTATAAAAAGCCATCTGCGGTGCCTGCGTACTATGAAAAGAATGCATCGGTTGATACACTTCGTTATGCAGAAGTAAAGGATCTGGGCGGCGCCTTGCATACCGTATTGGCATCACCGACAGTAGCGAGCAAAGCATGGGTCTACAACCAGTATGATTACATGGTCCGGACAAGCACTGCGGTCCGTCCGGGTTCCGATGCGGCGGTGGTGACGATTCATGGCACCCGCAAGGGCTTGGCTATGACTACAGACTGCAATGGCCGTTATGTCTATCTTGACCCTGAAGTTGGCGGGCGGATTGCAGTCAGCGAAGCGGCGCGCAACATCGTCTGTTCCGGGGCCAAGCCGCTGGCGATTACGGATAACCTGAATTTCGGCAGTCCGGAGAAGCCGGAAATATTCTGGCAGATGGAACGTGCTGTAGATGGCATGGCTGAAGCCTGCCGCGTGCTGGACACGCCGGTTATCGGCGGCAATGTCAGCTTGTACAACGAAAATGCCTCCGGAGCAATCTATCCGACACCGGTTGTCGGCATGGTCGGGCTAGTCGAAGATACCGATCATATTACCACTCAGGCCTTCAAGCAGGAAGGCGATGCTATTCTGCTGCTGGGCGTGACTAAGGCGGAGCTGGGCGGCAGCGAATTCCAGTATGCCGTACACGGCCTGACGGAAGGCCGTCCGCCGGAGCTGGATCTGGCAACCGAGCAGAAGCTGCTGGATGCTGTTCTTGCGGCGATCCGCAGCGGACTGGTCCGCTCGGCGCATGACCTCTCCGAAGGGGGCTTGGCCGCAGCGCTGGCTGAGAGCTGTATCAGCGGCTCTATCGGTGCGAATGTGGAGTGGTCCGCTGGCGGACTGCGCAGAGATGTGGCGTTGTTCAGCGAGAGCCAATCCCGCATTGTGCTGACAGCGGCACCTGGCCGTGCGGAAGAGCTGAGGGCAGCAGTAGCTGCCTATGGCGTGCCGGCTGAAATTATCGGAACGGTCGGCGGCGACAGACTGCGTGTCTCCTTGGACGGCGAAGCCGTGCTGGACGAAGCTGTAGCCGCACTAAAAACCACTTGGGAGGATGCTATTCCATGTCTTATGAAATAAAGACCGGGAACAAGCAGGAGAACCCCATCCTGTGGACCGGCGACTTTTACAACGAAGGAACGGGCTCGGGAGATATTTTTGATACGCTAAAAGAAGAATGCGGCGTCTTCGGGGTCTTCGGACACCCGGAGGCTGCCTCCATGTCATATTACGGCCTGCATGCCCTGCAGCACCGGGGAAGAGAGTGCGGGCATCTGCGTGGCAGATGGACGGGATTTCCACTATCACCGCGGCATGGGGCTGGTCAAAGAAGTGTTCGACAAGGACAGAATCGCCTCGCTGGTCGGCAACATGTCCATTGGCCATGTGCGCTATTCCACCAGCGGCGACAGCCGTCTGGCCAATGCGCAGCCGCTGGTCTTCAAATACCGTGACGGGGATTTGGCGATTGCCACCAACGGGAATATTGTGAATGAGCCGCTGATCCGCAAGCAGTTGGAGCAGAGCGGTTCCATCTTCCAGACCACAAGCGATACCGAGGTGCTGGCGCATCTGATTGCCCGCTCGCAGAAGGAGTTTGTCGAAGCGACTAAAGATGCCCTCCAGCAGCTGGTGGGCGGCTTCGCCTTCCTGCTGATGACCAATGACAAGCTGATTGTAGCTTCCGACACGCATGGCCTCCGTCCGCTGGTGATGGGGCGTGTAGGTGAAGCCTATGTTTTTGCCTCGGAATCCTGCGCGCTGGAAGTCATCGGCGCTCAGTTCGTCCGCGACATTGAGCCCGGCGAGCTGCTGGTTCTTGACCAGAACGGCTTCCGGGAAGACCATTTTGCCGAGCCGCAGCGCAAGGCGCTGTGTGCGATGGAATACATTTATTTTGCCCGGCCGGACAGCGATCTGAACGGCTCCAACCTTCATGCCGCCCGCAAACGGATGGGCAGCCGGATGGCGCTGGAAGCCTTCGTTGACGCTGATATCGTAACCGGCGTGCCGGATTCCAGCATCTCCGCGGCCATCGGCTATGCCGAGCAGACCGGCATTCCCTATGAGCTTGGCCTGATTAAGAACAAATATACCGGCCGCACCTTCATCCAGCCGAGTCAGGAACTGCGCGAGCAAGGCGTGAAGATGAAACTGAGCGCGGTGCGCCGCGTCGTAGAAGGCCAGCGCGTGGTTATGATCGACGACTCCATCGTGCGCGGCACCACTTCGCGCCGGATCGTCAACCTGCTGCGCGAAGCCGGAGCAACTGAGGTCCATGTGCGGATTACCTCGCCGCCTTTCAAGAATCCTTGCTTCTACGGCATCGATACTCCGGACCGCCGCGAGCTGATCGCCTCTTACAAGACGGTCGAAGAAATCTGCCACGAGATCAATGCCGATTCGCTGGCATTCCTCACGCCGGCAGGCCTGATCCAGGCCATCGGCGGTTACAACAGCGGAGATTATAAGGGCGGCCTGTGTCTGTCCTGCTTCGATAATGATTACCCGACGCAGGTGGATTTTGGCGGGGAGGAGAAGGACGGGTGCTCGTGTTAAGGGGTCCGTCCCCTGAAGTCGTGGGTCCATCCCCCTAAGTCCCCCTTGCAAAGGGGGATTCCAGAGGGCGCTGCCCTCCGGCCACCCGAAAGCTCGGCGGTAGGAGTTTGCTCTAAACTTTCTAAGAGGACGTGGGTGCGGGTGCCTGCTTTGTCCTGCGGACACGCTTTACGGCGCACCGCGCCCTGGCGGCATGCTGCCCCGCCGGGCCTGAATGCTCAAGAACCAGCCTGTTTGCTGCGCAAAATCGGGGGTTCTCTCGCCTGCGGCACGCACGGCTTCGCCCCGTGCGCCAAGGGCAAAAGCAAGGGCTCAAGAACCAGCCTGTTTGCTGCGCAAAATCGGAGGTTCTCTCGCCCTTGGCGCGCACGGCTTCGCCGCGTGCGCCAAGGGCAAAAGCAAGGGCTCAAGAACCAGCCTGTTTGCTGCGCAAAAGCGGGGGTTCTCTCGCCTGCGGCGCGCACGGCATCGCCCCGTGCGCCAAGGGCAAAAGCTTGAGTCCCCGTTCTGTTTGCTGCGCAAAAGCGGGGGAGCTCTCGCTAAAGGAGGCGCTTGGCTTCGCCAAAAGCGCCGACTGACTGCCCTGTGCAAGGCGCGTAACTGCGGCTTGCGGCGGGGGTTGAACCCGGTGGTTGGAGTTATGGAGAGGAAGTTTGGAACTGGAGGAGCGTCAGCGTTCGCCTGAAAGCTTTCCGTAGGAAAGCTCGCTTCGGAAGCATATGCTATGTTTGGATTTCTACCGCGGACAGCGGTTCAAATCAAGGAAATCCAAACATAGCAGCGACCGGAAGTCCAAACATTCCTCGTAATGACGACTATAACCACCCATCAATCCCTGCCGCCCCGAACACGCGCTCTAAACTAATTTAAATGAGGTGTCCAATAGTGTCGGAAGCTTATAAAAACGCCGGAGTGGATATTGCAGCTGGCAATGAAGCGGTAGAACGCATGAAGAAGCATGTGAAGCGCACATTCCGTCCGGAAGTGATGACAGAGCTCGGCGGGTTCGGTGCACTCTTCGGACTCAATAAAGACAAGTATGAAGAGCCGGTGCTCGTGTCGGGAACCGACGGGGTGGGCACGAAGCTCAAAATCGCTTTCGCGGCCGACCGCCACGACACGATTGGCATCGATGCGGTAGCCATGTGTGTGAATGATATTGTAGTGCAGGGGGCAGAGCCTCTGTTCTTCCTCGATTATCTGGCCTGCGACAAGGTTGTGCCCGAAAAGATCGAAGCGATTGTTGCCGGAATTGCCGAAGGCTGTCATCAGGCAGGCTGCGCGCTGATCGGCGGCGAGACGGCTGAGATGCCGGGCATGTATTCGGCGGGTGAATATGATATCGCCGGATTCACGGTGGGTGTAGCCGACAAGGCCAAGCTGGTGACAGGTGCAGATATCGCGCCTGGAGATACGGTCATTGGCCTGGCGTCCAGCGGTGTGCACAGCAACGGCTTTTCGCTGGTGCGCAAGCTTTTGCTGGAGGAAGACGGCTATGGGCTGAACGATGTAGTGCCGGAGCTGGGCGCTCCGCTGGTAGATGTGCTGCTGGCGCCTACCAAGATTTATGTGAAGCCGCTGCTGGGGCTGCTGGAGCAGCTGCCGGTCAAGGGCATGGCCCATATTACCGGAGGCGGGTTCATCGAGAACATTCCGCGCGTGCTGCCGGAAGGTGTGAACGTGGACATTAACTACGGCTCGTGGCCGGTTTTGCCGATCTTTGATTTGCTGCAGAAAAAAGGCGGCGTCAGCAACCGTGATATGTTCACCACCTTTAATATGGGCGTAGGTCTGGTGCTGGTTGTGGCTGAGGCGGATGGAGAACGCGCACTGGAATGGTTAAAAGAGGCCGGGGAAGAAGCCTACTTGATCGGCAGAGTAACGGAAGGGGAACGCATCGTTACCTTTACGGGAGCTGAAGTGTGATGCAGTGGAGCCGGATCGCTGTCTTTGCCTCCGGGCAGGGCAGCAATTTTGCCGCACTGGCAGAGGCGGAGCGGGCAGGACAGCTTGGCGGAGGGCGTATAGAGCTGCTGGTATCCGACAGACCGGAAGCGCCTGTGGCGAAGCGTGCGGAGGAGGCGGGCATCCCAGCTCTGCTGCTGCGGCCGAAGGACTTCGCAAGCCGCGAGCTCTACGAGGCCGAGATTGTAGCCGAGCTGCAGCGCCGGGATATCGGCCTGATCGTTCTGGCCGGTTACATGCGGCTGATTACCCCGGTGCTGCTGACGCCTTACGCAGGCCGGACCGTAAATATCCACCCCTCGCTTTTACCCGCCTTCGCCGGAAAGGACGCCATTGGCCAAGCGCTGGATTACGGTGTGAAGCTGACGGGAGTAACGGTGCATTTTGTCGATGGCGGCATGGATACCGGACCGGTCATTGCCCAGCGCAGTGTGGCCGTGGAGCCTGGTGACACTGTGGAATCGCTGGCAGAGCGCATTCATCAAGTGGAATATGAGCTGTACCCTGAGGTTGTGCGTGCTTTGGCTGAAGGAAAGGTAGAACTGGATGGCAGAAAAACGGTTATTCGGGAATAGCCGCCCGGTTGTGATATTTCTCGGGAAATATTGCACAAGCAGTGAAGGCAGCCCGGAAGAAGGCAGATTTTGTTCTTTTTTTGCACAGTTGGTGTTGAAATAAGAGGAAATTGTGCATCGTCCCTCGCAGCTGCATTGAGGTTGGTAACCCATTTTACTCAATTAGGTTAGTATCGGCACAACGAAGATTACAGATTTCAAGTTCAATCTATATGGCAGATTTTCTCAGTGTGCTTCACCTGCAACTAAAATTTAACATCATCCGGAGGAGGACTATCAAAGTGAGTATCAAAAGAGCGCTGGTCAGCGTATCGGACAAACAGGGCATCGTGGATTTTTGCCGCGGGTTGTCTGCATTGGGCGTAGAAATCATCTCCACAGGCGGCACTAGCACCCTTTTGGCAAAAGAAGGCGTTCCGGTCATCGGCATTTCGGATGTGACAGGGTTCCCGGAAATTATGGACGGGCGCGTGAAGACGCTGCATCCGGCTGTACACAGCGGCCTTCTGGCGGTCCGTGACAACGAGGAGCACACACGGCAGATGCAGGAGCTGGGCCTGGACTACATCGATCTGGTTGTGGTGAATCTCTACCCGTTCGCGGAGACGATTGCCAAACCGGATGTGTCGTATGAGGAAGCGATCGAGAACATCGACATCGGCGGACCGACGATGCTGCGTTCGGCGGCGAAGAACCATGCTTTTGTCAGTGTGGTCGTGGATGCAGCCGACTATGTCTCGGTGCTTGAGGAAGTGCGTGCAGGCGGAGATACTACTCTGGAAACCCGCAAACGTCTTGCGGCAAAAGTGTTCCGCCACACGGCGGCTTACGATGCCCTGATTTCCGATTATCTGGCGAATGTGACCGGTGAACCGCTGCCGGAGCGCTATACGGTAACCTACGAGAAAATTCAGGATCTCCGGTATGGGGAGAATCCGCACCAGAAGGCAGCGTTCTACCGCAAACCTCTGGCCGCTCAAGACTCGCTGACCGCTGCCGAGCAGCTGCACGGCAAGGAACTGTCCTACAACAACATCAATGACGCCAACGCGGCGCTGCAGATCGTGAAGGAGTTCGAAGAGCCGGCTGTGGTAGCAGTGAAGCACATGAATCCTTGCGGGGTAGGCGTAGGGGCAAGCGTATATGAAGCGTATCAAAAAGCCTATAATGCCGATCCAACCTCCATCTTTGGCGGAATTGTAGCGGCCAACCGGATTATTGATGCCGATACGGCCAATATGCTGAAGGACATCTTCCTGGAGATCGTGCTGGCACCGGGCTTCACAGAGGAAGCGCTGGACATTCTCACGAAGAAAAAGAATATCCGCCTGCTCAAACTGGGCAATCTCAGCACGGCTGCGGCGCGGAAATCCAGCTTTGTGGTAACTTCCATTGAAGGCGGCATGGTCGTTCAGGAGAGCGATGTGCATTCCGTCAATCCGGAAGAGCTGCAGGTAGTGACGAACCGCAAGCCTACTGAAGAAGAGTTGAAGCAGCTGCTGTTCGGCTGGAAGGTTGTTAAGCATGTGAAGTCTAACGCTATCGTGCTGGTGGCGGATGATATGACAGTCGGCGTAGGCGCAGGCCAGATGAACCGTGTCGGTGCGGCGAAGATCGCCATTGAGCAGGCCGGGGAGAAAGCCAAGGGTTCTGTGCTGGCCTCCGATGCGTTTTTCCCAATGGGCGATACGCTGGAAATGGCAGCAAAAGCAGGCATCACGGCGGTTATTCAGCCGGGTGGCTCCATTAAGGACGAAGAGTCCATCAAAGTTGCTAATGAATATGGTATTGCCATGGTCTTCACCGGCGTTCGCCATTTCAAACACTAGAACGCTGGGAGGACTCAATTCAATGGATATCTTAGTAGTGGGCGGCGGCGGCCGCGAGCATGCCATCATCTGGAGCCTGTCCCGCAGTCCCAAAGCGGGTAAAATCTACTGCGCACCCGGCAATGCCGGGATTGCGCAGCTGGCCGAATGTGTGCCGATCGGCGTGTTCGAGTTCGATAAGCTGACCGCTTTTGCCAAGGAGAAGAGCATTGACTACGTCGTCATCGGGCCGGATGATCCGCTGGCGGCTGGCATTGTCGATGCATTCGAAGCACATCATATTCCTGTATTCGGCCCCCGCAAGAATGCAGCGGAAATTGAAGGCAGTAAAACCTTTATGAAGGATCTGCTGCATAAATACAGCATCCCTACCGCTGCCTATGAGAAGTTTAGTGACTACGAAGCAGCGCTGTCCTATTTGCGTGGCCAGGGACTGCCGGTTGTCATCAAAGCGGACGGGCTGGCGGCGGGAAAAGGTGTGACCGTGGCTTACTCCCGGGAAGAGGCGGAACTCGCCCTGCGGGATATCATGGTGACCAAGGTGTTTGGGGAAGCCGGGGCACAGGTTGTCATTGAGGAGTTTCTGGCCGGGCAGGAAATGTCGATTCTTGCCTTTGTGGATGGAGAGACTGTGCGTCCGATGGTTGCCGCACAGGACCACAAGCCTGTATTTGACGGTGATAAAGGCCCGAATACAGGCGGCATGGGCACTTACTCACCGCTGCCGCATATTGACGAAGCGATTATTCAGGAAGCGGTGGAGACGATTATCAAGCCGACAGCCCGGGCAATGGTAGCGGAAGGCCGTCCATTCAGCGGTGTGCTGTTCGCCGGCCTGATGATCTCACCGGATGGCAAACCGAAGACCATTGAATTCAACGCACGTTTCGGCGATCCCGAAACACAGGTCGTGCTTCCAAGACTTAAGAGTGATCTGCTGGAGATATTCCTTGCGGTCACGGAAGGAAGACTGGCAGAGGCCGAGATTGAGTGGAGCGAGGAAGCAGCGGTGTGCGTGGTCCTGGCTTCTGAGGGATACCCCGGGCCTTATCCGAAGGGCGTGCCGATTGCTGGTCTTGAGAACTGCTCGAATGATTTGGTTTTTCATGCCGGAACGGAACGGACGGAAGAGGGAACATGGGTAACAAATGGCGGACGCGTGCTGGGAGTCGTTGGCATGGGAGCAAGCATTGCCGAAGCGCGTTCAGCAGCCTACGCCAGCGTGGCGAAGATTTCATTTCCCGGAATGCACAGCCGCAGCGACATCGCCATGAAGGCGCTGATCTGAGGATAAAGAACTGTATTAGCGCAAGTTTTTACGCTATTAGTCCTAAAAAAGGACTGACAAGTGGTAGAAGAAGTGCTATAATACAACTCGTACGGGGGAAAAATGTGCGGATATATACAGATAAAGGGTCTTTCCTTTCAGGAAAGGCCTTTTTTAAATCACCGGAAGTTGTAAGTGATATAGAAAAACCTCGTGCCGGAAAATGATGCCTGTAGTGCTTAAGCAGCAATGAGCTCATGCGAATGGTTAGTGACAGATTTAAGGGGGAATTAGTTTTGAGTAAGGTTGGAAGAAATGACTTGTGCCCATGCGGAAGCGGGAAAAAATATAAGAAATGCTGCCTGGACAAGGAGTCCTCTGCGGTAGAATCCATACTGCGGCTGGTAACAACGGAGGAAGCGGCGGCTGCACAAGAGCCGGCAGCTATCCGGCCGGAAATGGAACAGGCGGTCCAGGAAACCTCGATTCAGCCTGAGGGCAAGCTGACCCTGACCAAGCTGAAAAAGATGGTGGCGCGTGAAATGAAATGGGAGCATCCGGCTCACGAACAGCTGGCCTTGCAGCTTATCGAGAGCATGAGGAACCAATACGAGCGGGAGCTGATTTTTGAAGCTCTGGTGCTATGGAACGGCTATTCCCGCCAGACCAGACCTGCCGTGAAAAAGACAGGCTCGTTCTGTGCCGCAATCGAGTATCTGTTGTCCGAGGAATACGGTTTCAATGTTTCGCAGGCTGAGCTGGCCGACAAATATGAGGTAACGGCGGCGACGATCTCCCGCAAGGTTAAGGAGATACTCAATTACATCGAGGATTACGGCATGGGCGGCGAAGCTGACGAACTGGCAATGCTGAACGGCCCGGGCACACCGAAGGACAAAGCGCAGGCTCTGCTGTATAAGGCGATGGAAGCCAGTTCTTCCAAACGGAGAATACAGCTGGCGGAAACGGCGCTGGAGATGTATCCTGACAGCTCTGATGCGTATCTCATTCTGGCTGAGGAATCGGACAATGAGCAGGAGGCACGGGCTTATCTCAAGGCCGGAATCGCTGCAGGCGAACGCGAGCTGGGCGAGCTGTATTTTGAGAAGAACAAAGGGGACTTCTGGGGGCTTCATGAAACCCGGCCATACATCCGGATTTGTAAAAGCTACGCCGAATCCTGCTGGTTTGGCGGAGATGCCAAAGAAGCAGCACAAATCCTGGAGCATATTCTGGAGCTGAATACGGAAGATAATACCGGAGCGCGCTACCTGCTCGCTGCTGTGTACCTGTACAGCAACCAATTGAAGCGGGCAGAGCAGGTGCTGGAGAAGTATGGCAAGGATGACGCCGCAGCAGCCTTTGCCTATGACCGGATCATTCTGGAGTATAAGAAGAACGGAATTACCTCCCAGCTCAAAATGCTGTACCGCGTGGCCCGGGGTGTGAACAAGCATGTGCCCGATTACCTGCTGGGTGTGAAGCGGCTGCCGCATAACCTTCCTGATTTTGTCGGAATGGGCGATTCCAACGAAGCGATTGAATATGTTATTATGCACTCCCGTCTATGGGCGAGCGTGCCGGATCTGCTGAAGTGGATGCTAAAACAATAGGGGAATTCTCCCAATAACCGGTCACAGCCGCATGCGGCTGTGATTGTTTTGCTTTCAGGAGGTTCCGGGCCCGGCTTCGAGGAATCCGGCTTCCATTGCCTTCTGTACAGCTTCTTCCCGGTTACGGACACCCAATTTCATATAGACTGCGGAGGCATAATTCCTCACGGTGCCATCTGATAAATATAATTTGGAGGCGATGGTTTTATAACGCAGACCTTTGCAAACAAGCTGCAATATTTCTATTTCCCTTGAAGTCAGGTCGAAGTTCTCTATTGTTTTTGGCTTCAACACTCCGGTTCCATGCTTGTCCGCTTCGAGCTTCTCAAACAATTTATGCGACATCTCCTGATCAATCAGTGTGCCCCCGCGATAGACATGACGAATAGTTTCAGCAAGCTCACGCGGTTCAATAGATTTCAATAAGTAGCCGTCTGCCCCGCTTCGCAGAACTTCAAGGGCCTGTTCAGTGTCCTGAAACGTGGTTAGAACCAGAATTCGAATGTGCGGCCATTTTTGTTTAATGATTTTGGATGCTGCAATTCCATCCATATTGGGCATGTCCAAATCCATGAGTACCACCTGGGGCTGATTCTGCTCACATTTCTCAATGGCTTGTAAGCCATCCTCAGACAATCCGGCCACTTTCAGATCCTTGTGCCCCTCCAGAATGGTCCGCAGGCTTTCCCGGATGAAGGGTTGGTCATCCACGATCAGCAGGCGAATAACCTCATCCGGTAATTCTGCTTGTCTTGGCAAGGTGCAGGTCACGAGCGTTCCTTCCCCGGGCTCGGAATAAACAGACACTTGTCCTTGCAGATTCATGGCGCGCTCTTTCATCGCGTTCAAGCCAAAGCCATCCTGCCATTTCTCCATTCCTTTCCCGTTGTCCTGTATTTCCAGTCTGGCTTGCCGCTGCTCAAATTTCAGCGTAGCAGTAATTTCCGTAGACTCTCCATGCCGGACGGCGTTAGTCAACGATTCCTGCAAGCAACGATAGAATGCCATCTTGGCCAGCTTGGATAGCGGGTATTCCTCTCCAAAGGTCCGGAAGTGAACGTTTACCTTTGCTTGGGATTGAAAATCTTCTACTAATTGCTGCAACGATTGCAGCATCGGCAGTGTCTCCTGCTGGGAATCGATTTGATGCAGGTATCCTCTGACTTCTTGTAAACTTTTTCGGGCTAGATTCAATAAAGAGCTGACCTTCTGTTTCACGTCCTCTGTAGAAAGCTCAGGACGCAATGTTTCTAATCCCATGATGATAGAAGTATAGGAATGTCCAATGGTATCGTGGAGATCCTTGGAGAGCCGGTCCCGTTCTTCAGCTAGCGTGATGCGTTCAATTTGGGGAAAATACTGTTTTAAGACCGTATTCTGTTCCCGGATAATTTCACTCTGCCGATGATTGACCACCAGCAAATGAAAGGCAAACCCGATGGCATAAGCGAGTCCGATTTGGAGCATCATGACCAAATAATTGCTCTGGTGAGATAACACATTTATCAAAACCGGCAGGAGCAGGATTGTTACGGGCCCTGTCCAACGATAGGATTGACGGGCGCTATTCACCGCAATCAGGAAAGCATAGGTTATAAACGCGAGATAAGCTTCAGGAAACAAAGATGTTAAATACAGGCATAGTCCGCCCGAAAAAATCATTTCTGTAAGCAGATAATACTTATAGTTGAGCTGCAAACAAAGCCAGGGAACGGAAAAAGCGAAAATCTGCCAAAAAATCAAAGCCCAAAGCGGCAGGGATATCTGGGTATGCAGTTGTACGGTTGTGAACATGAGAGAAATACTAAGAATAAGCCGAAATATGAACATGATCCAGTCATACCAGAACCACTGTTTTACCGTTTCAAACAAGTTCATCACCCCCTGCTAAATCTTCTATGTCTTTTTATTATTTACTATTATAAGTCTAAGTTCGATAAAATGATAAGTTTCCGCAGCAAGGTTTGGACAAATGCAAGTTGTACACAGAAGCTACCGGTTTAACCTTTTTGTCATTTGACGCGTGTAACCGCCTATTAGACGAACCAAGGCATTTAATAGCCTAGAACTTATAAAAGCAAAAATAACCCCCATAGCCATAATTAAAAGTGATTTCATGAAGGTATCTATCTGTATCCCAAAAAGGCGGATATCAAAGATGTGAAAGAACAGCGGAGTTAGCATTAACAAAAGAGGCGTCACGCAGAGCAAAGCAACACTTGGGAGACACAGAAAACCAATCCCAAACTTCAACATCAACCAACAGATCGCGACCCAGTTACGTCTATCCGTAAGCTCCTCTTTAGCTTGCGCCCATAAAGGTTGCTCTGTGCTTATCCTCCATTCGTAAGGCTGAGTGGTGATATCGGTGTAGATCTTCGTTTGGATACGTTCGTATTGCACAAAGGTTAGCGTGGTTCGCAATACTTGTGTGAGCAGGGGAATGCCTGCGACTGTAAAAGAAAGGCCTATGCCTAATGTCAGAGTAACCAGGTAAAAGCAAAAGTAAAATAATCCTGTAGCAAAAGTGAGCAATAAGAAGTACCCATTTTGGAAAAAGCAGCGGATCGTTTTATTCATGAATGTTCCATCGTCCCTTCAATGTAATAGACGTATCATACTGATTCCCGTGTCACTTCATCTAGTGCGAAAATGTCATGTGACATGATTAGAGACCCCGGAGAAAGTGGTGACGAAACGCAGCTTGTCCGTATGACAGGCACTTTGCAATACTTGGGTAGGCCAAGTGGTCATAGGGCAAATATGATAAAAGGGAGACAGGAACAATGAGAAAAGCAATCCGCAACACCGGTCTTGCAGTTCTGCTATTATCTGCGGGTATCGTTACAGCTTGTACAGCTGCTGATGGTGCAGCTGCATCAGATCAGAAACCAGCAGAGAAAGTCAGCTTGGAAGGGCCAAAAGATTCAAAGGAAGTGGAGGCGTTCGCTGATTCTGTATTTGCGGACAATATGAAGAAATTCAATACAGTCGGCTCCAATTTTGTAGTCGTTAAGGACGGAAAAGTGCTTTTAAGTAAAGGGTACGGTTATGCAGATAGAGAAAAGAAGATACCAGTCGATAAAGATACTGTTTTCCAAATTGGATCTGTTACCAAGTCTTTTACAGCATTGGCGGCTATGCAGCTTGTCGATCAAGGAAAAATTGATCTTAAGCATGACATCCAAGAATATCTCGGTGGGATGAAGGTACCTAACAAAACGGGAAAACCGCTGACGATGTTTGATCTGCTTACCTATACGAGCGGGGTGGACTTGCCGGATATCGTCACTGATTACTCGGTGGAGTATTTGAATAAGGACATTTCAATGAAGGGGTATCTCAATAAGAATATGCCGACTGTGGTAAGACCTCCGGGAGAAGTTTATACGTATGACAATTTTGGTTTTATGCTGGCGGGATATGCAGTAGAGAACGTAAGCGGCATGCCTTATTCGCAATATATGGAGAAGAATGTATTCAAACCATTAGGGATGAACAAGACCAGTGTTAGATTAACCCCTGAAATATTATCCAATATGGCTGCGCACTATGGACCGAACGGTGAGCTTCAGCCGACAAATGGATTCGCGCCGTCCGAGAAACCTGATGGAGGTATGACTTCAACAGGTGAAGACATGGCTAAGTACTTGATTATGCACTTAAACAAAGGAGAATTTGAAGGCAAACAAATCGTCAGCAGAAAAAGCATCGATTTGATGCATACCTATCAATTTTACGCTGATCCTGCAATTCCTATCACAACCGTTGGATTCGAAGGGTATTTCAACAATGTGATGAATGGCCAGCATGTAATCCTCAAGGGCGGAAATGTTCCGGGGCATTCCTCTTTAATTGCCCTTTTGCCAGAGAAGAATACTGCTTTATACTTGTCTTATAATAACGATTCAATGATGAGTTTAGGTGTGTACGAGGCATTTATGAATCACTATTTTCCTAAGACTGTAGAAGCGCAGCCATCCACCTATTCGAAAATAAGCAAGCAAGCCGCCCAAGCCTATGTTGGATTATACAGAAACACACGTTTATATGGGGTAAGGTCTAAAATTTCCTATGCGGACGGGAATTTATTCATGGAAACGGGGACTACGGGCAAGCATACGCTGAAAATGGTTCATCCGCTTTTATTTGAAGATGAAGCCGGCAATAAAATGGCATTCAAAAAAGATAAATCCGGCGATATCACCTATTTCTATTATACGAATCCCAACGGAATGGATTTCGTTGCTTACTCCCAAAAAGTAAAGATGAAACCTGCATTTTCCGATGTGCCCAATGACAGTGTATATAAATCGTATATTGATAATCTAAACAGTTTAGACATTATGGGAGCCAAATCAGGTAACCGCTTTGATCCTAAAGGAAAGATAACACAGGGAGAATTTGCGGATGTATTGCTGCGTGCCCATGGCATGCATACGTTTCCGGATGAATTTCGTGAAAATAAGAAGCGGATGATAGCGGGGGTCCCTAATTATCAGCCAAAATCCTTAATCACAAGACAAATGGCGGCAGTAATGATTCAAAATCTTAAGCATGCAGTGCCTGAAACGAAGGTTAAGCTAACCGGCAAAACGGATTCATGGGCGGTTGATGCAATCGCTGCACTTGTTTCTCAAGGCATTACAGACCCGGATACGAAGATTAATTCCGGCCAGACTGTTAATTTCCGGTCCACACAAACTTTGAGCCGCCAAGAAGCCAGCGCGCTGCTTGATAAAGCTTTCGGTTACTACACCTTACCAATTAAACCCTGAATATAATCTGTTAAAAGTGAGGCGCTGAATGGAACAGCGCTTCATCTTTTTGGGGAATGAATTCCCGCATTATCGAACAAATTGCTACGCGAAAAATGGCGTATTGTATAACATAATGCAGAAAAAAAGAGAATGCGAAAAAATGAATTGACATGGCCGCAGGTTATGGTTATATTTGCAATATATTAGAAAATATTATCAAATGCTAGCGAAGCTGAAGCGGGGAAATTCGCCATTGTGAAGCGTTTCTAAGGGGTGGTTTTTTTTGAACCATGCAACCACGATTCGCACCGAGCTGGAGAGTTTTATTGAACGGGAGGCTTTGAGCTTCAGCCAGTTAGGAAGGCTGGCGGGGCTTAATGCAGGCACGGTGAGCTCTATTCTGAAGGGTAACCGGATTATGGGAGTGGATCAGCTGGACCGGATGACTGCTGTGCTGGGCATGCCCAAAGGGCATTTTTACGAGCAGTATATTCAGGAATGTATGGTTGAAGCCGTACCGAACTGGCGCAGGGTCAAACCCTTTCTGTACCGTTGTGCGGAGCTGGACAAGCTGGATTGCATCAGGCGAATCCTGCCGCTGCTCCTGGACAATCTGACGTATTCTCCTTTGCTGTTTGAGACAGCTGAAGAATTTTTCGCGGAAGGCAGACGCGCCGCGGCAGCGTTGCTCTATGAAAGCGTTGCCCTCAGTGAGAGGAGACAGCATTCCGAACGGCTGGCTTTTTGCCAGTATCGCCTGTTTACGCTCCGGCTAAGCGATAATCAGGAGGACAACCTCCAGTGTGCGCTCCAGTTTGAGCCTTTTGTAGACCGGCTTGATGAGATCGACCAGCTTGATGCGCTTAGGGACCTGGCGAATACCTACCGTTCTCTGAGGCGTTGGGACAAAGTGGAACGGATAGCCGAGGAAATGGGGCGGCTGGCAAAAATTCAACTTTTTATGACACCACAGCCAGCGAGAGCAAAACAGGAGCCGAAGAAGAAACCGAAAAAGCCTATGTTTGTTTATTTGGCCTTCTCTTATCTGCTTCGTGGGAGCGTCTGCGATTCCAGGAACGATTATGAGCAGGGAATCCAATATACATATGCCTATGAAGACTTGAGCTGGGTTAAGGAAACCGATGAAGAAACCTTGCATTGGCTGAAACTGTATAAAGGATGGGCACAGGCTAACATCTACGTATCCAAGCTGATGCGCGGGGATGAAAGCGTGCTTGCCGATTATGTGGCCTATATCGAAAAGAACAAGGATGAGCTGTTAGTGGGCTTACTTAACATAACAACCGCTGCCAACCTGTTCGATCTCAATGTGGATGTCATTCTGCAGTATTTTGATTCCGAAATCAAGGGCTACATGCAGATCAAACATCAAGAGGCTGTTGGTGTATATACGAAGCAGGTAGTCTCTGAGCAGCATGCCCGTTTTCTGTATGGGGTTGCCCAGTACTATCTGAAGCAAGAGCTATATCTGGTTGGGTTTGAATACTTATTGGCTAGTCTGTCCAAGTCATCTCTCATCAACAATGAAACCCGTATTCTCGCCTGTGTGAGATTATTTGAGAAATATAGAGCGCTGGCATCCCCAGAAACGCAAAATAGATATCAGAACCTATTAAAAGAGGAGGAAGAAGAACATGAAAAGAATATTGGCATCCCTATTGGTCGTAGCTAGTTTTGCCCTGGTGCTGGTTGTTCCGGTTCATTCGGGTACCTCGCGTGGCATCGTTATTTTGTCCGATTCTCATGGGGGGTAATCGATCGCTATTATTCTGTTGTTAATAAATAGTTGAAAAAAGACCAGTCTCCGGCTGGTCTTTTTTTGAATTCTCTCTAAAATTATCTGAAAAAATTTTCACCCCGAAAAAGACATAGCCCTCTAAAATACTAAAAGAGGAGGGATAAGAGTGAGAGAAGAAGAATGTTTGAAACAAATATTGGAACAAGCCAGACAAGATTTGAATAATTTGCAATACCAGTACGATCTGGATCATCCAGCCGTGCTTCATCAATCGATGGTACTCGACGAACTGATTAACCAATACACCCGAAGCAGCATCACCCAAGTGAAAAAAAGATCAGGCGCAGCAATCAACCGGCTGGCATCCGAAGAGCTATGGCCAACCCGTTCACAGCTGTACCGCACCGCAAACTCCGCGTCATAAAACGGAGGGTAACCCAATCTGCGCACTACACAACCTTCTATTATTTTTCTCTAGATGCGCCAGCATACTTTAATGTAATTGGAATAGCAGGGTGCTTACGCTGCGGGCTTCACATGAGTAACTGCCATTAGAATGCCTGCGGCAATAATGCTCCTGCTAATCCTCATCTTTCGCCCGCCTTGTTGACTCCCCTCAAATCACTGCCAATCCTCTCTTCTGATACATAACATGACATGGAAGTGCATGATTTTTTAGAAAACTATGAAATAATACTCTGAACAGGTGTTTACATAGGTAAACGCTTATTTAACTATGTTATTTTTCGCAGAATACCTGACATGGACACCGAGATGGAAGAGATCAAGCACAGTTCGGAGAAGCTGCTTCATACCGTATCTAATTTCAAGGCTTGAGTTCCGGCAAATTGTATTGCCGGGAGCGGACAATACTTGATAAAATGTCCTCGGGATAGTATGTTACAAGAAGTGAAATGATTAGATAGAGACAGCGAGGCGAGAGAAAATGAAAGAAGGCGAAGACCGGATCGTCGGAATGGAAGATATCGTGCGTGCTCATCATGTGCTGCGGGAAGTTATTGTACGCACCCCTCTGCAACTGGATGCAGTGCTGTCGGCCAGATACGGCTGTAGTGTGTATTTGAAACGCGAGGATTTGCAGATTGTCCGCTCCTTCAAGATCCGGGGTGCCTACAATATGATCCGCAGCCTGTCTGCAGAGGACAGAGCCAAGGGTATTGTCTGTGCAAGCGCGGGAAACCATGCGCAGGGGGTAGCATATTCCTGCAAGGCGCTGGGCATTAAAGGCAAGATTTATATGCCAAGTACGACCCCTAATCAGAAGATTAAGCAGGTCCGCAAGTTCGGCGGTGAATTCGTAGAGGTGATTCTGAAGGGGGATACCTTCGATGATGCATACGATGAGGCGCTGCAGGCATGCATTGATCATAGCATGACACTGATCCATCCCTTTGATGAGCCGCGCATTATCGCCGGCAACGGTACGATTGCCATGGAGGTCATGGAGAGTCTGGACAAGCCCGCAGACTTTGTGTTCGTCACCATTGGCGGCGGCGGACTGGCGGCAGGTGTGGCTACCTATGTGAAGACGGTTAACCCGTCTACCAAGGTTATTGGCGTCGAGCCTTCCGGGGCGGCATCCATGAGCGAAGCGCTGCAGCGCGGGGAAGTAGTCACGCTGGAAGAGATCAATAAATTTGTCGATGGGGCTGCCGTGAAACGGGTGGGCGGCTTGACCTATGATATCTGCTCCCGCCGCCTGGACGATGTGGTAAAAGTACCGGAGGGCAAAGCTTGTACAACCATTCTGGAGCTGTACAATGAGAATGCGATTGTTGTGGAGCCTGCGGGTTCACTGCCCATCGCGGCGCTTGATCTGTACCGCGACCAAATCCGCGGCAAGACGGTGGTCTGCATCGTCAGCGGCGGCAATAATGACATTGACCGGATGCAGGAGATCAAAGAACGGTCGCTGATTTACGAGGGCCTTAAGCATTACTTCATGGTTAATTTTCCGCAGCGTGCCGGGGCACTGCGCGAGTTCCTGGCGGATGTGCTGGGACCCGGGGATGATATTACCCGCTTCGAATACACGAAGAAAAATGACAAGGAAAACGGTCCGGCACTGGTCGGCATCGAGCTGCAGCATAAGGAGGATTACACCCCGCTTATCGAACGCATGCAGCAGAAGGGCGTAGAGTATCTGGAAATTAACAAGGACCCCAACCTGTTTAATATGCTGATCTGATTCCCGATCGGAAACGAGCACTATAAAAGGCCCGCCCCAGATGTTATGGGGCGGGCCTTCTGCATAATAAATGATCAGGACTGAGGTACTTCAGATTTCAGATACTCGGTTACGCCATCATCCAGCTTGTATCCATTGTCTTTCAGCAGCTTCATGAGGCCGTCCAGCTTCTGCAAAAACGGGCTGCTGCCGTTGTACTTGGCCAGCAGGCCGCTGTAAGCCTTCTGCGCCTCCAGATCCATTTCCAGATTGTCGTAATGGAAAAGGGGAGTATTGTTCTGTCCATAAAAGGTATTAGTCACATAGGTGGAATACAAGTTTTTTACCGCCGAAATGCGGTTGGACTTAGGGTAGCTCTGGATGAACTCCTCCTGGGCCAGTGCGCGTGCGGCAACATCGCCCCAGGAAATGATCAGACCGTTATCCTTGGAGGAAGGAAGATCCGTTTCCGTGCCCATGATCGAAATATAATTACGGATATCAGCCGTGACGTACACTCTATATTTGCGGTAAGCCGCATAGTCAATCACCGGAAAAAATGAGCCTTCCGCCGTCTCCAGCTTATAGCCGCTTTCTCCCGCACTCTTCAGGAGGCTCCGCAAAGAAGTGTCATCTGTGCTGTCGGCCAGCTTGGCCATACTGATCCCCGCCTTATAGACAGAGGTAAGTTTTCTCTGGACAATGCTGTTCATGAATTTGCTCTCCCATGCCCTCAGTGCAGCCTTGTGGAGATTCTCCAGCTTCAGGGTCAACACGGTTGCCTGATAGGGGGTGACCGCATAGATATTGCTGTTCAGATATTTAATAGCCTCCGGCAGCCTGGCAGAAGAGGACAGCAGCGGCAGGGCTGCCTTGTATACCGCCTCCGCATGGCTGTTGGCCGATGCTGCCGTCTTGCTTCCTGCAGCGCCGCCGGTACTGCTTCCCGAACCTTCGGCAAGGACATGTCCGGGAAGGCCTGTCTGCAATCCCAGAGCTGCAGCTATCGCTGCGGTTAGAACCGTTGTTTTCATCTTCATGGAAATATTCCTCCTGTTTTGAGTTGGAATTGAAATGTGGCATCTATGATTTGAAGAATATAAATTTCAATCCAAGCCCTCCAGCCACCGCCAGAACAAGGCTCACCCACGGGGAGAGAGAAATGACCGGAAACAGGTTGTCCAGAAAAATGCCCAGGAATACTACGATGATGGCTATGCCCACATAAATTCCGAGACCCTTAATATCGAAGGGTTTGGGCTTCGGGGCATCATCTTCGGATAAGGAGGACAGCCACTTCATGATGATCTCGATCAGGACAACAGCTCCTGCCCCTA
The DNA here is from genome assembly GCF_016772475.1 of Paenibacillus sonchi. Classification (NCBI taxonomy): domain Bacteria; kingdom Bacillati; phylum Bacillota; class Bacilli; order Caryophanales; family Paenibacillaceae; genus Paenibacillus; species Paenibacillus sonchi. The sequence goes on from NZ_CP068595.1 coordinate 2,719,065, forward strand.
CGACAAGTATTGTAAAGATGCTGATTTGTCCGAACATCTCCGTGTCACCTGTGCTCCATAACAGGACCAGTCCGGCGATTGCATACACGCTGAACAGTCCGGTCAGGGCAGCCCAGGGAATCATCAGGTAATAGTTTAGCTTGCTGCGCACTTTGCGGGCGGGAGCGCTGCCCGCAATCTCCTTGAAGTAATCCTCCGGATGTTCGCCAAAAATCTGCTTGGCGTTTTTACCTTTGGCCTGTCCCTCCAGCAGCAGCGCCGCTGCCTCAAGCAGCAGCTCCTCGGTGCGGACAGGGTCCACCTTGCTGGCCCGGAGCCCCAGCAGCATATCTTCATAATAAGAGCGGTTAAACGGTGTCATCTGCTCACGGAGCGCGTTATTTTGCTTAATCATAGCTTTGACTTTCATAGCAGAAATATAAACCTCCAATAGTGGATCAGAGTAGCCTTTAACCTAGAGTATACGTTTGGGCAGCGGCTCAGCGCAAGGACAAGCCGTTCTGCCCCCGGGCATGAATAATCTGTATGGATGAGTGAACAATGATAATGGTACTGCTTCACCACTATAGCTTCAAGGAAGGCAGGGAGCATTATGGATACTGAGAAAAGACAGGAACCTGGCAAATTTGTAGGTGACGGCTTCGCGCCTCCGCTGGCGGGTGAAGTTGGAGATTGGGGCAATTCTGACGGCTTCAGCCTATGGGATTCCGTGCAGGGAGAGCCTGAGAATGGGCTGGAAGACTGGGAAGGCAGACGGGAAACACATGATATGTTTCATCAGAGCTATGAATGAGGCTTAGCCTGTCCTGTGCCGGGCTCCTTTTGCTCCTTTTTGGAAGCGAAGGGGGCCTTTTCTTCCCCGCAGAGCCTCTTATCCCGGCAGCTTATTGACAACGATAGCACAAAACGTATAATTAAGATATTAATCTGACTAATTTAATCGGGATAATTATAATTTGAAATTGTGTACTTTTGGAGGAGGGGTCCGGCAATGGAACGGAATATTATCATCCGGCATAACGGGGAAGAATTAACAGCAAGCATCCACTATCCAGCCAGAGAGAAGGGGACTTCAGGGCGCTGCAAGGACCGCGTGCCGCTTGCGGTAATCTGCCACGGGTTTGTTGGCAACCGGATCGGGGTTGACCGGATTTTTGTCAAGGCTGCCCGGGAGCTGGCTGCAGACGGATATATGGTTATCCGCTTTGACTATGCCGGCTGCGGGGAAAGCAGCGGAAATTACGGCAGTGAAGACATGGAATCGATGATTGCCCAGACCCGGGCCGTCCTGGATTATGGAATCAGCTCTGCCGATGTAGACCCGCAGCGGGTCACGCTGATCGGACACAGTCTTGGCGGTGCAGTGGCCTTGCTTACCGGAGTGCGGGACCGCCGGGTCAAGAATCTTGTGCTGTGGGCAGCGGTGGGCTACCCGTTCAATGATATCGTAAAGATCGTGGGGAGGGAAGCTTACGACCGTGCGGTGAAAAGCGGCACCTCGGACTTTGCCGGCTACTCGTTCACTCCAGTGTATTTCAACTCGCTTGCTGCGTTTCAGCCGTTTCAGGAAGCGGGCAAGTTCAGCGGCGATGTGCTGGTGATCCACGGCACCTCTGATGATGTGATTCCCGTGGATTATGCCTTCCTCTACCAGAAGCTGTTCTGGACACGTCCGGAGGGGCGCTGCGACAAAGAGGTGATTTTTCAGGCCGATCATACCTTCTCATCAGGTCCCGCCCAAGCCCAGGTCATGAAGCGGACGAAGGACTGGATGAATCAGCAGGAGCATATTCAGGAAGAATGGCAGAACTGGATGATATAGTACATTAAGATTTCCGGTGCACCAGGGATTGTCCTCCACTCGCATTAACTCAGAATTAGCGGTAAAATAAAGAGGCAGACCATATACTGGGTTATGGAGGTTGGCACCCTATGAAATTACCGGCATTTTTTATTGCACATGGTTCTCCGCTGCTTGCCCTTGAGGATAACGAATATACCCGTTTTCTGGAACGTCTGGGGGCTGATCTGGGGACCCCACGCGGCATTGTAGTCTTCTCTGCGCATTGGGACAGCCCTGAGCAGCTGATTACAGTGGACGGACAGCACGAAACCTTGCATGATTTCTATGGATTTCCGGACGAGATGTACTCGCTGACCTATCCGGCCCCGGGTGATCCCGCACTAAGCCGCCGAATCTCCGAGCTCTTTGCCGCAAACAACCTCCCTCACCAGCCTGTGCTGGGAAGGGGCCTGGATCATGGAATCTGGGTGATTCTGAAGAAGATGTTCCCGGCTGCCGATATTCCGGTAGTGGCGTTATCTGTTGATTCCCTGCGTGCCCCGGAGGAGCAGTACAATATCGGCAAAATGCTGGCTCCGCTGCGGGATGAGGGGGTTCTGCTGATCGGGAGCGGAGGGCTTGTTCATAATCTGCGGCTGCTGAAGCAGGACGATCAGCCCGAGCAATGGGCGCTTGACTTCGATGCCTGGATCGCCGCTGGCCTTACAGCATGGGATTTGCCTTCCCTGTTCGCTTACGAGAAAAAAGCGCCGCATGTGCGCGATGCGGTACCCACCTATGGACGGGAGCATTTTGTGCCGCTCTTCTATGTGATGGGGACAGCCGATGAGGGCAGGCGCGCACAGCTGATGATCCAGGCCTACCAGTACGGTACGCTCAGCTTGAACTGCTGGATGGTTGACTAAATTACTTACACATACGAGACATGAAGGATACAGCATGATGCGCTGTATCTTTTTTAATTCTATAGGAAATTATACAATGTCAAAAAATGCGGAGATCCTGGAAGCCTCCGAGGATATATGCGATGCAGGAGGATTGGCTCCATCAGCAGACTGATGCGGACTGAGGAGCCCTTATTTTGCCAAAAACCTTACTTTTTCAGCAGTTACGGACTCAGGAGCCGTTAGTTCGTCCGATGGAGCCTGGAATAAAGGGGAAAGGGACAAATAAAGGCATCTCAGTCCGTAATCCTGCGGAATAGACGAATCCTCCTTCAATAACGGCTTTCCTGTCCGCAACAGCTGCGGATAGATCGTGAAGGGAGCTCAGCGTGTCCGCAGAATCCCACACCATAATTATACGGCCTTCATGCATGTCCTAACTGACTTCTGGGCGAGCGTTGTGTATGTGATTTAACAATATGAGCTCTTTTATTCTTCGCCGGAACCAAGACAAACGCATCCGGCTGTGATTAAATGGAAGAAAGCTGACAAAACGCAGCCAACGCTTCTGAAGTCACCTGAATGCAAGAAAATATAGGAGGAAAAATACATATGACTCTAAGCCGTTACTCTTCCCGTCTAATTTCCGGGTGTGTGCTTGCTGCCCTGCTCCTTACCGCCTGCGGGGCACAGGAAGCGGAGACGGTGCCTGCTCCTACGGCAGCGCCTGTTCCTGCGCCATTGCCATCGCCTGCCGCCACTGCCGGACCGTCGCCGGCAGCCGAGCCTGCGGCAGGGTTAATCACCTCCGGGCTGACCGGACTTCCGCTGGAGGGCAGCAGCCTGCCCCGCCCTTTGGCGGTGATGATCAACAACGCGCCGGCGGCCCGGCCGCAGTCCGGGATCAGTGAGGCGGATATCCTGTATGAGGTGCTGGCCGAAGGCGGAATTACGCGCCTGATCGGAATTTTCCAGAGCCATACCGGCGTGGTCAAAATCGGACCGATCCGCAGCATCCGGCCCTATCTGATTGACATTGGCGAAAGCTACAGAGGAGTGACGGTACATGCCGGAGGAAGTCCGGCGGCATATGCCATTCTCCAGAAGGAGAAGAAGGATGATATGGACGAGATTGGCCGGGCCGGGGCGTATTTCTGGCGGGACAAGGAACGCAAAGCGCCGCATAATCTCTACAGCAATGCCGCCAAGCTGCGCGAGGGGGCGGACAAGCTCGGATACGCCGGAACCGCTGAGGTTCCCGGGTATCTTTTCACAGATAAGGATGATGTGCCGGTTGAAGGGGAGCCTGCGGCGGAGTTCAATATCAATTTCCTGCTGAAAAGCTACACCGTAAGCTATAAGTACAGCAGTGAACGGGGGACCTATCTGCGCGGGGTGAACGGCAAGCCGCATCTGGATCTGAACAACGGCAATCCGGTGGAGGCAGCCAATGTGATCGTGATGGGGGCGGACCATAAAGTGCTCGACGATGTGGGAAGACTGCAGATTGACATCGAGCTTGGCGGCGAAGCTGTGCTGTTCCAGCGTGGACAAGCAGTGAAGGGCAGATGGTCGCGCAAGCCGGAGGATGTCATCCGCTTCGTGAAGCGTGACGGTAAAGAGGCAGCGATGTATCCAGGCGTCACCCATATTCTGATTGTACCGAATAGTCCAACCTTCAGCAGCCATATGGAAGTATCCCGAGTTCCAGTTTCTACCTGATTCCTGAGCGAAGGCTTGCCGTCCGGATGATTATTTTCCCGATTAGAGGGAATTGTTAATATAGTGTAAAAAAGTTCGTTTCTTTTACTTCTATCCCTTCTATGGATATGATAAGATAACAAGGGTTGTCATTCATTTTCATGCTGTTTACATATGAATGGCTTCACGTTTTCACGGCAATTTTATGTAAAGGGGTTTAAACTAATGAAGTTGAGAAAAAAGGACATATTTTTTGAAACACTTGAAAATATGGCCGATACCATTGTCCAGGCAGCAGACTATTTCGCTCAGAATATTACGGCTCTCCGGGAAAATGTAGAGAACTTCGCAGGGGTAATGAAGAAATATGAATCCCAGTGCGATACGTACACGCACACCGTTATCAAGGAACTGAACAAAACGTTTATCACACCGTTGGAACGCGACGATATTATGGACCTGATCACAAGCATGGATGATGTCATTGACGGTCTTGAAGCTTCAGCCTCACGTTTTTATATGTACAACCTGCTCGAACCGGACGAGTATATCGTGCAGTTCGCAGAAATTCTCCGCCAGTCGGCGTATGAAATTCAAAAAGCGGTTCATCTGCTCTCCCAGAAGAAGCTGCTGGCGATCCGCGAGTACACCATCCGTCTGAACGACCTGGAGAACCAGGGCGATGAAGTGCTCCGCATCTGCACCAAAGCCCTGTTTGAATCGGTAAAAGACCCTATTGAGCTCATCAAGCGCAAAGAGCTGTACGAGCGGCTCGAAACTACAACCGATAAATGCGAAGATGTAGCCAACATGCTGGAATCGATCATCATGCGCAACTCATAAGGGGCCTGAAATATGGAAACATCATTATTTGTGCTGGGTTTTGTTATCTTTCTCGCGCTTGCTTTCGATTTCATCAACGGGTTCCACGATACGGCTAATGCGATTGCCACTTCGGTCTCCACGCGGGCGCTCCGGCCCCGGACGGCCATTATTATGGCGGCTTCGATGAACTTTATCGGGGCGCTGATGTTCACAGGCGTAGCCAAAAAAATCGGCGGCAGCATCACGGACCCGTCCCTGCTGGACAACGGGTAGACATCGTCATAGCCACGCTGATCGCCGCGATTATCTGGAATCTGGTGACCTGGTGGCTGGGAATTCCGTCCTCCTCCTCCCATGCGCTTATCGGGGCACTGGCTGGAGCGGTTTATGTAGGTGCAGGCACCGAGCATATTAAATGGCATGGTTTTATCGAAATCGTGGAGGGGCTCGTATTCTCCCCGCTGATTGCTTTTGTAATTGGTTATATTGTCATGACGATTCTGAAATGGATCTTCGCCAATCGCAGTCCGCATACCGTGAACAAGGGCTTCCGCTCCATGCAGGTGATTACAGCGGCGCTTCAATCCTTTACGCACGGTACCAATGATGCCCAGAAAGCGATGGGGATTATCACCTTTGCGCTTGTTACCTCGGGCCGTCTGGATACGATGGAGGTCCCTTTATGGGTCAAAATCGCTGCAGCTACATCGATGGCGCTCGGTACGTCGATCGGCGGCTGGAAAATTATCAAGACCATGGGAACCAAGATTTTCAAGATCGAGCCCATTAACGGCTTCGCTGCTGATATTTCGGCCGCTTCCGTTATTTTCTCGGCAACAATGCTGCACCTGCCGGTCAGTACGACACATGCTATTACATCCTCCATTCTTGGTGTCGGCTCGGCCAAGCGTTTCTCTGCTGTGAAATGGGGAGTTGCCGGACGGATTGTGGTCACTTGGTTTATTACCATTCCAATCAGCGCAGTGCTGGCAGGACTTGTGTTCAAACTCATATTCTAAACTGCATTGCTGTATGCATAAGATGTCACGGAAGCCAGAGCTGGCTGCGGACATCTTTTTTTGTTGCCTTTTTTAGGATGGCATAACCGTTTATGCTTATTTTTTCAAGAGAGGAATGTCATAAAAACTTACAGTTAAATGATAAAAATCATTAATCAGGGCTAAAAATAAATGAAATACATCACAATTTGAAAAGAAAATGACATGAATATTTTGTGGCTTGCGTAGGATTATGTAGGATTTAGTAGTCTCTGCGATAAGGTGTGTTTTAAGTGTTACCATAGCTGACAGAAGGAAGCCCGAAGATTCTATAAGTATACAATGTCTGGCAAAGGAGGCCTGTCGTTGATTGACTTTCATCAAGTAGAGAAACATTACGGACAATTCCACGTGCTGAAGAATATTGATCTGCATGTTCAGGAAGGGGAAGTAGTCGTTGTAGTCGGTCCTTCCGGCTCCGGTAAGAGCACTATGCTGCGCTGCATCAACCGGCTGGAAACGATCACGAGCGGAGGCTTAACCGTTGATGGAATCACAGTAAATGAACGCAAGACGGACATCAACAAGCTGCGCAAGGAAATCGGGATGGTGTTCCAGCATTTCAATCTGTATCCGCATAAAAAAGTGATCGACAACATTACATTGGCACCGGTTAAAGTGCTGGGCCTGACCAAGGCAGAAGCCGAGAAAACGGCTATGTATTATCTGGAAAAGGTCGGCATCGCCGACAAAGCCCAGTCCTATCCGTCGCAATTGTCCGGCGGCCAGCAGCAGCGCGTAGCGATTGCCAGAGGCTTGGCCATGAAGCCCAAAATTATGCTGTTCGACGAACCAACCTCAGCGCTTGACCCGGAAATGGTCGGCGAGGTGCTTGACGTGATGCGCAACCTGGCCCGTGAGGGCATGACCATGGTTGTGGTCACTCATGAAATGGGCTTTGCCCGTGAGGTTGCGGACCGTGTCATCTTCATGGATCAGGGCCAAATCGTGGAAGAGGCGGAACCGGAGCAATTCTTCGCGAATCCGCAGGAAGAACGGACGCGCACTTTTCTCAGCCGGGTATTAAGCCATTAAACAAAATAGACAGGAATAAGGGGAGGAAGAGAAATGAAAATGTCCAAGAGCTTCAAATGTTTAAGTGTGCTGATGATTGCGGCTATGCTGGTGATTGCCGGATGCGGCAACAACAATGCCAAGAGTAACAATGCAGGCAGTGATAATGCGGCTGCCGGAAACAGCACGGATTCCAAAGCCATCGCGAAGATTAAGGACCGCGGCAAGCTGCTGGTCGGCGTGAAGTACGATACCCGGCTGTTCGGGCTGAAAGATCCGGCTTCCGGCAAAGTGGAAGGCTTCGACATTGACATCTCCAAAGCCATCGCCAAGCACATTCTCGGTGATGAAAACGCGATTGAGCTGAAAGAAGTGACCTCCAAGACACGCATCCCCATGCTGAACAACGGCGAAATTGACATGGTTGTCGCTACCATGACTATTACAGAGGAACGTAAAAAAGAAGTGGATTTCTCCGATGTCTACTTCCAGGCCGGACAATCGCTGCTGGTGAAGAAGGGCAGCCCGATCACAGGTATTGAGGACGTGACCAAGGATACCAAGATCCTCGGCTCCAAGGGCGCAACTTCGATCAAAAATATTAAAGAGAAGGTTCCGGGTGTGACCGTGCTGGAATTCGACAACTACCAGGATGCGTTCAGCGCGCTGAAGGCCGGCCAAGGAGATGCGCTCACAACCGATGATGCGATACTGTACGGTATGGCTGCCCAGGACCCGGGGTATGAGGTGGTCGGCAAGCCGTTCACTGACGAGCCTTACGGGATTGCTGTACAAAAAGGCAACACCGCTGTAGTTAAAGCTGTGAATGATACACTGGCTGAACTAAAAGCAAACGGCGAATATGATGCCATCTACACCAAGTGGATCGGTAAAGCTCCGGCAAAATAAAGGTTACTGAGTAACACAGCAGGGCTTATAGGCAAAAGCGAAAGGATGGAACGGGGAAGCCAGCCGGCCATCCTTTCGTGTTTGTGCTCCAATTATTTTTAGGCAAGGGCAGGTGACATCTATGGAATTCTCAATATTAACCGATCATTTCGGCCAGTATCTGGAGGGCTTCCGGGGAACCGTCCTCTCCAGTGTGCTCGCGCTAATCGGCAGCTTCATCATCGGGACAGTAATCGCGGTCTTCCGCATTACTCCGGTTAAACCGCTGCGGTGGTTTGGAACGGGCTACGTGGAGTTTATCCGCAACATTCCGCTGCTGCTGGTGGTGTATGTTTTCTTCTACGGCCCTTCTGCGCTGGGATTTACGCTGGATGGATTCAAGGCAGGCACGATTGGACTAACCGTCTATACCTCGGCCTTCATCGCCGAAGCCATCCGCGCGGGAATTGTAGCAGTCCCCAAGGGACAGATGGAGGCCGCACGCTCCTCCGGCCTTAGCTATATGCAGACGATGACGCATGTGATCCTGCCTCAGGCGATCAAGCTGGTGATCCCTCCGCTCGGCAACCAGTTCATCAACCTGATCAAAAACTCTTCGGTACTGACCCTCGTTGCCGGCCTGGACCTAATGTATTTCGCGGACGGGATTTCAACGGAAACCTACCGCACATTTGATACTTACATTTTCGTAGCTCTGTTCTACCTGGTGCTTACCCTCCCGCTCAGCTATGGCGTGCGCGTGTGGGAGCGCAGGTTGCAGCGTAAATATTAGTTAAAGTTTCGCGTTTTGCTCTTATGTAGTCCGCGAAGCGGCTGTCAGATCTTCAATCTTGCAGGTTTTGCGTTCGCCTGAAGCTTAAGGCTCTGCCCGAAATGAAGATAAGCGCAGCTTGAAGGTGAAAGTAACGGAGGGGAAGTTTGGAACTGGAGGAGCGTCAGCGTCCGCCTTTATGTTTGGATTTCTACCGCAGCCAGCGGTTTAAATCGAGGAAATCCAAACATAACAGCGGCCGGAAGTCCAAACATTCTCCGGAGTTACCCGTCACCGGCATGCCCCGCCCCGAATCTTTATTTTCCGGCTTGGCCCACGCCACCACCGCAGCGCAGAAGTGTGCCGCAACTGCCCGCACCCTCAAGCAGCCGCCTTCTCTCATTTTTCAACACCTTTACAATCAAAGCATTAAGGAGGGATTCTTTTGGATTTTGCCGGTGCCTTCTCTGCCGATAATTTGAAATTTCTGCTCGACGGGCTGTACATTACCCTGATCGTGGCGTTTGTGTCGATCATCCTGAGCTTTGTGATCGGCTGCGTAATTGGCGTGGTCCGCTACGCCGGGATTCCGGTATTATCGCCAGTGATGTTCTACCTGGTGGAGCTGATCCGCAATCTGCCGCTGCTGCTGATTATTTTCTTCGTCCGCTTCGCGCTGCCTGAGGTGGGCATCAAGATGAGCCTGATTACAGCGGCCATTGTCGCGTTAACCATATTCGAGGCTGCGATGATTGCCGAGATCGTCCGCGGCGGACTCACTTCTATTGATAAGGGGCAGATTGAAGCCGCACGCTCCTCCGGGCTCAGCAGCTTTCAGACCTTGTGGCATATCGTGCTGCCGCAGGGACTCCGGCGGATGGTTCCGCCGCTGGTCAGCCAGTTCATATCCCTGCTGAAGGATACCTCGCTGGCGGTAGTCATTTCATTGCCGGAGCTGATGCATAACGCCAACATTGTCATCGGGCACAGCTACAGCTACGCGATACCAACACTGATGCTGGTAGCTCTAATTTATTTTGCCGTCAATTACATGCTTTCGGTCGTCTCGCGGAAATTGGAGAATAAAACCGTCTAAACCAGGAGAATTCATGCAGGAATGCGTATAAAATGAGAGGCGGTTATGATACTATAATTGTCAACATCCCCGGGCAGGAGCAGTGAGTGATGGGACAATCTTTTCTGAAATCAAGACTTGTACAAATCTCAATGGCTGCAGCCGGTACGGCAGTGGCCGGAGAATTCAAAATAAATCCGTTTGATGGCGATATCTTCCGGATTGCAATGGGCAGCAGCGCTTTTCTGCTGTTTTTGCTTTTAATGAGGCGGCTGCCCTATGTGATCACCGGAGTGGCTACAGGGATTGTTGTTCTGCTGTTCCGTACTGCAATGGATGCCGTGTGGGGTAGCGGGCTGACCCTCCTGCAGAGCCTGACCAGCCATTTCTCAGCTATGGTCTATTATATGGTGTTTGCGCTGCTGATGAATCTGATCAAAAGCCGGATTGATTCCTTCCATCCGCTGGTGCTAGGCGGGGTAGCTGCGCTGATTGATCTGCTGTCCAATGAAATGGAGCTGCTGACCCGGCTGATTGTGCTGGACTCGGCCACCTTTCGGCTGAATGAATGGACTTATTTGATGGCGATTGCTGTGCTGCGCACGTATTTTACCACCGGGGTGTACAGCAGCATTTCGGTCAGCCAGCTCAGGATCACCCAAAGGGAGCAGACCCGGCGGATTGAACAGATGCTCGGATTCGGCTCGGGGCTGTATGGTGAAGTTTTTTATCTGGAGAAATCGATCGGGACCCTGGAAAATGTAACGCTCAGCAGCTATGAGCTGTACCGGAATCTTAAGGCCGAGGAAGGGATGCCGCGGTACAGCAGGCAGGTCCTAGAGATCACCCAGCAGATTCATGAAGTGAAGAAGGATTCCCAGCGGATTCTGGCAGGTCTTGTCAAATTGGCAGAGCGCGAGGTTACCGGCGATATGCCGATATCCGACATTCTCCGCTTCACCGTAAAGAGCAATGCCAAATATGCAGAAATGCTCGGCAAACAGATCAGCTTCAGCATCCAACATACCTCTGATTACACCACGGACAGCTACATCCCCCTTTTGACGCTGCTGAACAATCTCACCGCCAATGCCGTTGAAGTGATCCAAGGGAAGGGCAGTATCTCTCTGGACATGTATGAAAAAGAAGACAATACCCTGTTCACCGTCACCGACAGCGGCAGCGGGATTCCGGAACGCGACCTGGAACTGGTGTTTGAGCCTGGTTTCACGACCAAATTCAATGAAGAAGGCGTAGCCGCGACGGGAATTGGACTGTCACATGTACGGGATATTGTTCATTTATTTGCAGGAGAAATAACCGTCCAGCCGGCTTCCCATAGCGGAGGGGCCATGTTTCAGATTATTGTGCCGACGGCACAGCTGCGGAAGGAGGAATAGAGCATGCCGCTTTCTTTCTGTATAGTGGATGATGATGGGGCTGCCAGAAGAATGCTGCAGCATATTATAGAGGACAGCGGGCTGGGCGAAGTGGCCGGCACGGCAGAAAGCGGGCAGGATGGAGTACGCCTGATCCTGAGCGAGAATCCCGATATTGTGCTGATGGACCTGCTGATGCCGGATCAGGATGGAATTGAAACGATCATTTCGCTGCAGTCCCAGGGCTGCCGCTCCAAGTTCGTGATGATCTCGCAGATTGAGAAAGGGGACATGGTCAGCCGCGCGTACCGCAGCGGAATTGAGTTCTTCATCCGCAAGCCGATCAACAAAATTGAGGTAGAGTCGGTGCTGCACAAAATAAATGAGCGCTACGCGCTGGGCCGCTATCTGGACGAGATTAAGCTGAGCCTTGGCAAGCTGGAAGGGCTGCAGTTCGGATTGCCGCCGGTTCAGGCCAGCAAACGTACGGTCAAGGAGATCATTCAGCCCATCCTGATGAATATGGGGATGATCTCGGAGAGCGGAAGCCGGGATATTATTACAATCATGGAGCTCGCTGCGGCAAAAGAAAACACAGACAGTCTTCCTCCGCTCAAGGAGCTGTATGAGCTGGCTGCCGCCACCTACAAAACCGTTCCCGCCGAAGCGGCCAAGGAAGTCAAAGCGATTGAGCAGCGGCTGCGCCGGGCGCTGGCGGCGGGCCTGACGAACCTGGCTTCCATCGGCATTACCGATTACGGCAATCCCAAATTCGAATATTACGCGCCGCTTTATTTCGATTTTGAAGAGGTGCGGCTGAAGATGAAGGAGATTGAACAGGGCAGGGAATCCGGCAAGGTCAAGGTCAACATCAAGAAGTTCCTGCAGGTGCTCCACCTGGAGCTGATGGAAGGCATGAACCGCTGAGATGAAGCAGGGCGCTGAATGAAGTACAATTAACCTCCGGATAGGGACTGCTATTGCTATACAGCGGTTCCGTTCCGGAGGTTATTTTTTTGCGGAGGTGAGCGGGACAGCGGGGATTTGGGAAGAAGCGTCTTCTTGCGGTACAATGGTTAAGTAGAAGAAAAGAGCTGCGGAAAGAAATAGACGGAGGACGCATATGATACGAACGCTTGCGGTAACCCATACAGGTGAGGTGCTGACGGATCTGCCGCTTCAGGACATCACCATTGCGGACTATGCCTGGGTTTGGGCGGATTTTTCCACACCTACAGCGGAGGAGACTTTGCTGCTGGATACATATTTTCATTTTCATCCCTTGGCCATTGAAGACTGCATGCATATTCTGCAGCGCCCGAAGCTGGATTATTATGAGGACGTGCAGTTTTTTGTGCTGCATGCGCTCAATGAGCGGACGCTGGAAGCCGAGGAGATAGACCTGTTCCTCAGCAAACGGTTTCTCGTATCCTATCATCATCAGGAGAAGCAGGAGATGGAAGAGGCCTGGCAGATGGTGAAGGCGGAAATCCATAGCCGTAAAGGCTGGTCAGGCGGTCCAATGGCTGCTGCTTACACGGTGATGGATAAGCTGGTGGACCGGTATTTTCCAAGCTTGTACAGTCTGGAGGACGAGCTTGCCGACCTGGAGAGCCAAGGGGGCAGCGAGTCGGTGGAAGAGCTGATGAGCCAGGTTTTTAATGTGCGCGGCCGTCTGCTTAAGCTCCGGCGGACGATTGTGCCGATGCGGGATCTGATGTACCGGATTCTGAACTCACAGCATGTGCAGAGTAATGGGGAGGAACGGATCTATTTCGGTGATATTTATGATCATCTGCTGAAGCTGACCGATATGATCGAAGTCGACCGGGAAATGACCGCCGATCTGCGCGACAGCTACATCTCGCTCAACTCCAACCGGATGAACTCGATTATGAAGACCCTTACGGTCATAACGACCATCTTTATGCCGCTGACCCTGATTGCCGGGATTTATGGCATGAATTTCCGGGTCATGCCGGAGCTGGATTGGAAATATGGCTACTTTGGGGTGCTTCTGCTGATGCTGGTGCTCGGCGCGGGCATGGTCCGCTGGTTCCGGCGCAGCGGCTGGTTCAAGTGAGCATGGATCAACGGGCTCCGGCTGGCTAAAAGCGTTAAACGCCGCCTACTTGCGGCGGCGTTTAACGGAGGAGGATTTGCGGCGGCTCTTTGGAGCCGTCTTTTTGCGCGGCTGCGGGCGCTGGCGTCTCTTCTTGCGCCGTTTGGGGCTGTAGAGCGCAGCATCCTCTTCAGCGGCAAGCTCACCGCCCGAGCCTTTTTCTTGCCAAAGCTGCCCATGACCAGCTTCACCATCGGGGCCATCTGTTGAAATCCCTGCATGACCTTCTGCACCTTGCCCATAGAACTGACAATGCCGTCTATGCCGCCCAGCCGGTCAACAATGCCCTTGATCTGTTCCATATTTGCGAGATTGCCAAGGTTGCCCAGATTGCCAAGGCTTCCGAGTAACCCGCCGGGTTTGGCGGTGGCGGCTTCGGCAACGGGGACGGCCAGTGCCGTTTCTGCAGCGGCTTCCGCTCCTGCGGCGGGCAGCATTGCGGCTTCCCCGTACAAGGGAGGCTGGGCATATGAACTGATTCCGGGATACGGCGATGAAGGATACGGCTCAGCCAGCGAACGCGTACCCCGGCGGGAATGATTATAGTAATGATGAGGCATAACATCACATTCCTTCGTTAGTGGTTTGCTATACTGTATGTCATAGGCGAACATAAGGTATAGACAAACGCCCGGTTTACCGGGGCAGCAGCGGAAAAGGGCGGATGCCCACCCGGCCGGGCCGGAAGTGAAGAAAACGTGACCATGCTTGATTTTCGGCGCTTATGTAGTACTATAGTTAAGGCGGTAAATCCTCTGAACTCTTAAAAAGTAAATATTTAGCCGGGTGAATTTTGTGCGTGTAGGGTGGACGATTGTCCGTCGATTTCGTTCTTTACAGCGTGAAACCGTTAATGCTTGAAAAATGTGCTCCAGTACAATATAGTAGAGGCAAGATGGTCATTAATTTTAAGTTTCTGAACTCTTTTTTTCGAAGAATATCTTATCAGTGATGTCAGCACTGACCAAACTTTTAGGGGATGATAATCGATGCAGCTTAAGAAGCTAAACGATAAAAGTATAGACCAATTATTTGAAGCCATTTTAACATTAAAGGATATGGAAGAATGCTATGTTTTCTTTGATGATCTTTGCACAGTGAATGAGATTCAATCCCTCTCGCAGCGTCTCGAAGTAGCACGTATGCTGGGCAAAGGGTCTACATACAATCAGATCGAAGCGGAGACCGGAGCCAGCACGGCGACGATTTCGCGTGTGAAGCGCTGCCTGAATTACGGCAATGACGGTTACAAATTAACGCTGGAACGTTTGGGACGCTAATTCATGAAGCCGGGCATACTGATTATCAGTCACGGCTCACGCGACAAGACCTGGGTGTCCATGGTCGATGAGGCGGTAAGCCATTTAACGCTTGGGGAAGAGCTGAATGTTGAGGCTTCTTTTCTGGAGCTGGTAGAAGGCCGGCTGATTCAGGATGGCATAGACAGATTGGAAGGTGCAGGGGTCACAGATATTCTTGTGATCCCCTTGTTTGTGTCTTCCGGCAGTACGCATGTCGACGAAATAGAGTATGCGCTGGGAGCCAAAGCTGCGCCTGAAAAGGAAACCGAGCTTGAACGCTTTGCCGTCAAAGCAAAGGTGCATTACGGGTACCCGGTCGACGATGACCCGGATATTGCCGTTATGATCTGGGATAAGCTGCGCGGCCTGTCGAAGCATCCGGAGCGGGAGACGATTCTGCTCGTGGGCCACGGCAGCAGGCATGAGGGCTTCCGGCAGCGCTGGCAGCAGGGCATCTCTTCGCTGGCGGAGCGTGTGCGCCGGATCAGCGGAGCGGCAGCGGCGGATTACGGGCTGCTGAACCCGGACAGTGTACGGGGCAAGGTGGAGCATTGGCGGGAGCAGGGCCATGAGGTATTGGTGGCACCGCTCTTTTTAAGTGAAGGCTATTTCACCAAAGTTGTGATTCCCGAACGGCTTCGCGGCTTAGAATATGCCTATTCGGGCCAGACGCTGCTGCCGCATCCCTTGCTGCCGCATTGGATAGAGCGACAGGTGAAGGTTATGCTGGAGCAGCTTGGGGAACACTGCTAAAGGATATTTTACAAGTAAACACGTATCCGGTATTTATTCTCCCTGCTGCTGCATACATATATTTATGCTGTCGATCCTAATAACGATGTCCGGACAGAGGACATTGCTGTGGAAAACCCGAATTTGGCGAGGACCGATTGGGGATCTTCCCCGAAATTTCATCGCCGGAAGTGCCGCGAAGGAGCGGGATGGATGTCTGGCGGCGGAACAAGCTTGTCCCTCCTGCAGAAATGCAGAAATATTCCTCTCATCTGTAAATATATGAATGTATATCTTCATGCTGTAAATATTCCTCCGTTACCCGCTGAAACGGTACTGGCGCCTGATTGTAAGGATAGTGAAGCCGTTTTTGCATGCCGAGATTGCTTGTGTGCCCCCGAATTGGGTATAATCAGTAAGGTTATCTATTATAAAAACAGGTGGCGTTCCGGTAATGAAAACTGCGAGATTGATTTATAACCCCACTTCTGGTCGGGAGGAAATGAAGAAGCGGCTCGCCGATATTTTGGACCGGCTGGATATTGGCGGTATTGAAGCCACATGCCATGCAACAACCGGAGAGGGCGATGCAACGGCAGCGGCAGCGGAAGCTGTGGAGCGCGGATGTTATGATCTGATCATTGCGGCCGGCGGCGACGGTACGCTGAATGAGGTCATTAATGGCATGGCTGAGAAGCCGAATCTTCCTCCGCTGGGTGTACTGCCGCTGGGGACTACCAATGATTTTGCCCGGGCGATGGGCATTCCAAAGAACTGGGAGGATTCCTGTGATCTGATTCTACGCCAGGAGTCGCGTCTGATTGACCTCGGCAAAGCCAATGACCGTTACTTCATTAATATAGCCGGCGGCGGAAGGCTGACCGAGCTGACATACGAGGTTCCCAGCAGGCTGAAGACCATGATGGGCCAGCTTGCTTACTATTTGAAGGGTATTGAAAAAATGGCCAGCCTGTCTCCGCAGGAGCTGTTCATCCGTGCGAACGGGCAGGAGCTGATCCATGACGAGTTCATGCTTTTTCTCATTGCCAATACCAATTCCGTAGGCGGCTTCGAAAAGCTTGCTCCAGATGCCCGCATTGATGATGGATTGTTCGACGTGATCGGAGTCAAAAAATGCAACCTGGCCGAGTTCATCCGGCTGGTCAGCCTGGCGATCCGTGGCGAGCACCTTCAAGATAAGAAAGTCGTATACTTTCGCACCGATGCGATGGAGGTCACCTCCCCCGGTTATGTCCAGCTGAACCTGGACGGCGAGCTTGGCGGGACACTGCCGGGCCAATTCAGCATTTTGCCGCAGCATCTGCAGATTTTTGCACAGAATAATTGACCGGGAGTAACTAAATGATGATATAGATTCCGGGGATGATAGTTAAGACGCTTAACAGTGAAGATAATGAAAGAAGTGAACCCAATAGATGAGTAAGCAACGCAGTGGACGCAGCGCAAGCCGCCGGGGCAGCTCGGCACCTGCCGCCGGACTGCCAGTGAACAAGAACGACGAGGTCATGCTCGATATTATCGGCATGACTCATGAAGGCGAAGGGGTAGGCCGAGTAGAAGGCTTTACCCTTTTTGTGCAGGGTGCGCTTCCCGGTGAGAAGGTCCGCGCCAAGGTCCTTAAGACCAAAAAGCAGTATGGCTACGCCAAGCTGCTTGAGCTTGTCCAGGCCAGCGGCGACCGGATCGCGCCGCCTTGCCCGATCTATGACCAATGCGGCGGCTGCCAGCTGCAGCATATGGACTACACCGCCCAGCTGGCGTGGAAACGCCAGCTGGTGGTGGACAACCTGCAGCGGATTGGGAAGCTGCAGGTGGCGGGGGCAGCGGGGAGAGGCGCGGACAAGCTGGAAGGTGCGTTGGCTAACGCTGCTGGCGGTTCAGATTCCCCGGAGGATGCGGGGATCAAGCTGGCTGAGGCAGCGGGCAACGGCAGCAATGCGGCAAATTCTGCCGGCGGCTCTGACGGCATCATCGTCCGCCCTGCCTTGGGCATGGACGAGCCTTGGCGCTACCGCAACAAGGCCCAGGTGCCCATCGGCGTCACCGAAGGCGGCCTTGTCGGCGGCTTCTATGCCCGCGGCAGCCACCGGATTGTCGACATGGAGACTTGTCTGATTCAGCATGAGGATAACGACGCGGTCGTTGCTGCTGTAAAAGGCATCGGCAGAGACCTGGGGATCACAGCTTACGATGAAGAAACCGGACGCGGCCTTCTTCGCCACGTCGTGGTGAAGAAGGCCTTCAGCACCGGCGAAATGATGCTGGTGCTGATCACAAACGGCCGCGATATTCCGCATCTGGATGCCTGGATCGGCAGCATCCGCGAGGCGCTGCCGCAGGTGGAGAGCATCTGCCAGAACGTCAACACCCAGCGGACCAACGTAATCTTCGGCAGCGAAACCCGCGTGCTGTGGGGCAGAGATGTCATTTATGACTACATCGGCGATGTGCAGTTCGCCATCTCGCCCCGTTCCTTCTACCAGGTCAACCCGGCCCAGACCGAGGTGCTGTACGGCAAAACCGTAGAGTACGCAGGCCTGACCGGTAATGAGACAGTGATCGACGCCTACTGCGGCATCGGGACCATTTCGCTGTTCCTGGCCCAGCATGCGGCTAAGGTGTACGGTGTAGAGATTGTGCCTGAAGCTATAGAAGATGCGCGGGCGAATGCGAAGCTTAACAATATGAACAACGTAGTGTTTGAAGTCGGCGCGTCCGAAGACGTGATTCCGAACTGGAAAGAGCAGGGCGTCACTCCGGATGTCATCGTCGTCGATCCGCCGCGCAAGGGCTGTGATCCTCGCCTGTTGAATACCATTCTGGCGATGCAGCCGGAGCGGGTGGTGTATGTATCGTGTAATCCGTCGACGTTGGCGAGAGATTTGAGGGTGCTGGAGGATGGCGGGTACAAGACCGCGGAGGTCACTCCGGTGGATATGTTTCCGCATACGGTGCATGTGGAGTGTTGTGCGTCGCTCGTGAGAATAAATGTGGAAAGCTAATTCAGTCACTCCTGAGCTTACGAAGTTTGCCTTAAGCCTAAAAACTCTGCCAAAGAGCCAAGCGAAATTCAGGTATCCACTCCTGTTTTCCACGGCTCTTTTCTTTTTAAAAGGGTTGTAAGAACTGAAACACCTTGAGAAATCAGGTTTTCTCCGTATTTTCTCCGGTCAAAAATGTATCAAGCAAAAACATGCGTTGTTCGAAAATAACGGATAATGAAATTGTCCCAGAAGAATTTACGAGTGATAAAATGGTTAAAATGGTAAATGTTCAATACTACATCGAAATAAGAGGATCAAGCCGTGAATCTATTCTGGTCACATACTATATGGTATTTGTTGTTAGGTTTGGCAATCGTAATTCAAGTCATATATACTTTGTATCATTCAGAGAATCGCATGAGAACCTTTGCGTTTTACTTGTCGATTGTTGGCTTACCCCTATATTTCGAAACCTTTATTTTAATTTTTTTTGATGCGTATACCTATTCGCCTGAAATTATTCGCAGTCCAAATCTTGATCCGTTTAATGACGTTTTAACGGGTAATCTGTTCTCACAGTTCGGTGTGGCATCATCAGCCCTGTTATTGACGATTCGCCGAAAGTCATTTTACTGGGGGGTTATCGTTGCCTTCCTATACTGTATGCTGGAGGAAATTTTCAAGGCATTAGACATTTATCAGCAACATTGGTGGAAAACCTGGATGACATTTATTGGATTGCTCCTGCTGTTCACTATTTCGAAGTGGTTGTATGCCCATATCGTTCGAGGTGTCCGTCCGATATACTATTATGGCTATATCGTTTTGGCTATGTTCCCCGTTTCTACGATCCTGTTTCAATGGGGTGTGCTTGATTTGCTCGGACTAATGCGATTTACGGAAGCGTTATCCTCTAATCCCCAAATAAGCCGTTTCGGTATCTGGATCACTTTTGTTTCGATCAGTTATCCGATTATCGTATGGGGGTACTTTCAGCAACATTTGAAGCGGAAAATAGCAGCGGTAACTTTGGTTGGTGCGATTATTTACTTCGGATACAAAAGCCATCTCTTAATCTTCAGAGCAGGTTTGTTTGTACGAATTAGTATTCTTTTGCTTCTGTGGATGTGTTTATCCGTGTGGATGATAAACATTTTATACGGTGGACGACCAAAGTGCAGGTGTAATTAGCGCTCAAAGTCATCTCTAAGCATAAAATGTCATCACAACACCTGGCTGCACCGATCCTGTTTTGTTCGCTGCGGGAGGAATTCCTTACGGAACTAGTGTAACGGTTGACCAAATGTTCGATATTGCTGTAATCGGTGCTGACCCCACTGGAGCTGCTACATTTAGCGTCTAAATTATGCAACCCGCTTACGTGGAGTGTGCAGTGTTGCTAAAACGAAGAGAGTCGTAAGCCGCGCAACGTGAAGATGTTCAAAACCCGCTCGTCACAGCTGCGATGCCAAAACCTGTTTATGCGAGAAGTCTGGCTTCACGGAGCAGCTTCGGGTCGAATCCAGCGCGTTTGAATTGATTAGCCGTGCACCGAGCAGACATGGTGAGTCCGCTCGCTTTATAATCTGCGATAAGCGCTACCCAGTCATGTCGTAGTTGTACTCTGGCATTCATAAGGCAAAGCTCCAGCATCCTCCATGAATCCGACAAGTTGTTGTGTTAAAAAAATCGATCCTTTGAAGTTCGTATTAAGAATCTTGTCGAAGTATTCTTCGCTCATCTCAGTTAACAACATGGGCCCACCGACACCACCATTATTAACTAACTGGTAACCTAAAACGAATCGAAAGCACGCGGATATCCCCGCTTAATTGAATAACGCCGGCTGTTTGCCGAAAAGCTTGTTCAGTGTCTCCAGTACATCCGGCGGATTGTCTTCGTTAAACTGGGTAATCGCAACGCGCAGAGCGGACAAAAGCATTGCCGTGCGGACTTGTATAAAGTACTGCCAGCTCCTGTCATCCAAACCAGTCCTTTCTTTAACGAAGCTCAGTTTTTGGCTGAGGATATTGGCGAGCCGGGTTTGAAACTCTCCGTACAGATTTGCTTTTATGAGCGATAGAAAGAACTCTTTTTGACCAAAGCAGATCTCAAATAAAGCCTCAACCATCGCGTTGGAATCGGAATAAGGTCCCACACTCCTTAGTAATTCAGTGAAGACTGATTCCATCTGGTACAGGACAACATCCGACTTGTCGTCAAACAACCGATAAAAGGTCGCTCTGCCGACACCGGAGGTGTTGACGATGTTGGTTACGGTGATGTCATTATAATCAAGCGTCCGCATCAATTCCTCCAGGCCTTTACAAACCAGTTTTGCCGATTGTGTTTTCCGTTTATCATTGCCAATACGATACATTACCGCCGCTCCTGTTCCACTTCTTCATCTTCCATTGATCACATTCAGACTTATGATATATTTGTATCATAATTTAGCCCCATAATAAAATGGATCAAGGAAGGTTACATCATGAAGAATCATATAAGAAGAAGCTTTCTGAAGACGAGCGGATTTACACTGCTGTCCGTGCTTCTGTTTGGTATTGTGCTCGTGCTGATGATCAGCAGCGGAGAACGCTGGTTTGCGTATCTGATACTGGCAGCCTGCATCGGAGCGTTGGTGTTTGTGAGAAGGTCGACATTCTGGCACGGGTGGCGCGTCCCGCTTTGTTGGGTCATCGCACTGGCCGTGGCATGGGCCGGTTTGTTTGCAGGGCAGCCTTCGCCCGTTATCGAACCCTACACCGGACAAAATCTGGAACAGCCCAGCGCGCCCTATCAGCTCCTGTTGAATAACGTCACCATTGTGGATACGCGTACCGGCAGCTTAGCTTCCAACATGAGCATTCTGTGCGCCGACGGGAAAATCAAAGCTATTGCGCCAACGGGCACGCTCCAAGCTGGTGAAAATACCAAGGTCGTAGATGCTGCGGGAAAATACGCCGTTCCCGGATATCTGAATATGCATATGCACGTTATTGGGGACAAGCACACAGACGAGATGATGGAGAGTCTCTTGGCTAACGGTATCACAGGGTTCAGGCAGATGAGCGGCTCGTACGAGCTATTGAAAGAATGGCATTCCGGCGCTTTTACCAATTCGGCAGACCGGCCGGCGCTCCTCACCATGCCTGGCGATGTTCTGACACCGATCAACGCGCCGACGCCCGGGATTGCCGTCGGTTTAGTCCGGCTGCAAAAACAGGCAGGGGCCGGTTTTATCAAAGTGGGCGGCGTTACGCCCGATGTGTTCAAGGCCATTCAGGCGGAAACGGACAGATTGAATATGCCGCTTGTGGGGCATGTGCTGTCCGATATGGATTTAAAAGAGGTTGCCCAACACGGCTTCCGCAGTGTAGAGCATTTCGGAATCAACAACGGGAGCTTGATCTCAAGCTCCACGGATGAAGACATGCTGCGGGCGCAGGCAAAGAGGATACCGGCTGGAATCACAGAGAATCCGGTTTTTGTGCAGCTTATGAAGATCAAAGGCCTACGGGATTTTGTGAATGCTCAGGTTCTCAAGATGGCCATCAAAACCTCAGGCGGCAAAGAGGATGAGGCGGAGCTGAGGCATATCATCAATACGTATAGCGATGAAAAGGCAAAGGAACTTGCCGATGTTTATGTGCAATACAATACCTGGCAGTGTCCGACCCTGGTACGTATGCGGTCCGGCCTGTTTTCAGATGGAAGTGAAGCTACCGCCCAGGCGCTTTTCGATCTTTATCTGAAGCTCGTCAGGACTTATGATGCGAAGGGCGTCAAGATGATGACGGGTACAGATGGGGGCAGCGGAGACAGCTGGCAGATAGCGGGCTATTCCCTTCACGAGGAATTTGATGAGCTTGAGAGAGCCGGTATCCCGCCGCTTCATGTTCTTCAGATGACAACTCTGAATGGGGCTGAATTTCTGGATCGGATGAACGATATGGGCACCGTGGATATTGGCAAAAACGCCGATATGGTCCTTCTGGACGCCAACCCCATAGAAAGCGTACAAAATCTTCATAAAATTAACGCTGTGATACGGGCGGGTGCCTATCACGATAATCAAAAGCTTAGCTCCATTAAGCAAAAGCTGGGAACGAAATAGTGAATGCAGTTTGTCTGCAGCAGATTGGAACGCATAGTGTCTGCTTCTCAACACAAAAAGCAGCCCCAATACGGGAGCTGCTTTTTGCCGCGCCTGTCCTTAATCAAGGACGGCTGCCGGAACACAGCCTACAACTGCTGCAGGAGTGTGGTATAGTAGGCGTTACCGTTTCGCTTATCCAGCTTTTCCGCTGTGGCGAGAGCCAATTGCTGGAAATGCTTCGCGAGCGACTCAACCTCCCCGGACTGGTGCTCATACGGGTGCCCTGCCGGAAGCTTGACCTGGAACCGGATGGATTCTTCCGCCAGCCGGCGGAACATCTTGGCCGAATAGGCATTGAAGATCATCTGATCGATCGGGTTCTCATGATCCAGCGAGGAGGCGACGTACTCTTCGAAGACCTCCAGTGCCTTGACCGGATCGGTCAACGTCAGGTAGCCAATATGCTCTCCCTGGTGATACAGAAAGTCGCGGTTTCCCTTTACCAATTTGTAGCCTTTCTTCTGAAGCTTATCCGCTTCCTTCTGACGGCCCAGCCGCAGGAGGGGGAACAGGACTTTCGTAATCGTCACATGAGGGACCTCACCGCAGGTCATTCGACCCTTGAGAATCGGCTCGGCTGCCTTCACGGTCTTCTCGTCTTCGTTCCGCTTCGCCAGAAATTCGACCAGACCGTGCTGCTCACAGGCCTCACAATCGCTCATCTCATCCCGTTCCATGGACTGTACGATATCCCACTCGACTTCAGAAGCATCCAGTTCTCCGAAATCGGCGAGAAGCTTCGCCCGGTAATAGTGATAGGTCCGGCTGCTGTAGCCTTCGGCCGCAAAGCGGGTCTTCATATCCTCCAGCAGGTTCTCAATCTGGACACGGCTAATTTCTGCAAAAGCGGAGATGCGGTCCAGCACCCACTTGTACGACCACATCAGGCTGTAATCATCGAACCGGCCCGGGTTCTTGTCATACTGTCCCAGCTGCCAGGAAAAGGCGACCAGCGCCTTCATCGGATAGCCATGGAAGCTGCCCAGCTCTACGATTTCGCTGCGGGCCTCATAGCCCTGATCGATATCTCCTGCGGCATCTGCCACCCGTACCGCCTGCTCCAGCAGCTCCAGCTTAGCCTTGCCTCCCGGCAGGCCATAGGCTTCTTCCATCAAGTCGTCGAAACTCATCTCGGTAAAGTTCATCTATTCGTTTCCTCCTGTGACATGACTGGCCGTCAATCCCCAATCAATAAATTGAATAATGCCTTTGTTCAGAAGCGCGATCTCCTGGCGGTTCATCGGATAATGTCCCATCATCAGCGCATTACAGTACAGCATTTCGATAATGGAGGGCAGCATCTTCTGGTGCGCCGGATGAAATGCCCGCTCGATGACCGGGTTGTTCAGGTTGAAGTAGAGCGTGGCGTATGCCGCATCCTTGAGCGTAGCGCCCAGGCTGCCCAGCACGGAGGACAGGGCGTCAGTGCTCACTTCCTTCGTTGCTTCAAGTACGCGCCACTGGGCGGACTCCTCGGACAGCGTGTAGAGTACAGGAATCTCCTCCGGCTTGAAGCGGCGCAGCTGCACCTGGCAGCGGAATTTCTGCAGGACACTGTCTGCGAGTCTTACGGATTCATAGTAGTTCAGCCGCTCTTGAGGTGTAATATCGGTAAAGGATAACGATACCTCCTCCGGCAGCAGCCGTTCAGTCTCCACGTCCGGGTCAACGAGCGGCAGCTGGGACAGCAGCTCGGCATCGTAAATAAATCCGCCATTCACCACCAGCATGGATTGGGCCGAAGCCACATGGGTAATCTGGCGGTATTCGTCCAGCGTCGCAGTGAAGTAAAGGGGAGGGTGCTGCTTCAGTTCGCCAAGCGGCTTCCTGCCAAATGTGCTCTCAAACGGCAGCCACTCATGAATAATCGAATAGAAAGACAAATCTTCCACCGCGAGGGCCTTCATGGATAAGGCGTGCAGCGAAATGATAGATTGCAGGCGATCCGGGTCGTACTCCGCCATCCGCATCAATTCCTGGCGGATGGAGTTCCCCAGCTCTTCCCGCACCTGCTCCAGCTGGGCATTCTCATAGAAATGCTCCCGGGAAGCGGTCGGCTGCAGCTCATCGGTCCAGATCAGGGATTTCACGAAAAACGCCCAGTCCGGCAGGATATTGCTGGCAGCTTCAGAGACCAGCATGTGCTTCAAGTACACCCGGTGATTGCGTTTGGCATTGAGGTTCACCGCCTGCGGCAAAATGAAGGCGATGCCTCCCGTCCGGCCCGAGGCGGTGTGCAGGGGAATGAAATCGCGGAACGTCTCCCCCAGCACCTGCTTGCCGAAGGCCAGCACCTCGTCACGGTGCTTCCGGGCCAGTTGCGGATCTTTGACCCATGGCGGAGTCAGCGGATTAATCAGGCGGGTGTTACGGTCTGACACCAGTTGGATCGGGTAAGGCAGCAAAGCCCCGTAATGGAACAGCCCTTCCTGCAGATTGTTCTCCTCGAAGTAAGCTTCGGAGCCTTCTTTGCAACGCAAAAAAACCTTGGTGCCCGGAGCATGTTGCCCTTCGAGCTTGCGGATCGTATAGGTGCCGTCCGGCTTCCCGCGCCATTCCAGTGCAGGTCCGCCCTTGGCGGATTGGGTGACCATGACGATATCATCACTCACCATGAAGCAGGACAAGAGTCCGATGCCAAACCGCCCGATAAAAGAGGTGTTGGTGGAGAGAAAGTCTTCACCCCGCTTGGAGGATTGTCCGATCATCGCCAGGAACTCATGAATCTCTGCTTCGTTTAACCCGATTCCGTTATCTTCTACCAATAAGGTCGCCCCGGTTGAGGTCCCGCTTACCTCGACATGAATCTTGCCTTCGTATCCGTCAGGGAATAAGCCTGCCGTGCAGTAATCGCGTCTATGCCATTCTGCAGCAGCTCCCTTAAGAATACCTTCGGGCTGCTATACAAATGGTTAGACAAAATGTTGATCATACCGCTTAAGTTGACCTGGAAGCGGTAGGTATCCCGGTTCTGGTTCTCCATTCTTGTTCTCCTGTTCTGTAATCATTTGATATGTAGACGGACGCAACTCTATATATTACCCAGAAGCCGCATTATAAGAAACAGATATTGCCAATCCCCTCGTGATCCCGTTTAGTTCTAAGGATGTAATAACTGGATTGCTTCAGTATCGGAGAAGCTCCGCCGAAAGAAGCATAAACTTTAAGCCGGTAGAAGTCGATTAAATAATTAGGGCTTATATACATAAATTTCCCATAATAGAACATACCTAGCAATGAGCTTAAGCCCAGGCGTAGAAGCCGTATCTATTAATAGAACTCATTACAGGAGGTAAGCTATGAATAAGAGAACAGGCATTAGGTTTTTAGTTGTAATTATGATGATTTATGTATTTAGTTTTAATCTGGGTGTGGAAACGGTAAAGGCAAATTCCGTATATTATGTGTCTACAACGGGGAATGACATCACTGGAACCGGTACACGATCAAATCCATGGAAGACCATACAAAAGGCAGCAGATACCATGACAGCCGGAGATACCTGCATCATACGAGGCGGTACATACCGGGAAACAGTAACACCTCCTACTTCCGGAACTTCTGCAAATCCCATAAACTTTAAGGCTTATACAGGAGAGAACGTAACGGTATCCGGTGCCGATCCGGTTACTGGCTGGAAAAATCATTCCCGGTCCATCTATTACGCGAAAATGACGGGTTCCCTTGGAACAAAAGATCAGATATTTGTTAATAAGCAAATGCAATTTGAAACCAGATGGCCCAATTCACCAACATTTGATCCCTTGAATTCAACATATGCAACAGTTGATTCCGGTTCCACTACAACCATCAAGGATGGGGACTTAACTCAGGCACCTGGATACTGGGTGGGCAAAACGGTTTGGAGTGTTCCGGGAACAGGCTACAAATCTTATAAAAGTACCATTACCGGCTCAAGTAGCGGCTCCATTACCTTTGATCAAATGGCTGCTGCAGCGACAGGCGGTAACAGCTATTATATTACTGGTAATCTTGAAGATCTTGACAGTGCGGGAGAATGGTATTATGACAGCATGACTGGCAGACTTTATTTATGGGCCCCTGGTGGAGCTGATCCGAATACTTTGACAGTAGAAGCAAAGACGCGGACTTATGCTTTTGATTTAAGTTCCCGCTCTTACATAAATATTACCGGAATTAATATCTTCGCCTCCAGCATTAAAATGTCTAATTCTAATTACTGTAAAGTTTCTAATATGATTGCGGAATATGTCAGTCATGATTCGGATGTTACCAGACAATACAGTACAGGGATATTTATGTCCGGTACCAATAATGAGCTTAGAGACAGTACTTTGACCTACAGTTCCGGTAATCTGGTGAGTATAGAGGGAACAGGAAATAAGGTAATTAATAATCTTATTCATGAAGCAAACTATTCGGCAGCGGATATTCCGGCAATCTATCTATTAGGGGCAAACCATCTAATCAGTCATAATACGGTATATAACGCTGGGCGTCATCTGATATTTATGCCTACCCAAAACAGCCGGATCCAATATAATAATCTGTACAATGCAGGAAAGCTGACAAAAGACTGCGGAATACTCTATGAATTTGCCTGGGATGGGCAAGGGACGGTAATTCATCATAATTACATCCATGATAATCTGGCAAAAAATTATTCCGGCACTGGGATCTATCTGGATAACGGCAGCAAGGGTTATATTGTGCATCATAATGTTGTATGGGGAAACTATACAGGGATAAGATTGAATACACCCAGTAATTTTAATCTAATTTATAACAATACCACCTACAGTAACGGGAATGTAGGATATTGGGGAAGTGATTTTCAGTCAGATATGTACGGCGACAGAATTTTCAACAATATCTTTACTACAGCCTTTACACTGCCTGGTACTCATATAGAAGGAAATAATATGACCTCAGAAACCAATCCGTTATATGTAAATCCCGCAGCATATGATTTCAGGTTGCAGTCTACTTCTCCAGCGATTAATGCAGGGGTTGTAATATCTGGAATCACGAATGATTATGTGGGTGCGGCACCGGATCTTGGAGCATATGAGTTTGGTAGAACTGTCTGGACTGCCGGGCATAATTTTTCTTCACCTCCGGACCCGGTTTTTGAGAGTGTCAGCTTACTTTATGTTAATAACGTAAGGCAATCTGATTTCGAGAAAGGGATAATCTCACCATGGGCAGGAACATATTCAGATACTGCTGCAAGTGTACCGGAAGCAAGAAGCGGTTCTAAGAGTGTCAGATTGGGACCCGGAAAAGATGGTATCGAGCAGGTACTTACTGGGCTAAGTCCTAATACCAGCTATATGTATACCGCCTGGGTTAAGGCAGACACAGGAGAGCAGATTCAGATTGGCGTTAATGGCTTTAAAGGAACGGATGCATCTGCAACATCTGACAGTACATCCTGGACAATGGTAAACATCCCTTTTACAACCGGAGCAGGCGCTACCAGGGCAACAGTGTATGCTTACAAGAATCCCGGTACAGCATATGTTTATGTGGATGATTTTGGGGTAGTTGAGCAATAAATTATTTTTACAGAGTAGGGTTATCATATGAAAAATCGGCCTTGTTCGCACTGCATGCGAATAGGCCGATTGTTGTTCTTCTTCAGTTTGACCGAAATCATTTCGATAATCCGTTTTTGGATTTACTTATTTCAATTTTCCTGCACGGATGTCGTCTGTCATCCCTTTATAAGGCGCTTTGGAAATTAGTTCTTGATTGTCAATACCGGCGTTTTCCAAAAATGTGATATCAGCAAATTCAGGAACAACATATTTTGGATAAGTTTCATATTTTTCGCGCGCTTCTTTCATTAATTCAAGATGATCATTTTGATAACAAACCGTAATTTCCGGATGTTCATGAACCCACTTTGGGAAAAAAATAACACCGTGCATTCGTTTTTCATTTGGCATAAAGTTCAAGGCAACGTCCGTTCCTGTTGGCTCGGTCCATGATACTTTATAAACGCCTTCTGTTAGTTTTACAATATCAACTTCCTGGTCGCGCACCCAGCGGCCCGCCACCATGCCGCTATGGATACGATAATCAATGGTATGGTCATTCTTGATGTAGATTTCGTATTCCCAGCCAATTTCATAAGTATAAATCATATGGCTTCCTACAAAGTCTTTTAAAGCTTCTTTTGGTTGCATATGGAGTTCTCCTTATTATTTCATATCCCGCCAGTTTTGAATATTGTTCTCCCAAATATATTTATATTTTCCGATAATATCTCTTGCTGTTTTTGGCTTTTGTCCAGTCAAAGCTTCAATGGCATCGGATTGAACGTCTAAAAGCCCTTCTTTAATGCTGGCATCGGTGGTCACGAGATCATCGCCGCAGAAGGGAACAGGCGAGCAGGAGAAATCTCCGGTAATTTCTCTGGGAATGTGCAGTTTGCCCAGGTGTTCATAATATTGCTCCGCATTCACAGGAGTATACTCCAGGTCTCTACCGGAAACTTCTTTAATGAGGTTGCACAGATCCCTTACGGAAACAGACTCTGATCCTACGATATTATAAGCCTTGTTATCTTTGCCTTTTCCGAGCAGGGCTGCGGCTGCGGCCCTTGCGCAATCATCTTTGTGAACTAAAGTAGCCCGGCCTTCGCCGGCAGTGCTTAACCATTTATTGTTGGACATTAGTGCCAGCATCGTATACATAGTCAGATAGTTTTCTAAATACAAGTTATTTCTCATTGCATTGTAGGTAATACCTGTTGACTTTAAGTAGTTTTCAGTTGCTGTATGGTCTGGAGTTACAAAAACGTGAGCGTAATTAGGATCTGTCGCACCGACAAATGAACTATATGTGATGTGAGAGATTCCTGCTTTGATTGCCGTATCAATTGCATTTTTGTGTTGCTGGACTCTTCTGCCTACTTCAAGGCCAGAGACAATATAGATACGATCACCATCTTTGAAAGCCCGTTCCATGGATGGAATGTCATCATAATTGATTTCAAAGATTGTGACTCCCGCATTTTCCCAACGTTGAACCGTATCTTTGGGAATTCTGTCTTTTTTCATGCATGTGAAGGTTAAATTGCAACCATCTACTTCTGCAAGAACCGTTTCCGCCACACGGCTTGCTAGTTGACCGTCTACGCCTGTTACAATATAACGCATGTTTATTCCTTCTTTCCTAGTGATAACTTTCACAAGGAAAGAATAGCATAGGTTGACACTAGAGTGAAATTACCCTATGTTATGATTTATAAAAAGGATTTATTAATAAAAAGGATGTTTCAAATGAATATTCAGCAATTAAAGTGCTTTGTTTCTCTTGCCGAGACACTGAATTTTTCAACAACGGCGGAGAAATTAAATTTGACACAACCTGCTGTAAGCCACAACATAAAAAGTTTAGAAAATGAGCTGGGAATCATTTTATTTGTCCGCAACAAAAGGACTGTTAATTTGACTTTAGCCGGCAAAAGCTTTTACGAAGATATGGAAGGGCTTCTATTCAGATTAGACCAATCTATTAAGAAAGCAAAACGGCTCTCGGAAAAATATGAAAGCACTTTGGTTATCGGATACACAGAGACTGTTTTTGAGAAGAAAGTTTTGCCGGACATGATTAGGCGATTTAAGGAAAAATACCCGCAGATTCAAATTCAGTTGAAAAAGTCTAATTTGACCAGAGAGAAAGAAGATTTATTAAACCAAAAGTTTGATATCATATTTACTTCGGAAGATAATTTGGGAAAGGACATTGATTTTTGTTTTTATCCGGTACTTCAAGGGGCCTATGTTTGTGTACTGCCCAAAAATCATCCTTTCGCGAATGAAAGTGAGCTGGACATCGAACAATTAAATCATCAATCGATCATTTTATTTGACGAACACCAATCCCCCCAACCCTAAAAAAGATGAACAGGAAAATTATTGAGAATTGCCCCGATTCCATTTATACCTATGGAGATACCATTAATACAGTACATACCATGATAAAAAGTGATCTTGGCGTTTCGGTTCTGCCGGACTTTGTGATTGGAGAGGATTGCGAGATCGCCAGTGTTCCTTTAAGCTATACTGAAGAAGTGGTTTACGGTCTTGCTTGCCTTAGAAGCGAAGTGCGCTTAGAAGTAAAACACTGGATTTCAACTATAAAAGAGTTACTCACTTAAACCAAATCAAGTCATATCATCCCGAAGCGCGTCAATAATATTTTCTCTTTTTATCCTGCTAATGGCATACAGCATTGTAATGAACACCACAAAGAACACGCTGAACACGCTGATTCCGATACTGCCCCACGGGAACACAAAAGCGATATTGTCCGCCCCGCCGCCCATCACTTTGTAAATCAGCCAAGCAGAGATTGCCGCTATGGGAAGCCCGAAGATCAGCGCGCTCATGCCATAAAAGGCACACTCGAAATTCATCATCTTTTGGAAATCGCGTTCCGACATCCCCACAGAGCGGAGCATGGCAAGCTCCCGCCGGCGCAGCTTGATATTGGTGGAAATGGTGTTGAACACATTGGCAACCGTAATCAGCGAAATCATAATGATAAAAGTATAAGCGAACACGTTGGCAATGAATATCATATTACGGTTCTCATCAAGCACTTTAGAAAAATTGTACAGGGTATAATTGGATTTAATTCCCGCACCCTTAATCATCGCTTCCATTTTAGCCGTCGACTGTATGGGAGTCTTTGACCGAAAGGTCAAGGCCTTAACAGCCACATGGGTATCGGAGGTTTCAAATTTCTCTTTGATTGAATAAGGGACCATCACCTTAAAAATGAACGGATTCTTCACCTTGGAGTCTTCTGGGATCGAAGGTCCATCAGGTGGCACGGTATTGACAAACTTAATACTTACGTTTCGCCCCTGTTCCATCTTCGGCTTGCCATTGGTTTCGGGAGCGATGGTAAAATTCATGGAAGAACTCTTGAACAGATCACTAATATTCTCAACCTCTTCCTCCCGGTTATCTTTCATGTGGTTTTTCATTTTTGCAACGGCGATCATTTTCGCATTTTGCCCGGTATATTCCTCTTCCGGCAAGTTCAAGCTTTTGATAATGTTCAGGTAGGCGCTGTCATCAAGAAACTGAATTTCCATTGGCAAATTAACCGTTTCATCCAGCGAATGTGAACCCGCGTATTTCCAATAATCATCTGAAAGATCGCTTGCTTTGGCAACGCATGAATACTTCATAAGCGCTTGATACGAGCTTTCGTAAACACCATCGGCGGTTTTTAGTTTGTCATAAAGCGGCAGCATTTCGCTATCGTTCATGTCCTGTGTGGACATAATGATGTCAAATGTAGTAAACACTACTGCCCGCTCCGACCATTGCTTCAAATCCGTTACAAAAGCACTGGTGGATATAAACAGCACTACGCTTAAAACAAGGGATAGTACAATGCTGCGATACCGTTTCTTGTTTCTTTTAAAATTCTTTAGCGCAAGGGTTCCCTCTAAACCGTAAATACGCTGCGCCAGTTTTGACGTTTTCACGGCTTTGGATTCAATTTTGACCTCGTTCGTCTGACGAATAATCTCCATAACGGGAGTACTTGCGGCCTTTCGGGCCGGAATATAGGCCGAAATCAGAATGGTAACCATGCTAACTGCAGCCGCAGCAACAATTACGGGAATGGACACTGTCAATGTTAAAGGTACGTTGGTGTAGAGAATGTTCTCAAAATTCCTGGCGACAACGGAAATCACAAGCCTGATACTGCCTATGCCGGCAATAACGCCAATCGGTATGCCGGCCGCACCAATGCAAAGTCCCTCAAACAGCACCGAATTTCGCAGCTGCCTCGCTGTGGCTCCCACTGACGAGAGAATCCCGAACTGGTGTGTGCGCTCGTTCAGCGATATGTTGAACGAATTATAAATCAGAAAAATCGAGCCGATCATGATCAAGGCAACCAAAATGCCGCCAACCGAGTACAGAAGCGTGTTGAATATATTATCGCCCGAAAGACCCATGAAGCGCAGCACATTATCGTTAAAGACGTAAGCCCCGGTTCCGGCTGTGCTGCTTGCGTAAGCGTGAACACTACGCGGGTTTTTAAGCGTGACAAATAGGTTTAAGCTGTCCGCTGTGTCCCCGGCATCTGCTTTCGTTATCAAGGTATATCCCGGCGCGGAAGGTTCCTCAAAACCGGGTAAATAGTAGATACCGACAATATTGTAGGTTCTCTTGGCTTTTGGCATAAGAGTTTCTTTCCCGGAAATGTAAGGGTCGTGTTGACCGAGATTCTTGTTGCCATTCATGCGGTTTCCGACAGCAAGTGAAAGCGTGTCACCCTCCGCGAATTTAACGCCGCTGTTTACTTCGGCGCTCATCGGAACAAGAATCTCCCCGCTGTTTTCAGGCAGCCTGCCGGACATCAGGCTGATGGGCAAGGTATCAAAGGCTTTCTTGCTAAATCCGGCCATAAAAAGATACGGCTTTTTGGGGTTTTTCCCTCCGTCAAGTTTTGCGTAGCCGATATTTTCAACTGTTGCGGTGTTTGCAACTCCCTTGTCGAGAGTTCGTTCCTGTGCGAAAGAGGAATCAACGTTCAAAAACTCGACGTGCCAACCGCCGTATTTCTGGGCCGCGCCGTTTGCCATATAGTTCAGCAGGGAAACGCCAAAGGTGGCTACGCCTGTGATCATGGCGGCGGACAGAACAACTCCGATAATTGTGACAATTGTTCGGGTACGGCTTTTTTTCATGCTTTGCAGGGTGACCTTGTTAAAAATGTTCATGGCCGCACCCTCTCGTCCCGCACTACTTTGCCGTCTGATATGCCGATAATGCGGTCTGCCTGGAGGGCGATATTCTCGTCATGGGTGACGAGGAGCAGGGTCTGCCCATATTTTTTATTGCTTTCTTTCAGCAGCTTGATGATTTCATGTCCATTCCGGCTGTCCAGACTGCCCGTGGGTTCGTCGGCAAGCATGACCGCCGGGGCATTCATCAAGGCACGTCCTATGGAAACGCGCTGTTGCTGACCACCCGAAAGCTGATTGGGTAAATGCGTTTTGCGGTCTTGCAGCCCAAGCATTTCGAGCAGGTCATTCAGCCGTTCCCCGTTGACCTTCCGCTTGTCCATCAGGATAGGCAAGGTGATGTTTTCCACCACATTCAGCGTGGGAATGAGGTTGTGAAACTGGTAGATCAGTCCGACCTGCCGCCTGCGGAAGATGGCGAGTTTTTCATTGCTTTGGGCATATACATCCTGCCCCTCCAAATACACTTTTCCGCTTGTCGGCACGTCCACGCCGCCGATGATGTGCAGCAACGTGGATTTGCCGGAGCCGGAGGAGCCGATAATTGCGGTAAACTCCCCCTTTTCGAGGGTAAGCGAAACATGGTCTAGCGCAGTAACTTGATTTTCGGCCTTGCCATAGAGCTTGCATAAATTTTCAATTTTTAAAAACTCCATTATGTGAGTCTCCTATCTCATGTTTTACCCATATAATAGAACCTTCAACTTACATCTCTGTGACTTTCAGGTGAGAGATCCGTCACTTGGGGAAACGAATGGCAAATATCGCGCCGCCCTGCGGGTGATTTTTTGCGGTAATCGTCCCTCCCTGCCGTGTTATGATCATCTTGCAGAGAGAAAGTCCAATCCCGTATCCTGTAGCGTTTGGGTTTGTCCCGCGGTAAAACCTGTCAAACAGGGAGGGCAAATCTTCTTTTTCAAAGCCTGCGCCGCTGTCGTGGATGGTTATCTCAGTAAATAAGGGGTTGTCTGTGCAGACAATCTCAATCCTCCCGTTCTCGCCTGTGCTTTCCATGCAATTTTTGAGGATATTTTGAATGGCTTCCGAAAGCCAACCGGAATCGCCCTGAATAATCATCCCTTCCGGTGCGTCTATTTGAAGATCAATATCATGCAGCTCCATGGGGATCAGGAACGGGCGAAGCGCGGCGTTTATCAAGTGGTTCACATCGATCTGCCCGCTTTGGAACACCACAATGCCCGCGTCCAAGCGGGATAATTTCAATAGGGAAGTAATCAGCCAATCCATCCGCACAAGCAATTCCTCTGTTTCCCGCACAAATGCTTTCCGCTCGTTTTCATCCGGGTTATTCGCTAACAATGACAGAATGAGGTTCGCGGATGTGAGCGGGGTCCGGAGCTGGTGGGCGATGTCGGCCAGCGAATCGGCAAGATGTTCTTTTTCTTTTTTCAGCGCGTTGTTTTGGTCCCGAATACGCAGCGTCATTTTTGTGATCTCGCTGTGCAGAATGGAAAGTTCGCCCTCGTCCGATTCACCAATAAACAGATGGTCAGCATTATGAAGCACAAGGTCAATTTGATTGGAAATCCGCGCAATGTTTTTGTACCGGGCTTTGGTAAACACGAAAAACGCTGTGCCAAAGGCGGCGGCAGAAGCCATGGCAAGGATTCCCGCCAACGTATTGATTGCAAATCCCACCATTACAGAGGTGGCGGCCATTAAAGAGAACAAAATGGCAAACAGCCGAAACTCTCTATTCCGAAGCATACTCGCTCCCCAATCTATACCCTGTCCCGCGAACGGTCAGAATGATTTGCGGGTTTGCCGGGTCGTTCTCGATCTTCTCCCGCAGACGTTTGATGTACACGGTCAGTGTATTGTCATTGACAAACTCGCCTGCTGCGTCCCACAATTCGTCAAGCAGCCTGCCCCGCGTGATAATACTTTTTGGGTTGCTAATAAACACCAGCAGCAAGCGGTATTCTAATGCTGAAAGAAAAACCTCGTTGCCGTTTTTTTTCACAACACCGCTTGCCGTATCGACATGAAGCCCGCAGATTTCAAAAGCCGAACCGGAACGTCCGCTTCTTCGCAGGGCGGTTCCAATTCGCGCAATCAATTCACGCGGACGAAAAGGCTTGGTGATATAGTCGTCCGCGCCTATGTTCAGCCCGGTAACAACACTCGCCTCATCGCCGGAAGCCGTCAGAAAGATAACGGGAACATCCCCAGTTTCTTTGATTTCCGTGCACACTGTAAAGCCATTTCCGTCAGGCAAAGAAATATCAATCAACGCCAAGTCAAATTTATTTCCGGCAATTGCGGCAAGGGCTTCACTCCGCGTAGGGGCGTGGGTGACTGTAAATCCTTCCGAGCGAAGCAAAAGGATAAGGTTTTTAGCGATTGCCTTATCGTCCTCAACCAAAAATATCCGTTTCATTTATGTTCATCATCCTTTACTTTACTGCTCATATACTGTCAATCTGCCGGGTTTTCGGCGTCAACTACGCCTAACACCTCCATAACTATTAAATTTCTTTTGACGGAAATATACAAGCAGGGCGGCATTAAAGATCAGCATTCCAGCAATCAGCTTGGTATTCCGAAATGTCAGGTTCCAATATTGCCCATTTCCCGCTATACTGAAATAACCTTTCGGAAGATAGTTGAGGAGAGATTAAATGAAATCACAAATTATGTATGTGCTTCTTATGTTTTTGTTAAGTATTTCAAGTAGTAATAAAATTTCTGACACCAGTGTTCCAACAATTACTTCTTCTGCCCATATTACTCCTTCTGAAAGTAAACTTGAGAACAATAAGAGTTTAGCTATGGAAGCATATAAGACAGTATTGCAAAATAAGATTGAATTTTACAGCATAGAAACTAAGAAAAAGGTATATTTGAATGATTTTTTAACTAATAACGAGATTTATGGAACTACATCTAAAATAAATCACTTTGCCGTGCTTGATATGGATGGTGACAAAATACCTGAAGTTGTTCTTGGATTAACAGTAGATGAGAATCCGAATTTTGTTGAAGTCCTGCATTATATGAACAGTGAAGTCTATGGCTACTTTTTTGGAAACGACCAGTTAAGTGATCTTAAAACTGACGGAACATTTAGATGGTTAAGCGGCGGGTTAACTTACAACGGATATGGAAAATTAAGATTCCAAACCAATTCCTGTGAAATTGACAATTTAGCTTATCATGAATCGAGTGCTACTAATGAATCATCCACCACATTCGCCATAGCATACTACATCAATAATAAACTAGTTACTGAAGATTCATATAAAGCTTTTGTTAAAGAAGAAGATGCTAAAAGGGATGTAACGTGGTATGAATTTTCTCAAGAGAATATATCAACAGTGACTTCAAAAACAAGATAGTGATATTACGTGATATATAACCATGAAAAAATGAGAAGGGAAGTTACGCGTATCTGACTCTTCTACGGGACTTTCTATACCTGAACACACTCGAAATCCTGGAACGGACTGTAAAACGGGAACTGTATGAAGAAGTTGGAATCGAGATAAAAGATACTGTTACTTTTGCATACAGCTCCTCCTTTGTGACAGATGATGGACGCAACGTTATAAATATGGTCTTCCTATGCGAATATGACAGCGGTACAGCACATAGCAAAAGTCCAGATGAGGTTGAAGCCGTATATTGGATGACCTACGAGGAAATAATGAATCACCCCCAAGCTCCTCCTTGGACAAAAGAGAGTATACGAAGAGTAGCGTTAGCAAGAATATAGGCCGCTGGATTATATTTCGGCTGATGTGCGTGATGACAACCCGGCTTCGTTCAGAATTACGAAGACAGCTCCTCATCAGCCGTATTAACCCCGTAGCGTTCTAAAGCCTTCGTCGATGACTCCAACATACGTCTTTTTAAATAATCGCTTTGGGCCACCCGAACCCGCTTCCCCAGAAAACGGATCTTGGAAAGTAAATACTCCATTTCGTCCCCAAGCAGAGTGACACGGACTTGATAGGTATCGTTCTCCATATCGTACTCAACGTTTTTTTCAAAGCTGGAGAAGGTGTACAGGATGCGGGACAACTCCGCGTTATACATCCGGACAATTTCAATGAGCACTTCACTCTTACGGGATTCAAGTGTTTTTCCGATCTCCTGTTGAATGCTTTGTGCTGCTGACGGTCCGATAGGTTCAGGTGTGACGGATTGGATCTTCTTCAGCCTGGTGCTCATGAAGGCGTGATGCCTGGTGTGATACCAGAGCAAATACCATTCCCGTTTGACCATGGAGTACTCCAGCTTATACGGAAAACCCGGATAGTCTGTGTTTACACGTCCACCCTTAATCTCGCAGGTTATACGGATGCCCGTCTTATTCAGAATGTGTCGGCGCAAAGGCCGCAGGAGCGGGTGGTAGATCTGCTTTTCCATCGTACGGGCTTTTTCAATTAAATGGCTTGTAGTATCCATCATCTGATCCGAGGCGAGGGCAGAACGCAGCTTGTCCAAAGTATCTGCTGTGAAAGCATCCGCCGCGGCGGGATGTTCCAGCATCGTCTTCAGCCAGGCCCGTTCGTGTGACGTGACCATAAAGGTACCGGAATCCTCCAACCGGGAGATGATCTGGTGATTGAATATTTTCTCAAACAGATTCATAGTAAGACTGAATCTCCTTCCATTCGGCAATCATTTCCCGGCGCAGCTGAACAGGCTCCAGAATCTCACAGCTGGAACCGAAACTCCGCAGCCACGGCTTGATTTCGGTGATCCCGTTAACAGTAATTTCGTAGATAAATGAATGTTCATCTTCAGACACGATCTGTCCCCACTGTCCCTGCAGTTGTACCCGTTCCTTGATGAAGTTCGGTCCGGAACCTCCCGGATTATAAAATCGGGCGCGGACTGTCACCGGACGTCCCGTATCGATCAGCCAACTGTAGCGTATTTTCTCGGCAAGCTCGCTTTTCTTTTCCTCATACCAGGCCTCATCCACGGGTTCATCCTCTTCAATGTGCGTGATTCCTTCCATGCGGTATTTTCGAATCCCCTCCCGGCTGTGGGAAAGCAGATACCATCTTCCATATTGATGATCATAGACAATTTTCAGCGGCAGCGTCTTTTCAGCTTTGCCCTCCGTATCCCGTTCAAACAGGGGATTGGTGTTTTGGGAGGCGTAGTTTTTTTCAGACTTCGGCGAGAAGTACAGAAAACGGACCTTGCGGCGGAGACGGATGGCATGAAGGAGCGTGAAGAGATGCGCTTCGTCCAAGATCCGGGAGTAAAAGTGATATTTATATAAAAATGGTTCAACAGCATGCTGCTCGAATTGATTGTGCAGAAGATGCTTCTTTAACCCATCGCGCAGCAGGTAGCCTTGAACGGAAGGGACCTGCGTGTTCGCCATCACATCCACAAAATCATATAAATCGATAAGCTCATCGTCCGATAAGCCGCGGATTAATTCGTCTTGAATGCGGTAACGGAAGGGGCGGGGCCCTTGCTCCCTCTTGATGACTCCGACCTCCTCCAGGTACTTGAGGTCCGAGCGGATAGTCTTCTCGTCAGGCAGAGGAAGATGGGAAGGCAGACTGCTACAGCATATATCCAAGAGCTCCATCGCAGTCAAAGCCTGTTCATTCATCGCGGCCAGTAGCAGCGAGACTCTCTGACTTTCGGATTTCTTGACGGATTTGGCGCGATACAGAAACAGGAGCAGCGGGTCGGTGGAGTCATAATAGCTGTACCGTATAGTTTCAGATAATTCCTTGCTTTGTTCCTGCGGCAAATGCTGGTGCACGGAACTGACGACCTCTTTGAGCCGCCGGATTGTTTTATCAAAGGTGTGGACGGAAATGCCGAGCCGCTCTGCGAACTGTTGTCTGCTAAACGCCCCGCTAGTCAGTACTAGCATACGCAAGAATTGGATTTCTTTATCGAAGCTCTCCTTAGCCAAAGTGATCCCCCGTTCCCAAAAGCATCTTCTTCCATTGTAACAGGGGAGGGAATGGGATGAAATGAAAAAACTTCGGTCGTAATACTTTCGCCATGTTCGTTCCGCACCAAGTAAGCGAATATAGATACAGAAGCTGATGCGATAATGCGGCGGCTTACAAGATCATCGGGTTGTTCCGATAGGTATTGAAGAAAGTAAGGAAGAGGTGATGTGAACGATGGTTATTTTTTTCGATAGAGCTATACGGCCACTTTGGGAGGGCAAGCCCTCCATTTATTCCTATATTCAGGGACAAGGGGAATCCGTGGACGGATCGCTGCCGGATGACGAAGAATTTTGGGCCGGCAGTACAATCAGATGGGTAGCGGGCGGTATGGATGGAGCATTTGGGCATCATGCCGGACCTGCTAAGATGACGGATGAGGCACGGGAGCTGGTTCACCTGCTGGCGAAGCAATCCAGAAAGCCTAAAAATTCAATAAGAAAGGCCCTATATGCTAAGCTTGTGAAGACAGATATCGGCGGCATGATGGATACCGTTCTAGATGAGGTACGCATGCAGCCCGGAATACAGCCAGGTCCCGTATTCCTTGAGGCGAAATGGCTGGCGGAACATGCGGCTCACCGGAATGCCGTCAAATTCGGAATTGCAATGCTGGGCCTTTTTCAGAATGAGCAAGAAAAGGACCTGCTTTTAACCCTGGGGAGACACGAGGAATTTACGCTATATGCTGCGGTTGCGATTCATAATGGAATGGAAGACAGCAATCAGGTTCTATTTGAATTGGCTCAACGTGTTCATGGCTGGGGGAAAATACATATCGTCGAGAGACTTGAGCCGGCTAGTCAGGAGATAAAAGATTGGCTGCTGCGGCAAGGATGCCGCAACAGCGTCATGAACGAATATTTAGCCTGTATTTGTGCAAGAAATGGCGGCTTGCGGGAGGCGCTTTCGGCTGATCGGGTAGATAGCGCATTATTAGATGGGGCAACCGATATCATTGAAGCGTTATTGAATGGCGGGCCGGCTGAGAACATGGATGATTATGAGCATGCTCCGCAGGTGTTGTCTGATTACGTGAGGCTGACCCGGGAGATAGGGACAGCCGCAAAACATCTGTCAGCTATATTTAGCATTCACGCCTTCCTGACTCAGGATGAGGAGGAGTGGGCTGTCCGGATGTCGGCGGGCTGGAGCGGGCAGTTAAGAACCGGTATTAGCGATGCTTGCCAATCTATTATGGCCGACACCAAGTGGATCAGCATTGTTATGGATACTGTTAGCAGCGGTGATTCGCCGGACCGTTACTATGGCGTAGCTTGTGCGGAGCAGCTTGGCATTGATATTTGGGACACTCTTTACGATCAGCTTGCAGCAAACCCGCTACAGAATTTTTATTACTATCAGCTTATGAAATCGAATGATCCAGACCGGATTCGAAAGTTTGTTCAATTCGCCACCGAACATCTTCCCTTGCAGCAAATCGCCACAGGCCCCGGGAATAAGATGGGGTATGGCGAAGAATATGCAGCACATAGGAATTTGGGCGCTATTTTGCAGAGCTTGGACCGGTTCGAAGGGATTGGTACAGAATTGATCTTCACTGGCCTGAACAGTCCAGTAATCTCAAACCGGAACATGGCGCTCAAGGCATTGGAGGGCTGGAACGTTACTTCTTGGGGGGATCGGCTTGTTGAAGCGGTCACTCACTTATTAGTAGTCGAGCCTGAAGACTCGGTAAAAGAACGGCTTCGCGAACTCCGTGAGGCAAAAGGTTTGTAAGTATGGGAAAAGCATTTATTATGTAGGAGTGCCTGGAAAGAGACACACAACGGCAAAGAAGTCGTCGTCGTCCGCAAAGGGGCGACCCCGTCCGCGCCCGGCCAGGTTGGTTTTATCGGCGGCAGTATGGGGGATATATCCGTAGTCGTAAAAGGAAAGGATAGCATAGAGAGCAAAGATTCTTACTACAGCACCGTTCATGGAGCAGGGCGAATCATGAGCCGGACCCAGGCGGCAGGCAAAATGAACTGGAAAACCCGCACCCGCAGCGGCGGTCAAATTACTGCAGAGCAAATGCTGGAGGCTGTCCGGGATTTCGGTGTTGAACTGCGCGGTGCAGGCACGGACGAAAGTCCTTTTGTTTACCGGAAGCTTCAAGAAGTATTAGATGCGCATGCCGGAACAATCGAGGTCATGCATGTACTGAAACCGATTGGTGTGTGCATGGCTGGAGCAGATGAGTTTGATCCGTATAAGGATTGAGGCAATTCCAAAAGTACATCAAAGATCGGCAATCGGTCTCTGGACACGATCGTATATGTTTCATGCTATATATTATCCTTCTATTTCTCGCTGACCCCCCCGTCCTTTAAAAGAACAGCGCAGCCGTTTCCGCTTATCAAAAATCAGGAAGTGCGCTTGCTTCACATTTGCAGGAATGTCATATTAAGTGTGAGGTGAATACACTTTATGGAACGTAAAGTTGTAGAAAGATTAGTTTCATGGAAGAATAAGCCCCAAAGAATGCCTCTTGTCATCTATGGAGCTAGGCAGGTAGGAAAAACCTATACGGCGCTTACCTTTGGAAAAAACCATTATAAAAACACCGTTTATTTTAATATGGAGGGCTCCAGTGAGATTGCCTCCATCTTTGAGCGGGATTTAAATCCAGAACGTATTATCAAGGAATTGTCTGTAAAAAGTGGACAAACCATTTTTAAAGACGATACCCTGATTATTTTTGATGAAATTCAGGCCTGCGAGCGGGCGTTAACCTCTTTAAAGTATTTCTGTGAGAACGAGCCGGACTATCATATTATTGCTGCGGGCAGCTTATTAAGTGTGGCGCTGAATCGTGAGAAGTATTCCTTCCCCGTTGGAAAAGTGGATATGATGAATTTGTACCCCCTTGATTTTGAAGAGTTCTTATGGGCGACAGGGCATAAGGATATGTGCGAGTTGATTAAAGAATCGTATGAGCACTTTACTCCCTTATCCTTGCATGAAACGGCTATGGACTTGTATAAAACTTATTTGGTAGTTGGAGGAATGCCAAGGGCCGTTATTGAATATGTAGATACGCAGGACTTTAATTTTGTCGTTGCCGCTCAGAAAATGCTGAACGATGCATATATCGCTGACATGGCCAAGTATGCCTCACCGCAGGAAACGACAAAAATCATGGCCGCATGGGCCAGTGTTCCCGCGCAGCTAGCCAAAGAGAACCACAAGTTTCAGTATAAAGTGATTAAATCGGGTGCAAGGGCTTATGAGTACGAAACGCCGCTGGATTGGTTGAGGACAGCAGGAATGATCAACAAATGTATTCGGATTACAGAAGGGAAAATGCCGCTTAGCGCTTATGCAGATAACAGTTCCTTCAAAGTGTACATGATGGATACCGGATTGTTGTGTTCCAAATTTGATATCGCAGCGAATGTGATCATGAACGGCCCGGCAAACTTTAATGGATTTAAAGGCGCCTTGGCCGAGAATTATATTATGCAGGCTCTTGTCACGAACGGCTTCACTCCGTACTACTGGAGTTCTCCAGGCAAAGCGGAATTGGATTTTGTGTTTCAAGATAGGCAGGGGAATATTATTCCCTTGGAGGGGAAATCAGCGGATAACGTCCGAGCGAAAAGCTTGAAAAACTATATTTCCTTGTATCAGCCGCCTTATGCGATTCGGGTCTCCGCTAAAAATTTCGGGTTTGAAAATGGGCTGAGAAGTATCCCACTTTATGCGTTGTCTTGTTTGAAGCGGATATAAAGAATGTTATTTCAAGACTAGAGCTAAAGTGATGATATATAAGATTCAGAAATACGTCAGCGCTGAAGTCCGGTTGGCGTTTTTTCGTGTATATACAATTTATGGAGGCGAAAAGTCATGGCAGATAAACGTTGGTCGTATAATCCCAAGCCGGTTAAACTGGGGGCGACGGATAAATCAAGGTTGGAAGCGGCAGTCAAACAAGCGGTAACGGCTTCCCCGGAGCTAACCCAAAGAGTTCATCGTGTTGAAGTAAAGGCAGGAAGGATATACTTGTATCGCCTGCATGAACAGTTTGGTTGGGATAACCCGGAGGCGCAATTTATAAAGCCGTTAATTGAGGGCAAATATGCGGAGTTTCCTATGGCCCGCATTACGCTTTTTGATACGCATGGTGACAAATGCGAAGCGGCTTTTCAGCGACACACCGGACAATGGGTCAGTTTGTATGAAGGCAATGTGACGGAATGCCTGGGTTTTATTGAAGAGAATAATCAATGGTTTTTATAAGAGCTGGCTATCATATAAAATATATCCGTGGAGAAGGGAACAATCTGGCCTTTGGAAATCATGGTTTTGAGGGTATGATATACTCGTGAAAGAAGTAAGGGCATAAACAACTTAGTTTTACTACTTCGGGATAAAAATTTGTCCTGTATTCATAGAGAGGTTTTGGATATGACAGAGAATTTTTGGCGTTGTCCTAAATGAAAAGAAGACACCAGGAAACCTGGTGTCTTCTTTTTTTATGCTTATGCAGGATCAGATGAGAAGTTGTATTTTCGTAATATATTAAAATCATTCGTGCATTACCCATATTTAGACTTTCCCTTCCTGTTGTTATTATGAAAGCTGTTACAGCAAGTAATTGGCGTTTAAACGCTGTCCAGGAAAGCGCATACAATTAACATCTGGAAGGGAAGGGCATCGTTTTGTTACTGCGCAAGACATTTGGCGGATCAGTGTGGTCAGTAGAAGCAGGGCTGCATTCATATGTCAGGGCTGTAGATAATCGAGGTCTTCTATCCGTCCGCTTTTGTGAATGCGTTTTCAAGCTATTGTCTGCTATTTAAGTTCAGAGGGAGGTGTTGTATTGATCGTCAATCCAGACATGACATCAACCCAGGAGTAAATATTAAAAAATAGGATATCTGCAACCGAAACAACCTATTAATTGCGATGACTCTAAAACAAGACTTTAGAGATTTCCTTAAGAAAAGG
This sequence comes from Paenibacillus sonchi, assembly GCF_016772475.1. NCBI lineage: Bacteria > Bacillati > Bacillota > Bacilli > Caryophanales > Paenibacillaceae > Paenibacillus > Paenibacillus sonchi. Next base: position 2,763,462 of record NZ_CP068595.1, read on the forward strand.
AGTCAAACTAAGATGAACAGTAGAAAATGTGTAATCAACATCTCCCGTCTCCTCGTCTTCATCATGTTGTTCTCCATCTTCACGTATACTCCCGTCCCGGCTGCTGCGGCTGGAGAGGAACCGTCAATTGAACTGAACGACCTCATTGCTCAAGCCGAAGCTTTAAAAACCGGCAATCCGGAATTCCCGCTCCAAGTCAGTCAGTCTGTGTATGGAGCTGTCTATGATTCCGATCCCTATTTCCGTCTTGATCCGGGTCCGGGTAAGGTTCCTGTAAAAGTTACCGCGCCCACTAATACCTGGACGGCAAGAACTCCGCTGGACAACCGTGTCCCCGCCGACTTTGCCGGTGGCACATTCAAGACGATCCCGTATCCTTTTGCAGATGCCCAAGGTAAAGCGGAAGTGCTTCAGATTAATTACGCCCATAACGGAAAAAGCACGTTCGGCGGCATAAGTCTCGAATCCCCGTTGTCCCCGTCCGTAAATGTCACTGATGGTTCAACGATTGAATTCGATGTCTACTATCCTAAGAGCGCGCAGGGCAAATACATGAGGTGGAGAGTCAGAAATACCAACACCAACCTCGATAGCTACCTCAGGGATTACCAGTACAACAACCTAAATCCCGACTGGGTTGGCAGTTACAACGGTGAATCCTGGTTGAAGGCGCATCACAGTATTACCGCCTCAACAGGCGTTTCCTCCAGCTTTATTCTTGAGCTTCATGGCGAGAATGCCCGTCCTGAAGAAACTGGTATGCTGCTTGTCGCCAACATCCAGATTACCGCACCTGATCCTAATGGTGTTGCACTTCCGGACGTAGTCAACAAGGAACACCAGAGTGCCGTAGCGCCTCTAAAGAGTGTTTACAATAAGGAAAATGGCCTGTTTATGGTTGGTGCGATCGGCACCGGACCCGTAACCGGAACCAGAGCCAATCACTATGAAATCTTCGTCGACGGCAACAATCTGAAGGCCGATGGAACGCATCCCCGTGGCCCGGAATGGCTGAAAAGCGTTAACGGCGAGGCTCTGAACGGCGCAACCACTGCCCCTGGCTTAGCGGAATACAGTTTCCCGACCAACGCTTATCAGGCGATCAGGGATTCGGGAACTCCCGGACAGTACAAGTCTCACGGCCATGTTCTGGCATGGTACAACCAGGCGCCTGGCTGGATGACTCAGATTATTCCTGCGAACCTTGCCTCCGGGTATAATGGCGGGACCGATTTCTACGGACTTGGCAACGGCGTTACCACTACGGTTAAGGTAGACAAAGAGATGGCAAGAAGAGTGCAGTTTAACCACACCATGTATGTGATGCGGCACTTCCTGACCACAGATACGAAGTACGGCTCAAGCGAATCCCGTGGCGTCATTCCTTTCAATTCCTGGGATGTACTCAACGAAGAGATACACGAAAGCCGCCACAGCGAACTCATCCCGGGGATGCGAACAGCTGGAGAACGAGCCTGAAACACACCAACTGGCTTGCTGCAATGTCAGATGATCAGATTGGCGGCGACATCACAGATCATTACGTTTACTTGCTTTTCAAAAACGCGCACATCGCGGCCCCCAACGCCAAGATGGCGGAAGCTTACAAAGCCAATTACGCTAACCTTCCAGAGTACATGAAGCTTGATGGACACGACAATGAAGGCAGCATTGACGCTTACATCGTTGATAATCCTCCGAAGCTGACCTACAACGATTACGGACTTGCGACCCGCAGCAAAGCGAGGACTGTATACAACATGGTTCTCGAATTAAATACTGCATGGCGCTCCGATCCGCTGTATGACGGAAGACCTCTTATCGAGGACATCGGTATCCAGGGACACGACGCGGTGGGTAAGACCCTTGCAAGCGATAACCAATATGCGATGGCCCTCTATGCCTCTCTCGTGGACCGGGGCCTGCTATCTGGTATTACCTATTCAGAGCTTGACCTTAAGGTGCCGACCGATGCTCCCGGAGGCGGTGCGACTGCTCCCGCAGTACTCAATGTCAGACAGTCAGACGCCCTTGGTTATCAGTACGCGCTGCTCTACAAAATGTTCAACAAGTTCGCCCCGTATATCGATCACATCATCAGCTGGGGGGTATCCGGTTCCGGATGGCAGGGGAGCTATGTCCTGTTTGACGGGCAGAGCAATGCAAATGCCGGCTACTATGGCGCCATGAAGCCGGACAGATTTATTCTTGGACATTCGTATCTGGATGATTACTTTGCAGGCGAATATCAGACCATCGGGAATAATGCCATCGACCTTGGCGATCTTGGAGTCTATACACCAAATAGTGTGAATGCCGACCTCAGCAGCCTGACACTGAGTGCGGGAACACTCCAGCCGGCGTTCAACGCAGCCACCACAGAGTATGATGTGTCCCTGAAGGATGCTGACAGCATTACCGTGACAGCGGCAGCGGCAGACAGCAGGTCAACCATTAAAGTGAACGATACGGCGGTTGCCAGCGGTACCGCTTCTGAAGCTATAACGCTGACACCTGGTACAAAAACGGATATAAAGGTTGAGGTCACAGGTGCAGACGGCAGGGTCAAGACGTATACCCTAAAAGTAACCAATAGCAAGACGGAGACTCCGTCCACTCCGGAACCTGGAACACCATCCGCAACGCCTGATCCTGGGACATCTTCAACGCCTGCACCTGGAACGTATTCAACGTCTGCACCTGCAGCATCTGCAACACCTGCACCTGCAGCACCAGTTGTACAGGGCCAGAAAGTAACCATGCAGGCGACTGTGAATAATGGAACTGCATTTGTTAAGGTACTGGATCTGGCAAAAGTAAAGGAATTCATGGAGAAAAATGTTACCCTGGACATACCAGCGGCACAAGGAGTGAATTCATACTCGGTAGGCTTGCCTGCTGCAGCGCTGACAAGCGGAACAAAGGATGACAAACTCACCATTTCCACAGAATTCGGTCAGGTAGTAATATCCGGTAACATGTTAACAGGCACAACTGAAAGCAGCGGCAAGGAAGTAGCACTGGAGATTGGAAAAGGCGACAAGGCCAAGCTTCCGGCGGAAGTGAAGACGGCTCTCGGCGATAAGCCGGTCATTCAGCTTAGCCTTAAGGTGGACGGCAAAGAAACGGCCTGGAGCAATCCCGATGCACCTGTAACGGTATCCGTGCCTTACAAGCCGTCTGCGGATGAATTGAAGAATCCCGAAATGATTGTTGTCTGGTACATTGACGGAAGCGGGGATGTTCTAACAGTACCGAGCGGACGCTATGCTCCCAAGACCGGTATGGTAACATTCACAACTACTCATTTCAGCAGCTACGCAGTAGCTTACGTATCCAGGACATTTACAGATCTCGGAACGGCTGTATGGGCCAAGAACGCGGTCGAAGTACTTGCGTCAAAGGATATTCTCAAGACAGAAGGTCATGTATTCAATCCGTCAACCGGTATCACAAGGGCAGATTTCCTGTACTCCCTTGTCAGGGCACTTGGCTTGAATGCAAGAGTAAATGGAAATTTCAGCGATGTACAGAAGAGTACTTATTACTATAATGAAATTGCAATTGCTAAAGCACTTGGTATTACGAATGGCATAGACAACGACAGTTTCGGCAGCGCCTATAAGATCACAAGACAGGACATGATGGTGTTGACCGAAAGAGCCTTGAAACTTGAGAAGAAGTTGAGTAACCAGGCTGAGGCTGCAGATCTGGAGAGATTCACCGACAAGTCCGAAGTTGCTTCCTATGCGGTGAACAGCGTAGCTGCGATGGTTAAGGAAGGGTTGATCGAAGGCAGCGGGAACAAAGTCAATCCGACCGGAAACACAACCAAAGCAGAAGCTGCGGTGTTCCTCTACAGACTGTATAATAAGTAAGAAATTCGCATAAGGATGATGGAAGCCGTGACAGCTATTGCTGGCGCGGTTTCTTCTATGTGCGGCGAAAATAGGTTTAGGTATCCCCTTTAATTTAACGGATCTCTCGGGGGTATGATATACTCATTAAAGAAGTAAGGGCATAAACAACTTAGTTTTACTACTTCGGGATAAAGATTTGTCCTGTATTCATAGAGAGGTTTTGGATATGACAGAGAATTTTTGGCGTGATTTACCCCGGCCTTTTTTTATACTGGCACCCATGGAAGACGTGACGGATGTTGTTTTTCGCCATGTCGTAAGTGAAGCAGCCAGACCGGATGTGTTTTTTACGGAGTTTGCGAATACAGAGAGTTATTGTCACCCGGAGGGAAACCATGCGGTGCGCGGGCGTTTGACGTTTACAGAGGATGAACAGCCCATTGTAGCTCATATCTGGGGAGATAAGCCGGAATTCTTCCGTCAGATGAGCATCGGGATGGCGCAAGAAGGCTTCAAAGGCATCGATATTAATATGGGTTGTCCTGTAGCGAATGTAGCAGAGAACGGGAAGGGAAGCGGCCTGATCTACCGTCCCGAACTCGCAGCGGATATCATCCAGGCTGCCAAAGCCGGGGGACTGCCCGTCAGCGTAAAAACAAGGCTCGGTTTCAGCAGCTTAGACGAATGGCGCGGCTGGTTAACCCATATTTTGCAGCAAGACATTGTGAATCTGTCCATTCATCTGCGCACAAGAGAGGAAATGAGCAAAGCAGATGCCCACTGGGAACTGATTCCGGAGATCAAGCAGCTTCGTGATGAGGTGGCGCCAGATACCCTTCTGACCATTAACGGGGATATCCCTGACCGCCAGACCGGCCTGAGGCTCGCTGAAGAGTACGGTGTGGATGGTATTATGATCGGGCGCGGTATTTTTCATAATCCATTTGCTTTTGAAAAGGAGCCGAAGGAGCACAGTAGTAGGGAATTGCTTGATCTGCTGCGGCTGCATCTGGATCTCTATGATCAATACTCAGTGCAGGCACCACGTTCGTTCAGCCCCCTTCAACGATTCTTCAAAATATATGTCCGCGGATTCCGCGGGGCAAGTGAATTAAGAAATAGCTTAATGAACACCAAGTCCACAAGTGAAGTGCGTGCGCTTCTGGGTGAATTTGGAGGCAAGGAGCAAGATGGGGCGGAGGAACTTGGGGATTAAGCTGCCAAGATTGTAGAAATCTGTGTGGAAAATAGAAAAAGAAGTGAAATGATTGAGGATTGGATGAATGGAGAGGGGGACCCACCCGGAGCCAATAAGCCTTTCCTCTTTTTTATATGGAGGGGGATCACATGTCCTGGAGCAAATTGAAGCAACAACTGGAGGGCTTTCTCAGTCCTGCATTAAACGGAAGGGTAGAATACCGCGCCCCAGGTTACCGTTACCTGCCTGATAAATCAGGGATTTGCTATATTTCGGTAGATAAAAAGAACGTACTCAACATGAGTGATAAAACGAACGCGATCAGATGGTATCAAACAGAGCTGGAAATCAAAAATGATCCGGATATCCAAATTCCTATCACCAGTGACGACATTGAAGCAGTCAGACAAGCGACGAAGGGGCCAGTGCCGGAGGATCGTCTAATCGTAATGGCCAGAAGCAGAAAAAGTACAGAGCATGCCAAAGAGCTAATGTCAGCACAGGCTGCATTAACTAAATCGAATTTTATTGTGGTGGCGAATAAGTTCCTAACTACTCCGATAGAGGAAAGCTTAGAGAGCAAGGATATGGTATTGAATATTCTAGCCCTGCTGGACAGGAGAGTTGGCAAAAAGCGGATTTTAAGCATGTCTGAGATGATGCAGTTAAAGCATCCGGTTGTGCAGTATTTTTATGAATTGCGGCGGGGTAAATAAAAATGCTAAAGATACATTAATCATGGAATTAATTATAAAAACGGTAATAAAATATAGTACCCTGTGGATCATCCAAGTGGATGCTTATCCTCCCGTGGGCGGGATACAGGCCAATATATTATAAGGAGGCTTGGCTATTGAATAAAAAAGTTCCTGCCAGAGCGTTATCCGTATTGATAGTTTTAGCAGTATTCCTCTCCGTATTCTTCACCGCATTACCGCCTGCAAACGCGGCCGCCAGAGGAGCATGGGCTCCAAATACTGCATATGCAGTCAATGATACAGTAACCTATAGCGGAAGTACGTATACCTGTCTTCAGGCACATACTTCCCTCACAGGCTGGGAGCCGCCGAATGTTCCTGCACTATGGCAGAGTGGAGGCACCACAACACCGACACCAACAACACCCCCGGCAACCAACGGAGTCACATTCTATGCAGATATCAACTATGGCGGAAAGGCAGTAACCCTTGGAGTAGGCAATTATGTACTATCTCAGTTAAATGCTGCAGGAATTCCGAATGACTGGATGTCCTCGCTCAAGGTGCCCAGCGGCTGGACGGTTGAAGTCTATGAGGATGAAAATTTTGGAGGAACTAAATGGACCTTTACTGCAAGCTCATCCTGGGTCGGCGACAGTGTCAATGACAAGATGACCTCGGTTAAGATTTATACGGGTTCACCGCCTACGTCTGTAACCAAGCCTTCCGAAGTTCCAAGCCAAATCTGGACCTATGTAATGAATGTAGACAATAAATTCGGTAAAGGCGGAGATTTTGCTTTATTGCTGAGTGCAGTGATCAAGAAGGAAAGCAGCTTTGGAGCAGGTCTGCCGGGGAGCCCATCAGCCGGTGACGGATTGATGCAGGTAGAACCTAACACACGTAATGCTTATCTATCCCAGTTCAGTGCCAAATTTGGTCGCTCGTATAATCACAGCAGTGAACAGGATCAGGTATGCCTGGGCGCACTGATTCTGGATGAGAAGATTGTCAGGTTCGGAAATATATACAACGGACTGTTGCACTATAACGGAGGAGACAACTGGTATCCAGGCGCTACAGATTCCTATGGCCGTCCTATTCTGGCAGATCAATACGCCAATGCCGTTTATGCTACATATAAGGGGTATGGCGGGAAGAATTAAAAGAAGGCAAAAAGACGCTCGGGGATTTCCTCGCAGCGTCTTTATTTTGCACCTTGGGATGGATATCCCAACATATGGTACGATGTAATAGAAGTCTATCTGAAGGATCTAGGCTAAGGGGGAAGGCCAGTGAATGAAACAAACTCTCATCATTGTAATCTGAATATATGGGCTCATCTACCTGATGAAGTATGGAATAAGGTTGCTAATATATATGAGTCTATGCCTGGTTGGATGGGCTATACAGACGGGATTCCACACTGGTTTGGGCAGGAAGAGGATGATATTTTCATTTCGGCATCCGTTGAGCCGAGCGGATTATCATTTCATGCGCAGATGAATCAGAGCGATTGGGATTCATGGATGGATAGGTTTAAATCAGAAGCGACGAGAGTATTGGGGTTTGAGGTGGGGGAGCCTGAGGATGGGTTTGTGTAGTGAAAAATTAAAGAATACACGCCTTGGGTAGTAAGCCTGAGGCGTGTTTTTGATATTAGTGCATGGTGTCTGTCAATAACTTTTCAAAAAACGCATATATCTTATGATATAATTCATTATGGTTAGCTGTACAATAACGAGCTGATTCTAAATGGAGTTAAGCGAAGCGATTAAAAAGTGCGTTTGGAGCTGTGTTTGTCTCAAGATGGGCTTGCGCGTGAGCTTCATGTTGGATTTACATCTGTGAATAGATGCGAGAATAATTATACAAGGCCGAATTCAATAGCCCGTCATGCTTTAATAGAGCTTTGTAAGAATGAAAATATTAGTCTTCAGCTGATTGGGCTGCTCATGAAAACAATTAGGCATTGCATACTGAAAGGGCTTCGGCTAATACTATTTTATAGCATAAGGAGGTTTGGATATGAAATCTGAAAGACAAATAGAGGTCGAATTTATTGAAAAGCTTCGTGATTTAAAATACATATATCGGGAAGACATTCGAGACAAATCGGCACTTGAAGCTAATTTCAAAGAGCATTTCGAAAAATTGAATCGTGTAAATTTAAGTGATTCTGAATTTTCACGCCTCAGGGATAATATTATCACTGCAGATGTGTTCACTGCAGCTAAGACTTTAAGAGAAATCAATACCTTCAAACGTGATGATGACACGCCATTACAATACACTCTTGTTAATATTAAAGACTGGTGTAAAAATGAATTTGAAGTGATAAATCAGTTGCGAATTAATACGGATAATAGCAACCATCGTTATGATGTTATCATCCTCATTAATGGTGTTCCTGTTGTTCAGGTTGAGCTGAAGTCACTGCAAATCACACCTAAAAAAGCAATGGAGCAAATTGTAGAATATAAAAACGACCCGGGCAATGGTTATACAAATTCATTGCTTTGCTTTATGCAGCTTTTTATTGTGAGCAATGAGAGTAACACATATTATTTCGCCAACAATCACAAGGAGCACTTTTGCTTCAATGCAGACGAGCGTTTTTTGCCGATTTATCAGATGGCAGATGAAGACAATAATAAAATTACCCATCTCCATGATTTTTCTGATAAGTTTTTGCTAAAATGCACTCTCGGGCAACTAATCAGTCGATATATGGTGCTTGTGGTAAGTGAGCAGAAATTGATGATTATGCGTCCTTATCAGATCTATGCTGTTAAGGCGATAATGAACTGTATCGACCAGAATCGTGGTAATGGATATATTTGGCACACTACCGGAAGCGGTAAAACACTTACATCATTTAAAGCATCAACCCTTTTGAAAGACAACCCTGAAATTAAGAAGTGTCTATTTGTTGTTGACAGAAAAGACCTTGATAGACAAACTCGATTAGAATTCAATAAATTTCAAGAAGGCTGCGTTGAAGAGAACACAAATACAGAAAGTTTGGTTAAGCGTCTGACTTCGGATGATTATCGTGACAAAGTTATAGTTACCACAATCCAAAAGCTTGGTCTTGCTCTTGATGAAGACCACAAGCGTAACCAAGAGAAAAAGAAAAGGGGCGAGCCTACCTACAAAGATCGTTTGGCAAAGCTTACTGATCAACGTATTGCTATTATTTTTGATGAATGTCATCGTTCCCAGTTTGGTGATAATCATGAAGCAATTAAAAACTTTTTCCCAAAAGCACAGCTTTTTGGGTTTACTGGAACGCCAATATTTCCAGAAAACGCAACATATAAGCAAATTGATGGTGAAGTTAAAACTCTTATCACAACAATAGATGTTTTTGAAAAAGAACTGCATGCCTATACCATAACGAATGCCATTGATGACCGTAATGTACTTCGTTTTCACATTGATTATTATAAGCCGGAAGATCTCAAAAAAGCAGTAAAGGTCTCTGACAATGTAAGTAAAAAGGCAATTGCCGAAGCAATACTATCAAAACACGATGCCGCTACTAATGGTAGACGTTACAATGCGATGTTTGCTACAGCTTCTATCAATGATGCAATAGAATACTTTGAGATCTTCAAGTCGTTACAAGGGGAACGCAAAAAGAATGAGGCCAGAAGCTTTGAGTCATTGAATATTGCCTGTGTTTTCTCTCCACCGGCTGAAGGAAACAAAGATGTTAAGCAGTTACAAGAAGACCTGCAGCAAGAAAAAGCGGATAACGAACAAGAACCCGATAAGAAAAAGGCTGCGCTCAAAATCATCATTGATGACTATAACTTGCAGTACGGCACAAATCACAGCATAAATGAATTCGATTTATACTATCAAGATGTGCAAAAACGCATTAAAGACCAAAAGTACCCTAATTCCGACTATCCGCATGCAAACAAAATTGATATAACTATTGTGGTGGATATGCTTTTAACCGGATTTGATTCCAAGTATCTAAATACCCTGTACGTTGATAAAAATTTAAAACAACATGGTTTAATCCAAGCATTTTCACGAACAAATCGTGTTTTGAACGACACAAAGCCTTACGGAAATATTCTTGACTTTAGAGGGCAAGAGAAGGATGTAGATGGAGCAATTGCGCTGTTCTCTGGAAAAGGAAACAGTAGTAGGGCAAAAGAAATTTGGCTTGTCGATCCGGCTCCTGTTGTGGTTGAAAAGCTGGATAAGGCGGTTGCCGAGCTTGAAAGGTTTATGGAATCCCAGGGGTTAGAATACAAGCCGGAACAAGTAAATAATCTTAAGGGTGATGCCGCACGAGGCGAATTCATCAATAAATTCAAAGAAGTGCAGCGCCTTAAAACACAGCTTGACCAATATACAGATATTAAAGAAGAACAAGCGGCAAAAGTTGAGGAATTATTGCCAGAAGACACTTTGCGTGCGTTCCGTGGTGTATATATTGAAACAGCTCAAATGCTAAAAGCACAGCAAGGCAAAGATTTCAAGGATAAAGACCCTGTGGTCGAACAGCTCGATTTTGAGTTTGTTCTGTTTTCCTCTGCCGTAATTGATTATGATTACATCATGTCACTAATTTCTAGGTATACACAACCGGATGTGCCTAAAAAAGAAAAAATGAGTCGTGATCAGCTCATTAGTTTGCTTTGTTCCAATTCCAATATGATGGAAGAGCGTGAGGATATAATTGCTTATATCAGTATGTTGGAAACCGGAAAAGGGTTGGATGAAAAGGCAATAAAAGCAGGATACCAAAAATTCAAGGAAGAAAAAGCAGAGAAAGAAATGAAATTAATTGCAAACAAACATGGTATTGAACCTGCATCGTTGCAAGCCTTTGTAGATGAAATTATAGGTCGTATGATTTTTGACGGTGAAAAACTAAGCGATTTGTTAGAGCCTCTGGAGCTTGGCTGGAGAGACAGGACAAAGAAGGAACTGGAATTAATGGACAATTTAATCCCGCTGCTTAAAAAGCTTGCAGACGGACGTGTGATTGTGGGGCTGAATGCGTATGAATAAGAAAGATAAAGTGACTATGGTACCGAAACTAAGGTTTCCTGAATTTAGTGAAAACGGCGCAATTAACCTTGAGAATGGAAATGTAATATTTGAATCAATCAGTAATAAAAATCATAACTCCGATCTTCTTGTTCTCGCTATAACGCAGGAACATGGAGCAGTTCCAAGAGATCAGATTGATTATAATGTGTCAGTAACGGATAAGAGCCTTGTAAGTTACAAGGTTGTCGAGATAGGAGACTTTATCATTAGTTTAAGGTCATTTCAAGGCGGCATAGAATATTCGTTGTATCATGGTATTTGCAGTCCAGCTTATATTATTTTACGCAAAAAAACTCCAATAGTGGAACAATACTACAAGTATTATTTTAAAACAAATAAGTTTATACAAGATCTAAACAAAGACTTAGAAGGCATAAGAGATGGTAAGATGGTGAGCTATAGTCAATTTTCTTCTATACTACTACCTAAACCAGAAAACAAAGAACAACAAAAAATTGCTGAATGCCTTTCTTCACTTGATAGTCTGATCAGCGCTGAAGATAAAAAGCTTGAGGCTCTTAAAGCGCATAAAAAAGGCTTAATGCAGAAGTTATTCCCCGCCGAGGGTGAGACTGTACCAGAGTGGAGGTTTCCGGAGTTTAGGGGTAGTGGTGAATGGGAAGAAAGAAAGCTTTCAAAGGTTTGCGCTATGCAGGCTGGGAAATTTGTGAAGGCGTCAGAGATTTTTAAAGAAAGAAAAGACAATATGCATCCATGTTATGGAGGGAATGGCTTACGTGGATATACGTTCTCGTACACTCATTCTGGCGAGTTTCCCCTTATTGGCAGACAGGGCGCACTCTGTGGTAATGTTACTTATGGAACAGGTGATTTTCATGCAACTGAACATGCAGTTGTGGCAACAAAGAGTGAAGGCATAATTGCAAAGTGGCTTTACTATTTATTAATAAATCTAAAATTAAACCAATATGCAACAGGGCAGGCACAACCAGGCTTGTCGGTTGAAACACTTGAAAAAATAACAACGTGTGTTCCGAAAGAAGAAAAAGAACAACAAAAAATTGCTGATTGTCTTTCTTCCCTTGATGATCTCATAATCTCACAAGCAGATAAAATTGAAGTTCTACAGGCCCACAAAAAAGGCTTAATGCAAGGGCTCTTCCCTTCTATTAAGGAGGTGAGTGAATGAGTCCCCAACCGATATCTTCTTTTTCCGATTTAAACGCGTTGGCGACCCATTTTAGAACGCTTCTTGGTAGCAAGAAGTATGTTCTTCTTTTTGCCTATAATGGGACTGGGAAAACAAGACTTTCCTGCGCGTTTAAGGATTTGGGGAAACAACCCATTCCCGGTAGTGAAGAAAAGTCGACAGACACGTTGTATTATAACGCTTTTACGGAAGACTTGTTTACTTGGGATAACGATTTAGAAGGTGATACGGAAAGGCGTTTGTATCTAAATAGAAGTTCAAAGTTTTTTAATGGCTTACGGGAGCTTGCAATGGAAGAACGCATACGCAAGTTTTTAAGGCGATATGCAGATTTTGATTTTGATATTATGTATGATGAATGGTTTGTACACTTTTCAAGAGAAGTGCGAAACAATAATAACGCAACTGAAAAAGTGGAAAATATTAAAGTTTCTCGTGGAGAAGAAAATATTTTTGTTTGGTGCTTCTTTCTTGCGATTGTTGAACTTGTAGTTGACCAAGAGCCGGCATATAGTTGGGTTAAGTACATCTATATTGATGATCCAATCTCATCTTTAGACGATAATAATGCAATTGCAATTGCAAGCCATTTGGCTCAGTTATTGAAAGAGCAAGAAGATTTAAAAGTTGTGATCTCCTCTCACCATGCGTTGTTCTTCAATGTAATGTATAATGAGTTAAAAAAATCAAAGGGGAAAGATTACTTTTTAACTAAAAACAGAGAAACTGGCGAGTATGCACTTCAAGATACTGGTGAGACACCATTTTTCCATCATGTTGCATTGATTATAGAATTGAGAGAAGCGGTGAGAACTGGGAAGCTATACACATATCATTTTAATATCTTACGTAATATTCTTGAAAAATCGGCATCATTTCATGGATATACAGATTTTAGCGAGTGTATTAAGAGTGGAGATGACGACTCAGATGAAGTTACATATGCAAGGTATGTGAATATATTAAGTCATGGTAATTATTCCCTATTTGAACCGAGAGAAATGGTTGACGATAATAAAAAGGTCTTTAGAGATATTTTAGATCGTTATATGAATTTATATAGGTTTAACCCTGATTTGTTTAACGAAGAAACGAGGGAAAATGATGAATGATGCACAACAAAAACAATTAGGTGCAACCCTGTGGGGTATCGCCGATAAACTGCGTGGTGCTATGAATGCCGACGATTTCCGTGATTATATGCTATCCTTTCTCTTCTTGCGCTATCTTTCAGATAATTATGAGGAAGCTGTAAAAAAAGAGCTTGGAAGCGATTATTTGCAATCTGAGGAAGAAATAAATAAAATCGTCGTTTCAGCTAATCAAGATGATGCTGTTAATGCATTGAAAGAACAGATAACAGACTATTTTAATAAACAGCAATTAGATAGCAAGGTAAAAAAGACCTTAATTGAAGAACATGAGGCGTTGTTGGAAAGTGGGAAGCTGACACCTCTTGTGGTTTGGTATATTAACAATTTAGATCAAGTGACTACATTTGAAAAACAAATGCGCCGTAAAGTTCATTTTGTAATTAAGCCACACTATCTTTGGAGTAATATATATGAATTAGCCCGCACACAAAGTAAATACCTTTTGAAGACCTTGCAATCAGGCTTTAAGTTTATAGAAAATGAATCCTTTGATAGTACATTTCGTGGTTTGTTCTCCGAGGTTAATCTCGACTCTGACAAAATTGGAAAAAATTATGAATTGCGAAATGAAACGCTGTGCTCAATAATAACTGCTATTGCAGAAGGATTATCAGAGTTCCCTAACGAAAGTGATATTTTAGGCGATGCTTATGAATACTTAATAGGGCAATTTGCAGCGGGCTCAGGCAAAAAAGCCGGGGAATTTTATACGCCTCAGCAAATTTCAACCATCCTTTCTCGCATAGTTACTCTTGACAGCCAAGACCCAAGCACAGGCAAAAAGAAGCAACTCAAAAACGTGCTTGACTTTGCGTGTGGCTCCGGCTCGCTTCTAATTAATGTTAGAAAACAGCTTGGTGCTAATAGCATCGGTCAGATATACGGACAGGAAAAGAATATTACAACTTACAACCTTGCTCGTATGAATATGCTTCTGCATGGGCTTAAAGATTCTGAGTTTAAAATATTTCACGGAGATTCTCTGCTAAATGATTGGGACATTCTTAATGAAATGAACCCGGCAAAAAAGTTGGAATTTGATGCAGTAGTAGCCAATCCACCTTTCAGCTACCGTTGGGAGCCTAATGACACTCTGGCAGAAGATTTCCGCTTTAAAAGCTACGGCGTTGCACCAAAATCGGCGGCCGACTTCGCATTTTTACTTCATGGGTTTCACTTTTTAAGTGATGAGGGAACAATGGCAATCATCTTGCCTCATGGTGTTCTGTTCCGTGGTGGTGCAGAGGAGAAAATCAGAACAAAACTACTCAAAGATGGAAATATCGACACTGTTATTGGCTTGCCTGCTAACCTGTTTTTCTCAACAGGTATTCCGGTTTGTATTCTTGTACTTAAAAAATGCAAAAAATTTGATGACGTGCTGTTTATAAATGCAAGTGAGTACTACAATAAGGGTAAACGGCAAAATGTTCTTTTGCCGGAACATATTGATAAAATAGTTGACACATATCAATATCGAAAAGAAGACGACAAAAGGTATTCTCGCCGCGTCTCAATGGAAGAAATCGAGAGAAACGGCTATAATCTGAACATGTCACGATATGTGAGCACGGCTGCAGAAGAAGAAATTGTCAACCTTACAGATGTGAAAAAGAATCTGGATGAAATCGAAGATACTATTAGCAAAGCAAAGGTTATGCACAACCAATTTTTAAAAGAGCTTGGTTTACCTGAGTTGCCATAAGGCTAAGATGTTGTTTCAGCTTCCGAGCAGCTCATTTGTCTATAATCCCATGTGTGCTCTCAAATCTTTTTTTGATTCTAATTTAGTAGGTTTGAGAGCTTACACAAAGTGTTTTACAGACCAGGTATATCTCGTATAAGCGAAACTAAAGGAGATACAAAGTTGGACATTGCTTCAGGTCACTAACCTTTTGAACATTTTAGGTATATACTTACGCGTAATTGCCAATACCCATTAGGGGTTGAGTAAAGGGTTTGGACAAATAGGAAAGGTAGGTTTATGCAAGTGCATTCAGTTAAAGAAAATAACGATCTCTTTATACCAGGATAGTTAAATTACACTTTCTCTTCATTCACTCTCCCCCAACAGAAACCTCCAGCGCTTTCGCAATTGCCACCACCTCATAATCCTACACAAGCCTGTTGACCTTCCAATCGCGATAAACTGGTCGGGCTGATGTCTAAACCGAAGATATGCAACTTGGGAATGTATCCCTTTTTCCTGTAGACGATGTATAGAAATTTCAATTCGTTTATCGATTTTATTTTATTTTAATTCGATATTCGCATTAAAATAACATTTTCTTCGCATACAATTTGGCTATAGGCGATACCGAAATGAAGCATCGAAAAGATTCACCGGTGACAAAAATTTCATTGGAGTGCGAGTTGTAGCCATTTGAAAAGCTTAGCTAATGATAATAGCTTTGCTAGAAAGGTGAGGATGCAATGCACAATCTGACGCACAAATATGAGGAGGAGAAGCGCAAGTTGAATGAACTCGGACAGAAATCACTGGAGCAGGGGATTCCGTTAAGCAGCAATGAAGCGGTTCAGGCCCAGAGTCGTAAGGTGGACGAACTCATTAATCGGATGTATCAGAAAAAAAACGGACATGTAGGAACATTTCGTTCCGAATATTGTCTAGGAGGGGATGGGGTGAGCTTTCCGGCATGGTTTATACAAACGATTCAAGGGCGATTGGATGAGGTGAGCGCACGGATTGAACATCAATCCGAGCCAAGACAAGCTTTTGAAGAAGAGCGCAAAGCTTTTCTTGCGTTGTTTGCCTCCATGGATATTGCACGTAAGCCAGAGTTTGAGTATTGGGAGGATAAGCTTTCTTTAAAGCAATCCGTTATATATGAACGTCTATATCTACAAGGGCTTAAGGATGGAATGCAGCTTGCTAATGCATTTGCTGCTCCTTCTGTTCTATCAGATTAAGACGAAATCCAAGGTATACGTTAACTTTATGTTGAGGCTGTCCATGCGACAGTCCTTTTTTCTTGTGTACATGTTTGGAAGGAATACATTCCCATATTGTCGAATAACCATACATATTGTAAATCCAGTTGATACGAGGTTTTGCTATGTTTAAAACGCTATTGTCTCTCTTCAAAAAACCCGACACTAAGCCGCCACAGGCGGGGCGTAAGGTGCAAACTCCCAAGCCGAAACCAAAGGTAGCTCTAACCCGAATCGGAGAGCTGGGCGAGCACAAAATCAATCTTCAATTGGAGCAGCTTCCTAAAGAATGCAAAGCGTTGAGCGATTTATTGATTCCAAATCCAAGCGCGCACGGGCTATTCTCAGGTGGATCATCTCGTTATTTCTCCGTACGGCCTATTCGTGATTGAGACGAAGAATTATCAGGGTGAGATTAAAGGTGGGCGTCAGGATCAGCAATGGTCAGTGAGCAACCGCTACAAGATGTACAATCCGCTGAAACAAAACTATGGACATATCAAGGCCATCGAGGGCCTGTTAAAAGGTGTAGCCGCAGTAAAATTCATCTCTATGATTTCATTCACGATGAGATGTCGGTTCAGTATTGATCCAGAGCTTCGGAAAATCGACTCAGATGAACTGGTTGTCTATGATGTGGAACTAAGTGAGTTTATCTCTAGGAAGCTGATTAGTTTAAAAACGGGAACTCCTGAACCTCCTATTTCTGCGGCGCAGGCCCAAAGCATATACGATCATCTGGTTCAGGCTAATATTACCGACTCCGAAATTCGTAAGCTTCATGTACAGAGAATAAAGGGGAACAACACGAAGCATCAGTAAAATACCTATCATTGGACTAAGGGAGTTAACAGAAATGATCAAACAACTACGAAGCTGGTGGAAGGATACAGAGATCCATAACTTAATCGGTCGCAAAAAGGTGGACTTTTCTATCTTTCGTGACGGTACGCATATTCCAGTTGAGTTTCATCCGGATTTTTTGGAAGCTAATCAAGGTCAACAGCCTAATTTAGGTGAAGGAATAAAGGTTAAGCTCATCTATGAAGATCGAAATTATGAAGCCACCTTATTTAAAATTGATCAAGTATCTGCTAGTCGGGAAGCTCTTCAACTTCGATATAACGGAAATCAAATGTTAAAGGATTTGTTCATTGAAACCTTCAAGCATTCCTATTCCTACATTATGCAAGAGAGAACAAATCAACTAGCAGATGATGCGAAGAAACCCCAGGTTGTCGTTCCTGAAGATCAAGCTGAATACATAGATTTCTACGCGACAGGAATTCCTTTCGAATACCGTTTGGAGTTTATAACATATAAGGCGAAGCCCAACGTTTGGTGGGTGAATCAAGGAGCTACTATTAAGGAGGAGAAGGAAGAGGGAATTCTGTGGGCACCCCTACTGAATACTCAAGGCCGAAAGCTATATCATTGGGAGACGATGAAGGAAGTTAAACAAGGAGATATCATCCTCCATTACTCCAATAAAGCTATTCGTTATGTAAGCCAGGTAACAGATGCGGCGGTGGAAGCACCCAAACCAGGCTCCATGGCCAATACGAACTGGCAAGAAGAAGGACGATTGGTTCGAACAGAGTATGTGGAACTCATTCCGCCTATTATGCTACAACAGTTTAATCAGCAAATTATGCAACTGAACATAACCCAAGGTCCGCTTCATTCTGGAGGTGGAGTGAACCAAGGATATCTGTTCCGCTTTTCAAGACAAGCTCTTCAAGTGCTTCAGTCGCTTACGGCAGAAGTGAATTGGCCTGATTTTGCCATTTTAGATCAAGATGAGACTATCTCCAATACGGAGAGCTCGCATGAGGTGATTCCTATTTTACCGTCGTCAGATTCTAGTATTACAACATTACTCCACCAAATCCAATCCCACATCCGCCGCCAAGGCTTCTTCTTCCCTGAGCACCTTATCGAGAACTTCTACCTCTCGCTAAAAGCTAAACCTTTTGTTATCCTGGCAGGGATATCGGGCACAGGGAAGACTAAACTGGTGAAGCTGTTTGCGGAAGCACTAGGGGCAACGAAGGATAACGGGCAGTATGCCCAGATTCCGGTGCGGCCGGATTGGAGCGATCCTACAGATCTGCTGGGGTACAAGGACCTGTCGGGGAGGTTCCAAGCGGGTCCGATTACGAAGGTGTTCGTGGAGGCGCGGAAGCCGGGGAATCAGCACAAGCCTTATTTTATCTGCCTGGATGAGATGAATTTGGCACGGGTGGAGCATTATTTCAGCGACATGTTAAGTGTGCTAGAGACGCAGGAGTGGCAGGAGGGGATGATTCAGACGCAGGCGCTCATCTCTTCTACCTTGCTGGATACGCCTGAGGATCAAGCGGAGTATGGCGGTCTTGGTATCCCGGAAAATGTGTTCTTGATCGGGACGGTGAACATGGACGAGACCACACATCCTTTTAGCAAAAAAGTCCTCGACCGCGCCAACACGCTAGAGTTCAATTACATCAATCTGCAGCAGTATCCGGACGTGAATGGGCAGGAAGAAGCGGATGCTCCCGCTGATCTTACTGAACTGAATCATCTTTTTCTGCGCTCTGATTATTTGCAGCTAGTAAATGCCTATGATACCAACAAAGAGCTCGTTGTCCGGACGACAGAGAGATTGGTTAAGATCAATACCTTGCTGGAGGATATTCATGCTCATGTGGGCTTTCGGGTGCGGGATGCGATTTGCTTTTATATGATTTATAACGATCGGTACAAGCTGATGAGTGAGGAAGAAGCCTTTGACTGGCAACTGCTGCAAAAGATACTGCCGCGCATTCAAGGGAGCCATTCTTCGGTTCGCCGGGTATTGTTGAATCTGATGAAAGGCGCTCTTGGTAGCGGATCTGGCGTTACAGTAGACCTTCCGAAACTTATGGATGATGCTTCTCCGCTCTATATGAAATGGGCTGCTGGTCAAACTCCGCCTACGGCCAAACATCCACAAAGTGCCCGTAAATTGGCTTTTATGCTCAGGAGGCTGGAGGAAGATGGATTTACCTCATACTGGCTCTCTTAATCAGACGGTAGAATTGCTCCGTGTAGAAACAGAGCTTTTTACGCTTTTTCTTCAAGGGCGCCCTTATCATCCTACGGTGGAGACATTGCAGCTTCATCGGTCTTCGGAGCAGGAGTGGGTGAGTGCACAGCTTGGGCTTGCTTGCTCCGAACGGCTTGGTGATGTTCAGATCAAAGTCTTTTCGCCTGAAGCCCACGGGATGGTGGACTGGCAGCAGGGAGTTTCTGTTTTTCCTTGTTTTTATGAGACACAGTCGTATGAACTGGTTATCCAGAATAAGACCGCTGCCAGCCTTTCCTTTTATCATGAAAATGTGTTGCTTCGGCAGGCAGTTAAGCCCCTAGGTGATTCTATTCTTGCGGGTGTTCTGAACTTTGGGAATGAGGTCGGTTTGACGGAATGGGAAGTCCGAAGTAATGGACAGACTTTGCTGCGGGTAGAGATGGAGATTTTCCCCTCGAAGATGGATTACAAGCTGGATTACCAGAATATTTTGAATGAAGTGAATGCGCAGATTTATAATTTGGCGTTTGATTTTTTGCGCAAAACCTATCAGCTAACAGGCCTGCGGGAGACGCAGCATCAGAGCTTGACGGAGTTTTTCACCATACTACAGCATGTCTTTAGACAACTCTTGGATGCAGTCGAACGGATTAACAAGAATCCTAATTACGCTCTGCTCCAGGATCGCCGGCTCATGGATGCCAATCGGGTCAAAAAGGCCGGAAGAGAGAACATCCGCGAGCTGGCGAAGCATCCTGAACGATTAAAAGTAGATGAAAGCAATGGATTTTTAAGAATTAATGGTCAGAATTACACAGCAACGCACTTCATGGAGAACCGCAGACGCCTCTCCTATGATACCAATGAGAACCGGTTCATCCGCTGGATGCTGGAACGAATTCATGGGAAGCTTAAGGAGCTTAAGGGCCGCTGGAAAGAAAATAGCCGGACTCCAGATCCGCTACTCAGCAAAAGAATAGATAAGATGCTTACTCAGCTGGAACGGGTGCTCAAGATGGATTTTTTGCGTGAGGCTGGAGTGCTGAAGCAGATGTCCGTTACCCTTGTGCTGCAGATGGCCCCTGGATACCGCGAAGTCTATCGCTGTTATCTAATGCTGCTTAAAGGCTTATCTATTCAAGGTGAGCTGTTCCGCTTATCCATGAAGGATGTAGCTCAGCTCTATGAGTATTGGTGCTTCTTGAAGCTGAATCAGCTTCTGGGGCAGAAATATAAACTGGTGAAGCAGGACATCATTAAGGTGAAACGGAACGGTATTTTCGTTACTCTTGATCGCTCACAGAGCGCTAATATGGTGTACGAGAATCCGGTCAACGGGGAGCAGTTCATCCTGTATTATAACTCGATTCCTGACTCGGATAAGACCCCGACGCTCAGTCAGCGTCCGGATAATGTGCTCACCCTGAAGAAGAAGGATGCTGGTCAGATCAAGGAATACAAGTATGTGTTTGATGCGAAATACCGCTTGAATCCCGCTTATGAAGGTACGCCTTATCAGGGGAAGTATGGGCAGCCTGGGCCGGAAGAGGACGACATTAATACAATGCATCGTTATCGGGACGCGATAGTGTATCAGGAAAAGGGCACAGGTGAATATGAGCGAAGCATGTTTGGCGCTTATGTGTTATTTCCTTATCCGGATGAAGAGCGGTACAAGAGCCACCAATTTTACAAAAGCATCGAGCTATTGAATATTGGTGCGTTGCCGTTCCTGCCGAATTCTACAAGCTTGGTGGAGCAATTCCTGGATGAGATCATTCAGGATAGTCCGGAAAAAGCCTTTGAACGCTCTACACGTCCACGCGGGACGAAAGAATACTATGCCAATCAGCTTGCGGGCAAAAATGTGCTTGTCGGTTCTGTCCGGGGGCGGGAGCAGGTGGAGGTGGCGGTGCGGAAGGCTTTTTATCATATGCCGCTTAAGAATCTTGCCAGCCAGAAGATACTTACCCAGATCGAGTACGTAGCGATGTGCCAATCCCGCAAAAAGTTCGTTGATCCCGCTAAAACAGGCATTCACTGGGTGGGGAAGGTAGCGGATTGGAAGGTGCTGCGGCGTAAAGAGATTAAGGAAGTTCCTTGTCGCCCGGGGACCGAAGAAGATCTGTATGTACGCTTTACGATTGAGCAATGGAAGATCTTAACTGCTCCTATTATGCTAGGGGGACAAGGGATTCTCACGGTGCTCTACACCAGTAAGTATATCCTGGACCGGGCCTTGGAGATTGCCGAGCTCCGTCTGGAAACAGAGGAAGCACTACGGGAATGGCGCGAGAAGCGCCGCAAGGGCAGAGTTAAGGTGAAGCTGGATCATGAGGAGTTTGTGGATTTGGGTAGGGTTGTGGAGGTTAGGAATATTTGAAGTGGATGACACCAAAAAACTAATAATAATGTGGTTTTGATACAGATGACTGAGGTGGTCAAATGCCTGTTGAGAGAAGCTTGCCAAGTTATTACCAGAGCTTTAGCAAGGAATTAGATGTTGCTAAAAACCGGGTGAGAGATATCATCGGAAGTGCTCATTGGATTTCTGATGGAACACATAAAGAGGCTATTTTGCAAGATGTATTAAAGAGGTTTATTCCTCAGAAGTATTCAGTTTCCAGTGGATTTATTCTCTCTAATGATGGCGAATCTTGCAGTAAGCAACTGGATATTATTATCTATGATCAAGCCTCCCCATTACTTTTTAATGGACCTAACTTTGTTATTATTCCAGACCAATATGTTAGAGCGGTAATAGAAGTGAAGACTAGTCTGAGCGTAGGGACAAAATTGATAGATGCTCTAGAGAATCTTTATACCGTACAATCAATAATGAAACGGCCTTCCGATAACGTTTATTTTGGGATTTTTTCATTTGGCTATAAGGATTATCGTAACATTGGTCCAGGGAATGTCGCACAACGATTATTTACGAAAATTAAGGAGTTCTACCGGGATAAAAGGGTGCAGTATGAAGGGACGGACCTGCAATTTTTGCAGACGAGAACTTTAACGTCTTTATGTATGAATGAACAACTATATGGCCTGCATTGGAATGATACAACCCAAAATAGTCCTGAATTTGGATTATATGATACTAGAGAGCAATCCTTCAATTATTTTGTGTCCAATTTATTAAGTACATTAGATAATACTGCTATTACTCTTTCTAAGCCGTTATGGTTTCCTCAGTCGAAGGAGTCTAGCGTGCTTCTTAAGGAAAGGATTGGGTTTTGATCAAGTGGGGCTCATGTCATAAAGACAGTGATGGCTCCATGATACCAACAACTGAGATTTTCTTACTTTATGAAATGATTTGTGGTATAGTAAAGGCAGAAAAAACGTAGAATACAAAGAGAGCCGTGCTGGACACACGACTCTCGGAGCAATAGCCGCTTTTAAGGGCGGCGGCTTTAAATACCAGTCAAAGAATAGACCGCTTCCCTTGAGCAGGGCGGTCTATTTCTTTTTGAGGTAATTTAGCAGCGCGATAATGAACATGCCGAACATGAACATCAGGGACAATGCTTGGTAAACCTCCATTGGCGTCACCTCCCTTCCGGGAGCTTAGCCGACCGCCCATATAAGCCTTTCTATTGCTCCTGCGATTATACCATGAATGGAAAATTTTGAGTATAAAAACCGAATCTCCAAAAAAAGCTCAGAGGCAGGGCTTCCCATACCTGCCTTTGAGCTTTTTTCTATGCAGCCCAAGACCCCCCTCTGGAAATTTATTCTTCCATCGTAATACTTTCGCCATGTTCGTTCAGCATGATCTCAGCGATGATAGAACCTGTAAGAAACATTCGGTTCTTATCCGGGCGGGCGTAACGAGGCGCGGATCTCAGGCGATCCCGCAGTGCCGGCATGTATGTTACGGTATCCTGTACGGTCCGTTTCGGTAAGAGTCACCTTTGGGGTTCGATTCCCCAATCGCCTTGGGAGCGATTCTGGTAGAGTACTCGATTCCATCGAGCTACAAATTTGAGCGTATTTTGAGTTAGCAAACCAATGGACAGAATCTCTGGCGGCTAGTATAGCGCACTGCGAAAGGGCTTTGCAATCCGTGGATACCGATGGTGCGGCAGCTGGGGAGATTTTGGCAAGGACAGAAGAGAACGAAGGCCGGCTGAAGTATGGGTTAGCCCCGGACTCAAATGTCCTCCCGGACCTCCCGGCAGACCGCCTCTCTCAAACGTGATTCCGCCCGGTCTGCAGCGGGATTCTGTCATCCATTGGTCAAACATGAAGGGGGCAATACTATGTTGAAGCAAATAACGATTCAAGCGGACCAGCGCGGTCTGCTCTTTTATAAGGGAAGTTATGTGAAACGGCTGCTACCGGGAACCTACCGTTACTTATCATGGTCGCAGCATACAGTGGCAGTACTGAATATTGCCAAACCGTTTAGTGTCGAGGGCAAAGACCTGCAGCTGTTTTTACAGGATGATGGACTCCTGCGGGAGCTCGATGTCGTACGCGTACAGGATCATGAGATTGTTTTGCACTATGAGGATGGTCAATTCATACAGCTGCTGAAGCCGGGTGTGTATGCTTATTGGAACCTTCTGAAAAAGCACACCTTCGTACATACGGATACCAGACAGCCGGAGCTACCTGCCGGGATCGACCGTTCAATTATCACGAAGCTTACTCCGTATGTGCAGTGCTGTGAAATCGCGAGTTATGAGCAAGGATTCCTGTTCTATGATCATACGCTCAAGCGGGAGCTTACGCCTGGTAAGTATTATTTCTGGAAGGGACCGGTCTCGGTGCTGACAAAAACGGTCGATCTAAGACAACAGCAGATGGATCTGGTTGGCCAGGAAATGATGACAGAGGATAAGGTTACGCTGCGTCTGAACTTCGTATGCCAGTACAAAATCGTCAATCCGCACCGCGTTCTGGAGTTGAAAGCTTTTGACGAGCAGATACACATCCAGCTTCAGCTCCTGCTCCGGGAATATGTCGGGACGCTGAAATTGGACGATCTTCTGAAGCGGAAAGAGGATGTTGCCACATTCATTTTGTCCCGTATCCAGGAGAAGGAAGAAGAGTTCGGGGTACGTTTCCTCGGGGCGGGGGTAAAGGATGTAATTTTACCGGGGGAAATGAAGGACATCCTAAACACCGTCCTGCTCGCAGAGAAGAAAGCGCAGGCGAACCTGCTTACCCGCCGGGAAGAGACAGCTTCGACGCGCAGCCTGCTGAATACAGCGAAGCTGATGGACGAGAATCAGACACTGTTCCGTCTGAAGGAGCTGGAATTCCTCGAGAAGATATGCGACAAAATCGGTTCCATCTCTGTTACGGGCGGCGGCGATTTGCTGGAGCGGTTAAGCTCACTCATCGGTGCCAAGAAGTAGACCGCTTCCTGGCGGTCTATTTCTTGTGCAAATAAAGGGAATTAATCTTAGTCAGAGTACCGGAAAACAGGTAATTACATAGAAGCTATAGAACTAAGCTATTGAGATGATTAAGCCTAACCCTAAGGAAGTGATCCCATGGACAACAAAGCAAAGAAAATCCTTATAAACACCTTCTGGACCTCATCTGGCTGGAGGAGCAGTCCTGCTGCCTTCACCGGTGAGGATTTCGACTATGCCAAAAGCAAAGGGTTGATGTTCGATCCTGTGACGATTACCCATGACGAGATTGTCTTGCGGCTGCATGAGCTGCATCAGACGATTACTAAGGAGCGGGTAGCTGCCGCGTTCCTGCACAGTCTATCAACGAAGAAGGTTCATTTGCGGAGCGCCCTTTCCAGCTGGGCCCTGACTTCCGCTCTACCTGTGCATACCTATGGAGAGCGGAGCTCAGTCCGGCCCAATCACAGCAGCTGCGGGGATTGTAACTTTCACAGATTAATGTCTGACCGGGAATATATTAATCAGGATCTGAATGTGCTGAATTTCGAACGGGTTAAATGGGGCGGTATTCGTCTGAACTGGCTTTTATACTGCTGGCTGGACCTTGAATTATTCAGTAAAGAAGAAGGGTTCGAGGTTACCAACGAGGATGCTGCCATACTCTCCGGGATGCTGGAAGCGATCCGGGATTGTGCGGACCATGAGAGTGCACGGATGCTGGAGAAGCGGTGGAAGGAAGTGATTCCCTCCAGTAAGAATGAACGGGATGTGATCATGGAGATATGGGGCTATGCCGGATTGCTGGTACCGCGGGACACACCACGGAAACGCAGAGGCGGAAGTCACGATTTTAACTCTGTGGCAGAGTGGCAGGGGGATGACGGCTATTCTCAGGAGGCAGTAGAGTTGTATTTCGGAGCGTTTTTGTAGATTCTCTATGAATTTAAATGAGGGTTTTCACTCCGCCGGAAGAGTGGGCTGAGGCTATGAAGTTAGATTAATTCCGGGAACCTGTTGTGAAATATCAATCCCCATTACATATTCTTACTTTATGGCCGCACCGGCTATTCTTACATGGATTAAAATAAGTAAGAGAGCTTACGATTCTCTAAGCTAAGTATTACGATTGTCTCACGAAGCCAACAGATAATTTATATCCGGGCTGCTGCACTATAACCTTTCACTATAACCAGATATCATTTTTAAGTGTTACGTACCTTTAAGTCCTCCATGCTAGAATTTAAACACAAGAGAAAGAGATGTGTGAGAAATAGAGGAGGACTAACCATGTGCAACAGATTTCAGATCGTAGGCAGCCTGCTGCGTCCGGCGGAGCTATTAGAATATAAACAGCAAATTGAACACAGGGATGATATCCGGTATCCCTTTTACCAGGACTTTCAGGGGTATGAGCAGTGTGAAGCTGAGGCGATTCAGGCTGTAGTCGAGCAAGAAAGCGAGAATGGGCTGTCCATTCTGACAGATGGGGAATATTCCAAATCGATGTGGCATCTGGACTTTGTCTGGGGCTTCCAGGGAATTGAGCGTTATATCGCGGATCATGGATACTTCTTCAGAGATACAGACGGAGCTTCCAAATATGAGACCCGAAAAGATATCGGTCTGCGCATTACCGGTGAACTCGGTGCGAAGAACCATCATTTCCTTCATGCCTACCGCAAGCTTCAGGCTCTGGCTGGAGACCGCGAGACCAAGCTGTGCGTGCCTTCTCCGTCCCATATTTTTGGTGAGCTGTCCTGGTCGGATAACATTGGCGGAACAGAAGCGGTGTATAAGGACAGACTTGAGCTGAAGGCCGGTCTGGTTAACGCTTATAAGGATTTTGTCCAGGAATTCGCTGCGGCCGGAGGAACCATTTTGCAGTTCGACGATTGCCTATGGGAGCTGTTCGCCGACGATAACCCGAACTCTCCATATACCGGTGAGCATATCAATCAAGCGGAAGTACAGCAGCTGGCGGCAGAATTTATTGACATCAACAACACCATTATTGATTACGGTCATAGCTTGGGCCTCAAAATGTGGACGCATAACTGCCGTGGCAACTATGATTCCCGTAATATGGGCGGCGGCTCCTATGCGAAGATTGCGAATCTGTTCCTGAAGCAGCTCAAATACGACCGCTTCTTCCTGGAATGGGATGATGAACGTGCAGGCTCTCTGGAGGCACTTGCGGTGTTCCAAGACAGACCCGACACGGAAATTGTACTTGGCTTGCTGTCTTCCAAAACGAGCACACTGGACGATGAAGCCCGCGTAATCAGAATGCTGGACGAAGCCTCCAAAATCATTCCGAAGGACAGATTACTGCTGTCCCATCAATGCGGCTTCGCGTCCTGCGACGGCGGCAACGAATTAACGGAAGATCAGCAGTGGGCGAAGATTAGACAAGGACAACAGATTGCGCAGCAATATTGGGGTAATTAATATTTAACTTAGCTTCAGAGACTATCTCTGAGGCGTTTTTGTTGTCGTATGAAGTTATGACGGGTTGTCACTCGTCTTTATGACAAGGCTTCTGTTAGGTTGGGGAGGTCCCGGATCAGCCCGCAATACATGAAAGGAGTGGGATTAACCAGATTAGCGGGTATTTTGCTGTCGGTCCGGCACATTCATCCAGGCATTCAAAACAGGAGGCAGTGTAATGCATATTCGCACAATTGTTTGTCGGAAGGTTCTTTTACCCGTATTCAGCAGTTTGCTCATAGCTTCGTTTGTCCCGCAGCCGGCGGCATATGCATCCGCCCTTAAACCACAAACCACAGGGGTAACGGAAGCGAAGGAAGCGGAAGCTTTTGCCGATCAATTCTTCAATCAGCCGCAAATCAAGAAGCAGCTTGCCGGGGCAGCCGTTGTGTTAGTGAAGAATAATCAGATTTTGCTTGAAAAGGGCTACGGCTACGCTGATATCAGCAGCAAGAAGCCGATCGATCCGGAAAAGACCGTTTTCCGTGTAGCTTCCATTTCCAAATTGTTCACCGCAACAGCGGTCATGCAGCTGGCCGAACAGGGGGCCATTGATTTACATGCTGGTCTCCAGACTTATCTGGGAGAATTGAACATTGTCAACAAAACCAATAAAACCCTAACCATGGAGCATCTGTTGACCCATACCTCCGGGTTTGATTATACGGATAGCGCCGGCGGCTCAGCACAAGAGATTTCCAACAAGCAGTTCATCAAGGAAAATGTGCCTACGATTGTCCGGGAGCCCGGTGAAGCTTACCGGTACGATAACTATGCCTTTAATTTGCAGGGGTATATTGTGGAGCGGATGACCGGCGTTCCGTTTACCCAATATGTGCAGGAGCATATTTTCAAGCCCCTTGGCATGGGGAGCAGCAGTTTTAAGCTGACGCCCGGGCTGCGGAAGGATCTGGCTGTACCCTATACAGCCCAAAAAGACCCGATCCCCGAATATCCGTCCAGGCCCGCCGAGTCACCGGATGGCGGCATGTTCTCCACCGGAAGGGACATGGCCCAATTTATGATCGCGCAGTTGAATGGCGGACAGCTCGCAGGGGCCCGGATTCTGAGCGGGGATTCGGTTAAGGATATGCAGCAGATCCACCATCAGATTCATCCGCAGGTTCCTGGCACGGGCTACGGTTTTGAATCCTTTTATCAAAATAGCTACAACGGCCAGCGTGTTATTGGTAAGGGCGGGGATTTGCCGGGGTATCACTCCTGGATGTGGCTTATGCCGGAACAGAACGTAGGCGGTTTTGTTATTTTTAACAGTGACGGCCCGGATTTGCGGGAGAAGTTCTTCAAAGCTTTTATGGATCATTATTATCCTGGGAAACCAACAACGGCTTCCACTACAGTCACATCCCAGGCGGAGCTGGGCCAGCTGACCGGGATTTATCAGGATTTGCGGCTTCCCTTCTGGATTCTTCAGGTTTCCGCTACGGATGATGGCAAGTTGAAAATCAAGGACCCTTATGGGTCGCATATCCTCCGGGAAATAGCTCCCTTGTTGTTTGAAGATGAGCTAGGGAATAAGGCGGCCTTCAAGGTCAATTCCAACGGTACCCAATATGCCTTTTACAATAAGATGGATAGCTGGGCGAAAAAAGTGCCTGAACCCCCTGTATATTCGGATGTGGGGAAGGAGCATCCTTATGCGGCATGGATTCATGAAGCCGGTCAGCTCGGTGTATTGGCTTCTGATGGGGAGAGCGCTTTTCATCCGGAGCGGGAAATCACCCGGGCGGAGTTTATTTCGGGGCTTATGCATTTGACAGGGGTAGCCCCATCCAAAAACACGACGTTAACGAGTGAACCCGAAGAGAAAAAATATTTGGGCTATGTGCAGAAAGCCATCGAGCTTGGGCTTGTGCAAGGGCGCGGACCGGAGCAGAGCTTTGCTGTCACTGCGGATATTACGCGCCAGGAGGCCGCTGTCTTGATGTGGCGGGCGGCGATGATCGCCGGAGTGAATATGACCCAATCATCCGGAGCCAAGCTTGCGGGGGACACGGCGCCTTGGGCCGTGGATGCTGTGAAGTATATTGTGAATAACGGCATGTACGGGCCGGAACTTGCACCGAATTCCGCCGGAGCTTTGGACTACCGGTCAACCGAGCCCCTCTTGCGGCAGGAGGCTGCCGCATTGCTGAGCCTGTTTTGCAATCGGTTGTCCGTGAAATGAATTTAAGGGCTATCCCAAGTCTTTGATTAAAGACTTGGGATAGCTCATTCAATACATGCGGAGTTGGTGGTGAATGATTTTTTTGGATACATGTTGTTGAAAATATGTGGAAGTGCATATATTCTTTTTTAATGGTATTCTGAAAGAAATGGGGTGTTCAAGTATGGAAGCTAACAATGATTTAATGAAGCTGATTAAGTTAACAGGTGAACGTGCAAAGCTGGACGCTAAGGCAAATGGAACTTATGTTGTCTACAAAGACGAGGCGGGCAAATTAGTGAAAGAACATTCTAATGGAATGAAAGAAATTCTTGCGGAAGTTTGACAAACCCCTATTTCTGCATTACCCTAATAACGAATAACCCATTCACTATTAAGGAGCGCCCAGCATGCAAGCGAAGAAAGACGAAGTTAAGAGGGATATCGAATCCGCTGCTTTGAAGGTGTTTTTCCGCAAAGGTTTTGCGGATGCCAAAATGAACGATATTGCCGATGAAATCCAGATTTCGGTCGGGAATATTTATACTTATTTTAAAAATAAAAAGGAATTATTCTATGCCGTGGTGCCGCCGTCATTGGTGGATTATTTGAAGAATGTGCTGGTGGAGAGCATTCGTCTGGATAACCAGACTTTTTTTGAGAGAGCGGGTAGTGCCAAGCAATCGGCCATCGTTCAGGAGCAAATGAACCTGTTAACGCAATATAGCATGCAGATCGTCATTATTTTTGAGAAAAATAAAGGGACAGTCTACAGCAATGCCAAAAACGAGCTAATTGAGCTGATGATCGAAACCAAAAAGCCCTTTTTAAAGGATCATTATAAAAGATATGAAATCGGCACCCAAGAAAATATGATTCTGCTGAGCATTATTGCGAGCAATGTCATCAATATGATTCTGGATTTATTGAAGCGGGAAATGGGCGCTGATAGCCGGAGACGGATTTTTGAGGCACTGAGCTTATATTGGCTGCATGGACTCACGGGCATCAATGAATAACGCCGATGTGCGAGTCCCTATTTTTTTAACCTAATAATGAATTTGTGATTCAATATTGAGCAGCGTGATTATGCGAAGGAGGAAGAAACGGTGAAGACAGGTTATGCATTTAAGAACTGCAATGTGATTTATGGAGACGCGGAGAGAGGCGTAGCTGCCCATATGACGATTCTGATCCGTGACGGGCTGATTCAGGAGATTGGCAAAGCAAGCGAGACGGCCATCCCAAGCCATTATCAAGTAATCGATGTAGAAGGGAAATATGTGATGCCCGGTTTGATCAATGCGCATGTCCATCTTTTTGCCGACGGTAAGCCGTTTACGCTGTCAGCCAGCGAAGGGCTGCTGGATTTTGCGTTTCGTCATATGTTGGATACGAGGCTGGGCCGAAGCGTGCTGAAGAAACGGATGAAGCGAAATGCCCTGACCGCCCTGCATTCCGGGGTAACCACTATGCGCAGCGTAGGGGAGTTCTTGTATACTGATGTGCAGTTGAGGGATGAAATTAAGGCGAATCAGTTTGTCGGGCCTAATCTGCTGGTGTCCGGTTATTTTCTGAGCGTAACGGGCGGGCATGGTGCACCTTATTTGGCTTTGGTTGGCGATTCACCATGGGAAGCAAGGAAAAATGTGAGAATCAATGTGAAAAACGGAGTAGATCTCATCAAAATCTGTGTGACCGGCGGGGTTACCGATGCCAAAACAGTCGGAGAAGCAGGCCGTCTGCAAATGACGGAGGAAGAAGTCGCCGCTATTTGTGAGGAAGCCCATAAAATTGGCATACGCGTGGCGGCCCATGTGGAAAGTACCGAAGGGGTGAGAGTCGCGCTAAAGGGCGGGGTCGATACCATTGAACACGGCGCGGAGATGGATGAAGAGATTATCAGCCTGTACCAGAATAATCCCAGGGCATTAAAAGGCTACACCGCTTTGATTCCAACGTTGCAGGCCGCATATCCGAGTGCCAAATTGGACCTGAGCCTGACGAAGGTAAGTGAGACGGTTAAGGAAAATTCCCGGCGGGTGTATGACTCCATGCTGAAAGGGGTGCGGCAAGCCGTAGAACATAATATCAAAATTGGCGTTGGTACGGATGCCGCTATGCCCTATGTCACCCATTACGATCTGTGGCGGGAGCTGGACCATTTCATGAGACAAACGAAGCTGAACTCGCGCCGGATCATTGAGCAGGTGACGAAATCTAATGCAGAAATTCTGGGGATTGATCACCTGACGGGGAGCATTGATATCGGCAAGCAGGCGGATTTAATCGTGCTGGAGCAGAACCCGCTGGATAACATACAAGCTTTGGCGGGCACCGCTATGGTTATGGTCAGAGGAAACCTTATACAGACACCAGCGGTGACCCGAATTCAGGCAGTGGACGAGCTGCTTGATTTGGTGTGGGAATAGGACCGCTACCTTTGAGCAGGGCGGCCTATTTCTTTTTGTTTACATAATATTCAGCATATTTCAAATCCCATACTCCTCAAAAATAGCTCCATATTTCCTCTCAAATATCGCCCATCGCTTTTCGGCTCCGTATTTGAATTGCAGCTGCGCCAAATAATGCATCGCTTCTGCTCTCCGCCCCATGTTTTACCGCAACAAGTTCAGGTCGTTTGGGTAAAAATGTATTAGAGTGAAAGAGAGGATGCTGATATATGAAAAAAAATGCCAAGGTCCTATTGTTTGTCTTTCTGTTTGCAGCCATTATGGTGCTGTTGTTCGGATGGGTTTTGCCGGCGGTTTTACAAGCTTATCTACATAACAATTACATAAGGGGCCTTACCTTGCTGGTGGTGTTTAGTATTGTGGTGCTTGCGAAACGGTTTACGTGGAACCGTAATATTGTCTATGTCATTGCCGTATTCACGTTGTTCAGCATGATGATCGATACGGCAGGCAACCCTGTTTTTAATAAGCCGCTCGAATGGATCGTTTCGCCGATCGGGGAATTGCAGGTCATGCAGGATGTAAATAATTATGCGCCCGGTGAATATGCCATCACGGATCATATCACCATTCTGAAGCAGAGCGGGGAGGTTCTGGAGCTTAGCACGGCATGGCTGTATTTATACCGCTTTGTACAGTATTTGGCCTTGTACTCCATTGCCGGAACCCTTCTTGGAGCCGTCATTGGCATGCTGCCGCAGCACAGTCTACCGTTAATCCAGACTGCAGACGAGTTCCTGACGGAAGAACAAGAGCAGAAAGCAGCTGCTGAGATGAAGCGCAGAGCGGAAGCAGGTAATGGCCGGCAGATTCCCCTGAAGATATTCAGGCATCGGTCCGCCAGCTCAAGAAGGACGGTAAGCTCATTCCGGCCATTAAGCTCGTCCGCCAGCATACGGATCTGTCTCTGGGCGAGGCGAAGCAGTATGTTGAGAAGCTATAGGGGAGCTTGACCCTCCCGCTGAATACCTGTGACGATCCGCCTGCGGGTATTTTTGCTTGCTGCAATACTGTTAACAAACTTCGTCCTTATCATTTATACTAGATAGAGCCATTACACACCTAAGGAGCTGCCGAACCTGTTATGAATAAAAAAGAAGTCGCGCACATACGCAAGCAATTTAAGCTGGATCATGATCTGATGAACATCTACGACATTCTGAACGTGTATATTATGAAGGAAACTAGCGAGATCTATCATTGGGAGCGCCTGCCGTTTGGCCTCGTGGACAGAGAGAAGCAGGAGCTGTATATGGGCAATTTCAAAAAACTGCTCACCGGCGAGCTGGACCATAAGCTGTTCGAGCTGAAGTTTCAGGAGGATTCGGAGGAGCCGGCGCGGGTCATGCTTCACCAGGGCCTGGTGACAGGTGATCCTGAAGAATGGCAGGACCTGATGATGTTGCTCGTGGACAAGATGCTGGTAGATGCCAAGTATGAAAAGGATATGGTAGTCACTTTTGTCCGCGGGCAGTATTACCGGCCGACTAAGGCGAGAAATGAAGAAGCCGAAGAGAGCGGGAAGGATGAGATGTTCGCGCATCCGTTCATTCTGTGCAGCGTAAATTCCACGGAACAGCAGCGCAAAAACCTCATGTTCGACTATGTGGAGCGGGAATTCAAGTACAATATTATTGTCGATCCGATTATCAAGCTGAGCTCGCCGGAGCAGGGCTTCTTTTATCCGAGTGTGACGGACAACTATTCGGATGTGAACCGCGTTCTGTACTGTACGGGAAAATCGAATTATCCGGACCCGCAGTTCATCGAGCAGGTCCTGAATGCCGAGCGATCGGTGACCGCCTTGGAAGAGAGAAGCTTCTTCGAGGATATCGTGAAGGAATTGGCGGGCGAACAGCTCGATACAACCACCCTCGCCCAGGTGTATGAGGAAATCCAACAGGTCATCGAAAGCGGCGAAGGGGAGGAAGAGCCTCCTAAGCTGGATTACAAAGATGTAGAACGCGTCCTGGCATCAAGCGGCGTTGAGAACGTGACGGCGGAAAAGGTGGAGCGGGCGTTCGAAACGGTCATCGATGATAAGTACTACGAAATGAAGGCAAGCAGCGTTATCCCGAAATATACGACCAAATCGATTAAGATCGAGACGAAGGTTGCCACGATTTCGGTCAGCCCGCAGGATCTCAGATATGTGAAGCAGGTGAATTATCAGGGGAAACGCTGCATCATGATCGAGGTGGACGAGGAAGTTGTGATCGAAGGGTTTACGCTCAATACGGAGACGTTATAATTTTCTGGAGGAAGGGCTATCCTTGAAGTCTTGGATAAAGACTGGGGGTAGCCCATGCTTGTATTTATGTGTACCTGGGGGAAAGAGAATATCACAATGAGACAATCCCAAGGAGAAGATATCGTCTTGCTGGAGGATGAGTCACCGGAGGACCTTGAGTAATTCTCCCTCTCCCAATCACAGTCCACCTATCCAATATGAATGTACTATGAAGAGGCAGGAAGGACTTTTATAATTAGAGCAAACAACCGGCTGATTCATACCGCAGGGCGGCTTATCCTGATGAAACGCTCTTGCGGGACGGCTGTTATGAACTGCAATAAGAGTCGGGAGGCTGAGCATAGTGAGAATATTGATTGTGGATGATGAGCCCAGGCATCTGCGGGGAATGGTTAACCTGATTCACCGCCTTCGGCCGGAAGACCAGGTTGCCGTGGCAAAGGATGGCTTGGCGGCCATGGAACTGGCGAAATCGCATCGCCCGGAGGCGATATTGACGGATATCCGTATGCCTGGCATGGATGGACTGGAGTTTCTGGAGTGGCTTAAACTGGAGGGCATTAAAGCCAAAGTTGTAATGGTATCCGCTTACAATCTGTTCGAATATGCGCAGACGGCAGTCCGTCACGGCGCTTATGATTACCTGCTGAAGCCGGTGGACGTCCAGAAAATAGAGGATGTATTGAGCCGCATCGACGTCCAGCTGAATGCGGAACGGAAGCAGCGCCGCGAAGCGGAGGCGCTGGAGCGCCGCCTTCAGCTGTCTTCCTGTGCCTACCGCAACCGCCTGATTCTGGCCTGGCTGAACGGAAGTGCGACAGTGCCGGAGCTGGAGGAGCTGAACCGTTATGAATGGCTGCGGGAGAGCGGGGTTGTGGTGTATTCGGAGCTGGAAAGCTTCCGGGAAGGCGCTCAACCGCAGGACAGTGACCAGCTCGTAAGCAGGCTTGAGCAGGTCTGGTCCCAATGGGGGAGGCGCTCACGGTTCCGTTAAGCGGAACGCTGGAGGATGGCCGCCAGGCAGCCGTTACCCTGGTTGGCCTGCGGCGGCTTGACGGAGAGCAGCGGGGGAAGGCGCGGGCCCTCGCCGCCGCCCTGGCGTCCGATTGGGCGCATACGGGACGCCTTGCCCATGGTATCGGGCCGGCATCCCCTTCCCTGCTTGCCGGCGCGCCGCAGGCTTATCTCTTGGCCAGAAGGGCCTGCAGCTATAATTTTTATGAAGGCTGGAATGGGCTGGTTTTTTCAGATGAAATCTCTTCCTCGCCCCTGGCGGCAAGTCCGGATTGGGGCAGGCTGTACGAAGCTCTGAAAGGGGACGATGCGGCGCTTGTTCTGCACATATGCGGCGAAATATTCACACAGCTTGCGGGCGGCGGGCATGCCGTTCCGATGCTGTTGAAGGAGAAGGCGTCGCTTATGCTGCTCCAGATCCGGAGTGACAACCAGGATATTCTGGACAGGAAGGCCGGGCAGATCCTCGCCGATACCGCCACAAGGCTTATCCGTTCGTGCAGCTCATATAAGGAATTGATGGCCCGGCTGGCAAAGGCTCTCCAGGAGGTGCAGCTTGCGCTGAGCCTGTCCAGACAGGATCAAGGGGAGGTTGTCATCACCGAATGTCTAAGCTGGATACGGGAGCATACGAAGGAAGAGGTGACGCTGGAACGGGCGGCAGATTACTTCCATTTCAACCCTTCCTACTTCAGCACGTTATTCAAGAGCAGGACGGGACGGACCTTCTCCGAGCATGTAACGGCAGTCCGGATGAAGCGGGCCAAGGAGCTGCTTGCGGAGGATAAGCTCAGAATATACGAGATCTCTGTAGAGTGCGGGTTTCAGGACCCCAAATATTTCTGCCGCGTATTCAAAAAATATCACAGCATGTCGCCAAAAACCTATAAGCACGTACTTTCGCAAAGGAAACGGGAGGCATGAAGATGACCTTCCGGTACCGGCTGCTGGCCAGTTATATTTTTCTGATCACCATCCCCCTTCTCGTACTGGGGACCTTATTCTATCGGACCAGCCTGCAGATTATCACGGAACAGGCGCAGAAAAATGTGTATGAGCTTGTCAAAAAGAACAATGAGGTCATGGATACGAAGCTGCGGATCGTGGACCAGAACAGCATGTCCTTATTCCTGGATAAGGATTTATTCCGCATTTTCAACCAGCTGGACCCCGCGAACGAAGCGGGGCTGTTTGAAGCGGACCGGCAGGTAACGGCTATACTCGGCAAATACTTTTCACAGAATCAGGATATTTATGCCTACCAGTTATGGACCTCTTACTTCACCTTTGGACAAACGCTGCCTCAAGGCGATCCTACGCAATCGGATATCTATGAAGTGGCGCGGCAGGCGGGAGGGAAATTGGTCTGGGTTCCGACCTACGATTTCGTATCCATGTTCCACCAGCCCTATCTCCAGAGCGGAAATCTGGAGTTCCGTTATTTGTTCTCCGCTACACGCGTGCTGGATTTCACGTATCTGGGCAATACGAAGCTGGAAAAAATGAATGCCCGGGCGGAGCGGCCTGTCCTTGCCATCAGCTTCAAATCCGAGGTGCTGAAATCCTTGTACGCGGACAGCATTTCGGGAAGCGCGCGCTATATGGTGCTTGATCCGTATGATAAGGTCGTGGCCAGCAGTGAGCCGGGCGCTGTAGCACGCACTTCTAAGGAGGCATGGCTGGATGAGCTGAAGCAGGAGAGAAGCGGGGCCCGGAGGATGACCCTGGACGGGGAAGCGGTCATTGTCTGTTTTGACCGCTCGGAGGTTACCGGATGGATGTCTGTGGTCTGGATTCCCGAAGCGGGGCTGCTGAGCAGCTTTGTGCCCGTAATCCGGACGTCCATTACCGTACTGGCGGTTGTACTCGGCATTGCGGCCTTTATTCTCGCTTTTTTTATCGCCGGCAAAATCACCAAGCCGATCAAAAGGCTGCTAAGCGCGATGAGATCGGTGGGCGAGGGGGATTTTCAGACCCGGGTGGAGGTCGTGACCAACGATGAGTTCGGCATGCTGACCAAGCGCTTCAACCGGATGAATGACCGCATTCATCTGCTGGTCACGGAAAATTACGAGATCAAGCTGAAGGAAAAGGAAGCCGAAATTCAGGCGCTTACGATGCAGATGCATCCGCATTTTCTATACAATACCCTGAATGTGATGAACTGGACGGCGATTGAGAACGGTCAGCAGGAGCTGAGCAGAATGCTGGTCTGTTTATCCAATATGCTGCACTACACCTCCAGAAAGACCTGGGATGCTGTCCATCTGTCCGAAGAAATGAACTGGATGGATAACTATTTCTATATCATGTCGATCCGTTTCGAGGACAAGTTCACTGTAGAGTATGCTATCGATCCGCAGCTCTATGAATACGATGTGCCCAGGCTTTTGTTCCAGCCGTTTGTAGAGAATGCGATTCTGCACGGCTTCAACCAGACGGAATCGGGCGGCATGATCCGCATCCGCGGCTGGATTGCAGAGGGAACCCGGTTTTATGAGGTGGCCGATAACGGACGGGGCATGAGCCAGGAGACGGTTCAGGCGATTTTGTACCAGAAATCTTCATCCGTGGGCATTAAGAATACCATTGACCGCATTCAGATCGCTTATGGGACGCCATACGGCGTTTCCATTGTTTCCGCTCCGGGAGAAGGGACAAGGGTTGTGATTACACTGCCGGTATAAGCTAATCTTAATCCACCATTCCAAAGAGATTAGGGTTATGTAAGCGCTATCTATTATTTTATAATAAAGCCATCATAGACTGCAGCTATGAACCGTTGAATTTTGAAATCGAGAGGGGCTCGGAAGATGTTGCGACAAAGAAAATCGCTCTTCACTGTAATGGCACTGGTCCTGATGCTTGCCGCTGTACTGTCTGCATGCTCGAAATCCGGTTCAGAAAGCTCTAATACCTCCGCGTCTTCCGGGAGTTCCGGGAATTCCGGATCCAAGGAGAAGATTACCTTGCGGATGACGGTCTGGGGTTCGCCCGAAGAAGTGGCTCCGTACAAAAAGGCCATCCAGAGGTTTGAGGACAAATTTCCTAATATCAAGGTAGAGCTTCAGCATATTGCCGCTGATTATGATACCAAGCTTACAACCATGGTGGCCGGAAACGATGTTCCGGATGTCGCCATGATGGAATCCGGCACCATCGCTTTCCCTCTGGCCGAGCAGGGGAAGTTCTATAATCTCCAGGAATTTCTCGATCATGATGCCGATATCAGCCCCGGTACGCTGGTTCCCAATATTATCTATTCACTGGAGCCGGGAAATGTAATCGGCATTGGTCCGGGACCCGAGTCCTTCGGCCTGTTCTACAATGAAGATATCTTTAAGGAAGCCGGAATTGCACCGCCCCCGTCGAATGTAGCCGATGCCTGGACCTGGGATGAATTCGTGGAGACCGCCAAGAAGCTGACCGTGGACACCAACGGCAAAACAGCGGCTGATCCGGATTTCGATCCCCGCAAAATCAAACAATACGGGGTGAATGCCTCCACCTGGTGGGGAGTGTACAGCAACTTTATCTACTCCAACGGCGGAGACTTTATCTCGGCGGATGGAAAGTCGTTCGGACTCAACCAGCCGGAGGCTGTAGAAGCCATTCAGAAAATATCAGATCTGATGAACGTATATCACGTATCGCCTTCCCCCGTGCAGTCGAAGAATATCCCGGCTACGAACGTAGCTCTCCAGACCAAAAAGGTGGCGATGACCATCGACGGGCAATGGGCGAGCGCAGGGCTGGCGCAATCCAAGTTCAATTTCAATGTCGGAGTTATGCCTGTTCTGAAAGAGCCGGTGACTACTGTGGTCTGCGCGATGTTTTCTATCTTCAAGTCTACCAAGCATCCCCAGGAAGCATGGGAGCTCATGAAAGCGCTTGTTGACCCGGAGGCTTCAATAGATATGATTACAGCCGGCACCTGGATGCCTTCCCTCAAGGATTGGTACACGGACCCCGCGCTGCTGGCAAAATGGACAGAAAATCTGGAGGCACGACCCTCCGGCTACAAAGAGGCGATTGTTGATGTGATTCTGACGAAAGGGCATCAGACGCCGACAGGCTATGTGAAGAATTTCAATAATATTATGGATATCGTCAATCCTGCCTTGGATAAGGTGTGGCTCGGCCAGCAATCGGCCCAGGAAGCGATGGATTCCATTGCGGCAAAAGTGCAGGCACAAATCAAGGGACGCCGCGATATCAAGGAATAGACTGGAGGCAGGTATGCGAAAGGGAATGTTCTACGGGCTGTTGTTCACCGCCCCCGCCATACTCGGATTTGCCGTCTTTACGCTGGGTCCCATGATTGCAAGCCTGGTGCTCAGCCTGACCGACTACAATGTCTTCAAAGCGCACACCTCTTTTACCGGCCTGGATCATTATATACGGCTGTTCTCCGGCGAGGATGAGCTGTTCTATCAATCGCTGGGCGCAACCTTCTATTTCGTCGTGCTGCGTGTGCCTGCCGTGATCATCCTGTCCTTCGCCGTCGCGCTGCTGCTGAATCTCAATGTGAAGGGCCGGGCGATATTCCGCACGATTATCTATCTCCCGAGCATCGTACCGGCGGTGGCGTCGGCCATGATCTGGATGTGGCTGCTTAATCCCGATCTTGGTCTGATCAACTCGCTGTTAAGCCGGCTGCATCTGCCGACCAGCGGCTGGCTGTATTCGGAGGAAAGCGTCATTCCGTCGGTCGTTCTCACCACATTGTGGGGCATCGGAAGCACGGTGATTATTTTCCTCGCGGGACTTTCCGGCATCCCCCGGCAATATTATGAAGCGATTGAGGTCGATGGAGGCGGCTGGTTTCACAGGCTGCGCCACGTGACGATTCCGATGGTGACCCCCACGATTTTCTTCAATACGATCATGACTATTATCGGCTCCTTCCAGGTCTTCAACGAAGCCTATATTTTGACGCAAGGCGGACCGAACAATAAAAGCCTCTTCTACGTATTTTATCTGTGGAGAACGGGCTTCCGGGATGCCGATATGGGTTATGCGTCTGCGCTGGCCTGGATTTTGTTTGTGATTATTCTGTTCTTTACCGTTATCGTCTTCAGAACCTCGAAGTCCTGGGTATATTACGAAGGAGGGGAACGTTCTTGAGGCAATCGAAGCTGACACTTGCCGCAGGTTATGGAGCGCTTGTACTCATCTCGGGAATGTTCATCATTCCGTTTGTATGGCTGGTCCGCAGCTCATTGATGAATTTATCGCAGATTTTCACCATGCCTCCGGAATGGATTCCGGCCCCGTTTCAATGGAGCAATTTTCAGAGGGCGCTCACGGCGCTGCCGTTTGACACCTTTTTCAAGAATACGCTTATTATTGTGGTCACGGTGCTTGTGGGGACTGTCATCACGAGCACGATCGGCGCCTTTGGATTTTCACGGATTCAGTGGAAGGGCAGGGATACCGTATTCGCCATTCTGATGACCAGCATGATGCTGCCGGCGGCGGTAACGATGATACCGAGCTTTCTGGGCTGGCAGGCGCTGGGCTTCTATGATACATTATATCCGCTCATTATCCCCGCTTACTTCGGCGGCGGAATCTTCAATATTTTCCTGCTGCGGCAGTTCTATTTAACGATTCCGCGTGATTTTGATGAGGCAGCCTTTGTGGACGGGGCCAGTTATTGGCAAATCTATACCCGCATCATTTTCCCTTTGAGCCGTTCCGCCGTGATCGTGGTCGCTTTATTCAGCTTCCTGGCCTCCTGGAACGACTTCATGGGACCGCTGATTTATTTGAAGAGCGACAGCCTCTTCACCCTTGCTCTGGGCCTGCAAATGTTCCAGGGCTCCTACACCGCACAGTGGGATCTGCTGATGGCGGCTTCGGCCACAGTTGTCCTGCCTTGTGTCATTGTGTTTCTGGCCGGCCAGCGCTACTTTCTGGAGGGCATAACCTTAACGGGATTAAAAGGATAAAGGAGGATGTCCGTTGAAAGAAGAGCATCTGCTGAAAGGGATAACGAACCCTGTCATACCCGGCTGGTATGCGGACCCGGAGGCAAGAACCTATCAAGGCAGGCACTGGATTTATGCCACCAGGTCTTTTACGGAATATACGCAGCAGATGAATCTGGATGCTTTCAGTTCTGTGGATCTGATCCATTGGAACAGACACGACAGCATTATTGAGATGAAGGATTTCCCCTGGATCTGGAGAGCGGTGTGGGCGCCTACCCAGATTGAGCATCAGGGCAGGCATTACCTTGTGTTCGCCTCCAATGATATCCAGAAGGACGGGGAAGCCGGAGGATTGGAGATTGCCGTTGCAGATTCCCCGGAAGGCCCTTACAGGGGTTATCTCGGCAAGCCGCTGATTGACCGTTTCATTCACGGCGCCCAGCCGATCGACGCCCATTTATTCAAGGATGATGACGGCGCGGTCTATCTCTATTACGGGGGCTGGGGACACTGCAACGTGGCCCGGATGAATGAGGATATGACCGGATTTGTTGCTTTTTCCGATGGGCAGACGGTTCGTTCTATTACGCCTCCTGGCTATGTGGAGGGGCCATGCATGATCAAGAAGGACGGCCTCTATTATCTGATGTGGTCCATGGGCGGATGGACCAACGGCACCTATCGTGTGGCCTACGGTGTCAGCGCCAGTCCGCTCGGGCCATTCGCCAACGAGGGAACCATTCTGGAAAGGCAGGAGCCTGTGGCAGAGGGCCCCGGCCATCACGGATATTTGCATCTGCCCGATGAGGATGAATGGCTGATTGTCTATCACCGGAGAATCATCGGGGACAAGGAGCCGGGCAACCGCGTGTTATGCATCGACAGGATGGAATTTGAGGCCGGAGGGATTAAGCCGGTAATCATGACCGATCGCTGGTAAGCGCTCCTTGCGAATACGCCGAAGGCCGGTTCGCCTGGAAACAACGGCAGAAATGCCGTTGTTGAAGCGCCGAAGGCCGGTTCGCCTGGAAACAACGGCAGAACTACCGTTGTTGAAGCGCCGAAGGTCGGATCGCCCGGAAACAACGGCAGAAATGCCGTTGTTGGAGCGAGGCCGGCCAGTTTCCCCTTATCTTGGGACCTATAAAGTTGGGGAATCCGCCGGTCTAGCTATCCTAATTCCACTAGCGCTATCTCACCGGCCTCTTCGTAAGCGCTAGTTGGAAAAAGGGAGCTTATTTCTCCCCAAAATCAACAATTGTGAGAGTTAAGTGGAAAAAGGGAACTTAATTGGGCCATATTACCTCGTCAGCGGCGAAATGGGCAGAATTAATGCACCTTTTTCCACTTAATCTGCGGAGGGCATGGTGTTTGAGCAAATTAGTTAACCTTTTTCCACTTGGATTGGCCGAAGGGGATCCGCTCAAATTTACCCTGGTTGAACTTATCTCCGCAGGTTAGCCGACAAGGCCGCCCCCATCACACCCACCCCGTAAACTCCAATATCGACGCCTTTGCCGATTGCGCTTCGGCTTGTGCGCCTTTGCGCCATTGTTTGGGGGACTCTCCCATAAGCCTGGAGAAGCAGCGGTTGAAGCTGGAGATGGAGTGAAAGCCGACTTGCCCGGAGATCGAAAGAATGGAGTGATCCGTGCTTTTTAACTGCTTGCAGGCTTCTTCGATTCGGGTCCTGCTCAGAAAATCGAGGGGGGCGGCTCCCATGATTTCATGGAATTTTCGGCGGAAATGGGTTGTGCTTAAGTGGCATAGCCCGGCTAGGGAATCGATGGTGATGGGGGTCATGTAGTTTTTCGTGATATGCTCCAGCGCCGGGGAAATGACAAAATCACCTTTCAGGCTATGCTCTGCTTCTTGTTCTGCCAGCATTTCATTCGTGGAATGAATTCTAAGGAGCTCTATATAAAGGGATAACAATAAGCCGTAGGCATTTTCCTGGTAGTAGGGCTTCTGCTGCTTCAGTTCCTCTACGACCGACGTGGCAAGGGTATACACCTTGGGATACTGCTCCTTGTTTAATATACAGTTTTTTCCCGTCACCGCCCATAAATTCGGCTCGAAGCTGCTGTATGCGCTTTTGAAGGAATGCTGAAAGAGGTCCTCCGGCGAAAAGAAGAGATAGGACCACAGGCTGGCGGTATCCGGCGAACTGTATGTCGTATGGGGGAGATACCTTGGGATGAAGGTTACGTCACCGGCTGTAAAAGGTACCGCTTCCCCTTTGATCTCCATGATGCCGCTGTCGGAATAGCAGATGCCGATCTCCAAATGGTTATGGAAATGGAGATGCTCGCTTCGGATATCGGAAATCTTCCAGCGTTCCCCGCTTAACAGCAAGACCGGAAAATCGATGGGCAGGCTATAGTGGCGGTATTCAATAACGGGCTTCTTTTTTCTGGGCATACTGAAGTACTCCTGCTCTCATTGACGTTAATTTTGGAATTATGAATAAATGATTGGAATTGCGCAGTTTTGCTGCGAATGTGCTTAGATGTAGACCATTATACTGCTTACAATGGAGTATATAAAGCGTTTGCAGGATTACGGACGGCTCTCAAGCGCCTTTGGGGGGCGTGTGTATCAGAGAGGGGAATTTAGATGCTTCAATTGAAATATGACAGGGAAGAAATCCTAAGCGTGATCGACAGGGTTACCAGAAAA
The DNA here is from genome assembly GCF_016772475.1 of Paenibacillus sonchi. Lineage (NCBI taxonomy): Bacteria > Bacillati > Bacillota > Bacilli > Caryophanales > Paenibacillaceae > Paenibacillus > Paenibacillus sonchi. The sequence continues at coordinate 2,807,006 of NZ_CP068595.1, forward strand.
ACACTGGCGATGGATTTAACCTGGGAATGGCCCTGCGGGTGGCTTATTATGGGGTGTCCAGAGCTTACCAGACCACGGGGAATAAAGAGTATTTGGATAGGCTTGTCCAGTGGACGGATGAATATATCGGGCTGGGCCTGCCGGACTGGACAGTGAACACCTGTGCCATGGGCCACATGCTGATCACCTTGTATGAAGAGACAGGGAACCAGAAATATTGGGATATTGTGATGAGCAAGGTGGATTATCTCCGGAACGATGCGCTCAGGTTCGGGGACAAGGTGCTGCAGCATACGGTATCCGTGTCCAATGATTTTCCGGAGCAGGCCTGGGCGGATACGTTGTTTATGGCGGCATTTTTTCTGCTCCGCGCAGGAAGCAAAATTAACGACCAGGACTTGATCCAAGATGCCCTCAATCAGTATTACTGGCATATCAAATATCTGCAAGACCCTGGCAGCGGGTTCTGGTTCCACGGTTACAATCATGTGCAGCAGGATCATATGTCCGGTTTATTCTGGGGAGGGCGAATGCCTGGGGCGCCTATACCATGTCGCAGGTCAAACCGCTTTTGAAGGACTGGTATTTGTACCCGCAGTGTATGGATGTGGAGTGTTCGCTCCGGGATCAGCTGGCGGCGCTGAAGCTTGTTCAGACGGAGAACGGCTTGTGGCGGACGGTGCTGGATGATGAAGACTCCTATGAGGAAGTATCTGCATCCTGCGGGATTGCGGCGGCTATGATCAACAACGGCAATCCGCTGCATACCAAATATGTGCAAAAGGCCCTGCAAGGCATCCTGCAAAATATCAGCGAAGACGGGCGGGTACTTGGTGTGTCCGGCGGCACAGCAGTGATGAAGGACCGGGAAGGGTACCGCAACATCCCCAAAGACTGGATTCAGGGCTGGGGCCAAGGCCTGGCACTGGCTTTTCTGTCCGATATGCTTAAGCAGCGGAATGAATAGAGTAAGTAATACACTACAGGGTAACTTTGAAGGCGGTTGAACAAACGGCTTCACGGTTACTCTTGTTTTTTTGCGGGGATGTAAAATTATAGATTTATTAAAGGGGATGGATTGTGATATGGAGAATAAAGCTTGAATGAGATCAGAACAGGTGGAGGAGGGAACTTATGATTTTCAGAAAAGATTCACTGGATAAAAAGAGCCTGCTCAAAGAATTAGACTCACTGGGATATTCAGACAGGATTAAAAAGATAGCGGTTCTAGGCCGTGACCATAGAGGCTCAACCGAGTATTCCGGGCTGCTGTCTTCCTTACTGGAGGATGGTGCTTATGAAGGACGTCTTGCATTGGCCGGGGCTGAAGTCACCAAGGATGCTAGTGTTGTTTTGTCAGCCTTGCGGCATCCTATGGCAAGTGTCAGAAATACGGCAGCGGGGCTTTTGGCCAAAATGGCTTCAGATACGGATATAGAGCGCGAGCTTCCCCATTTATCACAGGATTGCCGCCGGAAGCTGCTGCGCAGTGTTTCTTTTATGAACCGTCAAGAACTGGCGGAGCGGCTGCTGCCTGTGGTGTATGCCCGGTGGGGAGCGGAGGAGGCAGCCATTGTACTATCGGCATGCAGGAAGGATACGGTCAGTCAATGGCTTACAGAGATCGGTTATGCCATAAAAGACTGGAGCAAATTAGCCGGCCGGCATCCTGATGCGGTTGCTGAGTATTTCAAGACGACTTTAGCAAACACACCGTTTAGGGAACAAGGTTATGTCTGGTGGAGGTTCTCCTCAGCTTTTGGAATTTTATGCCTGACGAAGGCGGAGGTAGTGCTGGAATGTGCAGCGAATCATGGACCCATGGGTATCCTGCATCCTGCGCTGAAGAAACAGCTTAGTACTTTAACCCGCATCAATCCTGATGGAGTGTACAGGCTGCTGACACGGAAGGAGTCGCGAAGCGACCTGATTTCGCAGGGTATCCCTGACGGGGTTCTAAAAAGAAGAAGCTATTTATCCTTAGATCAATGGATGGAATTAGCCAAATTACTCGCAGACCGGCCTGTGCATATGACGAAATTACTTCATCATCTAGCGCCTTCCAGCCGTAAAGCGGTTTTTGATGCGGTGTATGAAGAAGGTAAACGCCAGGAACGCATTTTTCCGGAAAAATTGCTGTATGTGCTGCCGCATGCCTTACGTGACAAGGAAGCCGCCCGGATGCTTGGCCTTCGTGAGGTCTCTGATGACCGGGAACGGATGCTTAGAATTACGGCTTGCCGTTCAATTCATCATTCAAGAGAGAAGCTCGAGCAAGCGGCACAGGTATCCAACGCAGACGAACGCGCAACGGCGCTTATGCAGCTGATCCGGAGTACGGTTCTGTCGAGACAGGGGATGCATGAAACCTTGGTGTATTTGGGCCGGATCAAAAATGACCAGGACCCTGTCCGGGGCGCAGTTTTTAAAGAGCTTTCGGATAGTCCTGCGTCTGTGTTCACGGATGCCCATGTGCAGGATCTGACTTTGCTTGTAGATAGTGTTATGGATGCCAGGGATACTTCATATGGTACCCGATTCTCCGTTCAACAATTGGCATTTGCCATTCTGCGCCATAACGCATCGTATCCTCACGGTGAGCTGTTCAAGTTTTCGTTAAATACGATCCAGAAGCTGGCTAAGCAGAGCGGACAGCTTGCCCTTCCATCCTTGGAGAAGAATGTACCCCGGGGAGTAGAAGGGATTGTCTTCGACGCCATTTATACATTAGCTGTACAGGCCAACCGGCGGGAAGACTACAATCTGGTCCTCAGCCTGGCTAACTCATTCGGCAAAAGAGGTTATGGCATCACCAAACTTCAACAATTGTTAAAGGAAGCAACGCGGGCCAAAACAGATTCGACAGCCATACAAGCGGCCAGACATTGGCTTGCCCCGCATCACACACGGGATGAAAGAGTTGGGGAATTACTGGCTCTGGATAAATCGTTTATTACCATATATGAAGTGTTCCAACATCTGCACCGGAAACGTCAAGAATGGCTGGACCCGTTTATTTCGGGTACTGTGATTAAAGGCAGGTTCTTATCGGGCAAAACCATCTATCCGGTGCCTGCTGCGGACGGGTTCAACAGGTGGCTGCCGCGCCAGCAGCAATCTTTAAGTTCATTATTGGGCAAAATTGCATTCGATGCCAAACGCAGCCTTTCAGAGCGTTCCAGAGTGATTAGGATCATGGGAAGTATGCCTGACCTTGGTCCGGATCAGTTACTGGAGCTTATTCACGATAAGGAAGTGCCTGTAGCAGAAGCCGCGCTTCATGCCCTTTCACTCATGGAAGAACCGGAGAAGGCACTTCCCGTTCTGCTGGAGAATCTGGATGGCGACCGGGCCCGTGTAGCCATGTATTCGATACCGAGATGCATCCGCAGAGTGAATCCGGTGTTACTGGCTTCAATGCTTAAGGAGCTGTTACACCGGGACAAGCTGAAAGTTACGGTCCGAAAAGAGGCCATCCGGCTGCTGGGGGCGTATAGAAGCAGTGACAGCATTCCGCTATTGTTGGAGGAGTTCGAAAAACCAAATGCGCATAAGGACGTAATTATTGCCATAGGGCATGCAGCGAGACAGCTTTTGGACGATGAACGCAGCTGGACTATTTTAAGTGCAATGGCTGCTTCATCAGAGAGGGACATCGCGGCCAGTTTATTATCTCAGCGGCCTAATGATCTTCCGTTAGACTATAGACCGCGTTATTTAGGGTTAATCATTGAAATTGCAGGTCATCCGGATACGTTTGCCGGCAGATGTGCATTCAGCAGTATGATGCAGTGGACCAATGGAAATGAAGAAGTCATTGCAGCTGCCACTGCCCAGGCGATTACGGATTTGGAGGACAGCAGCAGGTGGAATTTTGCCATGAACACGCTGATCGAAGCATGCCGTGACGGGAAGGTCAATGAAGCTGTAACCGGTGTTTGTCAGAAATTGGCCAATACGGCCATAAGCGATGAATGGAATGCAACGGCCACAAGAGATTTGCCTCACCGGCAGCGTCTCATGCAACTTATCAACGAGCTGATCGCTTTGCCCAAAAATTCACGTATACACCTCGTACCTTTGTTTATGGGCCTGATTGACTGTCTGGTTTATGATGAGACTTTGCATCAAGTGGTGATGAAATTGTATATAGCAGCCATAGATTGGAATAATGTGGAGGAATCCGTCGCTTATCTCCATCGGATGGTCGACTGTATTACAAATCAGCCACAGCTGTTAGGCGATGCCTATAAGCAGATCGCGGATAACTTACAAGACAGCACAGGCTATTGGAATCCGGAAACCCTGCTGGAAATTGTAGATCTCCTAGGCGCTGAAAGAGGTTATGAACATCAGTATATAGGACTTTCTGTGCTTGAAGCTGCCGGAAGTGCTTTATTGTGGGGTCAGGAGTGTGCTGACCGTTTGAGGCTGTATAGGAATCACACGAACATTGCCGTCCGCTCACTTGCGCTTAACATTTGGACCCACAAGCTATGATAACTTCATATGCAAAATAGGAAAAGGCTGGCCTTGCTCATCCCGTTCAGACCGGTCAAATACCCGGAATCCCAAATGCTCGTAGAATCCGATTGCCTGGGGATTTTGTTCATTCACATCAACGTAGAGCACGTTTAGTGTCTGTACGGCATAAGTCACGAGTTGTTTTCCTATGCCTCTTCCCCTGGCGGCGGGGTTTACGAACAGCATTTCAATCTTAGTATCCTGAACGCCTATAAAGCCGAGATAATGATCCGAATCTGTATAAGCCAGCAGGTGGGGAATTTGCCGGATACCTTGAATGACCAAGGGGCTTAATGCTGCAATATTCTGTTCGGTAAGGAATAGATGCGTAGCCCGCACAGCTGTTTCCCAAATATACAGCAGTTGATGCGATACTTCCTCATTTCTGTCTGTGATCCTATGTATCGGGTTCATATGTTCTACCTTAACCATTTTCCTTTGAGTATAGTATTATTAAAGTACATTTGCAAAAGCCGGAGGGTTTGGAATGGCGACACACCGCTTGAACAGCATGGAAGTAAAAAAGATGAACCGTAACGCCATTTATCGATATTTGTACCACCGTGAAGCTACTTCCATCCAGGAGATTGCACAGGCGCTCCATCTGAGTCTTCCTACGGTTACCCAGAACATTAAGGAGCTGCAGGAAAGAGAGCTGATCGTGGAGACCGGGTTGTTTCAGTCCACCGGAGGCAGGAAGGCGAAATCGATGGCTTGCAACAGTGTGGCGGGATACGCAATCGGGCTGGATGTGACCCGGAATCATGTCGGCATTGTCATCATTGACCTGAGCGGTACAATCATCAAGCATGTCAGAAACCACTTTCCCTTTGCGAACACTGAAGTCTACTTTAAAAGCGTGGGCAAGCTGGTGGATGATTGTGTGGAAGAAAGCCGGATTGACAGCAGCAAAATTCTGGGAGTCGGGATTGCGCTGCCCGCCATTCTCTCCGATGACCGCCAAACGGTGAGCTATGCCACCGTCATTGACTTCAAGGGGGGAGCATCCGGCGTTTCGCCGAATTTATCCGCTATCCCTGTATTCTCAGCAATGATGCGAACGCAGCCGGCTTCACCGAATTGTGGGGAGAAAAAGACATTCACAATGTAGTCTATCTGTCCCTTAACAACAGTGTCGGCGGTTCAATTATCGTCAATAATCAGATCTATACCGGGCAGAACCACAGAGGCGGGGAATTCGGTCATATGACGATCATGCCTGAAGGCCGTACCTGCTACTGCGGGCAGAAGGGCTGCGTGGATGCCTATTGCTCAGCGAAAATTCTCTCGGACAGCACGCAGGGAAGCATTTCCGAATTTTTCCGGCGGCTGCGGGAGGGACATGAGCCGCAAAAGGCAATCTGGCAGGAGTACATCGGCTATCTGGTGATCACGGTTAACAACCTGCGGATGCTGTACGATTGCGATGTGATTCTGGGCGGCTATGCCGGTGCATATATGGAGGAGTATATAGATACCCTTCAAGGGCTGGCGGCCCGGAAGAACACCTTCGAGCGGGATGGCACATACCTCCGCGTCTGCAAATACAAGCTGGAGGCTACTGCCGTGGGAGCCGCCCTGGAGCTGGTAACAGAATTTATTGACAGCATCTAGATTGTTGCCGAATAGCGTGAATCTAACAGAAACTGTATACTCTTGTTCTACCGCTCCTCCGGAAAAGGGTGGCGCCGCGTTTGCGGCCCCGCCCTCAGCCGGGGGAGTTTTTAGTGTTTGTGTTGACTTCAAATCAAATCGGACTATAATCTTATTTAAATAGTTTTATAAAAGTATTTTAGCGATAGTTAGGCGCTATTATCCCCGAGGAGGAATATCTTATGAAGAACAGAGCTTTTTATATGACGGATCTGAAGAAATTGGAAATGAATGAAATCGGCATGCCCAAGGCCAAAGAGGGCGAGGTTATTGTCAAACTGGAGTATGTCGGCATTTGCGGTTCCGATGTCCACTATCTGGAGCATGGCCGGATCGGTGACTTCGTTGTTGAGGGCGATTTTATTCTGGGGCATGAATGTGCCGGAGCAGTGGTTGAACTGGGCCCCGGGGTGAAGAATCTGAAGGTGGGAGACAGGGTCGCGCTGGAGCCTGGAGTCACCTGCGGCCAGTGTGAATTCTGCAAGAGCGGAAAGTATAATCTCTGCCCGGATGTGAAGTTTCTGGCTACCCCGCCCTACCACGGCTGCCTGCTGGACTATATCGCTTTTCCGGAGAACATGGCCTTCAAGCTGCCGGACAACGTATCTTCAGAAGAGGGAGCGCTGGTGGAGCCGCTGGCAGTGGGTCTGCATGCTGCGGCCCAAGGCGGAATCAAGCTGGGTGACCGCGTCGTTATTCTGGGGGCCGGCTGCATCGGGCTCGTAACGCTCCTGGCCTGCAAAGCTTACGGGGCAACAGACATTGTGGTGGTAGATATCATTGAAAAGCGGCTGGAAGCAGCAAAGAAGCTGGGTGCAACCCGGGTAATCAACGCCAAGCAGGAGAATGTCCGGGATGTAATATCCCTGCTAACGGACGGCCAGGGCATGGACAAGGTGATTGAAACGGCAGGGAGCGAGCATACCGTTAAGCAGACGCCCTATCTGGTCAAAAGAGGCGGAACGATTGTCCTTGTGGGCCTGGCGGCCAAGGATATCATCGATTTTGATTTTATGCAGATCATGTTTAAGGAGGCTGACATCAAATCGGTGTTCCGCTACCGCAATCTGTATCCTGCCGCCATTGGAGCAATCGCAGATGGTAAAATTGACGTCAAGGGCATCGTGACGCATGAATTCAGCTTTGAGGATACCCAGAAAGCCTTCGATTATGTGACCGATAATAAGCAAGAAGTGGTGAAGGCTGTGATCCGGATGGGATGACGCACCCGAGTTACTTTTCAAGATTCCATAATGTGTAGCCGTCCTAACCGGGCGGTTTTTTGCTGTGCGAAGTCAAATGACTGAAAAAATATGGGATAATTCTTTAATTTGGTAATGTAAATGAATGCGCTTACTTATTATAATTTGCTATATGTAAGACGCAGGTTGTCTTGCATTGTACTAGAAAGAGAAATTTCTTCTCAGGATAGAGGCTGCAGTCAGGGGCTTACGGATTCAGGACAGAGGTTAGGATATGACTGCCAAGAGAATCAACTGACCCAAAAAGAAAAGGGGTGATCTAAAAAAGGATATTATTCAAACCGTATACAGGTGAATAATTACAAATTAAAAATTTGGGGAGGTAAACGATGATTAAGTTCAATAAGAAAATCATGACGATAGTGATGGCAGTTTCCATGAGCTGTACCGCTTTGTTCGCAGCAACCGCCAGCGCAGCAACGGATTATTGGCAAAATTGGACTGATGGCGGCGGGACAGTTAATGCGGTTAATGGCAGTGGCGGAAATTACAGTGTCAACTGGTCCAATACGGGAAATTTTGTTGTGGGCAAAGGCTGGACCGTCGGGTCGCCCGACAGAACTATCAATTACAACGCGGGTGTCTGGGCACCGTCCGGCAATGGATATTTAACGCTCTATGGATGGACGAGAAACTCACTCATCGAATATTACGTTGTTGATAGCTGGGGCACTTATAGACCTACCGGAACGTACAAAGGCACAGTGACGAGTGATGGCGGCACCTATGACATCTATACAACTATGCGCTACAACGCACCTTCCATTGACGGCGTACAAACATTCCAGCAGTTCTGGAGTGTGAGACAGACAAAGAGACCGACCGGAAGCAATGCCACGATCACTTTTGCCAACCACGTTAAAGCATGGGCGAGTAAAGGAATGAATCTGGGAAGCAGCTGGTCTTACCAGGTACTGGCTACAGAGGGATATCAAAGCAGCGGGAGTTCTAATGTAACAGTGTGGTAACAGTTCATCTCCAAGCAAGGCAACTGACGCAACCTGGCCGTATCCGGAAGGTTGAGCAGGTCTTTAATCATTGAGTGTGTCTAAGGCTGTCCGGCTTCATAGCCGGCGGCCTTATTTCACAGTAACCATCATTACGGGGGCTAATGGTTACCGTTTACCGACAGAAGCGGAATAGGAGCGCCTCAGGTGAATTGTCAGAGTAGTCCACAGTCCTTCAGCATTTTTTCAATGGATTCATGAACAAGATTAAAAAAACTCAAAATCAATGATTTCAGTCGACAACGGCTCCTCATTTTCTAAACATCCACCCCGCGTCATCCCTTAACAGCTCTTTGGATTGTATATTGATCAGCAGTTCTTCTATGGCCGAGCAGCTGGCTAATCCGCAAATTATAATGGAGGTCGTGGTGAGTCCGGATATACTGTACAGAAACGGGAAACTGAATAGCGCCAGTCCTGTTGCCTTGTTGGCATAAGTGTGCAGAAAAGATAATGCGTGGTATTTTACATATCCGACCAGCAATGAGCCCAGGCGAATCAGAGCAATCGCGGCTATCCAGCAGATGACCCACAGGGAGAGCTGAAGGATCGGAAGGAAGACAACCAGCAGAACGGTTATAAAAACAACATCCGCAACACTGTCTATACTGGCCCCTAAAGAACTGGTGCTGTTGGTCTTTCTCGCGACATATCCATCGAGCACATCACTTGCCCCGCATATAAGATACAGGCCCAAAAACATGGCGGATAACGGTTGCAGAGCGAGCAGCAGCAGAGAGCACAGTATCCTCAGGGCAGAGAGTATATTGGGTATATGTTTTATTTGTCCCACCTCATCACACGGGATTCTATGTATCAGCCGGCAATTAGTACTGCATTGGCGTTCATATTATATCATAGGTGTTATCGTTCATGAGGAAGAAATCCCCATTTTGCAGTATAATCGGAAAGGTAATGGAGGGGAAACGACAATGAACGACACGATATTGATCATAGAAGATGAAGCAGGAATTGCCTGCATGCTAGAGCTGCTGCTGTCGAGGGAAGGATATTCTTCCGTCCTTACCGCTTCTACCGGGGCGGAGGCGATGAGCCTGCTGGACAGCCGGGAGCCTGATATTATTTTGCTGGATGTGATGCTCCCGGACTGCAACGGCTTCGAGCTGTGTCTGGAACTGCGCAAAAAAACAAACGCCCCGGTCTTATTCCTGACTTCGAGGGCTGCCGATTATGACAAGCTGACCGGATTTGCGATGGGCGGGGACGATTATATCACGAAGCCGTTCAACTCCCTGGAGGTGGTGGCGCGGATCAAAGCCCAGCTTGCCAGAAAAAGGCTGTATCAGCAGGAGGCTCCGGCCGCCTGTTACGCTTTTGCTGATTTTGAGATCAGCAAGGACACCGGCGGGCTGACGGTGCGCGGCCAGCAGGTGCATTGTACGGCTAAGGAGTTTGCGCTGCTGCTGTTTTTCGCCGAGCATCCGGGCCGGCTTTTTACAACGGCTCAGCTCTATGAACAGGTCTGGGGCCAAATGCAGCTGGGCGATGAAAAAACGGTTGTGATTTATATCTCCAAAGTCAGGAACAAAATAGAGCGGGACCCGAAGCAGCCCCGTTACATTGTTAATTTCCGCGGGTTAGGCTACAAATTTATTCCGGACCCCGTGCCGGGCGGACAAGTATGACAGGGGTTCTTCGTGTTGGTCTGCGGCTGCTGCTCTTTCTGCTGGCGCTGTTCGTAGGTGCTGTTGCCGTCTGGCTCGTCCTGTTTATTCTTTTTCTTTTTATGCGTGATCTGGTTCCATGGCTGAAGGGGTTTCGGTACATGCAGTTTCAAATCTGGAGCTTCCTGGCTGTGTGCTTGGCTGCCCTTGCCTTTTATCTGTGGAGCCTGATGAAGCCGGTTTTTTATATGCTGACCTGGCTGAAGCGGCTGGCGCAAGGCCACTATGACGAACCTTCGCGGAGCAATTGGCGCGGACGCCCCCTTTCCGGAAATCAGCTCAAGCTGCCTTATACGCTCTTTAGGGAAATCATCGGGCAGATGTCTATGTTGACCCTTGCGCTGCAGCGGACAGAGAAAGAAAGACGCGAATTGGATGAGAAGCGCAAAAGCTGGATTGCGGGTGTGCGGCATGATCTGAAAACCCCGCTGGCTTATATTCGCGGTTACAGCTCCATGATTGCGGCTGCCGACCAATATTCGTGGTCCACTGCGGAAATCATCCAGTTCGGCTCCTTAATGGAACAAAAGACGATCCAGGTTGAGCAGCTGATTGAAGATATGAATGCTTCCTACCAGCTGGACGGCAGCGAGGCCCCGCTCTCACGGGAGTCTACGGAGATGGCAAGGTTTATCCGGCAGATTGTTACCGATGTCGCCGATCATCCGCTGGCTGCACAGCATACCTTCGCCTTCAATACAGCCGGGGAGAAATGCCTGGATATCGACCAACGCATGATTCGGCGGGCGCTGCACAACCTGCTGTGGAATGCGGTGATTCACAATCCCGCGGGATGCCATATTGAAGCTGAAGTATACTGGGATCAGCACGGACTGACGGTTGAGATCCGCGACAATGGGACGGGAATCGATGCGGAGACGCTGGAGCGGCTGAATGCTGCTGAAGACGATGTGTTGTCGGCACGGGCCAGATTGGCGGGCTCCGGCCTGGGCATGGTGCTGGCAAAAGATTTTGTAACACGGCATGGCGGCACAATGACGGTACATAGCAAACTGCAGCAAGGAACACGTATCACCCTTTTTTTCTGTTTTGAAAGCAGGCCGGACCCATCTTTGGGGTGTTGGCCTGTTTTTTATTATATTGGAAATTATTGTGTGGGGGAATTTTACTTGATTTTTACTTTTCTTTACCCCGCTGCTACTTCCAGCGGCTATTATAGTCTCCATATTAAAGATATGAGGTGACAGGAGATGCCGCAACTTATAGTGGAGACCAAAGGGCTGACCCGCCGCTTCGGCGAACTGGTGTCGGTTAATGAAGTGAACCTGGAGGTTCCCAAGGGAAAGATCTACGGTTTTCTGGGGCCGAACGGTGCGGGAAAGACTACAACGATTAAAATGCTGCTGGGATTGCTCCGCGCAGATGCCGGGACGATCCGCATGTTTGGACAAGAGATGCCGGAGAACAGTCTGGACATTTTGCGCAAGGTAGGCTCTCTGGTAGAGAACCCGTCCTATTACGGGCATCTGACCGGGTACAAAAATTTGAAAATATTGAGCACACTGCTGAAGCTGCCTGACCGGCGCATCGGTGAGGTATTGGAAATTGTGCGGCTGACGTCAAGCGCGAACCGCAAAGTGAGCGGATATTCCCTTGGCATGAAGCAGCGGCTGGGCATCGCAGCAGCCCTGCTGCGGGGGCCGCAGCTGCTGATCCTGGATGAGCCGACCAACGGCCTGGACCCCGCGGGCATCCAGGAAATACGGCATCTGATGCTGTCGCTGGCCCATGATCAGGGGATGACGATCCTGCTGTCCAGCCATCTGCTGAGCGAGGTGGATACGATTGCAGATGAGATCGGGATTATCAGCAGCGGCCGGCTCGTCTATCAGGGGGCATTGGAATTGCTGGAGCGGCGGAGGGGCAAAGTGCTGGAATTTGCCGTGGAGCGCCCGGAGGAAGCACTGCGTACGCTATTGCTGCAAGGATTCATCGTGGAGCGGAAAGGCAATATGCTGTCGGTTGCGGCAGAGAATGCCAGTATGCCGCAGGCAGAATTGTTCAAGCTGCTGGGCCCATACGGGATTATGAATGCACGGGAACACAGCAAATCGCTGGAAGAGCTGTTCATGGAGCTGACCGGAAAGGGAGTAAGCTTATGATGTGGCGGGTCCTGCGGGCCGAAGGCATGCGGCTCAAACCGGCAGCCTGCTGGCTGCCGGTTATCAGCTCCGGGCTGTTCATCGCATTTATGGCGCTGGAATGGTACCTCTATTTCAAAGGTCCGGCAGGGGTATACGGCGTGTTTAATGTGATGTATATGTTTCTGGGTTTCGTGATGCTGCTGAACACCGCGTTGCTCGCTGGCATGATTGCCGGTGTGGAACACGAATCCAACAGCTGGAAGCAGCTGTTGACCCTGCCCATATCCCGTGCTGCTCTTTATTGGGCCAAGGCGTTGTGGGTTCTTGTCCTGCTGCTCTGTACTGCCTTGCTGATTATTGCCGGCCTGCTTCTGCTCTGGATCTGCTACACCTCCGAACCGCTGCCGTTCCAGTTCCTGATCAGGCAAATCGTGTACAGCTTTCTCGCCTCAGCAGCGGTGCTGGGGCTGCAGATGTGGCTGTCGGTCCAATTCTCGAACCAGGCCATTCCGATGTCCATTGGCTTATTGGGCGCTGTGTCCGGCCTGTTCATCGCGCGGGACAGCAGTGCAGCATTGTGGACCTGGGTGTGGCCATGGGCCTATCCGACCCTGTCCAGTCCGTTCATGGCGCATCCCGGGAGGTGGATTGGCATTAGCGCAGGCCTGGGAGCGATGCTGCTGGCCGCCGGGACCCTGCATTTCAAAAACAAACAATTCTGATTAACAGAGGTGTGATTATGGAATTTTTGATGAAAGCCGAACGAATGAAGCTGCAGTATCCCGTCATCTTCATCCTGTTCCTTATCGGTGCGGTTGGAACGGTGATGCTCGGAATCAATAGTTTAGATTCAGAGAATTTTGCCGGTTTCTATGTGCGCGGCTGGAAAACCTTCTATCTGCATATGGCCAGCTTTCACGGCTTGTTTTTATATCCGCTTTATGCCGGGGTGCTGGCTTCTTTTATCTGCCGTTATGAGCATATTAACGGGGGCTGGAAACAGCTGTTTTGCCTGCCCATTCCCCGTTCCCGTGTCTATTATGCCAAATTGGGGACGCTGATGCTGCTGTTGGGTTTAATTCAACTGCTTTTTGCCGGCTCTTATCTGCTCGCGGGAGAACTGCTTCACTTGGGGAATGATTTGGATGTTACCGAATTGATCACCGGTACGGTTGGGGGCTGGCTGGCTATCCTGCCGTTTGCGGCGCTGCAGTTATGGGTGTCCATGCGCTTGAAGTCGTTTGTGTCCTCTCTGATTTTATCGGCTTCGATTGTGATAGCCAATATTGTGCTTACCGGGCTCCATGCTTCGATCGGTGCCTGGTTCCCCTCCACAACGGCCTATTACGCAATGTACCCAAGAGGAACCGCTTTGTCGCCCCGGCTGGATGTGATCCCGTTCATTCTCATTGTGGCCGCCACCTCTGCTGCGTACATCTGGGCGGGCCGCCGTTCGCTTGTGCGTGGGGCTCGGCTATAGAGAAGTGTTGAGGTGCCTCACTGCTTTCGAGAAATGGAGCAAAATAGAGTAAATCACCGGCCGCTTAAGAGCGAAACCCAAGAATGCGCCTTCATTCGTGAAGTGGTGGCATTTTTGGCTTCTTTTGTCACAGGAAACGTTTTACATTAAACGGCTACAGGCGTAAGATTCAAATCAGCAACCGAATGAAATATAACTGTTCTCAAATGGCTGAATTCCGGTACTGGGAACGGGGGAACCAATGGTGAATGCGGCTTTTGCTGGGATAGCTTCCGCTCACCTGGGGTGAATCCTTGCAGCGTGCTGACAAGCCGCTTCTTGCAGGGTAGGGCAATCTCGCTGCCCGAATCCGTCAGCTAACCCCGTAAGCCTCGAAGAGAGAGGATGAGCGCCATGATCGATTAACCGACCACGGAGAGCCCTGCCGCTTCTGTGGTCTTTTTGCTGTGCAGGCGATCTGCATGAGAAACTAAAAATCGTATAACAACGATATTTAGAGTATTTTGATACGATCTAAACTGCTTAAAAGGAGGGATAGTTATCGTTACTGTATTTATCGTGTGCTTCTGGGTGGGACTATTGCTCCTCCTCAGCGGCGGATTTCATGGGCATGGCCTGGCGGGCCATCTGCATGCGGGAGGCGGCGATGCTGGTGGTCCGGGCTTTGTGCCTATACTCCCTCTGATGGTGTTTGTCACGGTCTGGGGCGGCACTGGTTATGTGCTTACCCGGTTCAGCGGAATAAATATGCTTGCCGTGTTGCTGATCGGCACCGTGGTTGCCTTGCTGGTCGGCTGTCTGATGTATGCGGTGCTGGCCCGGGTGATGACCCGGTACGATAACAGCATGAATGAATTGGATTATGAGCAGGCGGGGCAGCTCGGGTATATCAGCATTCCTGCAGCGGATGGAGCAGTTGGAGAAATGAAATATGTGCTGCACGGAACGATGCGCTCCATTGGTGTGCGGGCAGAGCCCGGGCAGCAGCTCGCCAAGGGCGACAGGGTGATTATTTTAAAGGTGGAAAAAGGAATGGCGTCTGTAACCCTCTTCGAGAGGGAAAGCGGACAATTATAAATAACGGGGAGTGTCGAACCGGATGGTTATGCTCTATTTAATCTCGGGAATTGTTGTTGTTATTCTCCTGGCTTTGTTCAGTATCGTGAACGCTTATAAAAAAGTTCCGCCCAATCAGGCGATGATAGTCTACGGCCTCGGCGGAAAAAGAGTGGTTCAGGGCGGCGGGACGTTCGTCATCCCCGGCTTCCAGAACAATAAGACCATCTCCATGATGCTGATGAGCTTCGATGTCATCCCGGCGCAGGCGATGTTCTCCCAGCAGGGCATCAAGCTCAACCTGGAGGCGGTGGCCCAGATTAAGATAAAAAGCGATCCAACCGCTATTCTGACGGCCAGTGAGCAGTTTATCGACCGGCCGGAAGAGGACCGCGAGACGATTATCCTGCATTCGGTGGAAGGCCATTTGCGCGGCTTGATCGGACAATTGACAGTGGAATCCATTCTAAAAACTCCTGACGAAATCAACAGCAAGATGCGGGAGACCTGCTCGGAAGACCTCGACAAGATGGGGCTTGAGGTAGTCAGCTTCACCATTAAGAAAATTACGGATGACAAAGGGTATATCGACAACATGGGGGTTCCGGAAATTGAGCGCATCCGCCGCGATGCCAGCATCGCCAAGGCAGAAGCGGAACGCGATATCCAGATCAAGCAAGCTGAGGCGGAGAAGGAATCCTCGATTGCCAAAGCCAATGCGCATCAGGCCACCATCGAAGCGGGAACCGCCGCCCGCGCCAAGGAATCTCAGTTCGAGAAGGAATTGAACATTAAGCAGGCGGACTTTAAGCTGGAGACAGAAGTGAAGAAAGCCCAGGCGGATCTTGCGTACGAATTGCAGCAGAACAAAATCAAGCAGTCGCTGGTTACCGAGCAGGTCAAGATCACGCAGATGGAAGCGGAGGCTAACCGGACTGTCCGGGAAATTGAAGTGGAGCTGAGACAGAAGGAGCTGGAGGCAACGGTGATCAAGCCGGCCCAGGCGGAGAACCAGGCTACGATTATGAGAGCGGAAGCGGCCAAGCAGCGGCAAATTCTTGAAGCGGAGGCAGAGGCGGCCACGACGACCAAGCGGGGGCTGGCCACAGCAGAAGCCGAGCTGGCGAAGGGGAGAGCCAACGCGGAAATTGTACAATTGGCTGGAGCGGCGGAAGCGGGAGCGCTGGAGAAGAAAGCCGAGGCGTACAAACAGTTCACGCAAGCTGCGCTTACAGTGGAATTCCTGAAGGTCCTGCCGGAATTGGCCGAGAAAATCGCCTCTCCGCTGGCCAAGGTCGATAAGATTACAGTGATTTCCCAGGATGGAGCTTCATCCGGCGTGAACAAAATTACCAGCGATATCGCCAAAATCATGACCCAGGTTCCTGAATTGACAAAGACGCTTACCGGCATGAACGTGACAGAGGCGCTCAGCGGGCTGCTCGGGCGGGATAAGGAGCAGTAATCTGTAGCTTCGTAGGAATAGGAATAATAGATTGAAGGTTTTAAAACAGTCAACAAATGGAGATTCAAGTGGAAAAAGGGAACTTAATTGGGTGATTTTACTCTCAGGAGCGAAATGAACTGAATTAGTAATCCTTTTTCCACTTGGATTTTTTTATAACTTTTTCCTGACTCAATTTGAACAACATTAGGATAGAACTTCCGGGCGTGCGGCGTACCTGTTTGTCCTTCTTTCATTTCTTAATATAAAAGTTCCTTCTTTGAGAAGATCGCATAGCTGATTTTGTACATCATCAAGTTCCATACCAGCGCTATCACCGGGGAGCAGCACAGCAGGATCAATTCAAGCTGATCTGTGAAAGAAACACCAAAGAAGATAAGAATCTCATATACACCAAAGCAAATTACAGCGGGAATGATAAAGGAAACAAGTGATAATGTACGGGCTTTTTCTGTACCGAACTTAAATAAGAGAGGGATAGACATACTTCCTAAGATTTCCGCAATCACAAGTCCAACCACAGCCACTACCGGCAGAGTGAGGACGTCGCTCATGTTGCTGTAATCAACTTTACGGACGATGATGCCGCCAATGAAACCAATCACTAGACCGATGACAACACCGATAATCGAGAAAATCAGCAGAACGATAAACTTGCTAGCCACTAAGTCTTTTTTGGTAACTGGGGTAACCATAGCATATTTCATCCACTTGGAGTTGTCATCAAAGCTGAACGTAGTCATAACCATCATGCTGCATAGAACCCCACTCGCGATAATATAGGCTTCCGGTCCGCTGAAAGGAACAAATATGAAGGCAAAAACCAGCAGCATAAAAAACATGGATTTTGCGTTGTGTCCAATGTTATACAAATCTTTTAAAATCAAGCTTTTCATTACACCTGTTCCCCCTTTACATAGAGAAGAAGAATATCGTCAATAGAAGCGTCGTCCACTACTGCCGTCTTATGCTTGCGGCGCGCTTGTTCCTTATCGGCAACCAGCACATCCCACTGATAGTCGCACTTCCGGTAGGCAAGGACCTCCGATTTGTCAATCTGTTCAAACAGCGCTGCCCCGCAACGAATAATACCGTAGTTGTAACGTAGTTCGTCCTTTGCCTTACAGAACAGAACTTTTCCCTCGTGAATAAAGGTGATGTAATCAGCCACTTTCTCCAAATCCGTTGTGATGTGGGAAGACATCAGGATAGAGTGGTTTTCGTCCTGTACAAAATCCAGAAAAACATCCAACATATCGTCACGCATGATAGGATCAAGTCCGCTAGTCGCTTCGTCCAGGATCAGGAGCTTTGGCTTATGGGAGAGTGCTACAGCAATACAAAGCTTCATCTTCATGCCTTTGGAAAATGTTTTGATCTCCTTGTCGGGAGAGAGCTGGAACTTTTTTAAATAACTGTGGTAAAAGGCTTCGTCCCACTGTTTATAGGCAGCCGCTGAAATTTTGCCGACCTTGGCCGGTGTGAGGGTTTCATAAAAGTTGATACCGTCAAACACAACGCCTATGTCCTCTTTGATTTGCTTAGGATTAGAGGACAGATCCTGACCCCAAAATGTGACGATACCTTCATCCTTTCGGATGAGTTCAAGAATGGCGTTAATGGTGGTGCTTTTGCCGGCACCGTTCTCACCAATCAGCCCCATGATCGTGCCTCTCGGAATAGAAAAGGAAACCTGATCCAGCTTGAAATCAGGATATTGTTTGGTTAGGTTCTCAACCTGCAAAATAGGTTCCATAGTTATTCCTCCTCTTGGTAAAACATAGTCAAAAGCTCAATCAGCTTGCTGAGTGGTATACCGCTGGTACGTGCAATATCTGCGGCCTCCTGCAAATGTCCTTCTGCTTTTCGCTGTTGTTCTTCTTGGAAAAAATCTTTGTTTTGCGACGATACAAAACTCCCCCGCCCAACAGTCGTTTCAATAAAACCATCCCGCTGCAAATCCTCATAAGCCTTTTGTACGGTAATGACACTGACATGAATAGATTTGGCCAATGCACGCATGGACGGAATAGGGTCGCCTGTCTGTAATTCTCCGCCCATAATCATGGCCTTAATCTGTGAGGTGATTTGTTCATATATAGGCTTGCTCGTATTACTGCTGATGATGATTTCCACACGGCTCCTCCTTTACAGTGTATTACAATGTACTTATTAAATAAGTACATTATAGTTAGGTAGAGTGCATTTTGTCAAAGGAGTTTCCAATGGCTTTTTTTGAAAGTCTTAGGTCACCCCATGTTATTATTAGATAAGTTAGGCAATACATTCCCATTTGGAGGACGGTTTGGATGGTCAAAATTCTTATCGTGGACGACGATCCGCACATTCGCGCCCTGATGCGCCTGTACTTGAAGAATGAAGGGTTCGATCTGGCCGAGGCGGACAACGGCATCGATGCGCATGCCGTCGTCAAAGGTTCAGGCATCGATCTGGTTATCCTCGATATTATGATGCCGCATATGGACGGATGGGAGCTGTGCCAAGCGATCCGGATAAGCGATCCCGACATTCCGCTCCTGATGGTAACGGCCAAGGGCGAATCGGGTCAAAAGATCAAAGGCTTCCAGCTCGGGACCGACGATTATATGACGAAGCCGTTCGATCCGGTGGAGCTGGTGATGAGGGTAAAAGCATTACTGCGGCGCTCCCGGATTGCCTCTTCCCAGGTCATTGCGCTGGGGGAAATCGTACTGAACCGGAAAACGTACAAGGTTATGCGGGGAGACGAGGAACTGACTTTGCCTCTGAAAGAATTCGAGCTGTTATTTGTGCTTGCCGGCCATCCGGGGCAGATTTTCACGCGGGAGCAGCTGATTACCCAGATCTGGGGCATGGATTACGAAGGAGACGACCGGACCGTCGATGTTCATATCAAGCGGCTGCGGGAACGTTTTGCCGGGGACGCCCGCCATTTTCGCATTGAGACGGCACGAAGTGTGGGCTACCGTCTGGCGGTGAATCCGGGATGAAAACGTTATACGTCCGCGTCGTGCTGACTTTTCTGGCCGTTATCGTCATCAGCCTGGTCGCATCTCTGCTAATCTCCCTTGCCCTATTTCAGAAGGCGCTTAACGCTACGGGTAAAAACGATATGATCGCGGCCGGCAACCGCATCATCCGTGTGTATGAACAAACGAATCCTCCGGATTTGGTTACTTTTATGGACAACATGGCCGAATTGGTTTCTTATACCCTGCAGCTCTACGACGGCAATGGCGGGGTGGACTCCTATGTACCGGCCAAAGGCAGGCAGGCCGGGAAGATTAGCCCGGAATCTGTCCGCAAGGTGCTGCAGGGAGAGGTGTACCGTTCGCAAGGACAAGATAACGGAACGTTCATCGGCCTTCCGTTTGTATCTGAAGGGAAACGTTATGCCTTATTTGTGCAGAGCTCTTCCAAGAACGAAGCCGCGCTCATCCGTCTGTTCTTTACCATCCTGCTTCTCATGCTCGCGCTCGGAAGCTTGGGTATTCTCGTTGCCGGCAGGTACGTGGTGAAGCCTCTCCAGGCAATAACGGATGCGACTAAGCGGCTGGCCAAAGGCGACTTCGAGGTTGAACTGAAAATAAACCATGGAGACGAACTGGGAACACTCTCGCGGAGCATTAACGATATGGCCCGGGAAATCAGGCAAATGGAGCGGATGCGGCAGGATTTTGTATCGAACGTGTCTCATGAAATCCAGTCGCCGTTGACTTCCATCTCCGGTTTTGCGAAGGCATTGAAGGATGGGAAGCTTGACATCGGGGAGGAGGAACGCGAGCAATACTTGGATATTATCGTTACGGAGAGCGACAGGTTGTCCAGACTCAGCGATAATCTGCTGAAGCTCGCTTCCCTCGAATCGGAGCATCATCCGTTCAAGACGGAAACCTATAATCTTGATGAGCAGCTTCGGCGGGTGATTGTCGCATGCGAGCCCCAGTGGTCGGCAAAAGACATCCGCGTCGATATGGAATCCCCTTCCGGTGCTGCTGTCCGGATAACGGCCGACAAGGATCAACTCAATCAGGTGTGGATGAATTTGCTCGGAAATGCCGTCAAGTTCACGCCCTGCGCCGGACAGGTCTTCATCGCAATCAGCCAGCCCCAGCCGGGTGAGGTTGCCGTGGCCGTAAGCGATTCCGGGACCGGCATTGCGCCGGAGGATATAGGCTTTATTTTTGAGCGCTTCTACAAAGCGGACAAGTCGCGGGCAGAAGACCGTAGCGGCAATGGTCTTGGTCTGGCCATCTCCCAGAAGATCGTAGCACTTCATCATGGAAGCATAGCGGTGAAGAGTACGGCCGGACTGGGCACAACGTTCACCGTGACGCTCCCCGTGGGTGCTCCTTCTGATTCTGTCTTTTAGTTCACGCTCCGTTCATATTTCTCCCATAAGCTCATTGCGGAACACATTGAACGATTGGAGGAATAGGAACGATGAGCTTTCTGCTAAATCTATTCGATTCATTGAAATGGCTGACTGGCTGGGAAATGATTTTGTGCGCGCTGTACTTGTTTGTCTTGCTGGGTTATGCTTTTCTTGAGAAAAATAGATGGTTTTATTTTGTTCCCGGCGTGGGCGTAATGCTTGCAATTATAAGTCTTATCCTTGGCGATGCCTCTATACTGGCGCTGCTGATTTATGCCTCAACGGCCATACTTTTCTTATGCACCATTAGGAGAATCTTTAAACCAGCCGTTAAGCCGCTGTCCCCCAAAATTCGGGGCATCATGGTTATCGTTTGTGTTCTAGGGTTCCTGCCTACGCTGCTTGCCTTAAGCATTGCGGGTGAAGTCCGGTACAATCCGGTGAGCGATTTAAGCGATAAGAGCTATACCCAAGCTTTTATCGCGATGAACGAACGATTGTCCACCGAATATCCTTTTGGAGACTGGAAAAAAATCGATTGGGCAGCAAAGAAGAATAAATACGGGCCTTTATTCCGCCAAGCGGAAATCAGCCAAGATCCGAACCTCTACTATAAAACCTTAAGGGATTACCTCTTTTCTTTCCGTGACGGTCATATCCAAATCGTGAACGAACATCTGTATGACGGTAATAGCGTATTTAAGAATGAAGTTGGCGGCGGCGTCGGAATCAGTACGATTCAATTGGATGACGGCAAGGTGTTGGTTAGCTTGCTGGTACCGGGCAGCCCGGCGGATCAATGCGGCATCAAGCTTGGAACCGAAATCATTTCATGGAATGGGAAAGACGTTAAGAAGGCATTAGATGAGACGTCTTGGAGCGAGAACCCGCCGGCAACGGAAGGGGACCGGATATTAAATCAAGGACGTTTCTTAGCAAGAGCCCCGATCGGCCAAAACATCCAGGTCAAATTCCGGAATCAGGACGATCCGGCGGTCATAACTGCGGCGCTTACAGCCTATGACGATCAGTACGAAACCTTGAAGAAAACGAAGGTAAAGCTGAAGAAAGAAGATCCGCCCGTGGAAGGCCAGATCCTTAAGAAGAACTATGGCTACGTAAAAATCAGATATTTCCTTCCTGGTGCAACGCAATCCGATCCCGCGAAAGCACTGGAAGACACAATAAAAGAGTTTCAGGAAAAACAAGTAAAGGGAATAATCATTGATCTGCGGGATAATCCGGGCGGCGATGATGACCTTGTTGCCCAAATGGCGGGACATTTTGTGAACAGGAAAAGGATTTTTGAATACGTCAGTTACTACAACCGGAATACAGGACGTTTTGAAATCAACCGCGCCGAAACGAGAACCGTTCAGCCATCGCGGATTTACTTTCCAGGGAAAATAGCCGTCCTCATTAATCATAACACCGCGAGCTCGGGGGAAGGCTTACCTTTGTTCTTAAAAGGAATGCCCAATGTTAAGATAATCGGCTTTACGTCTACGAATGGTTCGTTCGGCATAGTCTCCGCTCCTATAGAAATGAAAATGCCGGAAGGATATGTCGTGCAGTTCCCCGACGGAAGATCCCTTAATCAAGACCACAAGATTCAAGGCGACAGCGATGAACAGGGACAAGGAGGCGTAACGCCTGACATTACGGTTCCCATGAACGGGCAAACATTTAAAATGAAGTTTATTGAAGGACAGGACGTGGAATTGGATTATGCGTTAGCTTCCTTCAATGGCTAAAAGGAGTGTTAAGAATGAATTTAGAAATGGTTATGCAGGAGCTTGAAGCGCTCGGCAAGGAACGGACCAAAAAAATCTATCAATCCAATGGCGCGCATGAACCGCTTTTTGGCGTAGCTACAGGTCAAATGAAGCCGATTGCCAAAAAAATAAAAATAAATCAGCCTTTGGCGGAGCAGCTCTACGCTACAGGGAACTACGACGCCATGTATTTTGCCGGAATCATTGCAGATCCGCAATCGATGACTGAAGCCGATTTTGAGCGTTGGATAGATGGGGCATATTTTTATATGCTGTCTGATTATGTGGTTGCGGTAACCCTGGCAGAAGCGGACATTGCGCAAGAAGTAGCGGATAAATGGATCGCAAGCGGCGGAGAACTGAGAATGTCTGCGGGCTGGAGCTGTTACTGCTGGCTTTTGGGAAACCGCCCGGACGATGAATTTTCCGTAACGAAGCTTGCCCATATGCTTGAGATTGTGAAGAATACGATCCATGATTCTCCCGAGCGGACGAAGTACGCTATGAATAATTTTATCTACACCGTTGGGGTATCCTATGTGCCGCTCCATGAGGCAGCGGTCGAAACCGCAAAGACAGTGGGTCCTGTTGAAGTTCAAAAGGACAAGAAAAAAAGCAGCTTCCTGCTCGCTTCTGAACGTATTCAAAAGGCGGCAAGTAAAGGGGAGCTTGGGTTCAAACGCAAACATGTAAGATGTTGAGCGTCCGGAAGCAGTGCGTATGAACCCCTTATATAGTCCGTATGATGACGAAACTCTGCCACTCTACAGCCTTCTCAATATATCCTTCTTCTTCAGGCCGTTTTTCTTGGCGGTGGCATTCCAGAAGGAATGTGTCGCTGTGAATTTCCAGGCGAAGCGCGGGAAATTGGGGCTGAACAGCATGGATTCATCCACACTGCGCGAATGGATATTGCCTGCGAGGCCCTGCATGGCATGGCCCAGATTCTTAAGCGGTCCCCGGCCAACGGGGACCTTCTCCAGAAAGCCCATCATTTCACCGGCGCCCTGGCCGAGTCCCTGCCCGAAATGGAGGCCGCAGCGGCTGCACCAGTTCTGAATGATCTCAAGCGCAATGTGATTTTGCCGCCCCTCGTAAAAACCGTTGTTGATGAGGGCATATACGTAAATGTCCCCCTCACGCTCCGCTTTCATGTATTCCTCAAGGGCAACCAGCATCCTGAACAAATGTGACGGTATCCCGTCTACATACAGCGGAAAGGCGATAACCAGCACATCCATGCGGCACAGCTCGCGGTATTGCTCCGGGGTAAGCGGTTTTTTGTTCAGGTGATAGGTGGTGATCTCATGCCCGGTGCGGATAAGCGGCTCGAGTATGCCAAGCATTATGGCCGAGTTGCTTTTTTTCACCTTAGGACTTCCGTTGATCAGGGCGATTTTCATGCCAATACCTCCTTGGCGGCTTGCAGACTATTATGGAAATATACCGTATTTCCTGTAGAATACAAATTCACACTGTTCGCCGCGACCAGCTTTCTGGCCGTTTCCATTTCCGCTTCCGTAAGGCCTTCCCCGTAAAAATGTACGGACAGGGCAAACTGATGATCATAACGTTTCCGATGATGGGTTTCTCCGCTTTGGGTGGAGAAATAAGGGAGAACGTAGGAGATGCTCCGGTTTAACACATTGAGGATGAAGGGGCTGTAGCTTCCATACACGCATTTGCTGATAATCATCAGTTCGTCGCATTTCGAAAAAAGTTCGCCTATATTCTGATAGCCGTCCTTGAGAACACAGACTCCGGGCGTCCTGACCCAGCATCCGAAGCAGCCCGTGCAGTGGCGGATGGTGCCATTATCGGATATGACTGTTACGTCCTCCTGCGGAGCTTCCGCCCATGCTGCATACTCCTGCTGATCCAGGTCGTGAATAATCATTTTCATTTGTCATCCTCCTTATCGAGTACCGTTAAGATCGAAAAAGAATCGCGCCAGTTGCCGGAATACCGGACACCGTTA
Source organism: Paenibacillus sonchi (assembly GCF_016772475.1). NCBI lineage: Bacteria > Bacillati > Bacillota > Bacilli > Caryophanales > Paenibacillaceae > Paenibacillus > Paenibacillus sonchi. Next base: position 2,831,371 of record NZ_CP068595.1, read on the forward strand.
TTCGTGAGCAGCGAGGCGATGCCGTGCACCATGGACCACAGCGCAATCAGTTGATGCGAATAAGAGGCTTCCGGCAGACCGGTGCTCCGGAACATGTGAAATGCCGTTGTCCGGAACAAAGCGAACGGCGGGTAATTATCGGAACTATAGTTATCCAGATCAATGATTATGCCTGAATGATAGTAGAGGAATTGAAAGTACTGCGGATTCTCTATGAAAAAGTCTATGTATGCCTGCCCCAATAAAGAAATGGCCTCGCGGCTGTCCTCCTCTCCCATAATGGATATGCGCAGTCTCTCCATAAATTGCTCTGTGACATGCTCGCCCATAGCGGCAATCAGTTCATCGACATTTTTAAAATGGCTGTAAGGGGCGGTATGGCTGACATTGCACTGTGCAGCGACTTTGCGCAGGGAAAAGCTTTTTACCCCTTCTTCGTTAATAAGGCTAATACCCGTTTCGATGAGCTGCTTGCGTAAATTGCCGTGGTGATAGGGTTTTTCCTTCATCGTGTAAATGCTTCCTTTCATCAATCTTAACACTGTAAAGATTGTAACATGGAATCTTAGCGGTGTAAAGATTTGGAATATATATAAATTGAACTTAGGCCAATTGTGCTTCGGTGTTTGTGCCGCTCCACAGGTGAGGCGGGTGGCCTTCAGGTCCAGGGAATAATTGGATGCCTGAATTAGTTCCTGCCAGTTATTACTTGTTCATAGGGGTATGTTATAATTCCCTTAAATTACTGAAGAAATCTGGGAGGAAACATGAAAGCAGGCAGAAATGATCCTAGCCAATTTAACATGCACCGTTTGGGGGCCATGCTGAAGGAGTATTTGTATGAGAGTTCAGGCGAGCGGATTCTGGAACAGTTTTGGGGCATTTGGACGGCGATCAGGGACCATATAATCATTCCCTTCAACTACCGTTCATTTGCGCAAATTACGGAGCGTTTCGATTTTCCTTATGAGATGGACGCTGTCTTCTTCGGCACGGAAGCTAAGATGGTTCGGGAGTGCCTGGAACGGCAGGATCCCGAAGCTTGGGACCGGTTGATCCGGCTATACCGGGAGATGATGGAATATTTGACGGATATGTACGAGGAAAACAGATTGAACCTGCGCCGCTCCTATGCGGAAGCGCACTTTTATAAGGGCGAAACCGGCACAGCTGATGCGCTTTTTAAGCAGTTGACTGAAGAGCATCCGGAATGGGTCTGGGGATATGTGGGCTGGGGGATATGTATAATCCCCAATTTGACTCTTCTGCAGCGGGCAGTAAGGATGAGGCTTTGCGCTTGTACCAATCGGGGTTGGACAAGGTCGCGTCCGATAAGGATGTTCTGGAAGAACGGATCATGGAGCTGACAAGGCAATGAAAGGCAGAAACCAGCCGTTGCCGGAGCACGAATTGCGGGCTATTCTGCGGGCTGCCGGCGATATCATTGCCCAAGGAGGGCGGGCGCTTCTCTCCAAAATATTAAAAGGCTCAAAAGACCGGAAGCTGATGATGCGGAATGGGAACAGCTATTGCAGGAACGGAGCCAAACGCTGCTTCCCGTTTCGAAGAATCCGATCATTCTGGCATGCCGGAAATGCGGCAGTCCTTTCTTGTTTGAATGAAAAGACCCCCCGCTATTATACGAGCGATGGCTTGTGCTCTCCGAAGGAATTCCGAAGAAAAATACATGGTATCACCAATTCTTGAAGATATTATTAACAACATGAAACACAACAGAAGAGAGAAGATAAAAATGAAAGCGGTTTCTACGGCGCTGGAATCGGAGGGGAAAAAGTGAAGAAGATCAGCAGACTGAAGCTAAAACATCAGATCCTACTAATCTTTTTATTTCCGGTAATCATATTTGCGGTCATGGAATTCTACTTCTATTACAGCTTTTTTAATCTGACACAGGAAAGAGCTGCAAATTACGGGAACAAATCATTGAACAAACGCGCCAGAAGATAGACTCCGTGTTCAACGAAATCAAACTCAGTACCAACATTGTGGTCAATAATAAGAAGATACAGGAATTTACCGTTGAAGGTAATGATTATAAAAGGGATTTTGATATAGGCACTTATGTAATTGATTTAATGGAATATATGAGGTCCTTTAATACTTACGTGAACGGAATTATGATTAACGATAATCATGGAAGAAGTGTATACAGCCTGGCTACAGCCAACGGTGATATCTTTTTTTTGAACCAATATGATGAGTTTATCAGCAAGTATAAAAATGACAGTGAGCTTGACAAAAAAGGAAGGTTCACAAAGCTCTTCAAAAATGAAAAAATAGGAAGCGAATATTTTTTTTATATAGTACCTATTATCGAATCCATCGGCGGGGTTCATTTCTCGCAAAGAACGGGCTATTGCTCGGTTATGGTTAATATGGAGAAAATAAAAGGACTTGTTGTTAATACGGAATTAACACCTAACTCTACGTTGTATATCCTGAACAGCCAAAATGAGGTCGTTGCCTCAAACCATACGAATTCCAGCAGCAATATATTCAAGGAAATCCTTTCTGTGGACCAGCATAGTCTAGCCAATGGCGTAAAAACAAAAATAAACGGAAAAGACGTCATCGTTCAGGAAAAAGGCTTGGAGCAGGCGGTCGGGTGGCGTATATTAAGCATGATTCCGGTGCATGAACTGACCACTGATATGAATGACATTAAAAACATCAGCTTCATTGCCGGAATCGGCATCACCCTCAGCATGATTATTCTGGTGTATTTTTTCTTGAACAATCTGACACGGCCTGTCATGGGGCTGGTAGCAGATATGAAAAGAGCCGGCAAAAGAGATATGAACTTTAGGGTAAAGGTGCGCTCAACCAACGAAGTTGGGGCTTTGGCCTATGATATCAACAACATGATTGACAAGATGGAGGAAATGACGAGGGATGTCTTTAACACCCAGGCCAGATTATATGAGTCGGAGCTGAGTAAAAAGCAGGCTGAATTTTCGGCCCTGCAGAGTCAAATTAACCCGCATTTCCTCTATAACACCTTAAACTGCATAAGCAGCATCGGGCTTGAATATGGCAGCAAGGAAATCGCGCAGATCACCTCATACATGTCTAAAATATTTCGCTACAGCATTAAAAAAGACGAGCTGGTTCAGATCAGTGAAGAAATTCAATGTATTAAGGCATATATGAATATTATCTCCATCCGGTACGAAAACAAGTTCTCGATGGAAGTAAATGTGGATGAAAAGCTGCTGGAAAGGGGGACGCCTAAAATGATCCTGCAGCCCATTGTTGAAAATTCAGTGTATCACGGGCTTGAAAGCATCGACGCAGGAGGATATCTCCATGTGAGCGGCCATATCGATGCCAACGGAGATGTATGTTTTCAAGTAGCCGATTCCGGCAAAGGGATCGCTCAAGAGGAGCTAGACAGCATCAAAGCGAAGCTGAATATGGACCATTCGGAGCGAGTGAAGAACAGCCTTGACGGAAAAAATATCGGTCTTTCCAATATCAACAACAGGATCAAGCTGCTGTTTGGAGAAGATTACGGCGTAGAGATACACAGTCAGCTGGGTGAAGGCACTAAGGTGACCGTTAAGATTCCGTATATTTAAGCAATGAGGCAATGAAAAGCAAGCTTTCAGCGCAAACAAGCACAGGCCTTGTATCACGGCCTGTGCTTGTTTGCCTTATCCAAATATGTGCCTCAAGCTTCCATCTTCTGCGCCGTATAGAGCTTATGGTAAAGGCCACGGCGTGCGATCAGCTCATCATGCGAGCCGCTTTCGGCAATGCCTTTGTTCGAGACATACATGATGCGGTCGCAGTTCTTAACGGTGGAGAGCCGATGCGCGATGATGAAGGAAGTCCGTCCCTTGAGCAGCTCGTTCAAGCCTTTTTGCAGCAGACGTTCTGTCTTCGCATCAATGGAAGAAGTGGCTTCGTCCAGGATGAGAATCCGCGGGTCGGCCAGAAGGGTTCTGGCAAAAGAGATGAGCTGCCGCTGTCCCTGCGACAGCTTGGAGCCGCGCTCATTGACCTCGGTCAGGTAGCCCTGGTCAAATTCACGGATGAAATCGTCGGCACACACCGCCTTGGCGGCGGCAATCACTTCCTCCTCGGTGGCATCGAGCTTCCCGTAACGGATATTGTCCAGAATGGTGCCGGAGAAAATGAAGCTGTCCTGGAGCATAATCCCCATCTGGCTGCGCAGGGACTTCAGCGTAATCTGTGAGATATCCTGGCCGTCAATTAGAATTCTGCCCCCGGTCAGGTCATAAAAGCGCGAGATCAGATTGACGACAGTGGTTTTGCCTGCTCCTGTCGGTCCTACCAGGGCAATGCTCTCCCCTGGCTGGACATCGAAGGAGATATTCTCCAGGATGTTGAGCCCCGGGTCATAGGCGAAGGTTACATGGTCAAAAGTAACCCGGCCCTGAACGGACGGAAGCTCCCGCGCATCCGGAATATCGCTGACGGTCACCGGTTCATCCAGCGTTTCAAAGATGCGCTCCAGGTAGGCTACCGCATTGATGAAGCTGTTGTACAGGTTCGACAGATTCAGAATCGGCTGCCAGAAGCGGGCGGCGTAGCTGCTCATGGCCAGAATGACGCCAAGGGTTGCATCCACGGGGTCCAGAGTCAGCAGTCCCACAAGGAAAATCAGAGCCGTAACGATGGTGGACAGGTTGTCTACCGAAAAAGGAATCAGCATATTATAAGACACCGCCCGCATCCATTCCTTGCGGAAGTTGCCGGCCAGGCGTGTGAAAATCCCTGCATTCTGCTGCTCGCGGGAGAAAATTTGGGTCACGCCAATACCGGTGATGCTCTCCTGCATGTAGGCGTTCAGATTGGAGCTTTTGTTGGACACGGCCTGCCATGCGCGCCGCTGCCGGGTTTTGATCAGCAGCATGATGCCGAGGAAAACAGGCAGTCCGGCAAGAATGACGAAGGACAGCCTTACATCCACAGCGAACATAAAGGCGGCGATAAAGATTAGATTGACAATTTCCAGAATAAAGTTAATGATACCGTTCGATAACACATCCGAAACGGAGTTGACATAGTTTACGACCCGGATCAGAATTTTGCCCTGCGGACGGTCATCGTAATATTTAAATGGCAGCTGCTGCAAATGCGCAAACAAATCCGTACGGATGTCAAAAATAATATCCTGTCCGACGCGGGTCATGATACGCGAGCGGATGGTAGCGAGAATAACGCTGACCACAATGGTCAGCAGCATCAGCAGCGACCAGCCAAGCAGGGCCAGCTTCTCCTTGGAGGGAATGGTTACGTCAACGACATGCTGCATGATCAGCGGTGCCGACAAGGCGATGGCTGCCGAGAGCGCGCTCAGGATAAACGCGATAATCATCGGTTTCTTTTTCCGCTTGATATAGATCATTGCCCGGCGGAAATGCCTGATGTCAAAAGGCGATTCCAGATTCTCGTCGACGTCGAATTTATTCCTGGCCATGAGCCATCACCTGCCTTCCAATACCCTCGTTCTGCAGCATAAACACATCATAATAATACCCCCGCTTAGCCAGCAGCTCGGCATGGGTGCCTTCTTCGATCAGCCGTCCGTTATCCAGAATCAGGATGCGGTCAGCCTCTGCCGTAGTGGATACCCGCTGCGCAATAATCAGCTTCGTGCAGGGGTAATCCAGCCCGCGCAGACTTTGCTGAATGTGCTCCTCGGTCTCCAGATCGACGGCAGAGGTGGTATCATCCAGGATCAGGATGGACCGGTGGACCGCCAGGGCTCGTGCGAGCGCAATACGCTGCTTCTGGCCGCCTGACAGGCCGACCCCGCGTTCCCCGACCACCGTGTCATAGCCTTCAGGCATTTTGACTATGAAGTCATGGGCGGCTGCAAGCCCGGCATAGGCCACGACCTCTTCTTCCGGAAGCTCAGGGTCGCCATAGGCGATGTTTCCGTCGATGGTGTCGGAGAAGAGAAGAACGTCCTGGGTAGCCATGCCGATGTTGCCGCGCAGCTCGTCAAGCTCCAGCTCACGGACATCAATCCCGTCTACCAGCACACGTCCGCCGGATACATCATAGAAGCGCGGAATCAGATTAATCAGTGTGGTTTTGCCTGCTCCGGTTGAGCCCATAATGGCAATCGTTTCACCGGGTTCCACCGTAAAGCTGACATCGTCCAGTACTGTAGCGCTGTCATATTTGAAGGTGACATGCTCGAACGTGATCCGGCCATCGTAACGCCGCTTGGTCGTGGCCTGATGCTCGTTGACAATAGCGGGCCGGGCGTAATAGATTTCGACGATCTTGGTCAAGCTGGCAAAAAAGCGCTGAATGTCGTTGATAATGATCCCGATGTTGCGCATCGGGTTCGATACAGCCCAGACCAGGGAAGAAAAGGCTGCGAATTCACCAAAGGTGATCCGGCCGTCCATCAGGTACAGCCCGCCAGCCAGCATCAGAATGACGTTGAAGGCCTGAGCAAAGGTTTCGAGATAAGGAAAGTAATCAAGCCACACAAGTGCGGCTTTTTTATTCGCTGTCGAGTAGTTGACGTTCTTTTCCGTAAATTTCTCGATCTCGTACGCCTCGCGGGCAAATGCCTTGACCACCCGGTTGCCGGAAATATTCTCCTGTGTGGTTGTATTCAGCTGGGACAGCCGCTCGCGGAGATCCACATACATGGGGCGGACATGCTTGGCAAATATGTAGGCCACGATAAAAATAAGCGGGGACAGGGTAAGCATCCACAACGTCAGGCCGGTATCGATACTGAAGAAATAGATCACGGCCGCCGCAAAAATCGTCAACGATTCAATGATCGTTTTGAAAATCCACGCCATCGAGTGGCGGACCATGTCCAGATCCCCCGTCATCTTCGTCATGAGGTCGCCGGTCCGGTTATGATCGTAATATTCCCGGTCCTGCCCTTGAATCTTGTTGTACAGATAAATGCGGATGCGGTACAGCATGTTCTGGGAAGACCGCTCATACTGCATGGTCGTAAAATAGGCCAGACCTGTGCGCAGCAGAGAAAAGCCGATCATCCCCAGACAGAGCGCGATGAGCAGCCCCCGTTGGTCCGTCAGATTCTGCACGGCATGGTCTCCGGCAATAAACGTATCCACAATACGCTGGCTGAGGTACGGATTCACAATCGTCAGAGAGGAGCCAACCACCGACAGGCATAGCGCCATAATGTACCGGGCCCGGTTCCCCTCCAGATTCTGCCACAGCCATTTTAGTTCAAACATCTGATCACCTGTTTCTGCGTGTTCTTTCACCCTGCCATACAGGAAGGAGTGAACAAATCAACGTGATTATATCACTAACAGGCAGCCAGCAACCGGAATTCCAATATTTTTTGTTACAATCGATTGAACTTTTGAATGCGTAACCAAAGTTGTCAGCTGGAGGAAGAAGCCGCCGCAGCCGATGCGGCGGCAGCAGCGGCAATCGCGGCCTGCTGCGCGATTACAATATTAGTAATGTTGGTGGAGAGCATCGTGGTGACTACACCGCTTTTTGCCTCATCTACATAATTGAAGGCCACCAGGGCAGCCGACAGCAGCAGCAGCTCCTGCTTCGTAATGGACCAATTGCCGAAGCCTTTTTGGGTGCGCAGATATTCATAAGTTTCCGACACACCGTTCACAATGTCCTCATGAACGCAAGGCAGCAGCGATAATACGCCCAGAGAGGATAAGGTATACTCTTTATCCAGCCGAAGCCCTCTTGCCCGGAAGGCATCCCGGAGTGCAAGGACCTGGGACACCGTTTCGGAAGCATTATCCCCAAGCACCAGCACCTGCGTCAGCGCCTGCACACTGTTTCCGGACAGAAACTCAGGTTTCAGCGCAGCATAAAGCTCCTCCATGCGCTGAAGTCCGCTCTCAACAGGAATACCGGAAAGGCCGAGCAGGGCAGCAAAGATATAGTCGTCCCGTCCCGTAAGGAAAGGATGTCTGGCTTTCATGCCGTCATAGAATGCTTTTGCCCGTTCTACCGTCTGCAGGTATTGATCCGATGCTGTATTCACAGCAATCTGATAGGCGGCAATCACGAGATGATCTGATCCTCTGAACTTGGCGTCCTTAAGCAGCTCATAGACAGCCAATGTGTCCACAAGCTGCTTCTCTTGACTAGCAGACAGGGAGAGCAGGGCAGCAAGGCCAATTGCGGAAGTGCTCCGGAAGGAAGAAAAGCTTCCGGTATGCTCCTTAATCAGTTCAAAGCTGGCGCGGATCGCGTCACTGTCGGCTATCTTGTTCTCGGCAGTATACAGCAGTGCTGCCAGGCGGTTGACCTGCGCATTTTTCCAGGCAAAATCTTTTTTGACTCTCTGTGCATTTTGAGCAAACAATTCAAGTCTGGCTGTGTAGGATGACTCTTTCATGGGATACACTCCTTCATCGTCTGTATTGAACATCGTATCATCTCTTACGTAAGTTCCTTCTTCGCCGTTCCTGTTCGTTCCTGCGTGATTTTCATCAAATTTTCAGATTGGACCCTTATACTGCTGTTAAATATTCAGGCATGTGATGATCCGAACGAAGCACTGCCGGATGGAGGTTTGTCCATGGTAAAGGGAATTCAACGAACACTGTATGTGATATTGGCTTTTTTCATCGGGCTTTTTATCGCTTCGTCTTTTTTTCTCCGGGCGGAGTATAACTATTTCGCTTACGGCGACACGCCGGTTCTGGCAAAGCAAAAGCTGGCTCTTTTTATGGTGCTGATCGCAGCCGTCCTCGCCTTAAGCGCCGTTCTGTACAGAATGTGCCTGAAGCTGGATAAGTACAGCCCCAGGATGGTTATTCCGGCCACGCTGTTATTTTCCTGTGCGATCCAAATCGTAATCATTTTTCTATTTACCCGCTTGCCGACGGATGATTCACAGACAGTGCTGTCGCTGGCCAGGGATATGCTGTACCGGAACGATTATTCCTCCTTTGACACCAGCGGTTATCTTCACATGTTCCCGTTCCAATTCTCAATCGTCCTGTACTTGAAGACACTGCTGTACCTGTTCCCGGATAATTATCTGGTCATCAAAAGCTTCAATATTCTGTTTTCGCTGGTTACTACATTAATGATCTACCTGCTATACAAAGAGCTTAACAGCAAATCCAAACAAAATGACTATGGGGTCCTGGTCTTTGCTGCCACTTACCTTCCTTCGCTGTTCATGAGTAATCTCATCTATAATGACGTGATTGCTACCGCTTTTCTGACCAGTGCATTATATTTTGCTGTAAGATTCATCAGAACCACTTCATATAAAGACGTCCTGCTTACAGCCATTCTGCTGGCGGCCGGGAATTATTTCCGCAGCATCGGCGTTATTTTTCTGATAACGGTTCTGCTTACCCTTCTATTTCAAATGCGGACCCTCGGATGGAAAAAGGTCATCCCCCCAGTAATCCTAACGGTTCTGCTGTTCAATGTTCCGGGCTGGACGCAAAATGCTGTGCTGCAGGGAACGCATACCGTGGAGGAATCAGTGAACACAAACTCAGCGCCTGTCTACATGTGGCTGAATATGGGCGTCAACCTGGAGACATTCGGGTTCTGGGATAACCGGGAGAGCTACAGTATTTATCAGCAGGATGCGGGCTATAACAAGGCGGAGAGCGCCAGACTGTTCAAGGCGTCCATTGCCGATAAGTTCTCGAAGGCCACTGCAGGCGAATTAGCGAATATGTATTATAAAAAGCTCATATGGACCTGGACCGAAGGCACGTACCAGATGGAGAGATACGGCATTGGAAATGACGGTTCGTCCAGCAGCGGTGGCAGAATGGGCTTTGTGATGGACCGCTATGTATACACTACATTTGCTTCGGACTGGTTCAAGGGGGATTCGAATGCCAGAAGCGGGCTGCTCTGGATGCTGTATGTCCTGAATATCCTCATGTATGCTTGTATTCTCGTGCGCTTAATCAGTGGCATAAAAGCAAAACGGTATGCGGAAACCCCGCTGATTCTGGTCATTCTGGGGTTCATCGGGTTCTATCTGTTATGGGAAATCAAGTCCCGTTACATTTACCCGGTATATCCGCTGCTGATTGTATTTTTTTATATTGGATTTAAGGACGTATATGATTATACGTTTGGAAAGAGGGGACTTAGGATGCGGACTCAAAAAAGCTATATCTCATTGCTGACCGCAGTGCTCAGCTGTTCCATGCTGCTGGCCTCCTGTGACGCCATCACCTCCCAAAAAATCACGGATACGGACTCCGGCTCCAGAATGAACGGTTTCCCGGGAAGAAATGGCGGCACGGACTTTAACGGCGGGGGCAGAGGCAACGGAAACGGCGGCTTTCCGGGCATGAACGGCGGAACGCAAAGGAACGGCGGCTTACCGGACATGAATGGCGGAACGCAAAGGAATGGCGGTCAAGGGACGGACGGCGGTCAGGGGACTGACGGCGGTCAAGGGGCGGACGGTGGGTCCATCGGCACAAGATGAAGGTGTTTCTTCCACTTTCTGATTTTTGCCCGGAAGCTTGTGAACGGGGCCGCCGAATTGATATGAATCCACCGGGCCATCGGCCAGTTCTCCTTGCTGCCTGTCCATTTGCGGATTCCCTGGATGAACAGCTCTTCTTCCGTCAGCGTGCTGACCCAGTCCAGCCATTGCTGCTCTGTCTGCCGGAATAAGTCCCGCAGTTCGGGCAGAGAATACTCTGCGTATGCTTCGTAAAAAGACTGGTACAGTCCTCCAAGCTGATTCCATTTATAGCCGGGAGAAGGCATAATAACCGCTCTGCCCTCCCGTTCATCCTTGTCCCAACCCATCACAAGCTGAAGCCAGCCCAGCTGGTAGGCGATAATCTCGGCGGGCGTTTTATCCACCCCGGGAAGCCTCACATCTTTTTGACTCGTATCGACATCTTCAAATTCCGCATCCAGCAGCACATATTTGCTGTGGATGGCCTCTAACAAATCTTTCTTGGACGAATATTCATAGCTTGCCATAGCGGTGCACCTCCTATTTCTCGCCGAAACGGGTCCCGTCCTAATAAGGACGGCGTAGCCGTTTCTACTTGTGTTATAGCATAGCTCAGTGACAGCAGTATGTCATATTTATCTTAATATTGTTAAATGGCCAGTAGTCTCATTGCGTTCCCCGAGCTTTCGGGTTCAATTTATGCTGTATGAAAATATTGGTATTGTAGACTAACGGCATATTATAATAGATTCAAACGTACCCGGTGTTGGTCATACGCATACATATCGTATTATAAAATCATAATTATGAAAAAGGTAATAAAAAGGGAAGGAGTGAGCAGTCTGGACTACCCCGAATTACTGCGTAAAAAAGCCTTATACGAGCAGGCCAAACATACACTCCCGGAAGTAACCGTCAAAAGTTATGTACAGGCGTTTGAACTGGAGTATACGCATAACTCCACAGCGATTGAAGGTAACACGCTTACTCTTCTGGAAACCAAGGTGGTACTGGAGGAAGGGCTGTCCGTAGGTGGCAAGAAGCTGCGGGAAATTTACGAGGTCATTAACCACAACAAAGCCTACCAGCATGTAAAAGCCTGTATTGAGCAAGGGCTGCTGCTGGACGAAAACATCATCAAGGACATTCATGCCATCCTGATGGAGAATATTATGGTGGGTGGTGTCTACCGCAATGTAGAGGTATATATTTCAGGAGCTGCACATACACCGCCAATACCAAATGAGATGTACCGTCAGGTGCAAAACTTTTATGCTGATTTGGCTGATAAAAAGCCTGTTAACATCATTGAGCTCGCGGCGTGGACGCATGCGGAGTTTGTGCGCATCCATCCGTTTTCGGACGGGAACGGGAGAACATCACGGCTGATTATGAACTACCAGCTGCTGGCGAACGGCTTCTTACCCATCTCTATTGCGAAAGAAAGCAGACTGGATTATTTTAATGCCCTGGAAGCCTACGCTGTACATCGGGATCTGGAGCCTTTTGCTGATATGATTGCTTCTTTGGAGGAGCAGCAGTTGGATCGTTACTTGGGGATGATCGACAGACAACGGGAGCAGCAGTAAGTCTCGAGTATGGTAACTGCCCTGAACGAAGGGAGCGTCAAATGTCCGGAAACGTCATAAGGCTGATACCTGAAGGCAACTATAAGCTAATTTTGGCTCGTCTTCTGGATGATCGTTCGATCTTTTGCGATATTCATGTATTTGATTCGTTACAGTTTATTGATCAGGGCGGGGACTCCGAATATGTGGCCTGCCCTTTTTGTTCTGAAATACTGGATGTTGCATGGTGGCAGGAAGAAATGTCGATGGAAGGGCATCTAGGGTGTAAGTTAAGGGTAGTAAAGGCGAGATATTAGAAAATGTGGATTAAACGGAGGATAGAATGGGACAGAGGGCAAATCTGCTAATTGTAAGAAATCGGTCTTATGAGCTGTATTATAGCCACTGGTGTGCGAATACACTGCCACGGGACTTGTTCTGGGGTCCTGAATATGCCGTCGAATTTATTGAACTTCAAACAAAGGTAGATGAATCCGGTTGGCTTAATGATATATGGGCTGAAGGCGGTGCTGTCCTTGATCTGGACATTAAGAAATTATTGATTTACGGCGGCGAAGATATACGGTTTGACATTCCGCTTCGAAATCTATATATACAGCTTATGCAAAAGACGTGGAACGGCTGGGAGATCGAGTGGGCTTATGGAGGTATTGCAGATTTAGCTTCTTATGTAGGCTACCCCAAGGAAAAGGTGTTAACCGTTGGTGATAGTGATTTGAATAGTATCTGTTTAGCGCCTCCTGAAGAGAAAGACTGGGTTGAAACGGTGGCAAGTGTAAGATTCTCAGCAAATGAAATGCTAATATTCCCCTTAGGGGGAGGGATTGAAGAGTATTTGCTTCACGGCCTTGAAATAGTTGATAAGATCGATAAAGCATATGGCTATCAAAAGCTTGCTCTTAGCGAATGGAAGAAAGACTTTCCTCTGGGTGGCTTCCATCTTGATATTCCTCAAAAACGATTAGAATTTTGGCATGCTGACGTGATTTCCGGCTTATTCAGTCAGCTTCAGAATAAATGGCCCGGCTGGGATATTAATGAGAAGTTTAGTGATTATGCTGCACAACTCCGGAGCACACAAGGTCTGCTGGAGTTTCCGGCGGTCAACGGACAGCAACTACTCGAGGAACTAATTGTTCATCTGTTGAATGAACCATCGAACCCATTAAATGCGCTGTTCTATTTAGCTGAGAAGCTGGGAGAAGAAGGCAAGGAAGTGGAAATAAGCCCCTACGCTTTATCATATAATAATAGGCCCCTAACCAAGGAGTTAAAGGAAGAAATATTAGCCTCTGCATTAAAAGGCCTATCCTCATAAACAGTATAATACTCTGCAACTACGAGTCCCCCGTCTTCAACCGCGAAGGTTAGGCTCTCTTCTGTTTGGTAATAGACCGGATACGCAGATGTTATAGCTCCAATTCTCTCCGCTTCTGGCGGCTTGCTTTTGCTTGAATGGTCCCTTCGTGGCTGCCGACATCATCTCATAGCGGGGATGACCGTCACGGAGACGAGGGCATCGGCCCAGACTCATCAGTGTGAAAAGAAATCCACATCAGCGGATTGAACCAGTGGACAACAAACACCAGGACCGCAAACGGCTTAATCAGATAATGGATTGTGAAAATATAAGGAGGGTGCAACATGAATCAGCAGGAACCATGGAAACAACTTGATGCAGAGTCCTCAGAGTTTCTGGATATCTCCATCCGGGAAATGACGGCTGAGGATCAGGGCCGCTGGACGGATATGGACGATTCTTTTTTTGTAGATTCAGCTCTTGTCCTTTCATACATAGAGAATCAGTTCACATACACCGTAAAAGACATTCCAATCTATGAGAAAAGATACTCAGAAGAAACCTCTGAGCAGGCAGACGTAACAGAGGATTCTGAGTACATCAATAACCCCGATCAAGTGGTTTATTTGGCTTTTGCGGAACAACAGGCGGTGGGGCGAATGGTATTGAAAAAGAATTGGAACCGTTATGCGCTTATTGAGATGATCCAGGTGGACAAGCAATTCAGAAGGTATGGGATCGGCCGACAACTGATGGAACAGGCCAAGCGCTGGGCGCAGGAACGGGGATTGCCTGGAATCATGCTGGAAACGCAGAACATCAATGTGCAGGCATGCAGGTTCTATGAGCGCTGCGGGTTTGTAATTGGCGGGTTTGATCAATATGTGTATAAAGGAATCCCCGCCGTCAGCGGTGAGGTTGCGGTGTACTGGTATCTGCTTTTTGAATAGTGGGGGGAGCATCTAGATTCAGGGCAGTCAGACAGACAGTCTGGGTGGAAAAGAGGGCAAATACAAAGAGCCGTGCGGCAAACACATCTCTCGGAGCATAGCCGCTTTAAGGGCGGCGGCTTATTAAAGTCTTACCTGCGGCAATAGGACCGCTGGCTCCCCCGCCGGGGGCAGAATGCCGGAAACAACGGCAAAAGTGCCGTTGTTGTGTCGCCCCAGGGCGGAATGCCGGGAAACAACGGCAAAAGTGCCGTTGTTGTGTCGCCCCAGGGCGTAATGCCCGGAAACAACGGCAAAAGTGCCGTTGTTGTGTCGCCCCAGGGCGTAATGCCCGGAAACAACGGCAAAAGTGCCGTTGTTGAAGCCGCCCGGGCATTCCGCCCGGGCACCTCGCCGTTGTTCCCCCGGCGCCTCCCCCGGGCCGCTCTACTTTGTTAGCTCAATGAACTTGCTGGCCGCAGTCGTCAGCGGCATGTTGCGCATGGTCATCATGCCCACCTGGGCAGGGGGGAGCTGTACGTCGAGCTTAATTTCGAAGAGGGAGCCCTCTTCCAGCTCCTTGGACACGAATTCCCGCGTGACGAAGGAGATGCCGAGTCCTTTGCGGGCAAATTCGATCAGCAGGCCCACGCTGCCTACCTCGAATTCCGGCTTCAGCTCGTAGCCGTAACCCCGGAACAAGTCTGTAATGGCCATCCGTGCACGGCTGCTGCGGGAGAAGAGGATGATGGGATATTGAAGCAGCTCTTCAATAGAGAGCACCTTCTGATTCAGCCCGGCATAGTGGCTGCCCGCAATGAAGCAGTCCTGGAGCTGA
Source organism: Paenibacillus sonchi (assembly GCF_016772475.1). Lineage (NCBI taxonomy): Bacteria > Bacillati > Bacillota > Bacilli > Caryophanales > Paenibacillaceae > Paenibacillus > Paenibacillus sonchi. Next base: position 2,846,459 of record NZ_CP068595.1, read on the forward strand.
AGCCCCTGCCGCACTTCAAGCTGGGGATCGGCGATCGGCATGCGCACCACGCCCAGGTCAACGAGGCCCTCTTTTAAATAAGAGATGACTTCGGGTGTAGTCCCGTGGATCAGATGCAGCCGGATGCCGGGGTAGCGCTGGTGAAAGACTTCGATGAAGGGCAGCAGATAATGCTTGAACAGGGAATCACTGCCGCCAATCCGCAGCTCGCCGTTGTCGAGGTTTTTGAGTTCGGCCATCTTCTTCTCGGCCTGGGTGATGAGAATGTGCGACTGCTCGATATAGGAGTACAAGGTGGCCCCCTCCGGTGTCAGTACCACGCCTTTGGAATTCCGGGTAAACAGGGTCAGGCCAAAGCTGTCTTCCAGTTGCTTGATCGCATGGCTGACGCTGGGCTGGGTAATGTAGAGGGATTTGGCGGCCTGGGTCAGGCTTCCGGTCTTTGCTGCCCAGTAAAAAACCTTATACAGCTCAAAGTTGTTCATAGACATGGTCTATAGCTCCTGTGAAATATATTAATTACTTGCATGGTTCGTATTTGTATTATAGTGTACTCAGGAAAGATAAACCAGAGCAGAAGGAGAATGGAGATGGAGGCAACTACATTTGTTTTGTTTGGAGCGACAGGAGATTTGGCCCGAAGAAAGATCTATCCTGCGCTGTATAATTTATATCTCGACCACAAGCTGCACCATTCATTCTCTGTGATTGGTCTTGGCAGAAGAGAAGTGGCTGATGAAGCCTTTCAGGCTATGGTGGAGCGGTCGATCCGGGATTTTTCCCGGCGGGAAGTGAATGATTCTGCGTCCGTGCGCGGCTTCCTGAAGGCCTTCCGATATAATGTGCTGGATGTGGGGCACACAGAAGATTATCTTAAGCTGCTGCAGCGGGTTGAACAGCTGGAAGCGGACATGGGCAGTTCCCCGAACCGGATGTTCTATTTATCCGTCGGCCCTGAGTTTTTTGAACCCATTGCCTTGAATATCAAGGAGAGCGGTCTGGGTGCCGCCAAGGGCTGGAAACGCCTGGTGATTGAAAAGCCCTTCGGCCATGATCTGCAGTCAGCCCAGGAGCTGAATCTGAAGCTGAGCGAGGCTTTTACCGAGGATGAAATTTTCCGGATCGACCATTACCTGGGCAAACCGATGGTGCAGGAGCTGGATGTGTTCCAGCAGACGAATCCGGTGCTTCATGCCCTCTGGAACAACCGCTACATTGCCAATGTGCAGATTACCGCAGGCGAAACGGTGGGTGTGGAAGAAAGAGCGGGGTACTACGATCACGTGGGTGCGCTGAGAGACATGTTCCAGAATCATATGCTCCAGCTGCTGATGATGCTGGCGATCCGCCTGCCGAAAGACAGCACAGCAGACGAAGTGCGCTTCAAAAAGAAAGAAGTGATGGAGTCCCTGGAGCCACTGGAAGAAGCCGATGTCCAGTTCAATGTAATCCGCGGGCAGTATACCGCAGGTACCATCCAGGGCAAGCCGGCGCTGGGCTACACCGCTGAACCGGGAATTCCGGCCGATTCACAGAACGATACCTTTATTGCCGCCAGATTGCAGATTGACGATCCCTTCTGGAAGGGTGTGCCTTTCTATATCCGGACCGGGAAGAGAATGAAAGAGAAATCGACGCGTATTGTCATTGAGTTCAAAGAGCCGCTTAAGCAGAACTCGTCAGCCGCCGAGGATGATATTCCTAATCTGCTGGTGTTCGAGATCAGTCCGAACGAGGGAATAACGCTGCAGCTCAAGGCCAGAGATCCCCAGCACAAAGGGAAGTTCAAAGCGATGCACATTGATTTTCATACCAGCTCTATTGAAGTGCCGGAGGCTTATGAAAATCTGATTTATGATGCGCTGCACGGAGATCCGTCGTTCTTTGCGCATTGGAATGAGGTGGAGCTGTCCTGGAAATGGGTGCAGCCGATCCTGAATGCTTTTGCCAAGAATAGCGTTCCTCTCTATCATTATGCAGCCGGGACGTTTGGACCTGCCGAATCAGACCAGCTGCTTGCAGAGAACGGGCATCACTGGTGGCTTGACTCTGCCGTGGATGAAGAAAGCGAGCTTGCGCTGCCTGTTGCTTCAAATTTTTAATACTACAATTAGTTCAACTAAAAATGGAGGATTAAGAATATGAAATTTTTTATCGATACCGCTAATGTGGAAGACATCAAAAAAGCATACCAAATCGGTGTTTTGTCCGGAGTCACAACGAATCCATCCCTGGTTGCCAAAGAAGGCGTGAAATTCGAAGACCGCATTGCAGAGATTCTGCGCACCGTGCCTGAGGTGGAGTCTGTGTCTGCCGAAGTGACGCCGGATGCTGTCACCGCTGAAGAGATGATCGCACAGGCGAATGAGCTGATCAAGATCAACAACTATGACAAAAACATCACGATCAAGCTCCCGATGACGCTCGCAGGTCTGGAGGCCTGCCGTTACCTCACTCAAAAAGGTGTAAAAACCAACGTTACGCTAATCTTCACTGTGAACCAGGCGCTGCTCGCTGCCCGTGCAGGAGCTACCTATGTATCGCCGTTCCTGGGCCGTCTGGATGATATCTCCGAGGATGGAGTCCAATTGATCGTAAAAGTTGCCGAGCTGTTCCGCATTCACAACCTGGACGCGCAGATTATCGCAGCTTCGGTCCGCCATCCGGACCACGTAACCCGCGTAGCCATGGCTGGTGCGCATATTGCCACCATTCCGTTCAGCGTAATCGAGCAAATCTCCAAGCACCCGCTGACCGATCAGGGGCTGGAGAAATTCGCTGCCGACTGGAAAAAAGCGCCGCAGGTTTAATTCAGCACATATCATAGGAGGTTATGAACGATGGGGAAACAGCAGATTGGTGTGGTCGGATTAGCCGTTATGGGGAAGAATCTGGCCTTGAATATGGAGAGCAAAGGGTTTTCAGTGGCCCTCTACAACCGTTCCCGGGAGAAGACGGATGAACTGCTTGCGGAAGCAGCAGACAAAAACTTCACAGGTGCCTACAGCATCGAAGAGTTTGTCCAGTCCCTGGAGACGCCGCGCAAAATCATGATTATGGTCAAGGCCGGCAAGCCGACAGATGATACGATTCAGCAGCTGGTGCCGCATCTGTCGCCAGGGGATATCCTGATTGACGGCGGCAACGCCTTTTTCCCGGATACGCAAAGACGGAACAAGGAGCTTCAGGCCCAAGGCTTCCGCTTCATCGGGGCCGGGGTATCCGGCGGTGAAGAAGGGGCGCTGAAAGGACCGGCCATCATGCCGGGCGGGCAAAAGGACGCCTACGAGCTGGTAGAACCGATCCTGACGGCCATTTCGGCCAAAGTGGACGGGGACCCTTGTTCGACCTACATCGGCGAAGATGGTGCCGGGCACTATGTCAAAATGGTGCATAACGGCATTGAATACGGCGACATGCAGCTCATCGGTGAAGCGTATCAACTGCTGAAGGATGTACTCGGCCTGGATACCGCTGAACTGCATGAGATTTTCTCGGAATGGAACCGCGGGGAGCTAAGCAGCTATCTGATTGAAATCACGGCAGATATTTTTGCCAAAGCTGACCCGGATACCGGCAAACCGATGGTTGATGTAATCCTGGATTCCGCCGGACAAAAGGGAACAGGCAAATGGACGAGCCAAAATGCCCTCGATCTGGGTGTTCCATTGTCCATCATTACCGAATCCGTCTTTGCCCGGTTCATCTCAGCGATGAAGGAAGAACGTGTGGCTGCAAGCAAACGCCTGAAGGGGCCTGCGGTCAAGGGGTATGACGGCGATGCCAAGGAGTTCATCGAGGCGGTCCGCAAAGCGCTGTATGCCAGCAAAATCGCCTCCTACGCCCAGGGCTTTGCCCAAATGAGAGTGGCTTCGGATGAGTATAACTGGAACCTCAACTATGGCAGCATTGCGATGATTTTCCGCGGGGGCTGCATTATCCGCGCAGGCTTCCTGCAAAATATCAAGGACGCCTATGACCGCGATCCTGAACTCAAGAACCTGTTCCTGGATGAGTACTTCAGCAGCGTGGTGCACAACTACCAGGAAGCCTGGAGAGATGTGGTGGCGCTTGCCGTCAAAAGAGGAATCCCGGTTCCGGCGTTTGCCTCCGGACTGGCCTATTATGACAGCTACCGTTCGGAACGTCTTCCGGCCAACCTGCTGCAGGCGCAAAGAGATTATTTTGGAGCGCATACCTTTGAACGGCTGGATCAGCCGGGAAGCTTCCATTTTCAATGGATGGACCAGAATTAATCAGATAAGATTAAACCATAAAGCCCGGGCCTGCGCCCGGGCTTTTTTTGGCATATCAGAAAGTTATATATTTCCGGTCCCTTTTTTTAGCAATCCATAAGAAATTAAGCCGGCTATTTGGTCTATAATGAAGAGGAACGTCTGGCAGTGGAGCATTCCAGCTGCAATAGAACATTCAGGAGGGATCTGTTATGCCGAAAATTGTTACGAATCTATGGTTCGATACGGAAGCGGAAGAAGCGGCGAAATATTACACCTCGATTTTCAAAAATTCCCGGATCACAAATACCGCATATTATGGTGAAGGCGGCAGGCGTCCTGCCGGGACGGTGCTGACGGTGACGTTTGAACTGGACGGACAAGTATACACCGCGCTGAACGGCGGCCCTGAATTCAAGTTTACGGAAGCGATTTCCCTGTTGGTGAACTGCGAGGGGCAGGAGGAAGTCGACGAGCTGTGGGAAAAGCTGTCCGCAGGCGGCACGGAAGGGCCGTGCGGATGGCTGAAAGACAGATACGGCTTATCGTGGCAGATTTTCCCGACTATTCTGGGAGAGCTGCTGAACGATCCCGATCCCGTCAAAGCACAAAGAGTCATGCAGGCAATGCTGCAAATGAGCAAGCTGGACATTGCCGCTCTGAAGCGGGCGCATGAGGGCAGCGGTTTGGAGTGAACCCGATTAATAATCCTGTAGTCCAAAAGATGCGGCAGCCGCATCTTTTTCTGTATTTAATTGGATGCCCCCTCGCTGTTGTTCGCTATTGTCATTCCACATGAATTCCCGTACAATTCTACAAGGTAATCCTTCAGCGCGTTAATGAATATCACAGCGTTGGAGCTTACTTACATAGTATGATAGCTGCACATAAGAGAGACATATGAAGGGGAGCGTTCTTGTTGGAAGCTAAGCAATTAAACAGGGGTCTTAAGACAAGGCATATTGAACTGATTGCACTCGGGGGGACCATTGGTGTGGGCCTCTTTATGGGATCGGCCAGCACGATCAAATGGGCAGGGCCTTCAGTGCTGCTGGCTTATCTGCTGGCGGGAATCATCATGTTTTTTGTTATGCGCATTATGGGGGAGATGCTGGTGCTGGAACCGGTGACCGGCTCTTTCGCTACGTTTGCTCACAAGTATATTCATCCGCTTGCGGGTTTTATGACCGCCTGGAGCTACTGGTTCCTGTGGGTTACGGTAGGGATGGCGGAAGTTACGGCAATCGGGATCTATGTGGGCTACTGGTTTCCGGGGATTCCGCAATGGCTGCCGGCATTGGCAGGTGTAGGGATTATCGCGGCGGCTAATCTGGCGGCGGTGAAGTTCTATGGAGAATTTGAATTCTGGTTCGCCATGATCAAGGTGGTGGCCATTGCGGTAATGCTCGTGCTGGGCACTGGGATGATCTTTTTTGGTCTGGGTAATGGAGGGCATCCCATAGGCCTTTCCAACCTATACAGCCACGGTGGTTTTTTTGCCGGGGGCTTGAAGGGTTTTCTGTTTGCGCTTTGCATCGTCACGGCCGCCTATCAAGGGATTGAACTGGTGGGGATTACGGCCGGAGAAGCCGAGAATCCGAAATATACGCTGCAAAAAGCGATCAAAAACATCATCTGGCGCATTCTGATTTTTTACGTGGGCGCGGTCTTTGTGATTGTCACGATCTATCCTTGGGATCAGGTGGGGGAAATCGGCAGTCCGTTTGTTTTGACCTTTGCCAAGGTGGGGATTGTGGCTGCGGCGGGCATCATTAATTTTGTGGTGCTGACCGCCGCCATGTCCGGCTGCAACAGCGGAATTTACAGTGCGGGAAGAATGCTGTATACGCTGGCGAAGAACGGACAGGCCCCGAAGTTTTTTGGCAAAGTCTCGAAGACCGGTGTACCGAGGAACAGTATTATCACGACAATCGCCCTGCTGCTGCTGGGTGTTCTGTTCAACTATCTGATGCCTGACTCCAAGCTGTTTCTGTACATATACAGTGCCAGTATTCTTCCGGGAATGGTGCCGTGGTTTGCACTCGCGGTCAGCCAGTTCCGGTTCCGGGCGAAATGGCGAAGCGAAATGGGCGCGCATCCGTTCAAGTCACTGTTCTTTCCGGTCAGCAACTATATCACGGTAATCTTTCTGTCGCTGGTGCTGGTCGGCATGTGGTTTAATCCGGATACCCGCACTCCCCTGATTGTCGGCGCAGTCTTTATTCTAATGGTCATTGCCGGATATTATGTGTTCGGGATTGGCAGAGGCCAGCAGCGTTAACAGGGAATGCCATGCGCTGGTCAAGCTGGCGCGCTGTAATTTATTAATAAATCCAGAGTGCCTGGTTCACTTTATTTAGCAGCTCAATACAACCGATATTAATATGGAGCCTTGAGAAAACTCCATGAAAGGAATTATTGAGCTTGAAGACTACGATCAAAGCAGCCTTATCCAGAACTCTGCCATTTATAGTGATGGCGGCAGCCTACTTTTTGTACACAAAAATTAATAAAATGTCCAATCCGCAGGTAGAGGCCATAGGTTTTTCCCCGTATGCGATTTTTTTTGTAGGGGCCGTATTATCCTGGAAATTTAACCGGAGCCGGGAATTTTACATTCTGCTGATTCTTGCGCTTTGTATCGCGTCCATGGCCTATTTGCCGGAGATTTCAGGTACAGCCCTGCGGAGCGGAGATGTTTATTCCATTATCTGTATGGTGATTCCGCTGAACATTGCGCTGTTTTCCTTTTTTAAGGAGAGGGGCATCATCAGCTTATGGGGGGGCTTGCGGATGGCTCTGATCCTGGGGCAATGCCTGTTTCTGTTCTGGCAGATGGAGTCGGGAGAAAGAGAATGGCTGCACCTGTTTAATAAAGAGGTGGTGCCTGTAGATCTCTACGCCGTAACTCCCATACCGCAGCTGTCTGTGATTACGTTTGTGATTGCCTTTGCCATCCTGCTGGTCAGGGCAATCGTATACCGGTCCTCTTCGCAGGAAATTTCATTCATAAGTGTCTTATTAGCCATATTTTACGTGCTGCACCAGAACAATAACCCGCTGCTGTATTCAATAATATTTGCTGCTTCAGGGATTGTTTTCATTATTTCGATCATACAGGATTCGTACTCGATGGCTTTTTCCGATGAGCTGACGGGTCTGCCTTCACGGCGGGCGCTGAAGCAGGATATGATGAAGCTGGGCTTTAACTATACAATCGCCATGCTGGACATTGATTTTTTCAAAAAATTCAATGATACCTATGGACATGACACGGGTGATGAAGTACTGAGACTGGTGGCTTCCAACATAAAGGAGGTTACGGGCGGAGGGAGAGCCTTCCGCTATGGCGGAGAGGAATTTACTATTCTTTTTCCGGGTAAAACCATAAGTGATGTGCTTCCCCATCTCGAAGAGCTGCGGGAGAAAATATCCAAACAGGCCTTCACCATACGCGCCAAGGGCAGATCCAAAAACAAGTCTTCAAAAAGGTCTTCCAGTACTAGGACCTCCAAGCAAATATACATAACCGTAAGCATCGGTGTCTCTCAAAAGAATGAGAAATACAAAACCACGGAAACCGTGATGAAATCGGCAGACACTGCTTTATACCGCGCGAAGAAAAAGGGCAGGAATTGTGTGAGCAAATAAAAGGGGATAAAGCGAACAGCGGAGAAGGGAGATACCCTAGCGGCTGTTCGCTTCTTTTTTGTGTGTGATATGAATATATATATCCATAAAAATATCACATGTAATTAACACAGTTAAATCAAACGGCTGTTATCTAAACTCTCTTTATTTTAACTTTTAATGGTATTAATGATTTAGTCAGGAAATACATTGGAATGAAAAGGAATTATACTACATTAAATAGAAATAAGACAAGGTAAATAACGGTTAAAAAAGATATTGACGTAAGAAAATTTAACATGTAATATAAACCATAATTTATATGGGAAAGCTAGCTTCCCGGCCTGAGTTGTTTCTGTTGGTAATTGACCTGTGGTCTATTTCAGGGGATGACGACTTAATCGTAAAAGAATTTTTTGTGAGGTATTGTTACATACCTTGAAGGCTGTTGGACTTCTGATTTGATCTAACTAAGGAGGAGTACATCGAATGGCAAAAAAGAGAAAATGGTGGTCTGGATTACTGGTTTTATCTCTAGTAGGGGTTCTATTCACAGGTTGCAGTACAAATAACACCGCAACTAATTCACCTAATGCTACGGCAGAGAGTTCTGCCCCTGCCGCAAGTGAAGCTCCCGCAGCTTCCGAACCGGCTGCAGGCGCCCCGGTGGACGGCGGCACGCTGGTTATGAGCTCATTTTCCGATATCGTCAATATTAATCCTCTTATGATTAACGACACTTCTTCCGGTGATATAGCGGAATTCGTATTTTCCAAACTTTATAATTTGGACCGCGAAGGAAATGTAAAGGCAGAGCCTTGGTCTCTGGCAGCGGATGTGCCGGAAATCTCTGCGGATGGATTGACTTATACTGTGAAGTTGAAAGACGGCATCAAATGGAGCGATGGCCAGCCGGTCACTGCAGACGATGTGGTATTTACGGTTGATATGGCGAAGAATCCGGAAACCGGATCACCGCTTACAAGTCAATTCGACAAGGTAAAGACCGTTGAGAAAGTCGATGACAAGACAGTGAAGTTCACAATGAAGCAAGTGTATGCGCCATTCTTGTACGCCTTGGTTCAGGCTGTTGTACCGGCTCATGTTCTGAAGGATGTCAAGCCGAAAGAAATGCAAACTAATCCCTATGGTACCGACCCGGCTAAAACCGTTACAAACGGACCATGGAAATGGACTTCATGGAAACAGGGAGACAGCCACACCCTTGATGCTGATCCCAACTACTGGGGCGAAGTTAAACCTCACATCGCACAGCTGGTTTATAAAATCTATGCTGACCAGAATACCGAGGTTCAAGCCCTTCTAAAGGGTGACACGGACCAGATCAGTGCCATTCCGGTCACGCAGGTTGAAGCCGTCAGCGCCAACAAAGACATTCATATCATCCAAAAGCCGGGCGCCCAGTATGAATATATAATGTTCAACTTTGATTCCAAGAACTTCAAAGATAATTACGGTCTGTTCGCCGGACAGAAGACCAGACAGGCCATTGCCCATGCACTGAACCGTCAGGGGATGGTCGACAACATTCTGAAGGGTGTCGGCGCACTGATGAATGCACCTTTCCTGCCGGACACTTGGGCTGATCCGGGCGATGCAGCCGTTAACTATGATTACAACGCAGAAACCGCCAAGAAGCTGCTGGCGGAAGACGGATGGGTTGCCGGCAAGGATGGCATTCTTACCAAAGATGGGCACCGTTTCTCCTTTGAACTGCAATATAATGCGGGCAACAGCCGCCGTGAGCAGGTTGCTGCAGTCATTCAGCAGAACCTGAAGGAAGTCGGCATTGAAGTTACACCGAAGGCCATTGACTTTGCGGCCTGGATTGACCAGAACGTAACACCGGGCAAATTCCAAGCCCTGCTGTTAGCATGGTCCCTGAACACTCCTGACCCGGATTCAGAGAGCGTCTTCTCCTCCAAGTATTTCCCGCCTGCCGGACAGAACAGCGGCTGGTATAAGAATGAGAAGCTGGATCAGCTGTGGGTAGACGGATATTCTACCGTTGACCAGGCAAAGCGCAAAGAAATTTATAAAGAAGTAGGTAAAGAAATCTCTACCGACCTGCCTTACGTGTTCCTGTATCAATATGGGCAAGCCATTGGTACGGGGCCTAGAGTCCACTGGGCAGAGGAAGACGCTCCTGAACCTTCACTGGGTTATGGACAGTACTTCCATGCGATCAAATGGTGGGTAACCGACTAAATGAACAGACACAGGAAATAGAATCGCGGGGGAGGAAAGAGAATTCTCTTTCCTCTTCTCCTTTTGTCTTGAAGAGGTCCGTGATCCTATGCCTTACCATCTCTAGGAGGACATTTGATGACAGAATATCTGATTCGTCGCGTATTGCAATCGGTGCTGGTGATCTTTTTGATTACGATACTTACCTTTCTTCTAATTCATGCGGCTCCCGGAGGGCCGACCCAGATGATGCTGTCTCCGGGACTTTCACCGGAAGTCTTCAAGCAGCAAGCGCATAATCTCGGCCTGGACCAGCCTGTCCCTGTGCAGTATGTGCGCTGGATTAGCGGCTTGCTGCAGGGAGACCTGGGTTATACTTTTAAAAATCACCTGCCGGTTGCGGATTTGCTATGGCCCCGTATCGGCAATACCTTCATTCTCATGGGGGCAGCCTGGCTGTTATCCCTAATCATTGCGATTCCCTGGGGGATCTATAACAGCACCAAAGTATATGGGTTGTCCGACCAGTCGGCCTCCTTCATCTCTTATCTCGGCTTTGCGATGCCAACGTTCTGGTTCGGGATACTGCTGCAGCAGTGGTTTTCCCTGAAGCTGAACTGGTTTCCTCTATCCGATATGCATACAAGAGGGAAAGAAGGGGATATCGGCGACTTGCTCATGCACCTTGTGCTGCCGGTAACGGTGCTGTCACTGGGTTTTCTTGCGTCTTACATGAAATATGCACGGGCAAGCATGCTTGAAGTACTGGACCAGGATTATATCCGTACTGCACGCGCCAAGGGTGTCAAAGAACGGAAAGTCGTCTTCCATCATGCGCTGCGCAATGCGCTTATTCCTATCATTACCATTCTGGGCCTGGATCTTCCTATATTGGTGGCAGGGGCCGCCTTGACGGAGAGTGTATTCAACTGGCCGGGCATGGGACGCTGGTTCGTGCAAATGGCAAGCGAGCGCGAATATTCAGTGCTCATGGCTATAACTATCGTAACGGCGGTTATGGTTGTGCTGGGCAATCTGCTCGCAGATATTTTGTATGCGATAGTAGATCCCCGCGTCAAGCTCGGCAAGCAAGGAGGGAAAGCAGCATGAGTACTAATCCTTCACAATTGCCCGCTGATGCCTTGTCTTCAATGGAAACGAAAAAAGCGGCTGACTTGAAAAAACCTCCGGGTCCCTGGGCCATCTTGTGGAACAAGTTCTCGCACAACCCATACGCCATGAGCGGACTTGCCGTGCTGCTTTTTTTCATAGTGATTGCTGCACTCGCTCCTTTTCTCACTAAATATAAGCCGGAAGCCATTGATTTGATGTTCGCCAACCTGAAGCCCGGAGTGGACGGGCATCTGCTGGGAACAGACGAGCTGGGACGAGATATACTCACCAGACTGCTGTACAGTGCGAGAATCTCCCTGATGATCGGGTTTTCAGTAGCCTTTGCGTCAGTAGCCATCGGTTCGATTATCGGGGCGATATCAGGTTATTTTGGCGGCTGGGTGGATACCGTCTTCATGCGTATTGTGGACGTGATGAACTCCGTTCCTACGCTGTTCCTGAATATACTCGTGCTGGCGATATTCGGCTCCCGGATGGAGTATATGATCATGATTCTGGCCTTGACCAGTTGGATGAGCATTGCCCGGCTGGTCCGGGGGAACTTCCTGCAGCTTAGGGAAATGCAGTATGTCGAGGCGGCCAAAGCGATCGGGGTATCGAGCTGGGGGATTATTTTCCGCCATCTGCTCCGTAACGCAAGCTTCCCGATTATTGTGAATGCGACTCTGATGGTCGGCGGTGCGATTTTAAGTGAATCGGCGTTGTCCTATCTGGGTCTTGGTATCCAGGCTCCGGCTACAAGCTGGGGACTGATGCTCAGCAACGCACAGGAATTCATGCTGATAGATCCGATGCAGGCCGTATATCCGGGTCTGTGCATCCTGCTCGTGGTGCTGGCGGTAAACTTTATCGGCGATGGCATCCGGGATGGACTGGATCCCAGACAGCAATTGACCAAATCCCGGAGGAGGCTGGACAAATGGCGGAAAAATTACTCGAAATCCGGAAACTGACCACCGGCTTTGTAACGGAAAAGGGGCTCGTGAAGGCGACCGACCAAATCTCCATCAATGTGGATAAAGGACAGACGGTATGTCTTGTCGGAGAGTCCGGCAGCGGTAAAAGCGTGACCTCGCTTGCCGTTATGCGGCTTATTGATTACGCCGGCGGAATGATTCTTGAAGGCAATATTAACTTTCATGGACAAGATCTGGCTGTGAAAAAGCAGGAAGAGATGCGTGATATCCGCGGCAACCGGATCGCGATGATTTTTCAGGACCCGATGTCCTCGCTGAATCCGGTATTTACGGTTGGCGAACAGATCGCCGAAAGCCTGCAGCTGCATCAGCAGAAAAGCCCCAAAGAGGCTATGCAAATGGCCATTGATCTGCTGAAGCTGGTCGGGATTCCGGCGCCGGAGATCCGGGCGAGACAGTATCCGCATGAGCTGTCCGGCGGAATGTGCCAACGGATTGTTATCGCTATTGCTCTGGCCTGCAATCCGGAGCTGCTGATCGCCGATGAGCCGACAACGGCCCTCGATGTTACGGTTCAGGCGCAGATTCTGGATTTGCTGCGCAAGCTTCAGGCAGAGCTTGGCATGTCTGTTCTGCTGATCACCCATGATATGGGGGTGGCTGCCGAGATTGCGGACCGTATCGCTGTTATGTATGCGGGAGCTATTGTAGAAGAAGGTACAGTAGAAGAGATTTTTGATCATCCGAGCCATCCGTATACGATTGGTCTGCTGCAATCCATTCCCGGCTTTGAGGGAGGGCGCGGCGGAGAGCTGTATACCATTAAAGGAACGATTCCGCCGATCGGCCAGCTTCCGCCGGGCTGCCGCTTTCATCCGCGCTGTCCGCATGCGATGGAGGTCTGCAGCATGAAGGAGCCGCCGGATTTCATGATTACGGATGATCACCGTACCGCCTGCTGGCTGTTTCAGGGGAAGCCGGTCCAAGCTGACAACAAAGATGGGGTGAGACAGGCATGACGAATGAGACCGCAGTTAAACCGTTGAATAATGCTGCCTCCGCCGCCGAAGTTCTGGTGGAAGTGAAGGAGATCCGAAAATATTTCCCGATTACCAAAGGCCTGCTTAACCGGACGGTTGGCCAGGTGAAGGCCGTCGATGGTGTTTCCCTGTCTATCCGCAGAGGGGAAACGTTTGGCCTGGTTGGCGAATCCGGCTGCGGCAAATCCACTTTTGGACGGGTGCTGCTCCGGCTGCAAAGCGCCACGGGGGAGAGGTGCTGTTTGGCGGCCGGGATATCCATTCGCTGCGCCATCAGGAGCTGAGGAAGCTGCGCGAGGAGATGCAGATTATTTTTCAGGACCCGTTCGGTTCCTTGAATCCGCGGTTTCTGGTCAAGGATATCATTGGTGAGCCGCTGAGGATACACCGGAACATGACGTCAAGTGAGATCGATGCCAGAGTCGTGGAGCTGATGGAGCTGGTCGGTCTGGATGCTACGCGGAGAAACCGCTACCCGCATGAATTCTCAGGCGGACAACGCCAGCGTATAGGGATCGCGCGCGCGATTGCGCTGAATCCGCAGTTCATTGTTGCCGACGAAGCGGTATCTGCGCTGGACGTATCTGTGCAGTCCCAGGTCATCAACCTGCTGATGAAGCTGCAGAAAGAGCTTGGGCTGACCTTTCTGTTCATTGCGCATGGGCTGAATGTTGTCCGCCATATCTCGGACCGCGTAGGCGTCATGTACCTGGGCAAGCTGGTTGAGGTCGCAGAGACGGAGGCGTTGTTTGCCGCCCCGCTGCATCCGTATACGGCAGCGCTGCTCTCGGCGATTCCCAAGCCGACCCCAAGAAGGAAGCAGGACCGGATTGTGCTGCAGGGTGATGTTCCTTCACCGGCGAACCCGCCGTCCGGGTGCCGGTTCCATACCCGTTGTCCGCTGGCCCAGGAGAAATGCCGCCAGCAGGAGCCGCTGCTTGAAGAACTGCAACCCGGACGAAGGGTAGCCTGCCATTTTCCGCTGGCATCTTCGTAGTACCGGTTTAATCTATCTGAAAGCATAACTAATGTAAAAAGGGGATGCTCCTGAAGCCGTTGTCCGGCTGCGGGAACACCCCCTTTTGGTCGTTTGTACATGGGACAGCTCAAGGCTGGACTTCATATCTACATAGCATTCATGCTAAGCTTAAGGAATCAATCTTACAGAAACGATGGTGGCTATGCAGATTCAACTTGGGGATCAGACCCTGCAGCTTCATGTTCAATACGCCAGACGGAAAAAGATTTCCCTGCAGATCGATATGGTGGGGCTTATTATAGTCAAGGCGCCTACAGGTGCAAGTGAAGAAATGATTCGCAGCGCAGTAGAGCGGCATGGTAAATGGATTCTGGAGAGTCTGCGCAGGAATGCGGCGGCCCGCCGGCTCCCGGCTCCGAAGGAGTACCAGAGGGAAGATAAATTCCTGTACCTGGGGAAGGAGTATCTGCTGCATGAATTGATTAACACGAGTGAGCAGGACGTGGAGAAGCTGAAGCTTGAGCTGAAAAAGTTCTATTTTGCCAGCCTGAAAAAGATTGTTGCCGGGCGGATCACCCGTTATCAAACGGTGCTGAAGGTGAAGCCCAAATCCATTGAAATCGTTGAATCCCGGACCAAATGGGGGAGCTGCAGCGCGGATAAAAAGCTGACCTTCAACTACCGGCTCGCCATGGCGCCGATGGAAGTCATTGACTATGTAATCATTCATGAATTGTGCCATCTGCTGCATATGAATCATGACCGGTCCTTTTGGCGCCGCCTCGGCAGCGTGATGCCGGATTACAAGGAGAAGGAGGCTTTTCTCGCACGGCAGGGGCAGTTTATGACGCTTTAGTACTCCACTCCCCGGACCTTGGAAAAAAGCAGGGTATCTCTCAGTGTTCCCGCCACATCCCGCTTGTCATTACGTATAATGCCCTCCAGGGTGAAGCCCAGACGCTCAGCTACGCGTGCACTCTGTGTATTGCGTGAGTCACACCGGATTTCGATCCGGTTAGCCCCCAGCTCCCTAATTGCGTATTCTGCAATCGCAGCTACCGCCTCGCTAATATACCCTTGTCTGCTGCACGATGTCCGTACCCAATACCCGATTTCGAACTTGCGCGTCTGCCAGTCTATCCGGTGCAAGCCGCTGCTGCCCACAAGCTGTCCCGTTTCCTTATTAAATAAAAGCAGTCTAAGATCTTTACGCTCCAGGAACTGCAAATGTGACCGCCGGATGCTGGCTTCAGATTCTTCAGCAGTGGGGGCTATTTGTGCCCAGGGCATCCATGGACGCAATTCTGCAAGACTTTCGTGTACGGCCTCGTTAACAGCAGCCCCGTCTCCCCATTGTGCTGCACGGATCAGCAAACGGCTGCTTGTGAAGCTTCCGGGAATATTCAATAAAATTGGCTCCATCTGATCTGGTTCTATGGTCTCAACTCCTGGAAAGGGTTTTCAATTCAATAGATTATAGTCTTTCTGCCTATGTTCATAACAAATATAAAATATATTGTCAATACGCTAAAGGATACCAAAAAGTAGTCGGTGGTGTTATTCACAATTTTAGGGAAGGGCGTTATCTTATATATAAAGAAACGTTCTTAATTAAGAACCAGTAAAAAAGCTCTAATGGGTGCTTTTCAGCAGCCCGGAGAAGGCTTTTGAACCAGGTGGGGGCTTGCCATGAGCGCGATTGCGGGAATCTATCATTTACAGCATCAACCTCTGGACCCTAAGCAGGGACCTGATCTTATGCAGCAGCTCAGCCGCTATCCGGCCGATGAGATCAGGACATGGCAGAGCACGGATGTATTCCTGGGCTGCCTGTCGCAGTGGGTTACGCCACAATCCCTCGGAGAGACGCTTCCTTACTATGATTCTATGCGGAAGCTGGCTATTACGGCCGACGCTATTATTGATAACCGTGAAGAGTTGTTCGAACGGCTTCAGGTGCCGCGCGGGGATAGGGTCTCTATGCCGGACAGTCTGCTTATTTTACTGGCCTATGAGAAATGGGGCGAGCAGGCACCGGTCTATCTAGTCGGTGACTTTGCCTTTATGATCTGGGATGAACGGAAGCGGGCGCTGTTCGGGGCCAGAGACTTCTCGGGGAACCGCACGTTGTACTTTCTCCGGTCCGGAGGGCTGTTATCTTTTTGTACTGTCATTCATCCGCTCCTGTCGATGCCGGGGGCAGACCGGACACTGAATGAACGTTGGGCCTCCGAGTTCCTGGCGATCCATACGCGTACCGATGTTTCGGACCAGTACTCCACAGTCTATCAGTCCATCGAACAACTGCCGCCGTCCCATTCGATTTCCGTAAGCGGCGGTAATATCCTATTCTCCCGCTACTGTACACTGCAGGCTCCGCCCGAGCTGCGGCTGCGGTCAGATCAGGAGTATGAGGAAGCCTTTCGTGAGGTGTTCGGGCAAGCGGTCCGGGACAGGCTCCGGACGTTTCGCGCGGTTGGAGCCAACCTTAGCGGAGGCCTCGATTCCGGATCGGTAGTCAGCTTCGCCGCTGGAGAGCTTCGCCGCCAGGGCCAGCCGCTGCATACCTTCAGTTCCTATCCGGTGGATAACTTTGTCGATTTCAACATCGGCAAACGTATCGCCGATGAGCGTCCCTATATCCAGGAAACCATCGATTATGTCGGGAATATTCAGCCTAACTTTTTGAATTTTCCCGATCTGAGCCCTTACAGTGAAATTGATGATTGGCTGGATATTATGGAGATGCCTTATAAATTTATTGAAAATTCCTATTGGCTCAAAGGGATCTTTGAGCAGGCGCAGATGAAGAACATCGGTGTGCTGCTCAGCGGACAGAGAGGCAACTGGACCATTTCCTGGGGCCCTGCACTGGATTATCAGGCTAAGCTGATTCGTGAATTCCGCTGGATCTCCTTTTACCGGGAAAACCGGAAGTACAATGAGTCGATGGGGGCAAACCGCAGAAAAGTATTTCAAATTGTCGGCAAAAAAGCCTTCCCGTCGCTGACTGGGCTGCTGCCGGCTAAGCACGAAGCTCCGCCTGATCTGATTCACCCTGATTTCGCAAGGCGTACAGAAGTGGACGAACGGCTGAAGGCGCTGGGGATTAACAGTGGCTCTTCCCAGACCATCTACGATATCCGGCGCAAGCATTTTGAACAGCCGCATGTCTGGAATGTGAATGGGACGATAGCGACGAAGCTGTCACTGAAATACCGGGTGTGGGATCGTGATCCCACGAATGATCTGCGTGTTATCCGTTTCTGCCTGTCCGTGCCGGAAAGCCAGTATGTGCAGCATGGGGTGGACCGCTCGCTGATCCGCAGAGCGATGAAGGGACTGCTGCCGGACGAGGTGCGTCTGAACCGGAAACGGCGCGGTGTTCAGGGGGCGGACGGGATTTACCGGATGCTTCCGAAGTGGGACGCTTTTATTCAGGAGCTTAGAGAGATGATCCAAGACCCCCGCACCTCTGCTTACCTCAATAATACCGGGCTCGCCGGATGTTTGAACCGGCTGGGTAGTGAGCCCGCACCAAATATGATTTTCAACTCGGATTTTCGCCTTCTGACACGTGGACTTGTGTTTTACCGTTTTCTGAAGCGTTTGTCCTGATGAGGGAATGCTTGAAAGGGGGTGAAAATATGAAAAAGGAATACAGCAAGCCTGCATTGGAAGTACTCGATGTGAAAATGACTATGGCTGGACCTGGTGTTGCTATCGTCGACGCGTTCCAAGATGATCCGGATGAAGTACAACACTACTCCTAGGATGGTTTTGTTCGCCTGGCCCTCGTCTCCCTAGGCTTGCTGAGGGGGACCAGGGCTATCCTTTTACAGCAGTCTCCCGAACCCGGGCAAATCGAAGATATGGAGTGAATCGCATGGCGAGTACCGTTCAAGGTTTGGCTTACAAAGCATTTGGTCTGCACATCCACAGCGAATTCCCGTTGCCGGAACTTCCGCTTACCGGTGAGCCTGGGCTTATTGGCAGTGTATCGGTGATTCAGGGAGATTTGAAAGAACGCTGGGAAGCTATTCCGAAGATCACGCCGAGTCTTGGGGTATCCGGGCATGAGGTCATGTTCGAGTCTAAGGATACAGCCATCTTTGCTATTCAGGACGGCAATACGATTACAGTATCACCGGCACCCGGTGCAGATCCGGATTGTATCCGTCTCTTCATTCTGGGAAGCTGCATGGGGATTCTGCTGATGCAGAAACAGATTCTTCCGCTTCATGGAAGCGCGCTTGTTATTGATGGCAAGGCCTATGCACTGGTTGGGCGTTCAGGGGCAGGCAAATCCACGCTGGCCTCCTATTTGATGGATCAGGGAAATCCGCTGATCAGTGACGACGTTATTCCCGTTATGGTGCACAATGGCTATCCATTTGCCGTTCCAGGTTATCCGCAGCAGAAGCTGTGGCAGCAGAGCCTGGACTATTTGGGAATGAATTCGTCCCTCTACCGTCCGCTGTTTGAGCGGGAAACCAAGTTTGCCGTACCGGTGCATGACCGCTTCCACGGTGAACCTCTGCAGCTTGCAGGGTTGTTCGAATTATCGGCGGCCCCGGAGGCTCCGGTCAGCCTGCAGCCGATTCAAGGCATGGAGCGGTTTCACACGTTGTACCATCATACCTATCAAAGAGCGATTGTGGACCGGATCGGAATCCGCGAGTGGCATTTCGGCATGCTGGCTTCTTTTGTGGGCCGGCTGCCCATGTACCGGCTGACCCGGCCTGAGCAGGGCTTCAGCGCTCCGCAGCAAACGTCGCTTATTCTTGAAGCATTGCAGCAGCAACAAGTGAAGGAGATGAACTCATGAATATGAATACGGCGGATGTCTTGTCCCTCGAATCAGTGCTGGTACAGCGTGAGGGGAATATTGCCAGCAATATGGACGGCGAAAAGGTTATGCTGAATGTAAAAAACGGCAAGTACTACAACCTGGGTGAGGTTGGCGGAGAAATCTGGACGGCGCTGGCGTCGCCTGTAACCGCTGGCCGGGTGGTGGAGATCATCCGGGAGACTTTTGAGGTTCCGGAGGAGATTGCCCGCCAGGATGTATTTGCTTTTTTGCAGAGCCTGCTGGATGAGGATCTTGCGGGTATTGTAAGCCAGCCATGATGACCTTACGGCGCATACGCCTGCTGCTGACGGTAGATAAAGCCGCCTTGGCGCTCATTCCCGAGGCGCTTTGGAGGCTTTTTCTCGTTCGGATTCAACTGTTGTTCCCGTTCGCCAAAACAGCTCCGCAGCTGGGCATACAGGCGCAGGAAACGCCTATGATATCCAAGGAGGGCGATGCCGCCCGCATTCGGCATGTCACCAAGGCGATCCGTGTCATGAGCCGCTTTACGCCCTGGAAAAGCACCTGCATGGTCAGAGCGGTAGCGGGACTCAAAATGCTTGAAAAACGCGGGATTGAGAGCACTTTGTACATGGGGGTTGCCAAGGACAAGCAGGGCCGGATGATTGCCCATGCCTGGCTGCGCAGCGGGTCTTATTATGTCTCGGGCGATGATGCCATGAAGGGCTTTGTAGTGGTGGAGAAATTCGCCAAAGTGTTACATGCCGATTGATCGAGGTGGTTCCATGCAAGCGATAATGTATTACATCCGGCAGCTTCAGCGCTTGTCCGGAGTCAAATTGTATCTGAATCTGCTCGGTATGGTGATCAGCGGCCTGCTGGAGAGCTCTGCCGTACTGCTGCTGGTGCCCATGCTGGGCATGGCTGGGATTCAGCTTGGCGGGAACGCAGCAGGCATCGATCTCCCTATGTTAGATTTCATATCGGAGCTGCCGCAGACCTCTGCGCTTGCACTGGTGCTTGGCGCGTATGTATTTATTGTACTCTGCCAGAATCTGATCTCCCGTTTTGTCGCCATCCGGAACGTGGACATTCAGCAGAGCTACAGCCGGCAGCTGCGATATGAAGTGTACGGCGCACTGCTGCGGGCCGAGTGGTCCTTTTTTCTGAAAAAGCGTACTTCGGACCTCATTAATGTAATGACGACTGAGCTCGCGAGGGTGCTTGCGGGAATCAGCAGCTTTCTGCAGTTCCTGACTTCGCTGCTGTTCACGCTCGTACAGATCGGCTTTGCGTTCTGGCTGTCTCCCCAAATGACTCTGGCCGTCCTGGTCTGCGCCGTTCTATTGTCCGTATTCTCCCGTCGTTTCATCCGCAAGGCGAAGAGGCTGGGCAGCCGCAGCTCCGAGCTGGGCAAACAGTATCTGGCCGGGATTACGGATCAATTGAACGGCATCAAGGATATCAAAAGCAACAATCTGGAGGGTTCCCGGCTGAGCTGGATGCATGAATTCACCGATGAGGTCAAAAAAGAGCAGCTGGATTATACGCGGCTGCGCACGAATTCCCAACTGTTGTACAAAATGTCGTCCACGCTGCTGATAGCGATGTTCATCTTCGTGTCGTTCCGCTTCCTGCATGTGGAGGGACCTTATCTGCTCCTGGTCATTCTGGTGTTCGCCCGTCTGTGGCCAACCTTCTCCTCCCTTCAGACCCTGCTGGAGCAGCTTGCTTCCGTGCTGCCTTCCTTCAAGATCCTGCAGCAGCTGCAGGAGGAATGTCTGCAGGCTGCGGAGCATGGCGCACACGGTGAATCCGGTGCTGTGGCTGCTCCAATGACATTGAAGCATGGTCTCGAAGCCCGTGATGTAAATTTCCGCTACAACCCGCAGGAGGAGAATTATTCACTGCGCGGTGTGGACGTGGTGATCCCGGCGAACCGCATGACAGCCATTGTAGGGCGTTCAGGTGCGGGAAAAAGCACGCTTGTGGACCTGCTCATGGGACTGATGCAGCCGGAATCGGGTGAGATTCTGGCAGACGGAGAGCCGATTACAGGGGAGAGGCTTCTGCCTTACCGGCGTTCCATCGGCTATGTAGCGCAGGACCCGTTTCTGTACAACGCGACGATCCGTGACAATCTGACGATGATCAAGCCGGATGCGAGCGTGGCTGAGCTGTGGGAGGCGCTGGAGTTCGCCTCGTCGGCTGACTTCGTCCGCAAGCTGCCGCAAGGACTCGATACGCTGCTTGGCGACCGCGGCGTCCGCCTCTCCGGCGGAGAACGGCAGCGCCTCGTGCTGGCGCGGGCGATTATCCGCAAGCCGTCGATTCTGGTGCTGGACGAAGCGACGAGTGCGCTGGATACCGAGAACGAAAAGCGGATTCAGGAGGCGCTGGAGCGCCTGAAAGCAACAGTTACGGTCATCGTCATTGCGCACCGCCTGTCGACCATCCGGGGCGCCGACCAGATCCTGGTCATCGACCAGGGCCGGGTCATCCAGCAGGGAGTGTATAGTGGCCTGGCCTCCGAAAAAGGCGGCATGTTCAGCCGCCTGCTCAGCAGCCAGGAAGAGGCGATGTAGCCTATGTAATGGATATTAGAAGGGCCGGCTTAGCTGGTCCTTGATTGCATTTTGTGCAATAGATTCCGCTTCAAAGGGAGCAGAAATTGCATTCTATTGCACTTTGTACAATCAAATGAGGACAAATGGCCTCAAAAAGGCAAAAGTAAAGGATTCTGCTGCACGAAGTGCAATAGAATCCTTTTTTGCGTGCGGAAAGTTGAAATCTGCTGCACATTCTGCAATAGATGCGGCAGGGACGTCCGCCTGGCTGCATTTTCCGCGATCCGCGTGCCGATTTCCACGCGCCAGTCGCCTGCCTTCCGCTATAGTTGTATTTTCTACAGTTAGAATAAGCTGTAAAGGCTTATTTCAAGATATAGTTGTAGTTTGTGCAATTAAAAACGATGAAATGAGGCCGGTTAGTCGGTATCAGCCTATGTAAGTGTACAGAATGCAGTTACAGCCTCGCTGCCTCAATAAAGTGAAGTTTTAACTGTACAAAGTGCAATTCAACCACTTACTAAGGGCATCGACGCGATTGACAGCGGAGTATGTCCCGCCCACCCGGCCTCGAAGCCACGAAGGCCAGTCGTCCGCGCTCGAAGCGGCTAAGCCCAGGCCGCTCCAGCCTTCTACCCCTGAAGCCGCCTATTTCTCCTGGCCGCTCACCTTGCGCCATGTCCACAGAAAGGGGCGCAAAGGGAAATAAAGCACATGCAGCGGCTTTGGCAGCGGCAGTGTCTTGGCATCCACCGCATAAGGGTACAGGAAGCCGGCTACATACAAGAACTGATGCCAGCGCGTCAGAATTGCCGGTTGATAATATTTGTAATGCCGCTCGGCCTCAGGCTCTAGGGGAGGATTATGGAGATTGATCATACGCGCCACATAGAAAAGTGCCAGCTGGGCAATCCGCCGGGCCTTAGGCCGCTTCGTGAAGCCCTCCAGGGCGGGCTCAACCGGCGCTGCCAGCAGATCGGCAGCCAGAAGCAGCGTCTGGCCGCCAACATCGGCGTAATTATACTGCTGTATGAGTCCGGCCAGTTTGCCGGAGTCGGGCTTTTGCAGCAGCAGCTGACGGATATCCAGCAGCCATCTTAGCCTCGACCAGCCGTGGCGTGCGCCATGGGCCGCCAGAAAAAGAAACAGGTCTTCGCTGCCCAAATAATGAACATTCTGCCCGAAGTGGCTGCTGGTCCGCGCACATTTCCACAGCTCGTCGAACTCCGGTTCCTTGGAAGGGCCAGGGCTTAGGCGCCAATGCACCTCCACCTTAATTCCTTTGTCCGGGTGATTGAACGTGGTATGATGCTCCCGCCATTTCCAGTCCCCCAGTATACTTTCGAAATCTTCCTCCTTCACATAGCCGAGACGGACCAGCAGCGCTTCGGTTTCGGCCAGTTGTGCCATCGGCACCAGAAAATCAAGGTCACGGGAGGTCCGCAGAGAAATATCGCCGTACAGCTCCTGGGCAAGCACCGGTCCTTTCAGGAACAGGGAGCGTATTTGCAGCTTGGCAAGCTCTTCCCCGAGATAGCCCATTTCCCCGCTGAGCTGGAGCATCTGAACGGTGTTTTTCCGGTACTCCCATTTCAGGCGCTGGGTAACCGCAGACGGCACATGTTCTTCACGCATCCGGCTAAGCTTAGGATATATATAAGGAAATACACGATGATGCAGGGACAACCGTACCCATAGCTCCCAGTCGATATCCGTGAATAATTGCGGATTCCGTTTTGCCGTTTCATCGATGTCATCAGTTTTGAGCACTTCAAGAAGAAGCCTCAGTTCCTTGGAAAAGCCTTTTTTATCCAGGGCATACCCGTCAGTCATAGGAAATCTCCTTACTTGGATTTGTACAGCTTCCTTCAAAAAAATGTTCGGTTTAAAGAACGCACTGTGAGCGTACCATCGAAACCCGAAATTTGTCAATTTCCCGGCTGATGCCAAATTTAACATCCTGAATTCCTGCGGAATCCCTCTAGAAAGTATATAACATTACAGATAGACTATTGACGCAGGCAGCGTGGTTGATAGACTAGGAAGAGTACTTAGAATACCAGGATAGGCAATATATCTTTTCCCTGGAGGGATCAATATGCAACATCTATTAGATTCTATCAAATACAACAAGGATCGCCGGTTTCCCCGCGAAGAGCTTGAGGAGATCATCAGCAGAAAAGAGGAGGCCATTCCCCATCTGCTGGAGATTATGCGTGAACTTCAGGCACATCCTCAGTTGGCGGAGGACCCGGCGCGATTAGATTTTATGTACTCTGCTTATCTGCTTTCGCAGTTACGTGTCACGGCATTATTCCCTATTCTGGTTGAGCTTTTCTCGCTCCCGGAGGAATTATTAGATATGATCTTCAACGACATTCTGACGGATGCCGGAGGAAGGATGCTGGGATCAGTCTACGATGGCGACCTTTCTTTGTTGAAGAGGCTGATCGAAAATGGAGAAGCCAGTGAATATGCCCGGGGCAAGGGCTTCGGGCGCTTACTATCCTCGTATATGAGGGCCAAATCTTAAGGGAGACGGCAATAGGCTATGTGAAAGAGCTGCTGACAAGTAAACGTGTGGATTCTGATTACTATTTTAATGCGGAAATTGTGTGCGCTGCAGTTGATTTGTATCCCGAAGAAGTATACGCAGATATCGAAAAGCTGTATAAAGATGAGGCACTTGACCCCTATGTCATCCTTCTGGATGAGGTGAAGGCCACCCTGCAAATGAGTCAAGCCGAAGCGATGCAGCGCAAAAGTACCCAAGAGTCTTATCAATACATTAATGATATCCATGCCGAGATGGAAAACTGGGTGTGCTTTCAACCGGAAAGCTCAGGGAAAATAGAATTGCTAGGCGATCTGTTAAAACAAAAGTCAGTTAAGGTCGACCCAAAACCCGGACGTAATGACCCATGCCCTTGTGGAAGCGGAAAAAAGTATAAGAAATGCTGCGGGAAATAGGAGGATGAAATAGCTCATTGCCCCCAGGCTCGACGAGAGACGGAGAACCGGGGGCAACGAAGGGATAGTACTAAGAAAAATTCTAACTATATAAAGCGAACTTGAAAAACTAACAAAAGGGAAAGGGATGGAGGGGAAGTTTGGAACTGTAGGAGCGAATGCGTCCGCCTAAAAGCTTTCCGTAGGAAAGCTCTCTATCTTCAGCATAGGCAGTCTGCGGATTTCCACCGCGAACAGCGGTTTATATCAAGAAATCTGCAGATGGGCAGCGGCCGGAAGTCCAAACATTCTCCGTAGTCCCGACGAAGTCCCTAATGAAAATATTTAAGTTCACACCGCAACCTCAACATTCGTTACACATACCCTGGTCAGCCCCTCATATCCTGAAGTCCGGAAGAGCCGTTTCCTTTTCCAAAACTCCCCAATCTATGCTAAAATAGCTGCAAAATATCCGGAGATAGGAGTGTTCCTCTGCCCATGCCTTCGAACTGGAAAAAGAACATTGTGCTCTTTCTGACCAGCCAGACAGTTTCTTTATTCGGCTCTTCATTGGTACAGTATGCGATCCTCTGGTATATCACACTGAATACCCAGTCCGGTCTTATGATGACGATTTCGATTCTTTGCGGGTTTGTGCCGACGTTTCTGCTGTCTCCGTTTGCCGGAGTATGGGCAGACCGGTACAGCCGCAAGCTGCTGATTATCCTCTCCGACTCCTGCATTGCGGCTGCGACGCTGGTTCTGGCGCTGCTGTTCCTGATGGGCTATGACGAGATGTGGCTGCTGTTTGTGGTGTCTGCGGTGCGGGCACTCGGAACTGCGGTGCAGACACCGGCTGTAGGTGCAATGCTGCCCCAGCTTGTGCCGGAGGAGCACCTTACGAAGGTAAACGGAACCAATGGGAGTATTCAAGCTCTAATTATGCTGCTGTCCCCGATGCTGAGCGGCGCGCTTCTCACCGTGGCTTCCATCGAGGTAATCTTTTTCATCGACGTGATTACGGCGGCGCTGGCGGTGGCTGCGATGCTGCTCTTTGTGAAGGTGCCGCTGCATGCCAAGGCTGCCGGAGAACAGACCCTGAGCTATTTCAACGACATGCGGCTGGGCTTCAGCTATATTAAGCAGCATAACTATATCCGTACGTTTTTTATGTTCATGGCCTTTTTCCTTGTATTGGCTGCCCCGGTTGCTTTTTTGACCCCGCTGCAGGTCACACGGACCTTTGGCGATGATATTTGGCGGCTTACGGCGATCGAAATCGCGTTCTCCATCGGGATGATGCTTGGCGGTCTGATCCTGGCCGGCTGGCAGGGCTTCCGCAACAGAGTGTATACGATGACGATGTCTTCACTCGCTATTGGAGTATTCACGTTTGCACTGGGCGTTATTCCCGTGTTCTGGATTTACCTGCTCTTTATGGGGCTGGTTGGTCTGGCGATGCCATTCTTCAATACCCCGTCCACCGTGCTGCTGCAGGAAAAGGTGGAGCCCGATTATCTGGGCAGGGTATTCGGCGTGCTGGGCATGATCTCAAGCTCCATGATGCCGCTCGGGATGCTGATCTTCGGACCGCTGGCCGATGTGGTGAAAATTGAATGGATGCTAATGCTCACGGGGCTGCTCATGTTCATTCAGGGCTTTTTCCTATTGGGCAGCAAAGTGCTGGTAAAAGCCGGTGAACCTGTGCCGGCGGAACCGGACGCAAAGCAGTGAAATGCAAGGAGGCAGAACATAATTATGGAAGATCTAAGCGGAATACCGGGAGCAGAGTCGTGGACAACGGTGGAGCCGGTGCTGAAAGGCTGGTCGAGTGACCGGAAGTTCTACGTTCAGGACCAGGCGGGGCGCAGGCTGCTGCTGAGACTCTCGGCAGGCAATACGTATCACCGTAAACAGCAGGAATATGAAGGCATTCAGCGGTTTAACGGGCTGGATTTTCCGATGTCCCGGGCTGTCGATTTTGGATTATGCGGTGTAGGCGAAGACGGGGAACAGTCCGTTTATATGCTGCTTACATGGGTGGATGGCGTTCCGCTGGAGGAGTGTTTGCCTGGACTGCCGCCGGAGGAACAGTACCGTCTGGGTGCAGAGGCCGGAAGAATATTGAAGCAGATGCACATAATCCCGGTTGAAGAGGAACTGCCTCATTGGGAAGCAGACATGCAATCCAAAATCCTCTCAAGAATCAGGGAATACGAAGACTGTCCCTATCACCTGGAGGGGGATCAGCAAGTGACCGCCTTCGTCAGAGAGAATATCGGCCTGATCCATAACGTGGAGAAGGTGTACCATCACGGCGACTTCCATGTCGGCAATTTGATCTACACCCCTGAAGGTAAGATAGGTGTGATCGATTTCAACCGCTGGGATATTGGAGATTATGCGGAGGAATTCTATAAGCTGCAGATATTCGACAGAGAGTGGAGCATCCCGTTTGCAGCAGGCAAGCTGGAGGGCTATTTCGGCGGACCGCCGCCGGAGGCCTTTTGGAAAAGACAGGCACTGTACGTGGCGTATACTTCACTGTATTCCATCAAGTGGTCGATTCCCTACGGCGCAGCCGATATTCAGGACATGATGGACCGCTGCCGCCTTGCGCTGAAGGATTATGATAATTTCCGGATATATATTCCCCGGTGGTATCCGGGAACCGACAGTAATATTTTGTCCAAAAGATTGAAATGAAGGAGTCCGGTACGGTAGAATTGCATTTATAAGCTGCGCCTTGGTTGGTTCATAATCCCGGGCCTGCGATACAACCAGCAGATTTAACCAAGAAGGGGATTGTAACGTTTGAATAATGAAGAATTGAACAACGGGCTGCCGGAGAATTATGAGGAACTGAAGAAGGCTGCCGGACGCTCCGCCGATTGGAGAGCGCGTCTTGAGGCCGTGGAGGAGCTTGGCCGCTTCAACCACAAACAAATTATTGATATTCTGAATCGCCTGATGGTCAGCGATCCTGTATATACCGTTCAAGAAGCTGCATACGAGAAGTTGAAGGCCTTCGGTGAAGAGGTTACAGTGCCGTCGAAGAACAAAGCCGAGCTGTTCAGAGGCATTTCCAAGATTGTGCTGCGCATCAAGAAGAGTCTTCCGCGGGACCATTCGTATGAAGAGTTCAAGGAGAAGCTGAAGAAGATGCGGATCGACGTCTACGACGCTTACGAAGGCGAGAAAGGCGAGAACTTTGACGCCTGGCTGCACAAATTATGGGCTTCGGCCACAAAATAGGTCATGCAATAGAGCGGAGTGACGGGGAAATTCCCTATCGTTCCGCTTTTTTAAATGACTCCCAAATCCAAGCAAGCAAAGGAGATCACATGTATAAATCTTCAGCTACTGAATCATTAACGCGGTTATTTCAGGAATATCTTGAACTGTCTGCCCGATTGCGCCCCGGCTATACCGCCAGCTTAGGGAGCGGGCAAGGAGAGGGGCAGCCTGCGGTCAGCGACATCGTGCCGGATGCGCCGAAGCTTTTGCAGGCCATTTACAGCCAGGTTTCCGGTACAAGCAGCGACGAAGAAGAGCCTAGTCTGATCGAGTTCATTCCGGGCTACCGGCTGATTCATATTCAGGAGTATGCGCAGGAAATCAAGGTGCTGGAAAGTATTCTGGAGGAAAAGGGCTACAGCGGCGGCGGAACTGTGCTGCCCGTTCTGACCAATTACGGAAGTGATTTTATCTGTTATTACCAAAGCGAGGACGGAACAGAGCGGATCTGCGATCTGCTGCATGACTACGGCGACCTGGTTGTGATGTACGATTCCCCGGAGAAGTTCCTGGAGACTCTGTGTGAATTCTACAAGCAGGAAGTTTATTTTTTGGATGAGGAAGGTTATCTGGACTGCGATCTGGTGCTGGAAGGGGAAGTTGGGGCGGCACTGAATCCGTCGGCACACTATTGGTCGGAGTAGTTTATGAAGTACCGCAATCTGTGCAGGCTTGCTGCTGGTGCCTGTGATGAAGCAGCGCGGACGAACGCAGCAGACGAAAATTTCAATTCGTTAATTAGAGCCATTCAGAAATATAAAAAGGCATAAGTAAGGGTGTCATCCAGAGGATGGCACCCGTTTTATTGAGTATTCTCCGTGTCTGCCGCAGCTGTTATTCCTGCGCAGCCTTCTTTTCCTGCTCCCGCAGTTCCACGCGCCGGATCTTGCCGGAGGCGGTTTTGGGGAGATCCGCGATAAATTCAATTTTGCGCGGGTATTTGTAAGGCGCGGTCCATTCTTTGACATGGGACTGCAGCTCTTTTACCAGTTCAGGTGTACCGGCACTGTGGTCCTTCAATACAACAAAGGCTTTAACCACCGAGCCGCGAATTTCGTCAGGGCTTGCTACCACGGCGCATTCCTTGACCAGTGCATGTTTCATCAGGGCTTCTTCCACTTCAAACGGCCCGATGGTATAGCCTGAGCTGATGATGATATCGTCGCCCCGGCCTTCGAACCAGAAATAGCCGTCCTCATCCTTGCGCGCCCGGTCTCCAGTGACAAAATATTCGCCATGGGAGCAGTTCACCTTGCGTTCAGGGTCCTTGTAGTAGTTCTTGAACAAGGCTGGCATGCTTAAGTGTACGGCAATATCTCCTACGACGCCCGCAGGCAGGGGGTTTCCCTCCCCGTCAATGACCTCGACAATGCCTGGAGCGATGGATTTGCCCATGGAGCCGACCCGGATCGGCTGATCCTTGAGCGCCGCGATGATCAGTGTGCTCTCCGTCTGCCCGTAGCCGTCACGGATGGTAATGTCAAAATGCTCCCGGAAGGTGTTGATGACCTCCTGGTTCAGCGGCTCGCCTGCAGATACGGCGCAGCGCAGCTTCGACAGATCATAACGCGCCAGACCTTCAGTTTTGGCCATCAGGCGGTACTCGGTCGGCGTGCAGCACAATACCTGGATGTCTTGATCCTGGAGCAGCTGCAAATAACGGTCGGGGTGGAACGGCCCATTGTAGACAAAGCCGGTTGCACCGTTGCCGAGAACGGTCAGGAAAGGACTCCAGATCCATTTCTGCCAGCCCGGTGCGGCTGTGGCCCAGACTGTGTCGGATTCCCGGATATCCAGCCACAGGGACGACACAATTTTCAGGTGGGCATATCCCCAGCCGTGCGTGTGTACCACAGCTTTGGGATTGCCCGTGGTGCCTGAGGTATACGCCAGAATGGCGATATCGTCGCGGCGGCTGGCAACGGCTGGGAAGGATTCCGGCTGGCCTTCCATCAGGCCCTCCAGGCCGGCCCATCCGCTGCCAAGCTCTTCTTCATTGCCGCCAACAGCGAGACGGTAATCGAGCGCAGGCAGATCCTCGGTGATTTTATTGACTTCCCCGGTCACTTCAGACCAGACAATGACGGCTCTGGCTTCAGAATGGCGCAGCCGGTAGGCCAAATCCTTGGCCCGCAGCATTTCGGAGGAAGGAATGACGGCAAGCCCCAGCTTCAGGCAGGCCAGATAAATAACGTAGGCAATAATGCGGCGCGGGACCATAACGAGCACACGGTCGCCCTGCGTAAGGCCCAGCCCGGACATTCCGCCCGCCAGGCGGTTGGCCTGCTTCATGAGCTCACCGTAAGTGATTTCTTCGTAATTTCCGTTCTCCTGCAGCCACTTAAGCGCAATCTTATCGGCTGGATGATGCTCCATTTCCGAAGTGAGATTGTAGAATTCAGGTGCAATCCACTGCTGATTGTCCAAATGAATCTCTCCTAATGTAAACGTGATGGTTTTTTTCAATAGGTATAGTATAGCACGTTATCCTAGTACCAGATGCTAAACTGGAGGAATCATAGTAGAGAATGTTCTGTGTCTATTTTTTCGGCTGTATGAAGATACGGCTCCTCAAGTGCCTTTGAAGGAGTATACGTTCTAAGTGATTGCACTTTGTGCAATAAAAGCTGGGCAATCTGCGGCGAATCGCGATCAGTTGTATTTCGTGCAATAGACATCCATGCCGCCGCGCGGCACCCAAGAAGGATGAAAATGGGTAGGTGTCGAAGTCTCTTTTTACGGCTGGCGAAGAGGGGTCGAGTAATCTTGGTGCCTTGAGCCCGTGCAATAGACAGACCTCAGCAACTCTGGTGCACCTCAGATTGTTGCTCCACTTGTGGAAGCACGAAGGATAGATTGCTTCATTCATGTTGCTGCACCAGCCCCATCCCCACCCTACACCGCCGTAGAAGGAGGTAACCCGATGGATGTTGTGTATAGCCATTGCTGTGGGTTGGACGTCCATAAAAAAAACGTCGTGGCCTGTGTCCTCACTCCCGAAGGGAAGGAAATTCGTACATTTGCTACCCTGACCGACGATTTATTGCAGCTGATTGACTGGCTCAAAAACAAAAAATGTACCGTGGTCGCCATGGAAAGCACTGCCTCGTTCTGGAAACCCATCTTTAATCTACTGGAACTGGAGGAGATCCAGCCACTCGTGGTCAACGCCCAACATATTCGAAATGTGCCAGGACGTAAAACCGACGTGAAGGATGCTGAATGGATCGCCAGTCTCCTCCGTCATGGTTTGCTGAAAGGCAGCTATATCCCCACCCGGGAGCACCGGGAGTTGCGTGAGCTCATTCGCTACCGCCGCAGTTTAATTGAAGAACGGTCCCGAGAAGCAAACCGGATTCAGAAAGTGCTAGAAGGTGCGAATATAAAACTCTCCTCCGTGATCCGCGATGTGCTCGGGAAATCGGGGCGCGCGATGCTGGACGCGATGATTGCTGGGGAAGAGGATCCTGTGGTGCTATCTGAATTTGCTCAGAAACGAATGAAGAGCAAGAAAGCCGAGTTACAGCGCGCCTTACACGGCCTGATGGGTCCGCACCAAAAGCAAATGCTGCAAATCCAGCTTAGACATATTGATTTTCTTGAAGCTGAGATCCTGACGTTAAATGCGGAGGTGAAAGCACGCATGTCCCCTTTTGAAGAAGACCTGGAACGACTGGATACCATCCCGGGCGTGGGGCGGAGCACCGCCGAACATATCGTGACTGAAGCAGGTGTGAACGTGCAAGAGCAATTTGGTTCGGCGGCCCGGCTTTGTGCGTGGGCAGGCCTCGCTCCAGGTCAAAACGAAAGCGCAGGAAAGCAGAAAAACGCTAAAACCCGAAAAGGCAATTCCAAGCTTCGAAGTGCATTAATTGAGGCGGCTAGAGCCGCCGCTCGAACCCAGGACACGTACTTGTCGAACATGTACAAGCGGCTGGCGGCTAGGCGCGGAGCCAACCGGGCGGCGGTCGCCGTCGCTCACCGTATTCTGTTCATTGCATACCATCTATTAACCAAGCAGCAAGATTACAAAGAACTCGGATCCAACTACTTCGAAGAGCGACAACGAGAGCATTCCATTCGACGATCCGTCAAACGATTAGAAGCTTTGGGCTGTAAGGTTACACTCGAATCTGTTGGTTGAGCACAGCTTTAACTCTCTATGGTAGCCCCTTTTTAAAAATAAGGGTAGAGGGGCTTGGTTTCGTATGGCCTTTAAAGCAACTTTGGTTTATTTTCAGGATAGATTTTTTGATTTTGCGCGGAATACACCTTTTTCGCCCGATTCTGCTGTACAGAGTGCAACAGATTCATTTTTCGTGCTGAAACCACTTGTCCGGAGCAACCTTCTATAATAATGGAATCAGTGTGCAGGGCTAACCTCCCCGCGATTTTACCAAGCCCAATTAAGGGTAAAATATATTAGGACCCTGAGCCAAGAAGCGGCAACGATCCAGAAAGAAGGGAAAGACTATGAACTCTACATCGTTTGACGAGATATATGCAATTATGGAGGCTTCCTTTCCTGACAATGAGTATAGAACCTATAGCGGACAAAAGGGATTGCTGAGCCTTCCCCGCTACCGGCTGTACACCGAGCGCAGTGCGGATAACCGCATCCTGGCTTTTCTGGCCGCATGGGAGTTCCCGGAGCTGAGGTTTGTTGAGCATCTTGCAGTCAATCCGGATATCCGCGGGGGCGGCATCGGCAAAAAGCTGATGCAGGATTATCTCGCTTACTCGGACAAACCCGTTGTGCTGGAGGTGGAGCCGCCGGTGAATGAGCTGGCTGCGCGCAGAATCGGCTTTTATGAACGGCTGGGCTTTCACCTGAATCCCTTTGATTATGTGCAGCCCCCACTGCGGAAAGGGCAGGCGGAGCTGCCGCTGCTGATCATGACCTATCCCCGTCCGGCAGCGCAGCAGGAATTCCGGCGGTTCCGGGATATCCTCTACAGCGAAGTCTATAACATACCGCATCCTGGCCGCCCCCGTTAACTGCGGATTGTGCTTAATCCTTGGAATTAGTTCTTTACAATCACGATACAAGTTGGAAACAAGTTCATGATTAAATGAATCTATAGCAAGGGATACACAACAAACGAACCTACAAGGAGACGATAATAATGAAAAGCAAAAAAATGATCATAGCAACCATGGTATTCGGAATGGCAGTCACCGGCTCAGCGGGGGTGTATGCAGGGACCAACCTGCAGAAGATCAGCGCCTACCTCAACCACAGCATCGGGTTCAAAGTAAACGGAGCCGCGTACACACCGGTAGACAATAATGGCAAGAAGCTTGCGCCAATCACGTATAATGACACAACTTACCTGCCTGTCCGTGCGATGGCGGATGCGCTCAAGGTGCCGGTAACCTTCGATCCCTCAACCAATCAGGTTGTACTGGGTTCTGGAGCGGGAACAACGACACCGGGTAGCGGTTCAGCGGTCACTTTAGCTGCCGTTCAATACAGTGCCGCCCAAAAAGAAGCCATCACCAAGGCGTTTTCCGCCTTCCAGGGCTTTGAAACTGCCTATGCGCCGCTGCAAATGACCAGTGGGGACAGCTTCCAGAAGGTGGCCGGAGGCTCCGATGGCGTCAGATTTCTCTTCAGCCACATGAGTGTGGACATTTCACCGCGGGATTACTCCTATGAGTACGATGGCACGACAGTAAAGCTTTCGACCGGGGCTGCCGGCAAATGGTATACGCCTTCGGATATCCCGATGCTGACCTTTAAGCTGGATGACCGTTATGTTACTCTCAGCTCGCCGGACAAAACGCTGAGCAAAGCCCAGCTTGAACAAGTAGCGGCAGGTGTAGCCAAACTAAGCAAATAACCAAATTGCTGCACAGAGCAGTGAAAAGGGGATGTCCGTCCAAGCCGACCGGCTTGCGGGCATCCCCTTATGATTTAGACTATTTATTTGTGCCGTGCTGCTTGGTGGCCAGTCTGGCTTCCGGTGAGCCTTTGCCGCGGCGTTTGTTTTTCTCCGCCTTCTTCATGTTCTCCTGAAACTTCTCCACGAACTCATGAGTGTCCATTGACATCCTCCTAAACGTTTTGCGAGCATCTGCTTCCCTGATATTGCTCCAAGCAAAACTCGCTTCGGAAGCATTTGCTCAAGTTTTCTCAGACCTGCTGTTACTGTGTCCACTTTTGCGGAGGATCATTCCTGGCTTGGCCGTGTCTGAACCTGGGAAATCCCGGCGTGTCCGGCTGTACCACAGCAGATTAGTTGAAAGCGTTTATCTTTAATTTGTACAGTAAACCTTTAGAATGTAACCTGTTTACACTTCTGGGCTTATCTTATTGTTGAAATAGAAGTAAGCCAAGCTTTCAAGTCTCCAGTGCAGACACCCGTCCTTGCACAAGAACAGCCCGGCCGCTCTTCCTGCGTGATATAATGTTGCAATCTGGTTAAAATATAGGGCTTAGGTGTTGGAATTTAAACATGAGGCTGCATGAGTAGGAGGAATAGACACATCATGCTGTTCCCGGGGAAATGGTACAAAAAGCATTTGAAGAACAATCTGTTTATGAAGATCATCCTGATCTTCTCCATTATAGCTGTGGTTACTACAATTACCTTCTCCTATCTGATGTTCCTTCTGATGTCGCAGTCTGTTGTGCAAAGACAGCTGGAAATCCAGAAACGGACCGTGGAGAGCGTAAATGACTATATGCAGCGCAAATACAATGCTGTGCAGACGATGATGCGCGATGTGTACCGGGACAGTGAACTCACGGCCAATACATCCTACCTGCTGGAGCATCCCTACCAGGATTATGTCACCTACCGGCTCGACCGGTATCTTAATGAGACGAGCACTACCACGGACAGCGTACAGTTTTTCCGCAACCAGCTGGAGGATGATCCCGATATCCGCAGGCTGCTGCTCTACAGTTCTGTCAAACAGCAGCTGTACGTATTTAATGACCGGGAGAATTTCAATATTATCTCCACCAACGCGGCGCATTCGCTGGTGCCGGATGCGTTGTACCTGGAGGAAGCCAGCAGTGTGACGCTGCCGAATATCTGGGTCCGCAAAACCATCTCCCTCTCCGATTCCCCCATGTTTTCCATCCGTGTGCCTATCAATGATAAGCAGTCATTGCGCAATATCGGCCAGCTGCTGGTCTTCTACGACGCAGATCATATCTGGAAGAGCATGGGGGATTACAAGGAGGATTTCAAAGGCGATATTATCGTGCTGTCGGCGGACAATGATGTATTGTTTGACAGCTCCGGGACATTCTATGGCAAGAAATATCCATATCCCGAGCAGATCGAAGCCATCTATGCGGATGGTGAAAAAGTGAACGGCATGCTGATTACGAAGCTGACGCATACGCAAGGCGGTTTTACCGTGCTCAGTGCGGTGCCGGAGCGGGAGCTTGCCGCAACTTACAGAGGCCTGCGCAACATGATTGTGATCATTTGCCTGATCTGCATCCTGTTCGCGGTGATTACCCCGTCGCTGTTCATCAGCAATTTTGCCACCCGGGCGCATAACATTATCCGCTTTACCCGCAAGGTAAAGAACGGAGATCTCGATGCCCGTATCGCGGATGTGAAGGAAGACGAGCTGGGCCAGATTTCCAAAAGCTTCAACGATATGCTGGACGAGCTGAACCTGTACATCGACAGGGTGTTTAAGGCGGAGATCAAGCAGAAGCACAGCGAGATTTCGGCGCTTGAAGCCAGGGTCAATCCGCATTTTCTCTACAATACACTTGAAGTTATCCGTATGCGCGCTATTTCACAGGGGGCGGCGGATGTCGGAGAGATGATCTACAGCTTATCCGTTTTATTCAAAAGCTATGTTCATCCAAAGGCGAAGCATACTATGAAAGACGAGCTGGAGGCCTGCCGGCTGTATCTGGAGCTGTTCCGCATCCGGTATAAGGACAAATTTTCTTATGAGCTGCACTGCCCCAAGGAACTGGAAGGACGGGTTGTACTAAAAATGTCGCTCCAGCCTATTGTTGAGAATTATATCCTTCACGGTATGCGGACAGACCGCAGTGACAACCATATCTCGGTTCATCTGGCGAAGGAAGGTGTGATTCTGCGCGCCGTGGTTACTGATAACGGCCGTGGCATCAAGCAGGAGCGGCTGGAGCAGATTCAGCACGATCTGGTGGATAAGGACAGCTCTTCAGAGTCCTTTGGCCTGCGGAGCATTAATGAGAGGATGAAGCTGCTGTATGGGGAACCGCACGGGTTAGCGGTTGATAGTGAAGAAGGCAAGGGAACGACTGTGACTGTATGTTTCCCGGATCTGGGTGAGGAGGAGCCAACCTATGTATAAGGTATTCATAGTAGATGATGAGCCCTTTATCATTGAGGGTCTGTATGATATTGTCGATTGGGCCGGAATGGGCATGGAGATTGTGGGCAGGGCGGAGAATGGGCAGGAAGCGCTGGAAGCTCTGACCTCGCTCCGCGCGGATATTCTGATCACCGACATCTCCATGCCGCTGATGAACGGGCTGGATCTGATCCGTGCTGTCCGCAAGCTGCAGCCGGGGATGAAGGTGATTATCCTCAGCGGGTATGATGAATTTGGCTATCTCAAGGAAGGAATGACGCTCGGCATCGAAAATTATCTGCTCAAGCCGATCAATCTGGAGGAGTTCAAGGCTACACTGAGCAATACCGTGGAGAAGCTTCATATGAGCAGAGTGGAAGATGAGCTGAATGCGCAGAGTATTTCTATATTAAGAGACAACATTATGCACCGCTGGCTCCGGGAACAGATTGGGGCGAATGAATTCCGGGAGCGCTCAGAGCTGCTTGGCATACAGCTGGACAAGCCGCTGCTGCTGGTTGCACTGCTGCGGCCGGGGAAGGGGGCTGCCGGCGGGGAGTTTTTGAAGGCGGTTTCGGAAGCGCTTGTGGACAGCAGCTCCACCATTCTTTTTCAGGATATGGAAGGAAATACGGTGCTGCTGCATGGCTTAAGTGAATACCAGCGCGGCAAGGAGGAGGTTGACCGCTGCCATGGGCGGCTGGCGAAGCAGTTGTCTTCCTTTCAGCCGCTGTGCTTCTCGCTGGGTTCTGTTGTGGAGACAGAAGGGGGAGCGGCACAGAGTTATGTCCAGGCGAAGAAAGCCCAGGAATATTTCATGCTTTTTCCGGAGCGGACCGTGATCCGCTATGAGGAGATTGAGAGCCGCAGTGAAGCTGCCGGGCGGGAGGTTACGCATAACTGGGAGCAGGTGCAGAAGCTGATTCTGGCCAAGGATAAGGAAGGGCTGCTGCAGCGGATTGACGAGCGGTTCGAGCAGCTCCGGCATATGGAAGGTGTCACCCCGGAGATCCTGCAGGATTTCTCCATGGAATGGTTGATCCGCTTCAAGATGCAATTGAAGGAAATCAGGCACTGTGAAGAGCCGGAGCTGTACCAGGAGGGCTTCCGCAGACTCCGTGAGACGACCTCGATTCATGAATGGATTCATATTCTGAAGGAAGCCGCTGCGCTTACGATTGATCTGCTGATCCGCGATGTGAAAAGTCCGGTCGTGCAGCAGGTGCTGAATTTCATCCATGAATCCTACGCCGAGGATATTTCGCTGAAGACGCTCGGAGCACAATTCAACATTCACCCGGTATACCTGGGGCAGCTGTTCAGCAAAGAGGTGGGCGATACCTTCACGGAATACATCAACCGCTACCGGATTGAGAAAGCCAAGGAACAGCTGCGGGGAACCTCCTCGAAGGTCCACGAAATCGCCAGAAATGTGGGTTACTGGGAGACGGGATACTTCTATAAGCAGTTCAAGAAATATGTAGGAATTTCCCCCACTGAATACAAAGGACTTGTATAGCGGCTGTCTGCCGGGCAAGTTCTTTTCTTTATTTTCTACATGATTTTATTTAGTTTAGCTTCTGTCTGAAAATGCTTACATCAACTAAAGTTAAGATAATCCTTGAAAGGACAGAGGCCGGCAAGGGCTTCGGAGATTCCTGCAGTTTCGAGGTGAACAAAAGGGGAGGTTATAAAGAATGAGCAAGAAAAGCAAACGGTTGTCTCTGTTAGTAACATCCATGATGGCATTCTCGGTGCTGCTCAGTGCATGCGGCGGCTCGAACAACAATGCCGGGACCAATGAATCTGCTTCGGGCTCGGGGAGAAATCGGAGAAACCGGTAGAGCTGATTTGGTACACCATCGGTGCGCCGCAGAAGGACCTGGATACGGTCGTGGCCGAAATCAACAAATATACCAAAGAGAAAATCAATGCAACCCTGAAAATCAACATGATCGACTTCGGCGATTACTCGCAAAAAATGCAGGTCAAGGTAGCCTCCGGCGAGCCTATGGATATTATGTTTACAAGCTCCTGGGCCCTGGATTATGTGCAAAATGCCCGCAAAGGCGCCTTTCTGGAAATTGACAGCCTGATCGACCAGTACGGTAAAGGCATCAAGGATGCCATCGACCCTGCCTTCCTGGAAGGCTCCAAGGTAGACGGCCACAATTACGCCATCCCTGCCAACAAAGAGCTTCCGGCACAGGAAGTATGGCGCTTCAACAAAGAGCTTGTGGACAAGTACAAGCTTGACATCAGCAGCGCAACCACAATGGAAAGCATTGAGCCTATGCTCAAAACCATCAAGGAAAACGAACCGGGCA
This sequence comes from Paenibacillus sonchi, assembly GCF_016772475.1. NCBI lineage: Bacteria > Bacillati > Bacillota > Bacilli > Caryophanales > Paenibacillaceae > Paenibacillus > Paenibacillus sonchi. Next base: position 2,884,874 of record NZ_CP068595.1, read on the forward strand.
TCACGCCATATGCGATGGTGAAGGATTTTATGCCGGTGATGCCGTTTGACTATATTATTGAAAAAATGCCGATGGCCGTCTATCTGGACACCAAGGACTATAAAATCGTCAATATTCTGGAAACTCCAGAGCTGAAAGCGAATCTTGAAACCGTACACAAATATTACAAGGCAGGTTACCTGTCATCAGAAGTAGCGACGACTACCTCCGTGGATGACCTTTACAAATCGGGCAAATGGTTCATGGACCGTGCCTCTACACAGCCAATGGCTGACAATCTCTGGTCAGCCAGCTACGGCTACCCTGTAGTCTCCTCGCCGGCAGGCAAATCCTATATTTACAACTGGTCCGTTATGGGATCGATGCAGGCCATTTCCGCCAACTCCGAGCATCCGGAGAAAGCCATGGAATTCCTGAACCTGCTGAACACTGATCCGGTCCTGCGCAACATGGTCGATTCCGGTATTGAAGGTGTGCACTATGAAAAAGTCAACGACAACACCGTGAAGTTCCTGCCGGAAGCCAAAAATTATGACATGCCGACCTTCTCCCTGGGCAATGTCATGATCACTTACTTAAACGAAGGCGACCCTGCGGACAAATGGGAGCAGTTCAAGAAATTCAACGAAGCGGGCATCAATGCTCCGCTGCTCGGCTTCAACTTTGATACCTCCAAGGTAACGAGTGAAATTGCCGCTGTGCAGAACGTGAAGGAAGAATTCTGGGCACCGCTTATGACGGGAACCGTAGATCCTAACGAATACCTGCCAAAAGCGATTGAGAAATTCAAAGCTGCCGGACTCGATAAAATCATCGCAGAAGCACAAACTCAAATCGATGCCTGGAAAGCTGCAAACAACAAATAATTCATTCCTTTAAGGAAGATCGGGCGGGTGCCAAGCCCTCTGCCCGGTCTTTTCTTTTACAGTTTAGGAGGGCTCACCCGTGAAAATGATTGGCGGATTTATCCGAAATATCATCAATAACAAAGTTATGCTGCTCATGGTTCTGCCGGGCGCGCTGTGGTTCCTCTTTTTTTCCTATCTGCCGATGGTGGGGACGGTTATCGCTTTTAAAGAATACCGCTACAGCCGGGACGGCTTCTGGGCCAGTATTATCAACAGCAAGTGGGTAGGCTGGGACAACTTCAAGTTCCTGTTCACCACGAATGACGCGTATGTCATCACCCGCAACACGCTTTTATACAATGCAGTCTTTATATTGTTAGGGTTGGTTTTGTCGGTGGCGATGGCGATTGTGCTCGCAGAGATTGCCAACAAGAAGCTGGCGAAGGTCTATCAGACCGGCATGTTCCTGCCGTATTTTCTGTCCTGGGTTGTGGTCGGCTACTTTGCCTTCAGCTTTCTCAGCTCCGAGAGCGGTGTGCTGAACCAGATCCTGAGCTATTTTGGGGCAGAGCCGATTAATTGGTACTCCGAGAAAAAATACTGGCCGGTGATCCTCGTCCTGGTATATCTGTGGAAGGCGCTGGGCTATAACAGCGTGGTTTATCTGGCGGCTATTATGGGGATCGATAAATCGCTGTATGAAGCGGCGATGATTGACGGTGCAGGCAAATTCCAGCAGATCAAGAATATCACGCTGCCGCTGCTCAGCCCGATTATTACGATTATGACCCTGCTGGCTATCGGGAAAATCTTTTATGCCGACTTCGGCTTGTTCTATCAGGTGCCCCGCAACTCCGGGACGCTCTACAGTGTTACGAACGTTATCGATACCTATGTCTACCAAGGCCTCAAATCTACAGGCGAGATTGGCATGAGTACTGCGGCGGGCCTGTATCAATCCGTGGTCGGCTTCGTGCTTGTCATTACCTCGAACTATATCGTGCGCAAATTCAATAAGGACAGCGCCTTATTCTAGTCGGGGCGAAAGGAGTGAACCAGATGTCCATATTAGTCAAAAAAGAACGCGATTTCCATAAGCTCTCCAAAACCTGGAACGTGCTGTTTAATCTGTTTGCCGGTATTTTTGCTTTCCTGTGCGTATTTCCTTTTATCTTTGTCGTGATCATTTCCTTCACGGATGAAGGGGTGCTGGCGAGAGACGGGTACAGTCTGTTTCCGGCCAAATGGAGTCTGGCAGCGTACCGGTATGTATTCGAGTCCGGGGATATGCTGCTGCGTTCCTACGGGGTGACCATCCTTGTGACCTTGCTCGGCACCTTGATCAGCCTGCTGTTTATTTCTTTTTATGCCTATGCCATTTCGCGTAAAAGCTTCAGATACCGCAATTTTTTTGCGTTTTTTGCTTTTTTCACCATGCTGTTCAATGGCGGGCTCGTTCCGACCTATATCATTGTCACCCAGTTTCTAGGCCTGAAGGATACGATCTGGGCGCTCGTGATGCCGCTGGCGGTCAACGCATTTTACATTATGATCCTGCGGACCTTCTACAGCACCAGCGTTCCGGATGCCCTTATTGAATCCGGTAAAATCGACGGCGCGGGTGAATTCCGCATTTTCCTGACACTGGTGCTGCCGCTCTCCTTGCCGGGTCTCGCCACGATTGCCCTGTTCAGTACGCTGGGCTACTGGAATGACTGGTTCAACGCGCTGCTCTACATCGATGATCCGAATCTGGTGCCGCTGCAGTCCATGCTGATGCGGATTGAGACCAGCATGCAGTTTATTATGCAGAACTCCACCAACAGCTCACTCAGCCTGGAAGCGCTCCGCTCCATGCCGCAGGATACCTCGCGGATGGCGATGGTGGTGCTGGCGACCGGACCGATTATTTTTGCCTATCCATTCTTCCAGCGTTATTTCATCCAGGGTCTTACGGTAGGAGCCGTGAAGGAATAATACGTTAGCAGAGAGAGAGGGAGTGCAGAGAATGACCTATAAAGATCCAAGCAGACCGTCCGCAGAACGGGCAGAGCATCTGCTGGGACTGATGACCTTGGAAGAAAAGGCCGCACAGCTGGTTCAGCCTTTCGGCTGGCAGGCCTATGAACATACAGATGGAGAAATTACACTGACGGAAGATTTCAAACGCCAGGTGGCGGAGACGGGCATCGGCTCGCTATATGGCATGCTTCGCGCCGATCCGTGGACCGGAGTGACGCTGGCCAGCGGGTTGTCCCCGCGCCAGGGGGCGGAGGCAGTGAACGCCCTTCAGCGTTATGCCATCGAGAATTCCCGGCTGGGGATTCCGATCCTGATCGGAGAAGAATGCTCGCACGGCCATATGGCGATTGGAGCTACCGTGTTCCCGGTTCCGCTGTCGCTCGGAAGCGCATGGAATGTGGACCTGTACCGGGAAATGTGCCGGGCGGTGGCCCTGGAGACGCGGAGCCAGGGCGGGACAGTGACCTATTCGCCTGTGCTTGATGTCGTGCGCGATCCCCGTTGGGGCCGCACGGAGGAGTGCTTTGGCGAGGATGCCTATCTGATCAGCGAGCTGGCTGTCGCCTCCGTCGAGGGGCTGCAGGGTGAATCACTGAGCAGTCAGGAGAGTGTAGGCGCAACACTGAAGCATTTCGTCGGCTACGGCAGCTCCGAGGGCGGCCGCAATGCCGGGCCGGTGCATATGGGCTGGCGTGAGCTGCTTGAAGTCGATCTGCTGCCGTTCAAGAAGGCGGTTGAAGCGGGCGCAGTTTCCATTATGCCGGCCTACAATGAAATCGACGGCGTGCCCTGCACGACGAATACTGCACTCATGGAAGATATTCTCCGTGGAGCCTGGGGCTTCAATGGCCTGGTGATTACCGACTGCGGCGCGATTGAGATGTTGGCCGCAGGCCATGATGTAGCCGAGGATGGACTGGATGCGTCGGTGCAGGCCATTTCTTCAGGCATTGATATGGAGATGTCCGGCGCGATGTTCGGCAAGCATCTGGTGAATGCCGTCCGCACCGGCAAGCTCGCGGAGGGGATATTGGACCGCGCCGTGCAGCGGGTGCTGGAGCTGAAGTTCAAGCTTGGCCTGTTCGAGCAGCCGTACGCCGATCCGGATGCGGCCGAGAAGTTCATCGGCAGCGTAAAGCACCGGGAGCTTGCCCGCAGGCTGGCTGCTGAGAGCATCATTCTGCTGAAGAATGAGGGCGGCACGCTGCCGCTATCCGGCGGCTCTGGCGGCAACGGCAATGGCGACAGCGCCAGCAGCTCCAGCGGCACAGACAGCGCAGGAGGCATAGGTAACAGCGGGATCGGCGGCTCCGGCAAGGTTGCCGTGATCGGGCCGAACGCCGATTCGCCTTATAATCAGCTGGGCGACTATACCTCGCCGCAGCAGCGCTCCAGCATCGTAACCGTGCTGGACGGTGTGCGCAGCAAGCTGGGGGCGGAGCGGGTGCTGTACGCCCCGGGCTGCCGGATCAAAGGCGACTCCAGAGAAGGCTTCGAAGCAGCACTCGCCTGTGCAGAGCAGGCCGATACCGTGGTGATGGTGCTTGGCGGATCAAGCGCCCGGGATTTCGGCGAAGGCACGATTGATCTGAAGACCGGCGCCTCGAAGGTGACGGAGCATTCCTGGAGCGATATGGACTGCGGGGAAGGCATTGACCGGATCTCGCTGGCTCTTTCAGGGGTGCAGCTGGAGCTGGCGCAGGAAATTCATAAGCTGGGCAAGCCGGTGATCGTGGTCTATATCAACGGCCGTCCCGTCAGCGAGCCATGGATTGAAGAACATGCCCACGCGATTCTGGAAGCCTGGTACCCTGGTCAGGAGGGCGGCCATGCGGTGGCGGATATTCTGTTCGGGGACGTGAATCCTTCCGGCCGGCTGACGGTTTCCTGGCCAAAGGATGCAGGCCAGCTTCCGGTGTACTACAACGGCAAGCGTTCGCGCGGCAAAAGATATCTTGAAGCGGATTCGCAGCCGCGTTACCCGTTCGGGTTCGGACTGAGCTATACAAGCTTCAGCTACTCTGATCTCAAGGTAGAGCCGCAGGCAATCACTGCGGATGAAACCGCAACGGTAACCGTGCGGGTGAAGAATACAGGTGAACTTACCGGAGCTGAAGTAGTTCAGCTGTATATCTCAGATGTTGCCAGCAAGGTTACAAGGCCCGCCAAGGAATTGAAGGGCTTCCGCAAAATCACGCTGTCTCCGGGCGAAGCGCAAATTGTGGAATTCGAAATCGGCGCGGAGCAGCTGCAGTATATCGGCCCGGACTATCAGCCTGTTGTAGAACCGGGAGCCTTTAAGATACTGGTGGGCAGCCATGTTAACGATGTGCTGGAACAAGACTTGAATGTCATGGAGGGTACACATGGAACGGATTAGAAGATTTATCCGTGAGCTGTCCGAGCGGCAATGGCTGGAACAGCATACGCTTGAGGGTTGGGATATTCAGGCTGGGGTGTATACCGTGCCGGGGCAATATGACGGAATGCGGCCGTATACCGAGGGCGGGGATTTCACCCTGTTTCCAAGCGTTCAAGGAACCACTTATTTTTTTCGGCGTACACTTGCGGTACCTGCGGAATGGGCCGGTCAGCGGGCGGGCCTGATTTTTGAGTCGGGAGGCGAGGGGCTGCTGCGGGTGAACGGAGAGTCACGCCAGGGACTGGACCGGAACCACACCTTTGCGACCCTTGAACCATCCCCGGACGGAAGACCGCTGGAGCTGGAGATCGAATTGTTCGATCCGATCCCGGAGCCGGTGGATCCGCTGAACCAGCAGGCGGTGATCCAGCCGCCGGTCCGGGCGATCCGTACAATGCTTGTACTGGTGAATGAAGCGGTACAGAGCTTGATGTACAGCGCTGTAATCGTCCGCGATGCGGCCGTTCTGCTGCCGGAAGCGGATATGCGCCGGACCCGGATGCTTGAAGCCTTGTACCGTGTAATCGATGGATTTTTGAATGTGGATGAGACTGCCGTCCGTGAAGGGAGTGCCGTCACCGCCCTTGAAAAGAAGCTGCGCACAGACATTGCAGGCATTGGCGGAAACGCGGAAGGCACCATTCATATGGTCGGCCAGTCGCATATCGACATTGCCTGGCTGTGGCCTGCACGGGAGACTGTGCGGAAGACCAGCCGCACCTTCTCAACCGTGAACGCCCTAATGGAGGAATACCCGGAATATCAATTTGCCCAGAGCCAGCCGCAGCTGTTCCAATATCTCAAGGACAACGATCCGGTTCTGTACGCCAAGGTCAAAGAGAGAATCCGCGAAGGCCGCTGGGAGCTGGTCGGCGGCATGTGGGTGGAGCCGGATCTGAACATTCCGAGCGGTGAGTCGCTGATGCGCCAGATGCTCTACGGCCAGCGTTTCTACCTGGAGGAATTCGGCAAAACCTCAGACATTGAATGGCTGCCGGATACCTTCGGCTACTGCGCATCGCTTCCGCAGATCTTGCGGCATGGCGGCGTGCGGTATTTCATGACCACGAAGCTCGGCTGGAACGACACCAATGTGTTCCCTTACGATCTGTTCCATTGGGTCGGCATTGACGGTACCTCGATGCTGTCCTATCTCAACCATGGGGTGAACGAGAATACCCTGCCGAAGGATGTCCACGATCATTGGCAATCCTTCCGTGAAAAGAATATCCACAACGAGCAGATGCTGCTCTACGGCCATGGCGACGGCGGCGGAGGGGTGACCCGCGAGATGCTGGAATACATCCGCCGTGCGGAGCTGATGGTCGGCCAGCCCGCCAGTACGTTCAGCAATGCTGCCGGGTTCTTCTCCGGCATCGGGGAGCGGCAGCCGCAGCTGCCGGAATGGCGCGGTGATTTGTACCTGGAGCTGCACCGGGGCACCTATACCACACACGGGCGCAACAAACGGAATAACCGCAAGGCGGAGATTCTGTACCGTGAGGCGGAGCTGTGGCAGACGCTGGCAGCTTCGTCCATGGCGCCGGAGCTGCAGCGCAGCATTGCCGGACAGCTGCATAAGGGCTGGAAGCTGGTGCTGCTCAACCAGTTCCACGACATTATTCCCGGCTCGGCCATCACCGAAGCCTATGAAACCTCAGAGAAGGAATACCGCGAGGTCTTCGCCCTTGGGGAATCGTCGCTCCAGCCGGGGCTGGAAGCCTTGGCAGCCCAAGTGGCAGCAGCAGGCGAAGGTATACCTTACGTGCTGTTCAACAGCCTTAGCTGGGAACGGGATGCCGTAGTCCCGATTCACTTGCCGGGAGGCCGGACTTGGGCGGCTTATGACGAGGCTGGGAGCCCGCTGCATCTGGATCTTGCTGCCGGTCTGTCCGCTGCGGATGAAGCGGCAGAGCAAGGTGAAGAACAAGCAACAGAACAATTTATAGAACAATCTACAGAACGAGCTACAGAACAAGGTGCAGAACAAGCCACAGAACGAGCTACAGGCCAAATCACTGCTTACATTCATGTCCCGTCCATTCCGGGTTTTGGTTATAAGACGGTATGGCTTAGACAAGTCGATGTGGCTGTGACGGGCAGCATGCCGGAAAGAATGAAGCTGAACGACAGCTGGGAAACGCCGCACTACCGTCTTGCCTTCAATGAACGGGGCGAAATTACCAGCCTGTTCGACAAATCGGCAGGCCGTGAATTCGTGCAGCCGGGCGGTCGCGCCAACCGGTTCCACTTCTTCCATGACCGTCCGACGCTCTGGGATGCCTGGGACATTGACAGCCGTTATGAAGCCCAGCCCGCCGGTGAGGCAGAACTGGTGGAGAAATACGTGCTTCACTCCGGCAAAGTCCGGGATGTGCTGAGATTCCGCTGGAAGCTGGGCCAATCTGAAATCACACAGGATTTGATCCTGTATGCCCATGACCGGCGGATCGATTTTAAAACACATGTGGACTGGAACGAAGCCCACAAGCTGCTGAAGGTCGGATTTCCGGTCGATGTGGTTGCAGACAAAGCGACCTACGAGATTCCTTTTGGGGCGCTGGAGCGTCCGACGCACCGCAATACCAGCTGGGAGCAGGCGCAATATGAGGTCTGCGGGCACCGTTTTGCCGATGTATCCGAACATGGCTACGGCGTCAGCCTGCTGAATGACTGCAAATACGGCTACGATATTCAAGGCAGCACCATCCGCCTGTCTCTGCTGCGTGCGCCGAAATGGCCGGATAAGGTTGCGGACCAGGGTACCCATGACTTCACGTATGCACTCTATCCTCACACCGGGGATTGGCGCAGTGCGCATACGCTGCGCAAGGCCGCAGAGCTGAATCATGAGGTTCCGGCCATTGCCGCTGATGGGAAGACGACTGGACAGCTGCCGTCCACGGGAGCTTTTATCGGCTTTGGCGGGCAGCATGTTGTGCTGGATACAGTGAAGCCTTCTGAGGATGGCCGCGGCACTGTTCTGCGGCTCTATGAATCCTCCGGCGGGCGCGAAACCGTGAAGCTGGCCTGGAATCAGCCTTTTAGCGAAATTTATATATCGAATGCTCTGGAAGCGGAACTGGAGCCTGTATTGCACCACGAAGGGGAGTTTGCGCTTCACTTCGCTCCTTTTGAGATCAAGACTATTTACATTCGGTAAACTCATACATTGCCTTGCCCATAAGGTGCCCAAGTGTGGCTATAAGTGTGGCTATAAGTGTGCCCATAAGGTGCCCAAGTGTGCCCATAAGGTGCCCAAGTGTGCCCATAAGTGGCTAAGAGTGCCTAAGTGTGGCTAAGTGTGCCTATAGGTGTGCCCATAAGGTGCTCAAGTGTGCCTACAAGTGTGCCCGTAAGTAGCTAAGTGGAATTTCTCCATCTATTTTGCCCGAAAACCGCTGCCCACTAGCAATTAGTGGGAATTACTCCACCTAATTCGGTGAAATTGATTGTTAATTAGCCTGGGAGGGCGGATTAAGTTTACTTTTCCCACTATTCATTTATAGGGGGGCCAATGGTAATAAATAGTGGGAGTTTTTCCACTTAGCATAGCGGATTAACGACAGTCGCAGTCACAACCGCAACCGCAACCGTAGCTGTAGCCGCAGCCGCAGCCGTACGGGTAGCTGAACCGCAACCGCATTCGTAGCTGCCACCGCAACCGTAACCGTAGCTGAACCACAACGCATTCGTAGCTGCCACCGCAACCGTAACCGTAGCTGAACCGCAACCGCATTGTAGCTGCCACCGCAGCCGTAACGGTAGCTGAACCGCAACCGCATTTGTAGCTGCCACCGCAACTGTAACTGTAACTCCAGCTGTACCTGCACCTGAAACGTAGCTGCCACCGCAACTGTAACTGTAACTCCAGCTGCACCTGCACCTGCAAACAAACTTTAAGCCGGGGTCCATAGAACGTGTCAGTTGATCTGTCTTGGCTCCCCGGTTTGTAAAGTTTACACATGACTATTCTACCTACATGAACATAAGGAGTGTACCTTCCTTGGAACAATTCAGACTACCGAAAATCCCAATGCCGGAGCTTACGCTGCCGCAAGCCGTACAGGAGGTGCTGGCTGAAGCTGAAGAGAAGCTGGCCCACCGTCCGAAGCTGCTGCAGCTGTTCAAAAACTGTTTTCCCAATACTCTGGAGACGACCACCAAGCTGCTTGATGACGGTACGACCTTTATCATTACCGGAGATATCCCGGCTTCCTGGCTGCGCGACTCTGTGGAGCAGGTCATTCATTATGTTCCCTTGGCCAAAAATGACCCGGACCTCCAGCGCATCATCGGCGGTCTGATCAAACGTCATATCCAGTACATCCACATTGACCCTTACGCCAATGCTTTTAATGAGTCGGCCAATGACTGGCACTGGAACACCACCGATGTCACGGAGATGTCCCCGTGGGTCTGGGAGCGGAAATTCGAAATTGACTCGCTTTGCTTCGTAGTGCGGCTGGCCTATACCTACTGGAAGGAAACCGGTGTTACCGATTTCTTCAATGCGGAGTTCAAGTCTGCTCTGCGTACGATTATTGATTTGTTCCGCAGAGAGCAGCGCCACTTCGAGCAGTCGCCTTACCGCTTTACCCGCAACAACGGCATTCCTGAAGACTCGCTGCGCAATAGCGGACTCGGCATGCCGGTGAACTATACAGGAATGATCTGGTCCGGCTTCCGCTCCAGCGATGATGCCTGCGATTTCCACTACAACATCCCCGGCAATATGTTTGCTGTTGTAGCCCTGCGCCAGATGCAGGAGTTCGCCGAGTGGGTGTTCCGGGACATGGATCTGCTGGCGGAACTGAAAGAGCTGGAATTCGAGGTCGACTACGGGATCAAGCTGTACGGAATTTACCGCCACCCTGAGTTTGGGCCGATTTATGCCTATGAGACAGACGGCTTCGGCAACTACTGCCTGATGGATGATGCCGGAACCCCCGGGCTGATCTCCATTCCGTATCTGGGCTATACCACGGCCGATGATCCGATTTATCAGAACACCAGACGGTTTGCGCTCAGTAAAGAAAATCCTTTCTATTATGAAGGAACAGCAGCCAAAGGCATTGGCAGCCCGCATACACCGAAGGATTATATCTGGCATATGGCCCTGTCCATGCAGGGAATTACCGCGCAATCTGTAGAGGAAAAGCTGGAGCTGGTCGCCCTGCTGGAAAACACAGACGCGGATACCGGCTTCATGCACGAAGGCTTCCATGCCGATGACCCGTCCGTGTTCACCCGCAGCTGGTTCGCCTGGTCAAACAGCCTGTTCTCCCAGCTGGTGTACCGGATGATGAAGGATGGCCAGCTGTGAGTGCGGGCAATGTGATTCTGTTCAGCGACCGGTTGTTCCCCGGCTATTGTGCAGCAGCCGGACAGATTCAGGAACAGGCTCAGCGCCTTGGCGGATTACAGCATGCCGCCGTCAACGCCCCAGGTGCCCGTTCTGTGCGTATTGCCGATGCGGAGCAGCTGGCAGCGGCATTGGATGCCGCCGGGCCTGGCGCATGTTTCATCAACCTGCACGCTCCCTATTTCCCGAAGGAGGCCTGGAGCTCCATCCTGGCCTACCTTCAGCGCGGCGGCGGGCTGCTGAGCATCGGCGGCGCACCGTTCAAGGTTCCGGTGCGTCTGCGTAATGGCGTCTGGCAGGCGGAAGCCGAGCAGACCGCCTACCACCGGCAGCTTCATATTCATGAAGCGCTGCGGGTGGACGGCGGGCGTGTCCAGTCTCACGCCGCCCTTGCGGACATTCCTCTGTTCGCAGGCCGCGAGGGGCTGCTCGCACCCGCGGACACCTGGAATCTGGTGCCGCACGTGACCAAGAGCAGCGATCTGCCGGAGCAAATGGGCGCAAGCGGCCCCATGGATACCCGGATCTATCCGCTGCTGAAGGGCATCTCGGCGGATGGCCGTGAGGTATCTGCTCCCGCTGTGCTGTGGGAGCATGTCGGCGGCCCCTTCGCCGGAGCGCGCTGGATCTTCATCGGCCAGAAGCTTACGGCTGAACACTGCGGGGACGAAGGCCTGAAGCTGCTCGCGGCCTGCGCGGCCTTTGCCGCCAAAGGCGTCACCGAGCTGTGGCTGAAGCCCAACTACGCCTCCTATGAGCAGGGCGAGCGGCCAATTGTCACCCTGCAAAGCCAGCAGTTGAGCCGCACCGGTGCGGGACAGGAAAGCTGGCAGCTTCAGTTTACCTTGCAGAAGGACGGAGCGGCGTCCCCTTGCTTCCGGCACAGCTGCGCGATCATGGCCGGCACGGAAATGAACTTTTTCCGTCTGCCAATCCCCGTAGAGCTTGAACCGGGCCTGTATGATCTGGTCTGCCATGCCGAGGCGGAGGACGGCGAGCAGCGCGTGCTGCGCCAGGGCTTCTGGGGTTATGATGCCGCACTGCTTGCGCAAGGCGAGCCTATCACAGCCGGGAGGGACTACTTCCAGAAAAATGGGCGTCCGCTGCCAGTCGTAGGCATGACTTATATGACTTCGGATGTGGCCCGGAAGTTTCTTTTCCTGCCGAACGCAGCCGTATGGAACCGCGATATGGCCCAGATGAAGAAGGCCGGGATCAACTGGATCCGCACCGGCATCTGGACCGCTTACCGCAATATCATGCAGGTTGACGGCCATGCCTCCGAAGAGGTGATGCGGGCCATTGATGCTTTTCTGCAGACAGCCAAAAAACACGGCCTCCAGGTGACCTTTACCTTCTTCTCCTTCACACCGGAAACCTGGGAGGGGCGCAATCCTTATCTTGACCCGCGCAGTGTAGAGGCCCAAAAACGGTTTATCCGCTCCATTGTTGCCCGGCATGTTCACACTACCCATGTGGATTGGGACCTAATTAATGAGCCGTCCATGTTCGATCCGCCGCGCATCTTCTCGGACGGACCGAGCACTGCGGGTGACAGCTATGAACAGCAGGCCTTTTCCGCCTGGCTGGAGCAGCGTCATGGCAGCATCGCCGTTCTTCAGGAGCGCTGGAACATGACACCGCTGGAGCTGCCCGATTTTGCATCGGCACGCCCCCCGGAACAAGCAGAAATCAACTTCAGCATCCAGGATATTCATTCCGGCAAACGCGGAACCCGCTGGCTCGATTACTGCCTGTTTTCCATGGACATGCATAACGTTTGGGCCAAGGAGTTATATGGAGCAATCAAAGAGCTCAACCCCGCGCAGCTGGTGACCGTAGGCCAGGACGAAGCGCTGGGCGCGCAAAGACCATCGCCGTTCTTTTACGAAGAGGCCGTAGATTACACAACTGTCCATAGCTGGTGGCTGAACGACAATCTGCTGTGGAGCGGAATCTTTGCCAAAACAGAGAACAAACCGAACCTGGTGCAGGAAACCGGAATTATGTATGTCGAAACCCCCGACGGACGCGCCAAAAGAACCGAGGAAGAGCTGCGCTCCATCCTGGAACGCAAATATGCCTATGCCTTTGCTGCAGGTGGAGCGGGAGCGGTTCAGTGGATCTGGAACACCAACTTTTATATGGATAATGCCAATGAATCGCAGATTGGCGCACTGCGCGCGGATGGCACCGAGAAGCCGGAGGCGGATGTCTCGTATGATTTCGGACGTTTCATAGCGGAAGCCGGGGATTTGTTTGCGGGGCGGAAGCTTGAGGATATCGCCGTTATTTTCCCGTATTCCAACGATTTCTCCAACCGTAAGCTCGCCTATGACGCCACCACCCGGCTGACACGCATTCTGTCCTACCAGCTGCGCCTGCCGTTCCGTGGAGTTTCGGAATATGGCCTGGAAGCGCTGGAAGCCCAGCCGCCCAAGCTGATTTTGCTGCCGAGTGCACATAATCTGGATGACGGCGCGATGGACAAACTGATTGCATTTGTGGAACGCACTGGTGCAGTGCTTTTGGTGACGGGGACGCTGGGCCTCGACGCTTACTGGCAGCCGTCCGAACGTCTTGTGGAGCTTCTTGGCGCGCGTGAACTGAGCAATGTGCGGCGCGAGGAACGTATGAAGCTTGGCGGCAGAACCTTTGCCGTTTCCTACGGGCAGCGCCGGATTGCTGAGCTGGTAAAAGAAGTACAAGTGCGGGATACCGCCGCCGCCCATCCGGCAGAGCCCGGAGACACCGTAATGGACCTCCCTCTGGGGAAGGGACGCCTTATCTGGTGCCCGCTTCCGCTGGAACTGAATGAACGCAACGAACCCATCGCCGAGCTTTACCGCTATGCGGCGGAACGCTCAGCCGTTTCTGCCGGACTGGAATGGATCAGCGGGGGCGATTTGCCGGGCGTCTACGGGCGCAAGCTGGATTTTGCCGGAGGAGCGCTTTACATTTTTGTATCGGAATACGCTTGGGACGCGGACATTGAAGTCAAAGACCGACAGACTGGGGTAAGCTACAGCTTCCGGCTTGAGAAAGAACGTTCCGTACTGTTTGCGGCAGATAAGCAAGGGCAGCTGACTTCTGTGTACAGGGCGGAAGAAACTGCGGTTACAACATATTGAGCAAGATTTAAGGGGAGAGATGGGACTCATGACGAAGAAAAAAACCGCACATATCGTTTCCCACACCCACTGGGACCGGGAATGGTATCTGCCTTACGAGAAGCATCATGTCCGTCTGGTCCAGCTGGTGGATGCGTTACTCGATAAATTAGACAGCAGTACAGCCTTCCGCAGCTTTTATCTGGATGGCCAGACGATTATTCTGGAGGATTACCTCCAGGTCCGCCCCGAGAACAAAGAACGTCTGGAGCAGCACATCCGGGCCGGACGGATTCTGATTGGCCCTTGGTACATTCTGCAGGATGCTTTTCTTACGAGCGGTGAGGCTAATGTGCGCAATATGCAGATCGGCCATCAGGATGCTCTGAAATACGGCGAGCCGTCCAAAATCGGCTACTTCCCCGATACCTTCGGCCTCGTCGGCCAGACGCCGCAGCTCATGCTCCAATCCGGCATCCGCAATGCCTTCTTCGGCAGAGGCGTGAAGCCTACCGGCTTTAATAATACCGTATCGGACGGCGGCTACGAGTCTTCGTTCTCCGAGCTGATCTGGGAAGGGCCGGACGGCTCCCGTATTCTTGGTATCCTCTTCGCCAACTGGTATTCCAACGGCAATGAAGTACCGGTGGACGAAGCTGCTGCGCGGGAGTTTTGGGACCGGAAGCTGGCAGATGCCGAGAAATATGCTTCCACAGGCGAGCTGCTGTTCATGAATGGCTGTGACCATCAGCCGCTTCAGCTCGATTTGCCGGAGGCGATTGCCACCGCACAGGCGCTCTATCCGGGAGTGGAGTTCGTTCATTCGAACTTCCCGGATTACCTGGACGCGCTGAATGCTGAACTGGAAAAGGGAGGGGAATCCGGCACACTGGAGCTGTCCTCCGTTACAGGCGAGCTGCGGAGCCAGCGGACCGACGGCTGGGGGACGCTTGTCAATACGGCTTCGGCCCGTGTGTATTTGAAACAGATGAACCAGAAGGGCCAGGCCCTGCTTGAAAAAGTAGCCGAGCCGCTGGCGTCCATCGCGGGGCTTGCCGGCAAAGAATACCCGCATCATCTGTTTACCTACGCCTGGAAGACGCTGATGCAGAACCATCCGCATGACAGCATCTGCGGCTGCAGTGTGGACGAGGTGCACCGCGAGATGGTGACCCGTTTTGATAAAAGCCGCCACGTAGCAGAAAGCATCATTGAAGACAGCGCCAGATTTATCGCCGGGGCTGTAGATACCTCTGTTTTTGCGGGCGCTGCGGAAGCTGTTCCTTTTGTGGTGATGAACACTACAGGCTGGAGCCGCACGGGCACTGTCAGCATTGAACTCGATGCCGCCCGCTTGTACCTGCGTGAAGGCTACGGCCTGGAAGAGACCTCCCGCAGAATGCAGGAATTCGATCTCTCCGGCCGGGTATTGCTGGATGACAGCGGTAAGGCATTGGCCTGCACCGTGGAGGATCTGGGTCTTGAATTCGGCTATGATCTGCCGGACGACAAGTTCCGCCAGCCTTTCATGTGCCGCAGAGTCAAGCTTACCTTTGAGGCGGCTGAAGTTCCGGCGCTTGGACTTCGCGCCTATGCCTGGACCACACAGCAAGCGGCAGCAGCTCCGGCTGAGCCTTCGCTTTTGAGCGGCGGGCATGTGCTGGAAAATGCAGCAGTCCGTGTTGAAGTCGCCGCAGACGGCTCCTTCAGCCTGCATCACAAGCAAAGCGGAGCGGTATACCGTGATCTTGGCATCTATGAGAATACCGGAGACATCGGCAACGAATATATGTATAGACAGCCGGATGGCGAGCTTCCTTTGACAACCAAAGGCCTGGATGCAGCGGTTGCTGTTCTGGAAGATACCCCTTTTCGTGCGGCTATTGAGATTACACATGCCTGGGAGATTCCCGCTTCAGCAGACGCCGGATTGAACGAAGAACAGCGGGCGCTGGTCTATTATCCGGAGCGCAAGGCACAGCGCAGCACCGGGACGGTGATTTTGCAGCTTCGTACGGTGATTTCGCTGGAACGTGAAGGCAAAGGGCTGCATATTGAATCCACCATCAACAATACCGCGAAGGATCACCGTGTGCGTATGCTGTTCCCTACGGATTTGCAGACTGCGGTGCATCACGCCGACTCCATGTTCGAAATTGCCACACGGGACAACGAGCCAGCGGCAGAATGGCAGAATCCGAGCAATACCCAGCATCAGCAGTCTTTTGTGGATGTGAGCACTGCTGAGGCTGGCATGACTGTAGCCAATCTCGGCCTGAACGAATATGAAGTGCTGCGTGACGGACGTAATACAATTGCCGTTACCCTGCTTCGCAGCGTAGGCGAACTGGGCGACTGGGGCTGGTTCCCGACACCGGAGGCACAATGCCTCGGTGAGCATACCGTACAGCTAATGCTGATTCCGCATACTGGAGACGGTATTGCTTCAGGTGCATATGCTCAGGCGTACCAGTTTCAGGCTCCGTGGACTATTTTCCAGACGGATATCCACTCCGGCACCATTGCTTCGGGTTATTCACCACTGAGCTGGAAAGGCGCAGAAGCCGCATTTTCTTCTATGAAAATGAATGCGACCACCGGAGACCTCCTGCTGCGCTGGTATAACATGAGCGGCTCACAGGCACAGCTGGATGTACAACTGGGGCTGCCTCATGAACATCTGTACCGCACAGGCATTCTGGAAGAAAGTACGGCTCCATTGCCGGATTCCGGTGATGCCCGGCATCTGCTGGAGCTTGGACCTTGCGAGATTGCCACGTTCGGGATTCATTTAGGAGCTTAACCTTATATGTCAAAAGATCCCCCGGCGCTTCCCTGCCGGGGGATCTTTAGTAACCATTCTACTCATCTACTTCGGATTCTCCCGCAAACCGGTGAATTGAATCCCCACTACTACTTTCTTTAGTACATTTTATACCAGTCCATAACAGCCTTAGTGAGCGTGGGATTTCTATGTCGATCCCAGTCAGACGTTTCCCAATCGCGAATCGCCTGCTGCTTCGTTTTGTAGAAACTGTAATCGCGGATATTCCAAGGGCAGTAGACTTTTCTGTACCATTTGCCATTAGAGGTTTCGCATGTGTAGCGGCGGACTGCTTTGCTCGCCTGTCTTTTAGCCCAGACCGAACCGGGGGAGCATTGATCATTCCATACCGGATGTTTCTTTACACTTCGGCTCATTGTGACTCTAACCTCCTTATTAAGAAGGGAAGCTAGAGGTCGTGAAGGGTCTTCATAAGCGGGCACCTCTTTCGGAAGCAGACATAAATAATCGGAGCTTGGACATCCTACAGTCTAGACGCTGGTGATTAGGATAAGTTTTATAGCAGAACAAAAATAGCGAACCTGCCGGGGAATAGAGTGAATTGAAAAATAATGCTTGCAATGAATCTCTGTACATGGTATATTCTTATTCCGGCCATGAAAGTTAAATGCCGAGCTCGAAAAGAAATTAAAAAAAGAGCTTGCATTAATCGGCCGAACGTGATATATTATAAGAGTTGCTGGTGACGAGATAATCATCACCGACAACGAGTTTGATCTTTGAAAACTGAACAACGAGTGAGTGGGATTTCACACAAGTGAGATCCAAAACAGATGAGTTTCACAGCGTGTTTCACGCTTTAGAAATTTCATCGAGAGAATGCAAATTCTCGTCAGATGTTTCAAAATGAGCTATCGCTCTTTTAATAACATTTCGGATGGTTATTTTCTTGAAGCAATTCAGGGAAGTAGCCGCTCGAAAAAACCTTATTGGAGAGTTTGATCCTGGCTCAGGACGAACGCTGGCGGCGTGCCTAATACATGCAAGTCGAGCGGAGTTTATCCTTCGGGGTAAACTTAGCGGCGGACGGGTGAGTAACACGTAGGCAACCTACCCTCTAGACTGGGATAACTACCGGAAACGGTAGCTAATACCGGATAATTCCTTGACCCTCCTGGGTTTGGGATGAAAGGCGGAGCAATCTGCTGCTAGAGGATGGGCCTGCGGCGCATTAGCTAGTTGGTGGGGTAACGGCCCACCAAGGCGACGATGCGTAGCCGACCTGAGAGGGTGAACGGCCACACTGGGACTGAGACACGGCCCAGACTCCTACGGGAGGCAGCAGTAGGGAATCTTCCGCAATGGGCGAAAGCCTGACGGAGCAACGCCGCGTGAGTGATGAAGGTTTTCGGATCGTAAAGCTCTGTTGCCAGGGAAGAACGTCCGGTAGAGTAACTGCTGCCGGAGTGACGGTACCTGAGAAGAAAGCCCCGGCTAACTACGTGCCAGCAGCCGCGGTAATACGTAGGGGGCAAGCGTTGTCCGGAATTATTGGGCGTAAAGCGCGCGCAGGCGGCTGCTTAAGTCTGGTGTTTAAACCTTGGGCTCAACCTGGGGTCGCACTGGAAACTGGGCAGCTTGAGTACAGAAGAGGAAAGTGGAATTCCACGTGTAGCGGTGAAATGCGTAGAGATGTGGAGGAACACCAGTGGCGAAGGCGACTTTCTGGGCTGTAACTGACGCTGAGGCGCGAAAGCGTGGGGAGCAAACAGGATTAGATACCCTGGTAGTCCACGCCGTAAACGATGAGTGCTAGGTGTTAGGGGTTTCGATACCCTTGGTGCCGAAGTTAACACAGTAAGCACTCCGCCTGGGGAGTACGGTCGCAAGACTGAAACTCAAAGGAATTGACGGGGACCCGCACAAGCAGTGGAGTATGTGGTTTAATTCGAAGCAACGCGAAGAACCTTACCAGGTCTTGACATCCAACTAACGAAGCAGAGATGCATCAGGTGCCCTTCGGGGAAAGTTGAGACAGGTGGTGCATGGTTGTCGTCAGCTCGTGTCGTGAGATGTTGGGTTAAGTCCCGCAACGAGCGCAACCCTTGACTTTAGTTGCCAGCAGGTAAGGCTGGGCACTCTAGAGTGACTGCCGGTGACAAACCGGAGGAAGGTGGGGATGACGTCAAATCATCATGCCCCTTATGACCTGGGCTACACACGTACTACAATGGCCGGTACAACGGGAAGCGAAGCCGCGAGGTGGAGCCAATCCCAGCAAAGCCGGTCTCAGTTCGGATTGCAGGCTGCAACTCGCCTGCATGAAGTCGGAATTGCTAGTAATCGCGGATCAGCATGCCGCGGTGAATACGTTCCCGGGTCTTGTACACACCGCCCGTCACACCACGAGAGTTTACAACACCCGAAGTCGGTGGGGTAACCCGCAAGGGGGCCAGCCGCCGAAGGTGGGGTAGATGATTGGGGTGAAGTCGTAACAAGGTAGCCGTATCGGAAGGTGCGGCTGGATCACCTCCTTTCTATGGAGAATCGTTCTCTGCAATGAGAACATTCAAATCGGAAGCTTTGCTTCCAAAACTCAGGTTTAGGCCTGTTGCTCACTCGTTGCTCAGTTTTGAGAGTTTAAGCTCTCAAAGGGCATATTGGTTTCCAGAACTTGCTTGTAGCCAAGCCGCTCGGAAACATGATATGATCTTCTTCCGGAGTTCAATCCGGAATCACTTGATCCTTGAAAACTGGATACCGAAACGAAAATGCGTTTTAGAACATCTTTTAGCTGAAACTTGTGTGAACAAGTTGAAATAGTTATTAGTGACCGATATTTTCCTGACGGAAGTAAAGAGCTTTGAATTCATTCAATGTTCGATATTTCTCCTACGGAGAAAATCGTGGTTAAGCTAATAAGAGCACACGGAGGATGCCTAGGCGCCAGGAGCCGACGAAGGACGTGGCGAACAACGAAACTGCCTCGGGGAGCTGTAAGCAAGCTTTGATCCGGGGGTGTCCGAATGGGGAAACCCGGCTGTGGTAATTCGCAGTCACTCACATCTGAATACATAGGGTGTGAAGAGGCAGACCAGGGGAACTGAAACATCTAAGTACCCTGAGGAAGAGAAAACAATAGTGATTCCGTCAGTAGCGGCGAGCGAACGCGGAACAGCCTAAACCAAGGAGCTTGCTCCTTGGGGTTGTGGGACGTCTCACATGGAGTTACAAAGGAACCGGGTAGGCGAAGAGGTCTGGAAAGGCCCGCGATAGAGGTAAAAGCCCTGTACCCTAAACCCTGTTCCCTCCGAGACGGATCCCGAGTAGTGCGGGGCACGTGAAACCCCGTATGAATCCGGCAGGACCATCTGCTAAGGCTAAATACTACCTGGCGACCGATAGTGAAACAGTACCGTGAGGGAAAGGTGAAAAGCACCCCGGAAGGGGAGTGAAATAGAACCTGAAACCGTGTGCTTACAAAAAGTCAGAGTCCTCTATATGGATGATGGCGTGCCTTTTGTAGAATGAACCGGCGAGTTACGTTTAACATGCAAGGTTAAGGTGAGAAGCCGGAGCCGCAGCGAAAGCGAGTCTGAATAGGGCGATTAAGTATGTGGACGTAGACCCGAAACCGTGTGATCTACCCCTGTCCAGGGTGAAGGTGCGGTAACACGCACTGGAGGCCCGAACCCACGTACGTTGAAAAGTGCGGGGATGAGGTGGGGGTAGCGGAGAAATTCCAATCGAACTCGGAGATAGCTGGTTCTCCCCGAAATAGCTTTAGGGCTAGCCTCGGTGAATGGAGTCGTGGAGGTAGAGCACTGATTGGGTGCGGGGCCCGCAAGGGTTACCAAGCTCAGTCAAACTCCGAATGCCATGGACTTCTTGCCGGGAGTCAGACAGTGAGTGCTAAGATCCATTGTCAAAAGGGAAACAGCCCAGACCATCAGCTAAGGTCCCCAAGTGTGTGTTAAGTGGGAAAGGATGTGGAGTTGCACAGACAACCAGGATGTTGGCTTAGAAGCAGCCACCATTGAAAGAGTGCGTAATAGCTCACTGGTCGAGTGACTCTGCGCCGAAAATGTAACGGGGCTAAACACACCACCGAAGCTATGGCTTGATGCTTTGCATCAGGGGTAGGGGAGCGTTGTATGTGGATTGAAGGTGTACCGGAAGGAGCGCTGGACTGCATACAAGTGAGAATGCCGGTATGAGTAACGAAAAGATCAGTGAGAATCTGATCCGCCGAAAGCCCAAGGTTTCCTGAGGAAGGCTCGTCCGCTCAGGGTAAGTCGGGACCTAAGGCGAGGCCGACAGGCGTAGTCGAAGGACAACAGTTTGAAATTACTGTACCACCGTAATCCGCTATGAGCGATGGGGTGACGCAGGAGGGTAGTGACGCGGACTGATGGATGTCCGTCCAAGCAGTGAGGCTGGTGTGTAGGCAAATCCGCACACCATAAGGCTGGGCTGTGATGGGGAGCGAAAATTACAGTAGCGAAGGTCATGATCTCACACTGCCAAGAAAAGCCTCTAGCCAGGAGAAGGTGCCCGTACCGCAAACCGACACAGGTAGGCGAGAAGAGAATTCTAAGGCGCGCGGAAGAACTCTCGTTAAGGAACTCGGCAAAATGACCCCGTAACTTCGGGAGAAGGGGTGCCTCGGTAGGGTGAATAGCCCGAGGGGGCCGCAGTGAAAAGGCCCAAGCGACTGTTTAGCAAAAACACAGGTCTGTGCGAAGCCGCAAGGCGAAGTATACGGGCTGACGCCTGCCCGGTGCTGGAAGGTTAAGGGGAGCGGTTAGGAGGCAACTCCGAAGCTGTGAACCGAAGCCCCAGTAAACGGCGGCCGTAACTATAACGGTCCTAAGGTAGCGAAATTCCTTGTCAGGTAAATTCTGACCCGCACGAATGGCGTAACGACTTGGGCGCTGTCTCAACGAGAGATCCGGTGAAATTTTAATACCTGTGAAGATGCAGGTTACCCGCGACAAGACGGAAAGACCCCATGGAGCTTTACTGCAGCTTGATATTGAATTTGGGTACGATCTGTACAGGATAGGTGGGAGCCGTAGAAGCCGGAGCGCAAGCTTCGGTGGAGGCGCCGTTGGGATACCACCCTGATCGTATCTAGGTTCTAACCTGGTACCCTGAGCGGGTACGGGGACCGTGTCAGGCGGGCAGTTTGACTGGGGCGGTCGCCTCCTAAAGAGTAACGGAGGCGTTCAAAGGTTCCCTCAGAATGGTTGGAAATCATTCGAAGAGTGCAAAGGCAGAAGGGAGCTTGACTGCGAGACCTACAAGTCGAGCAGGGACGAAAGTCGGACTTAGTGATCCGGTGGTACCGCATGGAAGGGCCATCGCTCAACGGATAAAAGCTACCCTGGGGATAACAGGCTTATCTCCCCCAAGAGTCCACATCGACGGGGAGGTTTGGCACCTCGATGTCGGCTCATCGCATCCTGGGGCTGAAGTAGGTCCCAAGGGTTGGGCTGTTCGCCCATTAAAGCGGTACGCGAGCTGGGTTCAGAACGTCGTGAGACAGTTCGGTCCCTATCTGTCGTGGGCGTAGGAAATTTGAGAGGAGCTGTCCTTAGTACGAGAGGACCGGGATGGACGTACCGCTGGTGCACCAGTTGTTCCGCCAGGAGCATGGCTGGGTAGCTACGTACGGACGGGATAAGCGCTGAAAGCATCTAAGCGTGAAGCCCCCCTCAAGATGAGATTTCCCAGTATGTAAGACCCCTTGAAGACGACGAGGTAGATAGGTTGGAGGTGGAAGCACGGCAACGTGTGGAGCTGACCAATACTAATCGGTCGAGGGCTTATCCAAAAAAACTAAAATGCAGTTTTCGTTTCGGATTCAGTTTTCAGGAATCAAATTCCTGAAGCATTTGCACCGCAAGTGCCCGTTTGGTGGCGATAGCGGAGGGGTTCCACGCGTACCCATCCCGAACACGACCGTTAAGCCCTCCAGCGCCGATGGTACTTGGACCGAAGGGTCCTGGGAGAGTAGGACGCCGCCAAGCGGACAACCACACTCTGTGGTATTTTTTTTGCCCATAATATCTATACAAGGTAGGAGGGCCTTTAGCTCAGCTGGTTAGAGCGCACCCCTGATAAGGGTGAGGTCGGTGGTTCGAGTCCACTAAGGCCCACCATTTTCCCTGATAGCTCAGTTGGTAGAGCACTCGACTGTTAATCGAGTTGTCACAGGTTCGAGTCCTGTTCGGGGAGCCATATGGAGAGGTGTCCGAGTTTGGCCGAAGGAGCACGATTGGAAATCGTGTAGGCGCCACAAGCGTCTCGAGGGTTCGAATCCCTCTCTCTCCGTAGCAATACTTCCCTGAAAAGGGATGAGAACCCTCAATGGTTCGTTGAAACATGAAGATATGGCCCGTTGGTCAAGGGGTTAAGACACCTCCCTTTCACGGAGGTAACATGGGTTCGAATCCCATACGGGTCACCAATTACATCTTCGAATTCTGGGATGAGAAACCTTAGGGTTCGTTGAAGCTCAGGCTTCGTAGGGAATACTTTGCAATCTTGTAGCGGAGTGGAAAGTAACCAAATACGGGTCATATTATGGAGGCTTAGCTCAGCTGGGAGAGCATCTGCCTTACAAGCAGAGGGTCGGGGGTTCGAACCCCTCAGCCTCCACCATAGTATCCTTTTCAAAAGAATACGCTTTATACTGACGCGGGGTGGAGCAGCCCGGTAGCTCGTCGGGCTCATAACCCGAAGGCCGCAGGTTCAAATCCTGCCCCCGCAACTTAACCCCAAAAAGTGAAGATATGCTTTGTAGTATATTCCGATTACTTTCCGGGGACCCCAGTAGTGCTTAATTTGGAACCGTGGTGTAGTTGGCCTAACATGCCTGCCTGTCACGCAGGAGATCGCGGGTTCGAATCCCGTCGGTTCCGCCATCAAAGTTTTCTTCAGGGATGAGAATCCATTATAGGGGTTCGTTGGAGCATCAGCTTCGTAAGGATTACATCGCAATCTCGTAACGAAGTGAAGAGTATCCCGTCGGTTCCGCCATCAAAATTTACTTTGCTTCAGGGATGAGAATCCATCATAGGGTTCGTTGAAGCATGGACTTTTCGGTAGTTTTGCTAATTATTCATATTGGGGATTAGCCAAGCGGTAAGGCAACGGACTTTGACTCCGTCATTCATAGGTTCGATTCCTATATCCCCAGCCATATATGAGAGCCATTAGCTCAGTTGGTAGAGCACCTGACTTTTAATCAGGGTGTCGAAGGTTCGAGTCCTTCATGGCTCACCATTTTCTTCTAAAGTGTGCGCGTGTGGCGGAATGGCAGACGCACCAGACTTAGGATCTGGCGTTTCACGACGTGGGGGTTCAAGTCCCTTCACGCGCACCATGTTTTTGCGGACGTGGCTCAGCGGTAGAGCATCGCCTTGCCAAGGCGAGGGTCGCGGGTTCGATTCCCGTCGTCCGCTCCATATAGATTTTGCGCCCTTAGCTCAGCTGGATAGAGCGTTTGACTACGAATCAAAAGGTCGGGAGTTCGAATCTCTCAGGGCGCGCCATATTACGGGATGTAGCTCAGCTTGGTAGAGCACCTGGTTTGGGACCAGGGGTCGCATGTTCAAATCGTGTCATCCCGATTTTACACCTATGCGGGTGTAGTTCAATGGTAGAACTTCAGCCTTCCAAGCTGATAGCGTGGGTTCGATTCCCATCACCCGCTTAAATCTTAATAAAAGAATCCTTGCAGTGAGCAGGGGTTCTTTTTTTGTTGTGTAGTAACTAAAGTTTCCTTTCTGTGGATAAGATGTGCATAAGGTTGGGGATAAGTAATATGAGGATGAATCGTACTGAACTGTGAATTCTTCTTGGCAGGAGTTTTGCAGGAAGAGCCGGGAAGGATGGAAGTAAGCAAACGGAAGAGTATTATCTTGCGGGACCGCAGGCAAGCGAGGTGGAATTAGTCCACTTAAATAGCTTAAAAAGCTTCCTTGAATATGGAATAGTGGGAAAAGGTAGCACTGGCTGTGAAGCCGTATTGGTAGGAACTAAGTTTACTTTTTCCACTTGAGTTTTTGAGTTGCCTTGTTGAAAAGCCATAGCTGGTTTTTGCTATAGATGTCTGTGCATACCTTTTTCTTTTCATTTTATTGATGGTTTTCACTGTATTGTATTTTTGCTGGCGGTCAGGGAGCGGGGGAACTGATATTATTATGGTGGCGAGTACAACGACCATGAATAACAGGAAATTAAGGAGCTTACAGTAATGACTGACAAAGTAATTCGAATCTTCAAGATTATCAATGCCATCCAGTCCAATCCCGGAATTACCGCCTCGGCTCTGGCCATCAGATGTGATGTGAACATTAGGACGGTCTACAGGGATTTGGAGATCATTAGCCATTTTGCACCTGTAACGAACGAGGGCAGGGGGACAGGCTATAAGTTTTTGGGAAAGTTTTTTCTCTATCCGCTGGATTTCTCCGAACAGGAAGCATTGGCCTTCTCTCTTTTACCCTCATTTCTGAATCAGGACAAAATCCCCCCAGGATTCCATACTGCGTATGACAAGGTCATGGGCACCCATCTGAAGGAAAAATCCAAACAGAACGGAATACTTGAAAATATTGCTGATATTATCCAAATGGGCAAACCTGCATACCGCAAAAAAAGCCGGAATTTCCTGCAGCCGATTATTGGTGCCATTCTGGAGCAGCGGAGTATTCGGGCCATCTATCATTCCCAATCCCGCAATGCGCTCACACAGCGTGAGATTGATCCGTATTACCTGATTCCGCGGGACCAGCGTTTTTATCTGATAGGGTACTGTCATCTGAAGCAGGCGATCCGCACTTTTCGCATCAGCCGTTTTCAGGAGGTGGAGGTGACTGACCGGAGCTTTGATAAAGGGAATTTTAATATAAAAAAATATCTGAAAAACACCTGGTCCATCGACCGCGGCAACAAAAATATCAAATTCAGGGTGCGGTTTCATCCCGAAATCGCCCGTTACATTAAAGAAGAGGAGCTGTTCGTTCATCCCTGGATGAGCGATGAGAATGATGGCAGCCTGCTGTTTGAAGTGACTGTCAATAATGAAAAGGAATTCACCAAGTGGATTCTGCAATATGGGCCGAACGCGGAAATTCTCGAACCGGCCTCGGCCAGAGAAGGACTGAAGGTGCAGTTGGAGCAGTGGATGGGGCTTTATCAAAAGTGAGCAGCTCCGATTCGCATCTTAGACAATATGCATCTTAGATACGAACTTGCTGGAAAGCTAATTACTGGCGTAGAGTCTGTATTTCATACATAAATACCCCCGGTCATCAGGCCGGGGGATTCGTGAACAGGTCAAAAAGAGTTACTCGCCCTGATGTGGTACTGTCAGTCCCAGACCGGCGGCTACACGCTGGCCGAATTCAGGATCTGCTTTGTAGAAATGGCCGATCTGCCGGAGCTTGATCTCATCCTTCTCAACAGGTGTCATGGCACCAACGATATTGCGGACAAGGCGTGCCCGTTCTTCTTCACTCAGCAGCCGGTAGAGATCGCCGGGCTGGGTGTAGTGATCGTCATGATCATAAGGGACGCTGTCGGCTTTCCCCGAGACGTCAAAAGCTGCCGGCTTGTGCGCCGGGGACTCTGCCGCTCCGCCGAAGCTGTTCGGCTCGTAGTAGACGGAACCGCCGCCGTTGTTCCCGTGAATCATCGCGCCATCGCGCTGGTTATTGTTAACCTCAGCAACCGGCCGGTTAATAGGCAGCTGGTTGTGGTTGGCGCCTACGCGGTAGCGGTGGGCGTCACCATAGGCGAAGAGGCGGCCCTGCAGCATTTTGTCGGGTGAAGCTTCTATTCCCGGTACGAAGGAGCCAGGAGAAAATGTTGCCTGCTCCACCTCCGCGAAGTAATTCTCCGGGTTGCGGTCCAGTACCATGCGGCCTACTTCAATGAGCGGATAATCCTTCTGCGACCATACTTTGGTTACATCGAAGGGATCGAAACGGTACGTATCGGCATCTTCTACAGGCATAATCTGCACGTACAGTTTCCAGGCAGGGAAATCTCCTTGATCGATCGCATTGAACAAATCCTCGGTGTGATAATCTGGATTCTCCCCGGCAATTTGAGCGGCAAGCTTCACGTCGAGATTTTTAACACCCTGCTCTGTTTTAAAATGATATTTGACCCACACTGCCGCACCGTCGGCATTCACCCATTTGAAGGTGTGGCTCCCAAAGCCGTGCATATGGCGGAGAGTGGCCGGTATGCCGCGGTCCGACATCAGAATCGTCACTTGATGCAGCGACTCCGGCGAAAGGGACCAGAAATCCCAGACGGCATTGGGGTTTTTGAGATGGGTCTGCGGGTGGCGTTTCTGGGTGTGAATAAAGTCCGGAAATTTAATCGCATCGCGGATGAAAAAGACAGGCGTATTATTGCCGACCAGATCATAATTGCCTTCTTCGGTATAAAATTTCACGGCAAAGCCGCGTGGATCGCGTACAGTATCGGCAGACCCCAGCTCTCCGGCTACTGTAGAGAAGCGAATGAACATCGGCGTGCGTTTGCCCACCTCCGACAAGAAGGCTGCTTTGGTATATTTGGACAAATCCTGAGTGACTTCAAAATAACCATGAGCTCCGGCGCCTTTGGCATGAACTACACGCTCCGGAACACGCTCCCGGTTGAAATGTGCCAGCTTTTCCAGCAAATGAACATCCTGCAGCAGTGTTGGTCCACGGGAACCGGCAGTCATTGAGTTCTGGTTGTCACCTACAGGGGCTCCCCAGCTTGTTGTAAGTTTGTTAGGGCTCTCGCTCATGAATAATTCCACCTCGTATTAGGATTTGATTTTAGAATAAGTATAAATATTATATTATCAAAAAAATTTAAAATATCAATACTTATTTAGAATTATTTTAAATAAGTCTGCAATAGCTTGATTTTTCTGTTGTGCTCAGGCTTAAGGATGAACGATAATAATTCTGTTGGAGTTTCGTGGAGCCCATGCGGCGAGGAGGAGACAACATGCTGGACCGACTGATCAGACTGCCGTTCACGCTGACAGAGGAGGAACGCAGAGAATTGCGCATGCTTACGTTAAGCGAAAATATTTCCAGGGGCAAGCTGTTTGCCAGAATCATCATAGGCATTGAATCGGCTTTGGCAGTAATTGATCTGGCAGCATCCATTGCCAAGCTTCATGACAGCTTTCACTTCAGCTTTTACTTTATGATGTATGTTTTGATGATTTGGCTGAATGTGGCTTTTTTGCTTGCAGCTACAGCCTATGAAAGAGATGCCAAGCTGATGGAGGGCAGCTACCGGTTGTATGAGAAGCTGTTCACCGTATATGCGTATACATTTGTGGTCTGGGGTACTGCCGTCACATTGTCGGATCAGCGGCTTTACGGGGCTGTTATGGCCTTTGTTATTAACCTGGTGGGGATTTCGGTCATTTTTTATTTCAATAACAAGATGGTGCTGCGGCTGTATGCAGTCTCAGGAGGGCTGTTATATATCGGGCTTCCTTTTTTTCAGTCGTCTTCGGATGTGCTGGTTGGCCACTATATCAATCTGACGGTGTTCCTTTTTTTTACCTGGATGGCATCAAGAATTTTGTATGTGAACTTCTGCAGCAATTATTACAACCGGCTTCTGCTGGGAGCGAGCCACCGGAAGCTGGAGGAGCAAATTATCCGTAATGAAAAAGTACATCTGGAGCTGGCCCGGGCAAACGGGGAACTGCAGAGGTTATCGCTTATTGACGCGCTGACGGAAATTCCAAACCGCCGGGCCTTTGATCAACAAATGCAGCGGCTGTTAACCCAAAATGAAGAACCTTGCAGTCTGGTTGCCATTCTCATGATAGATATCGATTATTTCAAGCCGTTCAACGACAACTATGGACATGCAGAAGGGGACCGGATCCTCAAAGAAGTGGCACAGGCGATTCATGCGGAAATGGAGGGGGGCGACAGTTTGCCGCCCGGCTGGGGGGCGAGGAGTTTGTGGCAGCAGCGTTTGATACCGGGGTGGATGGGGCGATGGAGCTTAGTGAAAGAATCCGTGCTCGCGTTCAGCAGTTGGCGGTTCCCCATGAGTATTCCGAGGTCAGTGCCTACCTTACGGTCAGCATTGGCGCAGCCGCAGGCGAAGCTGCGAATCCGGAGGAGATTGCGCAGCTTATGGAACACGCCGATAAGGGGTTGTATTTGGCCAAAACCGGCGGACGCAACAGAGTATCCGGCGCCAGCAGCACATAATAAAGAAGCCCCGCCCACAGCCATAGAAGCTGCAGGCGGGACTTCGGCTAACAGGTTAACCCTTGATGTACATCCGGTTGTAATATTCTTCCAGCATACGTTTGCTCGCGAACTCGGTACGGGTGGTTTCAATGCTTTTGTGCATCATTTGTACCCATTTATTCTTATTCTCGTAGAAGGTTGGGAGTACGCGGTTCAGAAGGGTGTCGTATAAGGCATCGCTGTCGTGCTTATCCAGGACCGCAAAGTCTGTAGTTTCGAAACCGTCACCGATCTGCCAGCCATTCTCACCGTCGATGCAGGCTTCCGGCCACCAGCCGTCGAGGATGGAGCAGTTCAACACGCCATTCATGGCAGCCTTCATGCCGGAGGTTCCGCTGGCTTCCAGCGGACGGCGCGGATTGTTGAGCCAGATATCAGAGCCGCGTGTCAGCATGGCACCAATCGTCATATCGTAATTCTCAAGGAAGACAACGCTCTTCGGATATTTTTTCATCATCGCCACGAGGTTGCTGACGATTTTTTTACCGGTGTCATCCAGCGGATGGGCTTTGCCGGAGAAGACGATTTGAATGCGTCCGCTCTCCAGATAAGGCTCGATAATCTCCGGCTGGGAGAAAATCAGATCGCTGCGTTTGTAAGGTGCAGCCCGCCGGGAGAAGCCGATGAGCAGATTGTCCGCATTCAGCGAGATGCCGGAGCGTTCTTCAATGAAGCTGATCAGCTCGCCTTTGATTTCCTTGTGAGTGGCCCACAGGTCGCCGCCTTCCTCAAAAGCGCGGGTCATCCGTTTATCCACCCAGGTTGGGGTATGAATGGCATTGGTGATGCCGATGATCTCCGATCTGCCGGCGACTTCCTTCCACATCTTATTTGCAGTATCGGCATGGAGCTGGGCCACAGCATTGGAAATACGCGACAGGCGCAGACCGGCCACTGTCATATTGAACGGATCGCCGCCGATCCGCTCCATTTGGGCACGGGTCAAGCCGTTAAAAGCGCCCATATACTCCAAACGGTCCAGCGGGTGCGTCTCATTGCCTTCCTTGATCGGTGTATGTGTAGTGAACACAACCTCTTCCCGGGTAGCTTTCCAGGCTTCTTCAAAGGAGCTGCCGCCGGACATTTCTCACGGATCAGCTCAATGGCTGCCAGTGCCGCATGCCCTTCGTTGAAGTGGTAGACGTCGATCGGAATCTGCAGCGCACGCATGGCTTTGACCCCGCCAATCCCAAGTACAATCTCCTGCGCAATCCGCTCTTCCCCAAACCAGCCGTACAGCTGGCCTGTAATCCAGGCATCGCCATTCTCGGGAATATCCGTATCGAGCAGATACAGGGGGTTGTTGCCGAAACGGTCGGTTTTCCATACTTTGCAGACCACATCAATCTTGCGGACCTTCACGGTAACCTTCACTCCAGTGTCCTCAAGGAAATCATAGACATGATTGTGATAGGAGTCGTAAGGATTGCCGGCCGCATCGATCTTCTGATCCGTATAACCCTGCTTCCATTTGAGGCCGATGGGGATGATCGGAGCCTGTATATCCCTAGCTCCCTTGATATAGTCTCCGGCCAGGATGCCCAGGCCACCGGCGTACATTTTGAAGTCGGAGCTCAGTCCGTACTCCATGCTGAAATAAGCTACTGACGGTAATTGCTTTTCGTTCACTTGATAAGCCTCCTAAATAATAATTAGAATAAAATCTGGCATAACTGCAGGCTTGATCTAAGGTGCAAACGTTTGCTCAAATAACCAAAAAACTTTGTGGAATCGATTGCACACCTATTTTAGCACATTTCCAGAAAAATGCATATCGAACTTTGTAAACCGGATAATCTGCTAATGAAAAGTAATTCATAAGGCATGGGGGCTTTGTGAAATAGTTCCCCTTGGCTAGTGCTAGAGTAGCGTTGCAATTTCCGGCCCGAGCTGATTTTACCAAAAGTCCTTTTTCCCTCATAAAGTTGGAGCTGGCAGCCGAAATAAATGATGAAATACACTACAACACAGGGGGAACCGAACAGATGAAAAAAATCCTTAGTATCCTTGCAAGCTGTTTCCTGGCCATTAGCGTAATGTCGGGAGCGGCACTGGCAAAATCCGAAAACAGTAACGGAAAAGGCAACAGCAATGGCAAAGGCAAAGCAGAAGCTGCAACTGAAGCTGCAGCTGGAGTGCCGGCTAATGGATCAACGGCAGCAGACAAGGACAAGGAGAAAGACAAGGACAAGGACAAAGAGCAAAGCAAAGAAGTGAATAAAGAAAGCGTAACTACGGCTACTTATGCTACATATGGAGACAAGGGTCACAATGGATACAAGGGACTTCTGCATGCGATCGAAAATGTGAAGGATAAGCCGGCAGGGGCAGTTATCGCCGAGCTTTTGTTAACCCGGTACAACACTGAACTGACACCAGAAATGAAGACTGAGCTGGAAGCGATTAAAGATAAGGATGCTGCGTTGACGGCGCTTGCGGAGATGCTGAATCAAAAGGGAAGCGTAACCGATGCGGTGTACGTACAGAAAGAAGCCATTTTGGCTAATGTGAAGAATCTGAATTCTTATAAAAAGCTGGGCAAGCTGTATGCGCAAACCGGTAAAAAAGGGATTAAGCTCTACGTTAACGGTGAAGAGTCCACCTCTGGCGTTGCTCCCGTTCAGAACGGGGGAAGTACATTAGTACCGTTCAAAGCCATCGCTGAGTCCTTGAAGGCCGAGGTGGTCTGGAACCCGCAGGAGCGCTCTGTTACCATGACTCGGGAAGGGACTGAAGTGAAGCTGTTTATTGATAAAAAGACTGCCTATGTCAATGGACAAGCGGTTAGTCTTCAGGTGGCGCCGGCAATCGTAAAAGGCAATACGGTAGTACCGGCCCGTTTTGTCAGTGAAGCCTTAAAAGCTACTGTAAAATGGGAGCCGGAATCCCAATCCGTAGTCATCTACGAAGAGTAGGCCTTGCGCAGCCTCCGGTAATGCAGTAATTCTTTTGCAGGCGCTGAACAGCAATACGTTCAAAAGAAGACACGGCATTTATTGCCGTGTCTTTTAAGTATGTGGGGTTGCACTGGTCCATAAGGACAGCAGGCATTTCTGCCGCTCAAGCGGAATGGGGTTTGATAAACCTTAGTAATCCCGAGTAAGATAGAGAGTAACAAGTCAGGGTGGTGAAAAGATTGAGCATAGTGATAATCGGAAGTCTAAATATGGATATGGTGGTGCGCACAAGCCGGGCTCCGAATGCCGGTGAGACATTGTTCGGACAGGGCTTCGCTCTGTCTCCGGGCGGAAAAGGCGCAAATCAGGCGGCAGCCGCAGCCCGTCTCGGCGCAGATGTGCAGATGATCGGCAGAGTGGGCAGGGATACCTTCGGCAGCGAACTGCTGGAAGTGATGCGCAAGGAGCAAATCAATACCGAGTATATAGGGCAAAGTGAAACGCAGACTACAGGGGTCGCCTCTATTGTGGTGGACGGAGAAGGGGAGAACCGGATTATCGTTGTGCCTGGTGCGAATATCGAGATGGGACCAGCGGATATCGCAGCACTGGAGCCGGTCATCAGCCAGGCGGAAATTGTGGTTATGCAGCTGGAGACGGATCTCACGATGTGTGCACATGCTGCTGCTGCCGCACATAGACATGGAATTCCTGTGATCCTGAACCCGGCCCCGGCCAGGGAGCTTGACGATGAATTTCTGCAGCATGTAACCTATCTGACTCCCAATGAGACGGAGGCGGGTATCCTGGCGGGAATAGTCGTGAACAGCGTTGCTGAGGCAGAGCAGGCAGCGCATATGTTATTGCAAAAAGGGGTGCAGAACGTCATCGTGACCCTCGGCTCCAAAGGGGCGCTGATTGTGAATAAGGAAGGCACCCTGCATATTCCCGGGTTTCCGGTGCAAGCCGTGGATACGGTAGCTGCCGGAGATTCTTTTAACGGAGCGCTGGCCTGGCAGCTTACCCAAGGCAAAACACTGGCCGAAGCAGCCAGATTTGCTAATGCGGTTGGTGCGCTGGCGGTAGGCAAGCAGGGGGCGATTCCTTCGCTGCCGTATCTGCCGGAGGTTGAGCAGTTTCTGCAGGACGCTGCTGGACGGTAAAATGAACTTGGCTATATGCTGATACATAAGGAGCTGAAGGAAATGAGCGGCGCAATAACCGTTAGAAATGTAACCCTCGGGGAGGGGATTCCCAAAATCTGCGTTTCGCTGATCAGTGCTGCGATGCCAGAGCTGGTGGCAGAGGCTCAAGCGCTGAAGGAGCTGGCACCGGATCTGGTGGAATGGCGGAGCGACTTTTTTGCCGGGGTGGAGGATCTTGCGGCAGTCCGGAAAACGCTGGCTGAGATTTCCTCCGTCCTGCCGGACACTCCGCTGATCTTCACGTTCCGCAGCGCCAGGGAAGGCGGCGAGCGGGAGATCACTACGGAATATTATATCCGGCTGAACCAGGCGGCCGCAGAAAGCGGCTATGTGGATATTATCGATGTAGAGCTGTTCAATGAGGAGAACGTGATCCGCGAGCTGATTGCCGCTGCCCATGCCTGCGGGGTATTCGTGATCGTCTCGAATCACGATTTCCACGGAACGCCGTCCCAGGAGGAGATTGTCTCCCGGCTGCGCCAGGCGCAGGCCCTTGGCGGGGATCTGCCGAAGATTGCTGTGATGCCGCAGCAGGCGGGCGATGTGCTGACCCTGCTGGCTGCGACAAATACGATGCGGGAGCACTATGCGGACCGTCCGATCATTACGATGTCCATGGCAGGGGAAGGTGTAATCAGCCGTCTGGCCGGAGAAATCTTCGGCTCGGCGCTGACGTTTGGCGCGGCACACAAGCCTTCGGCCCCGGGCCAGGTCGCTGTAGCCGAGCTGCGGAGGGTGCTGGAGCTGCTGCACCGCAGTCTATAGCAGTGGAGGGGGTTCGGGCTTGACGGATACGCTGCAGACGAATCAGCTAAACTGGGAATAGGATTGAAGGGAGGGATCACATATGCCGGAAATGATTCTGGTTGTAGAGGATGAAGAGAAAATCGCCCGGTTGCTGCAAATTGAGCTGGAGTGCGAAGGTTATCTGGTGTCGATTGCCGGGAACGGCCATCAGGCGCTTGAATTGTATCAGACGAACCAGCCCGATCTTCTGCTGCTTGATGTGATGCTTCCCGGCTTCAGCGGAATAGAGCTGTTGCGGCGTATCCGGAATAATGATGCCGAGACTCCTGTTCTTTTGCTGACCGCCAAAAGCTCTGTGGAAGACAAGGTATCGGGGCTGGATCTTGGTGCAAACGACTATATCACCAAACCTTTTCAGATAGAAGAGCTGCTGGCGCGGGTACGTGCTGCGCTGAGGCTGGCGGCCAACCGGAAAACCGGGGGGAGCGAAAGCCTCAAGGCGGATGACCTTGAGCTGAACGAAACCACGCGTGAGGTCATGCGGGCGGGCAGGAGAATTGAACTTACCCCGAGAGAGTTTGATCTGCTGGTGTTTTTGCTGAAAAATAAACGCCAGGTGCTGAACAGGGAACAGATCATGACAGCAGTCTGGGGGTACGATTATTATGGAGATACAAATGTTGTCGATGTCTACATCCGCTATGTCCGCAAAAAAATCGCCCAGGACAACAGCAGTGAGCTGATTCATACAGTCCGTGGCATCGGTTATGTGCTGAAGGAATCCCCATGAAGCTGCGCAGCAAAATTTATCTCTATTCCAGCGTGCTGTTTGCCGTACTTCTGGTAATCATGAACCTGGTCATCTACTTTATGTTCAGCCGGATGTCGATAGATAACCAGCTGGATCAGGCTGATGCGGAGACAGTGAAGACTGCCGCCGATCTGCGGAGGGCAGGCAGCGCGATTTCTGCACCGGAGCTGCTCCGCGCTTATGTCCCGATAGAGGGGATGCTCCGGCTGCTGGGACCGGACGGAAGCGGGCCTGCTCCGGTGACTTCAGCGGCTGAAGGGGATATCAGCCGGCTCAAACCGGAGTATTATAAGGACAAACATAGTGGAGTTATTAAGGCAGGGGAGCGTTCCTATGCTTTTGTGACCGTTCCGGTCATCTGGATCGACGGGAGCGTAATGAATGTCCAAATGTTCAAAAGTCTGGAGAGCACGATGAGTACGCTTCAGGTTCTGAGGCTAGTGTTAGCGGGCGTAACCATCTTTGCCATGCTGCCGCTCCTGCTCTCCAGCAGAGTGCTGTCCGGACTGATTATGCGTCCCATTGTCCAAATGACTGCCACTATGCGGGAAATCAAACACAGCGGCAAATTCAACAGGCTGAAGCTGGATGACACATCGAAGGATGAGCTGGTCGAAATGGGGCATACGTTCAACGAAATGATCGCTTTGCTGGAGAGCAATGCTGTTAAGCAGGAAAAATTCGTATCGGACGCTTCCCATGAGCTGCGCACACCCCTGACGGTGATCGAAAGCTATGCCAGCCTGCTTAAGCGGCGGGGATTGGATCATCCCGAATTGTTCAATGAATCGGTAGAAGCGATTCATTCGGAAGCCATTCGGATGAAGGAACTGACCGAACAGCTGCTGCTCCTGGCGAAACATCACGAAGAGTGGAACTTATCCATGGGCATGGTTGATCTGGAGCAGCTGGCCCTGTCTTCAGCCAAGGCCTTCAAGAATGCCTACGGCAGGGAAGTGGCTGTGACGGTGAAAGGCCGGGTTCACGGATACAGCGATGACGCCAAGCTGAGACAGCTCTTGTTCATTTTTTTGGATAATGCCCGCAAGTATAGTGATCAAGAAATCAATATTGCCCTAGAATCCTCTGGGCCGGAGTCTATTATTCGGATTACGGACCGGGGGATTGGTATTCCTGAGGCGGAGCTTCCCAGAATATTCGATCGTTTCTATAGAGTGGATGAAGCCAGGAGCCGCCAGGACGGTGGGGCGGGTCTGGGATTGTCGCTCGCTGCAGAAATTGCCGGAGCCATCGGGGCCAAGCTGTCTATGGAGAGTACCCAAGGCGTCGGCACTTCGGTTGTGATCCGGGTTGCGGCGATGAAGGGGGAACAATCATGAGGAATAAGCAGCCGGTGAACCCCAAGCTGTTGCCCAGAGTCTTGTGGGGGATTGCTGCGGTTGTGCTTATGTTGTCTTTTGGATTTAGGATCTTTGCACCGGAATCACCACAACTGCTCACATCAGAAGAGGCGAAGCAGCATGTGCTGGACGAATATGCAGGCAACATAGTGAGCCTCAGCCTGCATTCCGGGAAATATGTAGCGGAACTGGAAACGGCTCAAGGCAGATACGAGCTGAAGCTGGATGGGGCCACAGGGGAGGTTACCTCTATCGTACAGCTGGAGGCAGCGGCTACTCCGCCTGTCCCGCCCACGCCGCAGCCATCTTCGGTGCCGCCGACAGCTGCTGCAGAATCGGAACCGCCTTCGGCGGCCCCGCAGCGGGTGGTGTCGGAGAAAGAGGCGGTCGAACTGGCTCTGCGGGAGGTGCCGGGAGAACTGGATGACGTAGATACCGGAATCAATGAATCGGGTGCTTTTTATCTGGTGGAGATCAATACCTCTGACAAGCGCGAGGCCGTTGTCCAGGTAGACGCCATTTCGGGAAGCATTATGTCTGTCACCTGGGAAAATCAGGACGAGGATAACTCTTAAGCCATTTCTCATCAAATTCTAATCTTCCTGTCCCCTTCTTCTCATACAAGCTCATTATAGTAAAGACATGAGCAGGTCAGAATGAGAATCAGGAGGCGACAATCATGAAAAAGAAGTTATGGAGCAGTATAGCAGCAGCGGCTATTCTACTCGGAGGAGCATACAGTATCAGTGAGGTCCAGGCTGCTTCTGCCGGGAATTCCGCTTCGGCGGGCACAAGCAAGACACTGATCGGTATCAGCAAGGCAGAACAGGCTGCGCTGAAGGCAGCACCTGGCCGGGTGGAGAGCATTGATCTGGAGAAAAAGCCCAGCGGTGCTTATTATGAGGTTGATATCCAGCAGCAGAATAAGGAGATTGATGTCCGGGTCGATGCGTATACAGGCAGTATTATAAGCGTGCGCGAGGAAGCGGACGATGATGACGATGGTGATATTCAGCCGGCAGACGCAGCGGAGAGCAAAGCGGTGATCAGTGCAGCCCAGGCGGCAGAGGCTGCATCTGCAGCAGCGAAGGGAAAGGTTGTGGAGATCGACCTGGACCAGAATAAAGGAAGCCTGGTGTATGAAGTAGAAGTCAGAAACGGCAAGGTTACGACAGAAGTAGGGGTCGATGCCTACACGGCCAAAGTGCTGTATACGGATGAGGATTGGGAGTAGTCACGACCAGTGCGCAATAAAACTATTCAATTAATCCCAGCATATAAGAAAGGAGCTGCCTTGACCTAGGCAGCTCCTTTTTCAGGGGAAGATACATGCAGCAGGCACCAGCTTCCCGGCTATGCCT
Source organism: Paenibacillus sonchi (assembly GCF_016772475.1). Classification (NCBI taxonomy): domain Bacteria; kingdom Bacillati; phylum Bacillota; class Bacilli; order Caryophanales; family Paenibacillaceae; genus Paenibacillus; species Paenibacillus sonchi. The sequence continues at coordinate 2,922,113 of NZ_CP068595.1, forward strand.
CCTGAGGATCAATGTTGGGGTGTATCGCCAGCCCCCGTTCTTTAAAAACCTCCTTGGCTGCAAAGGTGGCGTTGAGCACCCGCGGAAAACCGGCGTAAGGCGTGCAGTGCAGGAGCGCTTCGACAATCTCTTTGGGTGAAAGCCCCACGTTAAGCGCAGCATTGATGTGCACGGTGAGTTGAGGTTCGCAGCCGCCAAGTGCGGTAAGCGCGGAAATGGTGATGAGCTGGCGCTGCTTCAAGTCCAGCCCTTCGCGGGAATAAATGTCGCCAAAAGCAAATTCAATTACAAATTGGCCCAAATCGGGAGAGATGTCCCGCAGCGATTCAATCACCTTTGCCCCGCCGGCGCCATCCACCTCCATCAACTTTTCCCAACCGCGTTCATAACGTTCTGTAGTCATAAGAAAACCTCCATTGAATATGAATTTCGTACCCTATGACCAGATTACAGCTTAGAGCGCGCTCTAATGCAAGCAATGATTGGGTGTGATATGATTTCAGCATGGATAACTTACTGTCAATTCAAGAAATGTCCCGTCTGACGGGATTGTCTGCACATACGCTGCGGTATTATGAGAAGGTAGGCATGCTGGAGGGCGTGGCGCGGAATGAGCAGGGTTACCGTGCTTATTCGGAGGCGGATGTGGCTTGGGTACAATTCCTGGTCGTTCTGCGGGAACTGGACATCCCGATCCGGGAAATGAAACGTTACTCCGATCTGCGCAGCCAGGGGTCATCTACCGTCCATGAGCGGCGGTTGATGCTGGAAGCCCACCGGAGCAGGGTGGAGGCACAGATGCGGAAGCTTAGCGGGAATCTGGAGAAGATTGCCGGGAAGATTAAGTATTACAAAGAAATGGAGGAAGAATTGGTTATAAAAACAAATTCGTAACACTGTGTAATATAATGATTTGTAGTCCACACTAGCAGCGGTTGAGCACAAGCGCAAAGCAGCGATTCTCCAATGACAGAGAACCGCTGCTTCGCAGAATCATCCACTTATAGGTCCAGCCCTATGTTTAGACCAGCCCAGGAATAAGCTTATTCCTGCTGTGTTCCGGCGTACACATGCACGGCGTCTCTCAGAAACTTAGCTGTGCCCGGGCGGGTTTTGTCGTAGTAGGCGGTGAACCGCTCGTCGTCGACATACATTTGCGCCACTCCGGCATGCGCTTCCTTGGAGTAGGTATCCCAGTGGAAGGTCAGCCACTGACGGTGCAGGTCGGCGGCTTTTTGGGCCAGCACACTTGCCGGATCGCCATCCTCCATCGCCTGCTCCAGCACACTGAACATCTCTGCCTCAACCTGCTGAATGGCGGCATGCTGCTCTTCCGTCATATTTTTCAGCTTGCGGTTGGATTTCTCCACGGCCTCATCGCCATATTTCTCGCGGATTTCCTGTCCATACTTCTGCTCGTTATCGTCAATCAGCTTTTGCTTAAAGCCTGCGAATTTTTCTTCATTGCTCATGGTTATTCTCCCTTCGGCCTGGGCCAGTGTTTTTTCGACGTTCAAGATCAGCATCTCCAATTGTTGTTTCCGCTGAAGCAGCTTCTCATGGTGTTCGCGCAAGGCCCGGGCTCCGTCAAAGGACGGTGCGGTGACAAGCTCCTTGATCCCTTCCAGGCTTAAGCCCAGCTCCCGGTAAAAGAGAATCTGCTGCAGCCGGTCCACCTCGGCCTGCCCATAGATACGGTATCCCGAGGAGTTGATTCTGGCCGGCCTCAGAATGCCAATCTCATCGTAATACCGCAGGGTTCGTGTGCTGACTCCCGCAAGTGCCCCCAGCTTCTGCACGGTATATTCCATTGTCTTGTCAGCCTCCGTCTCTTTCTTCAGCGTGTGTTCATGGATAGCTTCTCATCAACGTTGTTGCAAGCAGCTGCTTACAAAATCACTGTACACCTTTACGTAACGGCAATGTCAAACATTAATTTTCGGCAAATAGAAATGGTGTGGGCATACAAATCCTTATATTTGAAGCAGACAGCGGCACTCTCCCTAGTATGTCCACTAAGGAAACTGCCGCTGTCCAGTTACGGGTATGGCGTTGTGTTATTTCTTACCGAGCTGTGCCGCAAAATAGGCTTGGAGTTCCGCCAGCTTCCGGGGATCGGCCAAAGCGTCTTCTCCCGGAAAATAGTGCTCGGCCACCAGTTCCCAGGTGGGAATGATCTTTTGCGCCTTCATGGCTTTGATTGCGATCTTGACGGTTTTGCGTTCTCTGGCATTGGAGAAGGTGTCCACATAGTGCTGGGAACGCCCGAAGTCGAGATCGGGGAAGACGGCGCGGAAAATATCCGCAGTCATCTTGGCATCGTCCAGCGCGCGGTGCGCGGAGCCGGAAGGCTCCAGTCCAAGCAGGGCCATCGCTCCTTCGACGCTGATATCGTTAGTGAGGCCGCGGGCGCGCAGCACGCCTTTGAGCAGATCGAAATAGGTGGCGGCCAGCCAGTAGGCATCATCCATTTTATGCATGCGCACATCCTGAATGATCCGTTTCATATCCTCGCCGCCCCAAGTCAGGAGCAGCACGCCGTCCACGCTCTGATCCAGCCAGGCCCGGAAGGCGGTAATCACCTTGGGGAACCGGTCGGCAACGTCGATATCCTCTTGGGGGATGCCGGTTTTTTTCTTAATAAATGAATTGAGGGTGGAGAAGTATATGGGTCTGATCAAAGCCGAGAATTCATCCTTATATTGCAGTGAAGCATCTAACCGGACGGCTCCAATCTCAATGACCTCCATAGGATGTTCACTGGCAAATTTGCGGCCGTTGAATTCGATGTCCAGAATAATATAATCCACAGGTAATGCCTCCGTTTCAGTGACTGGCGCTAGGATTCCCTTAAAATGCGCCGACTATTCTATTTTAGCAAAAAAAACGGATGAATGGGGGATTCGGGAGAAACCGGCGGTGGTCCGCAGGGGAAAAGGGACTGAGATGTCGAATAGTCAGATAAGGCGGAGTGCAGACGTTGAGGTATCTGGAGGCGGGGGGCTGAAGAGAGGTGGCTTGAACCGTAAGGCCAGTATTCCCGTTGCACTGGTAATCATGTAATGATGCCTTAGTCCCGGATCACATGGCCTTGTCCCAGCGTGATTTCAACAAATCCGGCCATCTGCCGGGCTTGGTAGCGGATCGGCCGGCCGCTGCCCATGATGATGATGTTGCGGATATCGGCTGTGCCTTCCGAAGGGAGGGCAAAAGCTTTGATGTAGGGGAATGCTTCGCTAAGGGTCGTGTGGATGGCACCCATCAGCCGGTCCTTTTCGCTGCGGCCCATCAGGTTCATGATGATGGAGCCGCGGCTGTTCAGCCTGGAACGGGCCAGGGCGAAGAAGCCGCTGGAGATCAGATGCCGGGGTGTGCCGTCAGCGGTGAAGGCATCCAGCAGGATGTAGTCATAGCAGTGTTCCGGCTCACCTTCAAGAATGGAGCGCCCGTCCCCGACGATGACATTATCCTGGCTGTAGCCAAACTGCTGCCTGCTCAGCTCCACAACCTCCGAACTCACCTCGGCAATCTTAAACCGCTTCTCCGCGAAGTAACCGGCAATGGTCCCAATTCCGTGTCCAATCACAAAGACATCCTCGAAAAAGGGCTCGCCCGCCTCCATTAAATGGATCATCGCCCGCGGGTATTCAAAGACCACCCGCCGGGGTGGTCCAGATCAAGGGCGCCCTGAATGGCGTCCCCGGAAAACTGCAGCACACGGAATCTGCCTGTCTCGCCATATAATTCTGTCGTATCGTAAACCTGGATTCCGTGCTGCTCATCCGATAGGTGTAACCATGGTTTCAAGAGATCAATCTCCTTAAACAAGTGAGATGCGTTTATATTCGTTCGGCGTGACGCCGACGATTTTTTTGAACAGCTTGTTGAAATAGGCGGGATCAGGGTAGCCGACTTCGGCCCCGACCTCGTGGATTTTCAGATCCGGAGCATTTTTCAGCAGTTGCTTGGCCTTCCGGATGCGGATTTCAATCACATAATCGGTCAGGGTCAGCCCGGTCTCCTGCTTGAACAGCTTGCTCAGGTAGCTTGGCGTCAAAAACACCATGCCTGCCAGCATGTTCAGATCGGCATGCTGGTTGTAGTTGGCCGATACCCAGCGCTTCACGGTTTCGACGGCGGTTCCGGACAGCTCCAGACGGTGGGCGCGGATGCCGCCCAGCGCGGCTGAGAAGGTGGAGATGAAGGCCTGCTCGATCTCTCTGAAGCTCATGCTGGACCCGATCTCTTCCTCCAGCGGAGGCTCCCCGTTCACGCGGTACACCGCTTCGAATTCCTGAAGCTCCTTACGGGCCGTGTCCTCAACCTCGCGGCAAGCCCGCAGAATGTGTTCGGGACAAGCGCGCTGCGATTCCAGCACGGAGAGCAGGGAATGGATGCGTTCCAGCACCCCCGGCACATTCAGAATCTGCAGATCATGGATCAGCGGCTCGCGCAGTGCCGGGAAAGGATCGCTCAGGCACAGTTCCCCAGCCGCAAGCTCTTGAGCAGTAATATAATGCACCCGCTGCGGATTGTAAATCCCCGCATCACAGGCCCGCTTAGCTTCCAGGTAAGACGCTCTAAGCCTGGAAGGATCGCTGCAGGAGCTGCTGACCCCGGCATGGAGCCGCTGTCCGCCGCTTGCCGCGCGGATATGCCCGCCGATACTATTCAATTCTTCAGCGGTTAAAGGCTCAGCAGAATACCAAATCCATACGTACAGCCCCTTGCGTATTTCCAGAGAGTCCATCAATAACTCCTTCTCTTGCCGCAGACTGTCTGAGCAGGCGCAGACGGTATCCCGGGAGCTTCCCTTAAGCACAAACACGGAGAAGTAAGGCTGGGGCAAAATAAGGCTGCTTAGCAGGACGGCAGACGGCTGCTCGACATGCAGCAGCGAGAGAAGCAGTCCGGAGCGATGGCGTTCTTCCTTTTCCCGCAGCTTCTTCCGTTCTTCGTCCAGACGGTAGAGCACCTCAAAGAGCTGCTCCTTGTTGATAGGCTTCAATAAATAGTCCACTGCGGAGCTGCGGATCGCTTCCCTGGCATAATTAAATTCTACGAAACCGCTCATCAGCAGGGTGCTGATATGGGGATGTCCGGCTTTGAGCTGCTTAATCAGCTCCAGGCCGTCGACCTGCGGCATCCGGATGTCTGTAATGACCACGTCAATCTGAAGGGAGGGCAGGGCGTCCAGCAGCTGCTTGCCGTCGGCATACGTTCCGGTGACAAGAAAGCTCCGGCTCTCCTTGCTGATCATCCGGGCCAGGCCTTCGCGAATCAGAATCTCATCATCTACAATCACTATACGCAGCAATCCGGATATCCTCCTTAGACAACTAAATTTTATTCCTCCCGGAGATGGCCGGAGAGGTCTTCAATCCTCAAGGTGACACGGGTGCCCTTTCCAATCTCGCTGCTCACGCTAAGTCCAAACGTAGGCCCGTAATGCAGGCGGATCCGTTCGTTCACATTCCGCAGCCCGATGCCGAACATCTCGCCGTCTGCTCCGCTCCTCAGGCTGCCGTTCAAGGCACGCAGGGTGTTCCCATCCATTCCCACACCGTCATCTTCTATACAAAATACCGCTTTGCCGTCTTCTTCCCAGCCGCTTATGCTCAGTGTGCCGGGCCCTTCCTTGGGTTCCAGACCGTGGAAGACCGCGTTCTCGACAATCGGCTGAAGAACCAGCTTAATGACGGGAAGCGGGAGAAAAGCCTCCGGCACGGCAATATTCAGTATGAATTTGTCCGGGAAGCGGATCTGGAGCAGATGCAGATAATTCCGCACATGGTCCAGCTCATGGCGGATCGTGACCATCTCTTCACTGCGGACAATGCCGTAGCGCATCTGTAATCCCAGAAGATAGGTCAGCTTGGCTACACGGGGGTCCTCGCTGCTCTCTGCCAGCATGCGGATGGATTCCAGTGTGTTATAAATGAAATGCGGGTTAATCTGATTTTGCAGTGCCCGCATGTCGGCTTTCTGTTTTCTTTTCTCCGTAAGGGAGACCTCCTGCAGCAAATCCTTGACCCGGATGATCATCCGGTTGAAGTGGCTGCCAAGCATGCCGATTTCATCGTTGTATTTGGGGTGCAGCCAGACGTCCAGATTGCCGTGCTGAACCTGCTTCATCAGCCGGACCATTGATTTCAGGGGCTTGGTCAGCGCATGAGAGATAATGGTGGCGACGAACAGGGCAAACGCAATAATCACGAGCGTCGTCAGAATCAGGGTGTTGCGGTTTTTTTCCACCGGCGAGAGGATGCTGGAGAGCGGAATCGTGACCAGGGTTGTCCAGCCGGTCTGCTTCGATACAGTGTATACTGCCAGATAGGATACCCCGTCCAGCCTGATCTGAAAATGCCCCTGATCCAGCTTCACTTTATCCAGCAGCTGTCTGGTGAGCGCCTGTTCCTCCGGGGTCTCCCCCGCTTTACCCTCACCGGCGTACATGAGATTCCCCTGATCGTCCACCACCAGTGTATTGCCTTGGGTCACGGCATTTACCGGATCCAGAATCCCCTTGAACAGGCTGATGTCGACATCGAAGACAAGAATGCCGATTTTTTTCAAAGTGCTTACAGAACTAATGGTGCGCAGAACGCTGAATACTTCCCGCTGTGCGGATGAATTTACCCGGATGCTGTGTCTGCCCTGAATAACAGGGGCGGTTCCTCCGGCTTCGCTGAGGCTTTTCCATGTGGACAGCCGTTCTGCCGGAAAAATCTCATTAATGCCCACAGCCGTATCGTAAAAAACAGAATCATACTGGTCTGCCATATAGACGGCCAGTATTTCGCTTTTCATGTGCTTCAGATAGCTGAGGAACATCGACATCCCGGTATTTTTTTCCCAATCGGTGTTCTTCTGCGTCAGATAGAGCTGCACATCGGTATTATACAGCGGCAGGGAAGTATACCGTTTCAGATCGGCCACATAACGGTCAATGGTATCCGAAGCGTTGGAGGTCATTTGACCCGCCCGCTCGGTGGCATTTACCAGAACGGAGTTGAACATGGAGCGGGAGGACAGATAGCTGACATAAGTGATGGGCATAGAAATCAAAAATACAAACACAACAATCAGCTTCCGCTCCATTGGCAGGTTAGCCAGGAACAACCACATTTTGCGAAAAGTCCTCAGGATCGTTGACACCACGTTGTTATTCCTCTCCGCACATCCCCTTTATTTGACCGCCCCGCTGGTTACACCTTCAAAGATATAACGCTGCAGGAAAAAGTACAGAACCACTGTCGGCAGCAGAATCAGCAGGATCGCAGCGCAGATGAGGTTCCATTCGCCCGAGTTGACCCCCTGAAAGCGCATCAGGACGGTGGTGACCACGCCAAGGCTCTGTTTGGGCATATACAGATAAGGGATGTACATGTCATTGTAAATGCTGATCGTCTTCAGAATGACCAGCGTAGCTGTCGCCGGGGTCAGGAGCGGGAAGATGATCGAACGGTAGATTTTGAACAGGGAAGCGCCCTCAACCATGGCACTCTCATCTAGATCTACAGGAATGTTGCGGATAAACTGCAGATAAAGAATAATCTGAATCACGTCTGCACCGATGTAGAGTACGATAGGGGCACCAAGCGTGTTGTAGAGGCCCATATTTTTAATAATCCCAAAGGTGGCAACTTGAGTAGTGATGCTGGGAATAATGGTGGCGACCAGATAAGCACCGAATACCACAGGCTTCATTTTAAAAGAGAAGCGGCCAAGCACATATGCAACCATTGTCCCAAACAGAATGTTCAGGGTCAATGTAATTATTATGATGACGAGGACATTGCCGAATCCGCTGAGGAGCCCCCCGCGCTGGAAGACGGCGACAAAGTTGTCGAAGTTCAGGAAGCTTTTGGGCAGTGCCATCGAGCTGCTGGAGTTGAACTCATCCGTAGATTTGAAGGCATTGACCACAACCACATATGGCGGAAAGAGGACGACAAAGACTCCGATCAGGAGTGAAAAGTATTTGATGAAATCAACAAAACGGAATTTGGTGTGTGTCATATTTACTTGTCTCCTCCCCGGCTAAGAACTAACTGCTGCACCAGCAGTACAATAACGACAAAGAACAGCAGAATGATGCTCATTGCCGAAGCCAGCCCGTAATTGTTAAAAGCGAATGCCGTATCGACTACGCGCTGTACATAGGTCTGGCTCGCGCCCGCAGGTCCGCCTTTGGTGAGCACGAACGGCAAATCGAAGACTTCCAGCGCACCGGTAACGGTGAGGAAGAGATTCAATTGAATAACGGCCTTCATATTCGGCAGCGTAACTCTCCACAGGGTCTGGAAAGAGCCGGCACCGTCGATCTTGGCCGCTTCATAAATATCACGCGGAATAGCCTGCAGGGAGGCGATGTAGATGACCATATTATAGCCCATGAAACGCCAGAAGCCGGTGGAGGCCAGAGAATAGTTGACGAGGCCTTCGGTTCCAAGCCAGCTGGTCTGGGCCAGAGACGAAAGCCCAATATTGTTGAGGAAGAGATTCAGGGAACCGTTGGTGGTATCAAACACATAACCGAACATAAATGCAACCGCTACACCGTTCATAATGTAGGGCAGGAAAAGCATGATCCGGAACCCGTTGCGGCCGCGCAGCTTGCTGTTCAGCACCACAGCGAAGTAGATAGCTACGATATTCTGGACAAGCCCCATTACAAAATAGGCAAAGTTATGGGTAAACACCTTGAAGATATCGGGGTTGCTGAACACCTCGCGGTAATTGGCCAGCCCCACCCAAGGCTTCTCCGGGCTGTAGCCGTCCCAGTCGGTGAAGCTGTAATAGATCAGCTTAATAGCCGGGTAGTATGTGAATGTAACCAGCAGTACCAACGGAATAAGCAGGAAGGACACTATAATAATAGTCTTCTGTTTGTTATAGGATAACGTTCCGAACATCGCTTTACCTTCTTTCCTTTATAGCGCTCTGTTATTGACGGCAAAATGGATTATCCGTAAAGGCGATAATCCATTTTGCGCCATGTTTATGGAATTACTGGCGTTGCAGCTTCTATCCTTAGATTAATAGCCAAGGTCTTTTTTAGATTTAGCCCAGGCTTTGTTCCATTTCTCCAGGACGCTTTGCGGATCTTTGGCAAGTACAAATTCCTGAAGCATGGCCGGCAGATCAACCTGTGCCTTGTTGCCGATTTCGGTGACTTTGGCCTCATCCGGAGTGGCTTCCTGAAGCTGTACACCGGTAGCCTGGAATTCCTGGATCTGAGGCAGTTTAGACTCCTTGCCCTTCAGCGGTGAGAGGAAGCCGGCGAAATCTTCATATCCGGATTCTTCGATCATCCATTTCACGAAAGCTTTGGCAGCGTCTACATTTTTGCTGTCCTTGGAAACGGCATAGAAGAAGTCAGGGCTGAGGGCAGCGGTTGTTTTGCCTGAGTTGTCATAAGGAAGCGGGAAGAAGCCTACATTATCGGAAGTGGTGCCTGCATTAATCACTTGATTGATAACCCAGTTGCCCAGGAAGTACATGCCGAATTTGCCGGCAGCGATATCTTTCTTGGACTGTTCCCAGTTGGTGGAGTTGATGTCTTTTTCCAGGTAACCCTTTTCATTAAGCTCTCTCAGCAAACTGAATGCTTTGCCGTATCCGTTATCCATTGTGAACGGAGCTTCCTGATTCAGCTTTTCGTTAGGGAAGTCGGCTTTGCCTTCAATGACCCGGGGCATGTCGTAAACCCAGTTGTTCAGCGGCCATTTGTCTTTGAAGTTGGAAGCAAGCGGGATGATGCCCTTGGCTTTCAGCTTTTCACAGGCTGCGAGGAATTCGTCCCAGGTCTTGGGCACTTCGGTAATACCGGCATCGGCAAATGCTTTTTTGTTGTATACGATACCTGAGGTGGAGTTCCCCGTTGTAATACCGTAAAGCTTGCCGTCATTTGATTTGAAATCTTTGAATGTAATTTGATCGTTCAAGCCGAGATCGTCCAGAGGAGCGAAATATTTCGGCAAGTCGGAGTTAGGCACTGTCGGGATAAACATGATGTCAGGCAGCTCTCCGCTGGCCATTCTGACTTTGGCTTGCTGGTTATAGTCGGTTTGGGAAGCTTCGAATTCCACCTTGATGTTCGGATACTTCTCATTAAAACGCTTTACATATTCGTCATACTCTTTGCCGATCATGTCGGTTCTGTTGGTGAGGAAGGTGATTTTGCCGCTGATGTCTGCTCCGCCTGCCGCTGCCGGTTCAGTGGTTGCTGCCGCATTTCCGCCGCTGTTATCTGGCTTAGCAGATGCTGCAGGCTCGTTAGTGGCTGTGGAGGCATTATTATTGTTGTTGCCGGAGCCACAGCCGGTCAGGGATAGAGATAGGGCTGTAACAATAACAAAACCTAACGGAAATAACTTTTTCTTCATTGCGCTTTCCCCTTTTCGTTTATTGTTAGCGTTTACATCAGTAATTATAGCGGTAAATCGCTGACCGATAAATGGTTTGAATTATTATTTATTGTCTTTATTTGTTCTTTTTAAAAGAATATAATTAGCGTGTTGATAACAATAGGATAACAAAATACAATAGGTATGAAAGCGATTCATGTAAGCGTATGCTCACTTAGACTTAGATGGATGCTTCTGCCCACACCACTTAATAGGAGGTTCCATGAAACTACAACTGAAATTGGACAACTGGCAATTTAGAGCCTGCGGGGATGAACAGTGGCTTCCGGCAGCTGTGCCGGGAACGGTGCATACCGATCTGCTCCGCAATGAACTGATCCCTCCCCCTTTTTATGGAAAGAACGAGCATGAACTGCAATGGATCGATAAGAAAGACTGGGAATACCGGACGGTTCTGCACCTCGGCGGGGAGTGGCAGCAGCGTGCTGTTGCTGAACTGGTTTTCAAAGGGCTGGACACCTATGCGGATGTATATGTGAATGATGTGCACGCACTCTCGGCGGACAATATGTTCCGGGCCTGGACCGTAAATGTCAAGGAGCTGCTGCGGGCCGGGGAGAATGAGATCCGCGTGCGGTTCCGTTCCGCAGTACATGAGGATCTGCCGAAGCTGGAACAGCTTGGCTATGCGCTCCCGGCGCCCAATGACCAATCCGAACTGGGCGGACTCGGGGAACAGCAGATCAGCGTATTCGCCCGCAAAGCGCCTTATCATTACGGCTGGGACTGGGGCCCGAGATTCCTGACCAGCGGCATCTGGCGTGAAGCTGTGCTGGAAGGCAGGGATCAGGTTGCTATCACTGATTTGTATATCCGCCAGAATGCGGTGAGCCCGGAAGAAGCCCGGCTCACTGTGCTCGTGGAAGCGGATGCTCCATCGGCATGGAACGGTCAGCTGCGGGTAAGCTGCGGCTGCAGGGAATGGACCCAATCCGTTTTGCTCCAACAGGGCAAGCAGAGGCTGGAACTGGAAATCGTTCTGGATCAGCCCCGTCTCTGGTGGTGCAACGGCCTCGGTAAACCTGAGCTGACTGCTTTTCGGGCAGAACTGCTGAAGGCAGGGGAGGCCGCAGCGCAAGCTGAAGTTACCACCGGGCTGCGGGAGATCAAGCTGGTCCGGGAGCCGGATGATCGGGGAGCTTCCTTTTATTTTGAGCTGAATGGTGTGCGTGTATTCGCCAAGGGCTCCAATCACATTCCCAACGACAGTTTTGCTACGGAGGTTACGGAGGAGCGTTACCGCCATGAGATCGCTTCGGCTGTCGCTTCCAATATGAATATGCTGCGGGTGTGGGGCGGCGGGATCTATGAAGAGGAGACTTTTTACCGGCTGTGCGATGAGTATGGTCTGCTGGTCTGGCAGGATTTCATGTTCGCCTGCAGCATGTACCCGGGAGATGAGCCGTTCCTGGAGAATGTGCGTGAGGAGGCTGTCTATAACATCCGGAGATTGCGCAACCATCCGTGCATCGCTTTGTGGTGCGGTAATAATGAGATGGATTCGGCCTGGTCGCATTATGAGGATAACAAGGGCTGGGGCTGGAAGGAAAAGTTCAGCCGGGAGATCCGTGATAAGCTGTGGTGGGATTATGAGGCCGTTTTCCACCGTATCCTGCCTGAAGCCGTGGCCTCCTGCCACCCGGATGTGGATTACTGGGCATCTTCTCCGATGCGGGCTCTGACTCATGACATGAACCAGCATGCTACGCGGATGGCCGGTGAAGGGGATGTGCACTATTGGGGCGTATGGCATGGGAGCGAGCCTTTTGAGAACTACAATGTCAAGGTTGGCCGCTTCATGAGCGAATACGGCTTCCAGTCCTTCCCTGAGCTGAAATCGGTACTCAGCTATGCTGAAGAAAACGATATGGAGCTGGAATCCGAAGTGATGCTGGCTCATCAGAAGAACGGACGCGGCAATCTGCTGATTAAGGAATACATGGATATCTATCTGCCCCGGCCAAAGGATTTCAAGAGCTTCCTGTATATGAGCCAGATTCTTCAAGCGGAGGCCATGCGGATCGCCATTGAAAGCCACCGGAGAAACAAGCCCTACTGCATGGGCACGCTGTACTGGCAGATGAATGACTGCTGGCCGGTTGCTTCCTGGGCGGGCATGGATTATTACGGCCGCTGGAAGGCACTGCAATACACGGTACGCAAAAGCTACCAGGAGCTGCTTCTCTCCATCGACGGTTCGGACGGGGAGAATCTCCAGATCCACGCTGTATCCGACCGGCAGGAGGGGCTGGAAGGCGAACTGCGGGTCCGACTGCAGGACTTCAGCGGAGCTGTGCTGCAGGAATGGCTGCAGCCGGTCACCCTTGCGGCTGACTCGGCAAGTATTGTGTTTGCGGCTAATATTGCCGGATTGCTGGAGGGCCGCGAACCCCGCCGTGTGCTGCTGACTGCCGCGTTGCTGGCGGACGGACAGCAGCTTGACTACAAGCATCATTACTTCGTTTCGGCCAAAGAAATTCCGCTGGCCCGGCCTGCGGTTAAGGTGGAAGAGGTGCAGGGCAGCGCAGCGTTTACGGTCAGCACTGATGTGCTTGCCAGAGGAGTGTATCTGACAGCGGATGAGGAAGGAATCTTCTCGGACAATTTCTTCGACCTGCTGCCGGGCGAATCGAAGACCGTGGAATTCTTCCTGAGCGGCAGCGGGGACCAGGATTTCACTCCGGCTGTCCCGAAGGGCCTTGAGATTTACACAATGGCGGATTATGTGGATGAGGGCCTGCTGTAAATCGAAAGGCGACTGCTGTAGGAAATTATGAAATATGAAGAAGTGAGAATCAAAAGACGGCGTTCTCTTCAGTTACAACCGAAGAGAACGCCGTCTTTTTCATAACTCCCCTTAATTCAAAAATATATCATGACCAGCAATTATTCCTGTATTTCGTAAATTTTGAACAACTCATCCAACATCAGATTTGCCGCAATGACTCCGCCTGCCGTGTTCCAAATAGCATCATCCACACGAATCGCTTTGTTATTCTTGACCACATTCAAGCTTTTCCATAGCGGATCATTCAGCATTTCCTTTTCCATTTCATTGCCCTTACCGTCCCCGGTATCGTAGGTAAAGTAGAACAGCATGTCAGCATCTACCTCAGGCAGACGCTCTTTGGTGATTTCCTCAACAAATGTGTCGGCATACTTCTGATTGTCCGGACGAGTAATGCCCAATTTGGAGAAGGCTATGCCCGTAAAGGTATCCTCCAGATAAATACGTGTCTTTCCACTCATAAAACGAACAACCGAGACTTTTTGTTGTAGCTTATCTCCGGCCTTGGATTTAAAGTCTGCAGCGCGTGCATCGTAATCTGCGATAGTTGTATCGCCTTCCTTTGTCTTACCAACTGCTTCGGCGTAAAGCTTAAAGTTAGACTGCCACTCCCCGCGCAGAGTTTCGGAAAATACAGTTGTAGCAATGGCATTCAGCTGATCATAAACTTTCTCCTGACGCAGCTTATTCCCGATAATGAGGTCTGGTTTGAGGCTTGCGATCAGTTCAATATTCGGCTGACTTTCATCCCCTACAACAGTAACCCCTTCCATTTGATCTTTGATATGAGGGTACCACGGATCTCCTGTCCAGGATTTCACAGCACCCACCGGTTTGATTCCCAATGCCAGAAGAGCCTCTGTGCCTTCATTTGTTAAAACAACAACACGCTTCGGGGTACCTGAAATCTTAGCATCCCCCATAACATGCTTGACTGTGCGCACATCTTCCTGAGGCTGGGACTTCCCGGTTCCTTCTGAGCTGGAGCTATCTTTGCCTGTAGAATTTCCCGTTTGTCCGCAACCCGTTATAAGTATTGCTAAGGCTAGCAGCAAGGTTGTGGTGGTTCCTATCATTTTACGCTTAAATAATGTTGCCATTGTTCTCCCCTAATAATGAAAATCATTATCGTCTATGTTCAAGCGAAACTATATCAAATTGAGTTTTGTACTGTCAAGACAATTGAAAATGATTATCATATTCATTGACAGTTATATTTCGGCTCCATATAATATTAATTTAGTGCTAAATACCATGATTACTTAGAAGGAAAGGAATTTATGGATATCCTATTATCTACACGAAAGCAAAAAATATATTTCCTTTTGATAGCTATTCTGCTCCTTGGAGCAGGCATTGTCTGCAGCGTTGGATTCGGGGTGAAAAACATCAGCTGGCAGACGATTGTGAACACTTTGATCCATTTTGACGGGAGCCAGGAACAGCTTATTATCAAGACGGCTCGGATTCCGCGCGCCTTGATTGCCGCTATTGCAGGAGCAAGCCTTGCGGTAGCAGGGGCCCTTATGCAGGGCATCACCCGCAACCCCTTGTCTTCGCCTAGTATTCTAGGTATTAATTCGGGTGCATCGTTTTTTATTGTTATGGGATCCGCCTTCTTTGGCGCAGCTGGTCTATCGACGTTTGCAGGCTTAGCGTTCCTTGGTGCAGCCTTCACAGCAATTTTAGTATATATATTAGGTTCAATTGGTACAGACGGTCTTACTCCCCTTAAAATTACTTTAGCTGGCGCTGCCATGACTTCCTTCTTCTCATCGCTTTCTCTAGGCATTCTTCTGACCGGAGGGCAAACCTTTGACCAAGTGCTGTACTGGTTTGTTGGTTCGGTGTCGGGAAGAGATATTAGCATCTTCAATGCTGCCTTTCCCTATATGGCACTTGCCCTATTGGGAGCCATGGTGCTGGGAAAACATATGAATGTGCTCGTTTTGGGTGAAGACATCGCTGCCGGCCTGGGACAAAAAACGATTTATATCAAACTAACCGCAGGCCTGGTCATCATCTTGCTGGCAGGAGGATCTGTCTCTATGGCAGGACCTATCGCCTTCGTCGGCATCATCATTCCTCATGTATCACGTTATCTGGTAGGAACAGACTATCGCTGGGTTATTCCCTATTGTGCTATCTTAGGTGCTGACCTACTGCTTGCAGCTGATATTGGATCGAGATACATTGCGTTCCCCAAAGAGGTACCCGTCGGCATCATGACCGCCATCTTGGGCGTTCCCTTCTTTGTTTATATTGCCAGAAAAGGAGGCCGAAACTAGTATGAACCGTTGGTATACGTTTAGGAGCCGTAACCACTCGTTTCAAATCAGCCGAAGAACTTTACTTGTTATCTCTCTATTGACCGTGGTCAATGTTATTGTCGCCATCTTATGTGTTGGATTAGGAAGCCAATTTATCCGTCCTGATAACGTCATCCGTGCCATATTTGGGTTCGGAGATCCTGTTCATTCCATGATCATTTTCTCGCTGCGCATGCCGCGTATCCTGATTGCTATTCTTGTAGGGGCAGCTCTCGCTGTGTCTGGCGCTATTCTTCAGGGCATTGTGCGCAACCCGCTGACCTCTCCTGACATGATCGGAATAACGGGAGGCGCTTCACTCGGAACTGTTATGTTTATCATCTTTTTCTCTGGGGTCAGCGTCCGCTTTATGCCGCTTAGTTCTATTGCAGGGGCATTCGGTGCTGCGCTATTAATCTATCTCCTGGCTTACCGACGCGGCGTGTCGCCACTCAGACTCGTTCTGGTCGGCATAGGCATGGCTACCGCTCTAACAGCAGTGACTTATATGTTGATTCTCACCGCTTCATTTACACCAACGGCTGTGGCCGTTAAAGCATTTACCTTTATGACTGGAAGTATCTACGGAGTGTCGTGGGAACGGGATGTACTTACATTACTGCCATGGATTCTTGTCCTGCTTCCTGTGGCTCTATTCTATGCCAGACACTTGAACGTACAAGAGCTGGGTGATGATATTGCCGAGAGTGTAGGCAGCTCCGTCATGCGCAAGCGAACTTTCTTGCTGATAGTTAGTGTCGCACTGGCAGGCGCAGCCGTATCTATTGGCGGGGCCATTAATTTTATCGGACTCATGGCGCCTCACATTGCCCGAAAGCTGGTGGGCCCGGCTTTCGGAGGAGTCATCCCCGTGTCCGCACTCATCGGGTCCCTCATTCTGCTGCTCTCCGATCTTGTAGCCAGAACAGCCTTCCTCCCACTGGATATACCGGCCGGCGTATTCACAGCAGCAATCGGTGCTCCGTTCTTCATCTATTTGCTCTATCAAAGCCGTAAAACGGCTTAACAACCATGATTATTTTGCAAAGGAAGTGGGTCGTGTGTCTACCATTGAGGTAAAAGGACTGGGACTAGCCTATGGACAGAAGCAGATTTTCTCCAATCTGGATTTAACGGTTCCATCCGGTCAGATCACCGTATTGATAGGAAGCAACGGCTGCGGCAAATCAACGCTGCTTCGTTCCCTTGCCCGTCTTCTGAGGCCTGAGCAAGGTTCGATCCTACTGGATGGTGAAGAGATCTTCAAACTTAAGACCAAGGAACTCGCCAAAAGGCTGGCTATTCTGCCACAGGGGCCGATTGCTCCTGAAGGGCTAACCGTTCATCAACTTGTAAAACAGGGGCGTTATCCCTATCAAAGCTGGCTTCAGCAATGGACCAAAGAGGACGAGCGGATGGTCAACAAAGCACTTGAGGCTACACGCATGAGTGAATTTTCACACCGATCCGTCGACTCCTTATCCGGTGGCCAACGCCAGCGGGCATGGATCGCCATGACACTCGCGCAAGATACGCCTTTCCTATTGCTGGATGAACCAACCACCTATCTGGACATGACTCACCAAGTCGAAATCCTTGATCTGCTCTTCGAGTTAAATGAAATGGAGAAGCGCACCATTGTAATGGTTCTGCATGATATTAATCTGGCGTGTCGCTACGCGCATCACATTATCGCCGTCAAGGAAGGCGGAATATATGCCTACGGTGCACCCGAGGATATCGTAAATGAACAACTGATCCGGGATGTTTTCCGGATGGAATGCCAGGTTACTCCGGATCCGATCTTCGGCACTCCTGTGTGTGTTCCCTTTGGCAAAGGACGTAAAGTTAAACGGAAAATCAATGTTTAAAATCCCGGGGCTACTGAAAAAATCTCTAAAACTAAAACGGGCTGGTTCCTCAGCAATTGAGGCGACTGTCTCGTTTTTTTTGATTGATTTTTCGGATATGAAATAGTCATTGTTCGTGTTTGGCGTTACTTTCATGTGAGATTTGGCTTTTTTCTTGCCTGAAATGCAATAATTATGTATAATAGCAATTGCTATCGATGTGATTGTACGATATTCTGTTTTTGAAGGTGGTTTCATGGCAGAACTGGAAAACAGCGAGCAGAAGAAGAAGATGTGCCAGATCTACAACGAGATCTCCAAGGAATTGTTTGGTTTCGGTACGACCCTGCTCCGCGTCACTGTCGATTCAAGGGTCATTACCTTTCACGCCAAGCACCGCAGGTCTCCGCGTTCTTCCGCACTGGAGGGTGAAGCGCCCGAACTTAAGCAGGAAGTGGATTTCCGGATGTCGCTGCTGTTCAAGAAGAGATTCAAGGAAAGACTTGAAGCAGAAATGGGTCTGACGATTGAGGTTCTGCTTAGGGATTACGACGCGCCGACTGGATGGGCTTTTACGAACATGATCTTGGCTGGAGAATGACAGATTTATAAGGATTATCGCGGATTTTCGTTTTTGATCTATCTTAAGCGAAGACCGTCCTTCTATAACGGGTAGCTCTTTTGCTTTGTTTACACAAAGAAAAGTGTTCTTGTTCCTACAAGAATGCTTTTCTTTTTTTATGAAAAAAATAAGGGGAATCTAGATTTTATTACCAATAGGAGGTGCTACGGACCCTGACTCTATTGCATGCCAATTAAAGAGAGACTGACCATGCATTCCTGGAACCAGAGGATAACTGCTGGAATTGTACCGCATATTACATTTGGGAGGTTATTTACTAATGAAAAAAATAATGAATGCGGGCTTTGCCCTCACACTGACTGCGGTGCTGGCTGCTTGCGGCAATAACGCTGCAACGAACAATGCTGCCACCAACAATGCGGCTGCGCCGGAAGCGACGCAAGCAGGGGCTCCCACTGAGCTGGTGATTTCCACTTGGGGTTTCTCGGAGGACTTCTTTAAAGAGTCGGTGTATGCACCGTTTGAGAAAGAGCATAATGTGAAAATCGTCGTCGAAATCGGCAACAATGCCGAACGTCTGAACAAAATCCGCCAGGGCAGCTCCGATGTGGATGTAGTGTATCTGTCGGACTATTATGCGCAGCAGGCGATCAATGAAGGACTGTTCGAGACCATTGACCGCAGCAAAATTCCGAACATCGAAAAAATTTATGACATTGCCAAAGCGCCACTGGGCAAAGAATATGGCCCTGCCTATACTGTGGGCCGTCTCGGTATTGCCTACAACCCGGCGCTGGTGAAGGGGGAAGTGAAATCCTGGAGTGACATGTGGACGCAGTTTGACAAGAATCTTACGCTTCCAGCCATTACTGCAACGGCCGGTCCTATGATTGTAGATGCAGCCTCCGTAGTGGCAGGTGGTTCGGAGTTCAACGAGGATCAGGCCTTCGCGAAGCTGAAGGAGCTGGACAGTAATGTAGTTAAATACTACGGACAGACTTCGGAGTATGTGAATATGTTCGGCCAGGAGGAAATCGCGGGCGGTCCAATTATGGAGATGTACTTCAAAGACCTCCAGGCTGCTGTGCCGGATGCCAAGTTCGTTGCACCTTCCGAAGGTGCGTATGCCGTTATGAATACGGTCAATGTGGTTAAGGGCAACGACAACAAGGAGCTTGCCGAAGCGTTCATCAACTGGCAGCTGAGCAAGGAAGTGCAGGAGAAATCGGCCAAGGCGAAAGTCGACTCTCCGGTGAATACCGAAGTGGTGCTGACGGATGAAGAGGCTGTAGGCGTAACTTACGGCGCGGATGTCATCAGCAAGCTGCGCAAGCTGGACATGTCCTTTGTGAACCAGCACATCACGGAGTGGACGGACCGCTTCAACCGTGAGATTGGCGGGTAAGGATGACCGGTCGTAAAAAAGTCATTCTGGACGTAGATACAGGTGTGGATGACGCCCTGGCGATCATGCTGGCGGTGACAAGCGGGAAGTTCGATATTCTTGGCATTACGACGGTCAGCGGCAACGTATCGCTGGATCAGGCGACGCTGAATACCTGCAAGATTCTGGAACTGCTTGGAGTGTCCGGGCAGATTCCAGTGTATCGTGGAGCGGATAAGCCGCTGGTCCGTGAAGCGGTGTTCGAGCACCGGGTGCATGGATCGGACGGCATCGGCGGCGCGCTGGGCGACATGGCGGTCACGAAGCAGCCGGAAGCCGGAGCGGCAGCGGATTTCATCATCCGCGAGCTGCTGGCCCGGCCCGGCGAGGTCACGCTGATTATGACCGCACCGCTGACGAACCTGGCGGCCGCGCTGCAGAAATGTCCGGAGCTTGTTGCACATGCCGCCGAGGTCATTGTAATGGGCGGTGTGGTGCAGGGTTATGGCAATATCACGCCGACGGCAGAGTACAACATGTACGTCGATCCCGAAGCCGCGAAGCAGGTGCTGGCGGCAGGGTTCCCCCGGCTGACGCTGGTGGGGCTGGATGTTACCCGCCGGGCGCTGCTTGGTGCGGAGGATATCCAGAAGCTGCATAACCCGGTCATCCGCGAATATGTGGAGACAAGTACCGCCGGCTACCGGGCACGCTATTATGAGCGCAACGGCGTTCAGGCCTGCGCCCTGCATGATCCGCTGGCGGTGGGAGTCGCGCTGAACTGCGGGCTGGTCACCACCCGCGATTACTACGTAGATGTGGAAACCCGCAGTGAGCTGTGCGACGGGCAGACGGTCTGCGATTTCCAGAACCGGCTCAACCGGCCGCCGAATGTCACTGTCTGCCTGGAGGTTGACGCGCCCGCTTTTCTGGAATGCTTCATTAACAGCTTGAATCAAGAGCCGAAGAAGGACGGGAGTCGTTAGAATGAATAAAAAAGCGATGGTTCTCCTGCTGCCGGGACTGCTGTTCCTGGCAGCCTTCATGCTGATACCAATAACGCTGACTATTGCCTCTACTTTTGTGCAGGACGGGAAGCTGACGCTGGAAGGATATTTGCATTTTTTCCGCGACGGGTACTTTAACCGCATCCTGCTGACTACGCTCCGGGTAAGTGCTGTGACGACGCTGGTCTGCATGGTGCTTGGGTATCCGGCGGCTTATTATATCTCGCGGACCAGCGTGCGCAAGAAGAGCGTTCTGCTGGCGCTGTCGATTTTTCCTTTGCTGACCAGTCCTGTTGTCCGCTCTTTCAGCTGGATGATTATCCTCGGCAAAAAAGGGCTGGTCAACTCCTTGCTGGTCAATACAGGGATCATTGACAAACCGCTGGATATTCTCTATACGCCCACGGCCATGATGATTGGCCTGGTGCATCTGTTCCTGCCGCTGATCATCATCACACTGCTCGGGGTGATGGAGAATCTGGACCATGAGCTGGTCCGGGCGGCGCGCAGTCTGGGAGCCTCTCCCTTCACAGCGTTCCGCAAAATCACTTTCCCGCTGACTGTGCCGGGACTGATTATTGGCGGCATCCTGGTCTTCGTCGGCAGTCTGACGGCGTATACCACGCCTGCGCTGCTCGGCGGCAAGGAACGGGTCGTCTCCACCTTTTTGTATCAGAACGCCATGACGCTGAACGATTGGCAGGCGGCCTCTGTCATCGCCGTGATTATGATCGTCATTACATTCGTGGTTGTAGGGCTGATGAATGCCTGGGCCAACCGCTTGAATCCGAAGGGGTGAGAAGATGAAGGAAGGAAACCGCGCATTGTCCTTGTACACGCTGCTGGTCTTTATTTTTTTGCTGGGCCCGCTTGTCATTATTTCCATTACTTCCTTTGAGCCGGGCACGGTCCTGAAATTCCCCCCTGAGGGCTTTTCATTACGGTGGTACAAGAACATCTTTGAGGTCAGCGCGTTCATGGAGACCTTCAGAACCTCGATTGTAATCTCGCTGCTCGGCAATCTGCTGGCTCTGCTGCTGGGAGTTCCTGCTGCCTACGCCCTGAGCCGTTACCGGTTCCGCGGGCGGGACATGCTGAATGCGGTTTTCCTGTCGCCGGTGCTGATTCCCGGTATTGTGCTGGGCTTCACGCTGCTGCGTTATCTGATCGTGGTGTACAACCTGCCGATTGTGGCGGGCCTCTTGATTGGACATACCGTCATCATGCTGCCTTTTATTATCCGGGTGATTGCTTCGAGTCTGGAGAATTTCGATTTTGCCGTGGAAGAGGCGGCGCAGAGCCTGGGGGCCACACGACTGTTCACCTTCTTCAAAGTGGTTTTGCCCAATATCCGCTCCGGTATTCTGGCGGCGGTGCTGATCGCTTTTCTGGAATCCTTCAATAATGTGGATATTTCCGTGTTTATGACCGGTCCGGGGATCAGCACGCTGCCGATCCAGATGCTGACCTATGTGCAGAATTACTTCGATCCTACGATTGCCGCGATTTCGGTCATCCTGATGGTGCTGACGGCGGCACTGATGTTTATCATCGAACGGCTGATGGGCTTCGCCTACTTTACCAAACGATAGCTTACTTTACCAAATGATACGGAGGCATAAGCAAATGGCGCTCTTAAGTCTGGAACATGTATCGGTTGCTTATGACAACCGTCTGATCCTGGAAGATTTCAATCTGTCGCTGGCCCAAGGACAGCTGCTTTCCCTGCTCGGACCGAGCGGGTGCGGCAAAACAACCACGCTGCGGCTGATCGCCGGATTCCTAAGCGCGGAAGCGGGCAACTTCATGTTCTCCGGGAAGGACTACACCAAGGTACCGGTAGAAAAGCGGAATTTCGGCTTTGTCTTTCAGAACTATGCGCTGTTCCCGCATCTGTCGGTGTACGACAACGTGGCGTTCGGCCTCCGGCTGCGGAAGCTGAAGGAGGCGGAGATCCAGAAGCGGGTAACGCGGATGCTGGAAATTGTCAGTCTTGGCGGCTTTGAGAAAAGACTTCCGGCTGCATTGTCCGGCGGACAACGCCAGCGGGTGGCGATTGCCCGGGCACTGGTCATCGAGCCGGCTTTGCTCTTGTTCGATGAGCCGCTCAGCAATCTCGATGCGAACCTGCGGGTGAATATGCGTGTGGAAATCCGCCGCATCCAGCAGGAGCTGGGCATTACAACTGTATACGTCTCCCATGACCAGGAGGAATGCTTCTCCATCTCCGATCAGGTGGCGGTTATGAATAATGGCAAGATCGAGCAGCTCGATCAGCCACAGGCAATCTTCAAGTATCCGGCCAGCGAATTTGTGGCCCGGTTCATCGGGTTTGGGAACTTTATCTCTTTTGACGGCAGGAATGACGAAGGCACGGATATTGAGCTGAGCCGGGGAACGCTGAAGTTTCTGGCGGTGAAGCGCCCGAATGGTGAAGGCAACACCGGACTCTTAGGAGCGATCCGCCCTGATGATCTGCAGCTGCTGAGCAGTCCGCCGGAGTCGGGCGCCACTGGAAATACGCTGCCGGGCACGGTGCAGGTCAGCACGTATCTCGGCCGCAGCTATCAATACCAGGTGGAGACGGAGCTGGGCGTATTTACCGTCAATCAGGAGCTGGAGCATCCCTTCGGACAAGGGGAGCAGGTCACAGTTTATTTTCCAAAAGAGAAGCTGGTGCTGGTGCAGTAGCGCTTCATAAGAGGAGCATACATGATGATTACAGATCAACTTATACTGAACGCTAAGGTGTACAACAGTTACTATAAACGGTTCGAGCCGGCGAATGTCGCTGTGAAGGACGGGCGGTTCCTCTATATCGGGCCGCTCGGAGCAGAGACGTTCACCGCCAAGGATACCATTCAGGCGGAAGGGCAATATATGGTGCCTGGCCTGATTGATATCCATCTGCATATCGAGAGCACGATGATTACCCCGGAGACGTTTTCGTATGGCATTCTGCGGCACGGGGTAACCACCATTGTCCCTGAGCCGCATGAAATGGCCAATGTATTCGGGGTGGAGGGCGTGCATGAGATGATCCGTGCCAGCCGGGACTGCCAGGTGGACATGTTCTACGCCATACCGAGTTCGGTGCCGGCAACTCCGCTTGAAACCACCGGCGGTTCGATTGAAATTGAGGATATCGACGATCTGATGGAAACAGAGCGGATGATCTGCCTGGGCGAAGTGATGAATTATGTTGATGTCATCCGTGACCCCGACGGGAAAAGTAACCGTATCCTGCAGCATGTCCGCAGCCGCTATCCCGGTCTTGTGATCGAGGGGCATACGCCGAAGCTGCTTGACCTTGATCTCCACCGGCTGATCTATGCCGGGATCGATTCGGACCACACCCATCAGAGCATTGAAGGCCTCAAGGCGCGGATTGCGGCGGGAATGTTCATCGAGATTCAGGAAAAATCGATGACCCCGGATGTGGTGGACTATCTGGTCCGCCATCCGGTCAGCGAGCATTTCTGCTTCGTGACCGATGATGTGATGACCGACTCGATGGTGAAGACGGGGCATCTTGACCATCTCGTGCGCAAAGCCATCGCTATGGGCATGGCACCGGAGGACGCCGTGTATGCCGCCACGTTCACCCCGGCCCGGCGGATGAAGATGAATGACCGCGGCGTGATCGCGCCGAACAAAACCGCCGACTATCTGCTGCTCTCGGATCTGGACAGCTTCACCATCGAAGCGGTCTACAAGCGGGGGGCTCAGGTCTATGACCGCAAGCTGCCGCTTCCGCAGCCGGAGACGGTGCCGCGGTTCCCTGAGCATTTCTACCGCAGCGTGAAGCTGTCTTCCTTGACCGCTGACGATTTCACGGTGCGGACCGGGCTGCCGGACGGGCGTTACAGCTCCCGGGTGATGATGGTCAACAGCATCTCCACATTTACTGAGGAGAAGCACGCGGAGGCCGGGGTTAAGAACGGTCTGCTGCAGTGGCAGGAGAGCGGGTATGGCCTGATTGCCACTTTTGAGCGGTATGGCAAAAACGGTAACCGCGCCTACGGCCTAATCGGCGGAGATACGATTAAGCGCGGCGCCATTGCTACCACCTATTCACATGACAATCATAACCTGCTGGTTGTGGGGCATGATCCTGTGGACATGGCTGTGGCCGCCAATGCAGTGATTGCGGGGCAAGGCGGCTTCTGTGTCGTCTTAGACGGCAAAGTGATTGCTTCACTGGCGCTGCCGGTCGGCGGCATTCTGACTGAAGCGCCGCTTGAGGAAACGGCTGAGCGGGTGCTCGGATTGCGGACAGCCATGGAATCGTTGGGCTACAACCATTACAATCCGATTATGTCCATCAGCACGCATTCCCTTCCGGTCAGCCCGGCGCTCAAAATCACAGACCATGGCCTGATCGATGTAGGCACAGGCCGTGTAGTGCCGCTGCTGTTCCCGCTTGGGGGAGAGTAGCTGGCCTTCGCGTCGAGGTTGTCCAATTAGAGTGTGCAAAGAGAGGGGTATCCCGGAATGGGGTGCCCTTTTTGCTAAATTTAATGAGGCTAATTTCTCACGCCATTAGCCTTGCAATTGTATTTGATGCAGTTAAAAGGCTGTGTAACCCCCCTGTTTTAGCTGTAATTGCATTTTGTACACTTAAAAATGGCAGTTGGCGCATATTTGCTGAAATGCAGCTTTTTTAAAAATATAAGAATTTATATGTTTCCCGCTATAAATTATCTTTCTATTTCTCGCTGAAACACCCCGTCCTTTAAAAGGACGGCGTAGCCGTTTCCACTTGTTGTACGAAGTGCCGCTAATTTCGTTTTAACACCGATATCGTCACTTTTAATTGTACAGAATACAGTTGCGAGATGAACACGGAGGGTTAACAGATTTTTAATGGCAAGTAGTCAGTAGTCAGTAGTCAGTAGTCAGTAGTCAGTACATGTAACCTTGTAGTCTGCAAACTTTAACCAATAAGCGTAACAGCCACCGTAACTACTAACCATAGCCATAACCACTAATCTGTATCAGCCCTCAACGTAACCCTGAAGCAGAAAAGCAGTGTCGGCAAAGAGTTTTTTGTGCAAGCCATATTGTATATAATGGAAGTATTGCTTGATTCCGGAGGAGGCGGTTGTAATGGCAGAGATGGATCGGATGCAAGGTGCAGATCACGCGGACCAGCCGGGGCAGTGGGAAAATTCCGGGAAGCGGAAAAAGCCAACCCTGATGCAAATCTGCCTGGTTGTGTTCCTGCTCGGGATTGCTGTATTCCTCGTAGGTACGGTCATCCAGATGTTCAGTTCATTTGAGGAACGGGTATCGGACCGCATCCATCTGCAGGATATTACTTCTATTGAAATCATCCGCTCGTTGCCCTCGACAACTGACGAAGTGAAGGTCACTGTGACCGACCCTGCAAAAATAGCGGACATCATGAATGCTTTTGCCGGTGTCAAATTGATGAGCTCCAGCATTTCCCACGATTTCAACAGAAGTTACTGGATCAGTATCATTGTAGACAAATACTTCAGATTCGGCATTAGACTGGATGACCAAAAGTATATCTCCATTAATGATACGTCCAGAAATGACAAATACAGCAGCGGGTCTTTTAAAATCATCAATCATTATGACATGCGCTCTATTGACAGCCTCTTCGACTGAGTTGGCGGATTCCATTGACTTGCAGATGCCCCGCGCCTATGATGATTAATAATATAATTATGAAACGCACAGAGGAGAGAGACAGCATGGCTATGGAGATTGAACGCAAGTTCCTGCTGCCGGAGTACCCGGAGCGGCTGATTCAGGAAGGCCAGGTGCAGGTGCTTACGCGGCAGAGCATTGACCAGACTTATCTGGCGATTGAGGACGGGCAGGAGCTGAGAGTACGCAAGATCACGGACCTGGATTCGGGCGAGATTACGTATACCCATACCTTCAAGGACGGCAAAGGCATCAGCCGCAAGGAGATCGAATACTCCATCTCTGAGGGATTATATAACCAGATGATTCAAGCCGTGAAGGCTGTACCGTTGGTGAAGACACGCATTACCGGCATTTGGAACGGCACGACCGTAGAGATTGACCTCTATACCCAACTGGAACTGACCGTGCTGGAGGTTGAATTCGATTCGCTGGAGGCGGCGGAGAGCTTCGTGGCCCCCGGATGGTTCGGCAAGGATGTCAGCGTGGACAAGAAATACAGCAACAAAACCGTCTGGAAAGAGCTGCAGAACAAATAACGTGAAGCTGCCCTGCGGCATCCCATGGTTACGCAAAAGTTAACACAGAAGTAACGGACTTTAACGCTTAAACGTGTTAATATAGAATGAGCTTAGGCACCGGGCAGCACAGGTACATTTTCTGCACATCAGCCTATACAAGGGTTAACTACAGAGGGGTTCAGGAGGATGAGAGAGGTATGGAGTATATAAGCACAAGAGGCAATGTAGAAGCTAAGGGCTTTATTGATACGGTTCTGATGGGGCTGGCGGATGACGGCGGGCTCATGGTGCCTTTTCAGATCCCGGTAATTTTCCCTGAGAAGCTGGCGGAATGGCGGAGCCTGAGCTTCCAGGAGCTGTTCCTTGAAATTTTCTCGTATTATACCAATGATGAAATTCCCTACGAAGATCTAAAAGAAATGGTCTACACCAGCTATGGCAATTTCCGCGCGCCGGAAGTAACGCCGCTGCATCAAGTGAATGATTCCTTGTATGTGCTGGAGCTGTTCCATGGGCCTACTTTTGCTTTCAAGGATGTGGCGCTGCAGTTCATGGGCGAGCTGTATTCCTACATTTCCCGCAAGCGCGGCGAGGTTATTCATATCCTTGGCGCTACCTCGGGGGATACGGGGGCGGCTGCCATCCAGGGGGTCCGCGGCAAGGAAGGCATCAAGATCTGCATTCTGCATCCGCACGGCAAGGTCAGCAAGGTGCAGGAGCTGCAAATGACGACAGTGGACGACAGCAATGTGCTGAATCTGTCTGTTGAAGGCAATTTTGACGACTGCCAGAAGGTGATTAAGGAACTGTTCGCCGATCTGGATTTTAAGGGCAAATATCACCTGCGGGCGATCAACTCGATCAACTTCGTGCGTATTCTGGCGCAGACGGTCTATTATTTCTATGTCTATCTGCAAATTGAGGGCAGCGATAAGAAGAAGATCAACATCAGTGTGCCATCCGGCAATTTCGGCAATATTTTCTCCGGTTATTTGGCGAAGAAGATGGGATTGCCCATTCACAAGCTGATTATCGCCACGAATGAAAACAATATCCTGGAACGGTTCGTGAACACCGGTGAATATAAGCCGGGAAGCTTCACGAGCACCTACAGCCCTTCGATGGATATTCAGGTAGCCAGCAACTTTGAACGGTACCTCTATTACCTGGTGGGCGAGAATGCGGAGAAGCTCTCTGCCCATATGTCCAAGCTGCAGACCGAAGGGAAGATTACGATCGCGGGCGAAGCACTGCAGCAGGTGCAGGCTGATTTTGCCGCGCTGGGTGTGAAGAACCAGCAGTGCCTGGATACGATCGGGAAGTACAATAAAGAGTATGATTATCTGCTCGACCCGCATACGGCCTGCGGCATTGCAGCATACGAGAAGTTTAACGGCACAGGGGAAACGGCCATTACTTTTGCGACAGCCCATCCGGCCAAATTTGACGAGGCTATCGCCCTGGTTGACATCAAGCAGGAGTTCCCGGAGCAGATCGCAGCCTTGTTCTCGCTGCCTCAGCACCAGAAGGTAGTAAAGCATGATAAAGATGTAATCGTACGCGAGCTGCAGGCTTTTTACGAATAGAGCAGTCTCCCGGCTGTCTTCTGCAAGCTCCATATTACTGTAACGGCCCCCGTTCTTGGGATAAGAACGGGGGCCGTTTGGCGTAGAAAAGGCATCTTCACCGCAGCGGCAAAGAGGAGGAATTCTGCCGTTTCCGGGATTTTTGGCAATAGTCGGCGATTTTATAAGAAATATAATAGGCCAGCATTTTTTCGGAGTCAGAGAAGCTGGTATCAAGCAGCCTGCTGATATGATCCAGCTTATATCTGAGGGTATTCCGGTGAATATACAGTTCTTCGGCAGTGAGCTGCATGTTGCGGTTATTTTTGAGATAGACGAAGAAGGTATGGTACAGGTTGGATTGATGAGCAGCATCATATTCCTGCAGCTTCAGCAGCTCGGGATCGCGGTAGCCGGGTTCCTCCATGGACAGGGCATCGGCAGATAGCAGCTCGTAGAGATGAATATCGGAGTAGAAGGTCAGCTGCTGCCCGGGGCAGAGAATGCCGCCGATCCGGATCGCGTTTAGGGACTGGAGATAATGCGTCCTGCACTGGGAAAGATTGGAGAAGCTGCTGCTGACCCCAAGGATGATTCCGGACTGGGCCAAAAATTCCCGCAGATGGGTAGAGATGAGCTCTTTGGACAGCTCCCCGTCATGAATCATCACAATATGTCCTTCATAATAGGTGAAAGGGCTGCCGGGAAACAGTTGTTGTAAACGCTCTCTTAAAAAGCCGTCATAATGTCCTGAACGTTCATAGCGGGAAAGGTCGAACAACAGCACAAGCAGCTGCTGGCCGAACCTCAAGCCTGCGCTTTTCAATCTGTCTCTAATGACATGGCTGTCCTGAAACTGCTGATCCAGCAGTCCGCAGATGAAATCCTCCACCTTCATATTCCTCGTGTTGCGGTAGTAGCTGCTCTTGCCCATCTCTTCCCCCAGGATGGTGGCGGCAATGGCCAGCAGTTCCTTGTCTTGGGGACGGAGAGGTTGCTTGCAGCCAAGAAGCAGCACGTTCCCGACCGGTTTGCTGCCTATTTTGATCTTGGAGATCAGCTTGGTGTTTGCGGTTTCCTCGCAAGTGACTTCATATGACTCGTCGGCCTGCTTTCCCCGCCGGACACTGTCCAGCTTGTTCACAGCCGCAATAAAGTCGTAAGAGCAGTAACCCTTGCGGATGTTCTCGCTCCATAAGTAATCGGCAATCTCATCCGGGTCAGAGTGGGCCACGATTTTGAAGCTGGAATCAAATACAATGACGGGATTGCGCAGGAGCGCTGCAGCGGTCTGTACGATGGCGGGCAGGCCTGCGCCTGAAATGTAAGCCGTGAATAAGGAGGCGGTATAATGCTCCCTTTCAATCTGGTCCAGCCGCAGTTCATCTAGAGAAACATCCATGGGGATCACCCTTTTTGAGGAGTTTTTTTTATCATAGTGCACAATGCACTAGAAAGAAGTGATTTTTGGTTCTTGTTCATATATTCACAAAGTTTGGGGGGGACTTACACTGATGGTGGAGGTGCTAAGCAGATGAAATACGAGAAACTGTGGGCCGCAGGGAATATTGGCCGCCTTAAGCTGAAGAACAGGATTGTCATGCCGGCCATGGGCACATCGCTGGCTGCGGCCAGCGGAGAAGCTTCGGATGAAATGATCGCTTTCTATGAGGAGCGTGCAGCAGGAGGCTGCGGCCTGATCATTACTGAAATTACCCGGGTGGACAATGAGACAGGGGTGGGCACGCCTAACCAATTGAACGCAAGCGATCTGCTGTTTGTTCCCCGGTTGGAGAAGCTGGCCAGGGCGGTACATCGTCATGACAGCAAAATATTTCTCCAGCTCCAGCATCCGGGCCGGCAAAACCACGGGCGGCTGATCGGCGGCAGGCAGATCGTTGCCCCAAGTGCGGTGATGTCTTCAGCCATCGGAGAAATGCCCCGGGAACTGTCGACCCAAGAGGTAGAAGAACTGGTGCGGAAATTTGTTTTTGCAGCCTGCATCGCCCAAACTGCGGGGATAGATGGAGTCGAAATCCACGGCGCCCACGGGTATCTGGTTGGACAGTTCCTAAGTCCGCTTACGAATTTGAGAACTGACAAATACGGAGGTCCGCTTGAGGGCAGAATGTTGTTCCTGACGGAGATTGTGCGCGGCATTAAGCAGGCCTGCGGGGCAGGGTTCCCGGTCTCCGTCCGCATTGACGGCGATGAATTTGTTCCGGGAGGCATTACCCTGGATGAGGCGCTTGATACCGCGAAGCATCTGGAGAGCCTCGGTGTGGATTGCATCAATGTAAGCAGCGGTACTTATGAATCGTCGAATACGATAATTGAGCCGATTTCCTATCCGCAGGGGTGGAAAAAACACCTCGCCGCAGCCATGAAGCAGGCGGTTCAAATTCCGGTGATCGCTTGCGATGTCATCCGCAAGCCTGAATTCGCGGAGAGTCTGCTCCAGGAAGGGAACACGGATTTTGTGGCGGTCGGCAGAGCCCAGCTGGCCGATCCGGAATGGGGCAACAAAGCGGCAGCGGGAAAGGAAGCGGGGATCAGAACCTGCATTTCCTGCCTGTACTGCATCCAGGAAGTGATGGAGTGCAAGGTCATCAAGTGTGCCGTCAATGCCAGAGCCGGCCGGGAGCTTGAATTTGCCGGACCGGCGAAGGACGGCAAAAGCAGAGCGGTGGCGGTAATCGGCGGCGGACCAGCGGGCATGGAGGCTGCGCGGATTCTGGCGCAGCGGGAGTTCAAGCCGGTGTTGTTCGAAGCCAGGGATGTGCTCGGAGGCAGTGTAGAGCTGGGGAGCCGGCCGCCGCTGAAGGAGAAGCTGAACTGGTTCATCGGCAATATGCAGCATCAGCTGGAGCAGCTGGAAGTTGATGTCCGTCTCTCTACGAAACCTACGCTGAAGCAATTGAAGGAGCTTGAGCCGTATGCGGTATTGGTGGCTACCGGGGCGCAGCCGGTTATACCGGCTATTCCGGGAGTGGATAAGGCGGCGGTCTGTACGGTTGTTGATGTCCTCGGCGGCAAGGCTGTGATCAGCAACCAGCGGGCCGTTGTGATCGGCTCCGGCATGACCGGCCTGGAAACCGCCGAATACCTTGTGGACAGAGGGAACCGGGTCACGGTAGTGGAGATGCAGCCGCGGATCGGTCCGGATGCCTATCTCCCGAATCTGATCGACATCGTTACCCGGCTGAAAAAGTCCGGCGTCGAGCTGCTTGCTTCAACGAAGCTGGTAGAGGTGAAGGACGGGTCTATCGTGCTTGAGAACACCTCCACGGGCGAAGTCACGGAAAGAGAAGCCGATGCCGTGGTTTTGTCCATTGGAGTTGCGCCGGAGTCTTCCTTCACGGAAGAGCTTAAGCAGGCTTTACCGAATGTGAAGGTGATCGGCGATGCCGGCCGGCCCGGCAGAATCGGGCAGGCGATTCAGAGCGGCTTCGAAACGGCTTATATGCTGCATTGATACCAATTATAGGAGGTACAGTCATGGGGAGTTTTGTAAAAAGTATCACGGATATCCAGAAGTATGGAGGCAAACCGACCACTTTTTATGATGCGGAGATGCTGACGGTGTATTGGGAAACGAAGCCTGAAATCATCGCGCGTCTGCTTCCGAAGCCGCTGAAGCCTGCCAGCAGGCCGCTGGTTAACGCTTTTGTAGCCAATTATCCGGCGACGAACTTCTGTCCGCCTTACCGCGAAGCCGGATTGTTCGTGCTGGCGGACTATAACGGCCAGTTAGGCAACTATTGCCTGTCGATGCCGATTACGAGTGATATCGGCATGGCAATGGGCCGGGAAGTCTGCGGCCTGCCCAAAAAAATGGCCGGTATCTCCCTGAACCACGCAGAAGGCTTCATGGGCGGGACGATCAGCCGGCACGGCATTGATTTTGTCAGCATGGAGGCGCGGATAGGGGACAGGTTCAATGACAGTGCAGCCGGGGAAATCCTGAACGAATATTATGGCAAGGACATTCCGCTGTACAACATCAAATATGCCAACGCCATTGACGGAAGCGGCTTTGATCTGATGCCGGTGCTGGTTACACAACGCCTGGTCAGCGACGTCAAGGTCTATAAGGCGGCTGAGGCTGCGATAACCTTCCGGGATTCCCCGCATGATCCTTGGAGCGAGCTTGAAGTCGTCCATATGCTGGGGGCCGTCTATACCGTAAGTACAAATGTGCTCGAAAAAGGCCGGGTGTTAGAACCGCTGCATCCCATGGAGTTCCTGCCTTACTGCTATCTCCGCTGGGACTGGTGGGAGAATAAGCTGCAGTCCGGGGCGTTGTGAACGGGAAATCCCATGAAGGCGAAGCTTACAACATTTATAGGAGGTTAAACGATGACCCATCTTTTTGATTTAACCGGGAAGAAAGCTGTCATTGCAGGGGCGTCCAGCGGAATCGGGGTACAATTCGCCGAGATGCTGGCCGGACAAGGGGCGGATGTCGCGATTTTGGCGAGAAGATATGACAAGCTTGCCGCGGTGGCGGAGGAGATCGGAGCCAAATACCCGGAACGCAGAATAATCCCCATCCAGTGCGATGTGCGAAAAGAGGACCAGATTATAGAAGCTGTCCGGAAGGTTATGGATGCTTTTGGCCAAATTGATATTCTGCTGAATAACGCCGGTGTCGTGGACGCCGTGCCGATTGAAGCGCTGGAGGAGGAGGCCTGGGACCGGGTGCTGGATACGGATTTGAAGGGAGTCTTCCTCATGTCCAAACATGTCATCCGGCATATGAAGGAGCGGAAATACGGCAAAATTATCAATACCGCCTCAATGCTGGGGCTTACCGCCTCCGCTTCGGTCCCTACGCATTCCTACAATGCAGCCAAAGGGGGAGTGATCCACCTGACCCGGGGAGTGGCGGCTACGTATGCCAAATACGGAATTACCGTCAATGCGATCGGCCCAAGCTTATTCCGCAGTGAAATGACGGAGAATACACTGTTCACGGAACAAGCGCTGAAAATGTATAATGCCGTTTGCCCGATGGGCCGCCCCGGAAACCCGGGTGAGCTGAACGGCGCGGTGCTCTATTTTGCCTCGGATGCTTCCAGCTATACTACCGGCCAGACCCTGTTCGTAGACGGTGGATGGACGATCATATAATTTATAGGAAGGAGTAAGGAGCGCCTGCAGGGATGCAGGTGCTTTTTTTCACATTCTCAAACAGCAGAATTTGTCGGAAAATTGTCCGGAAAAGTGGACATCACTACCCTGGAGTGAGAAAATAGCATGTAGAGTCAGTACGAACTAAAAAGGACGGGATCACTTCATGACAATTCGATTCGGGGTTATTGGAACCAACTGGATTACAGACCGTTTCATTCAAGCGGGTCTTGAGAATGAGGAATTTATCCTTACTGCTGTATACTCCCGTACAGAGGAGAAGGGGCGCGATTTTGCGGCAAAATATGCTGGCGCTTCCATATATACGAATCTGGAGAAAATGGTGGCCAGCGGGGAAGTGGATGCGGTATATATTGCCAGCCCCAATTCGATGCATGCTGAACATGCGCTTGTCTGTATGAACCACGGGAAGCATGTGATCTGTGAAAAGCCTGCGGCCTCCAACAGCGCGGAGCTGCGGTCGATGATCGAAGCGGCGCGGGACAACGATGTGCTGTTTATGGAAGCGATGAAATCCACCTTTATGCCGAACTTCGGGGTGATCCAGGACAACCTGTACAAGCTGGGACAGGTGCGCCGTTATTTTGCGGGTTATTGTCAATATTCATCGAGATATGATGCTTACCGCCAGGGGACCGTGCTGAACGCTTTCAATCCGGCCTTCTCCAACGGTTCCCTGATGGATCTGGGCATCTATTGCCTGTATCCGATGGTGGCGCTGTTCGGCAAACCGGAGTCGGTGCGGGCGGTAGGCCTGATGCTGGCTTCCGGCGTAGACGGCGAGGGCAGCATTGTGATGCGTTATCCGGATATGGATGCTGTAGTCATGCATTCCAAGATTGCCGACTCTTATCTGCCTGCCGAAATCCAGGGGGAGAATGGCACGATGGTGATCGACAAGATCAACCAGCCTTACCAGGTCAAAATCCACTACCGCGACGGTACGGTGGAGGAACTTACCCTGCCGCAGGTATTCGAGCCGATGTATTATGAGGTGGAGGAATTTATCCGCCTGATCCGGAGCGGGCAGCGCGAGAGCAGTGTGAACAGCCATGCCAATTCGCTTGCAGTCGCTGAGGTCATGGAGGAAGCCAGAGCACAGATCGGCCTCCGCTATGCCTCGGACCTGTAGCTGAAGCCTTTGAACGAATTTTGAAATGGGGAGCGGAACTTGAAAACTTTTAAAAAAGTCTACATCGAGATTACAAGTGTCTGCAACCTGGCTTGCAGCTTCTGCCCGCCCACGGAGCGGCAGAAAAACTTCATGAAGCTGGATACCTTTAATACCATTCTCGATGAGATCAAACCCCACAGCAATCATATCTATCTGCATGTCAAAGGCGAGCCGCTGCTGCATCCGAAGCTTGGCGAGCTGCTGGATGCCGCCCACGCCAAAGGGTTCAGGGTCAACATCACGACCAACGGGACACTGATTCATAAGGCTGGACCGAAGCTGCTCGGCAAGCCGGCGCTGCGGCAGATGAATTTCTCGCTGCACAGCTTCGACGGCCATGCGGGCTCGGAGAACCGGGAGGGATATGTGTCGGAGATTATTTCTTTTGTGCGTGAGGTCACGGCCCAGGGCGTTATTGTCTCCTTCCGGCTGTGGAATCTGACCGAGGACAACCGGACGAATCTGGAGAAGCAGCGCAACCGCGAGACGCTGGCGCTGCTGGAGGAAGCCTTCAATCTGGATTTCAACATTGAAGAAAAGGTGGTGCCCGGCAGCGGGGTGAAGATTGCCCCGCGCGTCTATCTGAACCAGGACCACGAGTTCAGATGGCCTGCCTTAAGCGAGCCGGAGGATGACGGCAAAGGCTTCTGCCACGCGCTGCGCAGCCAGGCGGCGGTGCTGGTCGACGGCACGGTGGTCCCGTGCTGTCTGGATGGCGAGGGCGTAATCAACCTCGGCAATCTCCATGAGAAGCCGTTCTCCGAGATTATCGAGGGCGAACGCGCGAACAATCTGTTCTATGGCTTCTCCCGCCGGGAAGCGGTAGAGGAGCTGTGCCGCAAATGCGGGTACCGGCAGCGGTTCGGGACGTAGAGCTGTTCTATGAAATAGAAGTACACGAACATTTATAAGAATTACGGATACGGCCGATATTGATATTGAATATACTTTTTTTAGTATATGCATATACAATTTAGGAGGTAACCTATGAATGTATCGCGTTCTATTCAGCGCCCGCTATTTCCGGTAGCCGATCATGACCGGCAGCAGCGAAGGGGAACGGAACAGAACCCCGGTTCAAACATGAGGATTCCGGGTAGACCGGAATCAAAGCTGCTTGACCATTTGAACAAGCAGAAGCAGTCCCTGATGGACAGGCGTTCCGAGTATCTGGGCAACGCCCTAAAAAGAGGGGAGAGCCAAGAAGCTATCCAGGCCGAGCTTGCCTCAATGGATGAGCAAATTCAGCAGCTGGAGCAGCAAATTCAAAAGCAGGCTATCGACAATCAGAACAAGACAAAAGGTCTGGAGGAAGACAACCCCAAAAAGAAGGATGAGGCTCTTCAAGAATCGTGGAGTCCGGACAAACAAACGCCTGAAGAGCAGCAGCTTGCCTATACTACATACAACATGAACGGCGTTATATCTGCGGGCAATGATTTGAAGCAAAGCAGTGCTGTGCGAATAGCCCAAACCACCTTGCGGACTGAAGCGAAATCCTGGGAAAACAGCATCTCTGGGAAGTCGGCAGGTCTCCTTCAAAAAGTAACCAGCCTGGACCAGAAGCTAATGAGCATTGCTATGGACGTTCAGGAACAACTGAAAGAAAATGTACAATCGGCACCTTCGCCGGTTATCCGGGACGAATCTTCTGCGGACGTGCAGGATCAGGAGGACCCGGCCACCACTGACAACGAAGGCAGTCCTTCCAGGCCGGAATTAGAGGTCTATGCAGAAGCCAATAAGACAACGGTTCCCCCGGGCAGCCAGGTTGATAAAGTAGTCTAGTACTTGTCCAGAACCGCATTATGCATCAAACAGCAAGCTTCCATCCGGGGGCCTGCTGTTTGAGGTTACGGCCTATACAACAGAATCAGGAGGCGATCCGCATGCTGAAATCCCTGCAAGCCATTGAAGCGTACCGTGAGGACGGCAAGCTGTCCGGCGGGAGTTATCCCTGGCTGGACTATATTGTTCAAGCGGAAGAAACGATAGTCAATCTGGAACGGGTTGACTCACTGCAAGAGCTGGAATACATCAACCCGGTGCTGGAATATGTGGAGCGGAGCCTTCGCCTGCTCGATAGTCTGCCTCTGTCCTACTGGATTAAGGAGCTGGCGGAAGAAACGCTGGTCTGGGCAGAAACGGCTAAAGGCGGAACTCTGCGCCAGCGCCGTCTATGGCAGGCAGAGGGCATTAATATTTTTGTACATAATATCGGTTCGGCCGAGTTATACCTGAGACATACAGGTAGAACCGGGGTGGAGGCGTACGGCGGGCAGGCGGTTCCGGCGCTGGAGCCGGGCGGCACCGAGGCAGCCAAGCAAGAGATCGTGCACCGGCTGATCGGGACCCATGGACTGATCGGGCAGCAGATCCGCGGTGAAGTGCCGCCTTCCGTGAACCGTCCGCTGGCGGCGTTGGTGGAGGAAGGGCTGCTGACCGCCGATGAGCTGGAGCGGCTGCTGTTCGCGCTGAATCACTGCATTATTTCCGCCGTGTCCCCTGAGCTGTGGCAGGCGGTGCGCACTGAAGTGATGGGGCTGATTGCAGTAATCTCTTCCGGGGATTTACATGGCGGGGTGCCGATGAAGGAGCGTCTGCGCAGAATGCGCGCCGGGGCGATTGCCGGGGGTGAGGATTATGATGAGGAGTGGAGCAGCCTGCTGGAGGAGGGATTCAATCCCGGTGTCCTGGAACCTATGCAGCCTATCACTTTCTGGTATGTGGAATCGGCGCTGCAGACCTTTTCGCTGGAGCAATTCCTTAAGGTAATGGCACTTACCGCATGCGGCAGCAAGCTGTCCGGCCTGAACCATATCAGCTTCGAGGCAGTCATGAACAGCATTTATTATGACTACAAAGGCGTCAAGAAGATTAATGTCTATAAGAAACGGATTATCGAAAAGTATTTGTCCGGTCTGGCCTGGGAGGATATTCTGAATGGAGCCACCCCGCCGGGTAATCCGCATCTGGTTCACCGGCTGCGGCGGGAGGAGCATTTGCCGGACACCCTCTTTTTCAATTTCGAATTCTCTCCGGCGGCTGAGAAGCTGATCGAGTTCTGCATGGAGGCCGAAAAGTCGGCACTCTACGAACGGGCTGTGCTGATGCTGTTCGATTTGTTCGAGCTGCGTCGCGATGCCTTTGACCGGTTCCATAATGAGGATACGTATTTGAGCCAAATGAATGAGACGGCAGACTATAAAGCGGTCATTCTGGAGTATGTCACCGGCCGGAAGGTGCTGGACATCGGCCCCGGCGGCGGTGTGCTGCTGGATCTGATCGAGGAGCGATTGCCGGGAGTTATCCCGGTCGGCATCGACATTTCCAGCAATGTGGTGGAGGCGCTGCGCCAGAGGAAGCAGCGGGAGGGGCGCCTCTGGGAAGTGCTGCAGGGCGATGCGCTGAACCTGAAGGACTTCGTAGAGCCGGGCACAGTGGATACTGTGATTTTCTCCTCAATTCTGCATGAGCTGTATTCCTATGTGCCGCTGAACGGCACAAAGTTCAATCATGCGACCGTAGCAGCGGCACTGGTGAGCAGCTTTGAGGTGCTGGCCGACGGCGGGGCGATCATTATCCGCGACGGCATTATGACCGAGCCGCTGGATCAGCGGCGGCGGGTCCGTTTGCTGGAGGAGGGCGGAATGGCGGCGCTGGAGCGCTATGCCAAGGATTTTGCCGGACGGGTCATTCAATATGAGCGGATTGATGAACAAGAGGTGCTGATGCCGGTCAACGATGCCATGGAGTTTCTGTACACCTACACCTGGGGGAAGAGGCCTATGTCCATGAGGTCCAGGAGCAGTTCGGCTATTTCACTCCGTCCCAGTTTAAGGCCTTCATTCAGCAGACCCTGGGCGAAAGGGCGGAGCTTGAAGTCTTCCGCCACTATTTGCAGGAAGGCTATACGGACGCGCTGCGGGGCCGGGTAATGGTTATGGATGAGAGCGGGCGAGAGGTGCCGCTGCCGGACAGCACATGCTTTATTGTGATACGGAAGAAAGGGTAGATTTAGCACAGCTTCCCATTGTATAGTTGGTAGCCGCGTTATGCAGGTTCAGCTCAACCCTTCACTAGGTGAATGGCAGCAGGTTGGGCACCGATTAGTTGGAATTTCTCCACTTCATGGTGCCCTAGTTGAGCTGCGGAAAGCAGTAGTTGGAATTTCTCCACTTAATTTAGCTGATTTCGGCCTAAAACAGAGGTAAAGGCTGAATTAAGTGGAGTTTTTCCACTTATTTCTGATAACAACGTAAATATAGCGGAATTAGTGATCCTTTTTCCACTTAATTTGGCCGGGGGCATTAGCGGTGCAGCGAATGGCTATATAGAGTGAACTTAAGATATTTACATTAGGGACTTCGTCGGGACTACGGAGAATGTTTGGACTTCCGGCCGCTGTTGTCTGCAGATTTCTTGATTTGTACCGCTGTTCGCGGTGGAAATCCGCAGACAAAGGCGGACGCATTCGCTCCTCCAGTTCCAAACTTCCCCTCCATCCCTTTTCCCTTTTGTTAGTTTTTCAAGTTCACTCTATATAGTTGGCTGTGGTCAAACAGTGCCGGGTATTTGAATGCCCTTGAACGTAATGTTTGCGCCGCGGCTGGACAATCGGCCCGGTCTTATGGATACAGCTGCCCCTGTGCAGAGACCTGCCCCTGTCCTTTGCGGAACTCTGAAGGCGAGCATTTCATTGCCTTGCGGAACACCTTAATGAAATAGCTGACGTTGTCGAAGCCGACCTCAAGGGCGATGTCGGAGATTTTGCGTTCCGTCTGCTGCAGAAGATCTGCCGCCTGGCGGATACGGTAAGAGTTGATATAGTCGACTGGCGTTTTGCGGGTCATGGCTTTGAAGAAGCGGCAGAATTGCCCTTCACTCATCGGAATCAGCTCGGAGAGATCGCGGGTGCGGATCGGTTCCTGGTAGTTGTCCTGAATATAGAGAATAACCTTTTTGAGCCGGTTGATCTTGGTTGTATCGGCGCTCTCCGACTGGCTGCGGTTTACGGAACGGCCCTCGATGGCGATCTGGGAGAGCATGATGAGCAAAGTTCCTTTCATAAAGGCCTCGAATCCGGGCAATTTATTATCATATGCCTCCATCATGCGCTCCAGATGGCGCAGCAGCTCAAGCTGCCATGGGATGCCGGGGGAAATATGCCGCGGGAAGCTTTGGCGCTTCTCCAGAAGCGGCAGAATCACCGTCTGCTGAATGGTGTCATATTGAGCGCTGGCCAGAAGATCAGGATGGAAGACCAGTGCGCAGAACCGGCAGGGGCTGTCCTGGAGCGCATACGCGGCATGGATGTCACCGGATTCGATGAACACCGCTTCACCCGGACGGAGCGGGAAGTAATCGGTATCCACCTGAAACATAATCTCGCCTTCCAGCAGCAGGAAGAATTCGGCTTCTTCATGCCAATGGGTATCCAGGACAGGGGTTCCGGCCGGAAGCTCAATCCAGTAAGCGGCGAGCGGAAACATCACATCGCCATGTACACGGTCTTCTTTCAGCAGACGCTGCGAGGTACGGTCCATGATAAGCCTCCTTTTTGATGGGACATCAGAATAGTGTTATAAATGAGCTATAATATATTAGTTTTGTCTAATTATTATCGTTATAATGCAACTATAAACACCAAATTGAAGGGTGGCAAGTCATACATGAAATTTACAGACGGCCTCTGGCTGGTTCGCGACGGAATCAACATCAACGGTGCGGTTCAGAACTATGTGGTAGAAAAAACTGCCGAAGGTTTGACCGCTGTTACGCAGACAACTCCAATTACAGGACGCGCGGCAACACTGAACTCTACGCTCCTGACTGTGAAATTCCATTCCCCGCTTCCGGGCGTGGTAGGCGTTAAAATCATTCATAATGATGGCGTGGTGGACCACGGTCCGGCTTTTGAATTGACCAAGGGTACCGGCGATCATGTCCAAATCGAAGAAACCGAAGCACAGACCGTGCTGATCAGCGGCGGGCTTCGTGTGGTGATCAACAAAGGCACTCACTGGTCCGTGGACTTCTACCGGGGCGACGAGCGCATTACCGGCAGCGGTTTCAAATCGATGGCCTACATTACAGACCAGGACGGCAACACGTTCATGCGTGAAGAGCTGGATCTCGGCGTAGGCGAATTCGTCTACGGTCTGGGCGAGCGCTTTACCGCTTTTGTCAAAAACGGACAGGTGGTAGACATCTGGAATAAGGATGGCGGCACCAGCTCCGAGCAGGCCTACAAGAACATTCCGTTCTACGTAACAAGCAAGGGCTACGGCGTATTTGTTAACCACCCGGAGCTGGTTTCGTATGAAATCGCTTCGGAAAAAGTGAAAAAAGCCCAATTCAGCGTAGCAGGCCAAAGCCTGGAGTACTTTGTCATCGAGGGACCTTCCATTAAGGAGGTTATTACTAAATATACCTCCCTTACCGGCAAGCCTGCGCTGCCTCCGGCATGGACTTTCGGCCTGTGGCTGACGACTTCGTTCACTACCGACTACGATGAAGCGACTGTCAATTCCTTCGTAGAAGGCATGGCCGAACGGGATCTGCCGCTGCATGTTTTCCACTTCGACTGCTTCTGGATGCGTGAATACCAATGGACCGATTTCCAATGGGACCCGCGCGTATTCCCGGACCCGGTCGGCATGCTGAAACGCCTGAAGGAAAAAGGCCTGAAAATCTGCGTGTGGATCAACTCTTATATCGGACAGCGCTCACCGCTGTTTGAAGAAGGCAAGAAAAACGGCTATCTGATCAAAAAAGCAAACGGCGACGTGTACCAGACCGATCTGTGGCAGGCGGGGATGGGACTCGTGGATTTCACGAACCCTGCGGCCTGTGAGTGGTATGCCGGCTACCTGCGTGATCTGGTGGATATGGGCGTAGACAGCTTCAAGACGGACTTCGGCGAACGGATTCCAACTGATGTGGTGTATTTCGACGGCTCCGATCCGCAGAAAATGCACAACTATTACACACAGCTGTATAACAAGGTGGTCTTTGAAGTATTGGAAGAGAAGCTGGGCAAAAATGAAGCCGCCGTATTCGCGCGCTCGGCAACGGCCGGCGGGCAGCAGTTCCCGGTTCACTGGGGCGGCGACTGTTACGCGGACTACGAGTCGATGGCAGAAAGCCTCCGCGGCGGCTTGTCGCTCGGCCTGTCCGGCTTCGGCTTCTGGAGCCATGATATCGGCGGCTTCGAGAATACGGCTCCGGCGCATGTATTCAAACGCTGGCTGGCGTTCGGCCTGCTCTCCAGCCACAGCCGCCTGCACGGCAGCACTTCGTACCGCGTGCCTTGGGCATACGATGACGAAGCCGTGGATGTAACCCGCTTCTTCACCAAGCTCAAATGCAGCCTGATGCCTTACCTGTATGATGTGGCCGGACAGGCGCATGAACAGGGCTGGGCCTCGATGCGCGCAATGGTTATGGAGTTCCCGGAAGATCCGACTTGCGAAATTCTGGACCGTCAATACATGCTGGGAGATTCCCTGCTGGTTGCTCCGATCTTCCAGGAGAACGGCGAAGTGAAATATTATCTGCCGGCTGGCCGCTGGACCCACCTGCTTAGCGGTGAAACCGTACAAGGCGGATCATGGCGCAAGGAAACATATGATTTCTTCAGCCTTCCGCTCTTCGTCCGCCAGAACTCACTGCTGGCTACCGGCAGTGTGGACACCCGTCCGGATTATGATTTTGCCGATGGCGTGAAATTCGGCCTGTACTCGCTGGAAGACGGTGCTTCAACTACTGCAACGGTCCGTGACATTAATGGCGCGCCTGAGCTGACCGTTAAGGCTGGGCGTAAAGGCAGCACCATCTCCGTTACCGCCGAAGGCAGCGGCAAGGCCTTCACTCTGGCTGTGAAGGACCTGGGCACGATTGCCTCCGTGGATGGAGCAGACCTGGCAGATGCATCTACAGTGAGTGTAAAAGCAGGGGCGAAGTCCGTAGCATTCACCATTACACTGAACTAAGAATAAGCATTCTGCGGAATTCCTGAAACGAACAAAAACCTCTCTGTCCGGCGGCCGCCTGCGAAGGCGTCCCTGCCGCCCTGAGAGGTTTTTTTGCTGTGGGGGAACTTGTCCGCTGCGGGCTGAAGCAGTCTGGAAAGGGACAATCCACCCGTTCAAGATCAAAATAGTATTATATATCGGCTGAATCGTATTAGTTTAATGGCTATTATGTCCGTATACTGTGATTGTTTACAGAACCGTATGAAAGAAGGAGCTACTTCACGATGCACAGTCAAGAGGAACAAACCGGTGTGTTCAGCCAGTCTGATTACACCTCGGCTATGGCGCTGTCCACAGCCGCCAATTATATCATGAACTGGGCGGAACCATTCACCCACACCTACCGGACATACATCCGTCTGCGCGAGAATGGGAGCGTGACCCTGAAATTCTGGCACTGCAATGCGGTGGATTCCACCTGGGATATTGGCGTTGAAGCAAGAGGGAGCGAGCCGGGAGGGAAATGGAGCATCGAGGCGGCGTATATTGCCGACGGAGGGCTGGAGCCGGATGGTACGGTCATGCCGGGCTCGCAGGTGCCTGTAACTTTCTTGGGAGAAACAGCAAAGCAGGTGGCACCAGGGGAGGTCTTTTGGAGTGACGAAGCGGCGCTTGTGCTGCCGGAGGGCCACTATCTGGCTTTTACCTGGACGATTAGAACGGCTGCTCCCGGCAAAACCTTCCCGTACAATGTGGAGG
This sequence comes from Paenibacillus sonchi, assembly GCF_016772475.1. Lineage (NCBI taxonomy): Bacteria > Bacillati > Bacillota > Bacilli > Caryophanales > Paenibacillaceae > Paenibacillus > Paenibacillus sonchi. Next base: position 2,965,295 of record NZ_CP068595.1, read on the forward strand.
GGATGCTCGTCTCCGCCTACGATACCCCCGGAAATTACGCCGGGCAGGAATCGGACGCTTCCTTCAGCGTATCGGACAAGCTCCTGGTGCTGCCAAGTTATATCGGGTATAAGAAAAAAGTGGATAAAAAGCTCGTATTCCTGGGAGATTCCATTACGCAAGGGGTGCGGACAGCAAAGGATGAATATTCCTACTGGGTGGCGCGGATTGCCGAAGGGCTTGGAACCGGGTATGGGCTGTGGAACCTCGGATCAGGGTGGGGGAGAGCCTATGATGCGGCTACTGACGGCGCTTGGCTGAACAAGGCGAAGCAGGGGGATGAGGTGCTGATCGTGCTGGGTGTGAACGATCTGGGTATCGGCAAGCGCTCGGCAGCAGAGCTTCTTGCAGACCTCGCGCATATCGTCTCTCTGATCAGAGAGGCTAACCCGGACGTGGAGATCATCCTGGGCACCGTGCCGCCGTTTAACTTTGAAGGCGAGCGGGAGGAGGCCTGGAGGTGCGTGAACGCGCAGATTCTTTCGGCTCCGCCGGCGGGGGTTAACCGCGTATTTGATATCGCAGCCGTACTGTCCATGCCGGCTCCATTGGATCATAGAGTCCGGGCGGAGTATATGAGCAATACGGACGACCCGCATCCGAACGGCATTGCCGGTAAGGCGGTGGCGGACGCTTTTCTGAAATGGTACGGGGAAACGATCGGTTAAGTAAGGCTGGACAGCCGGTTATCTCATGAACACCCAAAGCACTCTAGGCATACTATGTAGTAATTATAACAGGAAGGTAGTGCTTACCATGGGTATCCAAATGGCGTCACAGCAAAAAGTGCTGTACCAAGCTGACAATAATTATGTCCAGAACCTGAAATCCGTTAGACATCACTTACACAGTATATGCAGACAACATGCCAATCAGTTTGTTCGCGTACAGACATTAGACGGTCAAGTAATTTTTGGAAGAATTTTGGGATGCGACCGGGGGTTATTTTATTTGGGAGTAAAAAATTACGGAGGACAACGGGCTTTTTTTGGAAGCAGCAGCGATGAGGCGATATTAACCCTTGTGCTTTATGAACTGCTTGTTATCACCTTATTGTACACTTAATAATCGGATGAGAACCTACACGAATGTAGGCTCTCATTTTTTTTGGCATAAGTCTGATTAGAATGTTTTGAGGATAATCACCAACAGAATATACAGCACCAAGATTGTAGTAGTGGAAGTAACAAGTCCTCCAATATTTCCGCAACCGCTCATTGCACTACCTCCTTCGCGTTATTATCTTACAGACCCAAGATATGCACCTTCCTCAATCCCTGTATGGACGAATGACCCGATTAAAAAAATGAATAATCAGGGGTGATCTGGGCCCGGTAGTCCTTGGGCGAGAGGCCAACCTGTTTTTTGAATACCTTGCTGAAATATTTGACATCGTGAAAGCCGACCATCTCCGAAATCTGCGACAGCTTCAGGTTGGGATTCTGCAGCAGCAGTTTGGCCTTTTCGATTCTGACACTGCCGATATAATCGGAGAAATTAATGCCGTATTCCTGCTTGAATTTGCGGGAGATGTATTCACGGCTGACGTAGAATTTGCCGGCCACTTCTTGCAGCGACAGGTCGGACGGATAGTTCTGTTCGATGTATTTCACAATTTCCGTCATCGGGTTGCGCTCCTTCACTGCTCTGGCCGTAAGCTCCTGCGAGAGGCGCTGCAGCACAGCAAAGGACCAGTCGCGCCAGGCGAACAAAGAGAAGGAATAGCCGCTTGGCAGGGGAGCCGGGTTCAATGCATCCGCACGCTCAAGCTCTGCCAGAGCGCTGTCTGCTTGTCCGCCGAGGGCTTCCCGTACCAGCCGGGAACGGAACAGCAGGGCATCAGCCTTCCAGGAATTCAGCATCTCCGGGGTAACGACACCCCGGCGGCTCAGCTCCTGAGTCCAATGCCGGGCTGCGGCTGACAGCACCTCCGGGTTGCCGCTGATGACCGCCATTCTCCATTCCTCCTGCACGTCGGCAAAGATAACCGGAGGTTCACTTCCGGTATCTGCAGGTTCAGAGGAGGAGTAGTGGCAGTAATCCTCATGTCTTAACAGATTCCGCCGGAGCAAGGCTTCGGCGGCTTCTGTGCGTTCAGCCGGCAGTCCCCCCGGCAGGGCTCCCACGGAGCTGATGCCAAAATGCATCCGGAACTGCAGCGTCATGTAAATGCCCTCGTTGATCCGGTTGATCAGCTCGGCAACAGGCTCCCGGACATCCCACAGGATCATAGCGATTTCCGGCGGGCCTCCCCAATACCGGAAGGCAATTCCCTTGCTCTGCAGGTGCAGGAATTCGTTGCAGATGTTGACGATGGCGTAATACAGCAGTTCGCTGTCTCCCCCAAAGCGTTTGATCAGCGGGTTGTTGCCGGGATCGGTCTGCACCAGAATCAGCCGTGAGACTGTGGCGGTATGCGGGATTACCCCGTCGTCCCACAGCCTGCGCAGTGAGGATTCCGCATTGATCGGATCATCGATCAGCGCCGACAGCAGCTTTTCCCCGTAAATGGGTCTGATTTCATTCAGGCGGATGCTCTGCCTCTGCCGGTGGCTGCGTTCTTCTTCCTCGGACCGCCAGGCGGCAACCGCCTTGGCTACTGCGTTATTGATCATTTCCGGCTCGATGGGCTTCAGAATATAGTCAATCCCGCCATGGCGGACCGTCTGGCGGACAAAATCAAAATCATTATGGCCGCTGACTACAATAAATTTGGTGTTGCCGGCGAATTCATTGACCCAGGACATCAGCTCGATCCCGTTGCCCGATTCCATCATCATATCCATGATGACCAGGGCAGGCTTCTCCTTGCGGATCAGCCCGATGGCTTCATTGCCGTTGCCGGCCTCCAGAATTTCCGCGATCTGATGGGCATCCCAGTCGACCAGAAGTCTGACCGCCTTCCGGACTCTGGCTTCGTCGTCTACAATCAGCGCCTTCATATGGTTTCACTCTCCACTACAATATCAATTTCCAATCGGACGATGACTCCGCCGGCCTTATCATTGTCCACAATCAGCAGAGCGCTGTCCCCGCAGACCAGCCGCAGCCGGGCCAGCACGTTGGGCAGGCCGATCCGGGCCCCCGGGGCATCCCGCTTGCTGTCGTTGCTGTCAGTCTCTTTCAGCATGTCTATATCCAGCCTGCCGGGATGCTGAAGCTCCTCCCGGAGGGCTTCCAGCTTCGCTGCGGGAATGGAGCTGCCGTTGTTCCGGACGGTAATCTCCATCCGCCCGGAGGCGAGCCGGGCCGCCTTAATTTCAATCAGGCCGTCGGTGCGGGCGAGATTGAAGCCATGCTTGAAGTAATTCTCCACGATGGGCTGGAGGATCATTTTGGGCATCAGCGCCTTCAGCAGCGATTCTTCCATATCGTAGCGGAAAGTAAATTTATTTTCAAAACGTTCCTTTTGCAGCTCGACATAGGCTTTTACATGGTCCAGCTCATCTTGTACCGTAACAATCTTTTCATCATTGTACATGCTGTAGCGCATCATCTTGGCCAGCGCGGAGAGCAGGGCATAAATCTGCGGCACCTTAAGCTCCAGAGCAAGGGTACCGATAATCTGCAGCGTATTGTTCAGGAAATGAGGATTAATCTGCGATTGCAGCGCCCTCAGCTCATTGGTTTTATTCGACAGCTCCAGCCGGTACTCCCGCAGAATCAGGTTGTTGATCGTATCCATCATGCTGCGGAAGCGCTCGGTAACGAGGCCGATTTCATCCTTGCCGGCTGGCCGGATATCAATCTCAAGATTGCCGGTCTGCACCTGATTCATGTACCGGGTCAGCTGCTTAATGGGGGCCGTAATCCGGAAGGAGATCAGAATTGTCAGTGCAATGATCATAATCATCAGCAGCACCAGCAGCAGAATATTGATTCTTGCCGCTTCCTTGGCTTCACGGAACAGGTAGGAGACCGGAATCTGCTTCACCAGCGTCCAGTTCAGGCCCGGGCTTTCAATCTTCTGATAGATAAACACGGCGCCGTCTTTTTCAAAATATCCCTGGGACAGGCCGTTTCCCGCGATTGGCTTGTCATACCAGGAGGCATTCAGCGGCTTGCCGAGAGCGGCTTCATCATGGCTGTAGACGAGAGTGCCGCTGTCATCCACCAGATAGATGTTTTCCTTATCCTGCTCGTACAGCTGATTCATGATATCCGTAAAAGCAGTCAGCTTCACATCAATGGAAAGGTAGCCCAGCGCCTCGGTGGAAGGAATCCGCTCAATCCTTCTGTGCAGGGTGAATACCGGCTCGGCCGTCAGCTGCGGGAGCGGAGAATTCAGCCCGTAGGTGTTGCTGATATGGGTGCTCTGGATGGATAAGGGATAGGCATCCGTGATCCTGGAGTCACTGTAGGGAGGGATTCCCTGCCAGCGCTTTGGCGTGGCGTTATGGGATAAGAGCGTCGCTTTGCTGTCCTTGACGCGGTATAGATAGACCTGAAAGATGTCAGGCATGGAGGTCAGGATATAATTCAGCGAAGAATAAATACGGATGTTGGCCGACATATCGTCGTAGCCCGCTTCAAGCTGCCGGTAAAAGTCCGAATCCGAGTAGATCGTAAGGGACAGCCGGTTTACGTCCTGAATGAAGCTGCTGATATTTTTGGAGCCTTGGTATAGAAGATTCGTATTCTCATCCACCGCCCGGGTCCGCAGAGACTTCGTCGTGTAGGAGTAGCTGATAAACATCGTAGCCAGAATACAAACCAGAGTTGGAAGGAGTAAAAAAACAATCAGTTTCGTGCGGATACTGTTCCATTTCATCGATTCTTGTCACATCCGATCAATATTTTACACCTGAAAGATCACCTGAGTAGGTGTAAGAGACCCTTCAAAAAACAGATAATATGTTTAGATCATAAACAAGTAAGTGAGTAAAAGAAAGGGGGACGGGTGAATGCGCGGTTCAAAGTTGTCCCAATTTGGTCAACAGACTTTTTTTGTCGGTCCGGCATTATTGTTTTTCACCCTGATTACGATTATTCCATTTCTGATGGGGATGTACTATTCCTTCACGGACTGGAATGGAGTATCGGGGAATGTGAGCTGGGTTGGCGCTGATAACTTTACAGCGATTTTTACAAACGATCCGGATTTCTGGTCATCCTTCTGGTTCACCGTGAGATTTACTGTGCTGGGAGTAGTTTTGACCAATATAGTAGGTTTTTTTCTGGCCTATTTTCTGACAAAACCATTAAAAACACGCAATATGCTCCGTACCATTTTTTTCATGCCGAATGTGATCGGGGGATTGCTGCTTGGGTTTATATGGCAGTTCATTTTTATCAAGGGTTTTGCCACGATGGGCGATATCACCGGCTGGTCCTTCTTTAATCTTCCCTGGCTCGGGGATGCAACTACCGGCTTCTGGGCGATTGTCATGGTTTTTGTCTGGCAGTCCTCGGGTTATCTGATGGTGATCTACATCGCTTCACTCAGCAATGTATCCAAAGAGGTGCTGGAGGCGGCTGAGATTGACGGGGCTTCCCGCATGCAGGTGCTCCGCAGCATTATTGTTCCTTTGATTATGCCTGCGGTAACGATTGGCCTGTTCCTGGCCATTTCCTGGTCCTTCAAAATGTTCGACCTGAACCTGTCCCTGACGAAAGGCGGACCGTTCAAATCCACGGAATCTGTGGCCATGAATATTTACAATGAAGCCTTCCTGAACAACCGTTATGGTCTGGGTACGGCCAAAGCGCTGCTCTTCTTCCTGATTGTAGCGATCATCACCGTCATTCAGGTCCGTGTGACGAAGAGCAAGGAGGTAGAAGCTTAATGAAAGCAAAGTCTAAAGGCAGATGGAACATCGGAATTGAAGTGCTTATGATCCTGCTGGCCTTGCTGTTTCTTTCCCCTTTCTATTTCCTGCTGGCGAACTCGGTGAAGTCCTTCGGTGAGATTCTAAGCAATGCGGCAAGCTGGCCGCAGGAATTCATGTGGTCCAACTACACAAATGCCTGGAAGTTAGCCCGCTTCTCCGAAGCGTTCCGCAATTCGCTGATTGTAACTATCATCTCTGTGGTTCTGATCTCGCTGTTCAGCGCAATGGCTGCTTACCGGATGGTCCGCGCCAACACACGGTTCAATCAAATTCTGCTGCTGCTGTTCGTAGCGGCGATGGTGGTTCCGTTTCAGACCATTATGATTCCGATCCTGAAAGTCGTTAATATCCTTGGGGTCAATAACTCCTTTGCCGGTCTGATTATCTCCAATCTGGGGTTAAGTATTCCGATGGCGATCTTCCTGTTCCACGGCTTCATCAAATCGGTGCCGCTTGAGATTGAAGAGGCGGCAACCGTCGACGGCTGTAATCCGATCTCGGCATTCTTCCGGATCGTGCTTCCTTTATTGAAGCCGATGCTGATGACGATCATCGTTTTAAATGCGCTTGGCATCTGGAACGATTATCTGCTCCCGTCGCTGATTCTTCAGGCGCCCGGACTGCGCACCATTCCGCTGGCTACCTTCTCGTTCTTCGGGCAATATACGAAGCAATGGGATATGGCGCTTCCGGCACTGACCCTTGGGGTTGCTCCAATCGTCATTTTCTATCTGTTCATGCAGCGTTACATTGTTGAGGGAATAGCGGCAGGCTCGGTGAAGGGTTAATTCCCCGGCCCCCGTTCCAAATATACCAGCAGTTAATTTATTCAAGGGGGAAATTAGAAATGATGAAGAAACGTTCTGCAGTGATGCTGTCATCTGTAATGCTAATGTCAGTTGTGCTTGCGGCCTGTGGCGGAAATTCCAATAATACCGCATCTAATAATGCATCAAATGGAAGCGCTGGCAATACGTCCGGCGCAGTGAAAACGGTTAAAATCTTTCAGTTCAAAACCGAAATCGTTGAAGGCCTGAATGAGCTGAAGGTGGAATTCGAAAAAGAACACCCTAACATCAAGCTGGATATTCAAACGGTCGGCGGCGGCGCGGACTATGCAGCAGCCCTGAAGACCAAGTTTGCTTCCGGGGATGCGCCTGACATTTTCTCCAACGGCGGATATGCCGAAATGGACCTGTGGGCAGACAAGCTGGAAGACTTGTCCGACCAGCCTTGGGTGAAGGATCTGATCCCTATGGCGGCAGAGCCAATGACCAAAGACGGCAAAACCTTCGGTATGCCAATGAACCTTGAAGGTATCGGCTATGTGTACAATAAGGATCTGTTTGCCAAAGCCGGCATCACCGAAACGCCAAAAACCATCACCGAGCTAGAAGCAGCCGCTAAAAAGCTGCAGGCTATCAATGTCACACCTTTCGGCAATGCGTATCAGGAATGGTGGCTGCTGGGCAACCAGGGCATCAGCGTAGCCTTTGCACAGCAGGATAATGTAGATGAGTTCATCAAAAGCCTCAATGCGGGCACTGCAAGTATCGTTGGCAACCCGGTATTCAAGGACTGGAGCAACCTGCTTAATTTGACCGTGAAATACGGCCAGAAAAATCCTCTGACCACCGATGCCAACACTCACCTGGCGATGTTCGCCAAGGGCGAGACGGCTATGATGCAGGAAGGCAACTGGGCCCAGACGCTTGTGGACAACATTACGCCTAACATGAACATCGGCATGTTCCCTATGCCAATCAATGATAATGCAGAGAAAAATGATAAGCTGACTGTAGGGATTCCTGCCAACCTGGTTGTGAACAAGGATTCCGCTTCCAAAGAAGAAGCCAAAACATTCTTGAACTGGCTCGTAACTTCCGATATGGGTAAAGAATATATCACTAAAAAATGGAAGTTCATCCCTGCGTTAAAAACCATTGAAGCTACTCCGGAGGATATCGGGGCACTTGGTTCCGATGTATGGAAATATGTGCAGGACGGCAAGGTGTATGGTCTGCAATCCTCCAAATTCCCTGATGGTGTGACTCAAGAATTTGCCAGCGTCATTCAAGAGCTGATCGCTGGTAAAACAGACGAAGCCGGCTGGGAAAAAAGCATGCAGGCCGCTTGGGATAAGCTGAAGAAATAACCATGGTGGTGTACACTATGTTATAGAGTCCAATAGGACCATACTTGATTTGAAAAAGTCGATTTACCAAAGGACGTCCTGTCTTCTCATCTTTGATGAGGCAGGGCGTTCTTTTTGGCAGGATATGAATATCAGGAAAAGGAGTGGAGGAATGGCGAGGAAGCGAAGTCCATTTACTCCGCGACCCCGAGGAGGTTCTGTATGAATGCAGCATTGGTGCGGCATTCTGCGGCTGGAGGGAGCCGAGCCGATTGCCTGGTATGAAGACGATTTCTTCGCCGGAGCTCCTGCGGTTACTGTAAACCGCTTTGGAGCGGGCAAACTGTATTACATCGGGACACATGCCGGTGAAGGGTACACAGGCATCCAGGTACACAGGCATCCTGGCTCAGGCGGAAGGATGGCGTCTCTTTTTCAACATCCGGGAGACAAAGGGGAGCAGCACGGCTTGCGGATTATCCTTCAACCCTGCAGCCTGCTTCTTCTGGGGGCCTTGAAGCTCATCACGGTGAAGCAGATCCAGCAGATCATATACGCTTTTGACTTCGCTGGTATTGATAACTGTTTCCCTGCCGTCCGGGTCCCCGGGCACCTTGAAACACCAATTTCTGTTTTCCATTACTCCCACTCCTTATGAAGTTTTGATAACCTCTTCTAACTTGAATCCACTTCGCAAACGAACTTCGGATGCGTATACTTAAGTTCATTCTGTCTCTGTTTTCATCATAATCCGTGAAGCGGATCATGTATAATGAAGAGAAATGATGGACGACATCACTGCGGCTGATGGCTGATCCGGGGGAGAGAGGCGGATTATGGATATTGGTCTTCTTAAGGTGTTTCAGGCAGCGGCTGAAGAAGGGAGCATTTCCAAAGCGGCCCAACGCTTGAACTATGTGCAGTCCAATGTGACAGCAAGAATTCAGCAGCTTGAACAGGAGCTGAAAACTCCGCTCTTTTACCGGCACAGCCGGGGCATCACGTTGACTTCAGCCGGACAGACGCTCATGGAATACACACTCAAAATATTTAATCTTCTGGAGGAAGCGGCACAGGCGGTTCTGGATTCGCCGGTTCCGAAGGGCTCGATCACGGTCGGCTCGGATACGACGGCTGCCGTGCGGCTGCCTGCCATCCTGTCTGCCTATCGCGGGTGTTACCCTGACGTCGAGGTTCATCTGCAGATCGGACGAAACAATGATCTCATCGACGCCGTCCTGCAATATACCGTGAACGGAGCTTTCGTGGACGGACCGGTCGAGCATCCGGAAATTATTCAGGAGCTGGTCATCAATGAGAAGCTTGGACTTATCGTTCCTGATGCGATAGACTATCAGGGCCTTCAGTCGGTCCATGACAAGACGCTGCTGATTCTGAATGCGAACTGCATTTACCGCACCAGGCTGGAAGAGTGGCTCGGAGACGAGGGCTGCCGGCTCGGGAAGGTAATGGAATTCGGGACCATGGAAGGATTGCTGGGATGCGTAAAAGCCGGGATTGGGTATGCGGTTCTGCCCGTATCTTATTTTAACCGGATGAATGTGACAGAGGGAATCCGCTGCTATCCTTTTCCGGAGAGGTATGCGGAGGTTCCGACAGTGTTTATCCGGCGGCGCGACCTGTATATGACCAGCGCCTTCCGGGAATTCATAGAAGAGCTGAAGATGCGCCTGCCGGAGGCTGTGTGCGGAGCGGATATCCCTGCGGCAGAACCCGGCGGAGCCGTAAAGTAACAGGGAGCGATCCGGTACTTGGTCCATGGAGCCGGAACGCATCAGCCGGGGTATTATTCTCGGAAACTAACGGGTATAATGGATAAAAGGAGATGATTTCCATGTCTGACTTTTTTAATCCGGGTCCTACTGTACCCAGGCCGGACCCCTACGCCCACAAAGCCAAGCATGATGCCATCGCGCGTAATTATCATCACAAAGGCATAACAGGCTTCTGGAGGCAGGTTACCGATCTGGTGATAGCGGTGGCTGTGCTCGCGGTTATCGCGGGCCTGTGTATCTGGCTCTTTTAACGAATTTACCCACATGGTCTTATGCAGAATTTGTCCGAATGTACACAAGCAGCGGCACCCCGGCTGATTCAGCCCCAGGTGCCGCTGCTTCTGTTCTGAGGCCGGAAGTCCAAACATTCCCCGGAGTTACGACCCTACCCCATAATGTAAAACTAAAGTTCATCTTAAATAGTCATCATGAATATGCATGAATTAGGTGTACAAAATCCCACTAAAACCTTCTGTAGCCCGGATTTCAGCGAATTAGTTTTACTTTTTCCACTTAGCTTCAGTTCCTTATGAACCTCCTTGCGTTCCCCAAGCTTTCCAGTTCTCCACTTCCTATAGAAAATCAATGCAGCCGCCGGAATTGATCCGGCGTGGTTCCAGACTGCTTGCGGAAGGTGGCCACGAAGTGGCTGACATCGCGGAAGCCGACCTGCTGCGAAATGGCTTTTACGGTTAGATCGGGCTGGCTGACCAGCAGCTCCTTGCTCTTGCGGATACGCAGGCGGACGAAATAGGCATATGGCGAAAGCCCGAAGGTCTGCAGAAACAGGCTGTTAAGGTAGCGGCCCGACACATTAAGCTGCAGAGCCAGGTCATGCAGGCCGATATCGGGATCGCCATAATGGCTGTCCATCCATTTCAGCAGTGGCTGCACCTTGTCCACATTGCGGGAGATGGAGGTATTGTTGTGCAGGTGCCCATATTTGCTGAGCGTCAGGAGGAACCGGTAGGCATCGGTAGAAGCACCAAGGCTGAACATATCCTCAGCGGCATCGTGCCGGTCGAGCATTTCCTTCAGCATCAGGGGCAACGGCGCCTCGCTCTCCCAGCGGTAAAAGGAGTTGGCGTTCATGCCGAGTGAATCCAGAATCTGCCGGGCAGAGCTTCCCCCAAAGGTCAGATAATAGGTGCACCACGGTTCAGCGGACAGCGCTTCGTACCTGTGGGAGATCCCCGGGAGCAGAAGTACGCCGCTGCCTTCGGCGAGCGTAAGCTTTTTATTCTCGAAATGGATGATTCCCTCACCCTGCGAGGTCTGGAGCCAATGATAGGCGTGGTAGCCTTCAGGGCGGGATACTTTCTCCTGATCGGGGTTGTAGCCCATGCTGTCGAGTGTAATCGGCAGGTGGTATCCGCCTTCTTGGCCGAACACAATTCTGCGGGGGGCTGTCACGGGCAAATGTATCCTCTCCTTTTGTTCCATATTATTATATGTCTTGGTGGTAATTTTATATTTAAAGGGAATCGTAGAGCGTTTACAATAAGAATATACTTATACTATAAAGGATGTGCGATACGTGATCAACGATAAATTGCCAAAGATTTGGTACGGCGGAGATTACAATCCCGAGCAGTGGGACGCCCCGGTATGGGCAGAGGATGAACGGATGTTCAAGCTGGCGGGTATTGATGTTGCTACGATTAATGTATTTTCATGGGCGCTGATTCAGCCTTCGGAGGATACCTATGATTTCTCCGGCCTGGATGAATTGATGGACCGTTTATATAACAATGGAACCTATGTCTGCCTGGCTACAAGCACAGGAGCCCATCCGGCCTGGATGGCCCACCGCTATCCTGAAGTGACCCGGGTCGATGTGCAGGGCAGAAAGCGTAAATTCGGCGGACGCCACAATTCCAACCCGAACAGTCCGGTCTACCGTAAATTCGCTGCCAAGCTGGCGGGCAAGCTGGCTGAGCGCTACAAGGGCCATCCGGGGCTGGTGGCCTGGCATATCTCCAATGAATATGGCGGCTACGATTATTCCGAGCAGTCTGAAGCAGCTTTCCGGGTCTGGCTGAAGAACCGTTACGGCTCGCTGGATGCGCTCAATAAAGCCTGGAACACCCGCTTTTGGGGGCACACCTTCTATGATTGGGAAGAAATTGTTGTACCAAGCGAATTGAGTGAGGAATGGAACGGCAACCGGACCAACTTCCAGGGAATTTCCCTTGATTACCGCAGATTTATGTCGCATAGTCTGCTGGAATGCTACAAGCTGGAATATGATGCCATCAAGCAGCACAGCACGAACGTTCCGGTGACCACCAACCTGATGGGCTTCTACCCGGAGCTGGATTATTTCGAGTGGGCTAAGCATATGGATGTTGTCTCCTGGGATAACTACCCGTCGCTGGATACGCCGGTCAGCCATACGGCCATGACGCATGACCTGATGCGCGGTCTGAAGAACGGCCAGCCGTTTATGCTGATGGAGCAGACGCCGAGCCAGCAGAACTGGCAGCCGTACAACTCGCTGAAGCGTCCAGGTGTAATGCGCCTGTGGAGCTATCAGGCGGTAGCGCGGGGTGCGGACACGGTGCTGTTTTTCCAGCTCCGCCGTTCCATCGGCGCCTGCGAGAAGTATCATGGCGCTGTCATTGAGCATGTAGGACATGAGCATACCCGGGTCTTCCGTGAATGTGCCGAGCTTGGCAGAGAGCTGGGGCTGCTGGGCGACCAGCTGCTGGATGCCCGCAGTGCAGCGCAGATCGGCATTATCTACGACTGGGAAAACCGCTGGGCGCTTGACCTGTCAAGCGGACCTTCTGTAGCGCTGGATTATGTGAACGAAGTGCATAAATATTACGATGCGCTGTATCAGCAGAATATCGAAGCCGATATGATCGGTGTCGAAGAAGACCTCTCCAAGTATAAGATTGTTATCGCTCCGGTGCTGTATATGATCAAGCCGGGATTTGCCGAAAAGGTTGAAGCCTTCGTGAAGGCGGGCGGCACCTTCGTTACGACTTATTTCAGCGGCATCGTGAACGAAAATGATCTGGTTACCGTCGGGGGCTACCCGGGCGAGCTGCGCAAGGTGCTCGGCATTTGGGCTGAGGAAATCGACGCCCTGCTGCCGGGAATGAGCAATGAAATCGTGATGAGCAAAGAATGGGGCGCACTGAACCGCACTTATCCGTGCGATCTGCTGTGCGATCTGATTCACGCGGAAGGCGCTGAAGTGCTGGCTGAATATGGCGCTGATTTTTACAAAGGTATGCCGGCTCTAACCGTGAACCGCTTTGGCGAAGGCAAGGCTTACTACGTGGCAACCAGTCCGGATGCGGCGTTCCTGCAAGGGTTCCTGTCAAACCTGTGTGCAGAAAAAGAGATTCAGCCGCTGGTCAGCGCGCCGGATGGCATCGAATCCGTACAGCGCGTCAAAGACGGTGTATCCTATCTGTTCCTGCTGAACCATAAGGAAGGCGAGCTTAGCGCTGACATCGGTTCCGTGCAGCGCACCGATCTGCTGACGGGTAAAACCTTCAGCGGCACGGCCGTGGTTCCGGGGCGGGGCGTTCTGATTTTGTCAGACAAGGGCTAGGAATCGCCGTAGTCCTCTTTTAGGATAACTATTGCGGCGAATCTTTTACATGAGTGCACTTTCTGCTGTATTTTGTGCAACAGATTTGCGGATTTGGAGTCAAAAACAGCTTTTCCAGCAGATTCAAATGTACAAAGTACATTAGATTGAGTTTTTCGGCCGATTTATGGGTCATCAGCTGTACAAAGTGCAACAGATGGCGGGTGAGACTATCCGGTACAACTGGAGTGTTTCAATCGCCTAATTCTATTCTTGACGTTGGTTACCCAATGGACACGTATATATTATGCGTGCTAAAATAGTGGGTATAAAGAAGATCAACGGTTCCGTATACTAAAAAAGGAGACCCCGCCGCGCCAACGGCAAAGTCTCCTTAGGACCAGTAAGGCTGTGGATCACCACGGCGCGCACGAACAAAAATGCTAGTTCAGGCGAAACCCACCGTTAGGGTGCCAACCTATTTCGCGGTGGGTTTTCGCTTGTTCCGAAGTTTCCGACGCAGTATACGATAGAGCTTCCGTACACTGAACACAAGGCTCAGTAACGAAACGATCCAGCGCAGTACATCGCAGCACGACACAAGGTTGACCATCGGCGCCTCCCCCTTTCGGTAAGCTGCGCCGTGGTCCGAAACATCCACCACATTAAAAGTCCATGGAGCAAATGATAGCATGGCCCATCCGCTCACACTACTATTCATTCAACCCCAGAACAAGAAAATTGTTTGAAAGACAAAGAATGTTCGATCTTTGCTTTTGCGAACTTCGTTAATTAGTTGGCGAAGAGTAACGGTTCAGGAGAGAGGCAGCACATGACAACATTACTGGTAACAGGCTACCGTGCGCATGAGCTCGGGATTTTTGACAGCAAACATCAGGGGATTCCTTATATCAAAAAAGCGCTGATGAACAGATTGATCCCGCTCGTCGAGGAAGGGGTAGACTGGATCATTACACCCGGCCAATACGGTGTGGATCTGTGGGCCTGCGAGGTGGTGCTTGAGCTGAAGCGGCAGTATCCCGGGCTGAAGCTGGGCATTATTACAGCACATGCCGCACCGGAGGAAAGGTGGAAGGAAGAGAAGCAGAATGAATACCGGCGGATTGTGGCCGGGGCCGATTACTATGGGGCGGTCAGCAATGCTCCGTATGACGGCAGCTGGCAGTTCCGGGCCAGAGATGACCTGTTGTTCCGCAAAAGCGATGCCATTCTGCTGTTCTATGACGAAGATGCCGCCGAGGGGAGTCCGAAATTTTTCAAGGAGCGTGCTTTGAAGCTGAATGAAGAAGGAGACTATGGCCTCTATCTGATGCATGCCGAGGAGATTCAGAATATTGCCGATGAAGAGAGCCAGCAAGGCTATGAATAAGGAGGACAACAAATGAGTGCTGTGAATAGCGAAGAGGATATTTGTTATGTCATTTTGTTAAGTCCAACCCCGCAGGACCGGAGGGATATGGATATCATCCGGGCGCATGTCAAACATTTGCAGGAGCTTGAACGCAGCGGACAGCTGGTCATGTGCGGCCCCTTCAGCGACAGTCCGGGCGGCATGGTTATTATCCGTGCGGAATCCCGCGAAGAAGCTGAACAGATCGCTCAGCGTGATCCATACATTCTTACGGGAATCCGCAGCTATGAGCTGCGCACCTGGGGACTGTCGCATGCAGGTAATCGGCACATGGGCATTGCAGAGGAATAGAAGAGGCAGCTTTTCCCTAATTTAATTGTATAGGAAACTATGATTACTTCCACATGTGGATAAAAATTATGCTTAAAGTTGTAGCAACGGCAGAAATGCCGTTGCTGGCACGGCGAAGGCCGAGTTCTGAGGGGGGAGCTGGTCTAAATATCCTAATTCCAACTAGCAATTATCGGTTTCTTCGCAGGTGCTAGTTGGAAAAAGGGAGCTTATTTTTTCGAAAATCAAGAAATCCAGAGATTTAAGTGGAAAAAGTAAACTTAATTGGGCTACTTTTCTTGTCCAATGGCGAAATGAGCTGAATTAGTGACCCTTTTTCCACCTCATCTACCCGAGGATAGGGTACTCCGGCAAATTAGTGTCCCTTTTTCCACTTAAAGAGTTGCCGTAGGATTCATGGGGAATCGTTCTCCAGGTAACGCTAGAACCAAGACGGCTGCGCTGTCCCGTGGAGGATGGCACAGCCGTTTTTGTTATAGAAAGCTTCGCAGCGAAGGTGCTTTGCGGATCTTGCAGTTCTGCTCGTAGGCATAGGCCAGCCGGATCAGCACCGGCTCCTGATAGGCCCGGGCAGAAAAGGTCACGCCAAAGGGAACGCCGGCAGAGGTGTAGCCGGAAGGCACGACGATGGACGGATAACCTGCCCTTGAGGTAATCCGCGCGCCGAAATCAGCCGGGAACAGCAGTGCGTCAAGCTGATGCTCCTTCATGGCGGCATCGATTCCGAGCTCCTTGCAGAGCCGGAGATCCGTTGCCCGGTCGCGCAGATACTGCGGCTCGGTGAACGTTCCGGTGGAGGTATATTCGGCATCCAGCAGCGTGAATTGTCCATATCTCAGCGTCTCTATAGGATGGGCATGATTGAAATCGATGATATCCTTCAGCGTGCGCATCGGGGCTCCCGGGCCGAGACGGGCCAGATAGGCATTCAGTGAGGTTTTGAATTCATTCAGTACAACGGAAGAATACTTGATCTCCCTCGCTGTCCGGATGTCTGCGGGATCAATGATGGTGGCGCCAAGCCCGCGCATCCGCTCCATCGAGGCATTGAACAGCGCCAGCTGCTCGTCTGTCAGCTCCTCAAAATAATAATCCCGCGGAATGCCGATCCGCGCGCCCTGCAGTCCGTTCTTGTCGAGGAAAACCGTATAATCCTCATGCAGACGGCCAACGCCTGTGCCCATGGCGGCGTCGCTGTCATCCTTGCCCAGCATCGCGTTCAGCAGCAGAACAGCATCGCGGACTGTGCGCGCCATGGGACCGGCGGTGTCCTGTGTGTTCGAGAGCGGCAGTATGCCGGAACGGCTCAGCATACCTACAGTCGGCTTGATGCCGATGACCGAGCCGAGATTCCCGGGATTAAGAATCGACCCGGAGGTTTCCGTGCCTACGGACACTGTGCAGAAATTGCAGGCCACAGCTACTGCGGAACCGGCGCTGGAGCCGCCCGTCGGAGTGGATATGTTGTAGGGATTAAGCACCTGTCCGCCGCGCGAGCTGTACCCGGAAGGCATGCCATTCGTCATGAAATTGGCGAATTCCGTCATGTTGGCTTTGCCCATAATGACCGCCCCGGCTTCTCGCAGCCTGGTGACAATAAAGGCATCTTTCCCGGCAAAAGAATCCGCCAAAGCCAGCGAGCCTGCGCTGGTGTGCATTTTGTCGCCTGTGTTGATATTGTCTTTGAGCAAGACCGGTATACCGTGCAGCGGCCCGCGCGGTCCTTGCAGGGAGCGTTCCACATCCAGAGCTTCGGCGATGAAAAGGGCATCGGGATTAATCTCCAGGACGGAGTTCACCGTCAGCCCGCTTTTGTCATGCTCGGCGATGCGCTCAAGATACATGAGGACTAATTGTCTGGACGTCATTTGGCCGGTTTCAAGCGCAGCCTGAATCTCCGGAATGGTAGCCTCCACGATTTCAAAACTCATGCGGTTCACGCTTCTTTCCTGTAGGTTATGGCCTTCTTGTTCATCTAACCATAATCTGCCGTATGTTGATAGGGGATTCTTTCCAAAAAAAGTGATGTTAGAAATCCCGCCCGATTGGTTAATAGTTGACATACACACCATGGCAGATGTTACCATCTAAAAATCTAAGGGGCATCGGCACACTTTTCGTAGGAGGAAGACATGTTGAAGAAATGGATTGCGGTAGTAATGGGGGCAGCGCTGGCCTTAAGCCTGAGCGCTTGCGGAAATGACAAGAACACAGAGAACTCTGCAGAGGCGTCAACTGCGCCTAACAATGCAAGCAGTGCGGCTCCTTCAGACTCTACGGCTCCATCGGCGTCTGCGTCGGCCGCACCTGTAGAGCAAGCCTCAGAGCAAGGGGTTCCGGCGTTAGATGAGCTTATCCGGAAGTCGGCAGAAGCCGCCAAGGATCTCAAAAGCTTCGGGATGGATTCGCAGGTTTCGCAGAATATGACCATCAAGGGCGAAACGGCCAAGCAGCAAAAAGTAGAAATGACTACTAAATCTGAGTTAATCAAGGAACCGCTGCAAATGCATCAGGCTGTCAAGGTGGATAGCGGGCAAGGTGTACAGAATGTGGAGCAGTATATCACCGGTTCCGGCATCTACTCCCAGACAGGCGGGCGCTGGTTGAAAATCCCGGCAGAGATGTCGAAACAGATGACAGCTTCGCTGGAGCAATCCGCCAATCCGGAGGCGCAACTGGAGCAATTCAAAACCATTGCCAAGGATACGAAGGTCACCGAGGACGGCAATAATTATCTGCTGACGGCGGATGTATCGGGGGATAGCGTCAAAGAGCTGGCCAAAAGCTATCTTGAACAGAACGGCGGTGACAAGAGCCAGGCAGCGCTGGTAGAGCAGATGGACATCAAGAGTATGAAGCTAGTATATGCGGTGGACAAGAAGACTTATCTGCCCACCCGTACGGATGTTGAAATCATGATGGATATGACCAATGATGGCCAGAGCATCAGCATGGACACCAAGATGAAGACAACGATTAATCAGCATAATGAGATCAGTAAGATTACAGTGCCGGAAGAAGCACTAAGTGCCAAGGAAGTAGAGATGCCTGCAACAAAATAATGCGGATAGCGGCAGACTGCTATTAACTTTGAAGTTTTGTGTATTTAACAAAGGACAGTTCCTGGGCCGAAACGGCTGCCGGGACTGTCCTTTGTTGTCCGATGAGAATCGGCGGTCTCTAAATCCGGGAAGCACACTTGATCGTTCCGGACACAGGAGCTCTTATTTCGCAGAATTCTTCTGTTCAGCCATTCTTGCGGACTGAGAATACGTTATTTGTGCCCATTCTCCTTCATACGTATCATTTGAGCTCAACTAACGTCTCCTGAGTCCGCATGAGCAAATTTGAATCAGAATGCAGCGAATCTAGCCCTGCGTCCGGGCAAATCCTTCTTCCGCCAGATATTCCTCGGCTTCTTCAAGTGTCTCAAAGGCCATCTCCAGCTGAAGCCCGGCGTAGAGATACCACAGGTCATCCTCCGGCTTCAGGCTCAGCGTGTGCCCTTCATGATTGGTCCACAGCGACCCGGCGGCGGCTGCGGGTTTTTTCTTTCTTTTGCCGGGTGCGGGCGCCTCTGGAATAAACATGGACAGGGAGGCAATAGATGCCTCCAGCAGGCTCCGCAGTTCAGGTTCTCCGTAGTCGCGGATATTTACCATGCCCTTGTCATCCGTCTCATAACCGCGCAGCAGTCCCCCATACACAAAACCGTTGCCATTCGGATGGAGATGGAAGGCTACGGTTTTTTTCTCGTGGCGGCTTTGCTCCAAGTGATAATTCACCCGGCCGAGCGATACGTTTCTCCGCTCTAGCTCGGGGTAGGAATCAAGAATAGCCAGTTTCTGTTCAAAAGTAAGCATATACAGCCTCCGGTTTACGGTTTCAAATACAGTCGTCTGATTATACCATGCCGCCCGCTTCAAGGACCAGAACCGGACATCAACCAGCCGGGCCTACCGCCATAGCGGCAGGGTTATTACAAACGTGCAGCCTTGCTCCGGCCCGTCGCCAAGCCGGAGGCTTCCGCCCATCGCTTCGGCAAGCAGACGGCTGAAGGTAAGGCCAAGCCCCAGCCCCGGAGCGTGCTTTGCTTGCCGCTGCTGCGGAAGAAGGCCTCGAAGATCCGCCCGCGGTTCTCCTCGGGGATGCCCGTTCCATTATCCGTAACGGTAATCACTGCATAGCCCTGCGGGTTCTCTTCCAGGCGGAGGTCCAACTGAAGCATCTGTCCCGGCTGCTTGGCCTGAACGCTGTTGTTGAGCAGATTGACAAGAATCTGCTGAATGCGCAGCGGATCTCCCCGCAGGAACAGGGGCTCCCCGGGCAGCTGAAGCTCCGGCGTACAGACCTCCCCGTCCTGGGTCAGCTTCCACTGATAGACGATCTCCTCCAGCAGCGGAACGGCCTCCAGCCTGTCATGGCGGATGGCAACAATGCCAGCGGCCAGGGCGTTGTAATCCAGCAGATCTGCGACCATGCGCTGCAGCCGCCCAGCCTCCAGCAGAGCAATGTCGAGGAATTCACCGGCCTCCTCGCCTTCGACAATGCCCTCACGCACCGCATGCACCAGTCCTTTGATGGAGGTGACCGGGGTTTTCAGCTCATGAGAGACCCCGGCCAGCATCACCGCCCTGGACTGCTCGAATTGCTGCAGCTTGCCCGCCATCTCCTGGAAGGAGAGCAGCAGCTCGTGAATCTCGCGCTCCTTGGCCTCCGTCTCCAGGATGATGTTGTATTTCCCTCCGCTGATCTGTGAGGCCGCGGAGGCTACACGCTGAATCGGCTTCGCCAGCTTGATGGACAAGAGATAGATGGTCAGCCAGCTTAAGATAATCAGGAAGACGATCAGAATAGAGAAGAAGGTGATCTCTTCCCGGGGAATGTAGCGGAGCGAGCGTTTGGATTGCAGCACCATCACCTGTCCCCGCGTTTTGCCGTTTCCCTGAATCCGGGCGCCAGCCGCCTTGAACTCTGGGCTTCGCGCCGCGTCCAGGCTGTCATTAAGCTCGTAGCGCATTTCCTTCTCGGTCATCTCCGGCTGTGAGAACAGCAGCTCGCCCTGGGGACCCGTGATAATGACGCACATTTCCTGCGTCAATTTGAAGAACCGCTTGCGGTCCTCAATCAGCTGATGCAGAGCCGGGGTGACATTCAGGCTGCCGTCTGCACTGACGCTGCGGTCGGCAATCTCCTGGGCGAGCAGGGCCGTGGTCTGCATCCGGTTGCTCATCGCCTCCTGCTGAATCCACCAAAAGGTCACAAGCGCGGTGAGCAGGAGGCCGGTGCCAATAATCAGCAGATAACGGACCGTCCAGTAGGAGAGGATGGAGGTGTGCTTTTTCCGCTGCTGCTTCCGCTTCAGGTGGTCCATAATTGATACCCCGTTCCTCTAAGCGTGCGGATTTCGCCTTCTTCGGCAGGCCAGTGCGAAAGGGCCTGGCGCAGCCTTTTGATCGACAGATCCACCGCCCGGTCGCTTCCGTCATAGTCCATTTCCCATACATGCTCCAGCAGCTGATCCCTGGTGCAGATCTGATTCGGGCGCTCTGCGAGGAAGAGCAGCACCGACAGATCGCGGGGGCTTAAGGAAACCTCGGCCCCGTTCAGGAATACACTGCGGGCACCAAAATCTATAAACAGGCTGCCGTAATGGCGCTTGCGGCTGCCGTCGGACCACTGTGAAGGGCGGCGCAGCACCGCATTTACGCGGGCCACCACCTCTTCGGGAATGAAGGGCTTGGACATGTAATCGTCGGCCCCTCCGTCCAGTCCGGCCAGACGGTCGCCGATAGAGTCTCTGGCCGTCAGCATAATCACGGGACAACTGCTTTTCTCACGGATCAGGCCCAGCAGCTCGAAGCCGTCCATATTCGGCAGATTAATATCGAGCAGAATCAGGGAAGGCGGTGCAGTCTCGAAGGCTTCCAGCGCGGTGCGCCCGTCTGCAGCGAGGGTGACCTGAAAGCCCGCCTTTTTGAGATAGGCCGCAAGCACGCGGGCAATCGCTTCCTCATCTTCGACAATCAGAATGGATTTCATCATAGATACTCCAGTCTCCTTAACAGCATTCAACGGTTAGTTAAAATTACGACAATTTTACCACAATGCCGTTCACGCTGCTTTGACTTATTCCCGACATATTGCTTTGTTAGAATGGGAACCAAGCCATAGACGGCATTTGCAAAAATTTGGATGGAGGGAATAGGATGAAGAAAAAAACAATCGCCATAACTGCCGCCGGAGTCGTTATCGCAGGAGCTATTACAGCATTTACGTTGCTCAATAACACCCTGGGCAATAATGTTGAAATCGAGTCCGTTATTCCGACACAGGAGACAGGAGCTTCGAACGGCACGAACACGGCGGATGCAGCCGCCGCACCGGCAGGAGCCGCCGTTACAGCAGAGCAGTTAAATGGTGCCTGGAACATCGCTGACACCTCAAAAGTATACTGGTCGGTAACGACCTCCAAGGAAACCGTCAATTTCGTAGACCCGGCAGTTACAGGAACCTGGAATGTGAACCTGGACGACGCAAGCGCGATGACCGGCGAAGGAACGGTAGAGATGAGCGCCCTGGACTCCGGCAACGCGCAAAGGGACGAGCATGTAAAAGGAGCGGACTTCCTGTCCGTCACAGAATTCCCGCAGTCGACCTTTACCGTCAAATCCTTCTCGGAGCTGCCGGCGGGATGGACGGAAGGCACAGCGGTACCGGTTCAGCTGCAAGGCATGATGACAGTAAAAGGCATTGAAAAAGAGGTCACCTTTGATGCCCAGGCCGTATACAGTGGCGGGCAGCTTATGCTGTCAGGTACAACCACTGTAACCTTTGAGGATTTCGGCATGGCCAACCCGCACTCAATTGTACTGGACACCGAAAATAATCTGGAGGTCCGCCTGGAGCTTGTACTGTCGAAATAACAGGACTAGCTCAGTGATATCAATAAAAAACTCTTCCCGGCTGCACCCTATTAGCAGCTTTCGGGAAGGGTTTTTTTGATTTTCGCTGGATATCCAACCTGCTGAGAGGTATATTTTTACTTATACTGTGTGAAGGGGGAAGCTCTGTGATTGAAGTAGCAGCGGCGATTATACATAACGATGAAGGCCGTATCCTGATCGCCCGGCGGCGGCAGGGCAAATCACAGGCGGGCTTGTGGGAATTTCCCGGCGGCAAGCTGGAGGACGGCGAAGACGCGCCGGCTTGCCTGCGCAGAGAGCTGATGGAGGAGATGGGCATCGCGATCCTCCCTTACGCGGCTTTTGGAGTGAATGAGCATGACTATGACGGTTTCACGATCAGGCTGATTGCCTGGGAGGCCGAATATGCGGAAGGCAGCATCACGCTTAACGACCATGACGCTTTCCGCTGGGTGACTGTGAAGGAGCTGGAAGGGTTTGCTTTTGCCCCGGCGGATATCCCTTTTGTGAACAGGCTGCTGGAGCCGTTAAAGTAAGCGGGCCAGCAGACGATATACAATATAATGGAAGAGGAAGAGTACATACTTAAGCTGAGGATTTCAAAAAGCGGGTGTATTTGCTGCGGGCAGACGAAGGCAGCCTGCTGCGCACCCGATGTTTGTAGCAACAGGAGGTTGACAATGTATGTTCAAAAGCAGACTGACGATGATCTTAAGCAGTGCTGCGGCCATGGTTCCTATCGTGCTGTATTTCTATCTCTACTCGCGGCTGCCGGATTTCGTGCCGGTTCATTATACCGGAACCACGGCTGACCGGTTTGTAAATAAATGGAGTGTGGATGTCGCCATGCTCTGCCTGCTCGGCTGGTTGGGCTTCGGCTTTATGCGGCTGCTGCAATTCTTATTGCGTAAAATATTCCTGAGCAGCTATATCCACAATATGGCGTCCATTCACCGGATCTGGAATGCGGCAACCTTGCTTGTGACGGCCGCCTTTGCCGCGATTAGCGTCTGTGCCCTGCTCGCTATGATGTAGCGGGATGCTCTTTCCACAAGTTATGTTAGCAATCCGATATTGTAGCTATAATAAGGAATATAGAATGAAACCTATTCTTAACCCTTTCGGCTAAACTAAATCGAATATGGGAGAGCAGAATGAACAAGAGGCAAACAGAGATTATGCGGAATTTGTTAACTGAACCAGACCGCTTATGGCTAGTGCAGGATTTGGCGGATCAGACCGACTGCTCGGACAAAACCATTCGAAGTGATCTGAAGGTCATTCAAAAATATATTAACAAGCATTCCAAAGCACAACTTGTGAGAAAGCCGGGGCTTGGGATTTATCTGGAGCTGGGTGAAGAAGACCAGTCAGTCTTGCTTCAGCTGCTGTATTCAGAGGAGCATGTGGCAGAACATGAATCAGATGAAGAAAGAGTGCTGCATATCGCCTATCGGCTTCTGATGAACGCCAGCCCGGTGACTACGCAAGAGCTTGCTGAACAGTATTATGTGAACAAAATGTTAATCCGCAGGGATCTGGAGAAGATTGAGCACTGGCTGCATAACCTTGATCTGGCGTTAATTATCCGGCCCCGCATAGGCCTTATGATTAATGGCACCGAAAAAAATAAACGTCTGGCCCTTGCCAGGCTGAACCAGCTGATTGACAGCCCTGAGCTCACAGGACAATTGATGCGCAAACAGTTTGAACCGCATGAGATTGCAGCTGTAAATCATGAATTGAAAATATTTCAGGAACAGCACAGGCTCTTTTTCACGGATGAAACCTTCGAAGGGCTGATGCTGCATATTCTGCTGATGGTCAAACGGACCAAGCTGAACCAGCCCGTTTCACTCTTGGAACAGGATGTTGCCTTCCTGCAGGAAAAAGAGGAGTATAGTTGGGCCGCAGCATTTTTGCAGCAACTGCATAAGCTGTTTTCAGTCTCATTCTCACGTGAGGAAGCGGCCTACCTGACCTTGCATTTGCTTGGCGGAAAGTTCAGATATGGGCAGGAGGAGACAGAGGGGAGACGGACCCTGTTGGCGGACAGCCACCCGCTTCTGCCGGAACTGGTCAGGCAGCTGGTCCAGCGGATGTCGGAACTAAATATGATAGAGTTCTCCAGCGACCAGGTGCTCCTGAACGGACTCAAGGTTCATTTGTACACCACGCTAAACCGTCTCCGTTATGGATTGAAGGTATCCAATCCGATGCTGGCCGATATCAAAAAGATGTATCCCTATATGTTTGACCGTGTTATTGAAGCTCTGGAAGCGGCGGGCCAAGCCGTTCAGCAAACGTTTCCAGAAGAGGAGGCCGCCTATATCACTCTGCATTTTCAAGCTTCCGTTGAACGGCTGCAGCAGAGCGAGCGGCAACCGCAAAAGGCTGTCATAGTGTGTCACATGGGAATTGGCATGTCCCAATTGCTTCGTACAAAAGTGGAACGCAAATTCCCGTCGGTGCATGTCGGAACAACGATATCCAAAGCTGAGGTCAGGAGATATCTGGCCGCACATGACGTGGATTTGGTGATATCAACCGTGGCTCTTCCCGAGGACGTTCAGCATATCGTCGTCTCTCCGCTGCTGGAACCCAGGGATGAGCGCTTGCTGGAACAGGCCATCCGGCGGCTGGATGAGCCTGACCGCAGGGTGGAAGAATCCGTTTTTCTAAAGTATACAACCCCGTTCCTGGTCTTTCCCCGGCAGGAGGCGCAGCGTCCCGAACCGTTAATTGCCAAGCTGGCAGGAATGCTTGAACAGAAGGGCTACGCGGAGCAGGGCTACGCGGAAAGCGTGTTGGCGAGGGAGAAACTATCCAATACTACCATTGGCGGAGGGGTGGCTATCCCGCATGGGAATTCGGAGTATATTAGACAATCTTCTATTGTTATTGCTGCGCTGAAGCAGCCGCTGCCCTGGGGGAACGAAACCGTGCAGTTGGTGTTCCTGCTCGCGGTCAAACATGACGAACGGGAAGAAATGCGGAGGCTGTTCAGAGAATTGTCCCGGATTAGCGAGCAGCCTGCACTGGTCAGCGCGTTAGCCAAAGAAACGGATGCGATGGTCCTGCTCCGAAAGCTGGGCGGATAAATAGCAAATGGAATATGCGCTGGAGAGGGGTGTCTCAAATAGCCGTGAAGCGGCTGCTTGGGATACCCCTTTTTTGGGGGGCAGAATGGACCTGGGTACTTATGGAGGATGGCGATGCTTTGTTAGTATTGATCCGTTTTTCCGGAAGTTCCGGTAAAAAGTTTATCCGATATCCGCGAATAAGGTGGATATAATTTAAAATGTAAGCGCTGATAATAGTGGAAAGGGACGATGAATATGAAAATATTAGCGATAACCTCGTGTCCTAACGGCATTGCACATACCTATATGGCAGCTGAGAATCTGCAGAAAGCGGGGAAGAAATTAGGCATTGAAATCAAGGTGGAAACACAGGGCTCCATCGGCGTGGAGAATGCGCTGACGGAGGACGAAATACGTGAAGCAGACGGCATCATTATTGCAGCGGACAAGACCGTAGTGAAAGACCGTTTTGTCGGAAAGAAGCTGCTGGTTGTCGGAGTGCAAGAGGGATCCGCCATCCGGAAGAATTGATCCAGCGGGTGATTAAAGGCGAAGTGCCTGTATACCAGGCACAGTCACGTTCTAACGACAGCCGGCCGGGTGATAAAGTGCCGAAACAAAATCCGGTTTACCGCCATTTGATGAACGGAGTCTCCTATATGGTGCCCTTTATCGTCATTGGAGGGCTGCTGATTGCAATTGCACTGACGATTGGCGGCGTGAAAACACCGGGCGGTCTAGTGATACCGGAAGGCTCCATCTGGAAGAACATTCAGGATATCGGGTCTGCTGCATTTACTTTCATGGTGCCCATTCTGGCAGGATTTATCGCAATGAGCATTGCAGACCGGCCAGGACTTGCTCCGGGTATAGTCGGCGGATTTATCGCCGCGAACGGTAGCTTTTACGGCAGTGAAGCAGGTGCAGGGTTTATTGGCGGGATTATCGCCGGTTTTCTGGCGGGTTATGTAGCCCTCGGCATCCGTAAAATTAAGGTTGGCCGGGCGCTGCAGCCGATTATGCCCATTATCATTATTCCCGTGCTCTCCTCACTGATTGTGGGTTTGATCTTTATCTTTTTCATCGGAGCTCCTATTGCCCACTTGTTTGAAGCGTTAACCGGCTGGCTTGCCGGCATGCAGGGAACAAGCTCGATTCTGCTGGCTTTGATTCTGGGCGCTATGATCTCCTTCGATATGGGCGGTCCGGTTAATAAGGTCGCCTTCCTGTTTGGATCGGCCATGATCGGTGAAGGGAATTATGAAATTATGGGACCTATCGCCGTAGCCATATGTATTCCGCCGATCGGGATGGGACTGGCTGCAATGATCAGCAAACGTAAATTTGCAGCTGCTGAACGTGAGGCCGGCAAAGCGACATTCACCATGGGGCTGTTTGGGATTACTGAAGGTGCGATTCCTTTTGCTGCCCAGGACCCGCTGCGCGTAATTCCGAGCATCATGGCCGGCTCAATGGTTGGTTCGGTTATTGCGATGCTGGGCAATGTGGGAGACAGAGTAGCTCATGGCGGGCCTGTTGTGGCTGTACTGGGTGCAGTTGATCATGTTGTTATGTTTTTCATTGCGGTTATCGTCGGATCTGCCGTAACGGTGGCCATGGTGAGTCTGCTGAAACGGGACGTTGCAGTTGAGGATCACCCTCTTGAAGTATCGGCTGATGCTCCGATAAGCATGGGAAATGTCCAGCAGGCCAAGCCAGCTGAAACTTCAACAGCCGCTGGCGTGGAGCCGCCCACAGCACGTATTGAGAAACTGACCGATATTGTAACGCCCGATCTGATTAAGCTGAATTTAGCAGGAACCACACAGGACACTGTTATTGATGAAATGGTTGCCGTTCTGGTGAACATCGGGGCCATCAGTTCTGCCCGTGACTTTAAAGAAGGGATACTGGCGCGTGAAGACGAAAGCACCACAGGCATCGGCATGAATATTGCCATCCCTCATTGTAAATCGGACGCGGTCCTGAAGCCGAGTGTGGTTTTTGGCATCAAGCAGGACGGAGTGGATTGGAAAAGTGTAGACGGCAGCCGCGCGAAGCTGATATTTATGATTGCCGTACCGCGCAACAGCAGGGAAAACACACATCTGAAGGTGCTGCAAATGTTGTCCCGCAAGCTGATGGATGATGATTTCAGAGAAGCGCTTCTTGCGGTTGCGACGAAGGAGGAGGCCTATCTGCTGCTTGAACAGGTGCGCTAATTCAGGGTAGAAGAGTAAAATTAGGCTGACGATCCCTAACCCCGGGACCGCCAGCCTGTTTGTGTGCTTGTTCTCGCCGAGCCTGTACTCGCAAGGTATAGTTTGATAGAATCAAAAGTACCTCAGGCCAATCATAAGGAGGATTCATCAATGACAGTCGATAACGCTTACAAGGTAAAGTGGGGAATTCTCAGCACCGGCTGGATCGCGCACCAGTTCGCAACCGATCTGGCCCATGCATCGAACGGGGTTGCCTATGCTGTAGGTTCGCGCAATCAGGAGAGCGCGGATGAGTTTGCCAAAAACCACGGCATTCCGGTAGCCCATGCCACGTACGAGGATTTGGTCCATGATCCGGAGGTGGACGTCGTTTATATCGGGACCCCGCATCCTTTTCACAAAGACAATGCGCTGCTCGCGCTGCGTGCAGGCAAGGCGGTGCTCTGCGAGAAGCCGTTTACGGTGAACAGCGGTGAGCTGGAGGAGATTGTGGCGTATGCCCGTGAACATAAGCTGTTCCTGATGGAAGCGATGTGGAGCCGCTACATTCCGGCCAACGTCAAGGTCAGAGAGTGGGTTGCCGCACAGCGGATTGGAGACGTCCGGCTGGTCAAGGCGGATCTCGGCTTCCGGGCAGAATGGAATCCAGAGAGCCGTCTGCTGAACCCGGCGCTGGGCGGCGGTGCGCTGCTGGACGTCGGCATTTATCCGGTTTCTTTTGCCTCCATGATCTTTGGACCCCACCCGGAGAGTGTAGCCAGCACTGTACATATGGGTGAAACGGGGGTAGATGAGCATTTCTCGCTGCTGCTGTCCTATGGCGGCGGCAAAACGGCTTCCCTCAACGGCGGGGTGCGCCTGAATATGCTGCAGGAGGCCTATGTGTTCGGGACGGAAGGGCATATTGTTGTAAAGGGCTCTTTTGTCAATCCAAAGTCAGCTGAGTTGTATGTCGGCGGTGAGCTTGTGGAGACCTTTGAAGACGACCGGACTTCTATCGGGTATGCCTTTGAAGCGGAAGAAGTGGGGCGCTGTCTGCAGGCGGGACTTACGGAGAGCCCGACGCTGACGCTGGATGAATCGTTAGCGATTCTGAAGCTGCTGGATCGGGTGCGTGCGGAGTGGGGACTTGTGTATCCCGGGGAATAAACGGCGAATGGGCGTATGGACACAATGATTGCCCGGTTCAATGACGGGCGATAGACAGAAGATGAATTACAGGAGGTGCGAAAATGGCACTGGACAGCGACCGGTATCAAGGCTGCCTGCAAGGGCTGGCAGCAGGTGATGCGCTGGGGACTACCGCCGAGTTCAAGGCACCGGGGACTTTTGCGCCGCTGGAGGACATCGTCGGCGGCGGAGTGTTCGGGCTGCAGCCGGGGCAATGGACCGACGATACCTCGATGGCGCTGTGCCTGGCGGACAGTCTGCTGGCGGCGCCGGGCTTTGATCCTGCCGATCAGATGCGGCGGTATGTGCGGTGGTTCCGCGAAGGATACCTCAGCAGCACGGGGGAGTGCTTCGACATCGGGAACGCTACGCGCTCTGCGCTGCTGCAGTTCGAGGCCGGCGGCGAAGCGTACAGCGGCTCGGAAGATCCGCGCAGTGCCGGGAACGGCCCGATTATGCGCCTGGCCCCGGTGGTGATGTACTATGCGGAGGACCCGGTGGCAGCCATAGAGTACGCTGCGCGAAGCTCGCGGACCACCCATGCCGCTGCAGAGTGCGTGGATGCCTGCCGCCTGATGGCAGCTTATATCCTCGCCGGACTGCACGGCTGGAGCAAGCAGGAGCTGCTGGCCCCGGACGCCTTCGGCGGCTGGCTGGAGGAGGAGGCACTGTCCCGCAGCATCCTGGACATTAAGCGGGGTTCTTACAAGCTCAAGGCTCCGCCGGAGATTAAGGGCTCCGGCTATGTGGTGCAATCGCTGGAAGCGGCGCTGTGGGCATTCCACGGATCGTCCAGCTTCGCCGAAGGCGCGCTGCTGGCCGTGAATCTGGGCGATGATGCCGATACTACCGGCGCGGTCTACGGCCAGATTGCCGGAGCCTATTACGGCCTCGGCGGCATACCCGCGCAGTGGTCGGGCAGACTTGCCATGCGTGGTCTGATCAGCGATTACGCCGGACGGCTATACAACGAGCGGGCAGGAAGGTAAGCGGATAGAGACGGTAGGAAGGTAAGCGATAGAAGACGGCAGGAAGCAAAATAAATAGAACATCAAAGAAGCTCCGCGGCTGCGGAGCTTTTTTGATGTTCGGGAAGTTATGATTTTCTTCCGTTTTGGATAAGGAAGGATAGTTGCGGGTTCACTTTGACCCGCCTGGGGCGGATTTGCTCAGAAACAACGGCAGAAATGCCGTTGTTGGAGCACCGCAGGCGGGAACGGGACGAAACAACGGCAGAAATGCCGTTGTTGAAGCGCCGCAGGCGGGAACGGGACGAAACAACGGCAGAAATGCCGTTGTTGAAGCGCCGCAGGCGGGAACGGGACGAAACAACGGCAGAAATGCCGTTGTTGAAGCACCGCCGGCGGGAACGGGACGAAACAACGGCAGAAATGCCGTTGCCCACACACCGTGGTTCACAGCCTGAGGCATTAACCTAACGCGACATAATCAATGGCTGTGCAGCGATTCGGTCCAGAATTCAAGAGCTGCTGTTTTGAGCGAAATGATCAATGATAATTTTCTTTACATGTCTTTCTACATGACTGTACCGGTCTTTTGCAGGCTGGCAAAGAATGACCTTCCAAGTGATCGGTTGATGAAAGGGAACTTCGATGATGTCAGAAATATTGAAAAAATCATGAACGGGTGAAGGCAAAATTGTTATAAATTTAGAGCGTTTGGTTACTTGTAAAAGGAAGTCCCAAGACGCTGACAGAATAGAGATCTGCGGCTGAATATTCTCTTTTTTAAATTGCTCCAGCAGTTTATGGTGAATCATAAAAGTATGATTAAAGATGGCTAAGGGTTCGTTATTGAGCTGCTCCCAATAGATTTTCTCATGGTTTGCCAGAGGATTGCTTGAACTCATAAAGGCGGTTAATTCATCCTCTTGCAGCAGATATTCGTTAATAGTAGTAGGATCGATATTTGTGGGCTGCAGTAAAATAGCAAAATCCAACTCTTTTAAGGTCAGCATTCTCCGCAATTCATATGCCCCGGCTTCGATGATTTCAAATTTAATATCAGGATTGGTCGACAGCATGCTGGATAGGATATCGGCGAAAACAATTCCTAATATAAGCGGCGGGATGCCGATTACTATTTTGCCTTTGAATTGAAAGGAGTCCTCGCGCAGCTCGGCCAGCATGTTTTGATAATTCTTCACAAGAGTTTTTGCGTTTTCAAAAAACCTTTCCCCGGCAGGCGTTAAGTTCTGTAATCTTCCTTTGTAGCGTTCGAATAGATTGACGTTTTCTTCGTCTTCAAAATTTTTAATTAATAAGCTAAGAGACGGCTGTGTAACACATAATTTTTTGGCGGCAACAGATAGATTACAGCTGGAATTTACAATTTCAATAAAGTACTCTAAATGTTTTATATCCACTACTAGATTCCTCACTTCTATAAATTTTATCTATAGCATGTGATATGAATAGTCGTGCAAGTTATCACGGGTTACCGGGAAAAAGGCTGATCTTGGGCTGTATTCTTCTTGAAAATAGCAAATTACACTTGGTTTGTCCACGAGGTTTATCCTGATTTTGGTTTTTATTTTTTTTATAGCTGAATTTTTTTAGAAATAGCTTTCCTGGCAAGGATTTCCCCATGATATTAATTTATTTTACAGCTTATATAAAAATTTGGTTTTAGACAGAACTTTGAAAGCGGTTTATTGTTATTCGCGTAAGCAGTTCAGTTATGATTGTGAATCTTATTACACGGTGTGTTCACCAGTAACCTGGGAAAGAAAGCGGGGAAGAGTATGAAGGAAGTTGTTATTGTGTCAGCGGTGAGAACCGCAGTGGGCTCTTTTGGGGGAGTTTTTAAAAATGTATCGGCTATTACCTTAGGAACAGTTGCTGTAAAGGGTGCATTGGCAAAAATTAATTTAGACCCTGCAGAAGTTGATGAAGTTATTTTAGGTAATGTTTTACAGGCCGGGTTAGGGCAAAATGTCGCAAGGCAGATATCTATACAAGCCGGGATTCCAATGGAAGTGCCGTCATATACCATCAATAAAGTTTGCGGTTCAGGCTTAAAGTCCGTTCAGCTTGCGGCTCAGACAATCCTGTCCGGCCAGGCAGAGGTTGTAGTTGCAGGTGGAGCAGAGAATATGAGCCAGGCGCCTTATCTGCTGCCGACAACCCGGTGGGGACAAAGAATGGGTGACGGAATCATTATAGATTCGATGGTTCATGATGGGTTAACGGATGCTTTTAATCAATATCATATGGGAATTACTGCTGAAAATATCGCTGAAAAATACAATATTACGAGAGAAATGCAAGATGAGTTAGCGGCAGCAAGCCAAAATAAAGCGGAGAAAGCCATCAAAGAAGGAAAATTCAAAGGGGAGATTATTCCTGTTGAGATTCCGCAGCGGAAAGGCGCGCCAGTAGTAGCGGACACCGATGAGTACCCTCGTATGGGAGTGACCGCAGAAAGCCTGGCTGAATTAAAACCGGCTTTTAAAAAGGACGGCACAGTAACAGCAGCCAATGCTTCAGGCCTGAATGACGGTGCGGCAATATTGATTGTGATGAGCAAAAACAAAGCTGAACGTTTAGGCTTAAAGCCGCTTGTAACGATTAAAGCTGTTGAATGTGCAGGGGTTGCCCCGGAAATTATGGGTACAGGACCCATTCCGGCAACAAAAAAAGCCTTGGCGGCAGCCGGTGTAACGGTGCAAGATCTAGATTTAGTTGAAGCGAATGAAGCTTTTGCGTCACAAGCATTATGTGTCGTAAATGAATTAGGAATAAACATGGATATGGTCAATGTAAACGGCGGAGCCATTGCTTTGGGGCATCCCATTGGCGCCAGCGGCGCACGCATATTGGTAACACTGATTCATGAAATGGAAAGAAGAAAGGTTCAAACTGGTTTGGCAACTCTATGTATCGGCGGTGGGCAAGGCATTGCCATGATTGTAGAGAGAGAGGGGTAAGAGGATGAATAAAGTAGTGGCTTTAGATGAGGCGATCGCTCATATCAAAGACGGGGATGTTGTGATGATCGGCGGGTTCATGGCTAACGGGACTCCTGAAAAACTAGTGGATGCCCTTGTTGAAGCAAACATCAAAGATATTACTTTGATTTGCAATGATACAGGATTTATCAATAGAGGCTCAGGTAAGCTGGTATCCAATAAGCAATGCAAAAAAATTATGGCCTCTCATATTGGAACAAATAAAGAAACCGGCAGACAGATGACTGAGGGAGAGACAGAAGTGGTGCTTATTCCTCAAGGGACTTTGGTGGAGCAAATCCGTGCGGGCGGCTATGGTCTAGGCGGCGTATTGACAGCTACCGGAATAGGCACGCTGGTTGAAGAAGGCAAAGAAAAAATTGTAGTCGATGGAAAAGAGTATTTACTAGAGAAACCAATAACTGCCGATGTGGCACTTCTTTACGCCGCTAAGGCGGATAAAGCCGGGAATATTGTGTACAAAGGCTCGGCAAACAATTTTAACAATATTATGGCAGGTGCCGCAAAGACAACCATTGTTGAAGTGGGAGAATTAGTAGAAATAGGGGAGATTGATCCCAATGAAGTCGTTACGCCAAATATCTTCGTGAACTATATTGTTGAAGGAGGTAAGTGAAATGGATAAGGCAGAGCTGCAAAACATGATCGCCAAACGTGTAGCCCAGGAACTCAAGGACGGAGAGCTGGTGAACCTGGGAATCGGCTTACCAACCAAAGTCGCAAACTTTGTTTCAGAAGAGGTTCACGTTACTTTTCACTCGGAAAATGGATTTGTCGGATTAGGACCGGCCCAAGGAGAAGAAATAACCGATCCAACGATTGTTAATGCCGGCGGGCAATATGTAACTATTAATCCGAACGGCTGCTTTTTCGACAGTGCTACTTCCTTTGGAATTATCCGCGGCGGGCATGTGGATTTAACGGTTTTGGGAGCCCTTCAAGTTGATGAAAAGGGGAATATCGCCAACTATATGATTCCTGGAAAGATGGTGCCGGGAATGGGGGGCGCAATGGACTTGTTGACAGGAGCGAAAAAAGTAATTGTAGCCATGGAGCATACCTCACAAGGAAAAGCTAAAATTTTGAAGGAATGCACATTGCCGCTGACGGCCAAAAATGCGGTGGATCTAATTATCACTGAAATGGCTGTTATCGAAGTTACTCCGGAAGGATTGCTGTTACAAGAGATAAATTCTGCTTATACCCTGGAAGAGGTGTTAGCGGCAACAGAAGCAAAGCTGATGATTAGTGAGAAATTAAAAGAAACTGCTTAAGGCCTGATCAATTCAAAATCTTGTGGGGGGAATTAACATGGAAAAAACTAAAGTTGTTTTTGTAACAGGTGCCGCAAGCGGAATTGGAAAACAAATTGGAGAAACTTTTTTGAAGCAGGGCTCAAAGGTTGTTTTTTCAGATATTAATGATGAAATTTTACAAGAGATGGTTAATGTGTTGAAAAATGAAGGATTCGATTGCCACGGCATTAAATGCGATGTAACCAAAGAGGATGAAATCAATTCAGCGATTGATGAAACCGTAGAAAAATATGGCCGTTTGGATGTTTTGATCAACAATGCCGGATTACAGCACGTATCCTTAATTGAGGATTTTCCGACCCATAAATTTGAATTTATGTTGAAAGTCATGTTAGTGGCT
Organism: Paenibacillus sonchi; assembly: GCF_016772475.1. NCBI lineage: Bacteria > Bacillati > Bacillota > Bacilli > Caryophanales > Paenibacillaceae > Paenibacillus > Paenibacillus sonchi. Next base: position 2,999,413 of record NZ_CP068595.1, read on the forward strand.
CCATTTATTGCAACCAAAAGAGCATTCCCAATTATGAAAAAACAAGGATTTGGACGCATTATTAATATGGCATCGATTAACGGAGTCATTGGCTTTGCCGGAAAATCAGCATACAACTCTGCGAAGCATGGGGTTATTGGTCTGACGAAAGTAACAGCCTTAGAAGCAGCAAACTCTGGTATAACAGTAAATGCCATTTGTCCAGGATATGTGGATACACCACTTGTTAGAGGCCAATTCGAGGATTTATCTAAAACCCGTAATATCCCGTTAGAGAATGTATTAGAGGAGGTTCTTTATCCGTTAGTTCCGCAAAAGCGTCTAATCGATGTTCAGGAAATTGCCGATTATGCAGTGTTCCTGGCCAGCGAGCAGGCAAAAGGAATTACAGGTCAAGCCTGTCTAATCGATGGTGGCTATACAGCGCAGTAAAATACAGACTAACTCTACTCACCCCTTCTTTTATCTAATCTGGAGGAGTACAAATGGAAATTATAGGATCAATAGGAATTATATTAGGGGTTATAGCCATCATCCTTTTTGCCCTAAAAGAAATTCATATTACAGTGGCTGCCCCGTTAGCGACATTAATTGTAGTTCTTTTAAATCAAATGGATATTGTCACCTTTATGCTGGGTTCGGAGAGCGGCAATTTTATGGGGGCTCTCGGGAACTACATTGTGAAATTTTTTGCGATTTTCCTGCTCGGAGCCATATTAGCTAAGTTTATGGAGGAAAGCGGAGCGACAATCTCGATTGCCGATTTTATATTGAAGAAATTCGGCACCCAGAACCCGTATCGGGTACTTGTAGCCATTTTTATTGTTGCCGTTATATTAACTTACGGAGGAATTAGCCTTTTTGTAGTTATGTTTGCAGTCATTCCACTGGCACGCACGTTGTTTAAAAAGCTGGACATCGCTTGGAATTTAATCCAAATTCCAGTATGGCTTGGGATCGGAACGGTTACCATGACTATATTGCCGGGAACTCCGGCTATCCAGAATGTCATTCCCATTCAGTTTTTAGGAACTTCTCTAGTGGCAGCGGCCATACCAAGTATAGCGGGGGCTCTCGGGTGTACCGCATTTGGTCTCTTCTATATGAAGTACTGTCTGAACAAGAGCCTAAAAGCTGGAGAAACTTATGCAACCTATGCTGACGATGTAGAGGAAAGCAAGGCTGAAAGAGAATTACCCGGTTTTTTTGCAAGTATTTTACCGCTTGTTACATTAATTATTATTGCTGTTTTAGGCAGTACTTTTGGTAATGAATTTGTTCGCAAGAATGTTATTTATGTGGCATTAATGGTGGCTATTTTACTAGCAGTAGCGCTGTTTAATAAACATATTCCTGATAAGATCCGTACATTAAGTATTGGGGCGAGCGGCTCCATTGCCCCTATTTTTGCTACGGCTTCAGCAGTAGCTTTTGGTTCCGTGCTGATGGCTGCACCAGGATTTGAATTTTTCTCGAATTTAATTACTTCTATACCAGGTGACCCCTTAATAAGCTTGACTGTACTAACGGCATGTATATCGGCAATTACAGGATCTTCTTCCGGAACCTTGGGGATCGTGATGCCCAACTTTACCGACTTTTATCTCAATGCCGGCATCCATCCGGAATTAATTCACCGTGTAGCAGCGATCGCTTCGAATATTACAACACTTGTTCCACAAAGCGGCGTTCTCTTAACATTCTTAGCTTTGACAAAATTAAACCATAAAAACGGATTTAAGGAAGCGTTCATCACGGTGACCGTCGGGTGTGCGATTGCGGTTGTCATTGTAATAGTACTAGGGAAATTTATGTTGTAAGGGTTTTCGAATAAGGTACCGGTATTCCAAAAACCTCCCCCGGCCAGGCGGAGGTTTTTGGCTTTTGCAGTGTTAACGGCTTGTGTCCGGCCCGCGATGGGCCCACTCAAACAGGCGGGGGCTTGTGCGAGCGATGGGGGTTATTCGTTGGAAAGCTAGGCCTGTTGTCTGGTCAGCAGCTCTTCTGTGGCTACCGGGAACAAGGTTTTCACGATATTCAGAATGGCTTTCGCATAGTCCTGGATCTCTTGCTGGGCATCATGCTCCAGCCGCTGGTTCAGGAAATGGGCAACGGACTGCAGAGAGGCCGTCCAATACCAACGCACATAGAGGCCGTAAGCCGCAAGGAACAGTCTGGCCTGTTCGGCGCAGATGCCATCGGCCAAAGCGGCTTCGTATTTCTGAATGCCCAACTGGGTGTACTCCATAAGTTCCCGCGTATATTTTTCGCCAAGCTCCCAGGCCACCAGACCGCCGCTGCCTTGTTTTGAATTCTCGGGTGCTCCTCTCCACTGTCCGGCAGAAGGGATGTAAAAAGCGGGTTCCTCCGTAATATACCTGCGGCTGGATTCATTCCATGCCTCCAGACTGTCTCCAGTGCCCTCATAATGGGCTGAACCTACTATGTATTTCCACCACTGCCTGGCGACCATGAGCGGAGCATAGATTTCCAGTTGGAGTACGGCGTGTCTGAAGGGAGAAGTGTGTCCTTCCCGTGCGAGAAACCGAATCAGCCGGATATCTTTTTCCGTCAGTGCTTCAGATTGTTTGGCGTAGGATACGCGCGCCGCATTCACAACGGTCAGATCGCTGCCCATATGGTTAACCAAGCGGACATACCCTTTGTCCAGTACGTTAATATGCAAAATCATAACCTCCTAATTGAGTTGGACTCTCTAATTCTAATTCTGGAGTAGGGGACTTTCTCCTGCATCTAGTCCTTCATTTATCTCTTCTATAATAGCATGGTATAATTTACCTCAGATGATCTCATTTCTATTGGATCGAAAGAGGCGACAACAGATGCAGCTTAGGCAAATGGCCGTAGCATTCATATTCAATGAACACAGGGAAGTGTTATTTCTGCAAAAAAAGCCAACCAGCGCCTTTCTTCCAGGAATGCTTGTTCCCATCGGAGGGCATATGGAAAGCGGTGAGTTCAGCGATCCGATGCGGGCCTGCCTTAGAGAGATTCAAGAGGAGACGGGATTGGGGGAACACGAGCTTGCAGCTTTGAAACTCCGGTACATCGTGCACCGGATGAAGGATGAGCGCGAGATCCGCATTCAATACATTTTCACAGGAGAGGCAGCGGCAGGCAGCGAACTGGTGGAGAGTGAAGAAGGACGGCTGCTCTGGGTAGACTGCAGCACCGTATCCAGCCGGCATGTCTCAGCCTCAACTGAAGAGGTCATTCGGCACTTTCTTAAGACGGGAATACATAATCACAAAACTTATATTGGCACCATGCACGGTTTGCAGGGACAAGCCGCCATGAACTGGGCGGTGCTGGAGGATTGGGAAAGCAGGGTGAGTCTATGAACGGAACGGTCTCCCATCCCGAAAGGGTTACGGGATATGATCTTCATTCTTGCCATGGGTGCCCCCAACTCGGATAAATGGCTTCACAAGCATAAAGGTGAGCTTGCCGGAGTTAAGCTGGTTTTTGGTGTAGGGGGCAGTTTAGATGTGATTTCGGGAAAAGTGAAACCCACGCCGCCTGTGTGGAAAAAGCTTAACCTGGAGTGGGCGCACCGTTTGCTGTTTTCACCCGTTGCCAAGGGACAGAAGTCGCGCTGGCGCAGACAATCCGCACTGCCGAAATTTGTATACCGGACGATGATCCGGAGATGATCCAGAGATGAAGGAGGGCAAGATGGAGAAAGAGAAAAATAATAAAATATTGGGGCTCATTTCGCTAATTTCAACTGGAGCAGTTGATTTTGTCAGAAATGCTTTTGACGAACAGAGGGTAACGGTTGTGTACTATGAAGAATCCGGGGATAATCAGGGCGTGTTCTGTTTGGCAGAGGATGACGATTGCGCCATCACTTACGCTGTTTTTACTCAAACGCACCGGATCGAATTATTGTTAAAAGTGATAGAAAATAGTATTAAGCCCTACCTGAAAGCGGATGAGTGCAGAGAATTGTGCTGTAATGTATACGGTAGAAATAGAGGGATTATTGAATTTATAAGATCGCTTGGTTTTGCCTCAGATATGGAAGGGTATCAGCTCAGGTATGACTGTGGCTCGCAGATTTCCTTGGACGAACAGTCTGAATTATGGGAACGGGAGTTCAAGCCGGATATGCTGGAGTCGTTCATTGATTTATTTGAGGGAGCTTATTATTCATTAAATCAAGACAATGGCTGGGAAGTAGATCAATACCGGAACAATCCGGATACCTTTTTGAGGGCACTTACCGGATATGAGTCAGCTGCAGGGGTGCAATCATTTTGGTTGCAGAATCAATTAGTGGGTGCATGTATTTCAGAAGGACAATTTATCCGCGATGTCGTTGTAGCCCCACAATACCAAAATTGCGGGTATGGGCGAACCATTTTGCAGAGTTGTGTTAAACGCATGAGCGGCTTGTATCCCAAGGGGTATATCTATCTTCGGGTGGCTGCAAGCAACACAGGGGCCAAACGGTTCTACGAAAGAAATCATTTCGTTGAGTGCGGTTTTTTTGCTGAGCATACCTACCCCCGTCGGACTGATAAAGCGTTTTGAACCAATTCATCAAGACAGCGAAGGAGAGACGCCTATGATTCGATTGTGTGAGAAGAAGGACGAGGAAAACATGTACCGGATTATCAACGATGCTGCCAAGGCATACCAGGGCGTCATTCCGGCGGACCGGTATCATGAGCCGTACATGAGCAGAGATGAACTTGTTCACGAAATTCAGAATGGGGTCGTCTTTTGGGGATTCGAAGACAATGGGGAGCTGTGTGGTGTGATGGGGATTCAGGATAAAGGCGAGGTGTCTCTAATCAGACATGCCTATGTCCGGACGGCTCAGCGCCAAGGCGGGATTGGAAGCAAGCTGCTAAAGCACCTCATAGAACGTACAAGCAAGCCGATCCTGATCGGCACATGGGAAGCGGCAGATTGGGCAATTTCGTTTTACATCAAAAATGGCTTCAAGCTGGTACCCGCCGGCGAGAAACGAAACCTGCTCAGCAAATACTGGAACATCCCGGAGCGGCAGATCGAAACATCGGTAGTTCTTAGTAACCTGGGCGGGCCGGGTAGATGATATGAGCAAGTGTAACTGAACCTTAGATTGGATGTACAAAAGAGAGGGTGTCCCAAATGGGATGCCCTCTTGCCGTGAGTGTAGAAATTATCTGGAATCCTTGCGGATTCTGGAAGAACATAGTGCAAAAACAAGCGCCAGGGCACTGACGAGCGTGCCCAGCAAGCATACCCCATTCCATCCTGCGTAACCGTAGATCCGGGTGGAGGCGATGGAGCCGGCGGCGCTGCCCAGAGAATAGAAAATCATATAACCGGCAGTAAGTCTGCTGCGTGCTTCGGGCCGCACCTTGAAGATCAGGCTCTGGTTGGTGACATGTACGGCTTGTACCGCCAGATCCAGAACGATAATACCTATGGCTAAAACAAAAAGCGAATGCTCTGCGCGGCTGATCGGCAGCCAGGACAACAGCAGGAGACTTAGGGCGATGACGGTGGTGTGCTGGCCGAAGCCCCGGTCTGCAAGCCTCCCTGCCTTGGCTGCACCTAAGGCTCCTGCGGCCCCGGCCAGGCCGAACGCTCCGATAGCGGTATGCGAAAGTGAATAAGGCGGTGCACTGAGGGGCAGCACCAGCGGGGTCCATAATATGCTGAAAGCGGTAAAAATTAAGAAAGCGAGTACGGCGCGCACCCGCAATATTCGTTCATGGGCGAACAACAGGAACACGGAATGAATCAGATTCAGGTAAGACAAGGATTTCTTGGCGGTCTCTACAGAAGGAAGTACTTTGTACAAGGCAGCGGCCATAAGCAGTGTCATTCCCGCAGATGCCAGGTACACTGACCGCCAACCCGCCACATCCGTCAATAAACCCGCAAAAGTCCGCGCAAGCAGAATCCCTATCACGATTCCGCTGGTCACCAGACCAACTACCCGCCCCCGCTCGGCAGGAGAGGCGAGACTCGCCGCGAACGCTACGAGTGTCTGTGCAGCAACAGCGAGTAATCCTACCCCAGCTATGCCTATGGACAGCATAATTCCGCTTGAGGAAGTTCCAACTATTAAAAGAGCCAAGACGGATAACAGCATCTGTCCGGTGATTAAGCGGCGCCGATTCAGCAAATCGCCAAGCGGAACCAGCAGCAGCAGTCCTGCCGCATAACAGACTTGAGTAAGCGTGATGATAATGCCGACTGCAGAATGCCGGATACCGAACTCCGCGGCGATGGCATCCAGTAAAGGCTGCGCGAAATAGATGCTGGCGACGGAAAGCCCGCTGGCGGCTGCAAACAAGAGGGCAGTCTTTTGCGAGATTGAAGGGATCAATTGCTGGTTCAACTCCTAAAAAGTATTGTGAAATCATAACATACTGTTCGGTATATAAAGATTCCCGATTAATATAACCTTGAGAAATAAAAAATGTCAATATCCATCCATAAATATAAGGGGAATAGGTATAACGATTGACAGCCCACACTTAAATAATTAGAATAATAACATACCAATCGATATGTAAAGGGGTGAAGTTATGGTACGGCCACGTGAGTTCGACGAAGAGAAGGCGCTGCATGCTGCCATGCAGATCTTTTGGGAAAAAGGCTATGAAGCAACATCGCTAAGCGACCTTACTGCGACAATGGGCATTCAGCGGCCAAGCATCTATTCAGCTTTCGGGGACAAGAAGGGTTTATTTGAAGCTGCCTTGCGGATGTATACCAAATCCCATGCGGCCAGTGTGCGGGCCAGCCTTCACAAGAAAGCTTCTGTGAAGGCAGCCTTCCGCGCTTTTTTTGAACATTTGGTGGAGGAAGAGTACAGGGAAGAAGGTTCGAATAAAGGCTGCTTCTGCATCAACACCATGGTGGAGCTATCACCGCATGATGCGAAGTTTGAGATACTGACCAGAGAACACCAGATGTATCTTGCCGTGATTTTTCAGGAAACGCTTGAACGGGGGATGCAGTCAGGGGAGCTTGATTCCGGTATGGATGCCAAAGGGCTGGCCCAGTCGCTGGTCATTGCACTGATTGGGCTTACTGTAATGATGAAATGCCGTCCCGAGCGGAATTTTATGGATCAGGCTGTACATTCGATGCTTAGCAGTAACGGCTTATATTAAGTGTGTAAAAGCAAGAGGGTGTCCCTACAGACCGGGACACCCTCTTGGTGTTAGGTTATGAAGGCAACTTCCTGCCCTCCAATACACTCAGATCCACCGAAATCTCCAGTTCATTCAGTTGGAGCACGGTCTGAAGCTTGTTTTGGTCCGCAGCCCAGGACAAGGGAGTCATACGTACCAGCTGCTGAAGGAGAGGTGGCTGTAGGCTGACCTTGTACTGAAAGTGCCGGGCCTCGGTGATTTCAAAAGTCTCACTAAAGCGTTCACGGATTTCACTGTCCGCGTTCGGTTGTCTGCTTGAGCGTCCATAGAGCAGTCCGCGTAGCTCCTGAAGATAGTTTTGTCCGGGAATGACTTTGATGACTCTCCCGTCAGCAGTAAGCAGCCGCTGAAATTCCGCATAATTGGAAGGGGCCAGGATGCTGAGAATCGTATGAAACTGCCCGCTGCCAAAGGGTGAATGAGCAAGGTCGCCTACACACCAGATGGTGCTTGTGTTATTGTTCTTGGCAGCGAGCGCGATGCCTTCCTTTGAGATATCGAGTCCCACTCCAAGCAGTGACTGGTGCGGGCCGGCCGCCGCGAGTTCCTGAATGGCAGCGAGATGCGAGCCTTCCCCGCAGCCGGCGTCGAGAATCCGGTGTGGACCGTTACCGGCAAGCTTCCGGCCCGCAATCAGCCCGGAAATATAGGTGTCAACGGGTTCAAAAAACCCGCTGTTTACGATTGCTTTTCTGGAGGCAAACAGCTCTTTGCCGTATTTTCCTCCCGCCGGGCGGGAGAGCAGATTGATATATCCGTCCCTGGCCAGGTCAAAGCAGTGATGATTGCTGCAGATCAGGCTTTTACACTCGGTCAGGCTCATGGGACTTGCGCACAGCGGACAGCAGAACAGTCCCGGATTAGCAGCCATAAGCCCGGCCAGAATCATTTTTTTCGTTGTTGCGGACATGTGAAAACACCCCATTCATTCGTTATGGTTGAATGAAAAAGGCACAAACAAATAAACCCGGGTCCTTGTCTTTTCAAAAAAAGACCGGGTTCAATGTAATGTGCCTCTCATTAACGTAAACGAATGAATTTTATGATCATGGCCGCCTGCTCCAATTCGAAAAGTATGGGGAGATCCCTTTTCCAATATAGCATTATTGGCCGCCGGGTCAAAGAGGCAGGAGAATATTCCCTTGTGGCGAATCCTATTTAGATGATGTTCAAGTTTGAGGAAAAGAGGTTTTGTCATGTCCCGAACCTTTCAGGTGATGCTGAAAAAGGTAGTCGATGACTCCTACGCGATTGAGATTGGGGAGCTGCTGTTCGATTCGCTGATTGCGGATTTGCAGCAAGGATTGGTGCCGAATGTGAGCAAATACGCCATTATTACAGATTCTACGGTAGAGCCGCTCTATGGCCGGCCTTTGCTTGAACGGCTGCGGCAAAATGGCTTTGCGGCTGAATTGTTTTCTTTTCCGGCAGGGGAAGCGTCCAAAACCCGGGAAACGAAGGCGCTGCTGGAGGATCAACTGCTAAGCCGCGCTTACGGGCGGGACTCCTGCATTATCGCTGTAGGCGGCGGGGCGGTGACTGATCTGGCCGGATTTCTGGCCGGAACCTTTGGCCGCGGAGTGCCAAGCCTGAATTATGCGACAACGCTGCTGGCCGCAGCGGACGCATCGGTCGGCGGCAAAACCGGTGTAAATACGCCGGTGGCCACAAATCTGATCGGCCTCTTCCACCAGCCGCGTAAGGTGTACATAGATTTGGCCGCTTGGCGCACCCTTCCCGCACGTGAGTTCAGAAGCGGGCTGGCCGAAACCATCAGGCATGCGTGCCTGGGGGATGCGGATTTTTTCAGCTATCTGGAAGAGAATATGGGCAAGGTCATTTCAGATCGCGGGCAGCTCGTGCTTGATGCCGGGGTCTGTGAGCATATTGCGCTGGCCAACTGCCGGATCAAATACGAAGTCGTAGAGCAGGATGAGCGTGAGAGCAATTTGCGGCAGATTCTGAATCTGGGCCACACCGCCGGACGGGCGATTGAGGCGCTAAGCGGCTATACCCTGCTGCATGGAGAAGCGGTTGCGATCGGGCTGGTTGTTCAGGCTAAGCTGGGAGTGAAGCGCGGATACATGACTGAAGATCAGGCGGAGCGGTTAATTGCGCTGCTGAAGAAGGCGGGATTGCCGACGGAAATGCCGGCTTCCATCCCGAACAGACAGCTGGTGGATAAGATGTATACCGATAAAAAAGTACGCAGCGGCCGCATCCGTTTTGTGTTCCAGGACGGGATCGGCGCGATGAAGCGTTTTGCGGATGGCTCCTATTCCATCCCGGTCGAAGAAGCCGACATCCTGGCTGCGCTGGAAGAGATGCCGCGCGTGTAGGATTTCTTGTGGCATTAGTAGAAATCAGCCGAATTCGATCACCTTTTCCAATTAACGCTGGCGAAGAAGCGGGTTGACAGTATTAGGTGGATAAAGGGAACTTATTTCTCTCAGAAATCAATAATTATGAGATTTAGGTGGAGAAAGTAAACTAAATTGGACTATATTACCTAACTAGAGGTGAAATGAGCTAAATTAGTTGCCCTTTTTCCACTTGGAATTGCTGAAGAAGGGCATATAAAGGGTACCCCTAACGTGTTAACCCTCGAACATCCTGCACGGAATACAACAAAATGTGTCTTAAGCAGACCGAATGGATGAACATCCTGTACGTTATACAACAATCTGTGCCCTAAGCATGCGCAATGGACGAAAATCTTGCGAATCGTACAACAATGTGAGCCAGGCTTCACCCAATGGACGAAAATCCTGCATGTTATACAACAAATGCGGACTTCCGCCGAAACAACAGCCGTTTGCGGAGGGCCCTCCCAGAGGTTAACGTGGATTCTGCTCAAAACAACAAGGGCTGACCCAAGCAGCCACTTTATGGCTTTTGGGTCAGCCTCTTTTTATACTTATTGCGGGAATTCTGCTTACTTGGCTGATACGGACTTGTACCAGTCGTTGACTTCCTTCGTGATTTGGTCGCCGCCGTTAGCTTTCCAGTTGGTGACGAATTCGTCAAAGGCATCGACCGGCAATTTGCCGTAGATGATTTTGTTGAAGGTTTCCATCTCGGACTGGCGCAGCAGGTTCCACTTGGAGACCATCGTTGGTGTGGCTGCACCGGTGAAATAGTTCTGCTTGCGGATATTTTGCTGCGACATTACGATCTTGGCGGCCGCCCAGTTCTCCGGCTTGCGGAACTCAGCCATTTGTTTTTCATAAGGCGTTACCGGTTTTTCACCGTTTGCAAGCTTGACGAGGGTCTTCATATACAGATCAGGAATACGGGCCGGGCCGGTCAGGAACGGGAATTCATTGGAGAAGTCCTTGATCTTTTCTTTGTCGCTGGTTGGCTGGCCGTCAATGATATCCCAATCGTAGCCTTTGGCAAAGCCATATTCATACGGGCTGCCTGCGGTCGGATTAGCCATGTTGTCGAGCAAATAATTGTAGTACAGGAAGATAGCTTCCGGATGCTTGGCATCCTTATTGATCATAATGCTGGCATTCACACCGGAATTTTGCCATTTGGTGCCGATCAGGCCGTCCGGTCCTGCAGGAATAGGGTAGGCCTTGTACTTGGAGCCTTTTACATTCTTGAGCAGATCGGGAGCAGGCCAGTCCGGTACCCAGTTGGCCCCTGGCAGAATGCCTGCGGTGCCTTTGGTCCAGCTTTCGGCTGATTTCCCTTCATCCCAGAGTGCGGAGTCAGCATGAATATAACCTTTATCCATCCATTCCTTCAGCTTCGCCAGGGCTTGCTTCGCACCCGGATTCACGGAACCATACTCCAGATTGCCGTTCGCATCCTTGTTCCATTGCTCCTCGATGGTGCCGTAAGCGCCAAACAGCCAGTCCAGCGAGCCCATCCAAGTATTAGTTTTGTTTTTTAGTGAAATCGCGAGCGGATACACATCTTTGGGAGCCAGACCATCAGGATTCTGATTCTTGAATTTGTCCATAATATTTTCCAGGTCGGCGATGGTCTTGGGCGCTTCAAGCTTCAGCTTCTCCATCCAATCCTCGCGGAGCCACAGCAGCGTATCGTCATTGTCGGTGTATTCCAGGATCGGCATATTATATTTTTTGCCGTCTCTCATGAACGGGTACCAGAGCTCGGGATGTGCCGCCGCATGGTCCTTCAGGATTTTGTTGGCGTACTTGTCAAACAGCTCATCAATCGCAATGAACTGGCCGGAATCAATCAATTGGTTGGTTAATACCGCATTGGTCGGTACCGATACGAAATCAGGCAGCTTCTCGCCGGAGGAGATGGCAAGCTGAAGCTTTTGTCTATATTGGTCGTCATTGGCGGGGTACCAGGTATCTTTATGTTTGATCCCCAGCGTCTCCAGCATCCAGCGGTCATGTACATTGTTTTCCTTCGTGTCGCCGTGCACGTATTTCTTCGGCATTAATACGGAGCTGATCTCAATCGGCGGATCGTATTTGCCTTTGGCGAAGGCCGCATCGGCTTCAGACGTGCTGGCACTGCTATTGGAAGCGGCATTGCCTTTTGGTGCATTCCCATTCGATGTTCCGCTGCAGGCTGTAAGTGTGACGAGAGCCGTAATCATGAGGAACGAGCCTAATTTGTTGAGCTTAACCATCATCATTTCCCCCTACTGTGTATAATCCTTACATGTGTACTGTACCAACTGCGAGGGGAGCGTATCTATATGAGTTTCTTAGTTTCGATAGGACTCTATTATGCTATTTTTTCCCGTCCCGGTATTCCTGCGGCGTGACCCCAAACTGGCGTTTGAATACTTTGATGAAATAGGCAGGGTCCATATATCCGATGTCATTGCTGATTTCATACACCTTTTTGCCGGTGGTCTTCAGCATATGGCAGGCACGGTCCATGCGCAGGCGGGAGATATATTCGCTGATGCCTTCGCCCGTTTCAATCTTGTAGATTTTGGACAAGTGGGTCGGGTGCAGATTGACATGGTCGGCCAGAACCCGCAAGGAGACATCAAGATGCAGATTCTTATCCGTAAACTCCTGAATCTTCTTCACGTAGAGGGAACGGATGTCTTTGATCTCGCTGGAGGTTCCCTCTTTCAGCTTGCCGAGCACGCTGAGTGACCACACTCTGAGCTTGTTGATAGAGGTAAAAGCTTCCCCGCTCTGCAGCTCTTCAATATCTGTCCCCAGCAGCTTCGCCAGGGTATGTCCATTCCGGTGCGCCAGATTGGAGAAAGCGGCCGTGATCAAAAATCCGGCCTCCATGCAGTGCTCCCAGGATTCGGGCCATTTCTCATCCAGCTCGGCACAGACATCCATCAGCTTGGCCCCGGCTGCTTCCCAGTGGCCGGATTCCAGCAGGTTAATCAAGGAAGGCGGGGTGTACAGCGCGTCCAGCGGCCCTTGTTCGGACGGTTCGTGCAAGTCGCTTACCCTCATGACGAATTCCCGCTCGTCTCCGACAATCTGGCGGAAATAGGATGAAGCCTGGCGGAATTGTTCGGGCAGCTGGTCAGGGAACCTGAACCATTCCGTGATCACAATCGACAGGGAACCTTTCAGGAATTGCTTTACCTTGTACTGCAGCTGCACGGACAGCTGCTCCAAAAGGCCCTCTGTCCCCAGGTCTGCGGCTTTTTCCTTCAGCTGCAGCAGAAATACAAGATATCCGTGCTCTTCCTTGACCCCCACACCTCCATACATTCGCCAATGATCTCTTCGGCCATATTGATAACCGCATATTCAATGAGCGGCTGGCCGTTGTTTTTATATTGTCCGAATTCTTCTTCCAGCCGGACAAGCATCAGTGCACAATCCCCATTGCGGAAGGGAAGACCGTAATTTTCCAGCTTGCGTTCCCATTCGTCGGCCGGCATCCGTTGGCCCTGCAGGGCACTCAGCAGGAGCTGGCCGCGCAGCAGCGGCAGATTCTCCCTTAGGGTATATTGGGTCCGTTCCAGGGAGCTGATCAGCTCCCATTCCGCGTTCAATTGTGCAATCGCGGTTTGGACGGCGCCTAACAGCTCGCTGTCTGTCGGGGGCTTGAGCAGATAATCGACTGCGTTGTGCTGAATGGCGCTTTTGGCGAATTCAAATTCCGAGTGTCCGGATAAGATAATGCATTTGATTTTCTTATCCCGTCTCCGTATCCGCTCCATCAGCTCAAGTCCCGTCATTTCAGGCATTTGAATATCAGAGATCACAATGTCTATAGGGTGTGTCTCAATGATCTGAAGCGCCTCGGAAGCGGAATAAGCCTTGTGTACTTGTTCGATGCCCAGCGTGTGCCAGGGTTTGGTCATGGACAGGTTGTCTACCCAGTGGGCTTCATCGTCAACAATGATCATTTGCATTTGCGGTGTCTCCTTGTAAGTTAGTGGGCAGAGGCTGCTCTTCCTGGGCCGGAATTTCCCAGACAATTTCTGTCCGGAAGCCGCCCAGCGGCGATTCTGTGAAATGCAGGGCGGAGTGATTGCCGAACTGGTGAATGAGCCGCTGATTCGTATTCCAAAGACCGCAGCCCATCTCCTCCTGCAGCGGCTCCCGCATCTTGCGGTTGAGCGCTTCCTGCTGCTCCGGGCTTAGACCCGGCCCGTCGTCGTCGATATACACCCGGCAGCAGCAGCCGGAGCACTCGCCGCTGATCCTGATTTCACCGGAGCTGTACGATTTGCCGACCCCGTGGATGACCGAGTTCTCCACAATCGGCTGCAGGAGGAGGCGGGGATAGAATAACTCAGCATCTCCTGCGGGATATCAATGTGATATTCGATCCGGCCATTGCGCAGCTTCTGGATATCCAGATAGTTGACGAGCAGCCGGACTTCATCATCCAACGTGGCGGTGTCCCGCTCCATCCGGGTAGTATAGCGATAGTAGGCGCTAAGATTATAGGCCATCGATACGACAGCTTCTTCATCCTTCATCTGGGCCATGTTAATAATAAAACCCAGGCAATTGTAGAGAAAATGCGGATTGATCTGAGCTTGAAGCTGCTTAAGGGTGGCTTCCCGGGCCCGGATTTTTTCGTTGAAGACATTTTCGATGAGATCCTGAATCTGATGGGACATATCATTGAACCGGTAAAAGAGGAACGAAAATTCGTTATGATCCTCCGAGTGAAGGCGTACGGAGTAGTCGCCCCGCTGCACCCGCCGGAGTCCTTTGATCAGCTTTTTGATGGGCCGCTGCACATTCTGGTAGAGCAGAATAGAGGCCGAAATCCCCACAACAAACAGCAGCAGCATGGATACATAGAATAAATTGCGGCTGACGGATATAGGCCCAAGGATGCGGTCGAGCGGCACAACGTCAACCAGATACCATTCCAGATATGAGGATTTGACGGAGCTGACCAGATAATTTTTATGTCCCAGACTGATTACATGCTGTGTGCTGCTGTCCGGCGAATGCTTGTCCAGATAACCGATCAATTCAGCGGTTAACTTCTGGTCCGCAGTACGGTTCAAAATCGGCGTTTCGCCTTTGTGATAGAAAAACGGATCACCCTGCCCCCCGTTTTATACGTATCCAGCATGTTCTGGATATTCTCCGAACTGAAGCTGGCTTCGACCACCAGATCGCTTCCGGTAAGCGTTCCCTGCGGGGCGATAGAATCGCTGTGGAACCAGTAAAAGGCCTTGGAGCTGCTGGAGGCCCCCGTTCCGTCGTCACTGTAAGTCCATTTGCCGCTCATATTTTGAATCAGGTAATTTTCATCATACCCGGTGGGTTTGTCGTAATTGGAAATGACATCCTTGTTCTGCTGGGAATATACAGCGTACCTGGACGGCCAGACGTCGGTTAAGCCTGACTGGAGCATCATCTTCTCCTGAATGACAAAACGGGTCTGCATACGGTCATAGCGGTCCTCCCAGATGCCCAGGCCGTTGAATTTCCGCACATTCGGATCCCTGGAGAACACCACGCTGAAATCCATCATCTGGTTGATCCGCGAATCAATCTGGCTGGACAAAAAAGTGAGCTGTTTGGTGTTGGACTCCTGCAGCTCTTTGCTGACCACATCGAAGGTGACGTTGTTTGAATACGTATACACAATAATGATCGGCACAAACAGCACGATAATCAAACTGTTCATTTTGGCGAATAAACTGAATCTGCTCCAGGATCTTTCTTTCACGAACATAAAAGCTTGGCTGAAACCCATTTTTGTCCCCCCAGACAATGCCCCTAATAAATCCCTATGTGAGCCTAACAAAGTAATATAGTCAAAGCTCAGAAATGCTTGCTACTATTTATATCAGAGATTCATACAACACACAAAATAATTTTTTGAAAGCGGGAGAGAGCGATGGAAGCTAACACTATACAGCAGGTGAATCCTGGAAAACCGCTGCGCCAATCGAGGAAAAAGAAGGTTAAGCAGCCGTGGATGCTCCACCTTATGGTGCTGCCGGCGGCGGTTATGGTGTTTATATTTTCTTATATTCCCATGGGTGGAATTCTTATGGCCTTTCAGGATTATAAGCCGAAGCCCGGATTATTTGGCTCTCCTTGGGTAGGACTGAAACATTTCGAATACATGTGGCAGAACGATTATTTCCTGCAGATAACCTGGAATACACTGTTCTTCGCCGGCACTAAAATAATCATGAACCTGATTATCCCGTTCTTCTTCGCGCTGCTGCTCAATGAGGTCAGAAAAATGGCGCTCAAAAGAACCATCCAGACACTGGTCTATCTGCCGCACTTTCTGTCCTGGGTTACCCTTTCGGGGATTCTGATTGATATGCTTGCCCAGACGGGGCTCATCAACCAGTTCATTTCCAGTGTTTTCGGCATAAAGCCGATTTTCTTCCTGGGCGACGGCAGCTGGTTCCGGTTCACAATCATTTTCAGTGATGTCTGGAAGGAATTCGGATTCAACATGATTATCTTCCTGGCCGCACTGTCCGGGATCAGTCCCTCCCTGTACGAAGCTGCGGAAGTGGACGGGGCGGGGCGCTGGAAGCAGACGATCTATATTACCATTCCGGCGTTGATCCCGATTGCCATTGTGGTAGCCACCCTGGCACTGGGCAACGTGCTGAACGCGAACTTTGACCAGGTGTTCAACCTGTACAGCCCTTTGATCTATCAGCAAGGCGATATTATTGACACGTTTGTCTACAGAGAAGGTCTTCTCAGCGGACAGTTCAGCTTTGCTACAGCCGTGAATTTGTTCAAATCGGCGATAAGCTTAATTCTGATCGTGATCTCCTACCGGCTGGCGTACCGTTTTGCCGGCTACAGAATCTTCTAGAAAGGAGGACATCCCATGTATCACAAAACAGTGTCCTACCGCGTATTCAGCGTATTCAATAATGTCTTCCTGACGCTTATTTCCGTGCTGTGCCTGCTTCCGCTCTTTCATCTGCTGATGGTGTCCCTCAGCTCAACGGCTCCGGCCAATGCCGGGCTGGTGACCTTTTGGCCGATCGGCTTCACCCTTGAAGCCTATGCAAAAACGTTTGACAACGCCAACTTTCTCTCCTCCCTGTGGGTGTCGGTAGAACGGACCGTGCTGGGAACGGCAATGGCTTTGGTGGTGAACACCATTGCTGCCTATGCACTCTCCAAGGAAACGCATGTTTTCCGGGCACGCAATATTTACCTTTGGTATTTTGTCATCACGATGCTGTTCAGCGGGGGCCTGATTCCCGGCTACATCCTGATTCTGAAGCTTGGGCTGATGGATTCCCTGATGGCGCTGATCCTTCCGGGACTGGTAGCGGTCTTCAATATCATCCTGCTGCTGAATTTCTTCCGGACGGTGCCCAAGGATCTCGAAGAAGCCGCCTTTATTGACGGGGCAGGCCATTTCCGGACCTTTTACAGCGTCTACCTGCCGGTCTCCATGCCCGTGCTGGCTACGGTCTCCTTATTCATTATGGTTGGACATTGGAATGCATATTTTGACGGGATTATCTATATCAAGGATGCCTCCAAGCTCCCGCTGGCGACCTTTATGCAGACCATTATCGTGCAGGCCGACATGACAAAGCTTGATCCGGCTGCCGTAGCCAATCTGTCGCAGCGTACCATCCGGGCGTCGCAGATCTTTATCAGCGCTTTGCCGATCCTGCTGGTCTATCCTTTTTTACAGCGGTATTTCGTAACCGGGATTGTGGTCGGTGCTGTAAAAGAATAGCCGGACCTGCAAAAGGGTCTGCCTCTATAAGGCACATACAAAAAGGCACATACAAAGAAGCCGATACTTCCTTCACAAGGAGCATCGGCTTTTTTGTTATTGTTCAGGAAATTATGATTTCCTGTTTTTCTAACCAGCGTTTGCAGGTGAGTAGTGCTAGTTGGAAAAAGGGAACTTATTTCCCCGAAAAATCAACAATTGTGAGATTTAAGTGGAAAAAGGGAGCTTAATTGGGCACTTTTTCCTCGTCAGGAGTGAAATGAACTGAATTAGTTATCCTTTTTCCACTTAACCTGCGGAGAACAGGGTACCCGGGCAAATTAGTTACCCTTTTTCCACTTAGGCTCGGAGTACAAAAGTAGGAGGGAAGACTTAAGTCTACTTTTTCATAGTGTTGAGAAATACCATATCCCCTTTTATGGGTTAGGGATTGGATTCATACTCCCCAATGATTCTACTATAAATACAGGCACGTACTCCTCCCCGGCATCGGTCCCCGCATAATCATAGCCGTACTGGAACTGGCCGGTAGCTAAGGCGGGCCCGGTAACGGTACCCACATTTCCCTGCAGCGCCAGATAGCGCCCGCCCGCGGCGGCCACAGGTCTGCCGGTGGAATCAATATAAATATCAACCTGCAGGTTTACGGTCTCCAGGGGTGAAGCTCCAGCTCAGAGGCGTCGATTAGCGGATACTCCTGATAGATTTCAGCAAATTGGTAGACCCCATTCGTCTGGCGGTATATGGCAGTCTGGCCCTCTGAACCATCTCCCAGATCCGCATTGGCGACACGGATGGAAGCATCATCCGGCTGCAGCTTGTAGCTGCTGCCGGCAAACGAGAAGAGCAGGGAGATTCCTTCAGGCTTGATGGTATAGGCCGCGAACGAAGTCCGCTGATCTTCGCGGCTGCCTTCAGCGACCACAACCGGGACTCCGGCAAGGGCGGAGAGCTGGTCGTCAAAAGCGAGGCGGATCAGCTTCTCAAAGCCCGGAATAATCTCTCCGGACCTTGTAGTCACGGCCCCGTTTTCACCCATGTCCGCATAGTACAGCTGTCCGCTGCTGTCCGTTCCGGCAACAGCGAGTCTGGCCCCGTATTTCCCTCTGACAGAAGTGGTCAAGACATATTTGCCCGGCGTTTCCCCGCCGGGAAGAAGCCGCACAGGCTCGGCGACATTCCAGGCGAGCTGTGCGGCGGCAATTTCTGCCGTTGTGTCCTGAAGCGGGGCCAGGTCGCTATAGCGCTGGATAGCCTCGGCGTACCCGCCGCTGCGTACCAGCCTTGCGGCGCTGCGGAGCAGCTTCGCGGAGGTGCTGTCGATCAGGGACAGCACCTTGGAAGAAGCCAGGCCAGCCGAAGCGGCATATTTGCGGTACGCCGCAGCATGAGCGGAGAAGGCGGCAATCTGATCGCCGTCTATATCTTTGCTGAGGATAAGCTTGGCGCTCTTCTCGATCTGGCTGGCTATCCAGGGAGCCGTATAGCTGTGGCTGCTGTAGGCATCGGCAAGGGACAAGGCGTAATCCAGCATGGGGGAGAAGCTGCCCGCTGCTGCAAGCGCCTTAAGCCGCGCGGTGTCATAGGCCTTGAACTCCGAAGCCAGCAGCTCTTTCTTAGCATCCGCCCCCCCTAAATAGACATCGGGAATGCGCAGCAGGTTCCATTTGAAGCTGTCTCCGTCATTAACGGCGTTGCTGCTGCCGCTCCGCCCCGCCGCCAGCTCGGCCAGAAACTGCGCCTTGAATTGCTGGAAGCCCGTCCCGAGCTGGCCGGAAATGCCTGAATCCGCCGACAGCTGGCGATAATAGGATTCATAGGGACCGCCGGATTTCATATATTGGCTTTTCAGGCTCAACAGGGAGGCATAGCTCTCCATGAAGCCGCCAAAATCTTTGGTGATCAGCTGGTCTTTAATTTTCAGCTTAAGCAGTCCCAGCCCGCTGCGGATGGCTGTGATCGGTGCCAGCTCCTGCAGCCTTGCGGCGATCTCCGCTTCCTTGTAATGAAAGGAAGCGTTCGTTTGCGCCAGCCGGTACTGATTTTCGGCGGCGATCAGATCACCTGCGGCGTAGAGCCGTCCGGCTTCGTGCACTGCCCCGATCTTGCTGTGGAGCCTGATGCCCTTCTGCCCCAGCAGGACCAGCATCAATATACACAAAATGATCATAATATTCCGCAGGGATAAGGCTTGTTTGATCGTCATATTATAGTAGCCCCTTTGTAAATTACAGTACATGTGTCCGGCTTGCAGTACTCTATTTAAAAATCGGGGTCCCAGCGGTATTTGGCTTCGCGGACTTCCGCCACTTTGAGATTCAGGCCATTCCAGGCCTCGTACGGACTGGCGTCTATCATTCTGGACAACCGCAGAAAACGGTCCTTGGGCAGGTCGGCTACGTATCTTCCGATCATGCCGGAGTAGAGCAGCGCGTAACGTTTTAACCGCACAGCTGCTCCGGCCACCGCAGTCAGAATCGCTGCCCCTTTGTCCATTTGAAGAATCTGTACTTCATAGGTTTTGACATAGCGTAATGTGCGGTCCTTGATAAGCTCGGGCCGCACTTTGGCAATCTCGCCGATATATTCGGCCAGCAGCGGTTCGAAATCCTTGAGCAGCAGCTGCTCCAGCTCCAGCTGCATGTCCTTGCGCAGCTGGAAGCCGTGGAGCAGCGCAATGCGCTGGCGGGAGACCCGGTCGCCGCGCAGCAGAATGGAGATTTCGCGCAGCTTCTCGTAGGCCAGCACGTCGTTCTCGCGCAGAACGGATACCGCCTCCTGGCGGTTGATCTCCAGGCCGTCCCGGATGCTGTCGATGCTGCGGCCAAGCAGCGCATTCAGCGCATACAGATTTTCGTTCTGGCGCACTTTACGCTGCGTAAGGAAGAGCAGTCCGGCCAGCACGATTCCGCCGGCCCCGCACAGCGCCATCTGCTGCAGGCTTTGGCCGAAATAGACCGCCGCCAAAGTCAGCAGGAGGATGAACAGGAGCCGGGTATGCATTTTGCGTCCGGCAAGGGCAGCGGCGTGCTGCTCTACTGCTGTCAGGGCTGCACGTCCGCATTGGCCGCACCTGTCTTCACTGAGTGCGGTATAACGGCCGCAGCGGCGGCAGATGCGCAGCTTGTCATAGGCATACCGCGGAGTCTTGAACGGCCGGAACGTCACGGGTTTCTTGTTATTGACGGGCATGGTCGCCTCCGTTCAGCGCAGCCAGCAGGCGCTCATCAATGTCATCACGGGTCAGCGGCTTGCGCTGGCGTGAAGCATAAATGAGAATCTGAATGACAGCATAAAGAAACGAAATCCCGAGAATGGCGTATGAAATCATGGAACTCTTCCTTTCTTCTTGGCAGCATGGCGGCCCGGGGTACGGTGATTAGCCCTGGGATGGCAGGGCGGCAGCAATGCAAACAACGTTTTTATCAAATTTTCAGGAACGTAGTCTATACTTAAGCTGTTGAATGCATTCCAGAATAACGGCGCTTGGAGCAGTCCCGGTCGTGCGGTCCTAAAGTTGAAGTTTACAAGGTTTAATTATATCATAATGGCATGCTATTGACAGAATTTAGCTATACTGAGACTCTGCCGTATCTGCCCTAATTTAACACAAGAGGAGCCCTATCTATGCTTCGTACACTATTTAATCATTTTAAGACAGCCCAGAAGATAATGCGGCCTATAGTTCTGCTGCTGCTGGTATTGTGCATTTCGGCGGCGCCGTTTGCGGGCGGAACAGCAAGCGCAGCATCGCCCGCGCCCTCTCATATTGACGCTGTGCTGCTGATTGATGTCAGCAACTCCATGAATAAGAGTGACAAGAACAATATCGCGGGTGAAGCGATGAAAATGTTCATAGATATGCTGTCGGCGCAAGGGGATAAGGTCGGAATTGTGGCCTACACCGACAAGGTCCAGCGGGAGAAGGCGCTGCTGCAGATTGGCTCTGCCGCCGACAAGCAGGATTTGAAGGACTTCATTGACGGCCTGGACCGGGGAGCCTACACGGATATTGCCGTCGGGATGGAAGAGGCCGTGAAGGTGCTGGAGAACGGCAGCGATCCGGGGCATGAGCCGATGATCGTGATGCTGGCGGACGGCAACAATGACCTTAATGAAGCAACCGGCCGTACACAGAGCCAGTCGGACCAGGAACTGGATGCTGCGGTGGAAACGGCCAAGCAGAAGGGGTATCCGGTCTACACGATCGGGCTGAACGCCGACGGCAAGCTGAACAAGGAAATTCTGGCCGATCTGTCCAATAAAACGTCCGGCAAGGCGTTCACCACCGATTCGGCGGATGATCTGCCGCAGATTCTCAGTGAAATTTTTGCCGACCATTTGAAGCTGAAGGTTGTTCCGGTGCAGTCCATTACGGCGAATGGCAGCTACCAGGAGGTCACCGTCAATGTACCCAACAGCAGTGTGCTGGAGGCCAATATATCCATTATGTCGGCGAAGCCTGTTACCGCCAAGCTGACAGACCCGTCCGGGAAGGAAGCGGCTATCCCCTCGAACGATGTGCTGCTCTCCAAATCCAGCACCTACAGCCTGATCAAGCTGCTGTCGCCGGAGCAGGGGGACTGGAAGCTTCAGGTGAAGGGCGTGCCGAAGGACAAAATCGATATCAATCTCGTGTTCAACTATGATCTGGAGCTGAAGCTGGACGCGCTCCAGTCCAAGACTTACAAAAAGGGGGATACCGTAGAAATTTCCTCCCACCTGTACAGCAATGGGGCCCAGGTAACGCTCAGCAACTTATATCAGGATATGAAGGCGGTGCTGCTCGCGACAGATACCGATACAGGGAAGGTTCAGGAGCTTCCGATGGATAACTCCGGTGCGGTGTTCAAGGGCTCTTTTGAGATTGCGGAGAGCCATAATTATAAGCTGAAGGTGCGGGCGGAGGAGAGCAGCTTCTACCGCGAAAGCGATGTGCTTACGATCAATGCCAAGACGGGAGCGGTGGCCACAAGCACCAGCAAGCCAGCTGGAGCAGGGGGCGCTGAGCCGGCACAGGATAAGTCTTCATCCAAAACTCTCTATTATATAATTGGCGGCATTGTGCTGGTATTGGCGGCGGCTGTGGTGTTGTGGCTGCTGCGCCAAAAATCAAACCGCGGCTTTGTCGGGCAGATGGTAGTGGAAGTGCTGGACGGCAACACTGGCGAGAAGACCTATCCGCAGTACAAGAAGCTGGCGGCCTTCCGCGGCAAATTCACACTCCACCAGCTGCTGCAGCTGGCACCGGAGCTGAAAGAGAGCGAGAAGCTTGTATTCACTCCGGGCAAAAATGACCGCCTGATGCTGCGCGGCAGCGAAGAAATATCTGTTGAACGGTCCGGACGTGTGGTCGATACGGCGCGCGGTCTGGAGCTGAAGAGCGGCGACCGCATATCCGTGGCGCTGCAGACAGTAGACAAGACCATTTTACTTGAGTATTTGATATAAGGGGGAGCACTCATGAAACCGGTAGTAAGAGAACATATTCAACAGCTCGACGTATCACTGGGCGGAGGAATCGTCAGCGACAAAATCAGAGTAGACACCATTGACAACCCGATCCTCATTATCGGCCTGGGCGGCACGGGCATCGACGCCCTGCTGCGGCTGAAATACCAGATTAACCGCCGCTTTAAGCTGCCTGAAGATCCGTTGTCCAAGAAGAAGCGGGATAAGCCGGACAACGTGGAGTTCCTGGCGTTTGAGACCAATGAGCAGGACCGCGGCAAAAAATACAAGGGCATCGGCCTCGACCCGCAGAATGAATTCGTGCTGCTGGCCAATGCCGAGATCGGCGGACTTCTGCAGAACCGCAGTATTCTTGAACCGTACATTACAGACTGGCTGTCGCCGGAGCTGAGCATAACCGATGGCATGAACGGGGCCGCCGGGGTGCGCCAGGCCGGGCGGCTGCTGCTGTTCACGAAGATCAATCAGGTTGTGTCGGCGATCGACAAGAAGATTAAGACCCTTTCTGTAGGCACCAGCAAAAAGCTGATGGTATTCCTGCTTACCGGCTTGTCCGGGGGAACGGGCAGCGGCTCGTTTCTGGATATCGCTTATATCGTACGCGGAATTATTGAACGCGACTACGGCTCTGCAGGCATCGACCGTGTGAATACACTCGGCTATTTGTTCACGCCGGATGTGAACCTGTCGAACAAAAGCCTCAGCGAGCATACCCGTGAATATATCCGCAAGAACGGCTATGCCGCGCTCAAGGAACTGGATTACTGGATGAACGTCGACAGCCGGGGGAGCGGTTCCGCCAGCAGTACGGCAATATTTTGACGGTGAATTCACCGCTGCCTCCGTTCAACCTGTGCCATCTGATCTCTGCGACCAATACCGAAGGCAAGCTGCTGGAGAACGCCTATGACTACTGCATGAATGTAACGGCGGAGAATATTACGAACTTCATGGCCAGCGAGGAAAAGCAGTCGGGAGAGGAATTCGCGATCCACGACTATATCAGCAACATCCGCACGAACATTGCGCAGATGAACAAGACGTATCCTGCCAATTATGAATACAACATCATCGGGGCTTCTTCTGCGGTGCTGCCGATTGAGGAAATGACGACTTATCTGGCATTCCGCCTGTTCGACAAGATGGACAAAATGTTCCAGCAGGCACCAGGGCAGGAGGATGTGGAAAAGCTCGCGCGCAAGCTCGGCATTGATCTCGACAGCATGATCAAAACTTTCGAGTCCCGTGTACCGGAGCCGCTGCCCGGCTATGAGAACAGCGAGCGCCTGAACCACAGCAATGTCATCAAACACCAGGTGGTGGATATGGATACGGAGCTGGAGCAGAACTTTCTGGCCCGTGCCCGCGAGGAATACATCAAGTCCAAGAAGCAGCTCCCCGGAGAAATCACCGGACGTTTCGGAGAAGAACTGGAACGTATCTTCCTGCATCCCGAGCAGGGTCCGTTCTATGTATCGCGGCTGCTCTATACCGAAAAAGGCTTCTGTATCCTGAAGCTGATCCAATCCTATATTGAAGCGCTGCGCGAGAGCCTGCTGCGGCTGCCGCGTGATATCGAGACGGCGCAGGACAGTGCGCAGGAGAAGCTGGGCGATGCGCGGAGCGCTTTTGTCTCCAAGGAAAAGAAGAAAAACGCCTATATTGAAGCCAAAATCAATGAATACTGGCTGCACGCCGATGTGGAGCGCACCGAGCAGATGATTGAATTCTATGAAGATCTGTTTGAGCTGCTGAATGAAGAGAACAACCGGATTTATGGGGTGTTTACCGAGATTCTCAGCGCGCTCAGCACGATCTTTGAGAAGAACGGCGATATCCTGATCAACGGTGAGGAGCAGGCCGACCACAAAGGCAACAAAACCTACTATTGGAATATCGTCAATGTGCCGGACATTGCCTCAACCATCTCCAAGGTGATGGACCAGAAGGATGGCGACGATCTGATCCGCGACTTCACGCGGGAGATGCTGAAACATTCCGGGCGCTGGGTCAAGGAGCAGGAAATCGACATTGTGCGCTCCATCTCTGAGTTCCTGAGCGATAAG
The DNA here is from genome assembly GCF_016772475.1 of Paenibacillus sonchi. Classification (NCBI taxonomy): domain Bacteria; kingdom Bacillati; phylum Bacillota; class Bacilli; order Caryophanales; family Paenibacillaceae; genus Paenibacillus; species Paenibacillus sonchi. The sequence continues at coordinate 3,024,266 of NZ_CP068595.1, forward strand.
TTCGGTGACCTGATTACCCGTTCCATGGAGGAATTCCTGGTAATGAAGTACGGCCGCGAGGAGCCGCTGGATAAATTTGTGGAACGGATTATCGCCGGACGCCTGGATGAGGATGCCGTGCCGATTTTCCACCTGAGCAACAGCTCCGGCAGCCTGCACTTCCCGTCCTGGGGATTTGTCTCTGTGCCGGTCAAGGCGCCGGGCATCCTGAAGGGAATCCGCAATTACCAGAACAACGCGCTGGGCAAATCGCAGTTTACCATCAAGGAGAGCCAGGTCAAAAACCGGATTTTCTGGCTGAATACGCGCAATGGGGTGCCGCTGTTCGTATATACGCCGCTGCGGGTGTACGAAGAGAACTATGAGCGGACCATCCTTGACAAAGAAGGAATCGGACGCCATCTGGTGATGACCGACAAGAATAACTGGACGTACCTGCCTTCGCCGATTCCGGAAAAATCCTGGGGCGATACCTACGTCAACAACCGTGTCCGTGAGTACAATGCGAGAGTGCGGGCTGATTTTGCCAGAGCGCTGGAGAATGGGGTTATTGTCGAGAAAGGCCTCGACGAAAATACGAGCAGCCGTTTCTCGGTCATCCTCACAAAGCCGTTTGATGTGGATAAAATGCTCAGCGGCTATGACCTGCAGCTTGGGAATTCGCGCCCAAATCTGGGTGAAGTGAAAAAAGCGGCTGATGAGCTGAAGTCGCTGCGCGCAAGCGGACTGGAACGCGAAGGGACTAAGGACATTTTTGGCAGCATTAACAAGGAGATGGGGCAGGAAAATCTGATCCGTTCGCCGCAGCTGATCGCGCGGGTCCGCGAGGAATTGGCCAAATATGACGCCCTGGCAGCCAAAGCGGCTGAACTGGAAGGGCTGCTTCATCAATATCTTGACGAAGACAAGTGGATCGACCAGTTTATTGAGGCGCTGTACACCGATACCATCACCAAAAAAGGTGCGCTGTATGTCTATGACCGCGACGAGGACGAAGACGCTTGGGAACCGTTCGCCAACTTAATGAAGGAACGGAGCTATGTGGAGTACGCCGTCTACCGGCATTTCCGCGGGCTGGATGAGAAAAGCCGCAGTGTTCTGCTGCGCAAAGCAGCGCGCCGTGCCGGGGAAATGACAGCTGCCGAGGATGTCACCCCCTGCTGTATAAGCTGGAAGGATTGTATGTCTCCTTCCTGGAAGCGCGCGACAGTCTGGAATACGAGCGGGTAGAACATGCGGACGGCGATGAAATGTACAGCTTCTACCAGAGCCTGACCGGCAAGCTTGGCAGCATCCGCAGAAAGCTGAAGTAAGCCTATGATCAAAGCACAGGCATTAACCTATGCAGAACAATATGCGGCGCAGGAAGAAGCGCAGCGGAGCAAAGGGGACGGGCGCAGCAGCATCCATTATCCCGCACTGTTCCTGTTCCTGGGCGACAAGGTGGCTTCGGCCATCGGTCCGGTGCTGGACGGCTGCGAGCGGAAATGGGACAATGCGGGCGGGATTATGGCGCTTCATGCCGCGTCCGCCGGCGCAGAGCAGGCTGGCGATGGAAGCCAGTCACAGCCTGAGTACGCCGGCAGCAGGAAGCGGGCGCAGGCCGAGGGCAGCAGAAGAGAGCGGGTCCTGGGGATGGCCTTGCCGGAAACGGCGGGCCGCGATCCCCGTACAGTCCGTCAGGACCTCTACCGCGAGTTCCACGAAGACAGCCGGTTTCTGGCCGGGATGAACCGCAGCCTGCGGCGTTTAAGCAACAGCATAGCGGATTATGGACGGCTGTACTCCTCTTTTGACGTTATCCATCTCTCCATCATTACGCGGGTCGATGACCCGCTTAATGTGCTGCTGCCGGAGGTTGCCCTGCTGGCCCGGGCCGTGCTCAGCCAGTCGTTCAAGTCGGTGCAGACCGACCTGTATGCGCTGATCAATGAGCGGGAGCAGGGGGACAACTTCGGTTACTCCAGCTCGGTAGGGCTGGCTTTTCTGCGTGAACTGGACGGGATGCAGCAATCGGATTACACCCTCAGCGCTCCGCTGCTGGTCACGGAAGACGGGCTGTCCATCCCGGTGGCCCACGGGCCTTCTGCACTGTTTGATCTTGTCTATCTGCTCTCGGACAAAAACGAACGGGGCATGATGTCACCTCATGGCATGGACGACAACTATGAGATTATTGCCCACATCAGCCTGCTCAAGAACCGCGTCCGCCCGGCAACAGATACGGCTACCGGACACGGCGGCTACAATAATATGACCTTCAAAAGCGGCATCCGGGGCAGTTCAGGAAGGCAGGGCTATGCTTCCGCCGGCTTCTCGGCGGTGCGCCGGCCGAACCGGCAAATCGCCCTTGCGGTGCTGTATCATTCCTTTCATTATCTGGCTGCGAAGCTGCAGGAGGGCGGGTCGCTCAGCCTGCGCGAGCGGCAGGCGCTGCTTGGCCTGAGCGCCGATTCCCTGCGTGAACGGGCCGCGGCGCTGCTGCCGGATGAAGCGGGGCTTGAAGAGATGACCGGGCTGATGAGCCACGGCCGGCCCTCCTACAGCGAGCTGAAGCCGCTGTCGCTGCGCGAAGCCGAAACGCTGCTGTTCGGAGACGGCGGGCAGGCCTATTTCCGCAGCAATTTTGCGGAGGTGTCCGCCAGAAGGGTGGCGGACATCGACCCTGCCCGCGAGTGGGCCGCTGTGCTGTCGGCCCAGGAGAAGGCGGTTCCGCCGCTGACGTTCTACCAGCTGGCGGAATGGACCGCCGAGCAGCCCGGCGGCGGCAGTGTGCTGCATGCGCTGCGCCAGCATATGGCCGGGCTGCGCGCGGCGATTGCCTCCGCGCAGGAGGAGCTGGAGCAGCTCTACGCGGAGAGCGTGGAGCGCCTGCCGTTCCAGCGCGTGCCGCTGCTGGACAAACGGACCGTGCGCAATTTCATTCATTATTTATTTGCGCAGGTGTACAGCAGAAAATATGAGCTGCTGCGCATGGAGAGCGAGCTTGCGCTGTGTCTGCGCTACGACGCGGCGCTGGAGCAGCTGCACGCGGAGAGCAAAGCCAAGGTGCAGACCATGGAAGCGCTGGAGGAGGAGCTGCACAGTCTGGCGCTTGCCAGCATCGGACGTACCGGCGAGACGGTGGACCAGAACATTATGGAGTATTACCGGAACGTCACGGAAGAGGTTATGCGAGATATTGAAGCGCGGCGCGGCCCGGGCATCTTCTTCAGCGACCGCTTCCTGGGGAGCGTCTCAGAGCTGCTCCGCCAGGGAGGCGCTGTGGTAGCTGAACGGCTGATTGAGCTGTGCCGCCGGGAGCTGCTGGCGGCGGAGGCGTTCGCGCTGCCTTTCGAGGAAGAGCTGCTGCGGCGCGCCAATGTTACGGCCGCTTACGACAACCGCGAAATTGTCTCGCGGGAGGAGCTGTTCAAGCGGCTCTACCGCAGCCTGGAGGACGAAGCCTGCATCAACGTCCGCCTCTTCGAATATACGCAGGAGCACCGCCATGAGGAGAAATATTTCTTCGGCGACAGCAGCTCCGAATTCCTGCGTTATGCTTTTGGTGCCGATGAGACGACACGCATCTACCGCCTCGGCTTCGTACATGAGCAGCGCAGAAGCGGCATTGAGAAGCTGAATCTGATGGGCGGCTTCCATCTGGAGGATCTGCTCTACTACCGCAACGGCAAGGTCTACTATGAGACCTACGCCACCAGCGGCTACCGGCTGCACGGCATCGCCGAGGAAGAGCTGCCGGAGCTGCGGTAGAGGCAGCGGTATAAGGCATTCTGTTGCAGAAAGTGCAGCAGAATTCGAAGGATTCGCTTGAATGTGGCTTTTCTTGCATATTCTATTGCAGGAAATGCAATAGAATGGGAGTATAGCCTCTTTTGAAGCCATTCTGCTGCTTACATACACTAGAATGGCAGCTGCTTTTCTCTAAACTCTGCAGATTGCCTCATCTCGGACTTCTTCATTGCCAGCAGTGCAGCTGCCGGGAACCGAAAGACATTTGGCATTAAGCAGAACGCTTTGTAACGGAGGCAAGGGAGTTCAAGCGGTCCTGCGCCATCAGAAATCATATGTGCTTAAATTTAGTTTTACCTGGAAAGGGTGGATAGCGATGCAGCGTAAAATCAATCTGCTTTTGCTTCTCTTCAGCCTGCTCGGCGGCGGAGCGGCCTTTGTGCTAGGCGAGCTGCTGCTGGACCAAAGGCCGTACGATTTGCCGTCGATTGTGCTGGCCGGCATCTATTTTGCCATAGTGGCACTTGGGGTCGGCCTGGGCTGCCTCCTTGCGGAGATGATCTCGCCAAAACTGAACGGCTTGTCGTGGAAGCAGCGGTATCTGGGTTTCTCGTGGAAGATGCTGCCTTTGACGCTGGTGCTGCTGTTCGCGGTTGGCTCCGTAATGGAGTTTGTGTATGAGCTGAACTTCGGCGGCGTGAAGCCGGTCAAAGATGTGGTCATGGTCATTGATGACTCCGGCAGCATGATGCAGAGCGATCCGGGCAACAGCCGCTATAAGGCAGCCGAATCACTGGTGCAGCGCATGGATGAAGATAACAGGGTGGCTGTAGTTACGTTCAGTCAGGACGCCACGGTGGTTCAACCGCTAATCCCGCTGTCCAGCTCAGCCAACCGTGAGCAAGTGACGTCGGTTATTAACAGTCTGCAGACCACGGATGGCGGTACAAATATCAGCGGCGCGCTCACAGAAGCCATGGGCGTAATTAACAGTGACAATCAGTCAGGGCGGGGAGCTATGGTAATCCTGCTGTCCGACGGCTTCAGCCAGTTTGACACCTCAAAGGAACTTACGGAGTACGTAAACCGGGGGATTGCTGTAAATACGATTGGCCTGGCGCTGGATGATCCGTCGGGATCAGCGTTGCTGCAGGATATTGCCACCACAACCGGCGGGCAGTATTATGATGTGACCAATGCAGATCTTCTCGGGGATGTGTTCCAGCAAATCTATGACCGGCTGGGCGACCGGACGCTGCTGACTGTGCGCAGTGATTACACGGCGGACAGCCCGTATTATGCCGGGGTACGGATTTTGGCGCTGCTGCTTGTGGGTACGGCTCTCGGGGTCGGACTTGGCATTGTGTTTGACAACCGCCATTTGGCGCGGAGCTTTGGCGTCGGCGGTGCGGTTTCCGGTTTGTTCGCCGGACTGATTCTGGAGTTTGGCCTGGACGGCCATGCCTTCGGCGATGCTATGACCCGTTTGCTGGCTCTGCTTGTTCTGGCAGCGATCATTGCATTGTTCACCTTTGTGATCCCTTTTGGAGAAGGACGGCTTTCCCGCAAAAGAGGACGAAACGCCGATACGGCTGCTCCATCGTCGGCAGGCTTCCCGTCTCCGCGCAGAAACCGGGGCAGCAAAGGATTCTGATATCGGATGGTCCAAAAAGAGAAAATGCGGCACCGGGCTCCAGACAGCCCTCCATGCTGCGCGATATGCGTACAGCGGCTTATTGAATGAGATACCGCAAGAGATATTTGATTGGAAGGATATTTTGAAAGGAGCCTACAGTCATGAGGTACGCCGAGGTTGATTCCTCCACACCGGTCATTACGGAAGTGTCCTCCCGGGTGGAGGACAGGTTCTGTACGCTGCGGTGGCGCTGGCCGGACGGCGTGCAGGCGGTTTGCATTCATAAGGCACCTGCGGAGGCTGCGGACAGCGGAGAACTGCCGCCCTCCGGTATGAAGCTCTACACCCGTGAGGAGTATAAGGCAAATAACGGATACCGTGACCGGTTGGATGACATCGGTCTGGTGGCATATACCGTTTATGCCCGGCTTGCGGACGGTACAGACACTCTGCTGGTGCACCAGCGGGACGGGGCGAACCGGACGCTGGTCAGCGCGGGCAAAGCGCGGATTTACTATTCCATCCAGCAGAAAAAAAGCCTGTTCGGCAAGCAAAAAACAGTACATATGACGATTACGGCTGAAGTGCCGGTGTCGAAAGAGGTGCTGTGCTATGTCAAGAAACGGGGCGGCTTCCCTGCTTCCAAAGAAGACGGCGTACTGTTCTCGTTCGTCCAGGACTTTGCCGCCGGGCGCAACATTCTGCCGCCGATAGAAATCGGCAAGGAGGACGCTGTGCGCATCTTTTTTACAGATGGCCGCAAATATGGCTTATTTTACGAACTGGTGCCGGAGTGAACGGAGAACGCGGAAGCAACGGGTGACTGATGCTTGTCTTTCAAGCAGGGGTCAACGGAGCTGTAACTGCATTTCGTACATGTTTAAGCTGCCTTTTCAGCAGAATCAAACGCTTAATTGTACTTTGTACATCTATATTTTGGAAATTATCTCAATATGGCCTTTTTGCCTCTCTTTACCTGCATGAAATACAGTTAAACTAGCGTGGACAGGCAGGGGGATTAATATAGCTGTACAAAGTGCAGTTATAGCTAAGCAGCAGGCTGGATGCAGGAACTGAAGGTTTAACCGTCCGTTATGTGTTCAGCACCAATAGGAGTTAAAGGGAACCGGGGCAGTTGTGCTCACGCTATATAAGCTGAATTTGAGAATTGCAGCAGGCTGTACAGTGGATTTTCAGAAAACACAGGGTTTCCATCAGGCATATAGCTAGATTCTTAAGTTCACTCTATATCCGTGCGAGACAATGTTTCGAAAGCAGTTTTAACTGCAAAGATTCTCAAAAGAAGCGGAGGTTCCGCAAAACTTAAGCACATGCTTCCGAGGCGAGTTTTGTTCGTAGCAATTCCAGGGAGCAAGGCTCACAAAACTTAGCGTATGCTTCCGAAGCGAGTTTTGCTGCAAAGGTTGTCGGAGAAGCGGAGGTTCCGCAAAACTTTTAGGAGGACAAGAGATGTCTTTTTTTAACCGGTTTAAGAAAAGAATCAGCCGCAGGCGCGGCCGCTTTTTTATGATATTGTCTGTCCGTATTGCTTCACGCGGTTCGAACCGGAGGATGTGGTATTCCGGGCCATGCACAGCCGCGAGGATGATGAGAATTATGCGCTGGGCGAAGACGATGCATTGAACAAATACCGCGAGCGCTTCGGCCTCGATACGGTTGATGATATGGAGGCTATACTGAATCCGGCGGATATTCCGGAAGAGTACCACCACTATACCGACAATGTGCTGACCGGTCTTACAGACCGCTATGGCGTGCTTACCCGCAGACGGCTCTGTCCGTCCTGCCATAATGAGCTGCCCGTGACTGCGGGCAAGGTGCCAAGCAATATTATCTCCATCATCGGCGCGTCCCAGGTCGGGAAGTCGGTGTATATGACCTCGTTGATCCATACGCTGCAGCATACGACGGCGGGACATTTTGACGCGGCCTGTATGCCGCTGAATGCGGAGATCAGCCGCAAGTTCCGCACGCTGTACGAAGAACCGCTGTTCGAGCGGGGGGATTTGCTGGCTTCGACCCAGAAGGAAAAGATGCAGGAGCCGTTTATTTTCCAATTTGTGTTCAAGGATGAGTCCAAGCCCCCGCTGACGCTCGTATTCTTCGATGTTGCCGGTGAAGGGATGGTCGATCAGGATTATCTCGGGCTGCATGGCCAGCATATCAAGAACTCCGCCGGGATTCTGTTCATGGTTGACCCGTTGCAGATCCGCTCCATCCGCGAGAAAATCCGGATCAATTTCGGGGACCGCCCCGGCGAATGGGTCTCCCAGTATGATGAGCCGCGGGATGTGGTGCTGACCATGTTCGGTGATTTCATCGCCTACCAGGAAAAGAGCAAAACCGATATCCCGACAGCGGTTGTGCTCGCCAAAAGCGACATGCTGCATTCGCTCAAGGATGAGGACGGCGATTACATCAAGTCCAACAGCAATGTGTTCAACAACTATGTGCACCGCAAAACACTGAATCTGGACGAGTTCCACAACATCGACGGCGAAATCCGCCGCTTCATAGAGAAGGTGGACCGCCCGTTCAAGGATACGATGGATGTGTATTTTGCGAACACCGGGTATTTTGCCGTATCGGCACTGGGCAGCAATCCGGTGAATCAGAAGGTGGAGGGTGTGGTCAGTCCAATCCGGGTGGACGAGCCTTTTATCTGGCTGCTGCACAAGCTGAATTACATTGAGGGGAGCGACGGGCCGTGAACAGATTTTCAGGGTCCATGATCGCCCAGCAGATGTATACCCGGGAACGGCGTGGTGTGTACCGGGCGACAGAAGGATTCGATACGGTAGCGAAGTCGGAGAGCCTGGACAATAATTTTGTCAAAAAAATTCTGCATCCCTTCTGTCTTTACGATGCTCCGGCAGAGCTGACAGCACGCGGCGAGAAGAATGAGGAGCTGTACCCTGTTGCGCTGCATCTGTTCCATACGGAAACAAATGATACAGTGATCGGGCAGAGCCGGTATTTGGCGGCGGATTTCACGGGTCAGCGGAGCGCTTTTTTTGCCCATAATTTCGTGGTGCCGCCCATCCGCTCGGAGGAAATTCTGGAAGGCTACGGAGACTGGCTCCATGCAGATTTTGCCGGGAGCTATGCGGGAGAGCTGGGCGGAACGCTGCCGGAGCTTACGGCTATCCCTGTGTCACAGCATGAGCAGAAGCCTCATCCGTTAAGTATCCTGCGCGGGCTCGGCATCACGGAGGAATTGTTCAAGACGCTGCTGCAGGCGGTGATGATCTCCGTAGCCGGCAAAAAAAAGCTGTACATAGCCCTGGACGTTCCGATCGGAGAGCTGTCCCGGCGCGCGGCAGAGCTGACGGAGGTTCTTTTCAGGGCGCTGCCTTATGATTTCCGCCGCAGGCTGGGTGTGATCACCTATGCCAATGAGCCGAAAAGCCGCAAATATATTCATCTGACCTTCGTGGAAAAAGGCTCGCTCCGTCCGGGCGACCGCAACATTGAGAAGGATTTTGTATTCGATCTGGCAGCGGGCCGGGTGCTGGGTGCAGATTTTGGCGATTCGCAGCAGCCGTTCGCAGAGCTGGCCTGGAAAACACTGCAAGAGCCGGAACGCGGGCTGGAGGACTTTGCGCGTTTTGCCGACTCGCTGCTGCCCGGGGAGAGTGTGGAGCGCAAGCTGTCGCTCGCACTGTACAATGAGCTGGCGGTATTTTATGAAATTGAGCAGGGCAATGAGAGTCTGTACACCGGGAACAAGCAGGCTGTGCTGGGCGGATTGCTGGCCTACCTGAAGCCGGAGGGTGCCCTTGAAGCACGGGTGCGGCTGAACGATATGTTCCTGGAGCGGTTTGACCGCGAATATGACCTGATCCGCCAAAAAGGCGTGCCTGTGCCGGAGATTATGGAGCGGTTAGTGGAGTATTTTGCGCTGAAGGGCCATAACTACCGGGTCAAAATCGTGGATTATTTCATTAACGGCATGCTGAATGCCCAGTCTGCGGGCCGTGAAGATGCGCTGGCGGCGGCTTACGGTATTATTGAGAGCAATGAGGAGCTTAGTGCGTCTTTTTTCAAAAGAGTGCTGGCCCAGCCTGTATTCCGCCGGGCACTGCTGGAGCCTTACATGGAATCCCGGCTGTCTGCGGCGGCAAGCCCGGCGGATATTTTGCGTTTTGTGACCCATTGGGGCCGGTTCCTGCCGGAAGCGCTGCAGCAGTCTTTTGTCCGGGACACAGTGAAGGAGTATCTGCTGGAGAAGCTCCAGCAAAGTTCCAATCCGGTGGGAGAGGTAGCGGCGATCCATGATTCGATGGATAAAGCGGAAAAAGAACGCCGCAGAGGCAGCGGCATGTCTCCCGAAGTCCTGTTGCTGCTGGAGGAGCTGATGACGGCTTCGGACCGGTTCCTGCTGAACCGGGTGTCGCTGGAGGAGCTGACGCAGGAGCAGCTGCTGGATATTTCTTTTTTGCGCTACCGCGATGCTGCCGACTGGCAGCCGCCGCTGGATTCCATTACCCGGCGGAAGGCGAACGCCCTCCGGGCTGCTTACCGGTGGTTCGGGGAGGAGAAGCCGACGGAGGAGATTTTTGCCGGGCTCTCGCCGAGAGAGCTCGATGATGTGCAGCTGCTCGGACGGCGCTGGCTGAAGGAATCCCGCAGTATTGAACCGTTCGAACGGCTGCCGCTGGCCTTTTATCACAGCAGTGAGCGCCAGGACGGGCCTCTGGATTATGAGACGCTTATGGAGCTGGTGAAGCGCAAGGCAGGGGATAACAAGGAGACGGTCTACCGGTTTCTGGCTTGGTCACAGGGAAATCCGCTATTTTCCATTTCAAATAAAAAGCTGTGGCCGGGTTACCGCCGGGCCATTCTGAAGTACTTCCAGAGCAGTGACCGCGAGGCGTTCAAGAGCCGCGATTTCCGCAAAAGCTATGCCGCCGCCGCAGGTCCGGCACTGCAAAATGTCTACAACGAAGCACGCTCCCAGCTGGCTTCGCCGCTGGCGCGGTGGATCAGCCGCAGCCGATTTCAAATCCTGATCTCCGGCTGCATCCTGGGCATTGTGCTGATCGGCGCAATTATCGCCATCAGCCTGCTCCGGCCGGACCCAGCGGACACGGCCGAGCCTACGGGCAGTGCACTGCCCAGCGCCACAGGCGGGGCCGGTGCGCTGGCTCCCGCCGCCGTCCGGCTGGGCGGCGGGGACACGGGCAGCGGCCTGGTGTTCACCTTTGCCGCTGCGGCGGATTGCTCCGCCTTCAAGCCGGCGGAGATCAGCGTAGTGTCCTCCGGTAATGTCACGGAGGACTACAAGGTCACGGCGACGACCGGCAATTGCCTGGTCGCATCGGGTAATGCGGCTGCGGGTACGGCAGCCGCTGGCCCGGGCACCGGCGCGGACGCGAGTGCGCCGGCCGGGTCTGACAGCGGCGCGGATGCCGCCGCTGGGGCAAAGGGCGCGAAGGCAAGCGCGCCCGCAGGGACTGACGGCGCCGCCGCAGGGGCGGGCGACGGAAGTGAGGACGGCGCAGACGCAGGCGCCGTCACCCAGGGGGCCGCAGGCGGGAACGCCGGTGCGGCCACGCCTTCACCGGCGGCGGGCGGCACCGCGCCGGAAGCCCCTGGAGCCTCGGGAGCGGTGCCGGAGGCACCCGCATACGAGGTGACCGTGCAGCTGGAGGCCGGCGCGAAGCTGGCCGCAGGCGACATGGTCATCGCCGGGGAGTACAAACTGATCCTGCAGCCGGCCTCAGGCGCGGCAGCAAGCAACCCTCCGGGCGCCGGAGCGGATGCCTCTCCAAGGCCGGAGCCATCCCCCACAGCAACGGGGGATACAACAACCGAATGAGACAGCGCTTCTCGAAGCAGTTTTGACACATTAACCTGAAGAGCATGATATGCCGAAAGAGTGAGGCTTATCATGCTCTTCAGGTTTTTATTGATTTCTCCGAAAGCGGACTCCAGCGCGAAATGAGAGGTAAAAGTACCTTTGATTTCTCCGCAGAGTGCTATAGCCTCGCTCGAGTTTGTTCTGGATTGGGGAAGTCCTTTATTGTGCTTCATCATACAGAGTCAGGAAGTAGCTTAGTGCTATTCGTTTGAAGGACAAAAATGTCTAGAAACAACGGCAGGAATGCTGTTGTTAGGCGCGCTGAGTCTGAAACTGGTGGAAACAACGGCAGAAATGCCGTTGTTAGGCGCACCGAGTCTGAAACTGGTGGATACAACGGTAGAAATGCCGTTGTTAGGCGCACCGAGTCTGAAACTGGTGGAAACAACGGCAAAAATGCCGTTGTTGTGCACGCCGAGTCTGAAACTGGTGGAAACAACGGTAGAAATGCCGTTGTTAATGCCACTGCTATAAGCTTGCTGCTAATCAGGAATTTCTAAGTTGAGAGTTACCTAATTACTGCACGCCCCCAACGGTTGCCGCATAGACACATTATCTGGATAGCCGCTTAACACTTGTTGTATAAGTCCCAACTACCAGCATACCAGCCAACGATTTCTGTATATTCCCAACCGCCCTTACAACGATCCAACGATTGCAGAGCTGCTCCTCATAAGGTGCTGCCCTGTATTGACGGTTATGACTGGGGGGCGTTGGATTTTTTCACTATTACTGTGGAATAGACATTCATGCCGCCCATTGGCGGCACCTCAGACGATGCAATCTCAGAGAAGGCCTTCAATTTGGCTTCGCCAAATTCGAGACTTCCTTAACAATGTCGTAAGAATCGGACATCGTTATTTCAGGATAGAATAATAGCTGCAGAGGGTGGCGTGCATTTTGCACCCGCTAAGAAACAGCTTCTCTATAGACATACAAGGGAATACTAGATATGATTATGGATATTAAAATTTAATAGTTAAGAGAAGGGTGCCGGTTCGATGCGTAGAATCAGAAATCGGCTTAAAAGGGAAGCACGGTGCAAATCCGGCGCGGTCCCGCCACTGTAAATGCGGAGCGGCTCTTAGAGCGGCCACTGTCCGGCTGGAAGGATGGGAAGGCCAAGAGCAGCGATGAGGCATAAGCCAGGAGACCTGCCTTTTTCGTGAACGTTTCTATTCTTCGTGGGGTAAGAATGCGGAACATATGCAAATGGATGAAGTCTGGAGCTTCGAGCACCGCACCTTCAAATTTGTATTCTTCCCGGCCGCCCTGGACAAGGGCGGTCTTTATGTTGTCCCGGCTGTCCACTGCAAGGCAGTACAAGCATTTATTTTATGACAAGGAAAGAGGTTGACGATGAAGACATTTTATTCTGCCAAGTCTTTTGTGCTTGGTCTGGTCTTGTTGCTGGTAATTTCGGTTACAGGTACCGCGGTGGTTCCGGCGGGGCAGGCTTTTGCCGCAGCGGAAGCCACCGTTAATACAGGCACGGACAGTGTCACGGCCGCAGTATATGCTGCGGATACTTTTGCGGAAGGAAAAGCTGGCGCTTCCTTGGCGGCAGCGGATAACGGGGGACAGGTGACTGTCTCGCAGGCAACGTATTCGGCTGCAGAATATATACTCAGCGGCGGCGTAACGTCGGAGTGGCAGGCGATCGGGCTGGCCCAGGCGGGCTACCGGGTGCCGGATAGCTACGTCCAGTCATTAGCGAAAAAAGTACAGACAGCGGGAGGCAGCTTCCCGAATGTGACGGATTATGCGCGGATTGTGCTGGCTGTGCGGGCGGTCGGCGGCGATCCGGCGAATTTTGCCGGCAGCGGTTCTGAAGCGGGCTTCAACCTGCTGGAGCGCATCTATAACAGCGACAAAATCAGCGGCCAGCCGCTGAATGCGCCGGTCTACGCGCTGCTCGCGCTGGACTCCGGCAGCTATACGCTTCCCGGTGACGCTAAATGGAATCAGGCATCCCTGCTGAGCGAAATTCTGTCCAAGCAAAATAGCGACGGCGGGTTTGCCTTGTTCCCGGGGGCGAGCGATCCGGATATGACGGCCATAGTCCTGACCGCGCTCGCTGCCCACAAGAATGACCCTGTTGTGGCGACAGCGGGACAAAAAGCGGTAGCCTGGCTGGCAGCCAAGCAGGACAGCAGCGGCGGCTACGGGGACAGCAGTGAAAGTGCGGCCCAGGCCATAATCGGCCTGTCCTCCTTTGGCGTGGACCCTGCGGGCAGCGAGTTCACCAAGAATGACACCGATTTGCTAAAACGGCTGCTGAGCTTCCGGCTGGCTAGTGGAGCTTTTGCTCATAACCAGGGCGGCAGCGCTAATGCGCTGGCTACCGAACAGGGTTTGCAGGCCCTGATGGCCTACAATCTGTTAAGCGGTGGTACGAACGGCAAGCTGTATGACTTCTCCAAGCCGGTAGCGCAGAATCCTCTTGTCTATGTGCCGCTCACGATTGAAGGGCCTGAGAAGACACTGGGCCAAGGCAGCGCCTACGCGGGAAATGTACTCGAAGCGCTGGAAAAAGTAGCGGCGGCGAACGGTCTGCCGATTACGAATCCGTCCGGCAGTTATGTTACTGGCATTGGCAGCATCTATGCCGGAGCTACCGGCGGCTTTGACGGCTGGATGTACGCCGTGTCTCGCGGCGGGGAATGGGCCAGCGTTGATGTAGGCATGAAAGACTTCAAGCTGAAGGAGTCTGACCGGGTACTGGTTTATTATGCGGGCAGCGCTACGCAGCTTGTCGATAAAGTGGCCCTTTCCAACGCACAGCCAAGAGAAGGTGAAGCTTTTACCGTCACAGTCACTCAAAAAACATGGGTATGGGATGGCTCCGCTTCCAACCCGGTAACTTCAAGCGCCGCCGGTGTGCAGGTGACGATTGGTGACAAGACGGCAACAACAAATCAAGACGGCAAAGCCGAGTTTCCAGAGGGCTTCGCTGCAGGAGACTACACACTTGCTGTTACAGGATACGTTGCAGGGAAGGCGCCCAAGATTGCAAAATATACACAGACGCTTAAGGTAGCCCCTCTCAATGTAAAAGCCACAGTATCGGTCGAAGGTCCGCAAGGCCCCATCGCCGAAGGCACACTGGAAGCGTCTGATGCGCTGGACGCCCTCAAGAAGCTGGCGGCATCCGGCAATATTCCGCTGGACATCACAGAGTCTTCTTTTGGCAGCTATGTCTCGGGCATCAATGGAATCCAGAGCGGAACGTATGACGGGTATTGGAGCTTTGTGGTTTCCCGCGGCGGGGAGTGGATTTATCCGTCTGTAGGGATGGGAGCCTTCGTCCTTCAGCCTGCCGATCATGTGCTGGTCTATTACGGCGGGGGAGCTACCCAGATTGTCAACTCCGTAACGCTCTCCGCTGCCCAGCCTAAACCGGGCGAAGCGTTCACAGTAAACGTTGCCCAGAAGCAGTGGGTATGGAATGATAAGACATATACCTCTGATCCGGTGGTTACACCAGCAGCAGGCGTACAAGTGACCATTGGCAGCACAACCGTAACAACGGATGAAAAGGGCGCGGCTACCATCGATAACGGCTTGCCTGCGGGGGCGTATACACTTGCCGTGACGGGATATGTTGCGGACAGCACGCCGAAGATCGTCCGCTACACGCAGCCGCTGACTATTTCTGATCCGGTAGTGGTGCCTCAGCCGGCATCGGCAACGATTTCGGTTATCGGCGACAGTGCTAAGGGGACTATTCTGTCCAGCACCACAGTAGCTCTAAATGCCGGAGAAACAGCGTACAGTCTGCTGATCCGCCAGCTGGGAAGCCGGGTGACTGCGACAACCTCCGGTGGAAGCATGTATGTCGTTGCTATCGATGGCCTGAAAGAGTTTGACCGGGGGCCAAAAAGCGGCTGGAAGTATTCCGTCAATGGCAGCGATCCTGGATTCAGTGCCGGGGATTACAAATTGAACAATGGGGATGTGCTTGTCTGGTACTATACGACAGATTATGATATCCCTTCGGCAGGCACAGGCGGTCTGTCTGGAAACACAGGAAGCACGGGAGGCGCGGGAAGCGTCGGTATCGCAGCGGACAACACCCTCCCGCTGAACCAGGTGGGACAGACGACAGCTGTTACGAATTCAGGTGCGCCCATGGCAGCGTCTGAGGCGGCAGCTTTGAGTCAAAAATTAACGGCCAACACGGCAGTCTTCGAGCAGGAGGTTACTCCCGGTGCGGGAGCGGCTTTGAAGGACAGCGGCGGCGAGGTGCAGCTGCTGATTCCGGCCGGGGCAGTCTCCGGAACAGTGAAGATCAGCATGAAGGAGAACAGCTCCAGCCGCGGCGAACTGGTGTCGGGACTATATACGTTTGGGCCGGACGGGACGAAATTTGTGAAGCCGGTTGATCTTTCCATCACAGTTCCGGTAAAATCCGGCAATCCGGCCAACCTGGCCTTGGCTTGGCTCGATCCGGCCACAGGCCGCTGGATTCCGGTTCCTTCCGTCCTGGATGTCAAAACGGGTATCATCACCGGTAAAATCAGCCATTTTACTGATTACGCAGTAGTCGACCGCAGCAAATGGGAGCCGCAGCCGGAGAAATTGAAGAGCGATATTACTGCTACCGCGAAAGGGATAACGGCGGCAGAAGAGCTAAGTGATTGGCAGGCTGTCGGGCTGGCCCGTTCGGGTCATGCAGTGCCGGCTGCTTACCTGGATGGGGTGAAGGAGCAGCTAGCAGCCAGCCAGGGCCAGCTCCGCAAGGTTACGGACTATGAACGTCTGGTGCTGGGCGTGGCCGCTGCAGGTGCAGATCCGCAGAACTTCGGCGGCTATAACCTGATTGAAAAAATCTATAACAATGACAACATGACCAGCCAGGGCAGCAACGGTCTGATTTTTGCCCTGATCGCCTTGGACAGCGGCTCCTACACGGTGCCTTCGGGTGCCAAGTGGACCAAAGAACGTCTGGTTCAGGCTCTGCTGGAGGTTCAAAGCAAGGACGGCGGCTTCCCGCTGACCGCTGGCGGAGCAGCCGATCCCGATATCACGGCCATGGCGGTTACCGCGCTTTCAGCTCACGCCGGTCAGACAACGGTTGCAGCAGCTGTAGACAAAGCCATCGCCTGGCTGTCGCAGCAGCAGCAGGAAGACGGCGGCTTCAAGCAGGCGAATGTAGAAAACAGTGAGAGCACAGCGCAGGTCATCATTGCCCTGGCTGCAGCGGGAATCGGTCCGAATGACTCGCGGTTTGTCAAAACCAAAGGCGGGTTGCTCAGCCATCTGGCTTCCTTCCGTCAAGCGGACGGCGGATATGCCCATACACAGGGACAGCCAGCTAACAGCGTAGCCACCGAGCAGGCGCTGCTGGCCCTGACCGCTTATAACCGTTACTTGACGGGCGAAGCGAACCTGTTCAGCATTTCGCCTACCGGGGTGACCGGTGGGGCAGTGTTCACCGATGAGAACCTGATTTCGGCCTGGGCGCTGGAATCCGTGCATCAGGCATACGGCAAGAAGCTGATGGAGGGCATCAGCGGGAACAGTCTGATTTTTGCGCCGAAGCAGAAGATTACCCGGGCAGAATTTGCCGCCCTGCTGCTGAGGCTGACCCATAACGAGCCGTCTGCGGCTAACAGTGCTCCGGTATTCAGCGACGTCAAGACCGGCGCATGGTATTATGGAGTAGTGCGGAAAGCGAAAGAGCTCGGCATTGCCGATGGAATTACGGACACAACCTTTAATCCGAACGGAGTCATTTCCCGCCAGGATATGGCTGTTATGATTACAAGAGCACTCAAGCTGGAAAATACAGCTTCTGCGGCAGCCCCGCAAGCTGCGAAGTTTACGGACGAACGCCGGATCAGCAGCTATGCCGTATCCGCTGTCCGTACAGTTACGGAGCTTGGTTACATGACCGGATTCGGCGGAACCTTTGACCCGTCGTCCGCTGTGACCAGAGAAATGGCCGCTGTGGTGGCGGTGCGACTGCCATAATCATGCGGTTTTGAGCCGCTGTTTGATCCAAGGGTGGGCCTTCAAAGGGACTAAGTACCTGAAGCTCAGATTAGGTTAGCAGGCAATCAATTGCACTTTATACAGTAGATGATCACTAAATCAGCGAAAAAATGGAATCTGTTGCACTCTGTACAGCAGATTCAGGCGAAAAAGGCGTTTTTGACTCCAAATCTGGGAAGCAATGAAGCTCATAAGGAACTAAAGCGAAGTGGAAAAAGTAAAACTAAATTGCTGAAATCCGGGCTACAGAAGGTTTTAGTGGGATTTTGTACACCTAATTCATCCCTATTCATCCCGTATGGCCGCTTTCAGCCGGATTAATGGTACTTTTTCCAACATAGGCTGCTCCATGAGCCGAATGAGTCCGATTAGTGATCCTTTTTCCACTAACGATGACTGCCCTTTTCATCGGGGTTACAAGTGCTGGCAGCAGCGGGAGTACGTTTGGATTATCCTGTGGCTGACAACTCTGCCTTCGTCATGCCTGAGTATGGGCTGGGGGCGTGTGGGTTTGCAGCAACCGTCCATTTCAGTTGCGGCTTCTCTGTCCACAGGTTAGGCGGGGGAGACTGTGCCGTTTCACCACTAATCATATTGCCAAAAGAACGGAACGGGGGAGCAGGCGCAGCCCCGTTCCTTTCCCTTTTTTGTCAGATCAGAAAGTATATATTGGGGTCCCCGCAAAGTACCAGTATCAGCTTCCATGCAGAAGCCTCACTTTGTGGGGTTATTTATCGGAGGTGTCCATGTTTATGTCCAAGTCCATCCAGCAATGGCTGTTCACTCCGCTGCTGCTTCTGTCCGCAGCGGTGCTGCTCGCCGGCTGCGCAGCCGGCGGAGACACGGCCGGCGGGGCGCAGAGCCCCGCCGCGGGCACGGCTGCGGTGCAGAGCCCTCAGCCCAAGACCCCGGCGTCCCCTCTCCCCGGGGACGCCGCAGCCCCCGTGCCTTCCGCCGCTGCGGACGGCACGGCCCCGCCGTCCGGCGCGGAACCCGCTGCCGGGACGCAAAAGGGGGCGGCTGTGTCTGCGCCGCCCGCCTCATCCGGCGCGGCTGCAAAGCCTGCGCCGTCCGCCGCTGCCGTAACGAAGCCAGCCTCCGTTACGGCCAGCGCAGCCCCGGCCACGGCGAAAGCCTCGGCCGGGCCAGCCAAGCCTGCTGTCGGCGCGAAGCCGTCAGCCAGCACGAAGCCTGCAGCCG
This sequence comes from Paenibacillus sonchi, assembly GCF_016772475.1. Taxonomy (NCBI): domain Bacteria; kingdom Bacillati; phylum Bacillota; class Bacilli; order Caryophanales; family Paenibacillaceae; genus Paenibacillus; species Paenibacillus sonchi. The sequence goes on from NZ_CP068595.1 coordinate 3,042,715, forward strand.
GCGCGAAGCCGACCGCAAGCACGAAGCCGACAGCCGGTGCGCAGCCGGCAGCCGGCACCAAACCGGCGGCGACAGCGAAGCCTGCCGCCACGGCGCAAGCCCCGGCAGCCGCTTCAGCCGCCCCGGCGAAGCCTGCCGGGGCCGTAAATACCGTCACGCTCTCCATTGTCGGAGACAAGGAGCACGGGACGATTTTTGCGGCGGCGGCCGTTGACATCAAGAGCGGCGAGAGTGCGCTGGAGCTGCTGAAGCGCATTACCCGCAGCAATAAAATTCAAATGGAATACCAGGGAGCCAAAAGCTTCGCTTATGTAGAAGGAATCGATAATCTGTATGAATTTGACCAAGGCCCGGAGAGCGGCTGGATCTACAAGGTTAACGGTGAAGTTCCCGGCAAAGGGGCAGGCAGCTACACACTGCAGCCGGGCGATACCGTGGAGTGGCTGTATACGCTGGATATGGGCAAGGATGTAGGGGCGGAAGTGCAATGAGCAGCGGCTTCCGTGCAATGCATCCCTCGGTGGCGCTGCTCTACTATGCCGGGCTGTTGTTGTTCGCCACCCTGCTGTTTCATCCCCTGTTCCTGGCTACAGAGCTTGCCGGACTGATCCTTCTGCTGGTGCTGCAGGGACAGGGGCGGCAGCTGCTGCGCGGACTCCCTTTTTTCTGCTGATGGCCGTTTCGGTAGCCGTGCTGAATCCCTTGTTTTCACACAGGGGTGCGCATATTCTGTTTTATTTTTTGGACCAGCCGGTTACACTGGAAGCCGTTTTGTACGGGCTGATGATGATGGCGGTCCTGTTGACTGTTTGTATTCTGTTCATTTCTTACAGCTACACGGTTACCACGGATAAATTCATGTATCTGTTCGCTGCGGCTGCGCCCCGGGCCACCCTGCTGACGCTGATGGCGCTGCGCTTTGTGCCTTTGTTCCAGCGGCGTCTGCGCCAGATCACCATGATCCAGCGGATTCGGGGAGTGGATGCAGGCAAGGGCAGCGTGCGCTCCAGAATGAGGGACGGCATGACGCTGCTGAAGGTGCTGCTGACCTGGTCGCTGGAGGAAGCGCTGCAGACGGCGGACTCGATGAAAGCACGGGGCTACGGCATCCGCAAGCGGAGTGTATACGGGATTTACAGGCTGGACCTGCAGGATAAGGCCATTTTGCTGCTGCTCGCGGCAAGCGGGCTGATCCCGCTGTTTTTTTGGATGAAAGGATACGGGGTGCTGGAGATTTATCCGCGGATGAAGCCGATGCACTTCGGCTGGGTTGAGGCCGCGATGTATGTAAGCTTCTGCTTGTTCGTGCTGATCCCGCCGGCCCTCGAAGGAAAGGAGAAATGGTTATGGAGATCCTCGCGGCGGAGCGTCTATCCTTCAGCTATCCCGAGGAAGACAGGGACTCGCTTCATGAGCTCTCATTTACGGTAGAGGAAGGTGAGTTTGTCGTGCTTCTCGGCCCTTCAGGCGGCGGCAAAACCACCCTCCTGCGCCATCTGAAGCGCGAGCTTGCGCCTGTGGGCAAGGCCGGCGGGAAGATTGCTTACAAGGGACAGCCGCTATCCGGTCTGCCTGCCGAGCTTGCTGCCGCAGAAATCGGGATGGTGTTCCAGAACCCCGATGCACAGATTGTGATGGATACCGTGTGGCATGAGCTGGCCTTTTCCATGGAAAATATGGGCTATCCGCCAGCGGTTATGCGCAGCAGGCTGGCGGAGATCGCCGGCTTGTTCGGACTGGAGCCGCTGCTGTATAAGTCGGTGCACGAGCTCTCCGGCGGGCAAAAGCAGCTGCTGAACCTGGCCTCGGTGCTGATGCTGCAGCCTAAGCTGCTGCTGCTGGACGAGCCGACTTCGCAGCTTGATCCGGTCGCCGCGCGGGAGTTCCTCCAGACGCTGCACCGGCTGAATGAAGAGATGTCGGTGACGGTCATCATCAGCGAGCACCGCCTGGAGGAGGTGCTGCCGCTGGCTGACCGGGTGCTGCTGCTGGAAGAGGGAGAGCTGCGGTTCCAGGGGACGCCCCGTGACTTTGTACGCGGGGCGGGGATTGCGCTTCACGCTCCGCATATGGCGTATTTGCCCACTGCTGCGCGGTTGTTCCTTGCCCTTGAGCCGGATGCGGTCCAAGCGCCCCGCGAGGCCATTCCGCTGACCGTGCGGGAAGGCAAGCGCTGGCTGCATTCCTTGGCTGAGGGAGGGCCAGGCATGGGGGAGACGGCAGCTGTTGACACAGGCGCTTCCCGCCTCTCCGCTCCTGTCACTTCATCCGACCTGCTGCTCAGCTGCCGGGAAGTGACCTTCCGCTACAGCAAGGACGGGGCAGAGGTGCTTAAGAAGCTGTCGCTGTCCCTGTACCGGGGAGAGCTGCTGGCCGTGATGGGCGGGAATGGAGCCGGAAAATCAACGCTGCTGCATATCCTGAACGGCCTGCTTAAGCCCCAGCGCGGCAAGGTAACCCTTGCTAAGGGGGAGACAAGCGGCTTTCTGGCCCAGAATCCGCTGCTCTACTTCAGCTATGACACGGTTCAGGAGGAGCTGCAGCATATGGCGGAGTATGCCGGATTGCCCCAGGAAGAGGCGGCCCGGGAAATTGCCCGGCTCCTGGCAATCTTCCAGCTCGAAGACCTTCTGCTTAGCCATCCGCATGATATCAGCGGCGGGCAGCAGCAGAAGCTGGCGCTTGCCATGGTGATGCTGCTGGGTCCCGGTATTTTGCTGCTGGACGAGCCGACCAAGGGACTCGATCCGGGGGCTAAAGAACGGCTCGCAGCTTTGCTCGGAGATTTGCGCAGGCAGGGAGTCAGTATCCTGCTTGTGACGCATGATGTCGAGTTTGCCGCGAGATATGCCTCGCGCTGCGCGATGCTGTTTGACGGCGGCATCACGTCGGAAGGGACGCCGGCGGAATTTTTCAGCAGCAACTATTTCTATACAACGGCAGTCAACCGCATGGCCAGAGAGCTGCTGCCGCAAGCCTTAACGATAGAGGATGTGATGAACGCGTGGTCCGCTTTCGCTTCCCGCTCCTGATTGCCCTCGGGCTGTTTGTGGCCGGCCTTGCGCTGACCTCAGCGCTGAAGGACCGCCATTATATGCTGCTCAGCCTTGTGCTGCTGGCGGTAGCCCTGCTGCCGCTGTTCATCCGTCTGGAGCGGCGTCCGCTTGAATCCAGAGAGCTGGTGCTGCTGGCGGTGCTGTCCGCTGTCGCTGCGGTCAGCCGGATTCCTTTTGCCGCCTTGCCCAGTGTGAAGCCGGTATCGGCCATTGTTATTCTTTCGGCTTATGTTTTTGGGGCGGAAGCCGGGTTCATCATCGGCGCGGTGGCCGCGCTGGTGTCCAATATTTACTTTGGCCAGGGGCCCTGGACGCCTTGGCAAATGTTCGCCTGGGGCATGGTCGGTCTGACCGCTGGCTGGCTGCGGAATACCTGGTGGATGAAAAAAAGGGCGGAATGCTTGCATTCGGCTTTGTCTGGGGGTTTTTGTTCGGCTGGATTATGAATATCTGGTATCTGATCAGCCTGCCGGATGCGTTCAGCTGGGGGCTTGTGGCTGCCGCATATGCGTCAAGCTTTTATCTCGACCTCGCCCATGCCTTGTCCAATGTCTTTTTCATGGCTGTTCTGGCCGGAGGCTGGACCAAAGTGCTGAAGCGGTTCCGCAAAAAATACGGCCTGCTGCAGGAGTGAAGCAGGGGAGAGTTCTTAGGGGCATGTAACTAATTTATTAGTCATATAGTCACAAAAACACAATATTTTCTTCGCTTTTTCGACATATTTTTCAGCGAAAACATCATACTTTCGACCTTTTTCTCCGATAAATTAGATACAGCAGGAGATGAAGAGGACGGGAACAGAACAGATGAGACATCTTAAGGTAAGACATAAAATGCTATTGCTGGCAACAGTCTTTATAATTATGCTTATTGGGACCGGAGTTGTCGGCATCATCACCGCCAAGCATATGGCAACAGGGTCCGGTAAGTCCTTCAGCCAAAATTTGCAGCCGATGTTTCTGATAACAGAAATACGCGGAAACAACCGGGCAATTGAGTCCTTGCTCCTGGAAAGTCTGATTACCAAAAACGATGGCAAAAGCCAAGAGCATACGGCAGCTATCGGAGAGTATATCAACATCAACAATGAGCTGGTCACTCAGCTAAAGGCCATATCCTTCAGCAACAAAGACGTATCGAAAAAAATAAATGAGTATCTGTCCCTGCTTCCGGATTACCGGGCACAGCGTGACAGCATTGTCCAACTGGCCGGCAAAAAGCTCAAAAATGAAGGTTATCAGATCTTCTCGGGGAGCGTGTTCAGTAAATCGCGGGAGATCATGGTGAGTCTGCTTGAGGATACAGCCAAGCTGCTGGTTCAAGATGCCCGCAATCATAACGAATCCAACCAGCAAGATGCCCAAAGATCGTTGACCTTGATCATTTTGCTGATTCTTGCCGCTTTGGTGCTCAGTGTAGGTATCAGCATCCTCATTTCGAGGATGATTACCAAACCGCTTAAGGAGCTGCAGGTGCTGATGAAGGATGCAGAGGCAGGGGATCTCACCGCTTCCGCTGCCTATCCGTCGAGGGACGAGACCGGACAGCTCCACCGCTCGTTCAATGCAATGCTGAAGAGCCTGAGGACTACTATGCAAGGAGTGTCGGAGAGCACGGGATTGCTGTCTGCCTCTTCGCAGGAGATGTGCGCCAGTGCGGAGCAGGCCGCGCAAGCTTCGCAATTCATTGCCGAATCCTCCGGTGAAATTGCCGCCGGTACCGGGGTGCAGGCGGAGACGGTTGACCGGGCGGCACATTCCGTGCAGGCGATGGCGGAGGAGATCGACGCCGCCCGGCAGAGCACTCATGAAATGTCCGGACTGATGGAGGAGGCTGCTGCTTCGGCTGATCATGGAGCTGCTGCAGTGGAGGTTATCCTTGCACAGATGAAGGAGATTGCAGAAGCAACGGGGAAAAGCTCGCTGCTGATCACAGACCTTCTAACGCAGATCCAGAGCCAGACCGAAGAAGCCGTGCAATCCATAGTGCGGGATTCACAGCTGGTTTCGCGGGGCCTGTCACAGAGCGGGGCCGTACCGCAGGTGTTCGCGGAGATTCAGGAATCCATTCGAACCGCTGCACGGCAGACGGCGGAGCTCCGCGAGGCTATCGGGCATGTGTCCCGCGAAGCACTTACAGTGTCGCAGGCAATGGAGCAGGCAAGTGAAGCGTCCCGTAAAAGTGCGGAAGATGTGCAGAACTTAAGTAGAGCCGGCGAAGAGCAAGTGACCGCAATGGGCGAAATGCTGATGTCGTCCAGATACCTGGCGGCACTGGCCGAGAATTTGCACATGAATTTGGGTCGCTTCAAACTCTAGCATAGAGATCCAGATAATAGCTGAACACGTCAAAACGGCCCGCCCGGATGCATATACCGGGCGGGCCGTTTCTACTTGTCTGAAGCATTCAATTGATTCTGGCCTTAAGCGTACCAGCCCCATACGAAGATGTACAAGGTACCGTAAATCGTAACCAGACCCACAAACAGCGCATAGGCGATATTGATGTACAGCTCTTTCTTAGTATCTGCCGATTCCCCGATGTGCATGAACACGAACAGCTGCAGGGAAGCTTGAATAATAGCTGTGACCAGCAGTACGGCCATATTGGCCCCCTTGGACAGATCACCGTAAATCACGATCAACGCTGCGGCAGAAAGGACCAGAGAGGCCAGATAACCCATCACATGGCGAATTGGAAACAGTTGCTTCATCATGTCACATCAGTCCTTTCAGGTAGACGAAGCTGAAGATAAAGATCCAGACAACGTCCAGGAAGTGCCAGAACAGTGAGAAGATAAATGCTTTGTTGGCTGTAGCCGGGTTGATGCCCTGACGCCACACCTGAATCATAATTGCCGTTCCCCACAGGAAGCCGAAGCTGACGTGCGCACCGTGCGTTCCCAGCAGGACGAACAGACTGGAAAGGAAGCCGCTGGTCTGCAGCGTGGCGCCTTCATGCACGTAGGTGAAGAACTCGTCAATTTCAATGCCGATAAAGCCGAGACCCATCAGCAGCGTGAGGGCCATGAAGACCATCATCGCTTTCTTATAGCCGAGACGCATGGCGTGAACTGCCAGACCGATTGTGAACGAACTGGTCAGGAGCAGGAAGGTTTCAATCAGCACCGGGCCGATTTCGAACAATTCACTTCCGCTCGGTCCGCTGGCAAAACGGTCCACCATGACAAAGTATACCGTGAACAAGGTAGCGAACAACGGAATTTCAGCTCCGAGAAAAACCCAAAAGCCGAAGATTTTATTGCTGTTCTCTTCTGTAGAGTATTCCAGCGGCTTGGACGCATCTATTTTCATACAGTCTCACCCCGCATCAATTTCTTTTCTGTAGCCATCACTTCATCCACTGAGATGTAGTAGCCGTGATCCCGGTCAAAGGACATGGCTGCCAGCATTATCAGCACACCCACTCCGGCAACAATCGCAGGAATCCACATGCTGAAGACCAGGAAGAATCCGAGGAAGAAGAAGATCACACCCAGGATAAACGGCTTGCCGGTATTGCTCGGCATGTGAATCTTGGTGATTTTGTCCTCGAACAGCGGCATGTTATCCTGCTTGGCGGACCAGAAGGCGTCACGGGTCTGCACTTTTGGTACAATCGCAAAGTTGTAGACCGGCATTGGGCTATGTGTAGCCCATTCCAGGGTGCGTCCATCCCAAGGATCGCTTGTGGTGTCTCTCGGCATGTAGCGTGTACTCCAGTAGATGTTGTAAACCAGAAGCACGAAGCCGATTGCCAGCCCCACCGCGCCCACGAAGGACAGCATATTGAGCGGACCGAAGCCCGATTCCTCGGAATAGGTGTACATCCGCCGCGTCATCCCCATCAGTCCCAGGAAGAACAGCGGGAAGAACGTGACATTGAAGGAAATCACGATCCACCAGAAGGAATGCTTGCCCAGGCGTTCATTAAGACGGAAGCCGAACACTTTTGGGAACCAGTAATGGAACCCGGCAATAACAGCGAACACGGCCCCCGGAATCAGCACGTAGTGGAAATGCGCGACCAGGAACATGGTGTTGTGGTACTGGTAGTCGGCACTGGCCATCGCCAGCATGACACCGGTCACCCCGCCGATCGTGAAGATTGGAATAAATGCCAGTGTATACAGCATCGGTGTAGTGAAGGTGATTCGCCCTTTTCGGAGCGTAAACAGCCAGTTGAATATTTTAACCCCTGTCGGCACTGCAATCGCCATGGTCGTTATCGAGAAGAAGCTGTTGACCATCGCGCCTTGACCCATGGTGTAGAAATGGTGGGCCCAGACCAGGAAGGACAGGAGCGAGATAATCAGCATACTGAACACCATGGAGGTGTAGCCGTACAGGTTCTTTTTAGAGAAGGTGGCAATAATTTCACTGTAAATACCGAATGCCGGAAGAATAACGATATATACCTCCGGATGGCCCCATACCCAGAACAGGTTGGCCCAGAGCATATCCATCCCGCCGTTGGCCATCGTGAAGAACTGGGAGCCGAAGAGGCGGTCGAACATCATCAGTGCGAGCGCCACGGTCAGTACCGGGAAGGCGAAGACGATAATGACGTTCGTGATGAGCACGGACCAGGTGAACATCGGCATTTTCATCAGCTTCATGCCTGGAGCGCGCATTTTGAGAATGGTGACGATAAAGTTAACGCCTGTAATCAGAGTCCCGATACCGGAAATCTGCAGCGCCAGGGAGTAGTAGTTGTTCCCGACCGTCGGGCTGAACTCCAGACTCGCCAGCGGGAAGTAGGCTGACCATCCGGCATCCGGCGAGCCGCCGATGACGAAGGAAATGTTGAGCAGCATGGCCCCGAAGAAGAAGAGCCAGAAGCTGACGGCGTTGAGGCGCGGGAAGGCCACGTCGCGGGCGCCGATTTGCAGCGGTACGATAACATTCATCAGACCGATGATAAACGGCATGGCCATGAAGAGGATCATGATCAGACCGTGGGTGGTAAAGACTTCATTGTAATGCTGCGCATCGAGGAATTTCATTTCCGGCGCTGCCGTTTGCAGACGCATCATTATGGCGTCCACGCCGCCGCGGAACAGCATGAGCAGTGCGGCCAGAATATACATGACGCCGATCTTCTTATGGTCGACCGTAGTCAGCCATTCGCGCCACAGGTAGCCCCATTTTTTAAAATAGGTAAGCCCGACGAGAATCCCGATGGTAGCGAGTGCGATACTGATCATAGCTCCATATATTAAGGGTTCGCCGTGAACCTTAAACTTTTCTAAATCCATTAGGGTGGCTCCTTTCAGGTTGTTTCATCGAGCATTCTATTAAGAATTGCTGTCGTGCGTATGTTCATCCACCGGTGAGCTTGGCAGCGGCTGTTCGACTTCCGGATTCGGTTTACTGTCGAACTCTGTCTCGCTGGAAGGCTCCGGTGAAGGATGGATTTCCTTATTGTCCTGATGATCCATATTTCCGTTATCCATATCCATCTCTTTGCCTTCACCGCTCATATGCTCGCCATGGTCTCCTGGAGGAGGGCTGAACTCAAGATGAGTGGACGAATAGGTTTTGCGTCCAAGATAATCGGTGGCGAGCAGGCCTTTGAATTCCTCTTCCGTAAGCTTCGGAGCGGTTTCCTTGACCTCTTTCACCCAGTCGTCATAATCCTTGCTGCTCATAACGAGCGCTTCAAATTCCATGTGGGCGAAGCCCTTACCGCTGAAGTTGGCATTTCTGCCCATATAAGAGCCTTCTGTATCTGCGGAAAGGTGAAGCGTTGTGAGCATGTCGCTCATGGCGTACTTTTGTCCGGCAAGCTGCGGAATCCACAGACTGGTAATGGAACCAAAAGAGTACATTCTGAACTCTACCGCCCGGTGAACCGGCATATTCACATAGTTAACGGTTTCAATGCCTTCCTCCGGATAGCTGAAATGCCATTTCCAGTTGGAGGAGGAGGCGTAGATCACCAGCGGAGTCTGGTCTTTATACTCTTTGGCCTGATTCTCGACGGCGTTGGTCGTTTTGACTGTCACGACGGACAGGAAGGCCACGATAATGATCGGGATGACGATCCAGATCGTTTCGAGGACCTTATTGCCCTCCTCATGCTCCGGAATGTAGCCTTCATTGCTTTTCTTGGCCCGGTACTTCACCAGCACAAAGATATATAAGATGTAGACAACTGCCAGAACACCAAGCATTACCAGAATCGAAAGGATGATTGTGTCAGATAAAGTTCGGGCAGACGGCCCCTTCGGGTTCAGAACGGTGAGTGAACTGCATCCCGGCAGGAGGAGGATGAGGCTGAGAAACAAAGCGTATAACGGTCCCTTTTTTTTCATATAGAACTCCTTCCTTCAATAGTTCTTTTCATGCGCCGATCGTTGCGGGCAAACATTAACCTGTATCTATAGTAAGAACTACTTACCCATAATGCAAAATACATATTTTGTAATAAAATACACAATAGTCCTTAAAAATGTACATTCGGTTAAATATATGTGATCAAATTGTTACAAAAGTCTTAATGTATGATAAAGATCACAGTAACAGTGCGCCTTTAGGTTATTTTAAGAAAGTTCAAATTTTGTTCACGATTTCACAAATGTTACTATTTTCGTCACAATTATTTAAGCGGAAAACGTCCTGATTTCGCGGTTTTTGCTTGCTGTGACAGTGCTCGACAAGGTTTGGTTATTTTCTGAAAAAAATGACGATATGTCATTTCTCATAGCGAAACAGTTACAATTTTTTGTGCTCCTGGTTACAATCTCTCAAATTACGGTATATCTATTTATGCTAAAGTAGTAGGTAAATATACATAGATTGGAGATTGTTTCACGTGCCTATCAAAAAAGTAGTGCTCTTATTCATGTCTTTTTTTCTTTGCTTCGGAATCCTGCAAACTACAGCAGATGCAGCGGGAGCAAACAAATCTTTGAAGCTTGGAGTGAACGATTCATTAACCAAAATCACAGCCGTTCCGGAAAAAAACACCTATTATGTCCCTCTCCGCGCTTTGGCGGCAGAGCTGAAGTGGACCCTCACCGGTGTGCCGGATGGCATTCAGGTGGACGGCGGGGGGCGTACACTCCGTCTGCTGGGGAATAACGGGGGAGCCCGGCTTCAGGATGGAACGGTTGCCCAGGCAGACACGTTTCTCCAGGATGGATCATTGATGGTCCCGCTGAAGGTCAGCGCCTACCTAGGATATAGAATATCCTTTGAACCGGATAAATATTTACTCCGGGTCCAGGATGGTTCGGCGGCACTTGATGACACCGCGTTCGTAAGCAAGTACAAAAACGAACTGGAGCCGCCTGCGCCTGCGGAGCCTGCACAGAATCCGCCGGCGGCCAAGCCGGGAAAAACCCTGTATCTGACTTTTGATGACGGCCCGTCTGCTACAACGCCTGAGCTGCTGGACATTCTGAATAAGTATGGAGTCAAAGCTACATTCTTCATGCTTGGACCGAACATGAACCGCTATCCTTCCCAGGTTAAGCGGATCGCGGAAGAGGGGAATGGGCTGGGACTGCACGGCATGACGCACCGCAAAGAGAAATTCTATGCTTCTGCTTCTGCCGCGCTTGCTGAAATGAACGGGGACAACGATGTGCTGCGGAAGATCACCGGCACCGGCACGACCCTGATCCGTCCCCCATATGGCAGTAAGCCATATTTCACCAAGGCCTTCAGGGACAAAGTGCTGGGTCAAGGCTATCACCTGTGGGACTGGAACGTGGATTCCGATGACTGGAAATATAAAGAGGACAGTGTTACCATCTACAACACCGTAATGGGCCAGGTGCATAAGCTGCAGAAGTCCAAAACCAATCCCGTTATTCTGATGCATGACCAGAAAGCAACACTTAAGGTACTGCCGCGCCTGCTGGGATCGCTGAAGAAGGAAGGCTATACCTTCGGGATTATCACGAAGGATATGGAGCCGGTGAATTTCTGGAAGGACAAACGTTAACGGTTGTCAGGATACCAAAAGAGCAAGCTGCGAGGTGAAACCCTCGCTGCTTGCTCTTTTTTGCTGTTTAAAATTAGTTGATTTATGAGGTGATTGCACTTCGTGCAATAGAATGTTTATTTTTACGCGTTGAATCGCATTCTGCTGTATTTCGTGCAACTGATTGCCGGTTCTGGAGCCAAAAACAGCTTCTCCAAGGAATTCAAGTGTACAAAGTGCAATAGATTGAGCTTTTCGGCCGATATAGGAGAACTTCTGCTGCAGAAGTGCAACAGAATGTACGCCTGAGCCGCGTCACTTGTACAAATAACTAACGATCATATGTACCAGCTCGGATTTCAGCCGTTCAGTTGCAATACGCTGCTGGGAGAAAGAGATAACGTCAACGATGGCGCTTACCGTTTCGAACACGATCACGGAAGCAGCCTCCATGTCTTCTGTTCTTAACTCATCCTGTCCCATCTGCAGATACTTCAGTGTTCTGATGCGGCCTGCTTCATACTGTGCATCCATTAACTGCTTAATCTCCTCATCGCTATGGTACATGATGGTCAGCTCTCGATGGTAGCCTATAAATGCCTCATGGGAGATCAGAAGGGTGTCGACCAGGTGCATGATCAGCTCGGAGCGGTCGATGGTTAAGAAGTTGATCTCTGACATCGAAGCATCGATCCGGGCCAGAAGATCTGCACCATAGTTCTTGAGCACAGCGATGAAAACCGCTCTTTTATCCACAAAATAGGAATAGAAGCTGCCAGTCGATACTCCGGCCGCCGCTGCGATTTGCTTGGTATTGGTCTGATGGAAACCCTTGTCCGAAAACTGCTTCATGGCGGCTTGGACAATAGCCTCCTTGGTCCGGATGCTGCGTTCCTGCCGTGGTGTTCTGATCTTGTCTTCCATATCACTCATGTCAGATTGCTCCCCCTTGTAGTACTGATTGTAGAGGAGGGAATTCAGGCTGTCAATAAATGTTGAACTAAAGTTCATATTTAATGGTTGACAAATATGAACTTTAGTTCATATAATCAAAAACATGAACTTAAGTTCATATTTTAGAGGGTCTTTGGAGGCTGATGAAAATGAGTGTAAGAATGCGCAGAGCTTTATCTTTTACAGCAATCGTACTTGGTTTTTTTATGGCGCTGCTGGATACGACGATTATTAATATCGCCCTGCCGGAGATGACGCGGCATTTCGGCGGGAGTGTGTCGCGGATTTCCTGGGTGATGAACGGGTATAACCTGGCTTTTGCCGTGTTCATCCTGACTGCTTCCCGGCTGGCTGATCAATTTGGCCGCAAGAAAGTGTTTATTTTTGGAGTTGCTCTATTTACTCTGACCTCTCTGCTTGCCGGGTTCGCAACATCCCTGGGGATGCTGATTCTGCTGCGGGTGATCCAGGGTCTGGCCGGGGCTATTATTGTTCCGGTCACCATTCCTCTGACCACGACCACTTTTCCCAAAGAGATGCATGGCCTGATCATTGGCATATGGGGAGCCGTTTCGGGGGTGGCTGCAGCGAGCGGTCCGGCGCTTGGCGGGATTCTGACGCAGAACCTGAGCTGGGAGTGGATCTTTTTTGTTAACGTGCCGCTGGGTGTGCTGAGTATTGTGCTGACGGCTGTCTTCATTCAGGAATCGCGGGATGATACGGCAGGCCGTTCGATTGATTATGGCGGAACTCTTGGAATTACCGGAGCCATGTTCTTCATTACGTACGCACTGATCAAGGTGCAGGATTATGGCTGGAGTTCAGGAAAGACCCTTGCGCTGCTGGGTGCGGGATTAGTGTTCCTGCTGCTGTTCATCCTTACGCAGTGGAAAGGGAAGGAGCCAATGCTGCCATTGTCACTGATGCGGATACGTACCTTCAACAGTGCTTCCCTGACCCTGCTGATTGTCGGTGCGGCACTGATGAATCTTTCCCTGCTGACCTCCTTCTTCCTGACGCGGATGATGGGGATGACCGAGCTGAAGGCCGGGCTTGTGCTGTCCATGGTCGCTGTGGGCTCCATCGTCAGTTCGGCGGTTTCCGGGCCGCTGTCCTCGAAATACGGCAGCCATCTGTTCGCTGCAGCCGGTATTGTAGTCACGGGCGGTGCGATGTATTCCATGAGCGGGCTTCACGCGGACTCGGCGGTGGCGGAGGTAGTGGTGCGCCTGCTGGTGGCAGGTGTCGGCATAGGCCTTACAATGGCGCCGGTGATGTCTTCCGCCGTCCGCAACGTTCCGGAGGACAAGGTGGGCATTTCTTCGGGAGTCACCAATATGGCGAAGTCGCTGGGCAGCGTCATTGGGGTAGCTATTATAGTGACTGTACTGCAGCACAACATGGACAGCGAACTGGGAAAAGCGGGGAATCACCTGTCTGAAGCCATCCAGGCAGATGTTAAGCTGCAGCCTATTGTCAAAACTGTTCTAGCGGAAACAGCAGCTTCCATCAGTAAGGAGGGGTCTGCGCCGATGGGAGGAAACAGCGGCAAAGCTGACCCTGCAGCAGCCGTGGCACATGCGGTTGAGCTTGCTGCGGCAAAGCTTCCGCCTGCGGAACAAAAGGCTTTTGCAGCGGACAGCGCCAATCAATTGCGGGAAGCCAAGCTGCTCTTGTCTCAAGCGGGGAACGGGATGCAGCAGGCGGCTGTCGAGGGATTCCGCCGGACCTTTGTTTTTGCCGGCCTGCTGATGATTCCGGGGATACTGTTCGCTCTCCTGAGCGACAAGCGGCGCAAGCCCGAGGAGCCGGCGGCAGTTGCCGAACCGGCGGTGTTGGAGCGGTAGTTCCAACTCAGAAAAGATCAAGCGGCTCTTTTGCAGAGCCGCTTCTTTTTATGTTGACAGCAGCATTATACTGTATTAATAATAGTAGTACAGTTAATACACTAGAGTGTTTGCCGGATACAGCACACGAAAGGAGGACTGTTATGTTCGAATTGGACATCCGCAGCCGGAAGCCGATCTACGAGCAGTTGAATGATAAAGTCAAGGAGCTGATCATGCACGGGATTTTACGAGCGGATGAGCAGCTTCCATCGGTAAGAACCTTGTCCTCGCAGCTTACAGTGAATCCCAATACCATTCAGAAAGCCTACCGCGAACTGGAGCGGGAAGGCTATATCTATTCATTGCAGGGCAAAGGGAGCTTTGTGGCTCCGCTGCAGCAGGGGCAGAACGAGAGCAAAAAAGCAGAACTCCGGGAGGAGCTGCTGCGCCTGATGGCAGAAGCGGTCTACCTCGGATTTACCGAAAATGAAATTGGGGCATTGTACCGTCAGGTGCTGGAGCAGAGAGAGAAGGGAGAATAGCCATGATTGAAATACGCGGAGTCAGTAAAAGCTTTCAGGGCGAAAAGGCTGTTGACAGCCTGTCGCTGACGGTACATAAAGGTGCCATTTATGGCCTGCTCGGTTCAAACGGGGCAGGGAAAACCACACTGCTGAAAACACTCGCCGGCATCTACCGGCCTGAGGAAGGCACCGTCAAGATCGGCGGCCAGCCGGTGTTTGAGAGTCCGCAGGTGAAGCAGGGCCTCATTTTTATGCCGGACAGCCCTTACTTCTTTCCGCAGGCCTCGCTCAAGACGATGGCGGCCTTCTACCGTTCGGTTTATCCGGGCTTCAGCGACAAACGTTTTGAGGAACTGGGCACAGTGTTCCGGCTCGATATGGGACGCAAGCTAAGCCGCTTCTCCAAAGGCATGCAGCGCCAGGCGGCCTTTTGGCTCGCGCTCAGCTGCAGACCGGATGTGCTGATTATGGATGAGCCGATTGACGGCCTGGACCCGGTAATGCGCCGCCAGATTAAAAACCTTTTGTTCCAGGAGGTTGCCGAGCGGGAGCTGACCGTGCTGATCTCTTCGCATAATCTTCGGGAGATCGAGGATCTGTGTGACCATGTCGGCATTATGCATCACGGCCGGATGCTGGTTGAGAAGGATCTGGATGATCTTAAGGCGGATACGCATAAGGTTCAGGTAGCTTTTCGCGATGAGCGCCATGCGGATGCACTGGCGGCCAAGCTGCAAATTCTCCATCAGGAGCGGCGGGGCAGTGTGGATCTGTATATCGTAAAAGGCGACCGGGAGCGGATTTCGAAAGTGATCCATGTCTATGAGCCGTATGTGTTCGATCTGCTTCCCTTGACGCTGGAGGAAATCTTTATTTATGAAATGGGGGATGCCGGGTATGACGCGCAGCCGATACTTCTTTAATAGCAGTGTTATCCGCCAGAGTTTGCGCCAGCACGGCTGGATTGGAATCATCTATACCTTGGGCTTGCTGTTCTCGCTTCCGCTGCAGCTCTTTATGAGCAGTTATCCGGGTGCCGACCCGCAGAAGATAGATACCCTGTTCCGTGTGGGCGGGAATATACAAATGCTGTTCATCATCTCGCTGCCGGCCGCTGCCGGGCTGTTCCTGTTCCGCTATTTGCAGTCCAGAAGGGCTTCCGATCTGTGGCACAGCCTTCCGCTGCGGCGGGAGCATTTGCTTACGGCGCATCTGGCTGGCGGACTAGGGCTGCTGCTGCTGCCGGTATGGCTAACCGCTGCGGTCACGGCAATGGTTACCCCTATGAACGGAAATATGTACATTTATCAGGGAACGGATATCTGGAGCTGGTGCCTGACGGTCAGCATTCTTACGCTGTTTCTCTTTGTGTTCAGCATCTTTGTCGGCATATGCACGGGACAAACCGTACTCCAGGGAATCATTATTTATATTCTGCTGCTCCTTCCGGCGGTGCTGATGGAGCTGGTCAATCTCCATCTCAACAGGTATCTCTACGGTTACCCGGAATGGTTTGGCCTCAGTAATGACAGATTGGTCTGGTCGCCATTATTGCATCTTATTGTTCTGGCGGAAGAGCCCTACAGTACGGGGGAATTATGGGCCTACAGCGGTTTGTCGCTTGTGTTCATCGTCTTTTCTTATATCTTGTACCGCAAGCGCAGCGCGGAAAAGTCCGGGCAGGCAATTGCCTTCACCTATTTCAATCCGCTGTTCAAAGCCGGGGTTATGCTGTGTGCGATGCTTCTGGCGGGAACGTATTTTGCTGCCGTTAAGCCGCATCAGGCGGGCTGGGTTCTGTGCAGCCATTTTGCCGGGGCGCTGCTTGGTTATATCGCGGCAGAAATGATTATCCGCAAAACCTGGCACATCCTGTCCCGCAGAGTGCCGCTGGAATTCGCGGTCTATGGGGTATTGCTGGGTTTGCTGATCTACATTCCGGTGTCCGGATTAACCGGATATGAGGACCGGGTGCCGGCTGCGGAACATATAAAGGGAGTGTATGCGGGAAGTAATTACAGGATGTACAGCGATGATTCATATAACAGATATGCCTCCGGTGAGATTGCAAAGGTTTCATCCGGCAGCAGGGTGCCTTTTTCCGGCGGTCAGCAATATATTGAAGCTGTCCGCAACCTTCACCAGACGCTCGTTACGATGCGTCCCGACAAGAACGCCTTCCCGCTTGAGGGATACACCCGTGGCAGCAGGATGTTCACCTTGGCTTATCAATTGGATAACGGACGTACGGTGGTGCGTGAGTACCTGATTCCGGCCCAGGGCTTTGAACCGGAAATGAAAGCGGTCATGGGAAATGAAGATTTCAAGCGTGCGGAATATGATATTCAGGCGCTTACTACGGAAATTGAAAGCTTCAGGCTATCCAACCGGAATCTGGTGGTTAGAATTACCGAGCCGGAGGACGTTCAGGAGTTCAAGGATATTCTGATCAGAGAAAAGCTGAATATGTCCTACGAGGATCAGAATGAGGGGCAATTGCCGATTGCGTATATCCAGCCTATCAACAAGCCTGCAGAAGAAGGCAGCGGAAGGGCAACAGTAACTGTTACTCGCAATTACGAATGGCTGCCCTCCTACAAGGAATTGGGCAACTGGATGGAGCAGAAGGGGTTTGCGGACAAAATCCGCACCACCGCGCAAGACGTAAAATCGGCTGAAATTATTAAAGATGATTATAAGGGCAAGCTTTCCCCGGAGAAAATCTACAATCTTGAGCTGCACATGTCTCTGGCCCGCCAGCAGAAGCTTTCAGTTGTTACCCGGGATAAGAAGCTGATTGCCGGCATCCTGGAAAATCAGCGCGAGTATTCGGGCAAAAACGGGATGTATGCAGCTAAGCTGGAATATACAGACGGAGACACCCAATATGTATCCCTTGGCGGGGAGGGGCTGGAACCTGCCCTGAAGCAGTTGCTCCCGTAGCTCCCCCGAAAGAAGGTGTATCTTTGACTCACTACTATACTGTCCCCCTTGTCCGGTGATTGTTCCGGCGGGGGCATTTTTTTTGCTCCGGGGGAGGGTTGTCTGACATCGATTCAGGTTGACAAAACCTGGAACCTTGAATTATGCTTTTGGAATATTACACAGGCAGCTTGATGTCACTTCATGAAGCAAATGCTCATCACACTTTAAGGAGGCCAGGACCAGATGAATGAACAAGGAAAACATTCGAACCCTCATAATCCCAATATGTTTCCTGTTCATCGGTCCGCCTCGTTCAGAAGGTCAGCCCTTGCAGCGGTATCTGTATTTCCGGCAGCAGCATATACAGTTGTTTTCCGGTAATTATATGCCTGAATTTGCATAGCGGCAGCCCGGCCATGGACGATGGAGTCCATGGCTTTTTTGTATTTTCTTGTGGTCAAGAAAAAGGAGAGATGCACAATGTCAGATATTCATACATCCATTATCCGCGAGCTTCGCGCCATCGAAGCGGAGGAGAATGTCCGTATCCTGTATGCTTGTGAATCCGGCAGCAGGGCCTGGGGGTTCCCTTCCAAAGACAGTGACTACGATGTGCGGTTTCTCTATTTGCGCCGGCCTGAGGCCTATCTGTCAATCTTTGAGCAGAGGGATGTCATTGAGCGCCCGATCAGCGATTTGCTGGACATCAACGGATGGGACCTGAAAAAGGGACTTACCCTTTTCCGCAAATCCAACCCGCCGCTGCTGGAGTGGCTGCAGTCTCCGGTCCGTTATGAAGAAAACTATACCGTGGCGGAGAGCATCCGCAGCTTGTCGCCGCTTGGATTTTCGCCCAAATCCTGTGTGTATCATTATCTTCACATGGCCCGGGGGAATTACCGGACTTACCTTCAGGGCAGCGAGGTCAAAATCAAGAAATACTTCTATGTTCTCCGTCCGCTTCTGGCCTGCGCCTGGATTGAGAAATATCAGGAGGTGCCGCCCCTCGACTTCACCACACTGGTAAAGGACCTGATTCCTGAAGGCAGCGAACTGAGAGAAACGGTCGAAAGGCTGGTGGTCCGCAAGAAGTCCGGTGATGAATTGAATCTGGAGCCGCGGATTGAGGGTATTAACAAGTACCTGGAGCAGCAGATCAGCCATTTTGAAGAGAGTGCGGCCCGGTTTGGATCAGGGAACGGGGTAGAAGACAACGTGCTGGATGAACTGTTCCGTTCCGCACTGCTTGAGGTATGGGGCGGTGAGAGCCGCTGAACCCCGTAGAGAGAAAATCAAGTGACGTTAAGGAGAGATGGACTCTATGCATTTAATCATTAGAGCGGTTGGCGCGGGTGCGGGCATGCTGTCCCACCTGCTGGCCAAAAATCCCAATAACCTGTACGACCGGATGGAAAAGGATGCCCGGGTGCGCATCGTCTTTACCGCCTCTTCGGAGGACGAAACGGAAGCGGTTATTTTTGTTACGCCAGACCCGGTTGAGCTGGTAAAAGGCGCTTCTTCGGCGCACAATGATATTACGCAGTATATCAATGACCGTGAATTTGTGGTGAGCAGCCTGTTCTGCACCTACATCCGTTCCGCACTCGGCACGGCGCTGAACGGCAAAACGAAGGAAGCTTACCGGCCATGGGCCGGGCGGAAGCTGGCCCTGGAGCTTACCTTTGGGCCTGTTGCATCCAATTTGCCGGATGTGGCATTGGAAGGGCTGTTCACAGCTCTTGGCTATGAGGTATTGCTGGAGCGGGGGCATGCCGGATATACCTTTAATCTGAAGAGCCGCAGCTCTGTCCGGTACATCAGGCTTAAGGGGATGCAGACGCTGCAGACGGCGCTCCGTCAGCTGTTCGTGCTGATTCCTGCACTGGATGACTACAAGCATTACTACATCAGCGATGATGAGGTGGACAAAATCAGGCGCTACGGGGAAGGCTGGCTGGAGGATCATCCCCAACGCGGACTGATTCTGAAACGCACTCTGCGTTTCGCCGGGGCAATCCGGCAATATGAGAGTCTGATGTCCAGTGGCGGGCATCTGGCAGGGACTCAGGCGCCGGATGAAGAAGCGGGAGAGATGGCTCGGGAGGGAGCTCTGTCCCCGCCGGGGGCAGCAGCTGCGGCCGAGGCTGATGCAGACGCAGCGCCGAAGGCCAGGCTGAATGATCTGCGTTATGCCGCAATCGCGGACGTGGTAGAGAATCTCTCGCTGAGGCGCAGCATCGTGGACTTCGGCTCCGGGGAAGGAAAACTCTCCGCGCGGCTCAGCAGTGTGCCGGGGTGCGTGAGATCAAGGCGGTGGAGCCTTCCGCCGCGGCACAGCTGCGGGCGATGGACCGTTTCGCCAAGCTGGAGGGAAAGGCTGGTGTTCCTGTACCGGAGCCGGTGACGGGATCGCTGTTCTATTACGATGAATCGCTGCGGAACAAGGATGTGATGATTCTCTGCGAGGTTATCGAGCATATAGATGAATACCGGCTTGGCCGGGTGATGGATACGATTTTTCACGAATATACACCCGGGACGCTGATTATTACTACACCTAACAAGGAATACAACGAAGTATATGAGATGGATCAGGAGGAAATGCGCCATGGAGACCACCGTTTTGAGTGGAGCCGGGAAGCTTTTGCCGCATGGTGTTCCCGCTGGACTGAGGCTTATAACTATTCCGTCCGGCTGAGCGGGATCGGCGAATTCGCGCAGGATTATGGATACCCGACGCAGATGGCCATATTTACGAAGGAGGATACGTTGTTATGACTGACAGACATGAAGGGCAGCGGGTGATTCCTTTTCCGCACGGAGGCATTGTTGTGCTCGTCGGGCCTTCGAACAGCGGCAAAACCACCCTGCTCCGCAGACTGGTGCAAGAAGGTGTATTGCTGCAGACGGAGATTGTCTCTTCAGATGATTACCGGACACTGGTGGGGGATGTTGAATACATCGACTGGAAAGGCCGCCCCCGGGAGGAAGCGGACATTCTGTACAGCGATTACCAACTGCTGTCGAATCTGGCTTTTGAGGCGATGAATACCGTAGTGTCGATGCGCTGCCGGCTGGGCAAGCTGACGGTGGTGGATGCCACACATCTGCAGCCGGAATACCGCAGGAAGTATATCGATTTGGCAGCCGGACATGATCTCCCCTGTGCCGCCTGGGTTCTGGATCTGCCGGAGCAGACCCTGTTAGAGCGGGATACAAGCCGGGACCAGCCGCGCGGAAGACAGCGTGTGAAACAGCAGTTTGTCCAGTTCAAACGTTCGCTGCGCGGACTGCGGGATGAAGGCTTCGACTTCACTTATATGCTCAAGGAAACCGAATCCGTCCAATTTATCCGCAAAAAGAACCCGCTGCTCGCTGAAATTGGCGCAGGGGTGGATGTGATCGGCGATATTCACGGCTGTTATGACGAAATGCTGGAGCTCCTGGGACAGCTGGGGTACGCACCGGATGATGCCGGACTTTACCGGCATCCCGACGGCAGAACGCTGGTTTCCGTTGGAGATGTGATGAGCCGTGGACCGAAATCGCTGGATACCATGAAATTCTGGAAAAAGCACTGCGATGCCGGGACCGCCCGCATGATCGACAGTAATCATGGCTGGAAGATTGCCCGCTACCTCAGCGGCCGTCAGGTAACCCTGAGCCACGGCGATGAGCATATCGCTGCGGAGCTTGCGCAGCTTGCCCTTGAAGCAGGCGAGGAGGAAGCGGATGCGCTAAGAGAGGAATTGAAGCAGTTTCTGCTCTCCGCCCCCAGCCATCTGGTGCTGTGCCGTGAGGGGGTCCGGCGTGTAGTGGTTGCCCATGCCGGAATCCGGGATGAATATATCGGCAGGCAATCCAAGCGGATACAGGACTTCTGCCGCTATGGGGATACGGATGGCATGGATGCCACAGGTGCACCTGTGCGCAAGGAGTGGTATGTAGAACATGAATCCGGGGAGCTTATCGTCTGGGGACATGATCCAAGGCCTTTCCCGACAGTGGTGAAGAATACGGTTAATATTGACCAGGGGGCGGTTTTTGGCGGTTCTTTGACCGCTTACCGCTATCCTGAACAGAAGTTTGTCAGCGTCAAGGCTTATCAGGATTATGCCCGTGACCCGGACAGCCCGCTGATCCGCTGGGAACGGGGGAGGTTCTCTCCGCCTAACCTGCGCAAGCTTGTGGAAGGGTACTCCGTCATGACAGACACCTACGGCGAAATCTCTGTGCGCGGCGAATTTGTAAAAGCGGCGATAGACGCGGTATCCCATTTCACCATCCCTATGGAGGAACTCGTCTACATTCCGCCTACGATGAGTCCGGCACCTAGGGTATCCCCCGATGAAACCTGCTTGGAACATCCCCGTGAAGCGATTGCTTACTATCGTTCCCAGGGCGTTAAGACTATGGTGGCGGAGAAAAACACATGGGCAGCCGCGCCGTTCTGCTGCTGTTCCGCGATGAAGCTGCCGCTGTGCCTTATGTGGGCCGACCCACGCTCGGCACGATTTACACGCGTACCGGCCGGGCTTTTTTTAACAAGGAGGCCGGGCCTGACGTGCTGTCCCGGCTGAATTCGGATTTGCACAAAGCCGGTTATTGGGCCCGCCATGATACGGATTTGCTGCTGCTTGACGCCGAAATTATCCCGTGGAACCTGAAGGCGCGCGAGCTGATCGCAACCCAGTACGCACATGTCGCCGAAGCTGCGGCAATGGACCGCGAGCAGCTCCTGGGGAAGCTGCGCGAAGCGGAAAATGCCGGACGCGATGTGTCAGGCTGGGTACAGGAGATGGAGGGCAAGCTGAAGAACGCCCGTGTATTCCGTGAAGCTTTTCAGCAGTACTGCTGGGATACAAGCGGCCTTGACGGCATCCGGATCGCTCCGTTTCATACGCTGGCGCACAGCGGGCAGACCTTTTTTGACCGGAGCCATCTTTGGCATATGGAGCATGGCCGCGAGCTGGCCGGGGTGTCGCCGCTCTTTATGGAGACGGAATACCGGACGATCACCAGTGAAGCTGATGAAGCCGATGTGATCCGCTGGTGGGAGGAGCTGACAGAGGACGGACATGAAGGCATTGTGATCAAGCCGGAAACCTTCATTGTCCGCAGCGGCAAAAGCTTAATCCAGCCTGCCATCAAGGTCAGGGGCCGCAAGTACCTGCACATAATTTATGGGATTGACTATCTGCAGCCGGACAATCTGGCCCGGCTCAAGCTGCGCAAAACCGGCAAAAAAGAGCGCCATGCTCTGATGGAATGCGCCCTAAGCGTAGAGTCGGTGGAACGTTTTATCCGCAAAGAGCCGCTGGAACGGATGCATGAATGCGTGCTTGCCGCCCTGTCGCTCGAATCCGATCCGGTCGATCCGCGGTTGTAGGCGGGGAGAAAAATCAGTGAAGAGAACAGTCCGTTAGTGGGAAAAAGGTTCACTAATCCAACTTATTCGGCTTATGGAGCATCCTATGTGGGAAAAAGTACCACTAATCCGGCTGAAAGCGGCCATATGGGATGAATATGTGTGAATTAGGTGTACAAAATCCCACTAATACCTTCGGTAGCCAGGATTTCTGCTGATTAGGTTTACTTTTTCCACTTAGGTTCAGTCTCTTATGAGAGAGAGCAAGGAACGAGGTGCAACAGTGTTAAATCATGCCGCTGAGGTTTCGCTCAGCAAATTTATGACCAAGCTGCTCCGGCATACACCGGCAGAGTATGGATTGCTCCTTGATCCTGAGGACGGCTCCTGTCTGCTGGAGGATCTGCAGCGTGTCATCCATGCTGCCCCGAAATGGGCAGGGATCTCCGAAGAGGATATCCGCCAGGTCGTCCGGAACAGTGAGAAGCAGCGTTTTGCCATAGAGGAAGACCGTATTAAAGCGCGGTATGGCCATAGTCATGCCAGGCTTACATATGAGCCGGGAATCCCGCCGGAGGTTCTGTATCATGGAACGCATCAGGCCGCGCTGCCTGCGATTCTGAAGGAGGGGCTGCTGCCGATGGGGCGGCAGTATATACATTTGTCCGAAGGGCTTCATTTTGCCAGCCTGGCCGGGAGCCGCAGGGGCAAGCTGATTCTGCTGGCCGTGGATACGGTTAAGGCAGTACATTTGGGAGTAACCTTCTATTATGCAGGCAATGAAGTGTGGTTGTCAAAGCCGATTCCACCTGCTTGTATAGCTTTGCGGGAAGAGTTGTAGGTTGTTCATGCTGCCAAGCCCGAACAGGGAAACGGTTTTGCTCGACAGCATTGCACGGCCAGCTTCTACTTAAGGGAGGGATGTACCATGGATGAAGTGCCGGATCACTTGGACCACGGCTTGCAGATTGTTTTTATCGGGTTCAATCCCAGCCTCCGTTCGGGGGAATCGGGGCATCATTACGCTAATCCGCGCAATAATTTCTGGCGCATTCTGGAGCGCTCCGGCCTGACGCCCCGTCTCTATGATGCCTCTGAGGACGGGGAATTGCTCCGGCTGGGCTTGGGCTTCACCAACATCGTCGCCCGCCCGACGCGGGGTGCGGAGGATATTACCCGGGAGGAGTATGCCGAGGGCCGGCAGATTCTCCGGGAGAAGCTTGCCCGCTACCGGCCGGAGATCGCCTGCTTTGTCGGCAAAGGCGTCTATACGGAATTCAGCCGCCGCCCGAAGGCGGACTGGGGCTTTCAGGATGGCCAGCCGCCGGTTGTGGACGGTGTGCGGGAGTTCGTCGCCCCCTCGTCCAGCGGCCTGGTCCGTATGCCCCTGCCGGAGATCGTAGCCATTTACCGGAGATTGTATGAGTATATTCAGGAGGGTCCCTGAATCTAATGAGGGAAACGGGTGAATCAAAGGTAAAAATACCTCTGATGAAAAAACACCCTTGGTTTGAAGGGTGTTTTTGGTCTCGAAAGATATGAATTATGTTTTGGGGGAAGCGACTTGTAATACAGTGTAAAAAAGTGTGGATATCCTGGAAGCCTCAACGGGATATAAGCGATGCAGAAGGGTGGGACTCCATCCGCGGACTGAAGCGGACCGAGGAGCCCTTATTTTGCCAAAAACCTTACTTTTTCAGCGGTTACGGACTCAGGAGCCGTTATATCGTTCGATGGAGCCTGGAATAAAGGGGAAAGGGACAAATAAGGGCATCTCAGTCCGTTAGCCTGCGAAAAAGACGAATCTTCCTTCAATAACGGCTCTCCTGTCCGTAACGGCTGCGGAGAGATCGTGAAGGAATGGGGCGATCCGTCTTCAGCATGCCCCCGTTGATTTTGCAGGTGGGGAACCCCTGTGGCCGTAAGCCCCATGCTGTTATTCACCCGCCAGGGTGATTTTGTTCAAATATAAGAATTTATATGCTTCACGCTGTAAATTATCCTTCTATTTCTCGCTGAAACGGGTACCGTTATTAGCCTTAGCTCGCGCCCGCTACAGACCTGCCGTCCCGCGCCTGCTGCGGACTTGCCGTCCCGCGCCTGCTGCGGACTTGCCGTCCCGCGCTCGCAACGGACCTGCCGACCTCAGCCCGCGCCCGTCACGGACTTGCCAGCCACTGCGACCACGGCATTACTAGCCCGCGCCCGCCAGGGTCTTGCCGCCTCAGTGCGCCCGCCCCGGACCTGTCAGCCACCTGCCTCCCCGGAACTGCCGACCTCGCGCCAGCCCCGGCCGGTCTCAGCCCCAGCCGGTGCCAGCCCGGCAGGTTGCCCGCTCCAACCTGTGTCAATCCCAGTGCTTCCGTCCCAGCCGGGATCAGATCTGAATCAGCAGCAGGATAATGGAAGACAGCGACAGGCAGACGCTGGCCAGGTACAGCACGGCAACGACCTGCTTTTGGTTCAGGCCGGCCTTGAGCAGGCGGTAATGGACCTGGGTCGCATCAGCCTGATAAATGGACTTGCCTTGCACAAACCGTTTGATGACGACAAACAAATTGTCGAAGATCGGGACACCGAGCGCGAGAATCGGGATGAACAGGGACAGCACCGTCGCCTGCTTGAACGCCCCGTCCAGCGCGATGACGGCCAGAATGTAGCCTAGAAAGGTGGCGCCTGCGTCACCCATGAAGATTTTGGCCGGAGCTTTGTTGTAGCGCAGGTAGGCAATAGTGACGCCCACCAGGGTGATCGCCATCATGGCCGAGGCAGATTGACCCTTCGCCAAAGCAACCACGAACAGCGTTACTGCGGAGATAGCCGTCAGGCCGCCAGCCAGACCATCCATGCCATCGGAGAAATTAATTACGGTAGTCACACCGAAGATCCAGAGAATAGTCAGCACAAATTGCAGGATCACCGGCAGCGAGATATAATCGCCGGAGAAGGGGTTGAAGAATCCGGTGAAGGCATTCCCCGACAGAAAGACCAGAATCGCCGCCGCGATCTGAACGATAAATTTTGGCAGCGCCGGGAAGTCCTTGCCTTTGGTTTTGTACCAGTCATCGATCGTGCCTATGGTCAGCAGGAGCACACCGCCAATGAACAAGGCGAGAGTATCCAGCGAGAAATCGCGGGTGAACAGCAGATATGTAATAAAAAATCCGATGAATATAGCATAGCTGGCTGTCAGCGGAATGGGCTCCCTATGTATTTTGCGCTCCACATCCTGCCGGGGCTTGTCCACAAAATCAAGCCGGAATGCGAGCCTGCCAAGCGGGGGAATCAGCAAATAGACGATGCAAAAGGACACCAGAAACGCCAGAACATAAAAAATGACAATCACCGCCATTACTTTTTTTGAAAAGGCCTGTCTGAATTATATCGCAAATGGATGCTGCTTGTCGACGAAACGCGAAATTGGAGGGAAATAGAAAGATGAAATATGAGGTCATTTTATTTGATGCCGATGATACCTTGTTTGACTACGGGATGGCTGAGAGCAGGGCGCTGTACAATGCTTTTGCCCATTTTGGCCTGCCGACGGGTGCTGAGGATTATGCTGCGAGCTATAAAGAAATCAACGCGGCACTGTGGAAGGATCTGGAACAGGGGCGGACCACCTCTGCCGTGCTGCGGGTCGAGCGGTTCAACCGGCTGTTTGCCGCGCACAAGCTGGACCTGAGCCCTGAAGCATTCAGTGAAGCGTATCTGAAGTTTCTGGGAGAAGGGACGTTTCTTATTCAGGGAGCGGTAGAGCTGTGCCGGGAGCTGGCCGGGTGCAGGCTTGCGGTTATTACCAATGGAATCAAGGATGTGCAGCTGTCCAGAATCCAGGGCTCTCCGCTGAGCAGCACCTTTGAGCAGATCATTATTTCCGAGGAGGCCGGGTGTCAGAAGCCGGAGCGGGGGATTTTCGATTATGCTTTTGCCAAGCTGGGAATCTCTGACCGGAGCAAAGTGCTGATCGTCGGCGATTCGCTGACCTCTGATATCCAGGGGGGAATCAATTACGGAATTGATACCTGCTGGTTCAACCCGCTGGGCAAGGAAGGCGCTCCGGGCATTCATCCGACCTATGAGATAAGGGAGCTGTCCGAGCTTCTGGAAATTACCCGCTGATGCACTGACTTAACCCCCGGCGGGTTGAAAACTTTCTCTCGTGTTAAATATATTAAGATGACTTCTCATTCTCCATCATCAAATATAGACAGGGAGAGGATTCTATTGAAGAAAAAATGGCTGATTGCCGCCGTTGCCGCGGGCATGACGATAACCGGCTCGGCAGGTGTATATGCGGGAGCGAAGCTGGAGCAGATCAAAGCCTATCTGAACCACAGCATCGGTGTGGTCGTGGACGGCACCCCTTATTGGCTGAAGGATGGCAACGGTAAAACATTAACGCCTATCACCTACGAAGGCATCACCTATCTGCCGGTCCGTTCGGTCGCCGGTGCTCTGAAGGTGCCGATTACTTACGATGCCGCGAACTATAAAGTGAGAATCGGCAAAGGTGCCGAAGCCGGAGGAACCCCGGGAACGGGTGCCGGGACTGCTGCCCCTCCGGTGGAGAGCACCGAACGGCCGGTTAATCTGCCGAAGGATTTTCCAATTCCGGCGGATGCCGTTATAGCAACTACACTGGACACGGATGCAGATGGAGTGAAGAAGGCGGCCTTTACCTACTCCACACAGGAAGCTCTGGAAACCATGGGGTTTGTGTATAGTGAATATGTGCGGATTAAGAGGCTGGACAATGCTTCTCAGACAGTGAGTGCCAGCACGGTCAAAATCTCCGGCCGGCTGGGCGGGACAAGCCCGCTGTCCATCACCGGCAAGGCCTCAACCGCCCGTCCGGGCTTCAATATCTTCACCATCACGTTTTCGGAGAGCTGATTCATCTATTTTTGGCAAAAAAACAGCTGCGCCTTCTGAAGGCTGCAGCTGTCTTGAATTTTCACTGTATTTACTGAGCGCAGTAACAGCAACTGCCTCTTGCTGAGGACGGCGAAGCCGATTTCGCTTCCACCAGGGTCTTTGCTAACCCCCGGCAAAGGCATAGACCACAGAAGCTGTTATCCCTGCTGCCGGGTATCCAACGGCTTCAGGTGTGCCTCGATCTGCGGACGTTTATCTTCGAGGAAGGGCGGCAGGGCCAGGGATTCACCCAGATGCTCAATTTCCTCATCGGTGGCGAAGCCCGGACCGTCCGTAGCCAGCTCGAACAGGATTCCGCTAGGCTCGCGGAAGTATAGAGAGCGGAAATAGAAACGGTCCACAAATCCCGAGTTCGGCAGTGAATAGCTGCCGATTCGCCCGATCCACTGCTTCAGCTCTTCTTCGTTGTCTACGCGGAAGGCGACATGATGCACACCGCCGCGTCCAAGCCGTTCCTGCGGCAGATCTTTGCGTTCTTCCAGATGGATCTCCGCGCCGGAGCCGCCTTCGCCGGTTTCGAACACGATGACATCCGGCTGGCCTGCTACAAGGGAAGGATAGGTGCTTTTGCGGCGGAAGCCAAGCAGATCCGTAAGCACCTTGGCAGAAGACTCGGCAGCCGGAACGGTCAAATGGACCGGACCCAGTCCGAGGATGCCGTATGCCGCCGGAACCGGGCTTTTGTCCCAGGGCTTGCCGCCTGCGACACCCTGGTTGTGCTCATCCGACACAAGGATCAGGCGCTGTCCCTCGTGATCCCGGAAGGCCAGCGTCCTGCGGCCGCCGCGGTCCTGAATCTCATCATGCTCCACCTGGAATTCCGCCAGCCGCTGCGTCCAGTACTCCAGCGCCTTGTCGTCAGGCACACGGAGCGACAGAGCGGAAATACTGTTATTGCCGTCACGGTTGCGGCCTGCGTTCGGAATCTCGAAGAAGGTGACCTCAGTCCCGGGATTGCCTGCCTCGTCCCCATAGAACAGATGGTAGACGGAGACATCATCCTGGTTCACTGTTTTTTTGATCAGGCGCAGTCCGAGCACCTCGGTGTAGAACTTGAAGTTCTCCGGGGCTCTGGCTGTAAGGGCCGATACATGGTGTAGTCCTTTTAATGTTAAACTCATAATAGTTCCTCCTTGAAGTTTGCTGTACATTGCTTCAGTAAGACCGCAGAAGACCGTAAATTATATTTAACATGATATCAAGTAAATAAATAATATTAAGTTACTTACATTTTAATAGTAATATATAAAATTGGCAAGCATGAATTTCATTATCCGCAAAGGAGCTTGATATGATACATACACAAGCAAGCTTAATGGAGCAGCTTAAGGGGATGGGGATTGACCCTCAAGGAACACTGCTGGTCCATTCTTCGCTGAAAAGCATCGGCGAAGTCCAGGGAGGTGCAGCCACGGTGTTGGATGCTCTGTCTGAATATATGAGACCAGGGCTGCTGGTCCTGCCGACACATACCTGGTCTTATATCGATGCGGATAATCCGCAGTTCTCCGTCCGGCAGTCTCCCTCCTGTGTCGGAATACTGCCGGAGCTGTTCCGTAAGCGGCCGGGGGTTATCCGCTCGTGGCATCCCACCCATTCCGTAGCTGCGCTGGGCAGGGATGCAGCGGAGTTCACTTCCGGCGACGAGCGGTGGGACACGCCCTGTGCCCGGGGATCCGTTTACGGCAAGCTGCTGGACCGCAAGGCCGACATACTTCTGCTCGGCGTAGATTTACGGCGGAATACCTTCATCCACGGGATTGAAGAGTGGCTGGATATTCCCGGCAGAATGACCGATAGCCATGAGCAGCTGTATACGGAAACTCCCGGCGGAGAAGTAATTTCAGTGCCTTCGCGCAGGCACTGCGGGCTCTCCTGGTCCCAGCATTTCTGGAAGGTGGAGCAGGTGCTGGAGACGGGCGGAGCACTGCGCAGAGCCAGCTTTGGAGATGCGCCTGTGATGATCTGCGGGACCGTGCAGACGACGGATATCCTGAGCCGGATGCTGCTGGCCGAACCGGAGCTGTTCTCGGACAACGAGCCGCTGGACGGCGGAACGGTGCCTGAGCCGCTGCCCAAGACGAAGCGGGGAATACCGGAGAAGAATTAATAAGTTTCTACAGCCTGCTACATAGATTGAACTTGAAAAATTAAGAATAAGGGAAAAAGTGGCGGAGGAGAAGTTTGGAACTGGAAGAGCGGTAGCGTCCGCCTTTGTCTGCGGATTTCCACCGCGAACAGCGGTATACATTCAAGAAATCTGCAGACAACAGCGGCTGGAAGTCCAAACATTCTCTGGAGTCGCGACCAATCCCAAAATCGAAAGATCTCAAGTTCAAGTTATATAGTGGAAATTTCCTCAGACAGGCTGTTCTTTTACCGGATATACGGGTTAATGAATCCCGGGTGCTTGTCCGCAATCTGGCGGGCTCCTATCAATGTATGGTATATTATTCTCACAAAAAACAAAGTAAGGAGATTGGAAATGGAAAAAACTTTGATCTTTGGACACAAAAATCCGGATACGGATACAATCTGCTCGGCCATCGCCTATGCAGCGCTTAAGAAGGAGTTGGGCTGGGATGCTGAGCCGGTTCGTCTGGGGGAAATCAGCGGAGAAACCCAATATGCGCTTGACCACTTCGGCGTAAAGGCTCCGCGCCTGGTAGAGAACGTTGCAAGCGAAGCCAAACAAGTCATTCTGGTTGACCATAATGAACGCCAGCAGAGTGCCAATGATATCGATCAGGTCCGCGTCGTGGAGGTTATCGACCACCACCGGATTGCTAATTTTGAAACGGCCCATCCGCTCTACTACCGTGCAGAACCGGTAGGCTGTACAGCGACAATCCTGAATAAGCTGTACAAAGAGAACGGAGTGGCGATTCCGAAGGACATTGCCGGTCTGATGCTGTCCGCAATTATTTCTGACTCCCTGCTGTTCAAATCGCCGACCTGCACCGAGCAGGATGTGGCGGCTGCGCGCGAACTGGCTGGAATCGCCGGTGTAGATGCAGACAGCTACGGGCTTGCCATGCTGAAGGCCGGTGCCGATCTTAGCGACAAAACGATCGCCCAGCTGATTTCCCTGGATGCCAAGGAATTCAAAATGGGTGAATACAAAGTGGAGATTGCCCAGGTAAATGCGGTGGATGTTAATGATGTGCTCTCCAAACAAGCCGAACTGGAAACGGCCCTGACAGCCATCATCGATGACAAAGGTCTGGATCTCTTCCTGTTCGTCGTTACGGATATCTTGAACAATGACTCCGTAGGGTTGGCTCTGGGCCGTGTGGCAGGGGCTGTCGAGCAGGCCTACAATGTGAAGCTGGACGACAACAAAGCACTCCTGAAAGGCGTCGTTTCCCGCAAATCGCAAATTGTGCCGGTGCTGACCGAAACCATTGCCAAGCTGTAACAAGCAGCTTCAGCACGCGGCAGTCATTTTGTTATTAATTAAATAAGACAGGTTCCAACCGGCTGTGCGCCGTCTTTCGGGAGGCGCAGCCGGTTTTTTAGCATCCCCGTTTTCAGCTTACATAAGTGCAACTTATTTCCATTCGGGCGGTATAAATAAGCATGGACGATTCAGAGGGGAGAACGAATGAGAACAATAAAAAAGCTGATCTTTGCCACAATGTGCCTGATGATCATCTCGGGCGGGAGCCTGCTGTATGCCGCGACGGGCAAATCAGACATTGCGGTCTATCTGAATAATGTGCTGTTGAAGAATACCGGCCTGCTATCGGAAGGGGTACCTTACGTGTCCGTCGAGCAGCTGCCCGAAGGCCTGCATGCAGTATTATCCTGGGATGAGACTGCCCAAGAGGTGCGGATTTACAAGCCCAATGTGAACATGGTGCTGCTGGACGACCAGGGGAAAATCTTTGGCAAGGTGAGAAGCGCGGCGAGCAATACTTTTTCCGTTCTCGTACAGGTGGATCATCTCAAAACTGATATTTCCGATCTGAAGATTACGATCACTGATCCTCTGAACAAAACAGATGTCGTGGATAATCAGCAAATTAAAGAGAAGAAGGACAGCTTCTGGTTCAAGTCGGCGAATTACAGCTACACGTTTAATGAGAAAGGGAATTATATGATTCAGGTCTACATAAAGGACAGCTCATCCAAAAGCTGGTTCATCGTTTCCGAAATGCAGATTTCCACGATTTAACCGGTAGCGATGTGTTGAATCCTTTTGCCAAAAACGGGCGGACGCCCTATACTTAACCTTACATACATGGTGCAAAAGGAGCGGGGAAACATGACCAGAACACGAAACAGCGGAGCGCCTCCATATAAATCGTTTGTACTGGTGCTGCAGGCGCTTATCATTATGGCCCGCAAAGAAGGCAATACCTGTTCCAGTTGTGAAATCGCCGGACATTTGTCGTCAGAACCGACAGTTCTGAGAAAAGCGCTGGCCAGGCTGACCAAGGAGCAAATCCTGGTGACCCGTGAAGGGCGGGATGGCGGCTATATGCTGAACCGGTCCCCGGAAGAGCTGACGCTGGCTGAAATATACCTTGCGATGGAGGTCGACGGGCTGCAGAGCAATGCGGTGATTGAGACTATGTACGGGAATACTTTTGGGGCGCAGATGAAGTCTGCATGCGGAGGCATTCTCGAAGAAATGAACCAAAGTGCATTGGGTATTCTGCAAAAGTATACGCTGGCGGATCTGGTGCGCCGGGCGGGATGTTGACAGGGGGCTTTTTTATGAATTATACTGTGCCTATTAAGACACAGTTAAACCCAGATACCCAATTTGGATAGGGAAGAGGAGGATTAAGTTATGGCGTCAGAATTAAAAGTAGAACAGGAATTCAGCAAGGTGATCCGTGAACGGCGTTCGGTGCGGAAATATGATTCTTCCTGGAAAATTTCCGATGAGGAGATCAAGGAGATTCTTGCAGAGGCTATCCTCGCACCTTCTTCCTCCAATCTTCAGCCCTGGCGGTTCATCGTCATCACAGATCAGGAAATCAAGGCCAAGCTGCTTCCTATCGCGCACAACCAGGCACAGACTACCGAGTCCTCGGCAATGATTGCTGTACTTGGAGATACCGAAGCTTACAGCAATGCAGATACGATCTATGGTCATGCCAGCGCTACGGGACTTATGCCCGAGGATGTTGCTGCAGCCATGGCCAAACGCAGCCGCGAAGGCTACTCCAGTCTGCCGAAGGAGAAGCTGGAAGACATTGCCCTGGTTGACGGCGGACTGGTGTCCATGCAGCTGATGCTGGCAGCCAAAGCGAGAGGCTATGACACCGTACCTATGGGCGGTTATGATGCTGCCGCGCTGAAGGAGCTGTTCCGGATCTCAGACCGTTACATCCCGGTAATGCTGATCGCGCTTGGCAAAGCTGCGGTCGAAGGACGGCCGACAAACCGCTTGCCGCTGGAGGCCGTTGTGCACTGGAACGGATTCCAGGCGTAAGCCGGACATCCGTGCACTTATACTATACAAGACTTTAACCTGCCGGTGTCCCTGTCCTGAAGAGGACGGCGATGCCGGCTGTTCATTGATAACAGGTACCTTCCTTAAGTTATGGAAGGTACCTGTTTCTTGTTGGCCGCAAGATCAGCCCGGCATCGCTTATTTCTGGTTTTAGGCGCTTTCTGCTACACTAGGGTTAGCCGGATGAACCTCCGGCGTCAAGACAACCTTGGCAGCGTGGTAGAAACGACTTCTGGCGGACATTCCCTCACTCTGACATTCAAAGTGAAAGGAATGTCGGATATGCGAATGATGGAAAGGCTTTCTTAACTGAAATGGATAAAATATATTGACAACATTCTCTAAAAGGACTAGCTTTGTTATGAAACGTAACATGCAAAAAAGTACAGACAGGAGAAATGAGACCAATGGAATTGTTTGCAGCAATGGAGCGGGACGATTATGAGGAACTTTTGTTTTGTCAGGACAAGGCATCAGGGCTAAAGGCCATCATCGCCATTCATGACACAACATTAGGTCCCGCACTGGGTGGAACAAGAATGTGGACCTATGCTTCGGAGGAGGACGCAATTGTAGATGCTCTCCGGCTGTCTAAAGGTATGACCTACAAAAATGCTGTAGCCGGGCTCAATCTGGGCGGCGGCAAAACCGTGATTATCGGCGATCCCAAAAAAGACAAAAACGAGGCGATGTTCCGGGCCTTCGGCAGATACATACAAGGCTTGAACGGCCGCTACATTACAGCCGAGGATGTGGGCACCACAGAAGCGGACATGGATATCATTCATCAGGAAACGGATTATGTAACCGGGATCTCGGCGACTTACGGTTCTTCGGGCAATCCGTCTCCGGCCACAGCCTTTGGCGTATACCAAGGCATGAAAGCGGCGGCGAAGGCAGCGTTTGGCAGCGATTCACTGGAAGGCAGAAGAGTGGCAGTACAAGGTGTCGGCAATGTATCCTTTACCCTGTGCAAGTATCTGCACGAGGAAGGTGCGCAGCTGATCGTAACCGACATCAATAAGGATGCTGTGAAGCGGGCGGTGGAAGCCTATGGAGCCACAGCGGTTGATCCTGCCGACATTATCTCTGTTAAAAGCGATATTTATGCGCCCTGCGCGCTCGGCGCCACAATCAACGATGATTCGCTGCCGCTCCTTCAGGCAAAAGTTATCGCCGGCGCAGCCAACAACCAGCTGAAAGAACCGCGCCATGGCGATGCTCTGCATAAGATGGGGATCGTATATGCACCGGATTATGTTATTAATTCGGGCGGAGTAATCAATGTGGCTGACGAATTGAACGGCTACAATAAGGATCGGGCCTACAAGCAGATTGCCAAAATCTATGACAGCATCACCCGCATCCTGGAAATTTCCGCTACTAGCGGAATTCCCGCCTATGCTGCTGCGGATCATCTTGCCCAGGAGCGTATTTCCCTGCTGAAGAACAGCCGCAGCACCTTCCTGCGCGATGGACATCATGTTCTCAGCAGAAGATGAAGCTTAGGTTTGCGTATTGCCGGATACACCAAAGGGCCTCTTCTCCACTAGGGAAAAGGGGCCCTTTTCGTTGTTGCGTTTAAGAGTGCCGGCAAGTAAGCAACCTAACCGGCTACTGTACCTTCTCCGGTTCCGGGTAAGTTACGCCCAGCGTATCAACGGTAACCTTCTTCATAACCGGAGGCTGATCCGGACGGTCTGAGCTGTCGCGCGGCAGGTTGACGATGGCATCTACCACATCCTGGCCTTCGGTAACCTTGCCGAAAGCGGCATATTGGCCGTCGAGGCTCGGATACGCCGCAGCCATAATGAAGAACTGCGAGCCGCCGGAGTTCATATCCTGGCTTCTGGCCATGGACAGAACTCCTTGTGTGTGCTGCAGGTTGTTGGTGAAGCCGTTCGCGGTGAACTCACCGGCGATGCTGTAGCCCGGTCCGCCCATGCCTGTGCCATCGGGATCGCCGCCTTGAATCATGAAGCCGGGAATGACACGGTGGAAGATCGTTCCGTCATAGAAGCCTTTTTGAATGAGAGAGATAAAATTATTGACGGTATTCGGAGCGACCTCAGGGTACAGCTCGGCCTTGATGATCCCGCCGTTGTCCATCTCTATAGTAACCACCGGATGGCTGGCGGTTGCCGAAGGCACCCCTTCCGTAGCTGCGGCATTATTGTTGTTCGCGGGTTTGTTGCCGCAGCCTGCGGCAATGACCAGCAGGAGAGTCATCAGCAGCAGGATGACAGGTTTTTTTCTTGTACGCTTCACGTTCTCAATCGCTCCTTTGATCTTGAATATCAAATGCTCACACCCTCAATCATACCCTGTTTGTACCGCCCGTTGCAAAGCCCGCAGCACCGCCCGGCATTGGCACATCCCCGAAAGAAGGTTAGAATGAAAAGATGATGCTTCCAAGAATACACAGAAGGGGCGTGTGCAGCATGCGTTTTTCATGGAAGCGGAACCTGATCGTGCTTTGGGTAGGGGTGTTCTTTTGCAGTACGGCATATTCGATCTCGATTCCGTTCCTCTCGATTTTTTTGAGTGACCAGCTTGGTGTTAAGAATCATTTGGAAATCTGGTCGGGGGTCAGCTTTGGCATCACCTTCCTGGCCAGTGCGCTGATATCGCCTTACTGGGGGTCGCTCGCCGACAAATACGGGCGCAAGCCCATGCTGATCCGGTCGGGCTTCAGCCTCGCGGCGCTCTATTTGGTCAATTTTTTCGTACATGATCCATATGTTTTTATTATTGTGCGTATCTTTCAGGGGCTTCTGGCGGGTTTTGTGCCGGCAGCCATTGCTATGGTCGCCACCAACACACCGGAGGAGAAGACCGGTTATGCGCTCAGCATCATGTCTACGGCCGGGGCCACCGGGAGCATTATCGGCCCGCTGATCGGCGGTGTGGTCAGCTTTTATTCCAGCAACCGCAGCGCGTTTCTGTTCTCGGCGGTAATTGTGCTGGTATCCGCGCTGATCGCTACCTTTTTTGCCAAGGAGGAGAATTATGACCGTTCGGCGCCGAGATCGCATGTGCGGGATGATATCCGGGAGGCGGCAGCAAATCCGGCGTTTATGACGCTGCTGATGCTGGCGGGGCTGGCCACCTTTTCTGTCATGATATTGGAGCCGCTGCTACCGATTTATCTGCTCGACATGGGGATATCGCGGAACAGCGCTTCCCTAAGCTCGGGCATCGTTTTCTCCGCTGTGGGTATCGCCACGGTAATTATGGCTCCACAGTGGGGGAGGCTCGGCAGCCGCAAGGGCTTTGGTTTTATTTTGTTCATCGGCCTGGTCGGCGGGGGGATCGGAAATATTCTGCAGTATTTTGTATCGGGTTATGTAGAATTCGCCATCCTGCGTTTTGCTTACGGCTTGTTCTATGCCGGTGTGCTTCCGTCGGTAAATGCCATGATTGTGCAGGTCATTGACCCCGGCTTCCGCGGGCGGGCTTTCGGCCTGAATCAGGCGGCGACCCAGCTGGCAACCATGGCCGGACCGATTATCGGCGGACTGCTCGGAGCCTTCATTCCGATCCGCTGGGTATTTGTCATTAACGGAGGGATCCTCCTTGTGGCGGCCGTGCTGGTAAAAACCCGCAAGCTGGAGGCAAAAGTGGAAGCTGTGGAAGCTGCCCATGCCCCGGGGCAGACGGTAACCCTGGAAAACCCGTAAAAGAAACATGAAAGGCTGTCCGCTTGAAGGCTACTCTTCAGCGGACGGTTTTTTTGTTGTGCGCAGCTGCTTGGCGGTTCCCAGCGTGGTGCCTTCGGGAATCCGGACCCACTCACTCTTGGAGATTCCGATCTGCTGAGAGGTGTAGATGCCCGAATGACCGGAGAACAGGTAGCTTACCAGGCAAGCGATGAACATATAGACGGCTCCGCCCGACCCGAACAGTTCAATGCCCATAAGGAAGCAGGCAATCGGCGTATTGGTAGCACCACAGAAGACGGCGATGAAGCCCAGCGAAGCCAGGAACGGCGCATAAAGATGAAGAAAACCGGCCAGGCTGTTGCCCAGGGTTGCTCCGATGGCAAAGAGCGGAGTCACTTCTCCCCCTGAAATCCGGTGCCCAGGGTGAATGAGGTGAAAATCAGCTTCCATA
Source organism: Paenibacillus sonchi (assembly GCF_016772475.1). Classification (NCBI taxonomy): domain Bacteria; kingdom Bacillati; phylum Bacillota; class Bacilli; order Caryophanales; family Paenibacillaceae; genus Paenibacillus; species Paenibacillus sonchi. The sequence goes on from NZ_CP068595.1 coordinate 3,079,821, forward strand.
AGAATGCGAAGGGCGCCACATCGGTCTGAAAAGAATCCTGAATCAGAGGGATGCCCAGACCGAGATAGTCCCGGGTGCCGGCAATATAGACCAGCGCAATTATAATGAAGCCGCCCAGCGCACTTTTGAGCATCGGATTCTTCACTAGCCGGGTAAAGGTTTTTTTCAGATAATGGGTAAGCTCACTGAAGAGGATACTGGCAAGCCCGAACAGCACGGAGGCCAGGATCACCTTCAGCAGTATGATGACGGTTAGCGGAGGAAAAAGATCCACATGATAATGGATGTGCTGGACCTTCCACAAACGGGTAGCCACAATATCCCCGATGAAGCTGGCTGTGAAGCAGGGAAGCAGGGCCTTATGGCTGATCAGGCCGATAGCCACAACCTCCAGGCCGAACAGGGTTCCGGCCAATGGTGTTCCAAAAATCGAGCCAAAGCCGCCGCTGATCCCGCACATAAGCAATATTTGCCGGTCGAGCGAATGGATGCGGATCAGCCTGCCGAATCCTTCGGCGAGGCTGCCTCCCATCTGCACAGCCGTTCCTTCCCGTCCTGCGGAGCCTCCGAATAGATGGGTAACGAGTGTTCCGAACAGCACCAGGGGAGCCATCCGCAGCGGAATGGTCTCATTCCCCTGCTGAATCTGTTCCAGGATCAGATTATTCCCTTTGGCACTGTTCTTGCCGTAACGCATGTACAGGAAGCTCACCAGCGCTCCGCCCAGCGGCAGCAAGTACAGCAGCCAGGCATGATTCAGCCGTACCTCTGTCACAGCATCCAGGGTTTTCAGAAAAATGGCCGAGGCCGAGCCGGACAGAATACCGACGCTCCCCCCAGCACAATCCATTTGATGAAGGTGCCCCACAGCGCCAGAAAATGGCTCCTTTCCATAAGCTTCAGCCAATATGTATGTATTGCTCTCATCCTGCCAGCCTCCAATAGAATAATGCTGCTGCTTCATTGATTCCCTAAAATCAAACAGACTCCTACCAGCGAAGTGACCGCTGGTAGGAGTCATTAGTCTCTAGGGACGGTTAATGGCGAACTCCATCGCCGTATTGAATTACAACCAATACTAAGGATATCATGCTAAAAAGTCAATGCGGAAATTAACAATGTTATTCTTCCTCACCGGTGGAGCCATTCAGCACATCCGTACCCGGCATGGCATCAATAGGCGGCGAGGCCGGATCGATGGCAGTTCCGGGCTGGAGTTCGTCGGCATCGGGCACATCCTCCAGCGGAAGCTCTTCTTGATCCACAAGCTCTTCATCCCCGGCGTAGTCAATGGCACCGCCGGCCAGTCCGGCCGCACCGGCAGCGAATATCGCATCAGACTCCAGCACTTCATCCCGTTTGGATGGCGGCGGGGAAGTCATGCTCCGCACTCTGTCGGCCCTGCGTCCAAGCGCCGGTTCAGGAGCATTCAGGCCGATATCGGCAGCGAGAATCAGGATCGCCTGTCAAAGCCGGATCGGAGCCGTCATCTGCAACGCCATCCCAATCGACAGGCCTTTCGCGGGCGGGATCATGGCTGGCCAGTGCGGATTCCATAGGCCTTAAGTCCGCTCCGGCAGTTTCATCGCCGGGGTTGTGCCGCGTGATCGTCCCCAGCGGCCGCAGCTCCTCCAGCGGAATATCCTGCTCCGGGGAAACATCCCCCAGCTTGTTGTACCGTTCATATACAAAATCGGCTTCAGTTTTGTTGAATTCATTACCCATAGCCGCTCAACTCCTTTTGGCTTAATTGCTTCTTAATTGCTTATAGTAATTCTATACCCTAATCCCAGATGGCGAATCTGTAACCTTTAGGCGGCCTATTCTTAATATAATCATTCTGCAGGAGGATTAACCATAAACTGCGGTATAACGTCTTTTTTCGAGATGGTTTGCAAATATGGGCAGGTAAAATGCGAACGTTGTCGAAAATTTTAGAGGTTAGATGTACTACATAAATCCAACTATAGACTTACTGAGGTGCGATAATGAAGTTGCCATCAATGAAGGCAGCCGCAGCGATATTCATGCTGTTTCTGCTGATTTCCATAGTGCCTATCGGGATCGCAGTGCAATGGGGCGGCGGGGCAGGATTTTCTATACCGGACTGGGAACTGAAATGGGAGACTTCAGACGTATGCGATCCTGCGGCAGCAGCTGAAGCCCCTGACAGCGAATGGGTGCAAGCAGACATGGATTCAGTGCGGCCTGCGGCTCCGGCAGATGCTTCCGCAGTCTGGTTCCGTTTTCCCCTCCCGTTAACGGAAGAGCGCAACCCGGCCCTGTTGATTAATAAAGTCACCGGACATAACCTCAGGGCCTATGCGGATCATAAGCTTATCTATGAGTCGCAGGATTTGATGAATTATGATGAAAGAAAAGTGCTGATCCCCTTGTCCGGGACGGAGGGGCATTCCTGGTTATATCTATGGAGCAGCGGAGACGGACAGGGCTTTGGAATTGAAGGGGAAATCACGGCAGGGAACTACGGGAAGCTGCTGGAGTATTATGTAAAGCAAAATTTGCCGGATATGGTGATTGGTGCGGCATTTCTATTTGTAGGTGCGGCACTTATGGGCTGCTTGCTGTTTCTCAAGCTGGACTTTTTCAAAGGCGGTTTTTTTCTTGTCCTGGTTATCGTATCCTTCGGGGTTCTGTTCATCACCTATTCACCGTTTCTGCCGGTTATTCTACATATCCCGGACCACTGGACCCAGACCTGCTTTGATCTGGCATTATTTACATTGCTGCCGTCGTTTACGATCTACTTTGAGCAGATTTTTGGCGCAGGCAAGCACAGGGTAATCACAAAGCTGCGCAAATTCCAACTGGGTTATTCGTTGTTCTGTCTGGTATTTCTCATTGTCAATGCTATGCTGTCTTACCGCCTGGACGGGCTGTATAGAATCGCTACCGTTGATTTTCTGGGCCTCCTGATGATAGCGCAGTTCATCTATTTACTGTTCGTGACGCTCGGAGCTGCGTTCAAAGGCAATCGGGATGCCGTCATCTTTTCGGCCGGATTCTCTGTTTTTGCCTTATTGTCATTAACTGAGCTGATTCTCTACTACGCCAACAACAGCTACCACTTGCAATGGTGGAAGTGGGGAGTGATTGCGTTCGTGGCTTCGCTTATTCTCATTTTGGGCAGGAGATTTGCAGGCAATCATGAGCAGGTGCTCGAATATTCCCGTGATCTGGAGAAATTCAATGACGACCTGCAGCGGTCTGAGAAAATGGAGATCATCAGCGAGCTCGCTGCTTCGGTGGCCCATGAGGTGCGCAATCCCCTGCAGGTGACCCGCGGATTCTTACAGATACTGGGGGAACGCTCTGATAAGAAGGAGAAGGAATACCTGCAGATGGCTATGGAGGAGCTCGACAGGGCCTCGCTCATCATTACGGATTTTTTGACCTTTGCCAAGCCGGGGATGGATACGCTGGACAGATTTGAGGTGGCGGAGGAGCTGCGGCATGTCTCCGGCGTTCTGGTGCCGCTGGCCCATCTGCAAGGGGGGACCATTGAGCTTAACCTGGAGAGCGGGCTTCAGGTGCTCGGCAGCACCTCCAAGTTCAAACAGGCTTTTATCAATCTGATCAAAAATGCTATTGAATCCCTGGAAGAAGATGGACAAATAACGGTTGCCGCCTGGAGATCGGGAGAGCACATCATCATCAGTGTCCGGGATAACGGGGAAGGGATGAAGATGAGCGAGCTGGCGCATCTGGGCGAGCCTTACTATTCGAATAAAAAGAAGGGAACAGGCCTTGGACTTATGGTTACGTTCCGGATTATTGAAGCAATGAACGGTTCCATTCAGTTTCAGAGCAGAAAGGGAGAAGGCACTGAGGTTATTGTGAAATTACCATCAGCCGCAAAAAAATAGGAATTATTTTGTTTAATACCGTTTTTTTGAAGGGATGCGCTGTGACTGGAGCGAAGTACTACTAACAACAGAACTAAGCTTCTGAAATTTTCTGCTGAGGTGCTTGCATGCGCTTGTTCGCTAAAATTCTACATTTAACCATAGTTCTATTCGTACTTTGTACGGCCTGTGGCGCGTTCGAGGCCTCGGCAGCAGGCCGGCACGCCCCCGGGAATTGACAAGCTGGCAGATGAAATGGGGAAGTCCGGACGGAGATGCGGGGCAAGAGGTACCGCTTGGAGAGACTCGGGGCTGGATAAAGGTTGATGCCCGTCAGGGGACACCGGAGCTTCCCAAGGGGATATCCTCTGCATGGACGCGGATAACGCTGCCGGAGAGTCAATATACTTCGCCTGCGGTTTATATTAAGACGTTATATGCCTTGCATGTTAAGGTGTATGCGGGTGAACGTCTTATCTTTGAAGGCAGCCGCAGTTATATCCATGACAATTATTCATTGCTCATTCCGCTGAGTACCGAAGATCAGGGCACAACCCTATATATATGGACGGCAACCCTGCAGGACCGTATCGGAATTAAAGACAGAGTAGCCTTGGGCGAACACAGCGATCTGCTTAAGGATTATTCGAAAAATGGACTTGCCGATATCATTTTGGGCGGAGCTTTTCTGTTCGTGGCTCTCGTTTTGTTTGTATGCACCTTTTACCTGAGCAAGGAGTATTTCTCCATTGCGACCGCACTGTCCCTGGTGATAGCCTCCACGGGAGTCCTGTCCATTACCTATTCTCCTTTTACGTACACCTTCTTCAGTTATTTGGGTCCGCTTAGCGTCGTTTTTTTCGATCTGGCGCTGCTGTCGCTGCTCCCCGCATTAACCTTTTTGTTTGAGAAAATATTCGGCAGCGGCAAGTTCGCCATCATCCGGCGTTTCCGTAAATTCCAGGCAGCCTATTCACTGTTCTGCATAGCCTGTCTGATCGTGAACACCCTCTCGGGCAACCGGCTGGTGGAATTTTATTATGTCGTGTCCGCCACCATTGTCGGAGTCATTATGATTCTGCAATTCATCCTGCTGATTGCCTGTGTTATCCTCTTCTCGCTGCGTGGGAACAAGGATGCAATCACCTTTGCCATCGGTTTCGGAACAGCAGCTTTGACCGGAGCGGTTGAGCTGGCCTGGTATTATTACCGCCAGGGCAATTATGATCTCATCTACTGGAAGTGGGCGCTGGTGGTGTTCATTCTATCCTTGATCATCATACTGGGACGCCGTCTTGCCCTGAACCATCAGCAGGTTGTCAAGTATTCACGGGAACTGGAGCTCTTCAATAACGAACTGCAGCGTTCCGAAAAAATGGAAATCATCAGCGAGCTGGCCGCATCTGTTGCGCATGAGGTGCGCAATCCGCTTCAGGTGACAAGAGGGTTTCTGCAGCTGTTGAGCGAGAAGTCGGGCGGCGATGAGCGTAAATATTTGTCCATGGCCTTAAGCGAGCTGGACCGCGCATCCAATATCATTACGGATTTTCTAACGTTCGCCAAACCTGAGTTCGAGAAGATCTCTCAGCTGAGCGTCCTGGAGGAATGCAAGCATATCGAGAGCATCATGCTGCCGTTGTGCCACTTGAACGGCGGCAAAATGGTGCTCGAGGTCACCGGGGATTTATGGGTAAAGGGCAATTCCTCCAAATTCAAGCAGGCTTTTATCAATATGATCAAGAACAGTATTGAGTCGCTCGGGGAGGATGGCAGCATTCATATTAAGGCATATGCCAAAGGAGATAAGGTGTTCATTCATATCAAGGATAACGGGGCGGGCATGGACCCGGCAGTTCTGAGCAGGCTAGGTGAGCCTTATTTCTCTTCCAACAAAACAAAAGGAACAGGCCTTGGGCTAATGGTTACGTTCAGGATCATAGAGGCGATGGGGGAGAGGTCCGCTTCATAAGCAGCAAAGGAGCCGGAACCGAGTCCATTACCATTCTGCCTTTGGCAGAAGCTCCGGAGGGTTCTGGCTCCTAACGGGACAAAGCCTTATAGATCTTACCAGGTGCTGAGAGTGGTTAAGTCTGTTTTCATTACGCCTGATGCCGGACTGGGCGGGATAACCAGATAGAACTCATTGGACGCTTCTTCAACGGTTCTGAGGGTAATATTGTCGGGAAGTTCAATGCCTAGCGCTTCTTGGAGGGCTGCCTTCGGATCTGTGAGTAATCTTTGCTTGAAACCCGGATCTTCCCACGCCTTTTGAATTACTTGATTTCGGAGAATTGCTTCTGACAAAATAATCACCCTTCCCAAAATGGTTATATTTTCCTGATTAGTATAGCATAGCCCACTCTATTAATCTATATCCTATTTCCTATTTACGGATTCATATGTTTGGACAACCAGTAACCCAGACCCCCGCCTTGCAAAAGCTGTTTTTCCGCTTCGATTGCTGCTGCCATCTGCTGCAGATTCTCGGCCATAAACTGATGGAAAGCGATGAGATGAGGAGCGTTCAGGCGGCAGTTTTCAAGCTTTTTGTGATTATCCAACGCCGTACCGGCATACGCAGCAAGCCCCCCTTTTGTAAAGATATAATCCTTGACCTGCGCTTTGGTAAGCGCAACCTGATCTATGCCTGTGTGATGTCCGGCCAGGGACAGCAGGCAATTATAGCTTCCTTCAGCAAGGTCTTGCTCCCAATCCTCGTAGTCGTCCAGCATTTGCAGGGTGAGCAGTACGGTATGGAGAATATCCTCCGCTTCCGGAATCAGAGAAGCATTGCCGGTATGCAGCAGAATAGCTGTGCTGGTAAGCTTCAGCGGACTGGCTTTGTGGGAGATTTTCAGCCGGTCATTCCTAAAATAATCTCCGTGCGCCTCACCGGCCACACTCTCCGCCCACTCCAGAATATAGCGGTTAAAGCAGAGCCAGAAAAGGGACTCCGGCGGAAACAGCGGCCTGTACTTGTTCAAGAACTCAACATACAGCAGATTGGCCAGCGGCAGCATCCGGGATGCGCTGTTATCACTGTCCATCAGATCATCCTGAATGAAGAAATACAGCATGCAAAAAATATTGCCGGCCGACAGCCCGCGGGCTTCAGCCTCTGTCAGGCCGTAACCGTCCCTGAGCCAGAAGGGGAGCAGATAACTGATATAATTTTTGTGGCTTCCTGTGCTGAAAACGTTAAACTGTTCGAGATAGGACAATCCTTGAATGCGGAGAGAATCAGGGAATTCGGAAATCACACTGCTGCAGTCCTGAAATACCAAACGGAGCTCTTTGTCGTAATCATGCAGCCAATCCATCATTTTGCCTCCTGTCTTCAATTTTTTTGATCAAGAGAGATATGTATAATGATTAGGTAAAAAATGGTTATTCGTGATGATTATAAGCTTCCTGGCCGTTGATTTCAATCTTAATTCGGGGGAGATTCGGTATGGAATGGTATACCTTCGGACAAATGCTGATGCATATCCGTCTAGGCCAAAAAGCTGCCACACCTGACGGGCGCACAGTGCTGCGCACCTCTGCCGGATTACTCTGGCAAGGGGGCAGGCTGGACGGTGAATTTGTGCAAATTAAAGATTATCTCTTCTCCGATATATGGCGGATATTCGAGGATGAAGCGAGCCTGAAAGAAAGCCGTGGCCGGGATATTCATGAGCAAAAGGAACGTGAAATGCTGGCGAATCAATATGAAGAGCAGCGCTGGAATGAGCTGGAGATTCGGAGAGCCCGGTGGGAAGACTGATTCTACACCTGGGACGAGCGCGGGATAGGGTGCCGGAAGGGCAAACATATAGAGGAGGGGTTATCGGTATGGAGAAGGTTGTATTTGGACTGGTGGGCGGAGGCTGGCGGGCGGAGTTTTATCTGCGGATTGCGAGAGAGCTTCCGGAGCAATTTGCCGTTGGCGCCATGTTCGTCCGCAATAAGGAAAAGGCTGAAGCGCTGAGCAGAACCTGGGGAGTGCGGGTGTACACCTCGATCGGGGATTTTATATCGGCAGCATCCTATTCTTTTGCAGTAGTAAGCTTGAAAAAGGATATCAGCACAGCATATGTAATCAGACTGGCCGAAGCCGGAATTCCGGTGCTGGCCGAAACACCTCCCGCCCCGGATCTGGTCCGGCTGAAGGAGTTGTGGAACCGTATGGGCGGTTCGGCGACGATCCAGATTGCCGAGCAGTACATGTTTCAGCCGATGCATGCGGCAAGGATTGCGCTTGCTGACTCAGGCAGGCTTGGAACTGTCAGCCAGGCCCAGGTATCGGCTGCGCACGGCTACCACGGCATCAGTCTGATCCGCCGGCTGCTTGGCACCGGCTTCGGCAATGTCAGCATCCGTGCGCAGCAGTTCCGTTCAGCAATTATTGAAGGACCGCAGCGCAGCGGCCCCCCTTCAGCTGAAGCAAGGGTGCAGAGTGTCCAGACATTGGCCGTGCTGGACTTTGGCGACAAGCTGGGCGTATTCGATTTCACCGGCGACCAGTATTTTTCGTGGATTCGCGGCAGCCGGATACTCGTTCGCGGGGACCGGGGAGAGCTGATGAACGATGATGTCTCCTGGCTGCAGGCCTATGATACACCGCTATATGGCAAGCTGCGCCGGATCGACACCGGTCATGGCGGCAATCTGGAGGGCTTTTACCTCAAGGGGATCATGATGGACGGAGAGTGGTTATACCGGAATCCCTTCGCACCAGCCCGGCTCTCGGAGGATGAAATCGCGGTCGCGGAGAGCCTGGTCCGGATGCAGCGTCATGTCGGGGGCGGGCCATCTTTTTATAGCCTGGCCGAAGGCAGCCAGGACCAGTATTTGGCGCTGCTGCTGGAGCAGGCCGCAGAGAGCGGCGAAACCGTAGTTTCGCAGCGCCAGCCCTGGGCGGCGGAGTAAGCCTGCGGGCGCCGTGCGGGGTGAAACAACGGCAGGAATGCCGTTGCTGGGGTACTGGCGGCGGGGGCAGGGAGAAACAAAGGCAGGAATGCCGTTGCAGGGGCGCTGGTGTCGGGGGCAGGGAGAAACAACGGCAGGAATGCCGTTGCAGGGGTGCTGGTGGAGGCAGCGGGATGAAATAAAGGCAGAAATGCCGTAGTTGGGGCGCCGGTGGCGACCTCGGGGTTTTGGCTGATCTTACTTACTATATGCCCCTCATTTCAGCCGGAAATCCATTTGAGACGAAATGAGAGGTACTTATACCTCAGATTTGCCCGATTGGTCAGTGTGGTGAGAAATAAGAGGTATATATACCTCACATTTGAGCAATTGGTCAGTTTGGTGAGAAATGAGAGGTACTTATACCTCAGATTTGCGCGATTTGCCAGTGTGGGGAGAAATGAAAGGTACATATACCTCAGATTTGCGCGATTGGCCAGTGTGGGGAGAAATGAAAGGTACATATACCTCAGATTTGCGCAATTGGCCAGTGTGGTGAGAAATGAGAGGTACTTATACCTCAGATTTGCGCAATTGGCCAGTGTGGTGAGAAATGAGAGGTACTTATACCTCACATTTGCGCGATAGGCCAGTTTGGGGAGAAATAAGAGGTATTTATACCTCACATTTGCGCGATAGGCCAGTGTGGTGAGAAATGAGAGGTACTTATACCTCACATTTGCGCGATAGGCCAGTGTGGTGAGAAATGAGAGGTACTTATACCTCACATTTGTGCGATTGGCCAGTTTGCGGCGAAATGAGAGGTACTTACACCTCACATTTGGGCAATTGGCCAGTTGAAGGCACACTGTGATAGTAAGCGGAGTTCTACAAGAAACTGGATTTTTGACAGTTCAGGCTTCAGAATAAGGGGGGCCTAATCGAAGAGGGCCGGAGGAGGCAACGAGATGAAACAACGGCAAAAATGCCGTTGTTATGGTGCCGCCGGAGGCAACGGGATGAAACAACGGCAAAAATGCCGTTGTTATGGTGCCGCCGGAGGCAACGGGATGAAACAACGGCAAAAATGCCGTTGTTATGGTGCCGGCGGAGGCAACGGGATGAAACAACGGCAGAAATGCCGTTGTTAGAGCGCCGCCGGAGGCAAAGAGATGAAACAACGGCAGAAATGCCGTTGTTGGGGCGCCGGCGGAGGCAACGGGATGAAACAACGGCAGAAATACCGTTGTTGGGGCGCCGCCGGAGGCATAGGGAAAAAGGCAGCCGCTCCGCAGAATACCTGCGGAACGGCTGCCTTAATGCCCCTGCTGCTATAACACCGCTGAACCAGTCAGCTCGGCTGCCAGCCGAGTGTACTCGGCGCGCAGCCGGACCAGCTTCGAGACGCTCTGTTCCAGGCCGCCCGGCCGGTTGCGCTGAAGCCATAGCTGGCGGTAGTGATGGAGCAGAATGTCCAGGTCCTTGATCTGGCGGTGGATCAGCTCAGACTGAAGTGTGCCGGGTCCGTCAGCCAGCTGCTTTTTGATCCGGGCCAGCTGCACAGCATGCTTCACAAAATGAATGCCGTTCCGGAGCTCTGCTACAACAAGTCCGGCATCGGCGCATTCCAGCTCCGGCTGTTCAAGCCGGGCTTCGATCTCAGCCAAATACTGCTCCAGTTGCTCGAAATGCTCAGCCGTAAGCTTGCCGACAAGCTGCACCTGCTGCAGCGGAGTACGCAGCAGCATGGACATTTCCGTATCATTCGGACGGACAACGCCGGACTCCAGCTTGTAGTAGTTGCCAAGATCCAGCAGCAGCTGTCCGATTCTGCCCGCACGGTCATGGAAGACGGATGTGTTCAGGTACGCGGCGACATCTGCCTCCAGATTATTCTCCACATTCCATGCGACCGCTGCACCGTAGGCGAATCCGGCATAGCTGATGGGCAGGTGCTGCCAGTGGCCGAAATCGCCCCAGTCGGTAATCAGATAGCCGATGGCACCGTTGTTTTTGCCGTGGATTGCCGCACTGCGCAGATTGGCCATCATGTTGTCGCTGCGGCCTGTCAGGGAGTTCCAGGAGCTGGTTCCCGGACAGACGTAGAAAGGAATCCCCGCTTCGCGGAATTTCAGTGTATCCGCTTCGAACGGATGGGCTGCGCTGTAGCCCCATTCCATGGCAACGATATCTTTGGGGAGCCGGGGAATGAGCTCAGGATGCTGGATGATGATATCGCCCCAGAACTGCATGGTTTTACCGCGCTCCAGGACCAGTCCATGAATTTTCTGCAGAAAAGACAAATACAGCTGGCCTTTGCCATCGGCGTCAGCCGAAGCTTTGCTTTTGCCGAGTCCCAGCTCATAGGTTTCGTCACAGCCTACATTAAAGTATTTTGACGTGAAGTAGGGAAGAAGGTCATCGTACATAGTAGCGAGCAGCTGCAGCACTTCAGGGTTTTCGGTATGGAAGGTTCCCGGGTGCATGAACAATCCTTCCGGATACATATCGCTGTCGTACATATCCTCAGGAAGCATGAAGCCTTCCGGAATCTCCGCGAGGGCATTGAACTCCGGACGGGTCAGCCATCCTTCCATATGCCCGAAGCTGTTTTGGTTCGGAACAAGCTCGATATAACGTTCCTGGCAGTAGGCATCCAGCTGCAGGATTTCCTCCCCGGTTATCGGGGTTTCAAGCTCCCAGACCTGAGGAAAGGATTCATAGGCAAAGGGAGAACCTTCTATATATAATTGCAGCTGGTTCAGCTTAAGATCAGCCATGAAATCAACGATCCGGAACAGGGTTTCGAGCTTGGGGATTTTATTGCGGCTGATGTCGATCATCAGTCCTCTGGCCGCAAAGTCCGGCTGGTCGCTGATATGCACAAACGGAAGGTTCCTGCCGCATTGCTGCAGAATTTGTTTCAGTGTGGCAGCCGCATAGTAAGCCCCTTCGGGTGAACCGTAATTTACTGCGATTCCGTTCTCATCCACATGGATTTCATAGCCCTGGGCAGGCAGCAATGGACTATAACTAAAGTGGTAGACGGAACGGACGGACGGGCGTGTGCCTACAGACAGGGATAGGTTCAGTTGAAGGACCTGAGACAGGGTGAGCTGGAGCCTGCGTGCAGCAGGAAGAGCGGCGCGGTCCGCTTCTCCTGCAAGAACGATGCTACCTTGTGCGGGAAGATGGAACCGGCCGTCAGAACATTCCAAGACCTTTGGCACCGGAAACAGCTGCAAATGATGGTTTTCAGACATAGCGTGGACACCTCTTGTTCATGTAGAATATGATCATCTTCAGATTAACCATATCACTCCTGAACAAAGGGAGGAATGCACATCATGTCCGAGGTCATGGATTATATGATCAGTCCGTACCCCGTACGGATTATTGATCCCAAGGTGGAGTCCTCCAGGCTTAGGCTGAAGGCGATCCGGGTGGGGCAGGCGGGTCATCTGCCGGGAAGAATCTGGTTTCGTTCCAACGTTGTATTCGAACATTGGGCCCTTGTCTATATCATATCCGGGACCGGCACATACATGGAGAACGGCGGCAGGGTTCAGCAGGTGCGCGCCGGGAGCCTGTTCTTTTTCCGGCCGGGCTGCAGCTACAGCTTTGGACCTGCTCCGGGGTGCAACTGGGATGAATATTATATCAACTTTAATGGAACCCGTGTGGCTGAATGGGTGGAGTCGGGACTCCTGGAGGGGGGAACCGTATTTGATGCCCATGCTTCTCAGCAGCTGGCACCTGTATTCGAGCAGGTGCTGGCGCTGATGGAAGGCGGTGTCCCGGCGGATGCCGACCGGGCGGCAGCGATGCTGGAGGGGCTTCTGCTGGAGTGTTCCCTGATTACTGAGGGTCACTACCGCACCCGGCAGCCTGATATCTTCCCGCTAATCCGTGAAGAGTTGAATGCCTGCATCTACGGAATACCTGATCTACCGGGGATTGCAGCCAAACACCATATTTCGATGTCCACGCTGCGCCGTCTTGTACGGCGCAGCAGCGGTTACCCTCTGCATGAATATATCCACCGGCTCAAAATGGCGGAAGCGAAGCATCTGCTGCTCAATACTTCGCTGCAGGTTAAGGCGATAGCCGGAATGCTGCATTATGCGGATAGTTTTTATTTTTCAAGATTGTTTAAGAAATATATGGGGGTATCTCCATTAATTTGCCGCAACAGCTTATAATTAGCGACATAATTCTACCTAAACCGACGAAATCATGTCGGAATTTGTGGTTTTTTATTGACATGGCCAAAAATGAAATGTTATTATTTAGGTAATATTAGCAGATTCACGATAGTTCTTATAGACTATGCCGGAGATGAAGCCATGAGAGAATATTACTGCATCAGTTGCCGCAGTCTCCATAAGGTGGATACACATAACCATTCTGTACGTATTTTGTCCACCGGGTATCATATCGTCGGCGAACAGCGCTATCAGATTTGTATTTGTAATTCATCCAAGTTGCCTAAAACTCTGCCGACGGTGGCCGATTAGACCTGCGGATGACCGGTATGACTTATGACAACCATAGATTATTGCTGCCGAAGCAGCCTGTCCGTAATCACTGGCAGGCTGCTTCTTGTGCGTCTAAAAATGTGGACTTTTTGTGAATTCGCTATCATTTGAAAATATGGGCTTTTTCCAATAAAGTTTTGAAAAAAAAGCTGGAAATTATGCAACATTCATCATTTGTAAACGTTATCAATGAAAAGGGGAACTTGTTATTGTGATTTTTCTCATGTATGATGCTTTTAAACAAAGCTTAGAATAAGCTCGCATTTTCCACAAACTGGAGAATAGGGTGGTGGGATGAATATCAAAGCAACCGCGGATGACAAAGTAATAACCATTTACAGAAACATATCTTTGTCCCTCACATCGCTGATGTACCTCTTGGACCATACGGGGCCTTCCGTCTTTTATAAATCCCTATTAATCATGGTGTTATTCTTATTTGCACAAGTGTTCACGATTTATTACCGGAGGTTGCGTAAATGGCCGCGTGTTCTTATGCTTGCCGTAAGCATTGAGATGGCGGGGCTTATAGTACTCACATTGTTTACTGGCGGGTATGACAGCTCGTTCAAATTGTATGTCCTGAATCCTGTCCTCATCGCGGCAGGTTCCTTGTCTATTTATTTCAGCTGGAGCTTGTTATTCAGCTATTTTGGTGTTATTTCCGTATTTTGTTATTTTTTCTTGAACTCTTCCAGAAAAACTTTCGCCGAAGCCGTGCTTGACAATGGCAACCTGTTTCTAGTCATGGTACTTACGGTTATAGTTATGCAGATGGTTAATCGGATCAAGCGGCAGCGGGAAGCGGCCAATGCACGGACGAATGAAACCATGGAGCATATTAAGTCGCTCTATCACATTGTGGAAACCTCAAGCCAGCATGATTTCATGAACATCGGCCAGGTTATTACGGATTATGTGGTGAAGCTTACCAAGCTGGACAAAGCGTTGTTCTGGTTCGCCCAAAAGAGCGGCGAGCCCGCGCCGCAGAGCCGGCAGACCGGCTGGCATCAGGAGGAGGAACGGTTTCTTTTTGCAGAGCTTGAGAAGCATGAGCATGAATGGCGGTTGCAGCGTGAACCGGTGTTCAAGAGCTTACCCGGACTCGGAGACTTTCTGCTTATGCCTGTAAGAATGAGTACGCGGTTCGTCGGTATGATCGGCGTAAAGCTGGAAGCATCGGAAGGCCTGGAAGGACGCAGGTGGTATATCCAGCAGCTGATGTTTCTCTCGGAGCTGAGCGCGATTATCCTTGAACGGCATGAACTTGGTGTCATTGAGAACCGGCTGATTATCACGAACGAACAGAACCGGATTGCCGACGAGATGCACGACAGCGTATCGCAAAGCCTGTTCGGGATTGTCTATGCGACTCATTCGCTTAAGCAGACATGGCGGAAGATGTCCGAATCCGAGCTGGAGGAGCAAATTGAGCTGATTCATGATTCAGCCACCAAGGTGGCTAAGGAATTGCGCATTACCATCTACAGCCTCAGCTCCAAAAAGAGCGGCGGCCCGACATGGCTGGGTATGGTCAGATCACATCTGAAAAGCTTGTCCAGACTGAACGATGTAGAAATTGAGTTAAAAATAACGGGGGATGATTTCAGTCTCCCTTATCCTTACCACAAGGCGCTCTTCCGGATTATATCCGAAGCGACAGGCAATGCCATTCGACATGGTGCTGCCAGCCGGGTGGATGTCGAACTGTCACTTAAGCCGAAATGGATCAGACTTTCGATAGTCGATGATGGTGTCGGTTTCGATACTGATCTGCTCTGGACCGAATCCGAGGATAACACCGGCGGACTAGGCATGAAGAATATGCAATATTTGGCACAGTCTTTAGGCGGTGACTTCCAGTTGTCCAGCAGTGAGAATGCAGGCACCAGAATTTTGATTTCGATACCTGTCGGCGTGGCTGAACTAAAAAATGCATAAACTTTAGGCAGGAGGTCATTCTAGTGAAAATCGTCATCGTTGATGATCACCCATTGGTTAGAAGAGGACTCGCGGCGGTCATTTCTATGCAGTCCAATCTGCATTTTGCCGGCGAAGCAACGAATGGCCAAGAAGCGCTTATGATCATTGAAGAGACGCAGCCTGATCTTGTGCTTATTGATCTTAAGCTGGCCGATGAATCAGGTCTGGATGTGATCAAAGCAGCGCGTTCGCGCGGACTCAACAGCAAGTTTATCCTGCTGACCTCTTCGGCGAGCCGGGAGGATTTTTTGAAGGCAGAAGAAGTACTGGTTGATGGTTATGTGCTGAAAGAGGCGCTGCCGGAAGAACTGCTGTTTGCCATTCAACTCGTTCATAAAGGCCGCAAGTATTATGACCCCGGCTTGATGGAAGACAAGATGCGGATGAGCGGCAACAGTCCAACCGACGAATTGACTCCGAAAGAAAAGGAAGTGCTGATCGAGCTTGGGCAGGGAGCCAGCAACCGCGAAATCGCCTCACGGCTGTTCATCAGTGAATTCACGGTGAAGAAGCATGTCAGCCAGATTCTGGCGAAGCTTCAGGTGGCTGACCGTACACAGGCCGCACTCTACGCCAACGCCGTAGGGCTCACGAAATACGAAATGTCATACGATTAGTTTCCATTAATTTCAAATTATGTGATAAACACGGACATTGATGTCCGTGTTTTTTTTGTTGCTCTTTGGGGGTAACATGCCCGGCACTATGGATTACGACCCAAGATAGCAGACAGATCTGAACAAAATCTGAACAGCCTGGACTGCCGGAATTCCTGAGAATGTAGCGAATATTGCCACAGTCTGTCAGGATTTTCCGGTCATCTGGTACTAAAGTATACCATACCCCTACACTTTAGAGGTAGTCTGCCTCACTCGAAAGTGAAGATTAAAGTGAAGGTATGACCCATGTGGTGATCCGCTGAGATTGATAGAATAAAAGCAAGATATCTGAAACTTTCATGATTGCTTTCAGAATGTAATGAATGCGGAAGGAGGGTTACTGTGGAAAAGACGATTTTGGATTACATTAACCTGATTAAGAAGAGGTTATGGTTAATCATTGTATTTGTATTAATCTCCTGCGCCACCACCTTCTATGTCAGCAAGAACTTCGTCGTGCCTGTCTACTCAGCCTCCGGACAGCTGCTCGTCAACAACGCCGCGAATGTCCCCGAGAGCAACAACCTTAATAATCTGAACTTCAGTCTCAACCTCATCGAGAGCTATAAGGAAATTTTGAAGTCGCCAACGATTATGAAGAGTGTAGTAGCAGAGCACCCGGAATTCAATCTGACAGAACAGGCGCTGGCCGGCAAGCTGCAGATTAAATCTTCGGAGAAAAGCCAGGTCATTAACCTGAGCGTGCAGGACGAGAGCTACACCAAAGCGGCTACGATAGTAAACGCGGTATCGCAGACGTTCATCCGCAGCCTGCCGGCGCTGATGAATCTGGACAATGTAACGTTCCTGACGCCGGCTGATCCGGCAGATGCTCCTGGTCCTGTCAACAGCGGTTCGACAATGAACATTATCATCAGCTTTGTAGTTTCCCTGATGGCTGCGATCGGAATCATTCTGCTGCTGGAAACCTTGAACGGTACACTCCGGACAGAGAAGGAAGCGGAGTTCGATCTTGGGCTGCCGGTAATCGCCAGCATTCCTACGATCCGCAAACGGGACCTGGGCAAGTCGGCAAATGCCAATGCAAGAGTAGGGGAGGGCGCTTATGTTACGGCTGAATAAAAGTCTGATCACGGACCTGAATCCTTCCTCGCATATCTCGGAATCCTTCCGCTCGCTGCGCACCTACATCAGGCAGCTGGGGCTGCTGAAGGGCAGTGGAGGGCAGGTGCTCCTGTTCACCTCCGCAGAAGGCGGGGAAGGCAAAACGACGATTTTGTCGAACCTTGCAGTATCCTTTGTGCAGGATGGCAAGAAGGTTGTCGTTGTAGACTGCAACCTTAGACACCCCGGTCTGCACAGCGTGTTTGAGGTCGAGGGCAGCCACGGCCTCGCCGCATACCTGGGAGGCAGGGAAGAGGTCAAGGATATCGCGGTTTACGGCAATCTGGCCAATCTGGCCGTCATTCCGGCCGGGATTACCAGCGTCAGTCCGCCGGATCTGCTCGGAAGCGACAAGATGGCCGCTCTGCTGGAGGAGCTGAAGTCAAGCTTCGATCTGATCCTGCTGGATGCGCCGCAGGCGGTGGAATACAGCGATGCACGCATCCTGGCTCCGTTGTCAGACGGCTTAATCATCGTTGCCAGACACGGCAAAACGAAACGCGAGTCGCTCAAAAAGCTGAAAGGCCTAATGGAGCAGACAGGTGTGAAGATTCTCGGAATTGCTATGAATCAGACCAGATAGTACTTCCAGCGGGTTTTGTTCTAAAGAGAAAATGAGTGGAGCCAATACTTACAAAACTTTCAGGAGGTAAGTGTGATGAAAAAAGTAAAGAAGGTAATCATCCCTGCAGCAGGACTAGGAACACGCTTCCTTCCTGCCACGAAAGCAATGCCTAAGGAAATGCTACCGATCATCAACAAACCCACTATTCAGTATATCGTGGAAGAAGCGATTGCTTCCGGCATCGAGGATATCATTATTGTTACAGGTAAAGGCAAACGGGCGATTGAGGATCACTTCGACAACGCTTTTGAACTGGAGTCCAGATTGCTGGAAGACGGTAAGCTGGAGCTGCTGAAAGAGGTTCAGCGGTCCTCGAAGGTTGAAATTCATTACATCCGGCAAAAAGAACCCAAAGGCCTCGGCCATGCGGTATGGTGCGCCAGACGTTTTATCGGAGACGAGCCCTTTGGCGTAATGCTCGGGGATGACATCGTAACCGGCAAGGTGCCCTGCCTGAAGCAGCTGATTGACCAATACGAGGAAACGCAGAATTCAGTAATCGGCGTACAGGAAATTCCCGATGAATTCACCAACCGCTACGGAATTATTGAACCCGACCTGCAGGACGGACGGCTGTACCGGGTTAATAATTTTGTCGAAAAACCGGCGATTGGCACAGCGCCCTCCAATCTGGCGATCATGGGACGTTATGTGTTTACTCCAAAGATCTTTAAGTACCTGGACCTTCAGGAAAAAGGCGCAGGCGGCGAAATTCAGCTCACCGATGCCATTCAGAAGCTGAACCAGAGCGAGCGCGTGTACGCTTATAACTTTGACGGTACCAGATACGATGTCGGCGAACGGCTGGGATATATTTTGACTACACTTGAATTCGCACTGGAAAGCGAAGATTTGCGGTATCCGGTAATGGATGCAATGGCGGAATATCTGAGCAAAGCGGGACAAACTCTGAATAGTTGAAAACCAAGTTTAGACTTTCGAGACGGGTTTTGGACTGTGGAGAGTCAGTAGGCACCCAGGCTTACACAATATTTAGGAGGAATGAGGAGAGATGAGCATGCAAAAACTGCCGGAAGACTATGAGGCCGTCCTGCCGAAACTTTACATGCTACATGCCAAAGAAGGAAGCAAAGAAATGGATTCCTATCTGGTGATGAAGCGGATTATCGACATTTTTTTCTCCGCTCTTGGCCTTCTCGTACTGCTGCCGCTGTTCATCGTGGTGGCGATCCTGATCAAGCTGGAAGATCCGAAAGGAAAGGTGTTCTTTCGTCAGAACCGGGTTGGCAAGGACGAGAAGCTGTTTCCGATGTACAAATTCAGATCCATGGTCTCCAATGCCGAGGAGCTGAAGGCGAACCTGATGGCCTACAATGAGGTCAGCGGCGCGATGTTCAAGATTAAGAATGATCCCCGCATCACACGTATCGGCAGATTCCTGCGCAAGACCAGCATTGACGAATTGCCTCAGCTCTGGAATGTGCTGCTAGGGCATATGAGTCTGGTCGGCCCGCGCCCCCGCTCGTGGAAGAGGTTGCGCAGTACACGGATTATGACAAACAACGGCTTATGGTTACACCAGGCTGCACCGGCTATTGGCAGGTGAATGCAAGAAACAGCGTCGGATTTGACGAAATGGTTCAGCTGGATCTGACCTACATTTCTATCCGCAGCACTATGCTGGATCTCAAAATCATCGCTAAAACCGGCCTTATGCTGCTTGGCTCCAAAGATGCGTATTAAAAAAATGGAAATTGGGTGAATGCCGATGCTTGTATACGGAGACGTTCCTAAGATTTCCATAATCATCTGTACCTACAACAGGTCAGCTCTGCTGCTTAAGACGCTTCAGTCGCTTTTGCCGCTGGAGAATCTGGATCAGGCCGAGGTCATTGTGGTGGATAACAGCTCCAAGGATGATACGGCGGCAGTGGTCAAGCGGTTTATAGAGGCTGAAGGTGCAAATATGGATATCCGTTACATTCTGGAGCCGGTGCAAGGGTTGTCGGCGGCCCGGAATACAGGGATTCTGGCTTCCAAATCGCAGCTCATCGCTTTTCTGGATGATGATGCGATTCCTTGCCGGAATTGGATTACAACAATTGTAAGTACCTTTGAACAAAAGCCCGAGGTTATGGCCATGGGCGGCAAAATCGCTCCGATCTTCGAAAGCAGGCGTCCGGATTGGCTGATCAAGCCGTTCGAGCTGCCTTATACCATCGTGGATCTGGGCAACCGCATCAAAGAATATCCGAAACGGCTTCATCCCTGCGGCGCCAACATGGCAATGCGCAAGGTGGCCTTCGATATCAGCCTGTTTCCGCTGGAGCTTGGAAGAAAAGGAGATTCGCTTCTCTCCGGTGAAGAAACCTGGCTGTTTAATCAGATTGAAAGTCAAGGACACTCCATTCTCTATCATCCGCAGATGGCCGTCGATCATTTCGTGCCGGCCAACCGGCTGACGGAGGATTGGATTATGAAAAGATATTACAGCCAAGGCATATCCAACGCGATGAAAAGCGAAGGTGTGAAGGGGAATCTGCTCCTGCTGGGAAAGACGGCCGCCAAGATCATGTATATTGCGGGTGACTCGATCCTCTCCCGGAGCCAGGGGAGAAAACTTCTGAACAAATGCCGGCTGGAGAGTATTCGCGGAACTCTTCATATGATCTGGAACCGGAAGAGAGAATCCGCAGCGGGGTGAGGGGGACAATGATGAATTTTGAGTGGGGCTCCAAAATGAATGTTTTGCCATACGGAATGCTCTACCTCATGTCCGCGCTGTTCCTTGGAGCGGCGGTCATCTACCAGCCGGTAATAGCGGTAGCCATCGTGCTTCTGATTTTGCTGCTGGTTGTCTCTATCTCGCGTCCTGAACTCATCAGCTATTTCGTTCTGCTGACGACGGCGATCTCTATTAACTTTCTGTATCCCGGCAGCATGTTTGGCGTTGAGATCCTATCGCTCTACAAGCTGGTGATCCTGATGCTGCTGGTGCCCTGCATTCTGGTGAATGGATTGAAATTCCGCCTTAGCCCGCCGCTTTGGGCCATGGTGGGATTATTGTTCATCACCTTCGGCTCCTCGATCTGGCTGCCCGAAATGAGCGGTTCCATCGCGGTCAAAGCATTTATCGGCTTGTCCCTCCCTTTTGTTTTTCTCTTGATCAACTGGAAAAAGGAAGTGGCCGAACGGCAGATCCGCATTATCACTATGCTTCCACTGGTAAGCGTGCTGGCCGGAATCGTGCTGCAGGTGGTGCATCTCCACTCTTTTCTCGATGTGGAATTCACCGGCGCTGTACGGGTTCAAGGAGCGAATATCCCGGCGCATCTGGCGATGCTGGCCTTCATGGGCGTGGGAATTGCATTCATTGAGATCAAGCGCAGTACGCAGCATATCCGTTTTTTCTACACCATGCTGGCGCTGAACTTCCTGATTCTCATTGGAACAGGGACACGGGGGCCGATATTGGCACTGCTGTTAATGGTCCTGTACTACTTTTACGATATTTCGCGGCAATACTTGAAGGGCAGAACACAATATCTGATTCCGCTCCTGTGCTCGGTTATTCTGATCTTCTCGGCGGTATATCTGCAGCTCGACAATATTAAGAAGCGTTCCTTCGAACGCACAACGGATACGGCAGTAGACTTGTCAGGCCGGGCAGAAGCCTGGGAGTACTTCCTGAACAAGGCGGCGGATTCTCCGTGGTCGGGCAGAGGACTTGGAGCAGTGACAGTGGCGAACGACGGGACACTGTATAAAGGGTTCGTGGTTCCCCACAACGAGTATATCCGCTTTTACTTTGATGGAGGGTATATCGGAGCCATACTGCTGCTGATTTCATTATTGGCTGTGTTTATTCTGGTGTACAGAGCTTTGGCACCGCCGGTCAAACCGTATTATCTGCTCTTTATAGCAGGATTTATGATTTATTCGTTTTCCGACAACACGCTGTCGACGGTCCAATCGATCATTCCGTTCTGTTGGTACCTGAACTGCCTGTATCGATCTTCACAGCCAACCGATTCCCCACAAAAAGAAGTGATACGATGAACCAAGTGAACATGTTCGATGTCAATTTCGATAACTATGATTTCATGGACCTGCTTGATTATATTGATAAAACGATTCAGGAACGGTCGCAATCGTACATCCTGACCTGCAACGTCGATCATGTCATCAAGCTCCGCAAGGACAAAGAGTTCCAGACCGTGTATTCCCAGGCAGGTGCTGTAGTGGCAGACGGAATGCCGCTGATCTGGGCTTCGAAAATGCTGGGTAAGCCGCTGAAGCAAAAGGTGTCGGGAGCAGATCTTTTCAGCCGTCTCGGCAATGCCTTTGAGCAAAGAAAGTACCGGCTGTTCTTTCTGGGCTCTGCGCAAGGCGTGCCGGAACAGGCTACCAAGAATCTTAAAGCGGCTTATCCCGGAATGAATATTGTCGGCTGCTATTCTCCTTCCTACGGCTTTGAGCACAACGATGAAGAGAACCAGCGTATTATCGAAATGCTGACGGAAAGTCAGCCGGATATTGTGTTCGTAGGCGTGGGAGCGCCGAAGCAGGAGAAGTGGATTTACCGGCATTACAACTCGTACCGGGCGCCAATCTCGATTGGTGTGGGAGCCACCTTTGACTTTTTGTCAGGCTCAGTGAAAAGGGCGCCGAATTTCATGCAGAAAACAGGCCTGGAATGGTTCTGGCGGCTTAGCCAGGAACCGGGCCGCCTCTGGAAAAGATATTTGGTCGATGACGCCCAATTCCTGGTCCTGCTGCTCAAGGAGCTCCGCAAACGGGATAAAGTAAAGGGAGGCAGGCCGGAATGAACGTGAGTCTTCCATCCATGAAGTCAGCAGGAATGCTGCTGCTGATCTGCGGCATCTGTCTGGGCCTTCCGCTGATGATCGGTTTTGCCAGCGCGAAGCTCAGCTCATCCAATAGTCTTCAGGGCGCTGTTCTGGCGGGCATTCTGTTTCCGGCCTTCCTGCTGGCTCTGCTGAAGCCGAAGGCGCTGATTGCCTACACCCTGCTGGTCTGGGCGGTCGCTCCGGAGCTGCGGCGCATCGCCGATTGGTCGGAAGGGGTCTACCATTCCGTATCCCTGCTTAGCCTGGCGCCGCTGTTGACGGGGGCTACCCTGGCAATTCCGGTGCTGAAGGAGATTCACCGCATCCGCAAATCCTCCACCCGGATTATCCTGCTCTTCTCGGTGGCACTGGCTTACGGGGCACTGATCGGGCTCGCGAAGAACGGCATTGGCTCCGTGTACGACCTGGCGAATTACATCGTACCCCTGCTGCTGATTCCGTTCTTCGCGGTAACGCGCTTTAGACCGAAGGATATTGACCGGTTGCTGTACGCTTTTGCCAATATTGCAGTTCTGGTAGCCATTTATGGGATTGTCCAGTATTTAACCGTCCCTCCGTGGGATGCCTTCTGGATGAAGAATGCCGACATGATGTCCATTGGCACACCGTATCCTTTGGAAATCCGGGTGTTCTCTACTCTGAATTCCCCGGGCCTGCGGCGACCTTCCTGGTATTCGCTCTGGTACCGATGATTCTGGAGAAAAGATGGCAGGGAACGCTGCGCTGGATCGGTGTCATGCTCGTTGTCGTCTGCCTATTGACCACACTGGTCCGTTCTGCCTGGCTGGTGATGCTGGTGATGCTGCTCGTATACATCGCTTCCTCCCCGTCCAAGGGGAAATGGAAGGCACTGCTCCAACTGGTATTTGTCGCTGCCGCTCTGTTCTGGATCGTCCCTAAGCTGCCGGGTGCAGAAGGATTGGTCGCCCGTATGGAGACACTGACCTCCGTTCAGGAAGACCATTCTTACAATGAACGCCTGAGCCTGTGGCAGAACATGCTGCCGATGGTAGCTGCAAATCCGGTCGGGCAAGGGATAGGCAGTGTCGGCCAGGGGACGAAGATCGGCAACGGCGGCGAGCTTGGCGAATACGGAAACATGGATAACGGGGTTATCGCCCTGCTGCTTACCTTCGGAGTCCTTGGCGCTTTATTCTTCTTCGGCGCCCTTGGCGCTGTAATTAAGCAGATTGTAGTCAGAGTCACCAGCAAAGACAGCCTTCAGCCCTATGCCCGGCTGTCGCTGGCAGCA
The DNA here is from genome assembly GCF_016772475.1 of Paenibacillus sonchi. Classification (NCBI taxonomy): domain Bacteria; kingdom Bacillati; phylum Bacillota; class Bacilli; order Caryophanales; family Paenibacillaceae; genus Paenibacillus; species Paenibacillus sonchi. The sequence continues at coordinate 3,103,591 of NZ_CP068595.1, forward strand.
TGGATGGGGGCAGTGATCAGCCTGGTATCGGACAACGGGTTTCCCGGACTCAAAGGCTACCTGGTCTGGATGCTGATTGGCCTGGGCCTCGGTGCCAAAGAGATTATTGAGAGCAGAAAGAAGGGAACACCACATGCAGCCATCGAACGCGAAATCACTTCCCACTAATACAGTCTGGTCTTCGCTCCGGCGGTTTACCAAGAGTAAGGACAACAGTTCTGCCGCAGTGAAGACGATGTTCGTCAGCGTGCTGATCCTATTGGTTAATATGCTGACGGGTGTGCTGACCGCACGTTATCTGGGTCCTACAGGACGCGGGGAGCAGACAGCGATGGTGAACTGGTCACAATTCCTGGCGTTCAGCATGAGCTTCGGTATTCCTTCGGCACTGATCTACAATGCCAAAAAGAATCCCGATGAGGCGGGCGTGCTCTACCGGATGGCCCTGTTAATCGCTCTGGCCTTCGGAACCTTGGCTATGATTGTCGGGATTGTGGTCCTTCCCTACTGGCTGAATTCATTCAGCCCGAATGTCGTACTGTTCGCGCAATGCTCGATGATCCTGTGTCCGCTGATTGTGGTATCACAGATCAACAATGCGGCTTTTCAGTTCAGAGGCGACTACAAGACGTTCAACTGGCTGCGGTATCTGCTTCCGCTGCTGACGCTGGCGGCCATCGGAATTTTGATTCTGACCCGCTCGATCAATCCGTTCACAACCGCCTTGGCATATCTGGTGCCGTCCGTTCCGATCTTCATCTGGATGACGATTACACTGCTCCGCACCTACAGGGTGAAGATGAAAGACGCTTACCTGAATTTCAAAAGACTGTTCACCTACGGGCTCGGCTCGTACGGAAATGACTTGCTCGGGCAGTTCTCTTACTATATCGACCAGATCATTATCGCCGGCCTGCTGCGGCCAGCCGATCTGGGTCTGTATGCGGTAGCGGTCAGTCTCTCGCGGATGGTCAACTTCTTCTCGAACTCGATCACCGTGGTGCTGTTTCCGAAAGCCTCTGAGCTGTCGAAGGATCAGGCGATTGCCCTTACCTTCAAAGCCTTCCGGATCAGCACAACCTGCACCCTGCTGGGCTCGCTGTTCCTGATGCTGGTGGCTCCCTTCGTGATTCCGCTGCTCTACGGCAAGGACTTCAACACTGCGTTGACAGTGTTCCGCCTGCTGCTGCTCGAAGTAACCATCAGCGGCGGTACATTGATTCTGGCTCAAGTGTTCATGGCGCTTGGCAAACCGAAGTTCGTATCGATCCTGCAGGGTGTCGGACTGATCCTGGTGATCCCGCTGCTGTTCCTGCTGGTGCCGAAGTTCGGATTGTTCGGGGCAGGGGTGGCAATGCTGTCTTCGGCGGTGCTTCGCTTCCTGTTCATTATTCTTAATATCAGATACAACCTGAAGGTCAAACTGCCCCGCCTGCTGATTAACGGGGAGGACATTCAGTGGTTGAAGACAACGATGAATTCTTATATCCGCAAAAAACCTATGGATACCTAAGCTTGGAAGCGAACAGTGTAACCTGTGAGCTACGTTTTGCTTAAAAGAAAAAAGGACAGTGTGAGAGGAAAGCAGGGAAAGTTTGGAGCGGTAGAAGCGTTAGCGTTTGCCTTTGTCTTCTGATTTCAACCGCGAGTGCGGCCTGAAATAAAGAAATCAGAAGACAACAGCGATCGGAAGCCCAAACATTTCCCGAATTGACGACAAGCACTGGACTGAAAAAGGAGGATACCTTCATGGATTCAATGAAAAGCGTGCTTGGCGGCCCGGGAAGTTACCCGATATCGGCCGTCATCATTGCTCAGGATGACGAAGTTCGAATATCCAAAGCAATTCAGTCCTGCCGGTTGTTCGCCGATGAGGTGGTTGTAATCGACGGGGGAGCAAAGACGGGACGGTGCAACTTGCCGAAAGTTTGGACTGCCGGGTGTTCGTCAACCCCTGGCCGGGATATGCGAAGCAAAGGGAATTCGGAGTGGAACGCGCCGTCCATGATTGGGTCTTCCTGATTGATACCGACGAAGTGGTCAGTGAGGAGCTGGCGCAGGACATTCTGGACCGCAAGCCCGGTCTTACAGACAGGGCGGTAGCTTTTTCACTGTACCGGATCGGTGATTTCCTGGGCAGATGGCTGGATAAAGGGGAATACCTGGTTCGCCTCTATAACCGCAAGGAATACGGCATCCGCAACAGTCTGGTGCACGAAATGCCTGAGGTATCGGAGGAAAAAACGGTCAAATTGAACGGGATACTCTGGCATCAGGGATTCCGCAGCATCAATGACCATGTCGCCCGCTTCAATAAATATACCGATCTGGAAGCGCAGACTGCCTATGCCAGCGGCAAGCCTTTTAAGATCAGCCATTTGCTGCTTCGCCCGCCGGCCCGTTTCTTACAGAAGTATTTCCTGCATGGCTTATTCAAGAAAGGCATCTCAGGTTTTGCGGTATCCGTTTTCTGGGTGATGTATGAATTCATGGTCGGCTTCAAGCATTACGAACTGAACAGCTCCGGCAGGCTGGCCCGGCACAATGCAATGGGCCAGGCGGAAAAAGAGAAAAAGGGGAGAGAAGCTATGCCGTACAGTGACGGGTTGAACATTATGACGACCGGCCTTAGCTGGCCCTCTTTACAGCCAGGCGGACTCAATACGTATTTCAAATCCGTGTGTGAGCAGCTCTCTTCGCGCAACAAAGTGCATGCGCTGATCTGCAGTCAGGAAACGCCATCCACACCCAAAGAGCTGATTATCCATAACGCCGGTGATCCGAAGCAGTCGATCTGGAAGCGTAAGGATGCATTCCAGCGCAAGGCGGCAGACCTCATGGGGAATGGCAGCGGCCGGATCGATATTCTCTATTCCCACTTTGCGCCATACGGAATCGGCCCGGCGATTGAAGCCAAGAAACGCGGAATTCCGGTGGTGATGACCTTCCATGGCCCATGGAATGAAGAGATGAAGATCGAAGGCCAGGGCATCAAGCACCGGGTCAAAACAACCATTGCCAAATCCATTGAACATAAAGCTTACAAGCTTGCGGATAAATTCATCGTGCTCAGCGAATATTTCCGCGACATGCTGCACAGCCTGCACGGGGTGCCGCTGCACAAGATCATAGTCATTCCGGGGGCGGCGAATGTGGAACGGTTCGTACCCGCTGCCAACCGGCTGGCGACCCGGCGGACGCTGAATCTTCCCGAGGGAGCCACTACGGTGCTGACTGTGCGGCGTCTGATGAACCGGATGGGGCTGCTGCAGCTGCTGGAAGCCTGGAAGCAGGTGTCCGAGCGGTTCCCGAATGCGATTCTGCTGATCGGGGGCAAAGGGCCGCTGCGCGGCGAGCTGGAAGGAAAAATCTCCGATTATGGACTCGCCAACAAAGTAAGGCTGCTGGGCTACATTCCCGATCATGAGCTGGCGTCCTACTATCAGGCAGCGGACATGTTCGTGGTCCCCTCCCAGGCGCTGGAGGGCTTCGGATTGATTACGGTTGAGGCGCTCTCCTCCGGACTTCCGGTGATGGCAACGCCAGTGGGCGGCAACAAGGAAATTCTGCAGGGCTTCCGGCCGGAGCTGCTGTTCAAAGGCTCAACCAGCGACGACATGGCGGAAGGCATGATCCACATGCTGGGCAACCGCAAGCTGCTGCCGGGCCGTGATGAATGCAGAAATCATGTGCTTGAGAAATACACCTGGCAGCATGTAGGCGACCAAGTGGAATCCGTATTCCTTGAAACTTTGGGAAAGGGTGTGGCGGCAGGATGCTAAAAGTTGCTTATATCGATCACACCGCCAAATGGAGCGGCGGAGAGGTAGCCTTGTTCAACATTCTTACCAACATCAGCAATCAGATCGAGCCGCTTGTGATCCTCGCTGAGGAAGGCGCATTGGCCGAACGGCTCCGGGAGAAGGGCATCGATGTCCGTGTCATCCCGTTGGATGAGAGCATCCGCAACCGCGGACGGAATACCGTCAACCTGGGTGCTCCAGCCGCTGCGCTGGGACTGCTGGCTTACGGCCGCAAGCTGGCTCCTATTCTCAAGCAGGAGAAAGTGGATTGTGTGCATACCAATTCCCTGAAATCTGCATTCTATGGAGCCGTTGCCGCCAAAAAAGCAGGAGTGCCGCTCATCTGGCATATCCGGGATCATATCGGCGCCCCTTACCTTAAGCCGGTTGTCGCCAAGGCGATCCGGCTGCTGTCACGCCTGCTGCCGAATGGCGTCATTGCGAATTCACATTCCACGCTGAATGCGCTGGAGCTGCCCCGCACCAAGAAAACGCTGGTCGTATACTCCGCTTTTGCCAAAGCGATTGGTGAAGGAATCGGCAAACGGGAGCAGCAAAAAGACTTCAACGTCCTGCTGGTAGGCCGGCTGGCGCAGTGGAAAGGCCAGCATATTGTGCTGGAGGCTGCCAAGGCTTTTAAGAACGACAGCCGTGTGAAGTTCTGGCTGGCCGGGGATGCACTGTTCGGAGAAGAGGCGTACAAAAACGAATTAATTCAGAAGATTCAGCAGGATGAGCTGACCAATGTCAGCCTGCTGGGTCATGTGGATGATATACAAGGCCTGATGAGCAAAGCTGATTTGCTGATTCATACCTCGATAACGCCTGAACCGTTCGGCCAGGTGATTGTCGAAGGCATGGCGGCTGGACTGCCGGTGATTGCCTCCAATGAAGGCGGACCGGTAGAGATTGTGGTTCCCGGGGTAACGGGGCTGCTGATCCAGCCGGGAGACCCAGTTGTACTTGCAGACTCTATCACCTGGATGCTGAACCATCCTGAAGAGCGGAAACGGATGGCGGACAGTGGAATGAAACGGGTGAAAGAGCATTTTGTTATCGAAAATACGGTCAAGGATATCGTTGATTACTATAAAGGGCTGCTCGCGGCGACCTGACCGCAGGTAAGTCAAGAGCTTCAAGCCCAGCCACGAACCAATATATCCATACGTTCACTACTTGATGTTGCTGCTCCATCAAACTTTGAGGATGATTCACATGAAAATTGCGATAGCGCACGATTACTTAATCCAAATGGGCGGGGCGGAAAGAGTAGTGGAGGTATTCCACCACATGTATCCGGATGCTCCGATCTTCACGACGGTATTTAACGGAAGCCGGTTGACCGACAACCTCAAAGATGCGGATATCCGGGCCTCCTGGCTGCAAAAAATCCCGGGAGTGAAGACCAACTTTAAAGGGGTGCTGCCGCTTTATCCCATGGCCATCCGTGATTTGGACTTTCGCGGGTATGATATCGTCCTGAGTTCCAGCAGTGCTTTCATGAAAAGCATACAGGTGCCCGAGTCTACATTTCATCTGTGCTACTGTCATACTCCGATGCGGTTCGCCTGGGATTATGACACCTACATGGAGCGGCAATCGAATTCCGGATTGTTCAAAAGACTGCTTAAGGTCTACATGCAGCGGCTCAAGCACTGGGACCAGCGCACTTCCAAAAATGTTAACCAATTCGTTGCCAACTCGTCGGTGGTCAAGACCCGGATTCAGAATTACTATCACCGGGATGCCGATGTGATTTTTCCGCCGATCAACACCGCACGCTTCAGCAGTTCGTCTTCCATAGGCGATTACTATCTGATCGTGTCCCGGCTGGTCTCTTACAAAAGGATTGATCTGGCGGTGGAAGCCTTCAACCGCAACGGGCTGAAGCTGTTTATCGTCGGCGACGGCCCGGACCGCAAGCGCCTGGAGGGCATGGCCAAAGATAATGTATCGTTTCTGGGCCGGCTGGAGGATGCCGAGGTGACGGGGCTGATGTCGAAGTGCCGGGCGTTTATTTTTCCCGGTGAAGAGGATTTCGGCATCACCCCGCTTGAGGCCAATGCTGCAGGAAGACCGGTTATTGCCTATCAGGCCGGAGGGGCGCTGGATACCATCGTTCCTTATGTCAACGGCGTGTTCTTCCAGCGTCAGGAAGTTGATGATTTACTTAAGGCCATTTATGAAGTGGAGTCCTATGCGTGGGACATTGGGCAGATCATGGACCATGCGCGTAAATTCGATGAACAGGCGTTTATGGTTCAGTTCAAGCAATATGTGGAACAGGCCTACGTCAATTTTCTAAAAGGAGGATGATTGTATGAAACTGGCAGTAATCGGTACCGGCTATGTCGGTCTTGTCTCTGGCGTATGTTTTACACTGAATGGAAATCATGTAATTTGCGTGGATAAGGATGAGGAAAAGATCAAAAAGCTCAGACAGATGGAATCCCCCATCTATGAGCCGGGTATTGAGGCACTCATTGAAATGAATTTGCGTGAGGGCAGGTTATCCTTCTCCTCGGATCTTCATGAATCGGTACGCCGGTCTGATATCGTCATTCTCGCGGTAGGGACGCCTTCTCTTCCGGGCGGTGAAGCAGACCTGAGATATATTGAAGGGGCGGCTACGGAAATCGCCCAGGCGATGGAAGGCTACAAAATCATTATGACCAAGTCAACCGTTCCTGTGGGCACAAATGAAAAAATCCGCAAAATTATCGCCTCCCACACCACTCATCCCTTCGATATCGTCTCCGCTCCTGAATTCCTGCGTGAAGGCTCGGCGATCCAGGATACACTCCATCCGGACCGGATTGTTATCGGACTGGATAACCCGGAGCTTGAGCCTGCGATGCGCCAGCTTCACCAGGGCTTCACGGAAAATGTGTTCGTAACCGATATCCGCAGTGCGGAAATGATTAAATATGCATCGAATGCTTTTCTGGCGACGAAGATCTCCTTCATTAACGAGATTGCCAACATTTGTGAAAAAGTGGGAGCTGATGTAACCGAGGTGGCAGAAGGTATGGGTATGGACCGGCGGATCGGCTCAACCTTCCTGCAGGCCGGTATCGGTTATGGCGGCTCCTGTTTCCCGAAAGACACCAATGCGCTGATTCAAATTGCAGGCAATGTGGACTACGAGTTCAAGCTGCTGAAATCGGTGGTTGAGGTGAACAAAGACCAGCGCTTCATGATCATCTCGAAGCTGCATGAGTCCCTTGGCAACCTGCGCGGTGCAGTCATCGGCATCTGGGGATTGGCCTTTAAGCCGAACACCGACGATGTCCGCGAAGCCCCGGCCCGCGAAATTGTGGAGAGCCTGGTGGCCGAAGGCGCTACAGTGAAGCTGTATGATCCGATTGCTGCGGAGAACTTCAGACAGCAATACGATCATCCGCAGCTGCGCTGGTGCGGCCTGCCGGAAGAAGCGGCGGAAGGCAGCGATGCGGTCTGCCTGCTGACCGACTGGAGCGTGTTCAAGGACATCGATCTGCACAAGCTTGCGGAAGGGATGCGCCGCCAGGTGCTGATCGACGGACGCAACGTCTTCTCCAAAGAGCAGATCGAGGGAACCGGCTTTGAATACCATTCGGTCGGACGCCCGCAAATGGGGGGCCTCAGCGGCTACTCCCCCAGCGTAGCCGGCGCGGTCTAGGCTGTATCTGCCGCCAAACAAGCGGCCATGCCGGATCTTTAGCAGGGGGCTTCGCCTGCGGGTGAAGCAGCTTGGGCGAACTAATTCCACTGGCTCGTTTTCCAGTGGAAATGCTGCCGGGGAAGCTGTTAAGGGAGGAACGGAGAGGAATTTTGGAACTGTAGGAGCGAATGCGTCCGCCTTTGTCTGCGGATTTCCACCTCGAACAGCGGTTTATATCAAGAAATCTGCAGACAACAGCGGCCGGAAGTCCAAACATTCCTTGGAGAGACTCCCGTAACAGCCGACCTGAAGTATTGTCACGCAACATAATGCGTCAGTGACATTCCTGCCTTTCATGCGTAAGCCACCCGGCAGCAGCTCACAATAACAATCCGATATTTACGCGACAACACATAAATAGGAGGGTTCACTTATGAAACTGGTACTTCTATCTGGCGGTTCTGGTAAACGGCTCTGGCCTTTGTCCAACGATTCCCGTTCCAAGCAATTTCTGAAGGTGCTGCAAAGCCCGGCGGGCGAACCGGAATCCATGGTGCAGCGGGTATGGAGACAACTTCAGGAGACAGGCATGGCGGATTCCTCGTATTTGGCTACCGGCCGCAGCCAGGTCGAAATGATTCAGAGCCAGCTCGGCGCAGAGGTGCCAATCATTGTGGAGCCGGAACGCCGCGATACCTTCCCGGCCATTGCTCTGACTGCAGCTTACCTGTATTCAATCGCAGGGGTGTCTCCAAGGGAGACTGTGGCTATTCTGCCCGTCGATCCGTATGTGGAGGCATCATTTTTTGAAACCGTCGTCCAGCTTGAGGCCACGATGCAGGAAAGCGGCGCAAATCTGGCGCTGATGGGCGTAGTCCCTGAGCTTGCCTCCGAGAAATACGGCTATATTATTCCTACCAGCGATGAAGCAGCGGCAAGCGGCTATATGCAGGTGAGCCATTTCCAGGAGAAGCCGGACCGCGCACAGGCCGAAGAGCTGATCAGCCGGGGGGCACTGTGGAACTGCGGAGTATTCGCTTTCCGCCTGGGCTATCTGCTGGATATTCTGCAGCGCAAAGGTCTGCCTTTGAACTATGAGGAACTGCAGAAGCAGTATAAACTGCTGTCGTCCATCAGCTTTGACTACGAAGTGGTGGAAAAAGAGGAGAATATCGTCGTTCAGCCTTACGCCGGGTTCTGGAAGGATCTTGGCACATGGAATACCCTCACCGAGGAAATGAGCAGCAACCACGTGGGCAAAGGCTTCGTGACCGCCGATTCCGAAGGGACCTGCCTGATCAATGAACTGGACATTCCGGTCACAGTAATCGGAGCAAAGGACCTGATTATCGCAGCCAGCCCGGACGGCATTCTCGTGACCCACAAAACGGAAAGCCCACGCATCAAGGAAGTGCTGAAGTCTTTTGAACAAAGACCGATGTACGAGGAGCGCCGCTGGGGCCACTATAAGGTCATTGATTATGTGAAGTACGATGAGGGCAATGAAGTGCTGACCAAGCGGATTTTTATCTCCGAAGGCAAAAATATCAGCTACCAGCTGCATCACAAACGCAGTGAAATCTGGACAATTGTCAGCGGCGAGGCAAGCATTGTGCTGAATGAGAAGATGCATAATGTGAAGGCAGGGGATGTAGTCCGCATACCGGAAGGGACAAAACATGCCATTCTGGCGCTGACGGATGTGGAGTTCATTGAGGTGCAGACCGGCTCGGAGCTGGTGGAAGAAGACAATATCCGCATTACACTGGAGTGGGAAGACATCGCTCTGCAGCAGTTTATTTCGTAAAAAAATGCGCCGAAGGCGCTGTCGAATCCGGCGAAACCTTCCCGGGTCATGTCGATTTCAGGTTTCAAGCTAGGGCTAAATAATCTATTTACCCAATTGTTACAATTCCAAAACAGGTATTAAGAACCATTTATTAAGGAAAGTTCATTAATGCTCTAAACTAAAAATTTAATAGAGACGATACTTACGGTAAGAGGGATAAATCCTTCCACTACGACAAAGGCAAACCTAATCGAAAGATAGGGACGCAAAGCTATAGGGCCTCCGAAAGAGTGGCAGCCTGGCTACCGAAAGGAAGATGAATTTTGACAACTTACCGTAAGTCGCGTCTGGTGTCCATCATGTTAACTATTGCCCTGTTTCTGACTGCAGTGCCGTTTGGCCTGGGGAGCGCGCCATCGACGGCAGCTGCTGCCTCGAGTTCCTCAGCCCCGGTTAATCCCAATGCATCACCTGCTGCTGTCAAGCTGCTTGACGATCTAAACGCTATTTCAGGAAAAGGTATTATTACCGGCCAGCATGACTATCTGGAGAGCCCGGATGAATTCAGCAACAGGCTGAAGTGGACGAGCGGAAAGTACGCGGCCCTTCACGGCTACGAGCTTGGCTTAATCAGCGGCCAGTCGGAAAGCACTGGAGCAGCACAGCGCAGAAATGTGGTGAACAGTGCGATCAACTGGTACAAAAATGGCGGCATCGTCGCGATGACCTTCCATGAGCAGCTGCCCGGCACTTCGTACCAATGGGCGAATGTGCAGAGGACGCTTAGTCAAGCGGAATTCAACAAGTATGTAACACCGGGAACGGCTCAATACAAAAGCCTGATCGCCGATCTGGACAAAGTGGCCGTTTCGCTTAAGAGCTTGCGGGACGCTGGTGTTCCAGTCCTATGGAGACCCTACCATGAAATGAACGGCAACTGGTTCTGGTGGGGGAAGAAAAATAATTTTGCGGAACTTTGGAATATTATGTATGACCGTTTCGTAAACGTTCATCAATTAAACAACCTGCTGTGGGTGTGGAACCCCAATGCTCCAAATGCCTCGTCCGATCCTTATGAACTGACCTATCCGGGAGCAGACAAGGTAGACGTTCTCGCAGCAGATATATATAACAATGATTATATGAACAGATATCATGATAGCCTGCTGAGCCTCGCGGACGGCAAACCCATTGCCATTGGTGAAAATGGCGAAATGCCAAGCACCGCCAAGCTGCAGCTCTCCCAGAGACAATGGGTCTATATGATGAACTGGGGAAAGATGCTCTATGAAAACAACAGCACCACTACCATCAAAAACTTTATGAATGACAGTTACACCGTCACACTGGATCAATACAAAGCCGGGCTGGTGGAGTCACCTGCGGCTCCAGCTACTCCGACGGCTACGCCAACACCGGTGCCGACGGCTACACCGACACCAGTGCCGACGGCCACGCCGGCACCAACGGCCACGCCGACACCGGCACCAACGGCAAAGCCTATAGCCACACCGGTACTATCTCCGGATGATGGTATGGTGGTTCTTCCCGGTCTAAATGGTCTTCAGGGAGAATATTTCAAGAATATGACGCTATCGGGTACACCTGTACTCGTGCGTAACGACGCTGCGGTTAACTTCAACTGGCGCCTGAGCGCTCCGGTATCTTCACTGGGTGTGGATTATTTCTCGGTCCGCTGGACCGGGCTGATCAAACCGTCGTACAGCGAGACTTACACGATTTCCACGACTTCAGACGATGGTATCCGCGTCTGGATTGACGGTACAGCTGTAATCGACAGTTGGACTAAGCAGAGCGGAACTGAACGTACCGGAAATATCACCTTGAAGGCAGGGCAGCTCTACGATATCAAAGTCGAGTATTACGAAAATGCAGGCGATGCCAACATTCGTCTGATGTGGCAGAGCACCAGCCAGACCAAAGCTACAGTTCCAACAAGCGCTTTGTACGTCAAGACCTCAGCCAGCACAAGTCAAGCATTGCTGGCAGCTGCACCAACACCGGTAGCAACCCCGGCACCAACACCGGTAGCAACCCCGGCACCAACGCCGGCAGCAACCCCGGCGCCAACCCCGGCAGCAACGCCGGTAGCAACCCCGGCAGTAACGCCGGTAGCGACTCCGGCGCCAACGCCGGTAGCGACTCCGGCAGCAACGCCGGAACCTGCACTGGCACCGATGCCGGAACCGGCGTCGGCTCCAGCGCCAGCAGCGGCACCAGCAGCAGCGCCTGCTGATAACGGACTGCAGGGTGAATATTTCAGCAACATGCAGCTGTCTGGTGCTCCGGCAGTTGTACGCACCGATGCTGTGCTCGATTTCAACTGGCGGCTGGGTTCGCCGGATGCTGCAATCGGCACCGATTTCTTCTCGGTACGGTGGAGCGGCAAGATCAAACCGCTGTATAGCGAAACCTATCAGATCTATACAACATCAGATGATGGTGTCCGCGTTTGGGTCAATGGCACTCTTGTGATTGACAGCTGGATGAAGCAGAGCGGAACCGAACGCACAGGAAGCATAAGCCTGCAAGCCGGGCAATTATATGATATCAAAGTGGAGTATTACGAGAACCAAGGGGATGCAAGAGCGCGGCTGATGTGGGAAAGTCCAAGCCAAGTCAAAGAGACGGTTCCTGCCAGCGCCCTTTTCCTTCCTTCCGCTTCCTAAAGAAATACTGCTGAATTCATCCCGAACGCCGATACTCGTTAAGACGTTACAATATTAATCCTAAAAGTCCAATAGCCCTGCTTATCGGCAGGGCTACTAAGCTATAGTCCTTCTATGCTGCATACTGGTCGAACTTTAAGTTCACCCGTGTGCGGATTGGAAGCCACCTACGGCTGGAGAGAGGAGATTACATTGAACACTTACCGCAAGTACCGGCTTTTTATTACGATCCTGCCTATTATGTTTATCCTTTCCTTGCTGCCCTGGAGTGAGGCGCGCAGTCTTTCTATTGAACGGAATGTGGTCATTCCCCCGGAGGCGGTCACACCGGTGAATCCATCGGCTTCACAGGAAGCTGCCGATCTGCTGGATTATCTGGTTGATCTCGGAGGAAAGGGCATAATCTCCGGCCAGCATGACTATCTGGAGAGCCCGGACGAATTCAACAACAAGCTGAAGAATGCCGCAGGGGATTACGCGGTGCTGCACGGCTATGAGCTTGGAGCGATTAACAACCAGTCGAAAGGAACTATTGCCCGGCAGCGCCAGGCTGTTGTGGCCAGCGCGATTAAATGGCATGAGGGTGGAGGCATCGTGGCGATGACGTTTCATCAGAACCTGCCCGGAACCACTCCGGAGTGGGCCAACGTGCATATGAGCCTGAGCCAGGAGAAGTTCGATGCCTATGTTACACCGGGTACGCCGCAATACAAAAGCCTGCTTGCTTCACTTGACGAGATTGCCGTCTATTTGGGGGAGCTGCGGGATGCAGGAGTTCCTGTGCTGTGGCGTCCGTATCACGAGATGAACGGAAACTGGTTCTGGTGGGGGCAGAAGGATAACTTCTCCAGACTTTGGGATATTACGTACGACCGGCTGGTGAACCAGCATAAATTGAATAATCTGCTGTGGGTATGGAATCCGAATGCTCCGAATAAGTGGGCAGAGCCTTACAGTGCCTATTATCCTGGGGCGGCTAAGGTGGATGTACTGGCAGCTGATATCTACAATAATGATTACAAGCAGTCTTATTATGAAGGCCTGCTTGAATTGGCTAATGGAAAGCCTATTGGCATAGGAGAGAGCGGAGAACTGCCAGACCCTGCTATATTGTCTCAAACCCAAAGTAAATGGGTATATACGATGACATGGGGGAAAATGCTGACCGAAAATAACAACCTCCAGAAAATCCGGAGTTTTATGACCAATCAGCATACGGTATCCAGACAGGATTACGTTCAGGCGCTTAATGCCAAAACGAACAATGGATCAGGCATCATTCCGAAGAATGGCTTGAAAGGACAGTATTTCAACAATGCCGAACTCTCAGGAGACCCTGTGCTCACCCGTAATGACAAGAAGATTGACTTTAACTGGCATGGAGATTCTCCGGCGGCAGGTGTGAACAAGGATTCCTTCTCCGTGCGCTGGACCGGGAAAATGAAGGCGGTCTACAGTGAGGAATATACGTTCACCGCTTCCTCGGATGATGGCGTCCGTGTATGGATCGGCGACAAGCTGATTATCGACAGCTGGAAGAAGCAAAGCGGTGTCAGCCGCGTGGGGAGCATTAAGCTCACAGCAGGAACCTCGTATAACCTGAAAGTAGAATATTACGAGAACCGCGGAGATGCAAGCATCCGCTTGATGTGGAAGAGTCCGAGCCAGAAGCCTGGGCCCATCCCCCAGAACGCCCTTACCCTTCCTTAATGAATGAAGCAAAATCAGGCTTACAGAGCCTGGGCACACACCCCGGAAGAAAGCGAGGACATGGGAATGAGAGCTAGGACTAAGAAAAAAACACGCAAACCACTTCATCTTTTACTAAAATTCGCAGCACTTGCCATCTTGTTTCTGTTATCCATCTCTGTCTTCGGAGAGGACGGGACCAATAAAGGCAAAGTGGAGGTAGATATGTCTGAACTGTCCGCCGCCAATGATGCGGGACCCGAGCTGCCGGAGGGCACGACCCTCTGGCAGCTCGGACGGCATGACGGGTCCGATGCGGAATTTGCAGAGACCGGCACCTCTGATGGAAACGAAGCGATTAATATTGCTTCTCCGGCTTTGAAAGCTTCAGCACTCCAATCCATTCCTTCTGGGCTCAGAGGCGATACCAACCCTGAACTGCGGATTAAGTATAAATTGGATGAGATCCCGGAGAACGGGGTCTTATTTCGCGTAAGCATCCTTGATGCTTACAAATCCGTTCCGCAGATGAGCGTCTTTTCCAACCGTCAGCTATCGGGAATTATACAGATCGCCGGTATCGCCGGAACGGACAGCAAATACAATTTCCGTAAAACCTATGAGCTGTATATTCCCAAAGAACAGCTGGTTGCCGGCATTAATGAACTGAAGCTCCGGACTACACGCGGAATGTATTCCTCAGATATGGAGGATAAATACAACTGGTGGACCTGGGATAATCTTAGTCTGGAGGCACTCAAGACGCCGATCAAGGAGCCGATTCACGGCAGCTATACACTGACCGGGACTATGGTCAACAATAAGCAGTTTTATTTTGACGAAGGTGCGGTTACGCATCTGCCCTATATCATGAAGTGGCTCGGCGTAGCGTACAGCGGCAATATTATGCGTACCAGCTGTGCCAGCGATGTCGGACGCTCCTGTTCGAACATGGAAGAATACTACAAGGTGCTGAAGGATTACAATATGCAGGCTGTAGCCTTGTATCTGTACACTGGCGATATCAAACTTAATGAAGACGGCTCACTGCCGGAAACAGCAGAGAAGAAGCTGACGGATTATTTCGAGAAGTACAGCCCGTACTTCCAATATTATGAAGTGGACAATGAGCCGGGGCTGTTTAACCGCTCCAAGGCGGTTAATCTGGCGATTGCCGACTGGCTGAACAAGAAAGGCAAGACAATCGCCCCCCATCTGCAGACCGTGGCTCCAGGCTGGGCCTATTGGCCGGATTACAGCGATGATTCCTGCGGCAATCAGAAGGGCAGGGTGCGCCAGTGCGGCGACCCGGACGGCTGGGAACGTGATCCGAAGCAGCGGGACGAACTGGAGGAAGTGACCGATCTGACCAATGGGCATTCCTACGGCGATTCTTATATTTTCAGCAACGGAGGCAGCTTTACCGAGAATCTGAAAACCTTCGGCGGAGCCGCAGACGGGCTTGGCAAAAAAATGCTGACGACCGAATTCGGGACCTCCGACGCTCATGTGGATGCTTACCAATACGGGGCCTCCGAACGGACGGCCGCGGTGTTCGACCGGATTATGCGTGCGCATATCGGCTATGCGGATATGTTTGTCCAGCATGCCGCTTTTTTCAAAAACTTCAGTCTGTTCAAGTATGGCTTTAATCTGGAAGACCATGATCCGGTAAAAACGGAGATTTATTATACCAAGAAAGGCGAAGATTCACGTGTCAGCATCATGAGACGGCTGGATCTGGCTTATGCCACGCACGGCGCTCCGTTAAGCTACGAAATTACCAATAAGGATGCTCTGGCCGACAAGCTGGTGTATGTCCGTGCAGTCGATACCTCCACTCTGGAGCCTTTGGCCGGAACCGGAGCCACCTCGAACAAAGTATTGGTAAACTTCGTCAACTTTGAGGAAACACCGCAAACCGTCACTGTAAAAGTGAAGATGCCCAAGAAAACAGTGTATGAGGGCGAACGTTTCGGCAGCGGGGATACGTATGAAGAAGCCCGCAGCTATGTCTCGGGTAAAAGTGCTGGACCGACGCTTGAATTCAACGAAACACTCGCTCCCGGTGAGGCTGTACAGTATATTCTGGAGCCCTCCTCCGAGGTAGCGGATGTTGCACCCCAAGGTTTAAAGGCAGCAGCAGTCAAAGGACCCTCTGTTAAACTGAACTGGCTGGAGGCCCCCGGAGCAAGCTATGAAGTGCTCCGGGCCGACGGCTCCGGCAGTGATTTGAAGGTAATTGCCACCGGCATCAAGCAAACGGAATATACGGACGGCAGGCTGCAGGAGGGCACATTGTACACATATGCAGTTCGTACAGCAGGTTCAAGTGTAGTGTCGGAGAAAACGCAGATCACAGCTACCGGACTGGTTCCCCTAGACCGTTCGGAGTGGAAGGTGTCATCCAATGTGAACACTCAGGCTTCAAGTCCGGCAAATGCCATTGACGGAGACAGGCGGACGCGCTGGGATACCGGCAAACACCAGGCCTCTGGGGAATATATCCAGATTGATCTGGCGGGTGTGCACTCGGTGGAAGCGATAGATTTGGACTATACCTTATCTTCTTATGATTATCCCCGGGGATATGAGCTGTATATTTCGGATGATGCAACAAGCTGGACCAAGATCGCTTCCGGTAAAGGAAGGTTTGAAAAGACCAAAATCGAATTCCCCGCAGTCAAAACAAGGTATCTCCGGATTGTGCAGACCGGCTCGGGAGGGAATTACTGGTCCATTCATGAAATGCAAGTCTATTCAAGAGAATAAGCCCATCCGAATAACCTCCGTGGATTTATGGACCACTGGGGTTTTTTACTGTGAATTGGGAAAGCTGAAATAAGGGCAAGCGTTGCTTTGGGACTAGCGGGTATGGGGTAATAACGTACATATCAGACCAGCCTGGTGTGAAGAGCGTGACTTACAAGAAAGGCGGTACCTCAGATATGACTCATCTTGCGGACAATATTATTTTATTGCTGGCAGCGCTGCTGCTGGCCGGTGTGCTCTCTACCAAATTCTCCACGCGCTTTGGCATGCCCGCACTAGTGCTGTTCATCGCCGCGGGAATGGTGCTTAGCCGCTTTGTGTATTTCAACAATGCCTCGCTCACGCAGGTTGCCGGTATTTTTGCGCTGATTGTCATTTTGTTTGAGGGCGGGATGCAGACCAGCATCAAGGACATTCGGCCGATCATGGCCCCTGCACTTTCTTTGGCGACGGTGGGCGTGCTGCTTACAACAGCGATTGTAGGAGTTTTCGCAAGGTTTGTGCTGGATGTGCCATGGGCGGAAAGTCTGTTGTTCGGAGCCATTGTGGGCTCCACTGATGCGGCGGCGGTATTCTCTGTCCTCGGCGGCAAAAATATTGACAAGCGCCTGACGTCTACGCTTGAGGCGGAGTCAGGCAGCAACGACCCCATGGCAGTGTTTCTGACCGTATCGCTGATTGAATGGATTCAGCATCCTGATACCGCCATCTGGAGCCTCCTGCTGTCTTTTGTATGGGAGATGGGGATAGGACTGGTGATGGGAGTAGCGGTCGGTAAGCTTGCCGTTTATCTGATCAACCGGATTAATCTCGATTCTACCGGGCTCTATCCGGTCATGGCGATTGGGTTCGCCGTGCTGGCCTATGGACTTGCAGCCATGGTCCATAGCAGCGGCCTGCTGGCGGTATATGTCATAGGCCTGACTTTGGGAAATTCCGAGCTGATGTATCACCGGACGATCATGAATTTTAACCACGGCTTCGCATGGATGATGCAAATTGCCATGTTCACACTGCTGGGGCTGCTTGTGTTTCCGAATGAACTGGCGGACATTGCCTGGGAGGGCCTTCTGCTGTCCGTTATTCTTATGCTGATTGCAAGGCCGGCGGGAGTATTCCTGAGCCTGCTGTTTGCCAGATTCTCATTCCGGGAGAAAACATTGATCTCCTGGGCGGGCCTGCGCGGCGCGGTACCGATTGTACTCGCGACTTATCCGCTGCTGGCGGGACTTCCGCAAGGGCGGTTATTCTTTAATGTTGTATTTTTTGTGGTATTGACCTCGGCGGTCATTCAGGGGACAACCATTTCTCCGCTGGCCTCCCGGTTAAGGCTTGTCGGAAAAGACGATGCCCAGCCTTCGCTTATGGAGCTGGTGGCGCTCGGCAAGACGGATTCTGAATTCAATCATATTGCCATTGACAGGCATATGCCTATAGCCGGGATGCAAATCGCGCAGATAGGGCTTCCCGAGGATATTCTCTTCACCGCCATCATCCGTAATAAAAGTATTGTGACCCCGCATGGGAACACAGTCATCGAACCGGGAGACACAGTATATGTGCTCAGTCCAAAATCAAAGCGTGACGAGATGCGGGCCTTCTTCCGCAGCGGTAAAGGAAAGGTGGCAGAATCCAATCTGCCGATAATGTAATCTTATCTGCCGCAATGGAGTAATTTATGTCAATTCGGCAGCATTTGGCTAAATGTGATAGAAATAATAGGTGCAGAAAGGGGAGTGTGCTAGAATTTGCAGCAGTTCCATGTCATATGAATCGGACACCGTTATTTCAGGATAGCTTGCAATACTCTAAGCAATATGTTAAATTGTATATAGATTTAGAATGAGTCTAAATACAAATAACAAATAAATAAGCCATAGGAGGTTATTCGAATGAGTACACAAATCAAGAGTCATACTGAACTGCACACTGCCTTAAACCGTCAGACCGCAAATTGGACGCTGCTGGGAGTGAAGCTGCATCATTACCACTGGTATGTGAGCGGGCCGCAATTCTTCACGCTCCACGCTAAATTTGAAGAGCTGTATACAGAAGCTGCCACATATGTGGATGATCTGGCTGAGCGCCTTCTGGCCATCGGAGGCCAACCGGCTTCAACGATGACACAATATCTGGCTCTCTCCGATCTTAAAGAAGCTTCTGGAGGAGAAACCGCACAGGAAATGGTAGCCCAGCTGGTTAAGGACTTTGCTGTTGTGACCGGGGAATTGAAGAGCACGATCTCGGCTGCGGAAGAACTGGGCGACCAGCCTACTGCCGACCTGCTGACTGGAATAAGAACCAGCGTGGAGAAATCCGCCTGGATGCTGAACGCATTCTTGGCTTAAATCCAAGCTGCAGCATCAACAAAGAGCGCCGCGCGAAGAGATTCGCGCGGCGCTCTTTTACAATCGAATAACCGATATCGGGGTTACTTGATGAAGACCCCGCCAAAGGGCAAGGCTTCACGCAGAAAACGCTTGATAATGCCGTCCTCATTATTATCGCGTTCGAAGCGGCGGCTCTGGCGTCCGGCCTGAAACATTACCGGCCCGTGGCCGGTCATTTTCCAGTGATAGCTCATATGCTGGCTGGCTAAGTGATTGCCGTAGACGGTCAGCTCCAGCTTGGCGTTTTCGGGGTAAGCAATGATACTGCCAGCGTCCACATACAGCGGATCAAAGGGGTGCAGCTCGGCTTCACATACGGTTCCCTCGGTCAGAATGCCGATGCTGCCCGGCCCCGAGAACTTAACCTTGATCACATCGCGTGTAACAAGCATATTCTTCATGCTCAGGACCCTGGTCTGCATAGTAATTCCTTTGCTGTAGAAGAACAGATGCCTGAAGTCATAGAGCAGATCGCTTTTCCCGTCCAGCTGGAAGGTTTTGACCCTGTAGCCGGGAGGCAGGGCGGCAACGAAGCGGCAAGGGCCGGTCATATCCGAGCGGATCAGCTTCCGTTTGCGGTACATTCCCTTGACATCCATCAGCCTGTCCGCGCGGCCTGAAGAAGGGCCCTGATAGGCGATAATTTGCTGCGGATGCAGCACATGAATTTCTTCGTTCACGTCAACAGTGAAGGCCACGGCTTGTCCGCTGCCGCTGTCACCTTCATCCTGGACATCGATGTTCATAGTTTACACTCCCTCATGTACACATTAACGCAGGCGGTCGCTTTTTCTGGATCTGTGGCGCATGCCCAGCCGCAGCAGCCGGATCAGCACGAAGTAACCGAGTATCAGTGCAAGTCCGGTAATGACGGTGATTTTAATCCGGTTATAGTAGTTCTCCCTCGCTGTACGGTCATTTTTCAGTTCATCCACCACTTGGCTGAGCTGGCGGTTCTGCTCCTGCAGGGCCGCGTTCTGGGCCTGATAATCAGCCATCTGCTGCAGGGTTTGCCCAAGCTGTTCCTTGGTCTGCTGCAGCTCCTCCGTAGTCTGCCTGTAGCTCTCCTGCAACTGGTTGACCTCGCCGGGAAGCTCCGAGAAATTCTGCAATCCATTATATAAGTCACTGAAATAATTAGCCTTTGCCGCAGGAGCGGGAAATATGGCTGACAATCCCAGGAGCAGCATTACTGAACATAACAGCTTTGCATAAGGATGTTTTACTTTTGGCTTCATTTCTGTAATCACCACCTGGTATAGACTGGGCTTCCTTTTTATTTTAACATAGCAGAACTGGCTTGGCTCGGCATCTGGTGCCGCGGAAGTGGCGCAATTTGACGGTTTGGGCGATATTTTGTCCCCGGCAAGAGTTTACAAGTTTTTACCCTGCAGTCCAGGAGGATAACCATATCTACAGGTAATTCCGGATTCAGGCCATCAAGGTTTCTTTTTGCTACCGTTCCTGGCTGAATTCACGTATACTTTGTACGGAAAGGGGCTGCACGCTATGAACAAATGGCTCAAAACCCTGCTGTTTCTTGCAGGTTCCGCTTTACTGACCCGGCTGATTCCATTTTCCTCCCTGTTCCGCAATCTGGATACGATGTTCCATGAATTTGGCCATGCGCTTGTCACACTGCTGCTCTCGGGAAGTGTGCTGCGCATTGAATTGTATGCAGATCATAGCGGAGTAACCTACTCGGCTATAGAAGCGGGCGGGAAGGCGGTTCTGGTTTCACTGGCGGGTTATACGCTGGCGTCATTATTCTCACTTCTGCTGTTTTATTTGTATAACAGGGGGTGGTATAGATGGGGGCTGCTGCTGGCATCCGGTGTGGCATTGGTGATGCTTGTCCTGTATGTGCGGGGCGGTTTCGGAATGCTGTGGCTGGGCGGGTTCATCCTGCTGAATGTCGTCATGCTGTTCGTCTGGCCAAAGGCCGGCAAATATTATTATTTATTTCTGGCCTTCCTCACCCTTGAGGAATCTGTCATGAGTTCGCTGTTTCTGGTCTCGGCTGCGGCGGTTACCCCGGGACGTGCAGGAGATGCCGCGAATCTGGCACGGCTTACTCCGCTGCCTGCGATTGTCTGGGCGCTTTTGTTTTTGGTATTCTCGCTGTTGTGTGCAAAATGGGCGCTGGGATTTTTCTTCAAGGAAGAGCGGGGCAGACGCAGTTCTGCAAGTTACTAAAATGAGTATTTATCGCCATGTTTCGACAAAAGAATGTTCATTCGCAAAGAGGCGTTCCCCTTTTAAAGGGGAGTGCCTCTTTTTTTGTCGATATTATAGGACCGAACATATATTCCATGACAAGGAGTTGTCCGCCAATATTGGTACATTAATAGAAGACCCAGAAAAAGAAAGAGGTGGAAATATGCAAGCAAGTTTTCAGCCCACATTTACGTGGAGCCAGGAACGGATTTTTGCAGCCGGTGCGCAGAATGTAGTTCTGCTTATCGAGTGGAAGGGAATCTCCAATCCTGAGGAATCCCGCAAGCGGACCCGGAAGGTGGTGGCCCGTGAGATTGAACTTAGAGTCTGGCTGGAAGCACATGTAACCTTCAACAGATGTCATGGCTGCAACGCAGAAGCCGGGGAGGGGCGTTCTATCCTGCTTAAGCTTGGCAAACTATATTCCAAAACACGGAAATACATCGCTTTGGAATTCACGATGGCGGCCAAACCGGCAGGCATTCATGAAGCCCTCTGGCTGCAATGGCAGTATAAACAGCCTCCGGTAGAACGGATCCGGGAGCTGCCTCTCAAAAAGCTCAGCCTGGAATATACACATCATACAGATGTCCTGTCCGAGCGGTGCTGCTTCCATGTCGAGAAACACCTGGAACTCTTGAAGACAGAAAAACTGCTGGAAGAAGTGGCGGTGCAGCGCACCAAAGGCAACATCCAGACGGAGTTCGAGCATCTTCGCCGGCAGGCAGACGATTTACTGCTGCTGGCCGCCAGATCCGGAGATATGCAGCTTGTGAAAGAAGCGGAAACAGTGTATAAACAGCTTGACGCAAAGAGTCAAGTCTGGCGGAGGACAGCAACAAGATAGGGGGGCTGCGGGCATTGTACGCGACCCTGCCAGTACATACATAAGCATATTCATTCATAATCTTTTGCGGGGATTAGTTAACAATCAACGATTTATAAGTGTGGTAATGTAGTAAAATAGTTCTATTATCTTTATTAATTTGGGTTATTACATCAATGGTTATAGATATATATAACTAATTTATTTAAAATAATGGGTCTATTTTACCATAAACTCAAGGGGAACTGAATATGACAGACCGATTAATCCGGCTAATGCGCATTATTACGCTAGTGCAAGCCAAACCGGGAATTTTGGCCCGCGAACTGGCGGAACGCTGCGGCAACAGCGAGAGAACGATATACCGGGATATGGATGCGCTAAGCGCCATGCACATCCCTATCATCCATTTGGGACATGGGAAAGGATACGCCTTTATCGGTAATTTTGCATTATATCCTCTGGATTGGTCGGAAGAAGAATCGGCCGCATTTTCACAGCTGCGGGGCATTATGAATGACATCAAAAACATACTGCCTCCCGGCTTTGAGAGCGCCTATGAGAAAGTAATGGCCGCAGCCTACAAGCAGAAGGCGGAAAGGGAAGAAACGATGGAAACTGCCAAAAGAGAAGCTGGACAGCTATGGATGGAAAGGAGCGGGTACCAGGATGACCCGCCGCTCTTTTTGACCGAGGTATTGAACGCCATTATGAAGCAAAACAGCATTCTGGCCGACTACAGCGAGAATGCCTATGCTGAAAGAGACATCCAGATTGATCCATACTGCCTTGTTCCCTTAGAGAATCGTTATCATCTAATCGGATTTTGTCATCGTTTCGGGATTATCCGGACTTTTCATCTTCATGGGTTCTCGAATGTGAAGCCGACGAATCTTTGGTTTTCCAAAGAGCAATTTGATTTGCAGGCCTTTATGGAGCAGAAGTGGTCGCTCGACCGGGATAGTCTGCAGGTAGAGTTCAAGATCAGGTTTTCGGAGCAGATAATAGACCGGATCAAATACGAGGATATGTTCGTGAAACCCAGCAAGGTGGACCTCCAGACCAGGTGTCTGCATTTTAAAGTAGCCATAGAACAGGACATCGGCTTTGTCCGCTGGATTCTGAATTTTGAAGAAGAGGCTGAAATTATGGAGCCGCTATATTACCGGGAGATGTTGAGACATCAGCTGGAGAAATGGCTGTCGCTATATAAATAGCACAGTTTTTTCTTTTATTATTGACTGAATTATTCCTATATAAACACTGGTGTTAGTTTTGTGTACAAAAACATCTTGTCTATCCAGGATTTATATAGTAGTGTTATACATTAAATAACAATAATGTAGACTTATCCCCTTTTTTCTATCGCTTTATGTAAGGTATTAGTTATTCTTTATTTCTTCTTATGAGGCAGTTCACTATTCTTTCATTTGACCTTTGTTCAATTTCTAATAGAAGAGAGGGTTCATTGTGGTCCAGCCTATTCTGAAAGTTGAGGAATTGCACACCCATTTTTTTACTGAACGCGGCGAAGTGCCAGCAGTGGACGGAGTGGATTTATACATCAATCCGGGAGAAGTTCTGGGTGTGGTGGGCGAATCGGGCTGCGGCAAAAGCGTCACTTCGCTATCCATTCTGAAGCTCGTTCCTAATCCGCCGGGCAAGATCGTGAGCGGGCGTATTTTGCTGAAAGGCCAGGATATCGTACCGCTGAAAGAAAAAGAAATGCGCAACATCCGCGGCGATGCCGTGTCGATGATTTTTCAGGAGCCGATGACTTCCCTGAATCCGCTGTTTACTGTCGGCCAGCAAATCATAGAAACCGTCCGGCTGCACCGTGGCCTGTCCAAGAAGGATGCCCGGACCCATGCGGTGGACATGCTCCGCAAGGTCGGCATTCCCCGGCCGGAGGCCATCATCGATGAGTATCCGCATCAATTGTCGGGAGGCATGCGGCAGCGGGTGATGATTGCGATGTCGGTCTCCTGCAGCCCCGAGCTGCTCATTGCCGATGAGCCGACAACGGCGCTCGATGTTACGATCCAGGCGCAGATTCTTGACCTGATCCGCAAGCTGAACGAAGAGCAGGGAACTGCCGTTATGCTGATCACCCATGATCTTGGGGTGGTGGCGGAAATGTGCCAGCGGGTTGCCGTAATGTATGCGGGCAAGGTGGTGGAGGAGGGCAGTGTGCGCGATATTTTCAAGAATCCGCTGCATCCTTACACCCGGGGGCTGATCCAGTCGGTGCCGAGAATGGGTGAAACCAGGGAGCGGCTGTATTCTATTCCCGGCAGTGTGCCGGCCCTGAGCACACAATTGCAGGGCTGCCGGTTCGCGCCGCGCTGCTCCCATGTGATGGAGCTCTGCCGGCAATCCCTTCCGCAGCTGAAGCTGCAGGAGGATAACCATAGCTGCAGATGCTGGCTGCATGATAGTCAACAGGAGGATGCGGTATGAATGATAGCCTGCTGGAGGTCAGGAACCTCAAAAAATATTATCCGGTTAACAAAGGTTTTTTCAACAAAACTCAAGCTTATATCAAAGCGGTTGATGACATATCCTTTTCAGTCAGGAAGGGTGAAACCTTTGGGCTTGTTGGAGAGAGCGGCTGCGGCAAATCAACGACCGGCCGTTCATTGCTTCGTCTGATCGAGCCTACGGCGGGGGAAGTCTGGTTTGAAGGCCGGGATATCACGAAGCTGTCTATGGAGGACATGCGCAGGCAACGGCGGGAGATGCAGATTGTTTTCCAGGACCCGTTCTCTTCCCTCGACCCGCGGAATACCGTGCAGCGTATCCTGGAAGAGCCGATGATTGTGCATGGCGCAGGCAATGCGAAGGAGCGGCGGGCGGCTGTTGAACGGCTGGCCGATGTAGTGGGACTGGCCAAGGCGCATCTTCAGCGGTACCCGCATCAATTCTCCGGCGGCCAGCGCCAGCGGATCGGGATTGCCAGAGCGCTGGCGCTCCAGCCGAAGCTGATTATCGCTGATGAGCCTGTGTCTGCCCTTGATGTGTCTATCCAGTCCCAGGTCATTAATCTGATGCAGGATTTACAAAAAGAATTCGGACTAACTTACATATTCATAGCCCATGACCTTAGTGTAGTGAAGCATATCTGCGACCGTGTTGCCGTGATGTACCTTGGGCGAATTGTGGAGATTACCGGTAAGAACAAGCTGTATGACCAGCCGCACCATCCTTATACTCAAGCGCTGCTGTCAGCGGTTCCTGAACCTGATCCGGATATCCGCAAGGAGCGGGTCATTCTGCAGGGGGAAGTGCCGAGTCCGGCGAATGCGCCGGTAGGCTGTGCTTTTAATACCCGCTGCCCCCGGGTGATGGATGTCTGCCGCAGTACAAGACCTCCGCTGCTGGAAACCGGAGCCGGACATCTAACCGCATGTCATTTGTATGACGAAGAGAACCGTACCCATCTGGCTTAGTATGCAATGAGACTAATTCTGCAGGCAATCAATGGCCTTGGTATATGGCAGCGCTTTGGCGCGACTCCATATAGAAGTTTTAACACTTTAACGAAAGAAGGGAGTTTTTCTAAAGATGAAGAAATGGAGCAGTCTTGCACTGGCAGTAACGCTGGGGGCCGTTTTGACCTTAAGCGGCTGCGGAGGTGACAACAACAACAATGCCGGTACAGAAGCAACGGGTTCGAATGCAGCGGCAACCGCCGCACCGGAAAGCTCACCTGAAGCGGCGGCACAGCAGGATACCTTGATCCTGGGACGCGGCGGCGACTCGGCCTCGCTGGACCCGGCCATTGTGACCGACGGTGAATCGCTTAAGATTGGCCATCAAGTGTTCGACTCTCTGCTGGAGTACAAACCCGGTACCTCCGAAGTACAAGCTTCACTTGCTGACAGCTGGGAAGTTTCTGCTGACGGTTTGACCTATACCTTCAAGCTGCATCCGGGTGTGAAGTTCCATGATGGAACGGATTTCAACGCCGAAGCGGTAGTGTTCAACTTCACCCGCTGGAGCGATCCGGCAAGTGAATTCAAATTTGAAGGGGACTCCTTTGATTATTATGATTCCATGTTCGGTCCGGAGGGCAGCCGTGTGATCAAGGAAGTGAAGGCTGTGGATGCCACAACCGTACAATTTACTTTGAACCAGCCGCAGGCGCCATTCCTGCAGAATATTGCGATGACCTCCTTTGGGATTGCCAGTCCTGCTGCCATTAAGGAAAAGAAGGAGAACTTCAAGAATGAGCCTGTGGGCACCGGACCTTATGTGTTCAAGGAATGGAAGCGCAACGATTCCATTACACTGGACAGGAATCCTAACTACTGGAAAGAAGGACTTCCTAAGCTGAACAAAATCATCGTTCGCTCTATTCCGGATAACTCGGCACGCTTCAACGCCTTGCAGAACGGCGAGATTGATCTGATGGAGGATCTGAGCCCGGATGATCTGTCCACGCTTGAAGGCAACACTGGACTGCAGAAGATTGAACGTCCGCCGTTCAATGTGTCTTACCTCGGGTTCAACTTCAAACAGAAACCTTTTGACAATGTAAAAGTAAGACAGGCGCTGAACTATGCTGTCAATAAACAAGCTATTATCGATGCCTTCTTCTCGGGACAGGCCACTGCCGCTGTAAACCCGATGCCTCCATCACTGTGGGGCTACAACGATGCTGTGAAGGATTATGAATACGATCTGGATAAAGCCAAGGCACTTCTGGCCGAAGCCGGATATCCCGAGGGCCTCCCCGACCCGGTAACCCTGTATGCCATGCCTGTATCCCGTCCTTACATGCCTGACGGCAAGAAGGTTGCTGAAGCCATCCAAGCGGATTGGGAAAAAATCGGCGTAAAAACCGTTATTGAATCGCCGGAATGGGCGACTTACCTCGATGATACCAAAGCCGGAGAAAAAGATGATATCTACATGCTCGGCTGGACGGGCGACAATGGAGATCCGGATAACTTCCTCTACACCCTCCTGGATAAGGATGCTATTCCGGGAAACAACCGCAGCTTCTACGTAAATGAAGAACTGCATACCCTCCTGATCAATGCCCAGAAGGAAACGGATCAGGCCAAGCGTTCCGGTCTGTACAAGCAAGCCCAGGAAATTATCAAAGCGGACGCGCCTTGGATTCCACTGGTGCACACCACTCCGCTGCTGGCTGCAAAAGCAAACCTGAAAGGGTATGTTCCAGGTCCGACAGGTACGGAATATTATAGCGAAATTTACTTCGAACAGTAGGTGAGCTGAATTTGAACTCCTACCTATTAAAACGCATCATGGTATTGGTCCCTGTGCTGATCGGGATGACAATGATTGTTTTTTCCATTATTCATGCGATACCGGGTGATCCGGCGGAGACGATTCTGGGCCAAAAAGCTACAGAGCAGTCCAAGCAGGCGCTGCGGGAGCAGCTTGGACTGGACAAGCCATGGCTGCAGCAGTATTTCAATTATATGGGGGATTTGCTGCAAGGAGATCTGGGAACCTCAATCCGCACCAAAACGCCGATTGCCAAAGAAATAATGCCTTACCTTGCCGCGACTCTGGAGCTGACGGCCGCCGCTATGCTGTTTGCAGCGTTTGTAGGTGTCAATGCGGGGATTCTGAGCGCTTGGCGGCAAAATTCATGGTTCGACTATACGGCGATGATTATTGCTCTTGTTGGCGTCTCCATGCCGATCTTCTGGCTGGGGCTGATGGAGCAGCTGCTGTTCGCGCTGAAGCTGCATTGGCTTCCATCCATAGGGAGGATGGACCAGCGCAATCCGGTGGAGAGCATTACCAATCTCTATGTGATTGATACGATTATTGCTGGACAGTGGGGGCAATTGTGGACGGTTATCAAGCATTTAATCCTGCCAAGCATCGCGCTCGGAACCATCCCGATGGCGATTATTGCCCGGATGACCCGTTCCAGCATGCTGGAGGTTATGAATTCCGACTATATCCGTACGGCAAAAGCCAAAGGCATGCCGCAATTCCTGGTCGTGTACAAACATGCGCTCAAGAACGCGCTGATTCCTGTGCTGACGGTAGTGGGCTTGCAGACAGGCGCTCTTCTTGGCGGAGCCGTGCTGACTGAGACAATCTTTGCTTGGCCGGGCGTAGGAAGATATATATATGAAGCGATCAGTTCCCGTGACTACCCGGTGATTCAGACGGGGATTCTGGTCATTGCCTTTATTTTTGTTGTGATCAATCTGCTTGTGGATCTGCTCTACGCCGCTATCGATCCGCGCATCAATTACAAGTGAGGGGTGAACCTATGGGACAGGCATCAATTCATGTAACGCCCCCGAGTGTACCTGCCGACAAGGTTTCCGGACCTTGGCTCGATGCGTGGAAGGCCTTCCGCAGGAACAAGACGGCTATGCTCGGGTTATGCATTATCGTGTTTTTTGTGCTGATCGCTCTGCTGGCGCCGCTTATTGCCCCCTATGGATTCAAGGAGCAGGAGCTGGTCAACCGGCTGAAAGCGCCGTCAGCGGCTCATTGGTTCGGCACGGATGATCTGGGAAGAGATATGTTCACCCGTATCATTTACGGAGCGCGCATCTCGCTCTGGGTCGGTTTCTTTGCCGTCATTGGATCTATTATTGCAGGTACATTTCTCGGCATCCTGGCGGGATTCTACGGCAAATGGATTGATATGCTGATTTCGCGCCTGTTCGATATTCTGCTTGCTTTTCCGAGTATTCTGCTGGCGATTGCTATCGTGGCAATTCTGGGGCCCTCCCTGCAGAATGCGCTGTACGCCATTGCTATCGTAAACATCCCTACGTACGGCCGGCTTGTGCGGGCGAAGGTGCTCTCCCTGAAGTCGGAGGAGTACATTACGGCGGCAAGAGCGATCGGGATGACCAACACCCGTATTCTGCTTACCCATATCCTGCCGAACAGCCTGACGCCGATTATTGTGCAGGGTACACTCGGCATCGCCACGGCCATAATTGAAGCAGCCGCACTTGGCTTCCTTGGCCTCGGTGCCCAGCCGCCGGACCCGGAATGGGGCAAGATGCTCTCCGATTCACGGCAGTTTATTCAGAAGGCTCCTTGGACAGTGGTGTTCCCGGGGCTGTCCATTATGCTGACTGTCCTGGGTTTTAACCTCATGGGAGACGGCCTGCGGGATGTGCTTGATCCACGGATGAAGAATTAAGGTGTTCCGAAAAGTCCTTTAGGCATTCGCGTGATGCCTAAAGGACTTTCTTTTGTTAGATAGAAAATTAGACATTCATGCCACCCATTTTTATCTAAGCATATCGCATATTAACATCGGATATTAACTATACATAACTAAATATAAACAAACATAACTAAACGTATAGTAAAACAAAAAAAGATATGCTAGAATATCACCTGAATATACAAGATACATAAATGGGAGGAATGGGAATGTTCAAGAAATTAGCAGTGGTTATCATGGCTGCGCTGTTGGCAGTGGGTCTGTCAGCAATGCCTGAGAAGCAGGTGCAGGCGGCCAGCAAGACGGAGATTATGGTGTCTGCCGCAGCGAGCCTGCAGGACAGTCTTGATAAGATTGCCGTTCTCTATGAGAAGCAGCATCCTGATATTGATCTTGTCTTCAACTACGGCGCTTCCGGTACTCTGCAGAAACAGATTGAGCAAGGCGCACCTGCTGACCTGTTCTTCTCGGCAGGTGGCAAGCAAATGACTGCTCTGGTCAATGGAGGACTTGTTTCTGACCATAAAGAGCTATTGAAGAATCAACTGGTGCTGGTTGTTCCTTCGGACTCCAAAGCTTCCATTACAGCCATTACACAGCTTACGGATAAAGGCTTCAAGAAAGTGGCTGTCGGACAGCCCGAATCGGTTCCGGCCGGCCAATATGCGCAGCAGTCATTGACAGGGAAGAAGGTATGGGATAAGCTGCAAAGCAAGCTGGTATTTGCCAAGGACGTGCGCCAGGTGCTCTCTTATGTAGAAACAGGGAATGCCGATGCCGGATTCGTCTACAAAACAGATGCCCTTACCTCCGGCAAAGTAAAGATTGCGCTAACTGTGGGTGCCCATGTACACAAAGCAATCAATTATCCGGTCGGGATTGTGAAGGATTCCAAGCATACGGCGGAGGCCAAAGCCTTTTACAGCTACGTGCAAACGAAGGCGGCAAGCGATATCTTTACAAGCTATGGATTTAAGCTTGCTGAATAAATCAACGGGGTGAACCGGGATGGAGATCAATTGGACCGATTTTTTCGCCCCGGTCTGGCTTTCGGTCAAGATCTCAGTCATAACCAGCATCATTGTTTTCCTGCTGGCGACCCTGGCAGCCAAGGCGATGGCGGGCCGGAGGTTTCCGGGCTACAGCCTGGTTGAAACGGTGCTGCTGCTCCCGCTGGTACTGCCGCCAACCGTGGTCGGATTTGTGCTGCTGGTGATTCTGGGCCGGCGGAGCTGGATCGGGAAGCTGTACGAGCAATTTACGGAGCATACGATCCTGTTCACCTGGGGGGCGGCAGTTATTGCTGCAGTTGTGGTTGCTTTCCCCCTCGTATACCGCACAGTGAAGGCGGGCTTTGAAGGTGTGGAGAAGGATCTGGAGGATGCAGCACGCGCACAGGGGGCCAGCGAGCTTCAGGTGCTTGCGTATGTAACGCTTCCACTGGCAGGCCGTTCGCTGGCAGCCGGTTACGTGCTCGGATTCGCCCGCGGGCTGGGGGAGTTCGGAGCCACTATTATGGTGGCCGGCAATATTCCCGGCCGGACGCAGACCGTCCCCACCGCTATTTACGTGGCCGTCGATGGCGGCAATATGACGCTGGCCTGGCTGTGGGTGTGTTCAATTATCGGCATCTCTGCACTCATGCTGATGTTCGTCAACCGCCGTTCCTGATTGTGGACTAATTTGGGATATATCCGTTTCAGCATAAGGGGCAGGACTCAGGCATTGGAAGACCTGAGTCCTGCTTTTTGCTGTGTTATCTATGCATGCCGGATTTTGTGAATTTTCGAACAAAGGTCCGGTTTCCTTCGTAATGTGATATGAAAGGGCGGGCAGAGGAAAATGGTCACTGATAAGCAGCTCATCGAAGGATACCGGACAGGCAGGCGGGAAATGCTCGAACTACTGGTAGAGAGATACAAGGATGACTTGTACCGGTTCTGCCGCCACCTCACCCTAAATGCCCTGGAAGCGGAGGATTTGTTTCAGGAGGTGTGGGTGCGGGTAATCCGCAAGCTGGATCGTTACGATCCGGAGCGGTCTATTAAGGCATGGCTGTTTCAGGTGACCCTGAATATGTACCGGGACAGCTACCGGAAATGGAAAAAGCTCTATGAACGTCTTACCGGAGAAGCCTCCTGCCGTGTTCCGCTTCTTGAGCTACGGGACGGGGCACCGCTGACGGAGGAGCAGATCCTGCGGAATGAAAGGTATGCCCGCTTGGAAGAAGGACTCCGCAAGCTGCCAAAGCGGTATTTGGGCCCGCTGGTGCTCTACTATTACGAGGAATTTAGTTATGAGGAGATCGGAAAAATGCTGGATATTCCTATAGGGACGGTCAAATCGAGGCTGAATCAGGGCAAAAAGCTGCTGCAGAAGGCTGTGGAGCCATGGAGGGAGGAGTACCGGTGAAAGAAACGGAACGGGAAGATAAGCAGGAGAAGCTGCTGCGCGAGTATTATAGCGAATTGATGCCGGCTCCAGCGGGACTGCAGGCGGCAACCTTGCGGCGGATTCGCAGGAAAGAGGACATGAACAAAACGGCTGCGGCTCTGGCGGTATTGAGTGCACTGGTTCTGCTGCTGTTGTGGGGATGTCTGCTGAGCGGCCCGATACCCCTGCTCTGGAAGCTGACGCTTCTGCTCTCCTGTGGTGCAGCTCCGGCTGTTGCAGCAGGGGTAGTTGTGCTGTATATATCCGGCAGAGAAGCGGAAAGTACGCAAAGCTAAACGGAACGTGGAGAAGAGGTGTGCAAAGGGGGAAGGGGGATGAAATGAGAAACTTCAAATACTTGGGCATGCTGGTATTCTGGATCATTACATCTGGCATGCTGACTTTTCTGGCTGTGGCAGGCTACTGGATGATTCCTTATATGGCTGATATGTTCAACGAGGACCGGGTCTGGTTTACCATAACGGCGCTGGCAGTGCTGCTGTTTACGGGTTTATACGTGACTTTGGGAGTGTTCATTTACAAGGATTCTTCGCGCAAAAAGATGAACACATGGCTGTGGTTGACCGCTGTCTTCTATATTCCTAATTTTATGGGGGTTGTGCTGTATTTTTATGCCCGGCGGCGGCATAAGATTCCGGCTGCAAATGATATGCACACACAAATATGCCCGCATTGCGGACATATTATACATGCTGGGGAGTGAACGGGGATGGATAAACAATGGCGGAAACGGCTTCTGCTGGCATTAATAGTCGGATCTTTGCTGCTTGCGGGATGCGAGAAACAAGTGATGTACGTCGGTTCCAGTACACCGCATCAAATGAAGGCTTCTTATTGGCTGCTGTCCGGCACCGAGAAGAAAACGCTGAAGCTTAAAAAAGGAGATACACTTTATCTGAGCTATGCCTCCAAAGTAGAGAAGGGCGAGCTGTCGATGAAGCTGTATGATCCTGACCATAAGCTGTTTAAGGAACTGGAGACGAACAAGAAAGGCGAGGAAGAAGTGGAGATACAGCAAACCGGCTCCTACAAGCTGGAGGTTGTAGGAGCCGGTGCGAAAGGAAGCTATAAGGTCAGCTATAAAACAAAAAAAGAGGATTCCGAGTAAGCGGAGAAGAAAAGGCACAGGAAGAGGCTTAGGCCGCGTTAGAGCTCAAGTCTCGTAAATGACCGTGCCGGTCTCGCTAAGGTCATAGCCGTGAATGGAGCTGAGCTCGTTCTGAAAGGCTGCTGAGCGCAAAATATCAAGAACTGTCCTAATCAATGTTTCGTGCCCCGGTTTCTTAAGCATCACCAGATCGTACCGTTCCTGAATGAGCGGGATGAAATCAACGCCGTCAATAATTTTGGCGGCTTTTTCTGTGCCGATGCCCACATCGGCTTCTCCCGGGCCACTCTGCCGGCTATGGCCAAATGGCTGTTCTCTTCGACAGCATACCCGCTGATTTGTGAGGCAGGAATGCCATGCAGGCGCAACTGCTCGTCGAGCAGCACCCGTGCCCCCGCCCCGCGTTCCCGGTTGATTATCCGGATTCCGCTCTGCTTCAGGTCGGACCAGCTGCGGATTCCCTGCGGATTGCCCTTCTGCACATAGAAGCCTGCACTGCGCGTCAGCATATGCACTACGACATATGAAAAGCCAACCAGCAGTCTGCGGATATAGGGCAGGTTGTACTCCCCGCTGTCCCCGTCCAGCAGATGGGTGCTGACAATGTCGGATTCCCCGTGGTACATCGCGATCAGGCTGTCCAGACTTCCGGCATACGACCGCAGCGGACGGAAGGAAGTCTCGCTTCGCTCCAGATGCGTAGCCAGTAAATCCAGCGACATATCCTGACCGGTGATCACCACATTATCGGTGGCGGCTTTGCCGGGTTGGGCCGGCAGCTGCGTATGCTGCGGATGCGGGGCGGATGGGGGGATGAACAGGGGATTTTCTGCTGGCGCTGAGACTGGCGCGATACTCCCGGAGATGCCGCTGCGCGAATGCTGCTTGTAGGCCTCCAGATCGGAAAGATCCACGCGCATCTGCTTGCCTACCCGGTAGGAGGGCAGTTCCCCTTTCTTAATCAGATCATATACCTTAAGTTTGGATATTTTTAATAACCGGGCGATTTCTTCGGTTGTATAGGAAGTATTCTCGGACATGGTAAAGCCTCCTAAGATATGAACTGCGGCAGTTCTCAAAATAACGCTATGATAGCTCAAGACTAACCTATTTTAAGATGCTGCGCAATTAAAGAACTCCGGAGGCAGAGCGGGAGAGCGCTCTAAAAAGCCAAGTTTCTCCTATTCTTGGCCTGCTGCGCATCAGAGAGCCCGATCAATTCGGAAACGGTCACGAACCGGAAGCCCTGCTTCTGCAGCTCAGGCAGGATGATTTTGAGCGCCTCGCGGGTTTGCGATTGGCCGTGAACATGGTCATGGAACAGCACGATATCCCCGTTCCGCGCATTCCGGATGACACGGCTGGAGATGCTGTATACGCCAGGGCGGTTCCAGTCGCGTGTATCCTGATGCCATGACCATAGCACAGGCTTGAGTCCCATGCTGTTGGAGACATCGACCAGGGTCTCGTCGTACATGCCTCCCGGCGGTCTGAACAGGCTGCTGTGCCTGCCGGATACTTTCACAATTTCCTTCTCCGTCAGCTCCAGCTCCTCTTGAATCTGCTGTTCGGAGATCGGCTTTTTGAAATAGACATGATTATAAGTATGATTGGCCAGTTCATGTCCTTCCGTGATCACCCTCCGGGCTACTTCGGGGTAGGCGGCGATGCGTTTGCCGATGGCGAAGAAGGTGCACTTGGCGTTGTACTGCTGCAGCACATCCAGAATCTGATCCGTCTCAGAGGGATCGGGACCGTCGTCGAACGTGAGCGCAATCACCTTTTGGGCAGTCGGCACTTCCCAGATCATTTCGCCTCTTTGCTCGTAATAATAGCGGTCTTTGATATGGGGGCTGCCCAGTGCGGGGCTTGCCATGCCAAATACTAATGCTGCTGCAACTGCAGCGGTTCTCCAGACGGATTTCATTGATTTCAGGTCCATTCCGCGCTGTATCGGGGTACA
The DNA here is from genome assembly GCF_016772475.1 of Paenibacillus sonchi. Taxonomy (NCBI): domain Bacteria; kingdom Bacillati; phylum Bacillota; class Bacilli; order Caryophanales; family Paenibacillaceae; genus Paenibacillus; species Paenibacillus sonchi. Next base: position 3,138,118 of record NZ_CP068595.1, read on the forward strand.
GGTTATTTGGATTACTCTGCTTAGAATGCGTCAGCGGCTATATGAAATATTCATTTTTGGCAGGTGTCCGCTTATTTCTATTTTAGAGTGAAAGTTCCGGGGAAAATGACTATAATGAAGTACTAAATACAGATCAAGGATAGGGGCAGCGGATATGACACTTATTGAAAAAAGAGAACACCGGCAATATCCGGAGATCACCCGACTGGAAACCTCGAGAGCCGCATATGAACGCGATTATTCGCGTCTGATCCATTCGCCGACCTTTCGCCGGCTGCAAGGCAAATCCCAGGTGTTCGGCGCAGGCACCGGCGATTATTACCGGACGCGTCTGACCCATTCATTGGAAGTGGCGCAGATTGCCCGTGAAGCGGCCAAAAGCCTGCTGCGCGCCTACCCGGAGGTTGAAACGGGACAAGCGGAGAATCCGGGGCTGGTCATTGATCCGGAGGTGGTGGAATGTGCAGCCATCGCCCATGACTTCGGCCACCCGCCGTTCGGCCACAAGGGAGAAGAAGTGCTGGACAGCATTCTGGAGCAGCTTGTGGTGAAGAAGACGGCAGAGGCGGTGCGGAAGTCCGGCGCAGGCCCGGTGCAGCAGCAGACGATCCGCGAGAATATGAGGCGGAAGTATGAGCATTTTGAAGGCAATGCCCACAATTTCCGGCTGATCATGTTCCTGGAGAAACGCGAGAATATCGACGGGCTGAACCTCTCGGATGCGGTGCTGCTGGGCATTAATAAGTATCCGTTTCCCGGTACGGTTTTGAAAAAAGGGATGTATCTGCACGAATGGAACTACATTTCGGCCATCCGCAGCCAGTGGGGGATACCGGATGGGAAGAAAACGCTGGAAGCCCAACTGATGGATCTCTGTGATGATATCGCGTATTCCGCACATGATCTGGAAGACGGCATTAAGGCCGGTAAAATCGAGGTGCATGAGCACTTCATGCATGATGCGTATATCCAGCGGCTGATCGTAGAGAAAATTACCACTCTGGAGGATGCTTTCTGGACCGGATGGAAGAAAGCCGACATACACATCAAGGTTGAAGAGGTGCTGAGTTCCTTCCTGCGCGTATGGATGGAGAAAATGCCTACCTGCGAGAACGATTATTCCCGCACCCGCCGGGAGGTTAAGGCTTATTGGGTCAGCACCTTTGTGGCCAGCCTTGGTGTCATTGCGGACGGGAACTGGAAGAAAGTTACCTTCATTAAAGACGGCCAGGAGGATGAGGATATGCTGCGGACGGTCAGTGTGCTCAAAAGCTTCGCCTGGGTCACGATGATCCGTGATTTGCGGGTGCAGCGGCTGCAGAAACGCAGCGAGTGGATTCTGCGCCGTTTGTGGGAGGCATTCCTCGACCCGGAAACCTCGCGGGCCATTATTCCCAGCGATTGGCTGCAGCGCTTTGAGAAGGATCAGCGGCAGGTCAAGCCGATCTGGACATGGGAGCATATGGTGATTGATTATATCGCCGGGATGACGGATGCTTTTGCCGAGAAAATTTACAATGAGCTGTACGGCCTGAAGGTCGGCTCAATATATGATCTGGACTAGAAGGATATCGTAAGCCGCGCCTGGAATGGCGGAGATCCTGGATGCCTCAGAGGATACAAGCGAAGCAGGAGGATTGGGCTCCCATCAGCGGACCGAAGCGGACAGAGGGGACTTTATTTTGCCAAAAATCTTGTTTTTTCAGCGGGTACGGACTCAGGAGTCGTTAAATCGTTCGATTGAGCCTGGAATAAAGGGGGAAAGGACAAATAGAGGCATCTCAGTCCGCATAACCTGCTGAACCGCTTGAATCGGCAAAATAAAGGCTCTCCTGTCCGCATCAGCTGGCGGATCGGTCTTGAAGAATAAAGACTCCCCTGCCCGCATCAGCTTCGGATCGATCTTGAAGAGGCCAAGCGGTAGCAGGGCTTTTTATTGTCCTGTCTTATGATTTATGGTCTTTAATTTGGAATTCTGGTGTTGATTTGCTCTATTTTGTTATTGTTTTGTTATTTATATTTGTAGGGATAGTACATAAGGGGTAAGAAATTTTGTTAACAGAAAATGCACAGGATGATTCTTGGGATTACTGAGTTTTATACAAGTATCCAGCGTTAGTGCTTATTCTGTTCAATAAATGAAATATGAAAAATTTAATAATAATTATATTTTTGTTATTGTATATCTGCGGTTATGATGCTAATATTGCCAATGTAGTTATTGTGCTTCTTTGGATTTGAAAGCACTTACACTTACTGAGGAGGATGATTGGATGAAGCGGTTCAAAAAAGGGCTCACCACGCTCCTGACCACCATCATGCTTGTTTCGACGGCGGCACCTGCGCTTGCTTACGTCAGGCAAGATGATCGATTGGGTACGCACTGGGCGAAGGACAGCATTGCCAAGTGGCAGGGGAACGGAGTGATTCAGGGTTATCCTGACGGTTCGTTCAGACCCGGCAACAAGGTAACACGCGCGGAGCTGGTCAGCCTGGTGAACAAACTGTTCGGCTTCAGTGCTGCAGCGGAGACGTCTTTTGCAGATGTGCCGGCCGGGGCCTGGTACGCCAAGGATCTGTCGGTTGCCAAGCAGGCCGGCTATTATAAAGGCTTCCCGGACAACAAAGCGAAAGCGGATACACAAGTCACCCGCCAGGATGCGGCCGCCTTGCTGGCAGCGGTTTTTTCGCTTAAACCAAGCGCGGGAGCGGCTTCGGCTTCATTCACGGACAATGCGGCTATCAGCAGCTATGCCAAGGAAGCCGTCCAGGCGCTGCAGGGGACGCTCCAGGGTTACCCGGATGGCAGCTTCCGCCCGGACAGTCCGGTTACCAGAGCGGAGACAGTCAGCATCATCGACAGGCTGGTCAGCCGCTACTATCACACGGCCGGGACTGCTGACGGGGAAACGGTACAGGGCAACGTACTGGTCAACCATACCGGAGTTATTCTTAAAGACAACGTAATATCGGGCAATTTGTATTTGGCCCCTGGAATCGGCAGCGGCGAGGCCTCTCTAGAGAAGGTAACGGTGCAGGGTGACGTGTATATTGCCGGAGGCGGGGAACATTCCATTCATATGAAGGATGCCAAGCTTGCACTCGTTGTTGTCAACCGCCCGGAAGGTAAGGTGCGGGTTACTGGCGAGGGTGCTACAGCTATAAAGCGGATGGAAATTGAAAGCGCTTCGATAATTGAAACGGATGCGGATGCAGTGATTTCCGAGGTTGTAACCGGTGCTGGTGCCGCCGGTACCTCTTTTGTGGGCAAGGGTACGATCAGCAGGCTGGATGTCCGTTCAGGACCGGTTGTTCTGAACGGCCAGCCTCTTGCGGCCGGAACTTATATTGTGAAAGGCGGAGCGGCATCGCCATGGACTGCAGCTGGAAGCACTCCGGTTCCAAGCCAACCGGCGTCCACACCTGCGCCCGACAGCGGCAGCGGAGGAACGGAACCGACGGCTACCCCTTCTCCCGGCAACGGTAACGGAGGAACAGAACCAACAGCGACCCCTGTTCCCAGCAGTGGCAATGGAGGAACTGAACCGACCCCGAGGGTCGTGAATCTCGCGGATGCTGACGCGTCGTCTGCTACGCGGTCGCTGTTCGTCTATCTGGACGATATCCGGGGCAGAGGCACGCTTTTCGGGCAGCAGCACGCAACGGACGAAGGTCAATCGATTACAAAGCGTGACGGGACGGAATCCGATGTGAAAAATGCCGTCGGTGCGCATCCGGCCCTGTTCGGCTGGGATACGCTCAGCCTGGAGGGCAAAGAAAAGCCAGGTGTGGCGGGAGATGTGTATGCCAGTATTGATAACCTCGCTGCCAGCATGAAACATGCTTATGAAGCGGGCGGTGTGCTGACACTAAGCGCCCATATGCCTAACTTTGTGACCGGCGGCGATTTCTATGATCTCAAGGGCTCTGTCGTCTCGCATATCCTGCCCGGCGGCGACAAGCATGGCGAGTTCAACGCCTTTCTGGATAATATCGCGCTGTTTGCGAACAGTCTGAAGGATGAAGGGGGCCGTTCCATTCCGGTTATATTCCGCCCGTTCCATGAACAGAGCGGCAGCTGGTTCTGGTGGGGGCGCGCTTTTACAACAGAAGACCAGTATAAAGAGTTATTCCGGTACACTGTAGAATACCTGCGGGATATTAAGAATGTGCACAACTTCCTGTACGCGTATTCTCCAGGCGGCGGATTTGGTACAAGTGGGCAGCAGTATCTTGAAACCTATCCGGGCGATGATTATGTAGATATTCTGGGCTTTGACAGTTACTACAACGGGGAAGGGCAAAGCTGGTTCGACGGCGTCGCAACCGAAGCCGCAACCCTCTCAAAGATTGCCGATGCAAAACACAAGATTGCGGCACTGACCGAATTTGGTTATCAGAACATGAAAGTGGCGGGCAACTCCACTCCGGACTTCTACACCCGTCTTGCATCAGCACTGAAATCCAATCCGGATGCCAAAAGAATGGCCTTCATGCTGACCTGGGCCGACTTTACTCCAAGCGAGAACTCTTATGTTCCCTATCCGCTCGCTTCCGGGCAGGAGCATCAGATGATGGCTGACTTTAAGTCCTTCTTCGACGATCCGTATACCCTGTTCAGCGGAGAAATCAACGGAGCTTACACACAAGCTGTTGACACTGCCGGGGAGCAGCCTTTCATGCATATCGCTTCTCCGGCCAATCAGGCTACAGTGACGGAAGGCACAACCCTGATCCGTGTCCGCGTCCTGAACGGGTCACCGGCAAAAGTGGTGTACACGGTGGGTGAATCGGCCCTGGAAACGCCGCTCGTGCTGGACCCGGAAACAGGATTTTATGTGGCGGGCTGGTCGCCGGATGCAAAGCTGAACGGCAAAATTGCGGCGGTAACGGTGAAGGTATACGGTGAAGACGGGACTGTATTATTAGAGCAGACAAACTCCGTTTTTGTAAAAATCAGCGAAGTGCTGCTGGGAGCCTATACGTTCGACAATGGCATTGAGGGCGTCCAGAGCAACGGCGGCTATCAAGCGGCAGTGGACTCCATCGAGCCGGGGCAGTTCAACGGCAGCGGCGTGCTGAAAGTCAATGCAAGCGGGATGAACCCTGCCGATACATGGCAGGAGCTGAAGCTGGAGCTTAAGAATGCGAAGTCGGTTATAGACAGCGTCTACCTGACAGAGGCGACGCGCGTGAAGCTTGATGTATGGGTGCCGGTCACTGCGCAGCCGGAGAACGGAAATGCAAGTCTGCAGGCTGTCGTGCAGCTGCCTCCGGACTGGAACGGCAAGTATGGAATCGGAACGACTCAGATTTCTTTTGCCGATCTGCCGAAGGAAACTATTGACGGCGTGGAGTATGTGCATCTTACACCGGCAATCGATATGACTAACGCGGCAGCTCTCCTGGCAGCCGACGATATTGCAGTATCCATTGTGGGCAGCGGACTGGCAAGCGGCAGCATTCCGGTGTATATCGACAATATCGGATTATACAGCACTTACGTGGAAACGGGCTCTGACCCGGCTGTGGTCGACGATTTCGAGAGCTATCTGGGCAGCGACGAGGCATTGAACACGAAATTTGTCCATGCGGGAGGCGATGCGACGGAAACGGCGCTTGATGCGAACAAACATGGCGGCAGCTACGGCATGAAGTATACCTATACACTGGGCGCGAGCGGATATGCCGGCGTGACCAAGGCGCTTAATGTAGACTGGTCCGGCTTCAACGCACTGCAGTTCTGGTATAAGCCGGATGCCAAGGGGCAGAAGCTGGTAATACAGATTAATGCAGGCGGGAGCACTTACGAGTACTATCCCGACACTAATACTGAGCAGGCGGCACTTGTGACTGCAAAGTTTAGTGAATTCGTCCCGGCCAATGGCGCAACAGGAACGCTGACCAAGACCAATCTGAAGGACGTTCAAAAGTTCTCGATCTACACCAATGCCAAGCCGGACGGCACGCAGCTCACATCTTCGATGTACTTTGACGACATCAAGGCGGTCAATGATCCCGGTGCCGGAACCGTTCCGGGAGGAAGCGACGGCGGGGGTACTGCTCCCGGGACACTGTTTGATTTTGAAGGTTCTCTGCAAGGCTGGACATTCGGAGCGAACACTATGGGGGCAAGCGGATTAAGCCCGGCAACTGACGGCGGCAAGGGAGTGCTGAGCGCGGACTATCCGCTTGATGCAGCTGCCGCAAATGTCTTTGACCTGAATTTTGTAGGCGATAAGGATCTGAGCAGCGGCAGCACACTGAAACTCCATGTCCGGGTTACTGCGGGAACCGCCAAAGGCAAAGTGTTCCTGAAAAGCGGGGCGGACTGGAATTGGGCCAATACCGAGGAAGTGACTTTGACCGATCAATATCAATGGATTCCGCTTGATCTGAACGGTTTTGACTGGACGGGAAAAGTCAAGATCGATAAAACTATGGTTCGCGCCATAGGCTTGGAAATCTATTCTTCAGACAGTGCGGCTATAGTATATATTGACGACGTAATTTTGGAATAGCTGTTAAAACAAAATAAAGTATTAGACTAGACTGAAAAATAAAGTTGTATTTGGTAGGGCCCGGACTGTGCACATTAGCAATCTATGAGAAACCGGGCCTGCGTGTGGATGATAAAATGCAGACAAAAGGAGGCTGCATATGGGACATGTAATCCTGATGATGAATGTGACACTGGACGGTTGCTGTGACCACACGCAGGTGATTGCGGATGAGGAGCTCCACCAGTATACGGTGGACCTGATGGACCCGTCCGATGGTCTGCTTTTCGGACGTAAAATCTACCAGCTGATGGAAAGTGCTTGGCCAGCCATTGCCAGCAGCGGCGACGGACCTCAATTCATGGTCGACTTCGCACGCAAGCTCGATCAGAAACCTAAGTACGTCTTCTCGCGGACGCTGGATCACATGTCGTGGCAGAACTCATTCTTGTTGAAGGGGCCTGTTTCCGAGGAGGTGCCACAGCTTACGGCAGAAGGGAAGAACCTAGTCGTTAACGGCGGTCCCGGCCTCGGTTCCACCCTGGCACAGCTAGGCTTGGTGGATGAGTATCACTTCCTGGTACAGCCAATCGTTGCCGGACGTGGCCCCCAATTATTGGGGGAGTTCGTGACCGACTTAATCTGAAACTGGCCGAGACCAGACCCTTTGGCTCCGGCGTCGTGGTGCTCCGCTACACGCCCGTTCGTTAACTGCTTGTCTGATCACCGAGGCTTTTGCGCTGTTGTTTTTCAATTCCTGAAGTTTTTCAAACACTGAAACTACCTCTTAACTTTTTGCCTACATTACACCCCGTGCGGCCGCACGGGGGTTTTTTGTTGTCTAGGAAATTACGATTTCCCTTCTTTGTAGATATGAATATGTACAACGTTGGGGATGAGTCGACGTGAATTTAGTGAATTCACCCAAAGAGGTGGAGATTAGTCGGGTTCGGCCGCCTTTTTCCGACCGGCGCTGGTGGAGAAGCAGGTGGGCAGTGCTATCGGGTAAGCAGGGCTATCGGGTAAGCAGGGCTATCGGGTAAGCAGAGTTATCAGGTGAGCAGAGCTATCGGGTAAGCAGAGTTATCAGGTAAGCAGGGCTATGGAGATTGTACTAGTAAACCGTAGTCTTCACGTGGAATAACCACAATGGACTCTTTGCATGACTGCACTTCGTGCAATAGAATTCTTATTGTTCTGTGTTGAACCGCCTTCTGCTGTATTTAGTGCAGCAGATTTTCGGATATCGAGCCCAAAACAGCCTTTCCAGCGGATTCTAATGTACAGAGTGCAATTGATGGAGCCTTTCGACTGATTTACGGGTTATTCTGCTGTAGAGAATGCAATAGACATTCATGCCGCCCCATGGCGGCACATAAGACGATGAAATCTTGGAGAAGTCACTCAATTCGGCTTCGCAAAATTCGAGGCTTCCATAATAATGTCGTAAGAATCGGACATCGTTATTTCAGGATAGAATGCGAGTTTCTGGCCGTTCAAATATTTAGCTGGAGAAAGGGAACTTATTTCTCCTCCAAATCTACAAATGAGAGATTGAAGTGGAGAATAGGATAATTGAGCAAATTAGTGATCCTTTTTCCACTTGGAATTGCCGGATGGTCCATACAGGGTTCCTTCAGGCAGCGCTAAACTGAAATCCAAAACGGTTACTTTATCCTGTCAACGACGGCGTAGCTGTTTTGTTCTGGCATTAGCCAGCTGAGTACACGAAGCGTGCGAAACAAAAAACCACCTGCTATGCGGGTGGTGTAGTGATGCTTATAGCCAAAAACCACCTGATGCGATCGTTATAATAGGAGTGTTCAAGCTGCTATGTCTAACGAAAGGAGAAGGTGGTTTTTGTGGCACAAGCCAGAGAAGGCATGGCACAACCCAAATGGATGTGCAAGTACCCTATCGTATTCACCCCAAAGTATAGAAGAAAGGTGATCTACAATCAATACAAAGAAAGTATCCGAGATATCCTAAGCAGCTCTGTGGCTGCAAAGGAGTAGAGATTATCAAAGGGTACCTCATGCCCGATCATATTCATATGCTGGTGAGTATTCCACTGAAAATGAGCGTCCCGAGTTTTATGGGATATCTGAATGGAAAAAGTGTGCTCATGATCTTCGATAAGCATGCAAACTTGAAGTACAGGTGGTTATGGTTTGGATCGTCCCAAGACGAATCTGTACGAAAACAACGGCAGAAATGCCGTTGATGGAGCGCCGCCGGTCAGTTTGCTCCGAAACAACGGCAGAAATGCCGTTATTGAACCGCTCTAGGTCAGTTTGCTCTAAAGTAACGGCAGAAATGCCGTTATTGAACCGCTCTAGGTCAGTTTGCTCCGAAACAACGGCAGAAATGCCGTTGTTGAAGCACTGGCGGTCAAGCGTTCCTCCGCTTAATACTGGCGGCTGTAGTCTACGAGATTACGTGAAGGAGTTCCTGATTTCAAATAGGATTTCATATTTTCTGTAAAAATCTCAACTACCCGGTCGGCATAACGGTCAGTGACCCCCGCACAGTGCGGCGTGATGACGACCTGCTCCATTCCCCACAGCGGATGGTCTCCCGGCAGCGGCTCCGTCTCAAACACGTCCAGCCCGGCACCAGCCAAATGTCCGCTGTTCAAGGCATCCATCAGAGCTTGGGTATCGGTTGTGGCCCCGCGGCCGATATTGATATAATAGGAGCTCTGCTTACAGGCTGCAAAAATGTCCGCGCCAAACATAAGCCGCGTCTCATCGGTAAGCGGCAGGGTGTTGATCAGGAAATCCCCCTGGCTCACAGCATCCTGAAGCCGGTCAGTGGTATAGACCTCATCGAAGCCTTCAGCCGGCTTGCCGGAGCGGCTTACACCTATGGTTGTCATCCGGAAGGCTTTGGCGATTCTGGCCGTTTCGCTGCCGATGGAGCCGGTACCGGCAATGACGGCGGTTTTGCCGGTCAGCTCGCTCTCGCTGCCTTCGGAGTGCCACTTGCGGTTCAACTGGTTGCGCACAGCTGTATGCAGATTCCGGGTGAAGAGCAGCATGAAGCCGAAGATTACCGCCGTAATCGGTTCGGCGTGCACACCGCTGGCGTTGGTTAACAGAATTCCTTTGTTCTCCATGGCTGCCAGAGGAAGCTTCTCCACTCCAGCGGACCAGGTCTGTACCCAGCGCAGCGGAGATTCGGCGCTCAGCAGCGTATCGCTAATCCCCTTGCCCCAGCCGATGACAATTTCGGCTTCGGCGAGCTGTGCAAGATCAGGCGTCTTGCCGTCACCCAGGGTCAGTGTATAGCCTGGGGCGGCGTCACGGATTAAGTCCTGCTGCCGGTGTGATAGTTTCTGCAAACAAACGATGGATTTCGTCAATAGGATTCCCTCCGTAATACTATTTAATAGAGCTGGCTGATTCTGTATAGAATAAGGATAACAAATCTGTCCTGAAAGGTGAAATTGAAATGGAACGTAAGGTGTCTGAAGCCGAAAGGGAGCGGCTGTTCATTGCGCTAAAGCTTCCTTTTGTGCTGTGTGAAAAATTGGAAAAAGAACGCAGAGTTTTATCGGGTAAACTGAATTTTGCCAAATGGACACATTCTGAGGATTATCACATTACCCTGCAATTTCTCGGAGATACCCCGAAACGTTCGATTCCCGGCCTGCTCGAAGCTTTGAAGGAGATTCCCGCAGCTTGCCCGTCTTTTCAATTGCAGCTTTCGGAGTGGGGGATTTTTGGGCGTCCGGAGTCGCCAAAGGTGCTCTGGGCGGGGATTTCAGGTGAAACGCAAAAGCTGAAGGATCTTCAAAAGCGTGTGATTTCCGTTACCCGTCCTCTTGGCTTTATACCCGAAACGAGAGAATTTAAACCTCATCTTACCTTGGCCCGCAAATACCGGGATGAGCTGCCTTTCAGTCTGGAAAAACTTGCTCTTTTACGGGCTGAGGAGGCCTTGGAAGAGGAAGAAACTGACATCGCGGACTGGACGGTAGACGGTTTTGTGGTGTATGCTACCAGGATGCATGCCATTCCTATGTATGAAATGATCGAAAAATTTACATTTTTCTGATAGAAAATCGGCAAGAAAGTTTTCAAAGCTTCCATTTTCGGTTACATACAATAGGAGTGTGCCGTAAAATAGGAGGTAAATAATGGTAATTTTCAAACAAAACCGCTGTATTGCGCTGCTTGTTGGCGTTATTCTAGTGTGTTTCTCTGCGATAAGCCTGATGGGCCTTGAAGGTCCTGCCAAGGGCAAAGATACAGTACAAATGAATCCGTTGCAGCCGAACGCTCACGCATCTGACCGGACAAGCTCCAGTCAAGCCTCGACAGCTTCGCTGAGGACCAAAAGTTCCTCGGGACCCATGCTCTACACCACAGCCGCCTATCTGGTCCAAACCCAGAAGATCAGGCAAACCGCAGAATGGAGCAGTCTGGATAGACTGAAGCCGCAAGGCGCAGCCGCCAAGACTGATATTCTCCGGCAAAAGGCAGTTGTGGTGAAGTCAACTCCGCCCGTGGCGCAGCAAGCGGCCAAGACGGCGGCGGCTAAGGGGAGCCAGACCGTAATTACGAGAAAAACGGCAATTCAGCAACATCCCCCCACACAATTGTTCTTCTCTCGGACAAAGCTATTAAGCCAGGATCAGCGGGATCAAGCGACCTGGACCTACGCGGTATCCGAAGGAGACCTGCTACTGCTGCAAAAAATCGTTATGGCAGAAGCAGAAGGCGAACCGTACCAGGGCAAAGTGGCAGTCGCCAACGTTGTTCTGAACCGGCTGCGGTCAGCCAATTTTCCCGACACCATACATGATGTGATCTATCAGAAGAGTCAATTCAGTCCTGTGGCCAACGGGCGTCTTAAGCGTGTGAAGCCAAACGCAGACTCGATCAAAGCCGTAACCGCCGCACTCTCCGGAATCAAAGCGGTAACGGACGATACGTATTTCTTCCTGTCGCTGAAGCTTGCCCAGGATCTTACGGTACATCACTCCAGACAGTATGCTAAAACGATCGGCAATCATACTTTTTATAAATAAATGGACTGGCTGCTTCATAAGCCGGCCACCTATATAACGGAAAAACCTGCGCTTGTGGCAGCATTATACCTGCGCATATCCGCCATCCCGGCGGCCTTGAAGAAACCCTATGGAGGGTTCTGTAGAAGTATCTGTCAAGCGCAGCTTAACCTGGCTATGAGGCAGGCGTATAGAAGGAGGCGGAATTAAGCCGCCTGTATTACCAATCAAAAACGGTACCGGCCTGTGATGGCCGGTACCGTTTTTGATTGGACTGCAGAAGTTGTCTCTTCGCTTAAGGAGTAATATACACCGCTTCTTCATTCCGCGGCTGGGCTGCGGCAGCTGCGGCTACAGCCGCCAGTGAGCCGCGAGGCTCCGGAGACATTCCGCCTGGCTTGCCCAGCAGCTGCAGTACGGTGGATGCGCAGTGGCTTGGCTGCTGGCGGTCCGGGGCGATCCGGCGTCTGCGCAGCTCCTCCAGGCCTGCGTATTCACGCAGCAGCAGTGAGAACCATTTGTCCACCACATCCGAATCCAGCTCTTCAGCCAGCCCCAGTTCTACGAAGTATTGGCAATTCTTCTCCTCCTGGCCGGGAATGGCGCTGTAAAAAAGCATCGGAATGCCCTTGGCCTGGCCTTCCGTACAAGTCATTCCGCCGGGTTTGGTAATCAGCAGATCGGAGGCGTCCATCAGCTTGTTAATCTCGCTGGTGTACCCCAGAATCTTTACATTGGGATGATTCAGGAGCGGATTGGCCCGCATTTTGGCTACGAGCTTTTCGTTGCTGCCCATGCAGAAGACCAGTTGAATATCATCCATCCGCGCAGTGAGCGAGTTCATAACTTCCTTCCCGAACATGAGCCCCCAGCCGCCGCCCATAATCAGTACTGTGGGGATATCGGCCAGTCCCAGTTCCTTGCGGAGCAGTGTTTTGTTCGAACGCTCCCAGAATTTGGGGTGCAGGGGAATACCGGTAACCGCTACTTTCTCCGGGGACACGCCGCGTCCGGTGAGAATCGCCTTGACCCGGGAAGTGGACACCAGGTAGCGGTTCGCTTCGTCATTAATCCAGCTTCCGTGTGCATCATAATCTGTAATCAGCGTATACATAGGCACATCCAGGCCCTGACGTTTCAACCGGGAAATGACCGCAGCTGGAAGAGGGTGCGTACAAATAATCAGATCGGGCTTAAGCTGCTCAATGACCTGTGAGGCATGTGTATAAAAAATCCGGTGAAGCGCCAGCTTGGTCAACCGGTTCAGAGATTTATGATATTGGGTCTTATACATCATGCCGACCAGTTTCGGCTGGCTGCTGACTGTTTTGCGGTAAGCTGAAAGAATCCAGGGAGCGACCGTAGGATTAAGGAATTTGCCAAGCTCAATCACCCTGCACTGCACATCCGGGCTAAGCCGCTTTAATCCTTCGGCCAGAGCATAGGCTGCCCCTGTATGGCCCGTACCGAAGCCTTCCGAAAACAGCAGTACTCTTTTCTTTCGCATAAGTTCACCTGCTACTTTCTTTCATGGGTAGGATAAATCTTCTCTTACATTATACTAGGGAAATTGCTTCTTTTCTCACATTATACAAATAAGACGTAAATAGAAAGTTAAAACCCTGCAAAAATAAAAAAATAAAGATTGCGCCCAAGTATTGCAAATGCGGAGACAAAGTGATAAAGTGGGTATTGACCGATTGACCGAAATGGTAAAACAGTCACATTGCGGTGACTGCACAAATTCAGAAAGAGAGGAAGTGCGCAGGTGGCTGTGGTAGATCGAAGGCAGCAGGTACTCCAGGCAGCGACCAAGTCTTTTTCATTATTTGGCTACAAGGCGACTACAATGGACCAGGTCGCTAAGATCGCCAATGTCGGCAAAGGAACCATCTACACCTTTTTTACGAACAAGGAACAGTTGTTTGATGAGATTCTCCGTGATGTCATAATGGATATGAAGTTGATCGCTGAGCGGGAAATCAAGCGGGAACGGTCTTTTTTTGACAATCTGCACCATGTTCTGGATGCCCTGCTGGAATTCCGCAGTGAACATGAGTTGTTCATCAAGCTGTCCCAGGAAAGCCGTGATTTCGGAACCCCACAGGCTAATGAAGGACTCGACAAGATTGAGAACGTCGTATTGGAATACTTGGAGCGGGAGGTGGAGCATGCGATAACCCAGGGGGAAGTCAAGCCCTGTGAACCCAAGATTGTATCGCTGGTGATGTTCAGATTGTATATTGTGCTTACAGCTGAACTGAGCAGTGTACATGTCCCCTTAACGAAGGAGCAGATCAAATCCTATTTTCATCTGTTTCTGGCAGAGGGGCTTGCAGAGTAGCTTCATCACTTGTGAAACGGGCAGCTTCAACCGACTCCGGTAGGAGTTTTTATTTGCTCTCAATTGACCAATTGGGTAAAACAGTCATTCGGTGTTACTGCAAGTTTTCAAAAGAACCGCATCCTTAAAACAGTTTATAGCATTTTAAAGAGAGCATATGATCAGAAGGAGAGAACCAGAATGAAATCTTTATCCGTATTTGCCAAGGACCTGGGCGCAGCGCTCAAGAAACCCAAGGTGCTGATTCCTATGTTTGTCGTCCTGTTCATTCCGGTGCTATACAGCGGATTGTTCCTGAAGGCATTCTGGGACCCGTACGGCAAAATGAATGAGCTGCCTGTCGCAGTAGTCAATGAAGATAAAGGTGCCGACTATGAAGGCACGAAGCTTGCAGCAGGGAATGACCTGGTGACAGAGCTGAAGAAGACCGACGGGTTCAAATGGAACTTTGTAACCCGGGCGCAGGCTGAGTCCGGTTTGAAGGATAACACCTACTATATGGCTATTGTGGTTCCGGAAGATTTCTCCGAGAGTGCCACCACCCTGCTGGAAGCAGATCCGAAGCCAGCCAAAATTATTTATGAGCCAAATGAAGGCTACAACTTCCTGGCCGGTCAAATCGGCGGTACGGCTGTAAAAGATATCAAGACTAAAGTATCCGCCAAAATTACCGAAGCTTATACCACTTCTGTTTTTGACAAAATCAAAGATATCGGAAGCGGCCTTGGCGAAGCGGGAGACGGTGCCACCAAGATTGCGGACGGTGCCTCCAAGCTGGATGACGGTGCGCTCAAGCTGAAAGATAATCTGGTTGTGCTGACCGAAGGTACCGGCAAGCTGCTGGATGGTGCAGCCCCGCTGACAAAGGGTGTAGCGGATCTGAACACCGGTGCTGCTGCATTACATACAGGCAGCAGCACGCTTGCGGGCGGACTTCAGCAGCTGTCCGCAGCGCATAAGCAGCTCCAGGACGGCGTATCCCAGACGGCAGCAGGCAGCAAACAGCTGAACGCCGGATTACAGAAGACGGCAGCCGGAGCAGCCGCGCTGCAAGCAGGCACGAAGTCTGCGGTGGATGGAACGGCTAAGCTTCAAGCCGGTACCCAGTCTGTTGTCGACGGCAGTGCGAAGCTTGCCGCAGGACTTACCTCTTCCGTGGACGGCAGCGCGAAGCTGGCTGCCGGACTTCAGGCTTCGAAGGATGGCAGCGCGAAGACCAGCGCAGGCGCTAAAGCGGTAGCGGATGGCCTGCAGCAGCTGGCCAAATCAAATCCGCAGCTGGCGGCAAGCCCGGATGTGCAGAAGCTGCTGGCGGCAAGCGCCGCGGTTGCCCAAGGTACCGCACAGCTGGATCAGAGCCAGCAGCAGCTCCTTGAGGGCGCAACTGCGCTGCACAGCGGCCAGGAGCAGCTGGTGCAAGGGGCAAACCAACTGCACGCCGGTTCGCAGCAGCTGGATGCCGGTGTGACCCAGCTGCATGACGGAGCGCAGCAACTGAATGCCGGCAGCACACAGCTGCTGGATGGACAAAAGCAGCTCCTGGCCGGAGCCGGAGCGCTGGAAACCGGCGGCAGCAAGCTGGCCGCAGGCATGAAGCAGTTCGGCGCGAAGCTGAACGAAGCTGCAGCAGGCGGCGCCAAGCTGGCTGCCGGCAGCAAAACGCTTGAAGCCGGAACAACGAAGCTGCTGGCCGGAGCCGGACAGCTGAGCAGCGGCCTCAGCTCTGTAGCAGACGGCTCGAAGAAGCTCAGCGATGGAGCCGGACAGCTTAAGGATGGACTGGATGACCTGAAGAGCGGCTCCGGCGAGCTGGCAACGAAGCTCGGCGATGCCGCTGCGCAGACCAGCTCAGTGAACTCAAGCGATGCGCTTGTATCCATGTTCGCCCAGCCGGTACAGATTGAAGAGCAAAAAGTGAGTGCGGTGCCGAACTACGGCACAGGCTTTGCCCCGTACTTCCTGTCTCTAGGTTTGTTCGTTGGCGCATTGATCTGCACTCTGGTCATTCCGATGCGCGACTCTGAGGTTATCGGCGCCAGCCGGTTCAACCGCTTCATCAGCCGCACGCTTACCTTCTCGATGATGAGTGTGCTCCAGTCCTTGATGGCTGCCATTATTGTTCTGTATGGACTGGGCCTGAATGTACAGAATGTTCCGCTGTTCTTTGCCTTTACCTTCATTACAAGCATCGCCTTTATGTGGATGATCCAGGCCATTGTTACCTGGATGGATCAGCCTGGACGGTTCGTTGTTATTGTTATACTGATCTTCCAGTTGACCACAAGCGCAGGAACCTTCCCGCTTGAGCTGATTCCGTCCTGGATGAAATTCTTCAACCCGCTGCTGCCTATGACCTACAGTGTCAAAGGCTTCAAGGCTGTAATTTCCACCGGCGATTTCAGCGCAATGTGGAGCGACGCCGGCCTGCTGGCCATTTACGGAGTCGTATTCCTGGCCTTTACCTTCACCTACTTCATAACCCGTGACCGGGATAGTGAAGTCGCCGTGAAGAATGAACAAGTATTGACTGTATAACAGCAAGCTGTTTACAGGAAAAACAAACTACAGAAAAACAAACTACAGAAAAACAAACAAGAGCGCTCCATTCCGGGGCGCTCTTTTGTTCAAAGAATTTATATGTTTTGGGGAAACTGCCTTCCCCCTTTAACTGTAATACAGTGTGAAAAAATGTGGATATCTTGGAAGCCTCACAGGAATATACGCGATGCAGGAGGATAGGGCTCCATCCGCGGACTGATGCGGACAGAGGAGCCCTTATTTTGCTAAAAATCTTACTTTATCTACAGTTACGGACTCAGGAGCCGTTATATCGTTCGATCGAGCCTGGAATCAAGGGGAGAGGGACAAATAAAGGCATCTGAGTCCGTAGTCCTGCGGAATAGCCGAATCTTCTATCCATAACGGCTCTCCTGTCCGTAACGGCTGCGGATCAATCGCAAAGGAATAGGGCGATCCATCTTTACCGGCTTCTTCGCAGGTACTAGTTGGAAAAAGGGAACTTATTTTTACGGAAATTAAGAAATCCTGAGAGTGAAGTGGAAAAAGTACACCTAATCGGGCCACATTTCTGGTCCAATGGTGAAATGAGCTGAATTAGTGTCCCTTTTTCCACTTCATCTGCCCGAGGGATGGGTACTCCGGCAAATTAGTGTCCCTTTTTCCACTTAAAGAGTTGCCGTAGGATTCATGTACTAGGGAATCAGCACCCAGACTCTACTAATAGAAGTGTTTTTCTTAAAATATAATTTATATACTGCGGGAAAATAAATTATCCTTATGTTTCTGTATATTCAAGGATCAAAACAGGCTAAAAAGTGCCATGAATGTGTCAGGAAAATGAATGCAGCGTTTTCATCGAATAAGTTCTTATTCGTTGTTGATGCATATTTATGCATAACTAAGATTTTTTACGCTTCTATTCACTAAAGCTGTAACGCAAAAGCATTTGTTAATCAAGCTCATAAAAAAGTTTAAATTGCGCTCATGTCAGGTCGATGATAAAATGATATAACCAATCTGTCTTGAATATTTATTAAGAATTCCCACTGAAAATTTTTCCTGAAATCCGTCTACTTTATAATAGAAAGGTTGCGTACAATGAGACACACTGAACTGCCCGCCAAACAGGGCCTGTACGATCCCCAATTCGAAAAGGATGCCTGCGGAATGGGGTTTGTCGCCCATATCAAAGGCAAGCCGTCCCACGATATTGTAAGTAACGCTTTGACTATGCTCTTCAACATGGAGCATCGGGGAGGCCAGGGAGCAGAACCAAACTCAGGTGACGGAGCCGGTATTATGCTGCAAATTCCGCACCGTTTCTTTGCCGGAGAAGCCAGCAAGCTTGGCTTTGAACTGCCTGAGCCGGGGCATTATGGCGTGGGAATGATCTTTTTGTCTCACAACGAGGAGATCCGGGCCCGCCATGAAGCGCTCCTCAGCGGGATTATTGCTGAGGAAGGACAGCAGGTGCTCGGCTACCGCGATGTACCTACCTTTGACGAGATGCTGGGCAAGACGGCCAAGGCGGCCAAGCCTTATGTGCGCCAGGTATTTATCGGACGCTCCGAAGGCATTAAGGACGATCTGGCGTTTGAACGGAAGCTGTATGTCATCCGCAAACGCGCCGAGCTCTCCATCCGCTACGGCGGGGCAGAAGAGAGTGAATCCTTCTATGTGCCTAGCATGTCCTGTCGAAAGATCGTATACAAAGGCATGCTGACTACTGCACAGGTAGGACAGTTCTATCTGGATCTGCAGGATGAGAAGCTGGAATCGGCGATTGCCCTCGTTCACTCCCGGTTCAGCACCAACACGTTCCCGAGCTGGGAACGCGCGCATCCTTACCGTTTCATGATTCACAACGGCGAAATTAATACTCTGCGCGGCAACGTGAACTGGATGCATGCGCGCCAGTCGCTGTTCAAGAGTGAAGTGTTCGGGGAAGACCTGGGCAAGATCAAGCCGGTAGTGAATCCTGACGGCTCCGATACGGCCATGTTCGACAACACATTCGAGTTCCTGTACCTCAGCGGACGCTCCCTGCCGCATGTGGCCATGATGATGGTTCCTGAGCCTTGGAGCAACCATGACAGCATGGACGAGAAGAAGAAGGCATTCTATGAATACCACAGCACGCTGATGGAGCCGTGGGATGGACCGGCCGCAATGGGCTTCACTGATGGCGTTCAGATCGGTGCGATCCTTGACCGCAACGGCCTGCGCCCGGCGCGTTATTATGTAACCAAAGATGATCTGATTATTCTATCCTCGGAAGCAGGCGTGCTTGATATCCCTGCTGAGGACGTACTATACAAAGACCGTTTGAGACCAGGACGCATGCTGCTGGTGGACACGAAGGAAGGCCGGATCATTTCCGACGAAGAGGTCAAAGCCGCTATCGCTTCCGAGCAGCCATACCGCCAGTGGCTGGATGAGCACCTGATCGGCCTCGACGAGCTTCCTGATGCGCCGGAGCTGCCGAATCCGAAGCATGACAATGTGCAGCAGCTGCAGCAGTCCTTCGGATATACCTTTGAGGATCTGCGCAAGGTTCTGGAGCCTATGGCTTCCACCGGTGCTGAGGCTGTCGGCTCGATGGGCTATGATGCCCCATTGGCCGTACTGTCGGACCGGCCACAGCGTCTTTATAACTATTTTAAACAAATGTTCGCCCAGGTAACCAATCCGCCGATCGATGCGATTCGTGAAGAGCTGGTTACTTCCACAGCTACAACCATCGGACCTGAGCGCAACCTGCTCAAGCCGGAACCGGAAAGCTGCCGGCAGATTTCATTGGATTCACCAATCCTCTCCAATGAGGACTTTGCGAAAATCCGCCATGTCCGCCGTGCAGGGTTCAAGTCGATGTCGATTCCGATTCTGTTCCCGGCTGAGCTTGGAGCGGAAGGGCTGCGCATCGCTCTGGAGCGGATGAATGAAGCTGCTGACCGCGTAATGGCCAAAGGACATAACATTCTGATTCTGTCCGACCGCGGCGTAGACCGTGAGAATGCTGCTATTCCCGCACTGCTGGCCGTTTCCAGCCTGCATCACCACCTGATCCGCTCGGGAACGCGCACCAAGGTCAGCATCCTGCTGGAGTCCGGTGAACCGCGTGAAGTACATCATTATGCGCTGCTGCTTGGCTATGGGGTAAGTGCGGTTAACCCGTATCTCGCTTTTGAGAGTCTCGACGACATGATTGGCCAAGGCTTGCTGCGCGGAATCTCGCATGAGAAGGCTGTGAAGAATTATATTAAAGCTGCGACAAAAAGCGTAGTAAAAATACTGTCCAAAATGGGCATCTCGACGATTCAATCCTACCGCGGCGCACAGATTTTTGAAGCTGTAGGCCTGAATGCGGAATTCGTGGACCGTTACTTTACCTGGACGCCTTCCCGCATTGGCGGCATCGGCCTGGAAGAAGTGGCAGCGGAGTCGCTTGCGCATCATTACCGGGCCTTCACAGACAAGGACGGCAATGACAAGGTGCTCGATTCCGGCGGTGAATACCAGTGGCGCAGCGACGGGGAAGAGCATCTGTTCAACCCGCAGACCATTCATCTGCTGCAGCATTCCGTGCGAAGCGGCGATTACGGGCTGTACAAGAAGTATGCTGCACTGGTGCAAGGCGAAAGCGAGAAGCATCAGACCCTGCGTTCCATGCTCCAGTTCAAGCCTGTGAATGCACCGGTTCCGCTGGATGAGGTTGAATCTGCAGAATCGATCATGAAACGGTTCAAGACCGGCGCTATGTCCTTCGGCTCGATCAGCAAGGAAGCGCATGAGACGCTGGCGATTGCTATGAACCGCATCGGGGGCAAGAGCAATACCGGTGAAGGCGGAGAAGATCCGGCCCGCTTTACTCCGGACAGCAACGGCGATTCCCGCCGCAGTGCAATCAAGCAGGTTGCATCGGGACGGTTCGGGGTGACCTCGAATTATCTGGTGAACGCCGACGAGATTCAAATCAAGATGGCGCAGGGCGCGAAGCCGGGTGAAGGCGGACAGCTTCCAGGCCGCAAGGTATATCCTTGGGTAGCCGAAGTGCGCGGCTCCACAGCGGGTGTAGGTCTGATCTCCCGCCGCCGCATCACGATATCTATTCCATTGAGGATCTGGCTGAGCTGATCTACGATCTGAAGAATGCCAATCCCCGTGCGAACATTAATGTTAAGCTCGTGTCTGAGGTCGGTGTCGGAACGATTGCCGCCGGGGTAGCCAAAGGCCGTGCCGATATTATCCTGATCAGCGGCTACGATGGCGGTACCGGCGCATCGCCGATGAACTCCATCCGCCATGCCGGTCTGCCTTGGGAGCTGGGTCTGGCCGAAACCCATCAGACATTGATGCTGAACAATCTGCGCGACCGTGTCGTACTCGAAACAGACGGCAAGATGCTCAGCGGACGCGACCTCGCTGTCGCTGTGCTGCTGGGTGCTGAAGAATACGGTTTTGCCACTGCTCCGCTTGTAGCTGTAGGCTGCATCATGATGCGGGTATGTCAAATGGATACCTGTCCGGTTGGCGTAGCCACACAGAATCCGGAGCTTCGCAAGAACTTCACCGGTGATCCGCAGCATGTCGTGAACTTCATGACCTTTGTGGCACAGGATCTCCGCGAGATTATGGCGGAGCTTGGTTTTCGCACCATCGAAGAAATGGTTGGCCGCACCGATTGCCTGGATGCAGTGAAGGCCTCCAGTCATTGGAAGAAGAAAGGCGTCGACCTGAGCAGCCTGCTGCACACCCCGGCTATGCCGGAAGGAAGCACGCGCTTCAACAGTAAGCGCCAGAATCACGGCCTAGAGGAAACACTGGATGTGTCGAAGCTGCTGGACCTGGCCGTACCGGCTCTGGAATCCGGCACCGGGGTTGAAGCTTCCCTGCCGATCACGAACGTCAACCGTGCGGTTGGTACGATCCTGGGCAGCGAGCTGACACGCAAATACGGTGCTGCTGGCCTCCCGGATGATACAATCCGTCTGTACTTCACCGGTTCGGCGGGACAGAGTCTGGGCGCATTTGTGCCGAAGGGAATCACCATCACCGTTGAAGGCGACTCCAATGACTATGTCGGCAAAGGGCTTTCCGGCGGGAAGCTGATCATTAAGCCATCCGCCCAGGCGACCTTTGCTGCTGAGGACAATATCATCATCGGGAACACGGCGCTGTACGGGGCTACCAGTGGTGAGGCATATATCAGCGGCATTGCCGGAGAACGCTTCGCCGTCCGCAACTCCGGAGCAAACGTGGTTGTTGAAGGTGTAGGCGACCATGGCTGTGAATACATGACCGGCGGCCGTGTGGTTGTGCTTGGCGCGACCGGACGCAACTTTGCGGCAGGCATGTCGGGCGGCATCGCCTACGTATACGATCTGGACAATACGTTCATCAAGCGCTGCAACCTGGAAATGGTACTTCTGGAGCGCGTAGAGGAGCCAGAGGAAATTGCTGAGCTTCAGGGTCTGATTACGCGTCATACCGCGCTTACCGGCAGCAATGCCGGACAACGCATCCTCGATGCATGGGATGAGGCCCTGCCGAAATTTGTCCGTGTTATTCCGAAGGATTACAAACGGATGATGGAGCAGATCCGCAAGGTGGAACAGACCGGCTTGACCGGCGAAGCCGCCCTGATGGCTGCGTTCGAAGCGAATATGCGCGAGCTTGCCCGTGTTGGCGGCTAACCGCCCCGTAATGCAAACAGCTATCTTGGCTGGCTGATCTAAAGGGACAACATTCCCTCCTTAACCGGAGGGAGGTTGTCCCTTTTACTATTGCTGCACTTTTTTCCGGTTTTCAGGAAAAAGGGAAGTTGTGGTAGAATAAAACCCATATAAAATGGATTGATGAACAACAATGAGGTGTAAGTAATGGAGGGGAAGTTTGGAACTGGAGGAGCGATAGCGACCGCCTTTGTCTCCGGATGTTATCCGCTAACAGCGATATAATCAAAAACATCTGGAGACAACAGCGGCCGGAAGTCCAAACATTCACCGCAGTTACGGCAACCACCTCAATTGCGCTACTATCAATTATTTTATATACACCAACGAAAGGAAGTGAGACCATGCCGAACACGGCAGAAGTGGTAAAGCCCGTTGCGAGTCTTATGGGTGTAACCAAAAAAATCGGCAGCAAGACGCTGGTCAGCGACTTGACGCTTGATATCCCGCCCGGACAAATCTTTGGATTCCTCGGGCCGAATGGTGCCGGCAAAACAACCACCATTCGCATGATGGTCGGACTGATCTCGATCAGCCGCGGGGATATTCTGATTTGCGGCCGCAGCATTAAAGATCATTTTGAAGAAGCTGTGGCGAATATAGGAGCGATCGTAGAGAATCCGGAGATGTACAAGTTCCTGACCGGATACCAGAATCTGCGCCAATACGCGCGTATGGTTCCCGGTGTGAATAAGAAGCGGATTCATGAGGTTGTAGAGCTGGTCGGGCTGGGGCAGCGGATTCATGACAAGGTGAAAACTTATTCGCTGGGAATGCGCCAGCGGCTGGGGGTAGCCCAGGCGCTGCTGCACCGTCCGAAGCTCCTGATTCTGGATGAGCCGACGAACGGCCTTGATCCGCAGGGGATTCGCGAGCTGCGTGATTATTTGCGCCGTTTGTGCCAGGAAGAGGGAACTACGGTGTTCGTCTCCAGCCATCTGTTGTCCGAGATGGAGCTGATGTGTGACTCGGTGGCGATCATCCAGAACGGCAAATTGATTGACGTGAAGCAGCTCAAAGCAGTAGGGGCTGAAATACTGCCTGGCGGCGAGACGCTGTTTGAGGTTAGTGATCCTGAAGCAGCGCTGGCCCTGATGGGGACCGGGGTGCTGAAGGATGGGGGAGTTGCCGTCGCAGCGGACCGCGAAGTGATCGCGGAGCTGAATGCGAAGCTGGTAACGGGCGGAATTAAGGTCTACGGTATTCGGGTGCTGTCCCGTTCACTGGAGGATCAATTCCTGGAAATCACCGGAGGTGAAGGCATTGGGTAATTTCGCGGCTCTCATACATAATGAGAACGTCAAAATCTACAGTCGTATACGCACATGGATTATGCTGATTATTCTGGCGGTGATGAGCGCACTGTTTCCGGCATTGTTCTACTATACCAGCAGCGATCCCTCCACAACAGAACTGTGGAACAGCTTCCAGACGACCGTGAGTGTTTCTTTCTTCCTGAATACGATCTTTACTGTGGTGATCGCTTCCGACTCCGTGGCGGGCGAATTTTCCTGGGGAACGATTAAGCTGCTGCTGATCCGCCCTTGGAGCCGTTCCAAAATACTGCTGTCCAAATATATTTCCCTGATCCTGTTCAGCCTGCTGAGCACTGCTGTGCTGATCGTTTTCGGATATGTGTCGGCGCTGATATTCTCGTCTTCTTCCGGGCTTGGAGGAGCTTCCGTCTCAGATTGGAGTCCGGCAGAGTACACGTTCCTGGGCATCCTGTGCAGCTATGCCGAGCTGTTTATCACCGCTGCGCTGGCCTTCATGGTTTCCAGTGTGTTCCGGGCAAGCGGGCTGGCCATCGGATTGTCGCTGTTCATTATGTTCGCCAAGGATATTATCACGGTAATCTTCAGCCCTGAGCGTTACGAGTGGGCCAAATACCTGATCTTCACCCACATGGATCTGCATGGCTATTTGATGACAGACAAGGGTCCAGGCGGGTCCACGCTGGGATTCGCTCTCGTGGTGCTCGCTGTCTATTATCTGATATTCATGCTGGTGTCATGGATTGTATTCCGTAAAAGAGACGTTGCCGCGTAGCCCGGGCTGATTCCGCATCAGCCTGCTTCAAGGCGTTTTGTGCCAATATAACAATTGACATGTTCCCGCGGCTAAGCCGTTTCTGCTTGTTTGGAGCCGCGTTTGCCGGCTTTGTCCGCCTGCTCTTTTTTCTGAAGTCCGCCTGCTTTTTCTGTGGCGGGCTCTTCGGCCATGGCAACGGAGCCGTTGAGCACACTGCCCTCCATGATGCTTAAGCTGCCGGCCAGAATATTGCCATGCAGCTGTCCGGTGTCTGTCATCATCAGCCGCTGGTCAGCAATCACATCCCCGTAGACTTTGCCTGCAATAATGATATCCTGTGCTCTGATACTGGAACGGACAGTTCCCTGTTCACCGACAGTAACCGTTCCCTGGCAGTGGATTTCCCCGCTGAAATTGCCCTCGATCCGTAAATTGGTGTCGCAGTTCAATTTGCCCTCCAAAGTTCCGCCGTGCCCGATTAAGGAGTCGGTGGACTTTGCTGGCATTTGCAGTTTATTTTTCCCCACATGCTCTCATCCTCCTTCAATTTATTCCAGTTCCCGGCTTATGGCTGTACATAACCCAAGGGATTGACCGGCCTGTTTTGTTTGACTACCTGGAAATGAAGATGCGGTCCTGTGCTGCGTCCGGTATTGCCGAGCAGGGCGATCTTCTGGCCCTTGCTGACCTTGGTGCCCGGGGCAACAAGCATTGTGTTCAAATGCATGTACCAGGTCTCCAGTCCGTTGTCATGCTGGAGAATAATATATTTGCCGCGTGCGCCCATTTGCTCGGCGGCAGTGACCACGCCGTCCATTGCTGCATAAATAGGATCACCGATGCTGCCGGCAATATCAATGCCGGAATGATAGGCCGATACTCCCTTAAAAGGGTCAGAACGGTAGCCGAAGCTGGAGGTAATAACCTTGGATTGTGTAGGCCATAGGACCGCCGGTGCCAGCCGGGCTTGTTCGGCGCGTGCCTGTTTGGCCTGCAGGTTGGCTTTGGCGGTATTTGCCTTTTGGGCCTCTGTAATGGTTGAAGTGATACTGCTCATCATTTCATCCAGCATACTGCGGATTTCCTCATAGTCGTCCTTCGTCTCCCGTACCAGCGCCAGGGGATCATTCTGGTAGACCGCGATATATTCTCCGCCGACCTGCGGAGTGACCGTACCGTCAAGCGCAGCCGGCATCGCTTCCAGCCGGAACTGCACGGCAGACAGCACGGGAGCGGCAGAGGCAGAGGCGGGAGAGACGGCAATAGGCGGACTGCCGGGTAAGCCTGTCAGACTGGATGGTGCCGCTGTAGCTGTAGCCACAGAGGCTTCATGCAGGTTGCCTGCGGAGGCGGAGGTCTTGGAGGCAGAGGTTTCTTTCTTGCTGCCGGAGGCCGCACTGCTGTCTTTGTCAATAAGTGACTGGAGCTGCTGCTCCAATTCGCTGACACTTTTCAGCTTCTCTTTGATCTGGTCTGCTTCCTCCGATAGCTCGGTTACCTGACTGCGGAGCTGCAATAGGGCTTTATCCTTATCGGCAACCTTCATTTCCATCCGCAAATTGGTCAGGGACAGTGCCGCAGCTTCCGCTTCCAGCTCGGATATGGAGCGGGAGGCATGAAAATGCATGGAGGTGACCAGACTGGAGAGAGAAAGGGCCGCTGCGGCCGGCAGCACCAGAGCGAGCGGTTTGGATAGCTGAAGCTGTCTTACCGGACGCCCGGCTTCGCGGACAACGAGCAGCGTGATCCGGTTATGATCGGGCTGTTTCTTCATAGCTTCTCCTTCCTGCGGCTCGTGCAGCCGCCTTGTGTTCACTGAGGCCTTTTGTTACGCTGGCTTATCCGAATCGTCCTACTACTCTATGTATTCCATCTTTGTAGGGAACATGACAACGGTTTGCTTGAATAAAGAAGGAGACTTCAGGCAAAAGCTGTACTAGAATCGGCCTGAATTCAAAGGCGGAAGCATGGATTTTCCGAAGGGGAAGCCGGAATGCAACGGGCGGTGGCCTACTATAAAAAATATCCGGGAGGGTGAAGAAGTGAAAATATTTGCGTTAATTCTATGTCTTTTTATTCTACAGATTGCTGTCATCCTTCTGCTTGAATTCCGCCGCCCGCAAAGAGCCTTGGCCTGGCTGTTTATTGCTTTCTGCTGTCCGCCGCTTGGTCTGCTGTTCTATTATTTTTTTGGCCGGGATTACTGGCAGAGCCGCAAGCTGGACAAAAGATGTATTTCGTTGTTCCGGGAAATCCGCGCCCATCTGTCCGGTAAAATAAAGCTTGTAGCAGATGCGGCAGATAGCGGAAATCCGCATTTTGCAGATTACAAAGAACTGCTGCACCTGCTCTCCCGGCTGTCCGAGATTCCGGTCACCGGCCGGAATAAGTCCCAAGTGCTGTTCGACGGGCGGGAAGCCTTCGAGTCAATGCTGGATGCCATGGAAGCGGCACGGGATAACATCCATATGGAATTCTATATTTTCCGCGATGATGAGATCGGAGAACGGTTTCAGGACGTTATGATCCGCAAATCGCGCCAGGGGGTGAGGGTACGTCTGCTCTGTGATGGTCTCGGCAGTCATAAGCTGGGCCGGAGATTTATCCGCACGCTGAGAAATGCCGGAGTGGAGGTTCATTTCTTCCTGCCCCCGCTCATCTCCCTGCTGGACCGCCGGTTCAACTTCCGTAATCACCGGAAAATCATTGTGGTCGACGGGCGTGTAGGGTTCACCGGAGGCTTGAACATAGGGGATGATTATCTGGGGAAAGATCCGAAGCTGGGATATTGGCGGGATACCCATCTGCGTCTGGAGGGGGATGCGGTCTACAGCCTGCAGTATATTTTTCTGAAAGACTGGCGTCTGGCAACGGGTGAGGGGATGAACCATCCCGGTTTTTTCCGGCGCATGAATGCACAGAGGAAGAGGCTGTTCTGGTGGTTGCCAGTGGACCGGACGGGGCGCTGGATGCCTCGCAGGAGATGTATTTTGCATCAATTGTGGCGGCCAAGCAGCGGATATGGATTACCTCACCTTATTTTATTCCCGATCCTACGATCTGCCGGGCGTTGAAAAACGCAGTGCTGAGCGGTGTGGATGTGCGGATTATCATCCCGGCTATACCGGACAGCAGACTGGTGTATTATGCTTCTCTGTCATACCTGGAAAATCTGCAGGACGCCGGAGTGAAATTTTACCGCTATCAGAAAGGGTTTATGCATGCCAAGGTGATGATTATCGATGATCTGCTGGGGACGGTGGGCAGTGCCAATCTGGATATGCGCAGCTTTTACTCCAATTTTGAGTTGACAGCAGTCCTATTTAGACCGGAGGTGATTGCCGGGCTGGCGGCCAGTGTTGAACAGGATTTGCAGCACAGCGAATTTATTGAGCCGGCAATCTTCCGGAGAAGAGGAAATCATGTCAAGCTCATAGAAAGTCTTTGTCAGCTGTTATCACCGCTTTTATGACAGATTAAGTGAGATAAACCTGTGTTTTCGAAGGTTCTAACATGTTCCATCCGTAAATGTCCCTTTTTTATGATATAATAAAGGTATAAGAATTTAATTATACTTTTTATAGGGGGAGTTCTATGACTGTAAGCCAGAAAATATTCTCGAATGAGGAGCAGAAAAAACCTCAGAAATCAGAAGCCTTTAAGCGGGCCAGACTGATCCAGCGGATCGTAATGATGGTGCTTGGAGCCGCGATGATGTCTGTAGCGCTGGAAATTTTCCTCGTTCCCAATCAATTGATTGACGGCGGAATTACCGGTATTTCCATTATGATATCCCATATTTTTCATATTCCCCTGGGGATTATATTGACTCTGCTTAACTTGCCGTTCCTTGTCATCGGCTATAAGCAGATTGGTAAAACCTTTGCCTTATCCACTCTGTTTGCTGTAGTCCTGATGTCCATTGGCACTCAGCTGCTGCATCCTGTTGCCCCGCTGACCGGCGAACCGCTGCTGGCCGCAGTATTTGGAGGCGTTATTCTGGGTGTGGGTGTGGGTCTTGTGGTGAGGTACGGAGGATCGCTGGATGGAACAGAAATTGTCGCGATTCTAGTTTCGAAGAAGCTCCCCTTCTCCGTAGGTGAGGTAGTCATGTTCTTCAACCTTTTTATTCTTTCCGGTGCAGGATTTGTGTTCGGCTGGAATAATGCGATGTTCTCATTGATTGCGTACTATATTGCTTTTAAGGTGATTGATGTTACGCTTGAGGGTCTGGATCAATCGAAATCGGTATGGATTATCAGCGATAAATTCCGTGATATCGGTGAAGCGCTGACGGAGCGTCTCGGACGCGGTGTTACTTATCTGGATGGGGAAGGCGGCTTCTCCGGAGATAACAAGAAGGTTATATTTGTAGTCATTACCCGTTTGGAAGAAGCGAAGCTTAAATCCATCGTTGAGGATTGGGATTCCGACGCATTTATTGCCATCGGCAATATCCACGATGTGAAGGGCGGCCGTTTCAAGAAAAAAGCAATTCATTAGCAGCCCCCGTAACAAGGGGAGCACTGACCGAAGGAAGGTATATTTACGAACATCAGAGTAACCTTATCGGCGTCTTTATCCAGCTTCGCCGTATTCTCATATATAATACCTTCTGTCCATACCATGGACGCCTGATAAGCCCGCAGCCCGGATAGGCATCTGCGGGCTTATTGCTTGTTCCGGGTCAAGGAAGCTTGGGGATCAGAGCTTCCACCGGCTGCGGCGGCACCTTGGAGATCAGATCGCCCATGATGCTCAGGCGTTCCTCAATGTTGAGCAGATGGAAATCGGCAGGCGAAACATTGTGCTGAACCTCTTCCCACAAAAGAGGAGTGGAGACTGTAGCCAGCGGCCGGGCACGGGGCGTGTACGGAGCGGCGAGCGTTTTGCCCCCGTAATGCTGGAGGTAATCAAAATAAATATTGTCGCCCCGGTTCTTCTTCAACCGCTCCAGCGTGAACAGATCGGGGCGTTTCTCAGTTACATACCGGCCGACAAAGTGCCCGATCCGGCGCAGGCCATCGAAAGTGACTCCGGGCCGGATCGGAACGATAATCTGCACTCCGGTTGCACCGGAGGTTTTGGGGACTGAGGCAATCCCCAATGATTGCAGTACCTCCCCTACAACAGCCGCCGCTTCCATAATCCGCGGCTCGACCTCAAGGGACGGGTCCAGGTCAATCATCCATTCGCAGGGCAAACTGCTGCCGACATAATGCAGTGAGGGGTGAAACTCCAGCGCGGCTAAATTTCCCAGCCAGAGCAGCTCCGGCAGCCCTTGCAGGACAATATAGGTAATGTTGTCGTGAGTTGCTGTACGTACAAAATCCGGCAAAGGCTCCGGCGCATTTTTCTGATAAAAGGACATGCCGGGAACGCCGTGCGGATAGCGGATCACGGTCAACAGCCGGTCACGGGAATAACGCAGCAGATAGGGGGAGAGGGCGGCCAGCTTTTGCAGATAAATCCGTTTGGTAATGCCCACTTCAGGCCATAACGGCTTGTCGGGATTGGTGATGATAATCTCTTGCCCATCGACGGTGATGGAGCCTTTGACGGCTGCCGGCATCAGGGGGACCACCTTTCTGTTCTGGATAGCTGCGGTTGAAGGTATTATCTGCATACCGGAGATATTCCATCCGCGCAAGAAAGTAATCTTTAAGAAGTACAAGTGGACGGTTGGCAGCAGCCTTGCCAAAGAAGATCTGGAAGCCGTTGCCGCCACCCTGATTACCCCGTAAATAAACAGACAAAAGCGTTCTTCCGCCAATCGGGAGAACGCTTTTAGTTGAAGAAGGAGGCATCCCGCTGACTCAGCAGGCAATGCTGCGGAGCCAGTTCGACTCTCGCTTGGATACTGGGATGGCGCAGCGTGCCTGAAGGATTCCATTCCAGATAATGAACTTTGAAGACAAGCTGTGGCTTGATCCAGAATGCGTCCTTGCTCCGCTCCGGCAGTTCGGCAAACGGCATAGTCTCCGAAGCCAGAGTGTGCGCCTGCTCAGTCAGGTCACGCCAGTCCTGCACGGTCATCCGGCCAGCCCCGGCATGGCCGATATAATGCAGCTTGCCCTCGTCATCGTAGAGGCCGAGCAGCACGGCATTGACTGTTCCGTCCCGGAAGGTGACGCCGCCTGCCACAGCCGTTACGTCGAAGATGATCTTCCGCTTTAGCCAGCGCTTGTCCTTGCCGCCAAGCGCATAGGTACTGCCGCTGTCCTTGCAGACAATGCCCTCCAGTCCCTGGCGCACCGCAGCGGCATACAACTCCGCCGGGTTGGTATAGCTGGGCACCGCCTGCACATGCGGATGCGGTAGCAGCATTTCGCCTAACATTTGCTGGCGTCTGGACAGCGGCTGGTCCAGAAGCCATGTGCCATTACAGTATAGAATGTCAAATACCATATACAGCACGGGAACCTGCGGGCTCACAGCCTTGATCGCCGCGGCATTCTTCAGGCTGTCCCGGCGCATGACTTCATGGAAGGAGGGTTTGCCGCCGCTGAGCGCAATCACTTCTCCATCCAAAATGACCGAGCCGGCCCGGCAGTAGGCTCTGGGGTCAGCGATTTCGGGATACTGCAGGGTGCGCCGGTTGCCGCGGCGGTTAATCAGTTCCGCTTCGCTCCCGTCACAGTAAGAGAGCATGCGCACGCCGTCCCATTTAATTTGGGCAATCCACTGATCGCCCTCAGGCAGCTGCGATGCCAGCACAGGCTCGAAGGGAACAACGGGCTGCAGCTTCATAAATTAAGCCCCCGGTTCCTTACTCTTGGCTGTGCGCCGTTTCGGCTTGGGCGCAATGACCGGAATCGGTCCGGTAGCCTCGTTAACGACTGCTGCGCCGTCAGCGGTTTTGGCCGGTTTGGCTGCGGCTGTTTTCTTCCTGGACGCCGCGCCTTTGGTTTTGGCGGAAGCCGCAGATGGGCCGGGATCAGCAGGGATATGCTGCACGGCTTCGATACTGGCTTGAAGCGCAGCCATCAAGTCAATTACATTGCTCTCCTGGCGGGCAGGAGCGATATGAAATTCCTCACCGGCAATTTTGTGAGTGATCAGATCAAGCATGCGCTGGCGGTAGTCATCGGTGTATTTGCCCGGCTCAAACGGTGTGGACAACTGCGAGATCAGCAGCTTGGCCATATCCAGCTCCTTGTCGTTAACGATGCCGGGCTCCGGCAGGCCTGGAACCTGGGACACAGGCCGCACCTCATCCGGGTAAAAGATGGTTTCAATGGCCAGGCAGTCAGCCAGCACCCGAATGGCGGCGAGGCTGCTTTTGGAACGGATGGAAATTTTGGCGATGCCGATTTTGCCGGTCTGGCGCATCGCTTCCATCAACAGGCGGTAAGCATTGGCCCCGGCCTGATCAGGGGAGAGATAATATGTTTTTTGGAAATAAATCGGATCGATCTCCGTCAGGTCCACAAAATCCAGAATCGCAATGTTCTTGGTGCTCTGCTCCGTCAGCTGCTCCAGTTCTTCTTTGTCAAAGAGAACAAACTTACCCTTATCATATTCGTAGCCTTTGCCGATTTCCTCCCATGCCACTTCCTTGTCGCAGACAGGACATTTCCGCACATACGACAGCGGGCTGCCGCATTCTTTGTGGATGTAGCGCAGCGAGATGTCTTTGTCCTCGGTAGCGGAGAACATTTTGACCGGAACATGGACCAGCCCGAAGCTGATGGCCCCTTTCCAAACGGTATGCATGATGATCGCCTCCTGATCCAAAGTTCTTTCCGCTTAGTATGGGATGACGGAGCTGTTTCTACCCTGATGCATTTTTTGCGCAGGTTGGGAAAAAATAAGCCCGGGCGTTAAGGGGAAACTGCGTGAATTCCCGGCAGCACAGAAACGAAGCGGAGGAGCGATATTGGAAAAGGGATGGTATGACTGGAGTGACGCCTTATCGGAACAGGATATTCCGGCTGAGGTTGTGGATTGGGCAAGCATTGTAGAACCCGGGGAAGAAGAAGCGCTAACCGAAGATTCCGGGCGGCTGGACGCCGAAGCGACGATTGGCGAACCGCCTACTATCGAAGAGTAAGGCTACTAATACTATTCAAAACTATAGGAGGAAGCCAATCATGGACGTACAACGGGCAAAGGCGATTTATGCCTCCAAGGATATGATTTCTGTACACCTGGACGGAGAACCTGTCTGGATAGAGCATGTAGATGCGGAAAACGGAATGGCTACAGTGCAGGTAGGTTCACGTCCGACGAATACACATACGGTGGGTGTGGAGCGTCTGGAAGAACAGGAGAGCTGAGACTGGAACCCATTCAGGACTCTAAAAAGCCGTTTGAGGGGGATAACCCGTTCAATCGGCTTTTTGCTTTTTCCAACTGGCGCTGGAGAAAGAAGCTGGTAAGCGGTGCCGTCAGGTGACCATTGCTATTAGGTGAGCGGTGCTATATAGATTGAACTATATAGAGTGAACTAGAAAAACTAACAAAAGGGATGGAGGGGAAGTTTGGAACTGGAGGAGCGAATGCGTCCGCCTTTGTCTGCGGATTTCCACCGCGAAGAGCGGTACAAATCAAGAAATCTGCAGACAACAGCGGCCGGAAGTCCAAACATTCTCCGTAGTCCCGACGAAGTCCCTAATGTAAATATCTTAAGTTCACTCTATATAGAAGTCGTGTTGTCTTCATGCGGGATAACCTCAGTGGATTTTTTTTCATGACTGCACTTCGTGCAATAGAATACCTTCTGGTTCTGCGTTGAATCGCCTTCTGCTGTATTTCGTGCAATAGATTTTCGGATATCGAGCCCAAAACAGCTTTTCCGAGGGATTCTAATGTACAGAGTGCAATAGATGGAGCTTTTTGACTGATTTATGGGTTATTCTGCTGCAGAGAATACAATAGAATGTGAATTCTGACCTAATTAGAAAGAGATTCACATCGGACTCGTATCGGTAAGCGATATTACTCCTTTCGAAGCGACATACAGGAATCTCGAGCGCAATTCTAAACTGTAATCCAAAACGGCTGCCTTATTCAGTCAAGGATCGGCGTACTGTTTTGTGCAAATATAGAATTTATATGCTGTCCCTGCTCTTGCAGCCAAAGGCAGCAAATGAAGGACGTTGTTGCGGTAGAAGTATCATACCGATATAATTGAAATTATTGTGATGATATGTCTGCTCCTGGTGCAGGGGCATGGATTGAAATAAAAAGGTGGTAGTTGCAGCTTGAACAACATCGCTGAAACGGTGTTCACTTACCGTTCATATAGCCTGGAGGATACACAGCAGCTGGCGGCTGAACTGGCCGCCTCAGCAGAACCGGGCATGGTTATCGGACTGGACGGAGATCTGGGCGCTGGGAAAACAGCGTTCTCGCAGAGCTTCGCCCGTCATCTGGGTGTACAAGGGATCGTTAGCAGCCCGACATTTACAATTATCAAGGAGTATGAAGGGCGTCTCCCGCTCTATCATATGGATGTATACCGCATCTCGCTGCAGGAAGCGGACGAGCTGGGGCTGGATGAATATTTCTATGGGCAGGGCGTCTGCCTGGTAGAGTGGAGCCGTATTATTGCGGATTTGATGCCGCCGCGGCATCTCCATATCGCTATAGAAACATGCGGGCCGGAGGAACGGCTGATTACAGTGACCGGAAGCGGGGAGCCTTACGGCGGGGTGTGCCGGGCTCTGAACCAGAAGTGGGGTAATGGAAGATGAAGAAGCAAAATGATGAGCCGCGCAAGCGGTTTTTGGCGCTGGATACATCCACAGCTATCCTTGGGATAGCGGTAACGGAAAATGGCAGGCTGCTGCATGAAACGAATGCCTCAGGGGAACGGAACCATTCCGTGCACCTGCTGCCGATTATTGAGCAGGCGCTTCAGGCTACCGGCACAACCCCCGCCATGATCGGCGGAATTGCAGTTGGGCTGGGGCCGGGTTCGTATACCGGAACACGCATCGCCGTAACTGCTGCCAAGACGCTGGCGTGGGCCTGGAAGGTGCCGGTAGCCGGCATCTCCACCCTGCAGGCGCTGGCCTGGGGCGGTTTGGCTGCTGCGCTGAAGCAGCAGGTGGAACCATCCAGCGCGGGGGAACCGGCGGAACAGGAACCGGCCGGGACTGGCCCGGACTGGATTATTCCGCTGCTGGATGCGCGCCGGGGGCAGGCCTACACCGCACTGTTCGCTGCGGACGGGGAGCATGCGCCCCGGAGACTGGAGCCGGATGCTATCCGGCTTATGGCCGACTGGGTGCTGGACCTGACGGATAGACTGAAGCAGGCGGAGGCAGAAGGCAGGAAGCCGCGCGCCATCTGGTTCGTCGGCGAGACGCTGCTGCTTGGCAGCGGCGAATCAGCCGGGCCGCTGCGGGAAGCAGGGAATGTTCACGTTGTGCCCTATGAGCTGGAAGGCCGCTGGGCGGGGTATTTAGGGGAAGAGCGCCTGCAAGCGGGAAGTGATGATCTGCACAGTCTAATCCCGAATTATACTCAGCTGTCCGAAGCGGAAGCCAATCTGCGCCGGAACGGTGAAGGGAGCCTGAATCAATAATGATGGAATCGGAGCCGGTAAGGGATCAGAGCACGGAGCTGGTGTTCCGCCTGATGAAGCTTGTAGATATTCCTGATATTCTGATTATTGAGCGGGAAGCCTTTACGATGCCTTGGACGGAGGAGGCCTTCCGCAACGAGCTGACCCACAATCATTTTGCCAAATATATGGTCATGGAGCTGCACGGGCATATTATTGGCTATGCGGGGATGTGGGCCATTGTCGACGAAGCCCATGTCACGAATATAGCGTTGCTTGAGGCGTACCGGGGACGCAAATGGGGCGAGAGACTGCTGGACGAGCTAATGAAGACGGCTGCTTTTTTGGGCATGAAGTCCATCACACTGGAGGTCCGGGTCTCGAACGAGGTCGCCCAGAATTTGTACCGCAAAAAAGGCTTCCGTCCGGCAGGCACCCGCAAAGGCTATTACTCGGATAATCGCGAGGATGCGCTGATTATGTGGGCGGATCTGCCGGAATACGGGGAGCAAGGCATGATGGAAGGAAGCGTGGATCTGAAATGAAGACCGAAACGGGTGAAGTTCAGCCTGTACTAATATTGGCAATCGAAACCAGCTGCGATGAAACTTCCGTAGCGGTGGTGAAGGACGGCTGTGAGGTGCTTTCGAACATGATCTCCAGCCAGATCGAAACCCATCGCGCGTTCGGTGGTGTTGTGCCTGAAGTGGCATCCCGCAAGCATGTAGAAGTGATTACACTGGTGATAGAGCAAGCGCTTGAAGCGGCAGGCGTTCAGCCTGAACAGCTGACGGCAGTTGCGGTTACGCAGGGGCCCGGGCTCGTCGGAGCGCTGCTGGTCGGTGTTGTAGCTGCCAAAAGCCTGTCGCTTGCCTGGGGCAAGCCCCTGATTGGCACGCATCATATTGCCGGTCATATTTATGCCAACCGGCTGGTTAAGGAGCTGCAGTATCCCAACATGACGCTGGTTGTATCCGGCGGGCATACAGAGCTGGTCAGCATGGAACGGGAGGGCAAGTTCCGGATTATCGGCCGAACCCGCGATGACGCTGTGGGCGAAGCCTATGACAAGGTTGCGCGGGCGCTCGGGTTCCCTTATCCGGGCGGCCCCCATGTGGACCGGCTGGCCCGCGAGGCCGAGGAAGCGGTGCCGCTTCCCCGCGTCTGGCTGGAGCCGGATTCTTATGATTTCAGCTTCAGCGGCCTGAAGTCGGCCGTGCTCAATGTGGTCAACCAGAGCAAGATGAAGGGCCTTGCGCCGGATGTGGCCGGAATAGCCCGCGGCTTCCAGGAGTCGGTTGTCGAGGTGCTGGTGGAGAAGGCGGTCCGTGCTGTAAAAGCCACCCAAGCCAAGCAGCTTCTGCTCAGCGGAGGCGTAGCGGCCAACAAGGGCCTGCGCGAGGCGCTGACCGCCCGCTGCGAGGCGGAGGGCATTGAGCTGATCATTCCGCCTCCGGTATTCTGCACCGACAATGCGGCCATGATCGGTGCGGCCGCTTACGTGAAATGGCGCCATGACGGCAGCACACCGCTGGATATGGTCGCTGATCCGGGGTTCTCGCTGGAAAATTGGTCAGTGGAAACCTATTGACAGCTTTTGGAGATGGCGGGTATAATCAGTTCAATCATTATTTATAATTTGAACAAACGCGATGAATGGAAGCAGTAAGGAATCTCCGGGATAAGAGAACTGCGGGTAGGTGCGACGCAGCCGAAGGAGACCTGAACTCGTCCGGGAGCGGAACGGTGGAAGCAGGAGGTTCCTTCAAGGAACGCCAACCGGGGCGAAATCGACCCCGACCTTTCGTACACCGTTACGGTTTGCCTCCGTAAGAGGGTAGTCCTGCATAGTGACGGAACAAGCGGTTGCTTCCCGTTTCCTTGCAAGGCTGTAGAGTGGATATCTTAGAAAGGCTAATGCGCTGGCTGAACCGGGATATCAACAAGAGTGGTACCGCGAAGGTGAACAGCCTGTCGTCTCTTGAATGAGGCGTCAGGCTTTTTTGCGTGAATTGACAAGGCTATTGAAGAAATTAACGGATATGATAGAGAACACGCGATGAACGGGAGCAGTAGATGATGAAGGTGAGCAGAGAGCTGCGGGGTGGTGCGACGCAGTCACCGGAGGCATTGAATCTCGCCCGGGAGCGGAGCGGCGGAACAGCAGGATGTATGCCGCTACGGATGTCCCCGTTACCGGACCTTCATGGAGTGCTGCCGGGCATTAGCGCCCGGCAAGCGTTCCGTGGGGAAGAGCAGGACGCAGCTTGAAGCTTTGCTGGCACAGAAGGCTGTGCGTCAAAAAGAGTGGTACCGCGGAGGGGAACCCGCCGTCTCTTTATTTAGAGATGGCGGGTTTTTGCGTTGTTCAGGTGATGGCCGGATAAGGCGGCCTCATTCTGGAAAAGCGTTGGAGAGTGAAAGCTGTCTGCCAAGCTAGGCGGACAGCCTGCTCTCCGCTTGCTGCCGGCAGCAGTGGGTGGGAATCAGCAGAGCCGCAAGTCGACGTGCGGTTCTTGTGCAAAGCGGAAACGAAGGCCAGGGACATAGGAAGATTGCAGCTTAAGTACACCATAATGCGGCTTACGCTTGCGGAGCGTTTTTTGCCCGGAGCTGGGTCTGAGAAGCAATGCCACAAAACTTTCAGGAGGGTTTTCCATGATTATTCCGGTAAAGAAACGAATTCAGATTTTCGATACGACGCTGCGTGACGGCGAGCAGGCTCCCGGGGCCAGTCTTACTCCGGAACAAAAGATCATTCTGGCTTATAAGCTGGCCGAACTGGGCGTGGATGTGCTGGAGCCGGGGTTCCCGGTATCGAGCCCCGGGGATTTTGCCGCCGTGGAGACGATCTCCCGGAAGGTGCAGGGCGTGGAAATCTGCGGCTTTGCCCGTGCAGTCAGAGGGGATATTGATGCTGCAGTGCGGGCGACCCGGGATGCGGAGCGGCGGCGGCTTCATCTGTTCATTTCCTCCTCGGACATTCACCTGCGCCATCAGCTGCGCATGAGCCGGGCCGAGGTTGTAGCCGCCGCCCGGGAGATGACGGCGTATGCCCGCCAATTCTGCGAGGTGGTGGAGTTCACCGCCATGGATGCCGCACGGACGGGCATCGATGATCTGATCGAAATGGTGGAGGCCGTCATTGAGGAAGGCGCGACGATTATCAATCTGCCCGATACGGTGGGCTATGCCCTGCCGCAGGAATATGGCGAGATGTTCCGCCGGGTCCGGCAGGGGGCCAGAGGCTGCGATACCGTAAGCTATAGCGCTCACTGCCACAACGACCTGGGGCTTGCCGTGGCCAACAGCCTGGCTGCGATTGAAGGAGGGGCTACCCAGATTGAGGTGACAGTCAACGGCGTGGGGGAGCGCACCGGAAACTGTGCGCTGGAAGAGCTGGTCATGGCACTGGAGACACGGGGGGACGCGCTTGGCGCGGAAACCGGAATTGTGCTGGATAAGCTGTACGACACTTCGCGGATCATCAGCGGGGCTATGCATTTTCCGATTGCCTACAACAAGCCGGTCGTCGGCAGAAACGCCTTCCAGCATGAATCGGGAATTCACCAGGACGGGCTGCTGAAGGACCGCAGCACCTATGAAATCATGGACCCGGAGCGGCTGGGCATTCCGCGCAGCATGATTATTCTGGGCAAGCATTCCGGCCGCCATGCCCTGAAGGACCGGGCGGCGAAGTATGGCATTGCGCTCAGCCCCGGGGAGCTGGATGCATTGTATGAATCCTTCAAGGAGACGGCTGACCGCCAGAAGGCAGTCAGCGACGATGAACTGCTGCGGATGGTCAGCACCACTACCGGTCAGGAAGCCCAGGTCTATGAGCTGGGCGAGGTCCAGGTACTGGCCGGCAGCGCGCAGCGCCGGGTGGCCGCTGTTACGGTCCGCCACTTAAGAAGCGGCGAGGAAACTTCGCACACCAGCACCGGCAACGGGCCGCTGGAGGCGATCATAGCGGCGATCGGGCAAGGGATTGCCGAGGAGATTGCTTTTACGGGGCTGGAGCTGCATTCGCTGGGCAGCGGTGAGAACGCCCAGGCCGAGGCGGCGGTAATGGTGGAGTGGGAAGGAAATAAATTCAGGGGGACGGCTATCCATCAGGATATTGTAATGGCGGCGGGCATTGCTTATATCGCGGCCTGCAACTCGGCCCTGCTCTCCGCTGCTTCAGCTTCTCAGCCGTCGCCGGCTGTATAGTGCGCGAAGCGTAAATTTGCAAGGCACTCTGGAATATCCGATGGCCTGTTTTCTCCACATATTATGTGGGGGAACAGGCCATTTTTTATTGTATAAAAAATTATTCAATATCAAGAAATGCGGAGATCCTGGAAGCCCCAGAGGATATAAGCAATGCAGGGGGGCTCCATCAGCCCATCCGCGGACTGAAGCGGACAGAGGAGCCCTTATTTTTCTAAAAATCTTACTTTTTCAGCAGTTACGGACTCAGGAGCCGTTAAATCGTTCGATGGAGCCTGGAATAAAGGGGAAAGGGACAAATAAAGGCATCTCGGTCCGTTGTCCTGCGGAAAAGACGAATCTTCTATCAATAACGGCTTTCCGGTCCGCAACGGCTGCGGATAGGTCATGTGATGGCGAAGCCGTTTCTGCTTGTTGCAAAATGAAGAATAAAAAAGCAGAAACGTCTTTTGTCAAGCTGTGGACAACGTTATCCACATATTCTGCCCGAATTGTGTAAAAACCGCGTAAAATCAGCAATAACGGCATTTTTTCAAATCCCGAAAAGGGCTGTTTACTAAGAGCTGTTTTCCTGTGAGAATTGTGGATAATGTGGATAGTTCGGTGGATAAAAAGTCCTTGACAAGGAAAAAGGCGATTTTACGCGTAAAAAAAGGCCCATAGGGCCTTTTTAAGCTGTGAGTTATACACGAAAATTGTGGATGGAGCTGTGGATAACTGTTTATGAATAAACCGGAAACTCTTAAAAAATAATTATTTAACGCATTTACATTATTCGTCAGCAAGGTTTTCCCATTCGCTAAATAAATTTCCAAGCTGTTCTTTTTTGAGCTTCAGCTTACTTTCATGCTCTTGAAGTGAGACATAATCCTGAAAAACCTCGGGCCTGGTCATTTCATTCTCAATCCGGGCGATGTCTTCCTCCAGTGCTGCGATATTCTCCTCGAGTTCGGAAATCCGCCGCTGGCGGTTGCGTTCCTCGCGTTTGGCCTGCTTCTCGGCTTCATAGGAGAGGGCCGTACCTTTTTCTGCCGCCGGCACTTCAGCTTCGGCATTTTTGGAGGCCTTGGCAGAGGCTAGCTCCGCTTCCTCCAGGGCAATCGCCTCAAGCTCCCGCTTTTTTTCGATATAATCATCATAATTGCCGAGGTATTGATCAATTCCGCCCGGATGAAGCTCCAGTACGCGTTCGGCCATTTTGTTCAGGAAATAACGGTCATGGGAAATGAAGAGCAGGGTGCCTTCAAAATCAATCAGCGCCGATTCCAGCACCTCGCGGCTCATCAGATCCAGATGGTTGGTCGGCTCGTCGAGAATAAGCATGTTGGCGCCGCGCAGCATGAGCTTCGACAGCGAGACCCGGGCTTTCTCACCGCCGCTGAGCGCAGCAACCTTCTTCAGGACATCCTCGCCGCTGAACAGGAAATTGCCGAGGATCGTCCGGATTCGTGCCTCTTCCAGCATCGGATATTCGCTCCACAGCTCTTCCAGCACCGTATTGCGCGGATTAAGCCGGGTCTGTTCCTGATCGTAGTAGGCGATCTTCACTTTGGTTCCCCAGTTCACGGTGCCGGTGGAAGGCTCCCGCGTACCGGTCAGACACTGCAGCAGCGTGGACTTGCCGATTCCGTTCGGGCCAATCAGGGCTGCCGTCTCACCCCGCCGCAGCTCAAAGGAGGCGTTCCGGAAGAGCGGCTCCGCTTTTTCGCTGAAGGCTACCGCGACATCCCGCACCTGGAGCACCTCTTTGCCGGACATGAAGTCCGGCTCAAAGGAGAAGCTGGCTTTTTTCAAATCACCCAGCGGCTTGTCGATACGTTCCATCTTGTCCAGCGCTTTGCGCCGGCTCTGGGCCCGTTTGGTGGTGGAGGCACGTACGATATTGCGCTGCACGAAATCCTCCATCCGCGAAATCTCTTCCTGCTGCTTCTCATACTGCTTCAGGCGGATCTCATATTCTGCGGCCTTCTGATCCACATAACGGCTGTAGTTGCCCGTGTACTTCCGGGACTGATGGCGTTCGATTTCGACGATTGTAGTCACCAGACGGTCGAGAAAGTAGCGGTCATGGGAGACGACCAGAATGCCGCCGGCATAGCTGCGCAGATAATCCTCCAGCCAGGTCAGCGTTTCAATGTCCAGATGGTTGGTCGGCTCATCCAGCATCAGCAGATCCGGAGCCTGCAGCAGAATGCGGGCCAGAGCCAGTCGGGTTTTCTGGCCGCCGCTCAGCGTGGCAATCGGCGTCTCCGGCGGAAACTCGCCGAAGCCCATGCCGTGCAGAACGCTGCGGATCCGCGTATTCATCTCATAGCCGCCATGATCCTTGAACCAATCCGAACGTCTGGCGTAGCGCTCCAGCAGATCTTCATAACGCTTCGGGTCATCCGCCAGCCCAGGGTCGGCGATGTCTGCTTCGAGCTGCCGCAGCTCTGCTTCCGCTTCGATCAGCGGGCTGAATACGGCCAGCATTTCCTCTTGAATGGTCTTATCAGACTGCAGTCCGCTGTTCTGGGCCAGGTAACCAATGGTGGTTTCCTTGGATTTATGAATTTGCCCGCTGTCAAAGGACATCTCGCCGGCGAGAATCTGCAGGAAGGTCGACTTCCCGGCCCCGTTGACACCGACGAGGCCTACCCGTTCCTTCTCGTTCACCTGCAGGCTGATGCCGTTCAGCACGCTTTGTATTCCATATGACTTGGTAATTCCTGTTGCTTGAAGAAGCATACTGATGAAACCTCCGCCCTTACATATTTCACCATGGCGTCTACCGCCCCGGCTGTACCAAAAACCTTATTCTATAGTTTACATGAAAAGCGTTTGCCGCGCGAGGGGAGCAGCCTGCATTACCTTGCTGTGATGCGTCAGGACGAAAGAATCCTTCCCCGGAGACTGCTGCACCAGCCGGGTCGTGGACAAGACTTGCATGGGTTCCTGTAACAGCGTGTTTCGTTCAACCTTGGCGAACATGTGAGAAGAGTGGTAAACTGAGTTTACAAACTATGATAAGCTAGGATATAACGGAGAAGGAGGCTGCTGTCCATGACAGGCAACCGTGCGCTGCTGGCAGCGCTTAAGCGGGAACTGCGCGCAGAGAGAG
This sequence comes from Paenibacillus sonchi, assembly GCF_016772475.1. Lineage (NCBI taxonomy): Bacteria > Bacillati > Bacillota > Bacilli > Caryophanales > Paenibacillaceae > Paenibacillus > Paenibacillus sonchi. Next base: position 3,180,087 of record NZ_CP068595.1, read on the forward strand.
CAGCTGTCCGTGAGGGGCTTGCTGGAGATGAACGGGCATCCATGTCCGCCCGGGTCTGCAGCTATGCACTGGACTGGCTCAGGAAGGGCAAGGCTGCTTCACTGCTCGCCTATGTGCCCTTCCGTTCAGAGCTGGATTGCCGCCCGCTGATTGCCGGAGCCTGGGCGCTTGGCCGGGAGGTGCTGCTCCCCCGTGTGATTGCGGAAGCGGGAACCATGAGCCTTCATACGGTTGGCTCCTGGGAGGAGCTTGCACCTGGAGCTTATGGCATCCTGGAGCCCTTAATCCCTGAAGGGAACGGGCAGGAGCGGGAGATGCTCCCGGTTCCGGATGTGGTTTTTGTTCCGGGGCTCGCATTTGACCGGCAGGGCGGGCGTCTTGGCTACGGTAAGGGCTACTATGACCGGATGCAGGCGTCCTGGAAACAGGAGGCCGGATTTGCTCTGAAGCCTCCGGTCTGGATCGGGCTGGCTTTCAGCCAACAACTGGTGCCTGAAGTCCCGATGGATGGTCATGATGCCTATATGGACATGCTGATTACGGAAGAGGGCATCTTTCACTGCCGGAAGGAGAACATACCATGGAATTAACCCATTTCAATGAGCAGGGCAGGGCGCGTATGGTGGATGTGAGCGACAAGGAGATCACCAAGCGGACAGCCGCCGCGCGCAGCAGCGTGGAGATGGCTCCCGGAACACTCGCAGCGATCAAGGCGGGCCGGATCGGCAAAGGCGATGTGCTTGCTGTTGCCCAGGTTGCCGGAATTATGGCGGCCAAAAAAACCGCGGACTGGATTCCCATGTGCCATCCGCTGCCGCTTACCGGCATTGATATCCGTTTTTGGGATAACAGCGAAGATCGGCTATATATAGAAGCAACCGTCAAGACAACCGGCAAAACCGGGGTGGAGATGGAGGCGCTGACCGCCGTATCGGCAGCCGCGCTGACGGTATACGACATGTGCAAGGCACTGCAGAAGGATATGATTATCGGGCCCACGCTGCTCGTACAGAAGAGCGGAGGCAAAACGGGGGATTACGCGCTGGAGGAATCAGGACACCAAGATGCGGGTGGAAGCGCTGAGTAAAGGCCGTGAAGACGGCCGCCTATACATAGCATAGCGAGAAGGAGGGACAACCTATGGCGTGGAAAACAGCAATCCTGACGGCCAGCGATAAAGGGGCCAGAGGCGAACGGGAAGACACGAGCGCCCAGGTTATTCGGGAACTGGTGGAAGAGGAGCTAGGCGGCGAGATCGTTGAATATCGGATCGTGCCGGATGAACAGGATGAGATTATTGCCGCACTGATTGAACTGACGGATTATTTCCAGGCGGATCTGGTGCTGACTACGGGCGGCACCGATCTGGCGATTCGTGATGTTACGCCTGAGGCGACCCGTCGTGTCATTGAACGGGAGGTGCCCGGGCTTTCCGAGGCCATGCGGAGTACGGTAATGCAGAAAAACCGTGCAGTGATGCTGTTCCGGGGCATTTGCGGCATTCGCGGAAGAACGCTGATTGTGAACCTGCCCGGCACACCCAAGGGAGTGCATGAGAATCTGGCAGCGATTATGGATCAACTGCCGGAAGCATTGCTCATGGTAACCGGCCAATACCGGCAATAATTTCTTCTATGTCCAATAAGGTCACCAAGAATCGTCATGGATCTCTGATGGATGTGTGACATAAGTTATGGTATTATTAATTTATTGTTAACGATATCATGGACGGACAGAGTGACAAGGAGGAATAAACTATGCTAAGTGGTATTGGTGCTCCCGGAATTATTTTGTTAGTCATCCTGGCGCTGCTGCTCTTTGGTCCCAATAAGCTTCCTGAACTGGGCCGGGCCGTCGGGCGTACATTCCGTGAATTTAAGGACGGGGCGCGGGAAATTATCAATGACCCGGAACCCGCTAAGAAAAGCGAAGCTCCGGCAGCGGCAGCCCCGCAGACTATGGCAGCAGATCTTCCGCAGGACAGACGTCTGCCGGAATAAAATCATCTTTTCACGCGGGGGCGTTTCTCTCAGTGCTGTTTCAGGCTGGGCGGCGCCCCTTTTTTGAAAATATAAGAAATATGCTTCACGCAATAAATTATCCTTCTATTTGGACGGCGAAGCCGTTTCTGCTTGAATACGGCTCTTCATACATAAGTCATCGGGTGGTGTAAGTCATGTCTCTGGAAGCGGAAGAAATGTCAGTGGTGGATCATCTTACCGAACTGCGCAGACGGATTATCTATGTGCTGGTTGTATTCGTTGCCGGCCTCGTTGCCGGCTTATTCGTCGCCAAACCAATCTATCTCTACCTGATTCACGCAGATATGGCCCAGGGCTTCGTGCTGCATGCCTTCTCCTTCTGGGACGGCATCGGGATGTATGTGAAGATCGCCATGGCTGTTTCGCTGGCCGTATCGGTCCCGTTTATTGTCTATCAGCTGTGGGCATTCATCAGTCCCGGACTCCGGCCGGTGGAGCGGAGCGCCGCTCTGCGTTACGTGCCTTATGTGTTTGTCCTTTTTATACTCGGCATCGCGTTTGCCTATTATATTGTATTCCCCATGGCGCTGTCGTTCACGATTACAATAACCCGCAGCATGGGGCTGGAAGAGACTTATGGCATTGCGCAGTACTTCAGCTTCATGTTCAGTCTGGTCATTCCGCTGGCGCTGCTGTTTGAGCTTCCGCTTGTCGTTATGTTTCTGACCAAGCTGAGAATTCTTAATCCGCTGCGCCTGCGCAAGATGCGCCGGTATGCTTATTTCGCGCTTGTCTTTATCGCCGTGGTCATCACGCCGCCGGATTTCATCTCGGACTTTCTCGTCACGATTCCACTGCTGGTTCTCTACGAATTCAGTGTATTTCTGTCGTCCTTCGTTTACCGCAAGCAGCTTGCCATGGACCGTGAGCTGGAGGCCCGTTACGTCAGGAAAGAGGAGTCCCGGTAGGGAACCGGAAAACGTGAACCGGAAGGGCATATTCTGCCCTTCGGTGGATAGAATGTAAGAGAGTGCGGGGCAGACAAGCACATAAACCATATTTTTCCCAAAAACAAATACGATTTTACGTAAAAGGACTTGAAATCCGCCTTCAAGTTGAGTATCATAAAAATTGTTGTTAGCACTACACAGTGTTGAGTGCTAACAGTGCTGAGAAAGAGGCCGCCGCCGGTATATGACGGTCCGGAGGTCCTGTTTTTCAGAGCTGCCGCCGAAGCTTTAGTCTTCACCGGTATCCCATCTATGTTTTCAAGCTAAACAACATATTTCAAAGGAGGCTATTTTTTCATGATCAAACCACTAGGTGAACGCGTGTTGGTAGAACCAAGCGAGCAAGAGCAAACCACTTCTTTCGGGATTGTGCTGCCGGACTCTTCCAAAGAGAAGCCGCAGGAAGGCAGAATTATCGCTGTAGGCAGCGGTGCCCTGAAAGACGGAGTGCGTGTTCCGCTTGAAGTTAAAGAAGGCGACCGTGTGCTGTTCTCGAAATATGCCGGAACTGAAATTAAATACGAAGGCAAAGAATATCTGATTATGAAAGAAAGCGACATTCACGCGATTCTCGACTAATCAGTAAGCCTTTCATAAGTGATAACCGAATTATACTTACACCAAAATTGGCTGATGCTTCCGAAGTGAGTTTTGAACGAAGTCACTCAGGAAGTAACGCTAACAAAACTTTTAGGAGGTTAATTACACAATGGCAAAAGAAATTAAATTCAGTGAAGATGCCCGCCGCGCAATGCTGCGCGGGGTTGATGCTTTGGCAAATGCCGTAAAAGTTACACTTGGACCAAAAGGCCGCAACGTGGTGCTGGAGAAGAAATTCGGCAGCCCGCTGATCACTAACGACGGTGTAACCATCGCCAAAGAAATCGAACTGGAAGATGCTTTTGAGAACATGGGCGCACAGCTCGTGAAAGAAGTAGCTACCAAAACCAACGATGTAGCCGGCGACGGAACTACAACTGCAACTGTTCTGGCTCAAGCGATGATCCGCGAAGGTCTGAAGAACGTAACTGCAGGCGCGAACCCGATGGTTATCCGCAAAGGGATCGACAAAGCGGTTAAAGCAGCTGTAACTGAACTGCAAAACATCGCTAAGCCAATCGAAGATTCCCAGGCGATCGCTCAGGTAGCGGCTATCTCCGCTGCTGACGACGAAGTGGGCAAGCTGATTGCGGAAGCTATGGAAAAAGTGGGCAAAGACGGCGTTATCACCGTTGAAGAATCCCGCGGCTTCCTGACTGAGCTTGAAGTGGTAGAAGGCATGCAGTTCGACCGCGGCTACATTTCCCCGTACATGATCACGGATACGGACAAAATGGAAGCTGTTCTGGAGAACCCGTACATCCTGATTACCGATAAGAAAATCAGCAGCACCCAGGAAATCCTGCCACTGCTGGAGAAGATCGTTCAACAGGCGCGTCCGCTCGTAATCATCGCTGAAGATATCGAAGGCGAAGCTCAAGCGATGCTGATCGTGAACAAACTGCGCGGAACCTTCAACGCTGTAGCGGTGAAAGCTCCTGGCTTCGGTGACCGCCGTGAAGCTATGCTGCAGGATATCGCTGCTCTGACCGGAGGCCAAGTAATCACTGAGAAGCTCGGTCTTGATCTGAAGAGCACTTCTGTGGAACAACTGGGTAACGCCCGTCAAGTGCGCGTAACCAAAGAAAACACAACCATTGTAGACGGCAGCGGCGACAAAGCGGACATCAATGCACGCGTAAGCCAAATCCGTGCCCAATTGGAAGAAACCACTTCCGAGTTCGACAAAGAAAAACTGCAGGAACGCCTGGCTAAGCTTGCTGGCGGCGTAGCCGTTGTCAAAGTCGGCGCTGCAACTGAAACTGAACTGAAAGAGCGTAAACTGCGCATCGAAGACGCCCTGAACGCAACCCGTGCTGCGGTTGAAGAAGGTATCGTATCCGGTGGGGGTACAGCGCTTGTGAATGTATACAACGCTGTTGCGGCTGTAGACGTAACTGGCGATGAGAAGACAGGTGTGAACATCGTGCTGCGCGCTCTGGAAGAGCCAATCCGCACGATCGCAGCTAATGCAGGACAAGAAGGTTCCGTTATCGTGGACCGTCTGAAAAAAGAATCCATCGGCATCGGCTACAACGCTGCTACCGGTGAATGGGTGAACATGTTCGAAGCCGGAATCGTTGACCCTGCCAAGGTAACACGCTCCGCGCTGCAGAACGCAGCTTCCGTAGCTGCGATGTTCCTGACTACCGAAGCGGTTATCGCTGACAAGCCTGAGCCTGAAAAACCAAGTATGCCTGATATGGGCGGCATGGGTGGCATGGGCGGCATGATGTAATAAGGCGTTAAGCCCGTATACATCCAAAGTTAACAAGAGGTCTCACATCAGTTCTCCGAACTTGTGTGAGGCCTCTTGTTCAATACTGGCAAGAGCCAACTCCCCTAGAGGTGTATGGGGGATAGGCCTTGAACCAAACAACGCCCTTTCACATTCCTATTAGGATGCGAAAAGGCGTTGTTTGTGTTCTCCTTGCAAAGGGAGCCTGGTTCAGATGAACGGTGTCCCTTATCTTCTTGAGTTATTACCGGAGCCAATGTCGTCTTCCGCCAGGTAGTGATCTTCAAGCTCAATGAATTCGGCTGACCGGTGCGCGGCGATCATGCCGTGATAGCTGATATCGAGGCCGATTTCTTCCTCTTCCTCGCTGGACCGTACCTGAACCAGCTTCCCAATCAGCTTCAGCCCGCACCAGGTAGTTGCAAAACCCCAGGCCGCCAATGTGACAAGCCCAAGGATTTGCACCCCGAGTTGGTGCCAGCCTCCACCATAGAGCAGTCCGCCGTCGGTAGCGAACAAGCCTACGGCTACGGTTCCCCAGGCGCCAGATACGGCATGTACCGGAAAGGCACCCACCGGATCATCGATGCGGCGGGCTTCCAGCCAGTTGGTAGCCGCCATCATGAGCAGACCGGAGACGGCGCCAATCAGGATGGCCGCACCGTCACTGACAAACGCACAGCCGGCCGTAATACCAACCAGACCGGCGAGAGAACCGTTAATTACGGATGGGGCATCTGAACGCTGGTAACGGAATAAGGTGTAGATCAGGGTGATTCCGCCGCCTGCTGCCGCTGACAGCATGGTCGTAATCGCGATGTGTCCGATCCGGGCATCGGCAGCACTTAAGGTGCTGCCTGCATTGAAGCCGAACCAGCCGAACCAGAGCAGGAAGGCGCCAACCGAAGCCAGCGGCAGGTTGCTCGGGAGGGCGACGGTGCTGTTCCCGGCCTGATTGAACTTTCCCTTTCTGGGGCCGATGACAATAGCCGCTGCCAGTGCCGAGAATCCTCCAAGGGCATGAATAACGGCTGAACCTGCGAAGTCCTGCAGACCCAATTGGCTAAGCCAGCCGCCGCCCCATGCCCAGTGGCCACCCAGGGGATAGATCAGGCCGGTCATGAATATGACGTACAGCAGATAAGCGCGGAAGTTGATCCGTTCAGCAACCGCTCCCGATACGATGGAGATAACGGCAATGGTGAAAGCCGCCTGGAACAGCCAGAAGGTATCAACCGAGATGGTGAAATGAAGATTGGAGAGATCACCGCCAAGCATAAATCCGCTGGTGCCTACCAACCCGCCGGCATCTTTTCCGTACATCAGCCCAAATCCGAAAATATAAAAAATCAGCGTTCCTATAGTGATATCGGCGAATACTTTCATGATAATGTTCACACTGTTTTTATATCTTACAAAACCGGCCTCCAGCAGAGCGAAACCGCCCTCCATCAGCAAAATCATAGCGGCGCTCAATACGACCCAAATCGTATCTACTCCACCGCCAAGAGACTCCAGCGTCACATTCATTTCTATAATGCCTCCATGCCCTTAATGAATTTAATCTCTCTTATGATTTCAGGTGACAGCGGGATCTCTTCCGTTACGGGATGAGTGCCGAGCAGCAGCAGGACCTGATCCAATTCCTGTATGTTTCTTTTAATGCTGTCTATTTGTTTGAACCGGTCTTTTACATGGACTATATATTCTACGGCTGTGTGATGGCTCGCCGGATGCCCTGCAAACCATTTGCGGATAGGGGAGAGGGATTGGTACATGGCCTCTTCTGCCCGCCTTTTTTGTTCATATTTGTTGATTTTATCCTTAATCCCCTCAATTTCTTCCTCTTTTCTGGCCTTGAGGCGCTCAATGAGGTGTCTTATCTCCTCTGTAGACAGACGATAAACAACATTATGGTAAACTTCATCCACAATAATCATGTCAGATCTCCTTACATGAAAAGTCATAGACTGATTATATGGACAATGTAAATACAAGTCAATAGGTTTTTATGTGGCGATTTATCATCCAACTACGGTTTGGGCGGTGACCCCATAATCTGCGCAGGGCTAAAGGCATGATCGGCGTGCTGATAAGATGGCGGTTATAAACGACGATCACATCAAATTTCCTGATGAATCTGTTCTTGGAGAAATACAAAAATTTCTAAATAAATACTTGATATACCAAAAAAACAATTATATAGTATTAATGTGGACTTTAAGAATGGGATTGAATATAATCGTGAAATATTTCACAATGATAATTCCGTACATACGAAGGAATTCTTATTCTATCTAACAAAGGGGATGGTTCTGTGAACCATGGATTAATAATTTTATTACTAATAATATCAATAGGGTGTAGTGGATGTACGAGTACTAATGAAAGTCATGATTTAACAATAACTATTGGAGATGAGAGCATTGATTTCGTTTCCTCAGACTATACCAAGGACAATAATTCAGAAAATGATAAGACGATTTTCGAATTTGCCTTAAAACAAGATAATTTAACAGACATAAAATATATAAAACTTAATACTAAAATAACTTTAGACTTTGGGAATAACCCACCCGACAATGTTGCTATCAAAGACATATTGTTGGATTCAAACGGGCATTTTTTATACTCTGATAAATTGTCTTCCGATATTTCGTTAACAAACGAAGGTCATAAATTTTTCTTTTTATTAAAAAAGAATCCTGCATCTCTATTGAGTTCGAAATTCGATAACAAAAAGGTGGATATTAGAGGATTTGAAATTACGGCGACTTGGGGACAAAACGAAGAGAGATATGCTTTTGTAATAAAAGCTGATGCGTATTGATTGAATAGAAGTGTGTGTAAACGATTACAAACAGGTATAGACGGAAAATAATATATGCTCAAATCATGTTGGGGGGTGGTTAATGTGAAGGATTAAATTCCTTGCTGAACCTCAGAAAAGTGTTAACGTTGCAAGTTCAACATGGTGGTGCAAGAACTCTTAATTAGGAGTAGTTATTTAAGGATGTTAATGTAAACTATAAAATGAAGGGATGAGGATAATGAAAAAGAATTTACTAACTTCGATATCATTGTGTTTTTCTTTGATCTTCTGTTTAGCGTTACCGGCAGCTTTTGCTGATTCAACAAGTGCTGTAGATGAAACCACAAATGTTCAATATTCAATAACTAATTCATATGAATACGTTGTAAAACCCAATACTGATGAATGGAAGAAGTTTACGTCTACTGAGGAGAAAGTTAACGCCTCTCAAATTCCACAAACTATTTTAAATAAGATGACCACAAAAGCATTAGTGGAAACAGTATTGAAATATCCATTACTAGCAAATATGTTTGCTTTTAATACTAAGCAAGAAGGTTTCAATGCAATTTATAGTAATTTCAACGGTTTACAAGAATTAACAAAGAGAACAGATGCCATATCCGAACTAGAGCAATACCAGGATAAGATAGGTTACTTAGAAACAACAGATAATACAATAATCGCTCAAGGACTTTACGTTAAAGCTTTACTTGAAGCTCTTGGTTCTAATAGCCTTATTGGATCAAATAGTGATATTACTCCATACTATACTAACAGTTCTGTAACAACACCTAATGGTACTAGTGTGTCCACATATAAAGGGCTGACTTGGGCTGATCATGGACTTACGGCGACAGAGGCATCGGCATTACAAGCTCAAATGGTAAAGGCGTATCCTAATGCAACAGTTGTGAGTTCTCAGAATCCTAGTTATAATTGTCATTCATATGCATGGTATTCAACAAGTTCCACTAATACTCATTGGATGAATAGTGCAAGTGCGTATAGGACAGATGGTAGTTATACCAGTGGAACGGGTGCAGTCGGAAGTAAAGTAGATTATGGGGCAGGAGACCACTCGGGCATTGTAACTTATGTTGGAGGAGGATCGGGCCCGAATGTGAAAGTCAAATCAAAGTGGGGAATATACGGAGTATTTACACATAATATTGTTGACTGCCCATATACGATAGGCTCTTATTCTTGTACTTTTTGGAATTAATTATAAAGGAGCCAGAATGGCGAAGTCGTTTTAACTTGTCCCAATTAAAAACCTTCTACAAGTTCGTTTCAACTTGTAGAAGGTTTTTCTTGCCCTGAAGAAATGATGGTCGTATGAAATATCCAACAGGCCATTCAACTCTGCTATGGTTTTTTTAATGTTTTTGAGTCCGATGCCATGCGCCTTGTGATTGGACTTCGTCGACCGGAAAATTTTCCGGGATACGGGATATATGTAGAGCACTCGAAGGTTATTCTGCTGTCAGGTACAAGTGACTACGTCCGGGCGGTGCTTATTCCGGCTATTATAATCATAGTTTGTCTGACAGCTGCCCTGCTTTCTTTGGAAAAAAGAGATATTCATATATAATAGGGACAATTCACAGAGGAGGTGTTCCGGTTGAACGAAAAGAACAGAACGGAGCTTGCCACCTTTGCGGGCGGCTGCTTTTGGTGTATGGTCAAGCCTTTTGACGAGCTGCCGGGAATTGTCTCTGTGGTGTCCGGGTATACGGGCGGCCATACGGAGAATCCGACCTACGAGGAAGTGGGGATGGAAACGACGGGGCATGTGGAGGCTGTGCAGATTACGTATGAGCCTGAGCTGTTCCCGTATGAGCGGCTGCTGGACATTTATTGGCAGTTGATTGATCCGACCGACAAAGGCGGACAATTTCTGGACCGGGGGTATTCCTACCGGACGGCAATTTTTGTGCATAATGAAGAACAGCGTGCGAAGGCGGAGGCGTCTAAGGCAGCTCTACAGGCCAGCCGAAGATTTAAGGCCCCGATTGTGACGGAGATTCTTCCTGCCGCCCCATTCTACTCTGCTGAAGCGCTGCATCAGGATTATTATAAAACCCATCCTTTGGATTATAAGCTCTATCTGAAAGGCTCGGGCCGGGACGAATTTCTGGAGCAGCACTGGAACAGCCCTGAGGATCAAAAACGCCTGCGGAACCAGCTGACCCGGCTGCAGTATGAGGTCACGCAGCATAAGGCATCGGAGCCGCCATATGAGAATGCGTATTGGAATGAATTCCATGCCGGCATTTATGTCGATGTAATCAGCGGCGACCCGCTGTTCAGCTCAGCGGACAAGTTCGACTCCGCTACCGGGTGGCCCAGCTTCACCGGGCCGATAGCCGAGGGACTGATCCGGCGGGAAGCCGACTACAGCGGCGGAGAGGTGCGGACTGCGCTGCGCAGCAGACTGAGCGGAGCCTATCTCGGTCATTTGTTCTTCGATGGGCCGGAGCCGGCGAAGCAGCACTACCGGGTCAATTCCGCCGCGCTGCGGTTCATCCCGAAGGAGGAACTGGAGGCGAACGGGCTGGGGCGGTATGTGGAGAAAGTGGTGGAAGGTAACTGAACATGAAGCAGCTTTTACTCCAATATATGACCCGGCTGACCTCCTTGAGCGAAGCAGAGCAGCAAGCGATTCTGGATGAAATTCTTGTCGAAGAATACAGCAAAGGAACCACTCTGCTTAAGCAGGGCGAGGTTCCTGGTAAATGCTATTTTGTCCTGAAGGGATGTGTGCGGCAGCATGCAGTTGACGTTATGGGCCGGGACATCACCTCCAACTTCTATACCGAAGAGCAGGCGATCTCTATCTTCAATGCGCATAAGCCGGATAAATCGTCGGATTACACCCTGACCTGTCTGGAGGATTGCGTATTGGTCGTCGGGCCGCTGGATACCGAAAAGGAGATGTACGCCAAATACACGCAGCTTGAAACCATGACGCGCCGGATGATTGAGGAAAGCTTCGGTCAGGTGCAGGAAGAGTTCGCTGCTTTTATTGCCTCTTCTCCCGAAGACCGCCTGAAAACGCTGCTTCACAAAAGACCCGGACTGATCAGCCGAGTCCCTCAGCATCAGTTGGCAAGCTACCTTGGCATGACGCCGGAGTCGCTGAGCCGGATTAAGAAGCGGATTCACCGCGAGCGCGCGGAGCCGGGACTTTGAACAACAGCCATAGGCCAAAGCCCAGCTCCCCTGCGGTCATCGGCAGCATAAAGACCCGTTCAATGACTTCTATGAATCCCTCATACTCCGGAACAAGGGTGCGGCACAGATGGATCACCATATAACCGGCTGCAGCCAGCAGCAATAGAACACTAATGGTTTTCGGGATATTTCCCGATTGGAAGGCCAGCACGCCCACAATCAGCAGATGCCCCCCAAACAGAATCAACCCGATCGACCACACCGCTTCAAAAGCCCGGAGAAAAAGCATCATCTCCGCCTGCAGCTCCCCGGAGGTGAAGCCGGCAAGCACCTGGCCTCTGCTGTCTGTAAGGAGCGAGACAGCAGCCAGACTGGAGACGGCAACACCCAATACCGCCGTATACGATAGACGCAGCCATGCGCCCAGCAGGGACAGGTCCGGCTGCACAGGCTTCAGAACCGTATATAATGCCCATGCTGCAACGGTGTCACAGGCCAAGATCAGAAGCCATCCCAGGATTTCACCCCTGAACAGCAGGGGAGAAGACTGCAGGTTGCCGAAGGTAGCGGCTGGGTCTCCCCTCACCACAAGACTTCCATGAGCATATCCATACGAAAACGCGGCGGCCACCGCCATCAGAACAATTGAAACTCCCCCAGTTCGTGCCACTGCAGCAGACATTAACATTACCCCCTTGTGGATTGTGGTTTCATTGTACTAAGGAGGTGCGGGAGGGGCATTGACTTAAGTCAAGGGAGGCAGGTGAAGGTTTATGTGTTAACATGATTATGCAATATCTAAATCAGTTTTATTTTCGTGAGGAAGAGGGGGGCTCCTGATGGCAAAATGGGATAACATGCTGTCCATGCTTTGGATGCTGCGATCCGGGAGGAAGCTCACCGCCGCGCAGATCGCGGACAGTCTGGAGATCAGCGTCCGCACCGTGTACCGGTATATCGACGCATTATGCGCCAGCGGCGTGCCGGTCGTCGCGGAATCAGGCCACGACGGCGGCATCCGCATTCTGGACAGCTTTAAGGAGGCGCCCTTGTTCTTCAACTCCGTAGAGTTGAAAGCGCTTGTGGACGCATTTAAATTTGCGCAAGGTGCTGGCTATCCGTATACGGAGGAACTGGAAGGCGCATTGAAAAAGGTGGAGAACGGGCTGCACGAAGAGCAGCGCTGCGATCTGTCGAGTCAGACAAGCGGCCTGGATGTGATTTCTCCGGCGCGCCCGCCTTCCATCGTTCTGTTGTTACGGGACCTGGAGCAGGCGGCGAGGGACGGGCGAACGGTCCGCATCGTCTATCGCAAAGCAAATGCGAAGCAGGCCGATGAACGTGAAGTTGATCCGTACGGATTGGCTTACGACCGAAACGACTGGTACGCTGTCACGTTCTGCCACCGGTCGCAGGCGGTGCGGACGTTCCGCGTCGACCGCATCGTGCGGCTGGAGCCGACCGAGGAGCGGTTCGAAAAGCCGGAGCGTTTCTCCGCGTCGGCCTATTTTCGCAACCAGTCCGAGCAGGAACGGGAGGCGGACGGACCGCTGATAGTCATCCGCGTTGAGGGAGAGCCAGATACGTTGAATGCGGTGTGCGGCCATTGGCACCTGCGCCACTATTTGACGGAACGGACCGATCGGGAGGCGCGGTTCCTGCTCGACGTCCCGACGATGAACAAGTACCTTCCGCAGTATCTGATGACGTTCGGCACGGCCATCCACATACGCGAGCCGCTTGAACTGAAGCGCAAGATCCGGGAAATGGCATACACAATCGCACAACATTACGAAGACGATTCCGGTTGAACTTTTTGCTGACAACGGTTGTCAGTGAACCCGGTATACGATAGAGACAAGGCTGCGGCAGCCGCAGCCAAACAACGATGAATACAGGAAAGGTGGATTCCTAAATGCTTCAACACCCGCATCAATTGTACGAATATCATGTTTGGGCGAATGACCGGTTATTCACTCACCTGGAGCAGCTTCCGGAGGAAGTGTTCCATGCAAATGTAACGAGCGTGTTCCCGTCCGTGTCGCAAACGTTTGGGCACATGTACATGTACGAACAGCTCTATATGTCTGTGCTCGCGGAAGTTCCGAACGAGAATATTTTTCCGAGAATCCCGGACTGGACAGAGGAAGCGCAGGGCAAAACAGTGGACGAGATGCGGCGGCTGTTCGCCAGCGTCGCCGAACAGTTCCGCGATTTGCTGCGGCGTACGCCCGACTTGGACAAGGCGATGACGATTGAGCATCCGAGGTATGGTAGTCTCGATACGCATTTCTCCGAAATTCTGCGGCATGTGGTCAACCACGGGACCTATCACCGGGGCAATGTGACCGCGATGCTGAGGCAGCAAGGGCATACTGGGGTCCCGACCGATTATATGTTCTATTTGGTAGAGCGGCGGGACGGCCAGCCGTAAACGGGGCAGAGCTAACGGCGGCACCTTTCACCCGGTGCCGCTGATCAAGCTCCGTCACCTCGAGCTGTTGATACGCGACTGAAAGACATCCGGCATTTCCGTGATGAACTGCAAACCGGGAAGGCGTCCTCTTAGACATTTATGCTTCAATCTGTGCTATATATAAGATGAACTTAAAAAATTCATAAAAGGGAAGAAGTGCGGAGGGGAAGTTTGGAATTGGAAGAGCGAATGCGTCCGCCTTTGTCACCGGATTTCAACCGCTAAAAGCGGTTCATATCAAGAAATCTGGGGACAACAGCGGCTGGAAGTCCAAACATTCCCCGCAGTGACGACCATGCCCCACAATGTAAAACTAAAGTTCAACTTATATAGATTGAACTAAAAAATCTTATGAAAGAGCTAGTCATCCTTAGTTGGAAAAAGTACCACTAATCGATCTGATTCGGCTCATGAAGTAGCTTATGTGGGAAAAAGTACCACTAATTCGCCTGAAAGCGGTCGTATAGGGGAAAAGGCATGAATTAGGTGTACAAAATCCCACTAAAACCTTCTGTAGCCCGGATTTCAGCGAATTAGTTTTCCTTTTTCCACTTAGCATAGTTCCTTATGAGTCTCATTACGTTCCCAAGCTTTCAAGTTCTCCAGTTCAACTTCTATAGGAATGAATCAACTATGTTCAGGTGGCTTTTTTATAAACCAGCCCAGCACCAAAATAAGTACTGCAAGAATAAATTCAATCCAAAAAACCGTTTGCAGACCGGAAATCATGCTTTGTGTCTTCTCATGCACCGCAGTAGGATTGAGCGAATGGTGAAGATAACGATTGGCTCCGGACGACATGATGCCGACGAACAAAGCGATGCCAATTCCACCTGCAACCTGTTGAAGGGTATTATATATGGCTGTGCCATGTGGGACCAGGTGACGTGGAAGCTGATTCAATCCTGCCGTCTGAGCCGGCATGACGACGAACGACATGCCTAAGAATAAGAGGACATGATTGAACAGAACAGAGCCTTGTGTTGTATCACTGTCGATTCCGGCAAACAGCCTCAACGATATAGCAATCAGGAACAGTCCGGGCACAATGACGAGTCTCGGCCCGAATTTATCGAATAATTTGCCCGACACCGGCATCAGCATCCCGTTCAAGAGGCTGCCCGGCATTAGAAGTAAGCCTGTTGCGAATGCTGTCAGCTTCAGGACATCCTGCATATAGAGCGGCAGCAATGTTGTTGTGGCGAATAGGACCATCATCAGAAATACAATCAATACCGCAACCAGAGAAAAAGTGGGTTGACGGAATACGGACAGATCAAGCAACGGCTCTTTAATCTTAAGCTGGCGCCATACAAGCAGGAGCAGGAAAAGGCTGCCTATTGCAATCGCCCCGTAACCTTCAGGCCCAAACGAGACACTTGTGTGGCTGAAGCCGTAGGTGACGCAGCCGAAACCGGCAGTTGACATCACAATGGATACAAGATCGACCTTTGGTTTGGTCACTTCTGTCACATTCTTCAAGTACATGAATGCATAAATAATCGCAAACAGGGCGAACGGAATCACCATGTAGAACAGCCACCGCCAGTTAAAGGTATCGATAATCAAACCGGACAAAGCCGGTCCGATGACAGGCGCGACCATGACGACCAGCCCCATAAGCCCCATGGCGGCACCCCGGCGTTCTGGAGGATAGAGGGCGAGAATCGTATTCATCATGAGCGGGACCAATAATCCTGTCCCGCAAGCCTGAATAACCCGGCCTGTCAGCAAGATTCCGAACCCCGGCGCTGCTGCACACAAACAGGTGCCGGCCACGAACAACG
Source organism: Paenibacillus sonchi (assembly GCF_016772475.1). Classification (NCBI taxonomy): domain Bacteria; kingdom Bacillati; phylum Bacillota; class Bacilli; order Caryophanales; family Paenibacillaceae; genus Paenibacillus; species Paenibacillus sonchi. The sequence goes on from NZ_CP068595.1 coordinate 3,195,669, forward strand.
CCATCGCAGACATGAACATCTGGCGGGTCGTGAACCATTGCTGCAGTAAGGCGGTCACAGGCACCAGCACGCCGATAACGAGCATATAACCCGTCGATAACCACTGTATAGTCGCGGCGGTACGCCCGAATTCCCGCATCAATCCAGGAAGTGCATTGGCAAGCAAATTTTCGTTCAGAAACGCAACAAACGCACCGATGAGCAGCGCAGTTAGCATCTGCCCTCTCTTTATTCCGCCCGCCTCTTGAATCTGTTTGTTCATCTTCTGCCTCCCGAATATTTATAGCGTTCCGTTCGTTGTTTGTATAACCAACATCCCTCTGATCGACCTGACAAATTATCCTACACCATCACTTTCTAACAAGGAATAAAAATTATCGCGGTCTTCGTCATCGAATTTGCCAAGTGTCCGTACCCTGACAAATTCATGTCCGCCATACATGTCTATTTCCTCGCCATACCTATTGTAGAGCGCGATCATGTTGCCCTCCTGATTCAACTCCATGTACCCGTAACATTTTATTTCAGGTTCATTACCATAGAGGAGAATAAATCTTATTTTGTCGATGCTGTTCATGCTGCACCTCCTTTTCTGTCTTTTGCAGCCTAAGAAAATATTACGTGAAACCGGATGAATTGGAAAAAGCGATACTGCTCTTCATTCCCGGAAATTCATTTATATTTCGAAAGCCTATGGGGGAACTCCCGCTTTGTCGTTCATTCACACATTATCTCTTGACAAGATGAGATTTGGGGAATAATATAACGTGCCGGTCAACTCTATATGGTTTAGATTTACATCCGTCCCCTAGGCGTCTATAATTTTCTCTGAAACGAGAAAACACAGCCTGGTTGGTAGTCCAGGCGCATGCATGGCTCTGTATCCCCAGAACGGCATGTCAGTAACCTTCCCCCCTCGGGATGTCCGTCGTTTCGATTCAATTGAGGGGGGTGAATATGAAGCTTACAGTTTATCATGATGGTCAGTATTGGGTCGGAGTCCTGGAGGATCAGGACCAAGGGAAGTTGAAAGCAGTCAGGTACATTTTTGGTGCAGAGCCTAAGGACGAGGAGATTCTACAGTTCATTCGTAACAAGGTGCCGGAGCTTATCAGCAGACTCTCGGAGGAAGTGGCCATAAAGCCGTCTGAAGTGAAAAAGGTCAGCCCCAAGCGGCTTGCAAGGCAGGCAACTAATGAAGTACGGAGAAAAGGCGTTTCTTCCTATGCTCAAGAGGCTCTTAAGCTGGAGTATGAGAAAAGAAAGCAGGAGAGACGCACCGGTTCGAAACAGCAATTGGAAGCAGCATTGGCACGTAAACGGGAATTAAAGGTGCTAAAGGCCAAAGAAAAACATCGAGGCCGCTAGCAGAGCCTGCTTATGTTGTAAACAAAGGGCACCCATCCGGGTGCCTTTTGACTTAGCATTCATTTCCTGGGTTGATACATTTCGTGCCGTGTAAGTTCGTTTTCAATTATTCACCCATCATTTGAATATATACTTTACGGGTAACAGCTACCTCAACTTGTTTTGAGAAAATGCCGTGTCCATTACCTAGATGTATTGGGTCAATCACTGATAAAAAAATTATTTTTGTGTTATTGAAACCATTGACAGTTATGATAACAAAGTAATATTCTGTAATCGTTAGAAGGTTATTGGATAGATAACCTCCTAACAAATGATGTAGTGGCCTAACCGGTTATTGCGGGAACCGCTAGATCATTCCCCCTTGAGCGCTCTTCTGATCCACATAAAAAAGAGAGCGCTTTCATTTGCGAATAATGAGGAAGGAGGAAGACATTTTTATTATCCAAAGCATGGCCTATTCATTAACGGGAGGGATGTTGTTTGAAGAAAATTTTAGCTTTTATTATGATGTTTGGTTTGCTTATCGGGATGGTACCGCCAATGGAGGCAAGTGCAGCAGCCAACATCGCAGCTAACAAAACTGCAACAGCAAGCTCAAGTGAGGATTCAACTAAAACACCGGATAAGGCTATTGATGGAAACGCTTCAACAAGGTGGTCCTCCAATTATTCCGATCCCCAGTGGATCAGCATTGATCTTGGGAGCGTAAACAATGTGAATGGCGTGATGCTGAACTGGGAGGTTGCCTTCGGTAAAGCGTACCAGATTCAGGTATCCACGGATAACAGCAAATGGACTACGGTTTACTCCACTACAACAGGAGACGGCGGGATTGATAATATTTCATTTGCAGCAACAAGTGCAAGATATGTAAGGATGTATGGAACACACAGGGCAACGGAATACGGGTATTCTCTCTGGGATTTTGAAGTGTATTCGGACAGCGGACCGGTGGATCATGGAATTATTTCCGGTGCAGTTTATAAGCTTACAGCACTGCATAGCGGCAAAAGCCTGGATGTGGCAGGAGGTTCTGCTTCAGACGGAGCTAACGTGCAGCAGTGGACGGACAATGGGAACGCCCAGCAGAAGTGGAAGGTCATTGACGTTGGCAATGGATTCTATACATTGATCGCTCAATCCAGCGGCAAGGCATTGGATGCCGCTGGCCCCTCAACTGCAGATGGAGCCAATGTGCAGCAGTGGACGGATAACGGTGCGGTCACACAGCAGTGGAAAATAACCGGTGCAGGCGGGGGATATTACAAGTTAATCTCCAAAAGCAGCGGCAAAGCATTGGATGTGGCAGGAGGCTCAACCGCAGACGGAGCCAATGTCCAGCAGTGGACGGACAACGGAAATGCTCAACAGAGATGGAAATTTACGCAGATTACAACTACCGCAGACACCATACCCCCAACCCCGCCAACAGACCTTAAAAGCCCCTCAAAAACAGCAACAAGCATAAGCCTTACTTGGACAGCATCCACGGACAACGTGGGAGTAACAGGGTACGACATTTATAACGGAACAGCGCTGGCCGGGTCCAGCACAACAACAAGCTATACTGTAACCGGCTTGACGGCCAATACAGCATACAGTTTCACCGTAAAGGCGAAAGATGCAGCAATGAACATATCAGCGGCAAGTACGGCTCTGAGTGTAACCACCAGTGCAATTTCCACACATTCGGGATTTTATATTAACGGAAATACATTATATGATGCCAACGGAAAACCCTTTGTGATGAGAGGAATTAACCACGCTTACAACTGGTACAAGGGCCAGGAGTCTGTTGCCATTCCGGCAATAGCCAAAACGGGTGCTAACACCGTAAGAATTGTACTATCAGACGGCCAGCAATGGTCAAAAGACAGTTTGGCAGCCATACAAAATCTGATCACCCTGTGCGAACAGAACAAAATGGTGGCAGTTGTCGAAGTCCATGACGGGACCGGCTCTGATAGTGAAGCTGTGCTTAATAATATTGCAAATTACTGGATTGAAATGAAAAGTGCGCTCATCGGTAAAGAAAAAACCGTCATTCTCAACATCGCTAATGAGTGGTACGGCACATGGGATGGGGCAAACTGGGCCAAAGGATATACTTCTGTTATACCGAAGCTTAGAAATGCCGGGATTAAGAATACCATTATGGTTGACGGAGCAGGATGGGGGCAATATCCGCAATCCATCATTGATTATGGAACACAGGTTTTTAATGCGGACCCTCTGAAAAATACGATGTTCTCGATTCATATGTACGAATACGCAGGAGGAAACGCGGCAACAGTTAAGAGTAACATTGACAATGTATTAAATAAGAATCTGGCGCTGGTTATCGGTGAATTCGGAATAAAGCATACCAACGGTGATGTCGATGAAGCGACAATTATGAGTTATTCCCAGCAAAAAGGCGTCGGGTATCTGAGGATGGTCGTGGAAAGGAAACGGCACCGGGCTGGAGTATCTGGATATGTCAAACGATTGGGCAGGAACCAGCTATACTGAACAAGGGAATACCATCATCAACGGGCCGAACGGAATTAAAGCAACCTCGAAGCGGAGCACGGTATTTGAAGACACATCCGACAATCAGCCGCCGACCACACCTTCGAATTTGTCCGCCACCTCGCCAACATATTCTACAGTTGCGCTGACTTGGACGGGTTCAACAGACAATGTAGGTGTGGCGGGGTACAATATTTATCAGAACGGAACCTTGGTTCATATCAGCCCGACTACTAACTACACTGTGACAGGCCTCAAAGCAAGTACAACTTATGCATTTACTGTAAAAGCGGTTGATGCAGCCGGCAACCTGTCTGCCGCAAGCAATGCCGTGAGTATAAAAACCTCTGACAGCAGTGATAAAACAGCGCCTACAGCGCCGGCAGGACTTGTTGTGGTGCCTGCAATTACAACAGCCAATCTGACCTGGACCGCGTCAACTGACAACATTGGCGTTGCTGGCTACAACATTTATGTGGATGGAGTACTGCAAGGCACCAGTGCAACGACAAGCTATAGAGCATCCGGTTTGAAAGGTACAACAGCGTATACCTTTACCGTTAAGGCTTTTGATGATGCAGGCAATGAATCGGCCGCAAGCAATGCTGTTGAAATAACTACGGGCGATCCCGGCAATGTTCAAGTCATTGATCCGGGGATTATCGGCAATTACAGCACTTGGTATGTTGGAATTAATGGTACCGACAAACCGGCTGTGCCTACAGTTGCTCAACTGACTTACCTGGATAATGGCGGATTGAATATGAGCTTTAACCTGCAAACGGAGAACTATCCAAGTTTCCAGGTAGATCCGGCCCCTGTTGCGGATTGGAGCAGTTACAGTAATATGAATCTCATCATTTCCAATCCTAATGCAGCTGAGATACAGATCCAACCGATTGTCAAAGATGGTGACTGGAAATGGGTTGAATTGGGACAGTACATTAAAGTCCCTGCAAAAACTACAATGATCGCTACTGTACCTTTGACGGGTCTCACGAACAAAGATGTAAACCGTATTATTTTACGTGTACAAGGTGGAAGCGGAGGGTTAGCGGGCAGCCTTCAATTGCATACCATCAGTTTTGATCTGGAGCCGGCAGCGTATGCTTCGACGATCGCAGAGATGAACCGTCCCAAAACAGCCAGCTTCTATCCATGGGATCTTGTTGAATCCTCATACACTGGGAATGAATCCAGCGGATTGGATGGAGAAACCCTCTTTGTAAAATATAAATCTACGATAAGCGATACGATTGCAGCAGGTGTAGCTACAGAAACTAAGCCTGGTCTGGGGATCGGAGATGACTGGTCAAAGTATGCAAGCGTTTCCAGCACTCTGACTAATACCGGCACGAGTGCAATTCATGTTTCTTTGGTAGTCAGGACCGGAGGGGGCTGGGTATGGCAGGAGACAGGAGGCCAAACAGCAGCCGATCCTACAGTTGAAAGAATTATTGCTCCGGGTGAATCTGTCGATGTCGTCTATGCATTTCATTCCCCGATTTGGAAATCGGCAAAAACAAATTGGAGCAATAATGCCGGATTGGAAAATGCAATTGACGTAAGGGGAGTTCAATTCAAGGTATATGCCGGTTCAGGTGAAACCGTATCGGCTGGAACGCTCCGGATTACGAATTTTAAGTTGAATTTCTAAGAGCTAAAGAATACAAAGAAAATGGCGGCAGAGGGAGTAACTTCCCGGATGCCGCCATTTTTGGAATCAAAAAAACCTGGCAGAAATGCCAGGTTATTATAGGTAAAACCGTTGCAAACAAATAAGCATTGTGCTAAAGTTGAAGAACTGTCGATGTTTTTTTTGATTAAAACACAGATAACGCATTTTATCTACACCTTTATTGTAGCAGATGGAAATGCATTTTGTCAACAGTCCTTTTTTCTTTGCTAACTTCGTTTGAGAAGGAGTGTATTCAGGAGATGATGAACATGAATGAATGGCAGCAGGAGCAGCAGCGGCTGAATCTGGTTAAGGAAAAACTGACATCCGCGATCGTTGAACTGGAGCCCAAGATAGGCCAATTAAAGGATCAGGCGGCGGATATCCGCAAAAGATTCTGGGAAGAGGTTACGGTCAACACCAGCACGGACGAGGATTTCGAAGAAACCTTTTTCACGATTAATCAGCAATCCGCAGTGTTGTCCGAACGGGAACGCAGCCATAAACGGCTCGTGCAGCAGTGGAAAAATATGAACCGGCTGCTGCCCTCTCCTTATTTTGGACGCGTTGATTTTCTGGAAGATGGCCAGGGGATTACGGAGCAAGTGTATATCGGAGTGTCCTCCTTCGCCGATACGGATGGTCTGAGCTTTCTGGTATATGACTGGCGTACTCCAATTGCGAGTCTTTACTATGACTATCCTCCGGGCAAGGCAGCCTATGAAACGCCGGGAGGGCGCATCACGGGGACCATGAACCTGAAGCGTCAATACCAGATCCGTGACGGTCATCTCCAGCACATGTTCGATTCGAGTTTAACCATCGGCGACGAATTGCTCCAGCAGGTGCTCGGTGGAGGGGCAAATGCGCAAATGAAAAGCATCGTGGCGACGATTCAAAAAGAGCAGAACGCGATTATCCGCAACGATAGAAGCAAGATGCTCATTGTGCAGGGGGCAGCCGGAAGCGGGAAAACCTCTGCGGCGCTGCAGCGCGTAGCATACCTGCTGTATAAACACCGCGAAAGGCTCACGGCGGATCAGATTGTTCTCTTCTCGCCTAACCCCATGTTCAACAGCTACGTCTCTACAGTTCTTCCTGAGCTGGGGAAGAGAATATGCAGCAGACCACCTTCCAGGAATATCTGGAGTATTGGCTCGGATCAACGTTTCGCCTGGAGGACCCGTTCGATCAGATCGAATATGTGCTGACCGGACAGCAAGGACCAGAATATAAGGCCCGTATGAATGGAATTCAATATAAAGCGTCGGAAGCCTACCTTCAGGCACTCCGCAGGTATTCGGTGTGGCTGGAGCGGGAAGGCATGAGGTTTGTCAGCATCCGTTTCCGGGATCGTGTGTTGATCTCTGATGAGCAGATCAAAGCCAAATTCTACAGCTATGATGCTTCGATCCGCCTGGCCAACCGTATCACACTTGTCCAGAAATGGCTGCTGCAGGAGCTGGCCCGGCTGGAGAGGGTAGAGCAGGGAGCAGACTGGGTACAGGAGGAGCTTAACTATCTGGACGGGGAGCAGTACGCTGAAGTATTCAGTATGCTGCACAAAGACCGGGGGGTTTTTGACTTTGCCGAAAAATATGCCCGGATCGATGAAATAGTCCGCAACAAGCCCCGCCCGGACGAGGGTGATTTTGATTTTGCCGAGCGGGAGGAAGAGCTGCTGACCCGGATGATCGTGAAAGAGCAATTCCAACCCCTGAGACGGAATGTAAAACAATTCTCGTTTATAGATATGCTTGGGCTGTATGGCCAGCTGTTCAGCGATGAAGCTGCATACAGGGAAATGACAGATGAAGCTGAGGTGCCGGAGTGTTGGCCGGAAATCTGCGTGCATACCAAAGATAAGCTGAGCCGGAACGAACTGTTGTATGAAGATGCTACACCCTATCTGTATCTAAAAGAACTTGTCGAAGGTACCCGGACCAACACTCAGGTGCGGCATATATTCATCGATGAAGGTCAGGATTATTCGATGTTTCAGTATGAGTTTCTCAAAAGACTTTTTCCCGTGCACGGATGACCGTCCTCGGTGATTTCAGTCAGGCCATCTTTACACAGGCCACGAACCTGCACGGGATCGGTTCGCCGTTGGTCCGGCTCTATGGCGAGGAGGAGACCAGCCAGTTTCTTCTTGTCCGCAGTTACCGTTCTACCCGTGAAATTGTGGAGTTCACGAAGCCGCTTTTGCCGGGCGGAGAAACAATTGTACCTTTTGAGCGAAGCGGAAGGAAGCCCACCCTCACGAGGCTGGAGAGCAGCGGGCGACGGGTGGAGCGAATAGCGGCAGATATCGCGGCGCTTCAGGCTGAAGGCTATACATCCATCGCCGTGATTACGAAAACCGCTGCCGGGAGCACAGAAGCCTATGAGGCTCTGGCAGCCGGGGGGGTCAAAGAGCTGCGGCTGATCACAAAGAACACGCCTACTTTTGACAAGGGGATACTGGTCATTCCCGCGTATCTCGCTAAGGGGGTAGAATTTGATGCCGTGTTGATTTACGATGCCTCCTTGCAGTCCTATCACCGGGAGAACGAGCGCAAGCTCTTTTATACAGCATGTACACGGGCAATGCACCGGCTTCTGCTGTACACGACAGGGGAATGGACACCTTTCGTTCAGGCGGTAGACACATCTTTGTATGAGCTGGTGTAGCAGACAGTTCCCAGAGGCTACCTTAAGCTGGTATCGGCTGGACATCCGGAACATGACAGTAAGTTGTCTACTTTCTTATTGTACAATTCAGTGAAAAGGAGAGTGGATTATGAACACTTATACCGTTCACAAACAAAAGCTGATCATAACAGGAGTTGCTGTACGTACTACAAACGCAGAAGAGGCGGGACCGGAGGGGAGATTGCCCAAGCTGTGGGAAACTTATTTTCAGAGCAATCTCTTATCTGCGGCGGGAGGCGAAAATCCGCATTTCATTTACGCTGTGTACACGGATTATGAGAGCGACGCAAACGGAGCTTATACCGTTATAATTGGGCATGAATCAAGCGCTGAGCTGGTCCCGGATGACAAGAATCATGTCGTTGTGGCCGTCCCCGGGAGTAAATACAGGGTATTCACGACGAAAAAAGGGCCTGTGTATGAAGTGGTGGCACAAGCGTGGCGCGAGATTTGGGCCTATTTCGGGGAATCCACAGAGATGAGAGCCTACACAGGCGACTTTGAGCTGTATGATGCCAGAGACTTTGATCCAACAAACACAGAGCTGCAAATTTACATCGCTATAAAATAATGAGCTAAGGCGCCCAAAGCCGGGCGTCTTTTTATATGGATCGAAGTGAGAGAGAATTCCGATTTTTGAATTTGAGGTTTTTAGAAATTTTCTGTGACTTTACGCTAGGATAAACTTAATCTATTTTATGCGTTTTATGGTATAATATCTAGGTAATTGATGTATAATAACATTAAATGTAGGGGCAGCTGCGTGTATGAGATTGTTTTTTATGAAGATAAGAATGGTAATTCTGATGTTGAACAATTCATCGACGATCTGACAGCACAAGCGCCAAAAAATAAAAATGCGAGAATCCAATTAGACCAAATGGAAGTCGCTTTAGATCGGTTAGAACAATTAGGGCCGCTCGCAGGTTATAATTTTGTTGATAAACTTACGAAAGACATTTGGGAAATTACTCCGGGTGTTAATAGAGTCTTGTTATTTTTGTGGGATGGCAACAAATATGTTCTTCTCTCTCATTTTCGAAAAAAGACTGGGAAGACACCAAGAAGTGAGATCAAGAAGGCAGAACTTCGCAGGAAGGATTGGTTGGAACGCCAGGCAAAGGAGGAATGACGAAGTGAAGACGTGGAGAGCCAAGAAACAGGAAATCCATGAAAAGCTTGGATCAGAACGATCTGAAGTCCTAGAGATTACCGCACAGCTTATTAATTTAATTCATAAACGTCGTCTCGAGTTAGGTCTAACTCAGGAGCAGCTAGCGGCTAGGATCATCGAGCGTGGCGGCAATTTGCGCCAAGAACACATTGCCCGTATCGAAACTGGAGCAGTAGTACCACGGATCGATACGTTGGTTACCATAGCAAGAGCACTCGATCTTGATTTATTTAATCTAAAAGGAACAGAAGAAGCGGCCTCGAGAACTTACGCATGAATTTGTACTGAAGACTTACTTCAACGGCGGAGCGGCCAGCGGTAATACTTAAAATAAAACAGGACGTTTCCCTGGTATCTTACGGGGGCGTCCTGTTTTGCAAAGGAATTACATCTCCAGGAAAGCCTCAGCCGCAAGTGACAGGGACGAATGCTTGCGAACAGCGATGCCAATATGGCGGTCAGGGATGGGGACTGCCGTGTGAAGCTCTACTAAAGATCCTCCCGTAATACGTGAGGCCACAAAAGCCCGAGGCAGGAAGGCTGCTCCATATCCCCGCTCGGCAAATTCGGTGAGCATTTCCAGACTGTTCAGTTCAAAGTCGGCTTCGGCTTCTATCCCCTGGGACCGCAACCATTCTTCAATGAAGGAACGCGTGGTGCTGCCCGGGGACAGCATCAGGAGCGGGAGCTCCATCAACCGTTCCGTCGGCAGGGGTTCCCGCGACCAGTCTGCAAAGGCAGTTCCCACAACCGCGCAAAAAGGTGAGGCATGGGAGGCCACGATCCTAATCTCTTCGTCGGATACGGGCAGATAAATATAGCCGAGGTCCAACGAGCCCCGCTTCAACCGCTCCAGGATGAGGCTGGTCTTCTCCTGCGACAATTGAATGCGAATGTTGGGATAGCGGGCATGAAACTGGTCGAGCAGGGGGACAATGAAATCCTTAATAATTGCCCCGTTCGCACCGATTCGCAGCCGGCCTTCACGGTACTGCTTCATATTTTTCATTTGACGCTCAGCGGAGTCAAGTTCCTCGAAGGCCTGCCGGACATGCAGATACAGAGTTTGTCCTTCTTGTGTTAACCGGACGCCCTTGGATAACCGGTCAAACAGCCGGACGCCAAGGGCTTCTTCAAGCTGCTTGATCGCGTAGCTGACGGATGGCTGCGTCATATTGAGGTTTTGTGCAGCTTTGGTTAGATTGGAACAATCAGAGGCATGGAGGAAAATACGGTACCATTCACTGTTGATGATCACTTGTTATCAATCCTCTCTATGGCAGATGCTGAATATTACAATTTCATTTATTTCAAGTATACCCTTAAACTAATGGATAAAGAACTTTAATGAACAGGGGTGTATTGAAATGGCAGGAAGTACGTTCGGGGAGAGATTAAAAGTGACTACGTTCGGAGAATCCCATGGAGAGGCCGTAGGTGCTATTGTGGAGGGGGTTACCCCGGGTGTCGAATTGGACGAAGCATACATCCAAGTTCAGATGGACCGGAGAAGACCAGGGCAGTCCTCCGTCACGACTCCCCGGAAGGAATATGATAAGATCCGCATCCTGTCCGGCCTCTTCGAGGGCCGGACAACAGGTACACCACTGTGCATCATGCTGGACAATACGGACATGCGCCCGTCGGCGTATGATGATATTAAATCTATGTACCGGCCCGGACATGCGGATTTCACCTATGAGAAGAAGTACGGGGTTCGTGACTATCGCGGGAGCGGCAGGGCTTCGGGCAGGGAGACGGCGGCCCGCGTGGCTGCGGGTGCGGTTGCGCGCAAGCTGCTGGAGCATCGGAACGTGAAGGTACTGGCTTATACCACCGAAATCGGCGGCATCCGCTGCGGGACATTTGACCCGGAGGTTATCGAATCCAACGTGGTGCGGGCGTGCGATCCTGCGGCGGCAGAACGTATGGTTAAGCGGATCAAAGAGCTGGCTGCTAAGGGCGACAGCTGCGGAGGAATTGTGGAATGCCGGATTAGCGGCGTCCCGGCAGGACTTGGGGAGCCTGTGTTTGACAAGCTGGATGCAGAGCTGGCCAAGGCAATGCTCTCCATCGGGGCGGTCAAAGGCATTGAATTTGGCGCCGGTTTCCAGGCGGCAGCTATGCTTGGAAGTGAGCACAATGATCAGATGGACGCAAGCGGATTTCAGACGAACCATGCCGGAGGGGTTATCGGCGGCATCAGCACAGGGGCAGACATCGTCTTCCGTGTGGCCGTCAAGCCGACCTCTTCGATTTCAGTCCCCCAACGGACCATCGACACCGGCGGCAATGAACGGGAAATCGTGACCAAAGGCAGGCATGATCCCTGCATCTGCCCCCGCGTTGTGCCGGTGATTGAAGCCATGGCCTGCCTGGTGATTGAGGATCATTACAAGCGGCAGGCGGCATTGCTGGATAACTAAAAATTCTCCAACCATGGGGAGTGCAGCATGTTCTACAACCAGAAATCCAATTTGGTTAGCATTGCTAGGTGCTGATGTTATCGTAGTGGACATATCTGAAGAAAATCGGTTGTATGCGATGCAGACTGCATCTGCCGCCGGTGTGGAGCTCAACTATATTTGTTCTGACGGGAAAAATGGTCGGTTTATCTTAACTGACTTTCATCCTTTCGCACGTGCATGGATGAACACATACAATTTAAAACAACCAACTGGCAATTACTTTGACGATAGTATTAAGGAAGAGAAGTTGCCTTTGCTAAGCTGCTGCCTGAAGAGGAACGCTCTGGATTAGGTAAGACTCTAGTACGAAGTTGGACAGTCGGTGAGATTTTAACTGCAATTGGGAACATGGGGTTATTTATACGGACATTTGAAGAAATACCAAGTCCCACAGATCCGAGGTTTCCAGAGTTTTACACTCTAATTGCAGATAAAATTGATATAGAATTATCCCCGCTACATCCCTGACTATGGAAGACCCTCATTGTTAGCATTGACAGAATATTATTTACGGAATATTATTGATTGACTAAGTTAATCAATTAAAAAGAGGTGGCCTTATGCCCAATTCAAAAGTTTCTTCGAATGAGGTAAGTCTGTTTATTCAATCGAAAGCTCTATCGGGAGATGGTACCCCAATTGGATACCAAAGCATCGGAAACGGACCTGGAATTATTATTGTTCATGGAGCCTTAAGGGATTCGAGTGACTATGCCCGCTTAGCCAAAGCTCTTTCGCATTCATTTACCGTTCATCTGATGGACCGGAGGGGGCGGGCATAAGTGGACCCCAGGGTCCGGATTATGCTATTAATAAAGAGTGTGAAGACGTCCAGGCGATTCGCAAAGCAACGGGAGCGAACTATTTGTTCGGACATAGCTTCGGCGGACTTGTGTCACTTGAGGTAGCAAGGATGGATTCCTCCATTACCAAATTAGCGGTGTATGAACCAGGGGTTCTCCTTCACCCTATGGATGGTACTTGGATGTCCAATTACGAGAAGGCTATGCATAGAAATGATTTCAGAGGTGCTTTTGCCCACTTTGTGCGAGGCATGGGTAATACCCCGTTATCCGGGCTTCCTTTTTGGTATTCCAAATTTATTCTGAGGATAATGATACGGGGGAAACATTGGCATAAGATCACCCGGCTATTGGCGCAAAATTTAACCGAACACCGGGAGGTACAAACGCATGCCTCTTCATACCCAAACTATCAAAAAATTATGTCAGAAGTGTTGTTGCTTTCAGGGGGAAGAGCCCTAAGTCCACGAAGGAAATGCTTGAGGAGTTGAACCACACGATAGCTGGCTCTACAATAGAAACCTTTACCCGATTGGACCATTTTGGACCGGAGAATGAAAACGAACCCGACGCTATTGCTCAGGTTCTAAAAAACTTTTTTCTCAATTCCTAAGGAGATGTCTTATGCCACGCTTAAAAGAAGAACAGCTTCAAAAAATTTACGATGAGCGCAAAAAACAAATTACAGCGGCAGCTGTAAAAATCTTCGCACAGCATGGCATTCAAGGAACGAAAATCAGTATGGTCACTGCTGAAGCGGGGGTGAGCCACGGACTTTTTTACCATTATTTCAAAACGAAAGAAGAACTCTTCATTTCACTGGTCCGGGAGGCAGTGGTTACATCGGTTGCGGAAATCGATCAATTGAGCCGATTGTCTGGATCACCGATTGAGAAAGTAAAAGTCTTAACGGAGGCAATTCTGGATGAGAGTGGGACCCCGTTTTTTATGCTGCTGCATCAAGCCCGGAATTCCCAAGAGGTTCCCGAAGAAGTAAGCCAGCTGATCCAACAATATCCGCTGGATCTATATGTTGAAAGGTTGCTTCCGTTGTTCAAAGAAGGGCAGGAACGAGGGGAAATCGCAGATGGAAATCTGAAGGAACTGATCTCAGGCTACATAACGATTCTTTCCGGTGTGATGGTCTTGGGCAAGGGCTATTCTATCCCTTCCGCCGAATTATTGTTGAGGTTTGTGAAGCCATAAATGAACTATGGGCAGCGGTTGTCAAAAACAGTATTAAATGCTAAAGGCCATCCCTCAAAGGATGGCCTTGATTTTGCAGAAAAAAGTTCACAGATTCGCCAGAACAACAGCGAGAATAGCCGCGAAGGCCGGAAGGCCCTGGACGAACAGAATCGATTTCTTGGCAGTGATGCTGCCATAGACCGCTGCAACACCTACACAAATCAGAAAAAACAGTTGAAGCTGGAACCCGAATGTGTTGTTCGGATGGAGCAGGCCCCATACTAAACCCGCTGCCAGAAAGCCATTATACAACCCTTGGTTGGCCGCGAGGGATTTCGTCTCCTTAGCGAACTGACTGGTGGTCCCGAACGCCTTCTGCGCTCTTGGGGTAGTCCACATAAACATCTCCAGGATTAAAATATACACATGCTCAAGTGCTACAAGCGCTACAAGTATTGTACTTAAAATCATCATAGCCGTTCCCTCATTTTCGTTGGATTAGTACGCAAAGAAAGATTTATATTTTGCAAAATTTAATTTAACAAAAGTAAATATACCTAAATTCAGCTTTTTTGTCAATTTAGAAATATATGAGGGCCTGTACCTAGGGGGAACCGGTATAATGATAAAAGGAAGGGATTTTTTAACAAACACAGTAAGGAGGCAAAGCCTTGTACATAAGAACACTGACTTCCGCCGATGCGGAGATTTACCGCGAACTCCGGCTGCAGTCGCTGCTGCAGAACCCGGAGGCTTTTCTCAGCACTTATGAATCCGAGTTCAAAATCTCCATTGTCACTACACGGATCAGACTGGAGCCGGCGGATGCTCATTTTACACTGGGAGCTTTTGACACAGAGGAAAAGCTGGTGGGCATCATCACTTTTTTCCGTGAGAGTAGGCCGAAAATCCATCATAAAGCCCATGTATATTCCGTATACGTTGATCCGGGCGCCCGCCAGCAGGGAGTGGGACGGCTCCTGATGCTGGAACTGATCAGCCGGGCCAAAGCATTGCCGGGTCTGGAAATTCTTAATCTGACGCTTACCTCCACCAACCTGCCCGCCAAACGGCTGTATGAATCTCTGGGTTTTATCTGCTACGGCACAGAGCCGAGGGCAATGAAGCTGGGGGAGGAATATCTGGACGAGGATCTGATGTATTTGCAGATTGTGCCGGAGCTGCAGGAGGGAAATGGAAATTATTAGACATAACTAAGGCTGCTTATAGCATAAGCTGGGTCTAGGAGTCCTGTCCACTAAAGGGGTTGAAGACTTGGCAACTGCGCTTTTTGGCAGCTTTTTATCGGCTATGGCTACTGTGCTTGGGGTGGTTCCCATTCTGTTTGTCCGGAGATTGTCCGAGCTGTGGAAGGATGTGCTGGTCGCCTTCACCGCCGGAATTATGGTATCTGCATCCACCTTTGGGTTAATGCCGCAGGCGATCAAAGAGTCGGGAATCATTGCCCTGTCCCTGGGTCTGATTACCGGTGTGCTGCTGCTCGATCTGATTGAGAATAATATTCCCCATATTGATGTAGAGAATAAACCCGGCTTCACCAACATGGATTCCAAAGCGCTGCTCGTGCTGATCGCGCTGTTCATTCATAATATTCCCGAAGGCCTCAGTACAGGTTTCAGCTACGCCAGCCAGCAGGCCAGTCTCGGTCCCATGGTGGCGATCGCTATCGGGGCGCAGAACATGCCGGAAGGGCTCATCCTGGCGGTGTTTTTGCTCAATTCCCAAGCGACCCGTCGAAAAGCGCTGATCATGGCCGCCTTGACCGGCCTCATGGAGATGGTATCGGCGGTCATCGGTTATTTTACAGCCAGCTATGTGCAGAATGTAGTAGGGTACGGGCTGGCATTTGCTGCCGGAGCGATGCTCTTCATCGTCTATAAGGAACTGATTCCCGAGAGCCACGGTCATGGTTACGAACGCCCGTCCACCTATTCCTTTATCTTCGGGCTGCTGGTGATGGTGTATATAACGCAAGTTTATGCGTGAAGAAAAAAGAGACTGTCCTGCACGGTTAGAGCTTAACCGCTTAAGGACAGCCTCTTTGGCGTGTGCTGCTCTGCTGCTCTACCGGTGCTGCGTGTACCGGTTGCTTTTGCTGGCAGCCCGGACGGCTGCCAGCTCTGCCGGAGTTAGCGGGGCCGACGCAGCTGCCGCTGCATTCAACCGCAGCTGCTCCAGGCTGCTCGCGCCCGGAATAACCGCAGCCACCGCCGGGTTTGCCAGCGGATAATGCAGGGCCGCCTCCGTCAGGGTGCGGGAGGGACCGGTCTGCTCCACCAGGTGTTCGTGGAGCAGGGGCAGCTCCTCGCTGCCGTAACCCAGATACTCCCGGTGGGCTTTGCTGCCGCCATGCTCGGTTAATATGCCCCCGGCCAGCGGCCCCCGGGCAATCAGGCCGATGCCATGCTGTTCCAGCAGCGGCAGTACCGTTTCCTCCGGCCGCCGGTCCAGGATGCTGTACTGGCTCATGACGCTGACAATATGGGAGCGGGAGACATATTCGCGGATTACATTCGGACGGATGGAGGAAATGCCATAGTACCGGATAAGACCTTCCTGCTTCAGCTCCTCAAAGGCTTCAATCGTCTCGCCGACCGGATCTTCGAGAGTTCCTCCGTGCAACTGGTACAGGTCTATATAATCGGTCTGCAGCCGGCGCAGACTGCCCTTCACTGCCGATTTGATATAGGCTTTGGAAGGGTCCCAGCTCCAGCCCGTTTGTCCGGGAATTCTGCGGTTGCCGACTTTGGTGGCAAGAATGACATCCCCGCGGCGCCCGCGCAGTGCCTGGCCGATAAATTCTTCATTGCGCCCTTCATCATAAAGGTCGGCGGTATCCAGGAAGTTGATGCCCAGCTCCAGCGCTTCATGAATGATTGCGGCAGCCCTGGCTTCATCTGTTCCGAGAGACATGCAGCCTAGTCCCATGGCGCTTACGTATAAATCAGAATTTCCTAAACGGTTTGTCTTCATCTGCGGTCCTTTCTGTGCTGCTTTTAAGTTTATCCCCGCAAAATATTCTCGATTTGCTCCAGCTCCTCCGCGCTGAGCTCAGGCGCGTTCAGGGAGGCAACCGCGTCCTCGATCTGGCTGACCTTGCTGGCACCGATCAGGGCCGAAGTGACTTTGCCGCCACGGAGAACCCAAGACAAGGCCAGCTGCGACATTTTCTGCCCGCGCGCGGCAGCAAGCTCATTCAGCTTGCTTACTTTGCCAATGACCTCTGCGGTGATCTCCTTCTCGGAGAGGAACACGCTGGGTCCGGCCGCACGGGAATCCGGTGTGATGCCTTTGAGGTAGCGGTCGGTCAGGATGCCTTTTTGCAGCGGAGAGAAGGCGATGGTGCCAATGCCTTCTTCGGCGAGCACATCCTGCAGCCCGTCTTCAATCCAGCGCGATATCATGGAATAATTCGGCTGATGGATCAGGCAGGGTGTGCCCAGGCGGCGCAGAATCTGCGCCGCTTCACGCGCTTGTCCGGCATTGTAGTTTGAGATGCCGACATACAGCGCCTTGCCCTGGCGCACCAGCAGGTCCAGTGCGGACATCGTTTCCTCCAGCGGTGTGTTAGGGTCGGGACGGTGATGATAGAAAATATCCACATAGTCCAGTCCCATCCGTTTCAGGCTCTGGTCGAGACTGGAAACGAGGTATTTCTTCGAGCCCCATTCGCCATAAGGGCCTGGCCACATATAGTAGCCGGCTTTGCTGGAGATGATCAGCTCGTCGCGGTAAGCGGCGAGATCTTTTCGCAGGATTTGCCCGAAGCTCTCTTCGGCGGAGCCGGCCGGCGGGCCGTAGTTATTGGCCAGATCGAAGTGGGTAATCCCCAGGTCGAAGGCCCTTCTGATCATGGCGCGGCCGTTCTCGAACACGTCATTGCCGCCAAAGTTATGCCATAGTCCAAGCGAGATTGCGGGCAGGAGCAGGCCGCTGCGGCCGGTACGGTTATATTTCATCTGGCTGTAACGTTCAGGATTTGCAGAATACATCGGATTTGTTCCTCCTTAAAAAGTTTCCTTTACCAGTTTGGGCTAAAGGCTTCGCTTTTATTGTAGCGGAAGTGCAGGAACAAAAGTATGTCAGCAAGGAAGAAGTTTATAGAATAATGTCATTACCGGCATGGCGGATGCGGTACTCCTTGGGTGAGCAGCCTTTGACTTTCTTGAACATGCGGGAGAACAGCAGCGGGTCCTGATAGCCAACAGAGCGTGAAATTTCACCGATTGTGCAGGGGGTCTCCGTCAGCAGCTCACATGCCTTGGCGATGCGGAAATTAAGCAGGTACTGCTGCGGCGGCAGGCCGACGGTTTTTTTGAACAATGCCGATAAATATTTGCGGTCCAGCTTCAGGGAGGAGGACATGCGCTCTACAGTCACATTCTCACAGTAATGGGCATGCAGATAGTGCAGACACTGCTCCACATAGATGCTTTTTTGACGGGGGAGCGGGAGGGGATGGGCAGCCGCCGGAACCAGGCGCACCAGCAGCCCGAAGAACTCGTACATGATCGCCTTAAGAGGCAGATCAAGACTGTCCTTATAGTCCGCAGCCGCGCTAAGCCGGTCATAGAGTGCGGGCATAAGCGAATCATCCATCGGGAAAACGGGATGCTCCGGCGAGAGCGAGGTTTTGGACAGCAGATAACCGATTTCCTCTCCCGTAAAAGCAACCCATGAATAGGTCCAGGGCTGATCCATGTCTGCGGCATAATGAGTAACGATATGAGGATAAGTCAGGAACGCCTGACCGGGCTGCAGCATGTGGGTTTCTCTCCCGACAGTGACCCGGCCGGTTCCGGCATGAATGAAATGGATTTTGTACAGGTCCCGCACGCCGGGGCCGACGCTGTGTCCGGGAGCACACTCTTCACGGCCCCAATAATGAAGATGCAGACCGGGATTGCCCCGGAAAGGGCGCTCTGAATTATATTTGAATATAGCCATGCTTCAGCCTCTTTTCAGTGTAGGATGGCTCCAGGCAATTACCTTGATAGACATCCTCTATTATACATTAGATTGTCCAAGGCTGAGCAACCGCAAAAAGTCCCAGGCCCTAGGCTGTGGGCGGGACTTACAGGATTTAGATAAGGAGGGGTTGTACGGGGGTTAATGCAGCGAATAGAAACATGCAGCCAGCCGGGCAGGCAGGAATCAGGCTTCAGGCTTCCATTTTGAGCATTACCAGTTCTTCGACAGGCTCGCCATTCACCAGATGCTCTTCCACAATACGTTCCACATCATCTGTAGTCACATTGTAATACCAGATGCCGTCGGGATAAACAATCACAAAAGGGCCGTTGCCGCACAGGCCGAGACAGCTGGTTTTGTTGATTTTGACGGTTTTGTTAATCCCCTTCTCCACGAGCTGTTCTTTGAATTCCTGCATGACATCTTCCACATCCTGATTGTTGCAGTGCTCGCTGCAGCAGAAGAGCAGGTGCTTCTTCAGCACCTTGAGTCGCATATTCATACCAGGGCCTCCTTAATCGAGTCATAATAGTTGACCTATCTTACGAGGAGTATAGTCCCTTTTGCAGCATCTGTAATGGGGTAGCGGTCAATGTTCCAAAAGGCTTAACAAATGGGCGAAATCCGGGATATTTGCGTCAGATTATCTAACCTGGATTCGGAAAAATTGATGAAAATGTGTCTTTTTTTATATTTCCCAAATTATTTCCTGTTTAGAAAATTCTTTTGTGGATTCAGCCTGGAAACGGAGATTTCCCAGTTTAGGCCCTGCGCGTTTGGTTAAGTAAGGGGTGTGAAAATAAGCAACATGATGAATTGACACCCAATAAAAAGCCATCAGGAGGGAATCGTTATGAACAAGAAAATTGTTGGTGTATTCCATACCGAACATGAAGCTTCACAGGCCATTGAGGCGTTGAAAAGCCGCGGATTTCTGACAGAGGATATCTCGGTGATTGCAAGAAATAAGCAGGATGTCGAAACGATCCATGATGAAACGGGTACCAAAGCCCCTGAGGGAATGGCTTCCGGGGCGGCAACCGGCGGCGTGCTGGGCGGTGTAACCGGACTTCTGGCAGGCATCGGCGCACTGGCGATTCCGGGAATCGGACCCATTCTTGCGGCGGGACCCATTGCGGCAACACTAGCCGGAGCTGCGGTAGGTGCCGGAACCGGGGGACTTGTCGGCGGACTGATCGGACTTGGCATACCGGAGGATGAGGCAGAAAGCTATGATAATTATGTGGATGAAGGCCGCATTCTCGTCATGGTGGATGCCGACAGCACGCGGGCCAATGATGTGTACTCGGTGTTCCGCAGCCACAATTCCGCAAATGCTGACCGTTATATAGAGGAGGCAATTCCTGAAGGTGAGGCGGCGAAAGCCCGGCATTCAGTAAGTGATACGGTGGATGCCGCATTTAACGGCTCCGGGCTGGAGGGACGCGAGGATACTGGACTGGATACGATGAATTCCGCACCGGTGAATGATCTTCCGGAGAGCAGAAGGCTGGATGATGTGAACCGGCCGGGGATGACGGGAGATGTCTATTCCGGCTCACGGGAAGGCATGGACAGCGTACTGGACAATACAAGTTCTGCTGATTGGGCTGACCGTGAGCGAGATCACGATGAAGCGCGTAAGCTGCGCTTGCGGGAAGAACAGCTCGACGTTTCCAAAAATAAAGTGCAGACCGGTGAAGTGAACGTGCGGAAAGAGATCGTTGAAGAGCAGAAAACGATTAATGTTCCAGTCAGCCATGAAGAAATTGTTATCGAACGCCGTTCCGTTAATCATGATTCCACGGCGGAACCCGTCGGAGCCGGTGAGACGATTCGTATTCCTGTAAGCGAGGAACAGGTCGAGGTCAACAAGAATACGGTGGTTACCGGGGAAGTGGACGTTCATAAACGTGAAATTCAGGAGACGGAGCAGGTTAAAGATACGGTTAAACGTGAGGAAGCCCGGGTGGATAAGACGGGGAATGTAAAGGTGAACAATAATAGCGGGGTGCTGAGAGACCATAGCCGGACCCGTTAAGAGGATTTCGCAAGCAGGGGGCATTGCCTCCCTGGAGTATCGATTATTGGAGTAAAAGAAGGGTATCTCCGAGTCCGCTGGACTTGGGGATACCCTTCTTTGTAATGAGTGAGCGGGAATCTGGGGGGAGGTAACTACCGGGTGCGTCTTCCCGCTGTTGTGTGGTGAACCGTATCATAAGTAGGGGCAAGTTTTTTGTACTACAAAATGATGATGTATCTGGAAGTGGACTTTTGCCGATACTTATTTTTTGCTAGCACGCTTACAGACTAATGGGCCAACGGGTTTATTGGTCAGAGCTCTGCATGCGTTCCGCACATTTCTAGCGAATACCAGGGGTTTTTGGACTGCTTCCCAATGGATGTACCAGATGTTCGGGTTTGTAAATAACCAATGATTGTGAAGAGCAGTTATTTTAATGCCTGCTTTGCGGAGTTCAGAAATAAATGGGTTTATTTCCCGAGTAAGGATAACTGATTCGCCAAGGCATAGTGCCCTGCCGTCTTTACCAACACTCTCGAAGGAAATGCCGAAAGGAAGTGTAAACAAGCCCTTTGAACGTCTACCCAATATTCGGACCTTGATATTGGTACGTAACTTAGTTGCAACACATACACCATTAACTACCTGGGCCTCACCACCAAAAATCTCCGCAAACTGTCTACAGAGTGGACTTATACTCATTTTTTATCACCGTCCTTTTGATACATAGTATTTTTAAGGTGGTATCTTTGAAACGGCGCTTGCATTGATCTGGAAATTTAATATCACATAATTGAGAAATCTAGCCTTTAAAAGAATAGCGCGGGTAATACGTGATTTCGGTTCTTAGCAAAAGTGAATTTATACGCCGTAGAGATTCTTTCAGGAAAAACAGAACTCCTGAATGAATATGTTCGCTTTGTTCAGACCTATGTGAAGGGAATTTCGGATAGACTGATTGTGCTGTCGAAGTACAGAAGATTTTGTTATCTCAGGGGTTTATATGATTAGAGAGGTTGGCTTTAAATGCTGTTGACGACGAGGACCAAATAGTCAGCGAAATCGCGGACTGGCTGAAAAAGCATTTTTCCGCTGAGATGCTGTCCGCTGAGCGTGTTAGGCGCGGGTTAATGAACAAGAAGTGGATTGTCGAGACGAACCAGGGAAGGCTGTTCGCCAAAAGCTATCACCCTGAGCGGTGCGGTCCCTGTCCGTTTTGCCGAAGAAATGATCCACACTGCGGAGCGATGGGAGCAACTCGACGCTCTTCTTGGGGACATTTAAGAATATTTCTCCACCATTCTAATTAAATAATTTCGGAATTCTTCAACATATGTTTTGGGCTCTACGATTTTCAGGTTTGTACCGAAGCTTGCTAAAAATTGAAATCCAATACTGTTTTGAGGAACATGGATGGTGGCTAAGAAATAGTCAGAACTATAGTTTTCAATACTCTTCCGGCCGTACCTTTCAATGAATTGATCTTTTATGCCAGGTGAAATCAACGCTTTAATAGCGGCTAATTGCGGTTGATAACTTGCTTCATGTGCTTGTTCCAATGAATAATCTCTAGGGTTAAATGTATTTCCCTCCATATGAAGATGATCGATCCTGGATAATTTAAATGTTCTGTATCCCTGGCGATGTAAACAGAATCCCTTCAAATACCAACTCGTTTCGCTAAAATGAAGCTGGTACGGCTCGACAATCCTATTCGTCGTGGTGCCATTTTTATCTATATAATCAAACGAAACTAACCTTCTCTTTAGTATCGATTCTTGGCATATCTTCAAGGTTTGAAGAATCTCAGACCGGCCCTCCCAATCATAAAATGACAGCTCGATTGAACCTTTTGGGGACAATGGGCTAACCATGGCTTCTATTTTTTTGATCGTCACCTCAACTTCTTCGCTAATTAGAATTTGTTCCAATCCGCCAAGCGCAGTCAATATATTCTCCAAGTCGGAGCTGCTTAACAGACGTTTATCAACCTTGTATTCATCCATAATGCCGTAGCCGCCATGAACGCCAATGACCGAATAGATCGGGATGTTTGATAAACTCAGCGTTTCCATATCGCGAAGAATCGTTCTTTTGGAAACATGAAATAGTTGCGCGAATTCATTTGCCGGAACGACATCTTTTTTCAGCAATATCATAATGATAGAAATTAGCCTCTCAACCTTGTCCATATTTCCTCCTCCTTTTTCTCTACATTAATCCAAGAACGGTGACATATAGCTGTCGCCTTTTGTAGATTATACTACATATATAACAAGAAGGAGGTTATGTCCTATGTCAGCTATTGCCTATTTAAACTTTGATGGAACCGCAGAACAAGCCATTGAATTTTATGCGGAGGCTTTAAACGCAAATGAAGTAAAAAAGGTGAAATTCGGCGATATCCCGCAAGATCCAAACTACCCAATGCCGGAAAATGAGTTAAATATGATCATGGAGTCTTCCATAGAATTTGCAGGCGGGAAAATCATGATGTCGGATATTCTGCCTTCGATGAAGGCTGTAACAGGTGAGCTGGTCAAAGGGAATAATATTCTGATTAGTCTGGTCATGGATGATAAGCAAAGGCTGGAAGAATACTTTAATCATTTGTCCCTTGGCGGTCATGTCATCATGCCGTTATCCAATACCCCTTGGTCTTCCTGCTTCGGAATGCTGGCTGATAAATTTGGAGTTAACTGGAAATTTAATAGTGACGCAGATCAGTTCCTTGATAAAGTTATTTCCAATAAACAGTAACTGTCAGAAGAAAATAAAGTATTAGATTGGTTTTCTATATTCTACACGGACTTTCGAGTTGCCTTACCATCAGTCTCCATAAAATTAGTTATGACTGATCCTTGAAAATTGGAACAGCGACTGCCATGGACAAGGAAAATAAAGTCCTAGACTGTCGCTGTATTTATTGAACTAACATTCCTCGTTAGCTTAAAGCTAATATTATTAATTAATGTATAATATCGTGTTGTTGCCCTTCCTTTGGATCATTTATTACAACCCATTGATCCTGTATTACTTTGTATTTTTCAATACAGTAGTCAACAGCTTCATCAAACGTTTCAAACCATAAGTCGGCAAAGCCACTCTTATCTTCTTGTGTATCATATAAAAAAACATAAACTCCATTTTCATAATCGTAAATCATAAGCTTTCTAACATCATCAACATGTTCTTTAAGAAGGGCATACATTCGCACTCCAATACCCCCAAATTCGGTTTACCACCATTTTACCATTAAACAAATCTGCCCGTTAGCTTAATGAGGCGCCACCAGTCTAATATTTTATTTTCTCAGTCTCCAACTTTATTTTCCGAGTCTAACACTTTATTTCCAGTCTATTACTTTATTTTCTTTGGAAAGCAACTCATTAAAATGGTCTTGCAATTAAAGGCCATTTTTTTACTTTCGCGTGGAGGTATAGTATGGGAATGTGAATCAATTTGGAAAGGATAATGGTTTTTATCTATGGAAATTGAAAATTTAATTCGGGTAAAATCGAGGGAAGATTTAAGGAATTGGCTGCAGGACTATGGTAAGACTGAAAAGTGCTGCTGGGTCTTGGTTAGTCTGACGCCCATCCCCGATGTGTTGTTATATTTGGACGCGGTCGAAGAAGCTTTGTGCTTTGGATGGATCGATGGAGTCAAGAAGAAGCTGTCTGGAACGGAACTGGCTCAGAGACTATCTCCCAGAAGTAAAAAAAGCTCATGGACTGAATTAAATAAAGAGCGTGTCCGCCGCCTCGAAAAGCTGGGGTTCATGAGAGACGAAGGAAGAAGGGTTCTTCCTGATATGGATCACCATTCTTTTACAATAGATGAAGATATAGAGCAAAGGCTAAAAGAGGAAAAGCAAGTATATGAGAATTTCATGGCATTTCCGGATCTTTACCAAAGAATTCGGATCGACACGATACAAAGCTATAAGAATCAGCCGGAAGTATATAAGAACAGATTAGACAAATTCATAACAAACACGAGAGCAAACAAAATGTACGGTCAATGGAACGATAATGGACGTTATTAAGTATTGCGGAGCAATGGCTGGTATCCGTTAGAACAGTACAATTTTATCCATGGAGAGTGGGCTTACCCCGCTCCTTTTTTTGGACAAGGACCGTAAACCTCTGCAAAGGGTGCCCCTTTTAAAACTGCTTGCGAACCCATTAATATTAGAAAATCGAAAAGAAGTGCAACCAATTCTATGAACATTCTACTATATAGATAAGATGAACTTAATAAATTCATAAAAGGGGGAAGTGCGGAGGGGAAGTTTGGAACTGGAAGAGCGGTAGCGTCCGCCTTTGTCACCGGATTTCAACCGCAAAAGGCGGTTCCAATCAAGAAATCTGGGGACAACAGCGGCTGGAAGTCCAAACATTCCCCGCAGTTACGACCCTACCCCACAATGTAAAACTAAAGTTCAACTTATATAGATAAGAGAGAGAAGATTTGTAAAAGGAGAATACCGGATGGAAGATCAGGGAATAGTCTGCCTATATTTACAGCGTTCGCAGCAAGCCATTATAGAGACTAAGAATAAATATGGGGCATACTGCAGAATGATTGCCAGAAACACACTTTCCAGTTATTCGGATATTGAAGAGTGTGAGAACGATACATACTTAGGAGCATGGAATGCAATCCCCCCTAATCTGCCTAGGAAGTTCCCTGTATTTCTGGGGAGGATCACACGTAATATTGCGCTTGATAAACATGGTTATAACACAGCGAAAAAGCGTAATCGTGAGTTTGAAGTTATTCTGGCTGAATTAGAAGATTGTATAGCTTCCCCTGATACTGTAGAAACAGAGTATGAAGCAGGTGAGATAGCCAATATAATAAATCAATTTCTATATGGCTTGGATGAGCAAGCAAGAAATTTATTTATTGGGAGGTACTGGTACTCCTGTTCCATAAAGGATCTTTCTATGAATTTTAATATGAGCAGCAGCAAAGTGAAATCCATTTTATTCAGGTTAAGAAATAAACTTAGAGTTCATCTGGAGAAAGAGGGGGTTAACCTGTGAAGAGAGAAGAGTTATATAAAGAGATCGGATTAATTGATGAGAACTTAATTGAAGCGGCCGGGCACAGTATGGAGAAAAGGAAAAAAGTATTTCTAAAAAGTGGGTGGTTCTGGTTGCCTGTCTTATCCTTTATAGTTCTACGGCTTCAGCTTTATTAGCAACAGAATATTATAAAAATCAAAACGCAGAGCCTTATATACGTTATTTAAGAGCTGAAGACATGGAGTTAGCACCGGTTGCCCGCTATGATGCGGAAAAATTTCTACAAGCTTTAAAAAGTAATAATGATGAGCATATATATATTGCTATTAATAGGCTGGTAGAATGCTTTAATGATCAAAAGCTGAGAGAAAAAGCGTTAAATGCACTCCAGCCCTTTTTAGAAAATGATAATCCAAAAATCGCTGATTCAGCCGCTTTTGCCATAGATATTCTGTCCAAAAGTTATCGGAGCCCGTATATTTTTAAGTTAGCAGACGGAAGTCTAATGTTTACGTTATTTAACAATTATTCGGATTATGGAAGTCAAAATGTCCTTTGGAGGATAAAAAACAATGTGCTTCAAGAGTATTTAAGCTTTTCTCCACCATCTATGTATATTACAGATATTATTCCTTCACCGGATAAGAAGTTAGTTGCGGTCGTGACAGGCTCTAATAAAAGTGAATTTGTTCAAATTATGAATGTTGAAGCGGGAAAAACAAGTCCAGAGTTAGTAGAATCTGCAAGAGTCAAATATGGTGCACAAAAAAAATTGGATACATGGACCCGCCCGGATCATGAGAATTATAGCTATGCAGACAAAGTAGTGTGGAAAGACAATGACACCTTAGAGTTCGAGGGCTCTCTTGCATATCAGGATACTGAGATTATAGAAAACGTTACTGTAGCGTATCAGTTTAGTAAAAAGGTAATGGAGGTAAAAGGACTTGATTCGTCTCGGTGAGTGCAAATTTTCAAAAGAATGGCCATCCGCAAAGGATGGCCTAAAACTTGCTATTACAGCCAGTACGGTGAACCGCACATCAGATGAAAGCGGCATCCGGTCTGCTGGCCGTTACCTGCGGAATCTCCTTGCCCGGCAGGAAATGAATGCTGCGGATGTAGCGGATGGTGCGGCTCTGCGCCCGCATGATGACGGAATGAGTCTCGGCGCGTTCCTTGCCGATGAAGCGGACTCCGCTTAAAAATTCACCGGAGGTCACGCCGGTCGCCGCGAAGATGACGTCGCCGGTGCCGACCATATCCTCCATCGAGAGGACGCGCGTCGGATTCTCGATGCCCATCATCAGGCAGCGCTGCAGCTCGAAGGGGCCCTCCGGCAGCAGCTTGCCCTGCAGCTCACCGCCGAGGCATTTCAGCGCGGCTGCTGCCAGCACGCCTTCCGGTGCTCCGCCGGAGCCCATGTACAGATCAACATCGCTGTCCGGCAGCGCTGCCGCTATGGCTCCGGCCACATCGCCGTGGCCGATCAGCTTGACGCGCACGCCCAGCCCGCGCAGCGTGGCAAGCAGCTGATCATGCCGCTTGCGGTCAAGGACCATCACCGTCAGCTCGGAGAGCGCTTTGCCGGTAATGAGGCTGGCTTTGCGCAGCGTGGTCTCAGCCGGATCTTCCAGGCTGAGCCTGCCGGCCAGCTCCGGACCGCAGGCGAGCTTCTCCATGTATATATCAGGCGCATGGAGCAGGCTGCCCCGGTCGGCAATGGCGATTACCGATTGGGCATTATGAAGCCCGCAGGCTACCACCTCCGTGCCTTCCAGCGGATCAACGGCCACATCAACGGAGGGGCCGTTCCGGTTCCCGACCTGCTCACCGATGTAGAGCATCGGTGCTTCGTCCATTTCCCCTTCGCCGATGACCACTGTCCCGTCAATGGAGACGGAATCGAACATGGAACGGATGGCGGTTGTGGCCGCATCATCCGCAGCATTTTTATCGCCCCGTCCTATCCAGCGGGCCGAAGATAAAGCGCCCAGTTCAGTTACCCGTACAATTTCCAGTGCCAATTCGCGTTCCATATGATTTCCCTCCAGTATTCTATTTGTATAAGCTAAGGCCGGACAGGCTAAGACCAGCAGTAAAACGATGATTCTAAGGAGAATCAGTGATATAACCCATAATAATGCCTGCAGTTTCTTCAATGGCCTTGTTCGTAATATCAATCACCGGGCAGCCCAGCTTCGCGAACAGCACGGCGGCGTATTCCATTTCTTCGGTGATGCGCTCCAGGCTGGCATACTGCGAGCCTGCCGGGAGTCCAAGCTGCTTCAGCCGCTCGGAGCGGATCTTCAGCATATACTCAGGCTTCATCGTAAGCCCGATGAGCCGGTTCGGCGGCAGGCTCATCAGCTGCTGCGGCGGGCCGATTTCGGGAACGATGGGGTAGTTCACGACCTTTTTGCCCCGGTGGGCCAGAAAAATGCTGAGCGGGGTTTTGGAGGTGCGGGACATGCCCAGCAGCACAATATCCGCCTTCAGCATCGCGCCAAGATCGCGCCCGTCGTCACAGGCCACGGTAAATTCTATCGCCTCGATCCGCCGGAAATAGTCCTCGTCGAGCTGGTGAAGCAGCCCTGGCCGGGCCTGGGGCGCATCATCAAAGGTATCAATGAAGGCCTGCATCATCGGGCCCATGATATCGACAATCCGCAGGTCGAGGCGCACCGCTTCCTCGCGGATCATCTCCCGCAGCTCCGGCTGAACCAGCGTGTAGGCGACAAAGCCCTGAAGCTGGGCAGTCTCCTCCATCAGCTTCCGCAGCTCGTCTTCATGCCTAACATTGCCGTATCTTCTGATCGTGACACGCTGATTCTGGAATTGGTGGATAACAGCCTGCACGACAGCCTCTGCTGTATCCCCTATAGAATCCGAGCATATCGTAATGAAATGTGAGGATGGCTCCATGCGTTTTTGATTCCTCCCGTTATCCTTTGGCTTCTAGATCGAGGAGTAGTTTGACGATGGAAGTTTTGGTCAGCCGTCCGACCACGTCGAGCCTTGGGCCGTTTTCTTCCACAGTACCGGGGATTACCACCGGCAAACTGTCCACCTCGTGAAAAATCATTTTTTGTGCGGCATCAAGCACCGTATCTCCGGGAGAAACCGTCACGACCTTGGGCTGGCGGGTCATCACCATGCTTACAGGCATGGATACCGCACCGGGATTGCCCAGCGTAACCTTCAAAAAATCCTTGCGCGAGGCCACTCCGGTCAGCTTGCCGTCCCCGTCGCAGATGATCAGCGTGCCGACATCCTGCAGAAACAGTGTAACTACGGCATCCTGAATCGTTGTCGTCTCGCGGATAATGATCGGAATGCTCTGAATGTCCTTGACCTTGGTTTCCTTCAGCAGATAGCTGCCGCCGAGGCGCTCTGCGGTTTTTTTGCCGGGAAAATAACCCACCTTGGGTTTGGCGTCAATGTACTCCAGCATGACAAGCACGGATAAGTCCGAGCGGATCGTCGGCTTGCTGAGATTGAGATGCTCCGCAATTTGCTCGGCGGTAATGGGTGCTCTTTTCTTAACAATTTCAACAATTTGCAGTTGACGGGGTGTCAGTTCGATCACAGGTTCCCTCCACTTTCCGGATACAATCTGGCGTTCCTTCACTGAAAAGGAGCACCGTTTGCCGATTCCCCCTTCCATTCTTACGTGCTATTGGAATATATAGCCCTTAACTTGCTTATATAATACGCAATAATGATCATTAATGCAACATATAATACGTCATATATATTATATTATTGAAAAATAGACGTTTTTATTCGCGGTTAGAACGTAGGCGGTTAAGAGCAACGGAATTTGCTAGAGCGCTTCCCACTCCCGGCCTATACAGCCCGGAGTTCATCCGCACCATAAAGCCACCCGATGCAACCTCGAATGTGGGGTGGGGAGCAGTGAGTGAGGAGTGGGGACAGGGGGTAGGGAGTAATTAGTGGTTGAGTGGGGGTGGAGAGTATCTGATTGGGGAGCATGAGTGGAGAGTAGGGAGTAATTAGTGGTGGAGTGGGAGTGGGGAGTAGCTGATTGGGGGGCATGAGTGGAGGGCAGGGGGTAGGGAGTAATTATTGGTGGAGTGGGAGTGGAGAGAAGCTGAGTGGGGGAGCATGAGTGGAGAGTAGGGAGTAATTATTGGTGGAGTGGGAGTGGAGAGTAGCTGATTGGGGGGCATGAGTGGAGGGCAGAGAGTAGGGAGTAATTATTGGTTGAGTGGGAGTGGGGTAGGAGTAGCTGAGTTGAGAGTAATGAGTTGCAGGTGTTAGGTTCTTAGCGTTGCGGACACAGATGCGCTTATTTTGTGAAAATGAGTATTTTTACTGTTGTCGCGGACTCAGGAGCTCTTATTTCATGATTTTCGGCCCGTATTAGGGAAAAAGGATGCCAATAACGGCTACTGTGTCCGCAATGAAGGAATAATGGAGTTACTTTGAAGAATAACGGATCTGGTGTCCGCATGCGAGCAGAGCTTCCGGTGCCGCTGGTCGTGAGCGGGCGCCGCAAACCGAAACAACGGCAAAACTGCCGTTGTTAGCGCCGCCCCCGGCTCCACGCCGAGCCCGGCCGCGTTGGGCCGCCGCCGCCCCACCCCCGCGCCGCCAGCCGTCGCAGCCCAGCGGCCTGCGCCAGCCTAGGCAACCCGCCGCTCTCACAAAATCCGTTTCCGCGGATAAGCTTCTGCTGCCGGCGGCTGCATCAGCGGTGCGCTCTGCTTCGGCTTGAACAGCAGTTGCTTCAGTGCGCCTGCATTTACAAGCACGGTGCCGGTGATGATGGTGAAGACGCCGAGCAGAGTGAGCCAGGTTACAGTCTCTCCATAGAACAGGAAACCTACGCCAACCGCAATCGGCGGGGAGATGTACAGCCATGTAGAAGGAAAGACGGGATTCGTTTTGGCAACCAGCCAGTAGAACAGCGTGTGCCCGACCATGGAGCCGACCACGGTTAGATAGAGCAGGGAACCGGCTGTCTGGAACGACAGCAGAAATCCGGGATGCACGTTTTCGGTGAACAGGGACAGTACGAACAGGAGCGCGCCGCCGTATATCATCTGTGCTGCATTCAGGGCAACGGGCGATTCGCCGGAGAAGGTGCGGGTTACTTTTTTGGAATAAATCGCCCCCGCTGCGTAGCAAATTTCTCCGGTCAACACTATGGCGCAGCCGGTGATCCACAGGGGAGAAACATCAATTGCAAGGCTTGGCAGCACAAGCAGCAGCACGCCAGTGAAGCCGATGATGCAGCCCAACAGCGAATAGGAGGGCGCTTTTTGCCGGAGAAACGCGGTCTGCATCAGCAGAATCATCATGGGACCGGTAGCGGACAGCACGGCAGCGAGCCCTGAGGAGACATATTGCTCGGCCCAGTACAGCGCGGAAAAGGTTCCAAAAGTCAGCGCAGCGCCAGTGAACAGCATTTCTTTGCGCAGGAGCAGGCGGAAGCTGGCTTTGCCTTTCCAGGCCATAAAGAGAAAGAGTACAGCACCCGCAACGAAAAAGCGCAGACCCGCCGAGAAAAACGGAGGCGTTCCGGCGTCTACGCCGATTTTAATAGCCAGGAAGGTTGTGCCAAAGATCAGGCAGACGAGCGAATAAGCGAGCATAATCATGATTCAGTTCCCCTTTGTGATGGTAATGTGGCAGCCGGTTGAAGGTTTTGGTTAATCATATCCGAAGAGGAACAGAACAGATAATAGATGACAGAACAGATGGAGAGCGGAATATAGTACAATAGGGCCAAGAGAAGTTAGTTGATATGAATATTGGCCTTGGCTGTTTGACAGGGTATTGTGGATAGGAGGCAGATGGATGAAAAAGGCGGCAGGCACAGAACAGAGTCATCCTCTGTTTCGTAAAGTGTACCAGTACATGTACAACCGGATGGAACGCGGGGAGTGGAAGGCGCATGACAAGCTGCCGTCTATCCGGCTGCTGGCCGAGGAGCTGAAAGTTCACAGGCTTACGGTCTTCAAGGCTTACCGGGAGCTGACTGAAGACGGCAGAGTGTATGTAAAAGATAAATCCGGTTATTACATGTCTCCGGTCAGCAGCCCGACGAAGGAGTCAGCGGAAGGGGACGGAGCAGCAATTTCCTCTTACATGCTGGCGAATCCCATGTCCGATATTCAGCGGATGCAAGTCAGCTACCAGTTCTCGCAGGCGCTCATAGATCCGGGACTGCTGCCCAACCTGTTCCTGTCCGACTATGTCAAAAAAGTGTTCGACCTCTACCCGAAAGTTATGGGAACATACTCTTCCGTCCAGGGAGATGAGGAGCTGCGCGGAACGCTTAGCCGCCATTTCCGGGAGCAGCACCGGCTGCACCTGTCGCCGCGCGAGCTGCTGATAACCTCGGGGGCTCAGCAGGCGATCAATCTGATCGCAGGCATTGTGCTGGGTCCGCTGGATACGGTGCTGGTTGAGCGGCCGACGTACAGCGTGGCGATGGATATTTTCCGTCGTCTGGGGGCACGGCTGGTGCCGGTGGAAATTACTCCGGAGGGCTATGATCTGCAGCAGGTCGAGGAGCTGATGCGCAGGCACCGGCCGCGGATGTTCTACATGAACCCGACGCATCACAATCCTACTGGCTTTACCGTTCCGGCGCGGCAGCGCAAGCTCCTGATTGAGCTGGCGGAGCGCTACCGTTGTCTGCTCGTGGAGGACGACCCGTTCCGCGATATGTACTTCGCGGAGCCGCCGCCGCCCCCGTTTTTTGCCTATGATACGGAAGGCTGGGTAATCTACATCAGCAGCTTCAGCAAATATGTGGCCCCGGGCCTGCGGATCTGCGCCGTAGGGTGCCGCTATCCGTTCATGGAACAGCTGATTACCGCCAAATCGCTGGCAGACAACGGTACGCCGATTTTGAACCAGAAAATCTTTCTGCACTACTACACCTCGCCGCGTCTGCAGCAGCATCTCGGGAAGCTGCGGATTGCGCTCCAGGTGCACAAGGAGATCATGGAGGAGGAGCTGGCCGCCACCGGGTGGGAATGGACGCCTCCGCAGGGCGGGCTGAATCTCTGGGTGAAGCTGCCGGAGCCGGTCTCCGTGTCTGCACTGTTTGCGCGCGCTATGGAGCAGTCCATCTCTTTTGTCCCGGGTGAAATTCTCGATCCGCTGGGAGAGATGAAGTCCTGGCTGCGCCTCAGCTACTCCTTCGCCAGCGAAGGGATGCTGCGTGAAGGAATACGCCGTCTGGCGGCACTTGCGCGGGAGCTGTAAAGAGGGGGCAATGTGTACGGGGGGAGTTCCGGGACTACGGCTGATTCATTGACGGACCGTATCCTGTGGTGAAAGCTGTCTGGACAGTCACCTTTTTGCCTCTTAGCGATATGCTGTAGGTAAAAGGAGGGCTGATCATGACGCTTTTGCATCAATATATGGAAATCAAGAATGAGGAGCTTCCTCTGAAAGCCTGGAAGAAGGAGGCCTGCCGCCTGTTTGCTTCCAGGATGAGTGACCGGAAAGTCCGGTTTCCCTGCATTCCAGCCACACAAGCATTCACGCTGGGCCATTTCCGCTATGGTTTTGCGCCTAACCCTTGGCATGAATCAGCAGGGCGGAAGCTGGCGGAGATTATTGCCGAGTATGGTAAATCTTCGCGTTCTTTCGGTGATTACTCATCACTGGTTGTCTTTTTTGAAGCGGAGGAGAAGGTTAGGGATGTCTTGGAATATGAAGCGGTATTCTGGGACTTATTAAGCCAGGTAAGCCGTACGGACAGTACGCCGTGGCCGGTGGACATTCCGGAAGATCCGGAACAGGCGCTGTGGGAGTTCTGTTATGAAGACGAGCGGTATTTCGTCTATTGCGGCACCCCGGCACATACAGCCCGGCAGAGCCGGAGTTTCCCTTATTTTATGCTGGCTCTCACACCCCGCTGGGTATTGGACCGGTGGAATGCACATCCTCAAAAAGCAGCTGCGGTTGCTCCCAAAATCCGTGCCCGCCTGTCCGCTTACGACACAGCCCCGGCCCATCCGGAATTGAAGCCGTACGGATCGGAGGGGAATCTTGAATACAAACAGTATTATCTGCGGGATGACGATACTTCACCGGCTGGATGTCCATTCCATCGTGCAGTTGATTTTACGGACATTGAATAGTTTCTGTGTGGTTTTACATTAATCGGATGTTCGCCAAATATCCCCTTAATATATTTACTCTAGTATGAGGGAGTAATTAACCTTAAGGAGGGTATATATGAAATCTCAGAAAAAGAATAGATTTAAGACGGCTTTGACCGTAACTGCGGCAGGGGCGCTTTTGGCTACAAGTGTAGTGGCTACACAGCCTGCCAAACCGGCTCAGGCGGCTTCTTCAAAAACGAAAAATGTCATTCTTTTTGTCGGCGACGGCATGGGAACAGCAGCACGCAATGCAATCCGTCTGGCGACTGTAGGCGAAAAAGGCAAGCTGGCCATGGATGATATGCCCTACGCGGGCCTGGTACATACGAGCTCTACTGTACCGGTTACAGATTCAGCTGCATCCGCCACGGCCTATGCCAGCGGAGTGAAGACATATAATGGCGCCATCGGCATGGATGCCAACAAAAAATCGGTTAAAACGATTGCGGAATACGCCAAAGAAGCCGGCAAATCCACAGGCGTGGTAACTACCAGCCAAATTACAGATGCTACGGGCGCAGCTTTTGGCGCACATGTGGAAGACCGCTCGAAGCAAAGCGACATCGCACTGCAGCTCCTGACCAAGAGCAAAGTGGATGTTCTGCTCGGCGGCGGTGAGGATTTCTGGTATCCGGCAGGCGAAGCAGGCAAGTTCCCGGATGCCCCGGCAGAAGATCCTTCGGAGAAAAGCAAAGGAACCCAGGGGAATCTTGTCACCAAAGCGAAGCAGCTTGGTTACAGCTATGTGTCGACCAAAGACGGCCTGAAGCAGGCCAAAGGCGGCAAGCTGCTCGGACTGTTCGCCAACGAGGAAATGTTCCAGCAGAATGAGGAAGGCAAAGGGGATATTTATAATCCTGTAGTCTCGCTGCCGGAAATGACTAAGAAAGCAATCGACACGCTGTCCACGAACCAAAAAGGCTTTTTCCTGATGGTGGAGGAAGAAGGCACGGATGAGTTTGCCCACAAAAATAATGCCAAGATGACGATCAAATCCGGCCAGGCTCTGGATGCATCTGTGCAGGTAGCCAAGGATTTTGCCAAAAAGAACCCGGACACGCTGGTGCTGGTGCTGGCTGACCATGAAACCGGGGGACTGTCCATCGAACCGGTGGATGCAGAGGATGAAACAGGAGACGGCATCTCCCAAGAAGATGGTCCGTTCGCTATCGCCAATTCCAAGGAAAGCTTTGTAGTGGACTGGACAACCTCCGGACATACAGCGGTAGATATTCCGGTTACCGCGGTGGGCAAAAACGCCCAGCTCTTCACGGGAGTTTTTGAGAATACTGCCGTGTTCGATAAGCTGATGCAGGCGTACGGTTTTAATGCAAAAAAATAATACGGCAGAAGGAGCCTTCTTCCTTATGCAATAAACTAGCTGGCCGGATTTTCCGGCTGGCTAGTTTTTGTTGTGAATCATATGCTTTATTGTCTGGCAAATATCCGCTGTGCCGCTTCCATTCCGTATATTTACATTTTCTTAGTAACATTTGTAACTGACGGTCTGGGCCGGGAACTGATAAATATATCATGTAAGCGTTTTTATTAATCGACTGGGGGAATGGTTGTGAAAAAAGTAACAAAATTATTATTGGCAGCTGGCATCTCGCTGGCAGTAGTCGGCGTAGGCAGCAGCGGCGTTCTGAGCAATATATCTTCAGCTGCTAGCGCACCGCTTAAGGTTGGACGGATCGAAGCTGCCGCTCATGGCACGAAATGCTTCACTGTGGCAGTTGCCGTAGTCCAGAATGGCGTTATCGTTGCCGCTTCGCTGGATGACTATCAATTCCTGGGTTCGGATGTGGCCAAAGGAGTGCCTAACTCCGACAAGGACTTCGGACAGAATTACAAAGATCCTGCAATGGTCCTGGCTTCGAAGAAAGCCAATGCTAAATACTATAGCGAACATATGAAAGAAGAAGCCAAATCCACGGTTTCCTATGATAAGAACATGGCTGCTATTGAGAAATTTGCAACAGGCAAAACGATCAAATCGCTTGAAGCTACACTGGCTGCAAAGAGCAAAGAACAGATGGTTGATGCTGTCAGCGGAGCCACCCTGGTAGACACCCAAGGCTACCTGAAAGCTATTCTGGCTGCTGCCAAGGCTGCGAAATAAGCTGCTGCTTCGTTAACAAAAGCTCCTTCACGGTTTTGGCTGTGAAGGAGCTTTTTGCGTCTGCTTCTGTGGTTTTCCGCCATCACACCCAGCCGAACAAACGGGCTGCCTGGGCAACGGCAAAAGTTACAGCAATGGCAATCCCGAGCGGAATGACGGCAGAGAGCACTGCCCACTTCATACTGCGGGTTTCTTTGTAAATATTGATCAGTGTGGTGCCGCATGGATAGTGGAGCAGGGAGAACAGCATCATATTCAGCGCGGTCAGCCAAGTCCAGCCATGACTCAGGAAGATATCCTTAATGCCGCCGAGTCCATCGATATCGACCATGGCGCCGGAGGACATATAGCCCATGAGCAGGATCGGCAGTACGATTTCATTGGCAGGGAGCCCCAGGATAAAGGCCATAATAATGAAGCCGTCCAGCCCAAGCAAATTCGCAAAAGGATCAAAAAAAGCAGCCATATGGTTAAGGACGCTGTCTCCTCCGACCATCACATTGCCCAGTATCCAGGTGAGAATCCCGGCAGGCGCAGCGACCACGATTGCCCGGGTCAGCACGTTCAGGGATTTTTCTTTGGAGGTAATCAGTATGGTTTTCCAAATTTGCGGACGGCGGTATGGCGGAAGCTCCAGCGTGTAGTGAGTTGGCACTCCGCGCAGCGCGGTCTTGGACATCACCCAGGAGACGGTCAAGGTGACGATGATACCGATCAGGACAATGCCCATCAGCACCAGGGCTGTTGATAAAGTGCGCAGTGCGCCCGCTGCGGCCCCGCCGGCCATAAACAAGGATGAGAGCAGAATCAGCGTAGGCCAGCGTCCGTTGCAGGGGACGAAGTTATTGGTCAGAATGGCCAGCATCCGTTCCCGGGGCGATTCGATAATGCGGGTGGAGAGAATGGCGGCGGCATTGCAGCCGAAGCCCATTGACATGGTCAGGGCCTGCTTGCCGTGGCCGCCGGATTTTTTGAACAACCGGTCCATGTTAAAAGCCACGCGCGGCAGATAGCCGAAATTCTCCAGCAGCGCAAACACCGGGAAGAAAATCATCATGGGCGGCAGCATGACACTGATGACCCAGGAGGTTCCGCGGTACAGCCCCAGCACGAGCACGCCATGCAGCCAGGCCGGTGCATTCACAGCCTCAAAACCCGCAGTCAGATAGCCTTCAATCCAGCCAAAAAGGGAAGCGAGCCAGCCCGAAGGATAATTGGCGCCTGCAATTGTAATCCAGAACACGAGGCCGAGGCCGGCGAGCATAATGGGGAAGCCCCAGATTTTGGAGGTGACGATACTGTCCAGTTTATAGGTGCTGGCGAGTTTCTTCTGGTCCTTGTAGGTGACAGCCTCCCGGCAAATTCCGGCCGAAACCGCGTAAATTCCACTGACAATTTCATCCCGGATCGCGCCTTTGTCCGCGAGCTTCTTCGCAGCGGACAGCAGGGAATCCATGGCGTCAGTTCCTTTAATGGCATGCGGTGACTCCATGGGCCATGACCTCCTTTGTTCCGGAAATATTTTGGCGTCCCATATGGGCCTTCAGCGAAGTGAGCAGGCTGTCATCACCATCCAGCAGCCGCAGGGCAATCCAGCGTGCCGGATATCTTGAGCCAACAGTCTGTTCAACCATGGGGATAAGCTCGGCGATGCCTTGTTCAATTTCGTCACTGTAGCTGATGCGCAGCGGCTGTGCCGTAAAAGCACCGGTGGCCACGCGCTCGATCTGATCCAGAAGAGCTTCAATGCCGATTTTGCCCCGGGCAGAAATGACTGCAACCGGTACGCCCAGCCGTTTTGAAATCGCCTTCAAATCGATGTCGATGCCGAGCCTCCGGGCTTCATCGATCAGGTTGATACAGATCACGGCCCGTCCGGTAATCTCCAGCACCTGCAGTGCAAGGTTGAGGTTGCGCTCCAGCGACGTTGCGTCCAGTACCACCAGCGTCACATCGGGCTCCTCGAAAATAATGTAATCTCTGGCCGCCTCTTCGTCGGCGGAATTGGAGTACAGCGAGTAGGTGCCTGGAAGATCGACTGCACGGTACGTATGGTTGTTGTGGGTAAATTCGCCTTCGGCGGTAATGACGGTTTTGCCCGCCCAGTTGCCTGTGTGCTGACGCAGTCCGGTCAAAAGATTAAACAGCGTGCTTTTCCCCGTATTGGGGTTGCCGGCAAAAGCCACAGTAAATTGACTCATTTGTCTCCACCTCCAATCAAAGTTCCATAAATCAATTCACTTTCTTCCCGTCGCAGTGCAATGGTTGTATTGCTTACACGGAATGCCGTAGGGTCACCCAGCGGGCTGCGCCGCAGCACCTCTACAGCGTTGCCGACGACAAATCCGAGATCAAGCAGCCTTCTCCGCAGCACGCCCTGCACTTCTATGCTGCTGATCACCAGCTTGCTGCCGTTTACTGCCTCAGATAATGGAATAACAGCTCCAGCCATAACATCCCCTACTTTCATATTTAGAATTAAGTATATATTGTGCACTAGGGATAGACTCTTGTAGTCTGCCACAATAGTAGTATACGTAAATAAATTTGTCTTGGCAACAAAAAAGTTTCCCTAGGGAAAAATAAATGAGAGATATTTATAAATGCAGGCTGAGCTGGTCATAACACGAAAAAAACGAATAAAATACAGATGATAAATGCAGATAATAATGGTATATTTTGGTCTATTATTGATAGAAATGTTATTTTTTGCTGAGGATAAGACAGGAAAGTGGAAAGAAGATAAGGCTAAGAAGTGGAACGATGATAAGGGTGAGAAGTGGAAAGACGATAAGGGTGAGAAGTGGAAAGATGATAAGGCTGAAAGGTCGAAAGAAGAGGTTCGTTTTGGCTGGTGAAACTATGAGGGGATGGTGTATAATGAAGACTTGGGTTTGGAATAAAAAGTAATTAATTGGAAGAAGTAAAAATACCTTTGATTTGGTCAAAAGTGGTAGTGTCAAGAAGTTTGTGTAAGGAGAGTACGTATTTTTTGGCGCATCGTTTGGCGGTTAGGTGGAAAAAGTATCACTAATTTGCTTGAGCATCAATCAACCCGGAAGGCTAAGTGGAAAAAAGTACACTAATTTAGCCTTTATCGCTCAAGATAAGAGGATATTACCAAATTAAGTTCCCTTTTTCCACTTTAACCTCACAATTGTTGATTTCTGAGGAATTTAAGTTCCCTTTTTCCACTTGGCTTACCCCACTCCCGAAATCAAAAGCGTATTTTCATCCCTAATTTCATCCACTAGCCTACTTCTGGCGGGTTCAAATGTATTTTACCTTTGAGCGCTTTCAGGCCGAACACCCAGTGTACCATCCGGCGGCAGGTGCACTGGGTGTTACCAAAGCTAAAGCAAGCCGCTGCATGCTTGCAGCGGAAATACACCCCCTGCATGTTCCCGTCAGTTATTCCCAGCTGCCGAAATCCAGGGTGCGGCCGGTTTCGACCAGGGTTTTGATGTTGCTTAGGATATGCCACCAGGCGCTGTCGCTGGCTGCATAGGCAGGGTCGTCCGGATGCCAGTTATCGTGAATGAGTGCCAAACGGGTACAGGCTCCTTCCGGCTCCAGCCGCCAGGAGATGCGTGACTCATAATTTTCTCTGTCTTTCAGGTAGGAAGGGCCTACTTTGTGCGTAAAGCTCAGCACTTTCTCGGGGATATATTCCAGCAGCGTTCCATACACATGCACAGTCTCATCGCCTTCCGCTCCAGGACCGACATATTCCAGCAGTTCTCCCGGGTTGAAGCTCGAGCGGATTACACTGCCGTAATAAATTTGTTGTACCTGCCCGGGGGAAACCAAGGCATCCCACACCTGGGCCGGGGTGCCGGCAATATAAAATTCATATTTCAATTCGTTCATTTCATTTGTTCCTCCCTGGAAGTGTATTTTCATACGGCCTTAAGCCTGTCTTCACTATAACAAAAGACCACTGACAGTTATGGTCAGTGATCCAGGAGGAAATCTAAGATTCGTTGTAATAGGCTGTAAGCTCTGCAGTCACTTCAGCGAGCTTCTTCTTCAAGGCGGCGGGCTCCCGGATGGTCAGCGCTTTGCCGTAGGGCAGCAGAAAGTACGGAGCGTAGCTGTAAAGAGTGGCCTCATCCAGCAGGAACCTTGCTGTGTTCTCGCTTCGCTGCTCCAGTGTATGTCCGAACAGCCAATGGCTGCACAGATCATTTAATACGGCCTCTGCGGCTGAAATGACAACGGCAGTCAGCTCCGCCGGATTGTTCTGGCCGGGGAGAAGGCTCTGCAGCAGGAACTCGCGTGCCGAGAAGCTGGCGGGGCGGATGAAGCCTGCCCCCGTCCTGCGCAGGCCGGCGATCCGGTCCACCCGGAAGCTGCGGACCTCCTGGCGCTGATGGCAGAACCCGGTTAGGTACCACTGGCCTTTCCATAACACAAGTCCGTAAGGATCAATACAGCGGGAGGATGGAAATCCGCCGCTGCCCTTGCGGTATTCCATCTCCAGCGTCAGGCTGTCTGCCGTACAGGCCTCAAGCTCTTCCAGCAGCTGCGCAAGCGGGGCAGCCGGTGAATGGAGCGTCTCCAGACCGCTCTCGTGGCGCTCCATTTGCGAGAGCTGTTCAGCATTGCTGTAACGCTTAAGCTTGGCAATCGCCCCGTCTAACGCCTGCTCATAGGGATAGCCGCTTCCCCTTGCAAAGGCCGAGGCCTGTACAAGCGCCCGCCGTTCCCCGGCGTCGAAGAACAGCGGAGCCGCACTGAAATGCTCCGGCAGGCTATAGCCGCCGCCCGGGCCGGCATCCGCAATGACGGGAACACCGCTCGCGCAGAGGGCGTCAATATAGCGGTAGACTGAGCGCACACTCAGCTCCAGCTCCCCGGCCAGCTCCGCAGCGGTTCTCTTGTGCTGCTGCAGTATCCACAGAATGGACAACATGTAATCGGCCTTGGACATACGTCCGTAACCCCCTTATTCATTGGCTGTTTTCAATATAGCCAGTGTACCTGTATCACGGCTTGCCGTCCAACCTGGGATAGGCGGTATTCGCTAAGCTGCGGCGGGTTTAGCCTGGAGGCACCGCCAGTCCGTTGTCCGCTGGGTGGGTCGGTTCCACTGCCCAAGGGCACAGGACCAGCCAATGCACAGGGAGTCTACACCATCATTTTCTTCAGACTATGAATATAGCGGGATCGGACAATGATGAAATATACTGTTTGCACCGCCAAAAAGGCTGCTGCCGTTACCAGAACCGGCATCGTGACATTGCGGATGCTGATCTGATACAGCACCGGACGGATGACCACCAGCGTCTGCACCGCAGCGACAAGAATAGGGATATAGAACAGCAAAGCAATCTGGCGGGTTGCGGCTGCCGACATTTCTCGGACGCTCAGGCCTATTTTGGACAAAGAATGGTACATTTTCATATCAGCGTTCAGCTCCGCATGCAGCTTGAAATAGAGGAAGCTGGCAGACGACAGTGAGAAGATCAGGGCGATAAAAATGCCGATAAAGCTGAGCATGGACGTTCCCTGCTTCGAGGCCATATAGTCGCCCGCCGAAGTGCTGATTAGGGTATCCCAGTTGTCAT
This sequence comes from Paenibacillus sonchi, assembly GCF_016772475.1. NCBI lineage: Bacteria > Bacillati > Bacillota > Bacilli > Caryophanales > Paenibacillaceae > Paenibacillus > Paenibacillus sonchi. The sequence goes on from NZ_CP068595.1 coordinate 3,237,449, forward strand.
TGGCAGAGTTCCAGTTCCGGCTCCATGTCTCCAGTTCGCTTGAAATGACGGTCTCCGGTTCACCTGCTTTGGGCGGCGCATCGCCCCAATCCGGGATGTTATATAAGTAATACTCCATTAGGTTGGAACGGTCAGCCGCGGCAGCGGCTTGTTCATAATAACCATCGCTCACAATTAATACAGGTGCGGTATATTGGCCGAAAGGCATCGCCTCTGGTGTTTGAACCTGCTTCAAGGCCAGCTTCTGCTCATTTGGAGCCGGTAAGGATACCGTCTGGCCGGAATCGAACTTGACATCCCTATACCGGGGATTAAGCATCAGCACGGCTTCTCCGTCCGTAAGAGCAGGCAGGGCGTTAGACTCTATTTGTCCGGCGAGCTGATTGAAGCGGGAAAAGGGGAGCAGCATAACACTCTTGAACTTGTCCCTTTGGTCTTTAATAGAGCTGCGGATGAAATTAACTTTGTTCTCTGTATATTTGATTCCGTTTTGCTCCAGTGTGCTTAAGATTTTCTGTCTTCCGGTATCCGCCGCAGCAGCACCACGATCATAGATCGTGTAGATAATTCCAAACGGGCTGTTCATATAACCCGTCCGGTTCGACTGGCTGACGGACAGCAGGAACCCCGCAGCCATACAGGCCAGAGAGGTAACGACTGTAACCAGAAACAGCATCCGGGCGTTGTCCTTAATTTTGTAGCTCATCTCTGAAATCCATAGCAGATTGGTTCCCCGCCACACCCGTTTGCGGCTGATCTTCAGCAGGCGCATCCCCAGCACGGACAGCTGCGAATAGAAGAAATAGGTGCCGGGAATCCCTGTAACAGCAGCGGACAGCAGGGATAGAGGCGATAACGGAGTCCAGATGAAGTAGGCACCAGCCGTCAGCAGGGCCAGCCCAAGGATCGACAGCAGCCAGGAGACTTTGGGCTCTTTTTTCGGCTTCACGCTGCCCTTCAGCAGCTCCAGCACCTGATTTTTGCGGATGAACAACAGTGTGAACACGGAATTGGCCAGAAAAAGGGCAATAAAAGCAGTGGAGGTCGTAACCAGCGCCTTGACCGGCCAGTAGAACGGCAGATTGTCAATGCCCATAGCCTTGGTGCTCAGGAGCAGAAACAGCTTCGACAGCAGCATTCCGGCGGCCATCCCGGTTACGATCGACAGCAGGCCGATCAGCATGTTTTCCAGCATAATCAGCCGGTTGATCTGCCCCGGACGTGCGCCAAGAATCATCAGAATGCCGAATTCCTGATTGCGCAGCTTCAGAAAGGCGCTGATGGAATACATCACGAAGAAAAAAGCAAAAATGAACACAATGTATGAAGCAATCATCATCCCGGCAGCCGAATTTTCGCCCATTTCAATAGACGTAACTCCAGGGTGATACATAAATACTGAATAGGAGAAGAAGATCATGACCATGAAGGCGCTGCTGAGAAAAAAAGCCATATACGTACGCGCACCCCGCCGCACATTGTTAAACGCGAATTGAGGAAAGCTCATGCGAATTCCCTCCCCAGAATGAAAGTGTGTCGATAATTTTCTGGAAGAAGGCCTGGCGGTTGTCTCCGCGGTGGATTTCCGCCGCCAGCCTGCCGTCCTTAATGAAGACGATGCGGTTGCAATAGCTTGCCGCCAGCGGGTCATGCGTGACCAGCATCAGTGTGGTGCCTTCCCTGCGGTTGATGTCCTCCAGCGACTCCATTACGATCCGTGAGGAATTGGAATCCAGCGCACCAGTAGGTTCATCGGCCAGTATAATTGCGGGGGAAGTGATCATTGCCCGGGCAATCGCCGTGCGCTGGCGTTGTCCGCCGGAGATTTCATAGGTCCGCTTATTCAGGATATCCTTGATATTCAGCCGGTCCGCAACCTTATGCAGCAGAGCGTCCATTTCGGCCAGCTTGCGGTTGTCCAGGGTCAAGGGGAGAACGATGTTCTCAGCTACGGTCAACGTCTCCAGAAGATTGAAATCCTGAAAGACAAAGCCAAGCTGCCTGCGGCGGAACAGGGCCAGCTCCTTTTTGTTCATGAGGTAGGGATCGCTGCCCCCGATGTTCACGGCGCCCGAAGAGGGCTGGTCAATCGTGGAAACCATGTTCAGCAGGGTGGTTTTGCCGCTGCCCGAGGGTCCCATAATGCCAACGAATTCGCCTTGCTCAATACTGAGGTGAATATCTGTGAGGGCCTGGGTATTGACTTTGCCCGGATACACTTTGTTCAGAGCGGTTACTTCCAGTACATTCATTTCTTTCATTCCTTCCTGTTGGAAACTTAAGTCACCCTAATCTGGTGCGGATATGCTTAAGGTTTCGCTTCTGTTTCCGAGTGTACAGGATGGCCATCCGGTAAGCTATGGATTTATCTTAATGAATTCTTACAGTCCGTTTAAGGTTATGTTCGTAGATTAAGAAGAGGATCGTGCAAACCAGCTGCGCAGCAGGATGGAAACAGCCAGCAGCAGAGGGATCGCCACCTGGAACACAGGATCGATTTTCAGACTGGGTCCAAGGCCGATAGCAATATGCTGCGTATAGTCTCTTTCCAGAAAAGAAGCACCATAAATGACTGCACCTACGGGGAATACCCACCATTTGGCGGATTTTCCGGTCAGCCCGGTTAAGGCCTTCACAGAACAGAAGTAGAACAGCATCATCTTGATCAGCAAACCGATAAAAAGCTGAATGGTAACCAGAATGTCCAGGCGTTCGATAAACTTCAGACTCGACAGGGTGCGTACGGTTTTTAGAAAGGGCAGTTGACTGGTCCCTGCAATGGACGGCCCGAGAACGGCTACATTGAGTGCGTTCATGAAGATCAGAAATATACTGATGAGTAGATAAGCTGTCACCGTGCTTTTTACCGGAACCCCCGGTTTATCCCATAAGGACCACAGCATCAGGAATACAATCATCTGTCCGAAGGGGAAGGAGACAATATCGGGCAGCGCGGCGTCCGCAATCGGCTTAAATCCGTTCTCAAAAACAGGCGCCAACTGGTTGAAGTCCAGGGAGCCCATGATGCCGAGCAGAAGAACAAGCACAGCATAAAAAGACAACACCACCGGCAGCAGGACCTCCGGCAGGCGGAAGACCACCTCGGTCCCTTTCCAGATGGCGTAAAGGGCAGTCCCGACAAAAATCAGCATCGTAACAGACATTGGTGAGTTCGGCAGCATGGTCAGCGAGGTCAGTTCACCCAGATCCCGGACATTGCGCATCGACTGGTAGGCGAAATACAGGCTGTACATTCCGCCGACGGCTGAACCGGCAATCTTTCCAAAGTGAAGGGCGAGCATGCCGATAAGGTCGTTGTGCCGGGAACGGTATTGAATCCACATCAGAAGCATCAGCAGAACCAGACCTGCTGCCGAGCCGGTGCACATCGCCAGCCAGGAGTCTTGTTTGGCCTTGGCGCCAAGCAGAAACAGCGGTGTGCTGCCGATTTCGAACAGCATGATCATGAACGAGAGCTGCAGGGCAGACACCTGCTCCTTGTTGTGCATGGGATAAGGTCAGCCTCCTAACCACTTGATGATTGCCCGGCCCGCAGGCTGGAAATATGCGATATATAGCGCAGACACGCCGAAATGCGAAGTTTCCGTAATGCCGCAAATATGAACATAGGCACAATAGACCAGGATACAGCCGAACCATAGCCTGTGCAGTTTGCGCTTATGACCCTGCAGCAGGACGCAACCCCGCCAGAAAGCGAGGATATAGAGCCCTAGAATTACAGCTATTTTCATAGACAAGCTCCTTTATTTCTCGTGAACAGATTCAAAGGATTTATTGCTGAGTCCTGTCCGCTCAATTTCAATCGAGACATGAGGCCGGATTTCGATCTCCTGGAATACGCGGTCCCAGCTCTTGTCCTTTCGGATCTGCTTGAAGCGTTTGCGGTCGCTGCGGTGGATTTTGATTGCGAAGCCGGTGACATCAGCACCCAGCTTCCTGACCTCCTTCCAGGAATTGTCCACCAGCTCCAGCACCTGCTGTTCGAGAGACTGCTCCATCTCTGTAATCGAAGCCCGCTCGTTCAAATCCATGACGCTGCCGAGTTCGGTTAATACCCCGCTGCCTTTAATATTCATATCGATAACATAATGGTCTTTCTCCCATTTCGGATGAACCGTGGTCCTGGATTTCTGGAGAACAAAAGAAGCATCCGGCTTGCCGCCGGATTCGGGCTTGGACGGGAAGGCGATTGTGGCTGTCTTTATTTTGTCCGTCATAAAGGACAAGCCGAAGGCCTGCTTCTGGCTGAGCCACCCGACCAGCTTCTCGCCCTTCAGCACGCCCAGCCTTCCCAGGGCCAGCCGGGTCTTCAGGTCTGTTCGTCCGGTTTCTTGCGTTTCGTCCATAATCTCCGGCCCGGTAAGGAGAATTTCTGGAAGGACCGCACTGCCCGATTCGGAAGAAAGGGCCATCGCGAGCTCGAACATCCGCGTGCCGGGGTAATAGGAGAGCAGCCGGGATTCCTGCTCTATCATCAACTGGATACCGGCTCCCTGGTTTTTGGTCAGCTGCATGAGCTGATCCAGAATATCGCCGGCTTCACCTTTGGCAATAAATACAAAGACGGTTTCCCTGGCGTCCTGCTTGCGCAAGAACAAATCAATTAATTGATTGACACCGTGTCTGGCCACACTTTCGCCCAGAACGGTAATCCGTGAATGGGAAAAGAACATTTCCCGTGTGCTGGTCAGGTTGCTTTTTTCAACCGCCTCCATAATGGTCCTTCCCTTGACCGTAAAGGTGACGAATGGAGGCGAACTGGTGCTTCCTCCCCCACTGCCCCCCGTATTGCTGGCGCCGGAAGAAGGGTTGATCACCTGGTAAGTGGCCTTCCACTGGTTATCCTCCCAGTCATAGGCAGAACCGGAGGTAATGCCAAGCTCGCTCAGCTCGCGGTCGTCCCAGCATCCGGACAGCAGTGTGGACAAGAGGGAAAGGCACAGCAGGCAGAAAAGGGTTTTTTTTGAAATATTCATGCTCCCCATCCTTTCCGCCTGGTTTTAGCCTTCGTGAACCGGTCCAGTCCCACCGCCCCCAAAGGAACGAGTACATTAAAGATAAAGAAAACCAGAAAACGCCCTTCCTTGTTATAGAGGTTCAGTTTCTCTGTACTCTCCCAGGTATACAGGCACTCCAGAACGATAAGCAGGCCTAAGGTGCCGATAAAAGGCCGGCTGCTGCCCACCCTGAAGGTTTGCTTGAAGCACTCTACAGTAGCAAACAAAAAAATCGAAAATTTCACATAGATGGACAATACCCAGTAAGAAATGAAGAGAATATCCAGCTTCTCGATAAATCTTCCGAGATGTACGATGCCGGCGGCAGAGAATCCGGGATACGCACTGAGCCTGGCAAGGTCGGGGCCAAACACCATCAGCGCAATAACGAGGGAAAACATCATCAGCAGGGCTACAAAAATCAGACCGGTCCAGCCAATGATCCGGGCCTGCCGCGGAGCTTGCAGATACGGCGCCAGGAACAGCAGCACCGCCACTTCGGACATCCAGGTGGTTGGAGTAATGCTGGCAAGGGTCAGTTCAGCGAGAGAGTGATCGAACATCGGCAGCAGCTGGTGCACATTCATCTCGTTAGCCAAACCGAATATATACAGCGGCACAAATAACAAGTACAAGAGGATCACCAGGCTGTTCACCCGGGCGATGGCTTCCAGGCCTTGTCTTACCATATAAATGGTAATGAGCAGAATCAATACGCATAATATCGAAATCGGTGTATTGATGAGTACATTGTCCTTCAGGAAATTGACGAATTCCCGCAGAATCGTCGCAGAAGTGTCCAGGTAGAACTGCAGCATGAAGAGGCCCAGGACTACAGCAATTACGGGCGAGCTTTTTTCGCCGACCCATGTCAGAAACGGGGCGCCGTTGGTACAGCGGACCGCGCTGCCGACAATATATGCGATGAGGAGCCCGAAAAAGGTGGACAGCAGAATAGCAAGCGACGCATCCTGTTCCGCATAGCTGCTGATAATTGCGGGAAGCACGACTGTGGCGGTGGGCAGTATTGTGTTGACAATCAGCATAGCTGCCTGGGTAGTGCCGATTTTTTTATTCATGCGTGATCCTCCCCTTGCGGCTTGGGTTTTTGTTTGTCACCTTGCCTGCGTGTTTCCCGGCCCAGAATGGTCTTGGGACGCATTGTCATATCCCAGAGCGGCACACGGATAAAGATATCCTTAAGATAGCGCGGAACCATCGGAGCCACCGGGGACAGGTACGGCACCCCAAACGAACGCAGTCCGGCCATGTGAATCAGCAGCACGATCAGAAAGGACATTATGCCAAAGAGCCCCAGCGTCGCAGCGATAAACATCATGACAAAGCGGATGAGCCGGATCGAGTTGGCAATCGCCAGCGATGGAATCACAAAGTTGGAGATCGCAGTAAAAGATACAACAATTACCATTGCGGCCGAAACCAGTCCGGCCTGAACCGCAGCCTGCCCCAGCACCAGGGCGCCCACGATGGAAATCGCCGGGCCGATGGTGCGCGGCATGCGCACCCCCGCTTCGCGCAGCACATCGAAGGTCAGCTCCATCAGCAGCGCCTCCGCCAGCGCCGGGAGCGGAACCCCCTCCCGCTGTGCGGCAAGACTGATCAGGAGGGTGGTCGGCAGCATTTCCTGATGAAAAGTAGTGACTGCAATATATAGAGCAGGCAGCAGCATAGATACAAAAAATGCCGAATACCGGATCAGCCGCAGGAACGAAGTGATATCATAACGCTGATAGTAGTCCTCGCTGGACTGAAAAAAGTTGAAGAATGTGGATGGTGCAAGCAGCGCAAAGGGCGTACCGTCAATAATGATGCCGACTTGCCCTTCCAGAATGCCCCCGGCCATCGCATCCGGGCGCTCCGTATTCTGGATCGTTGGAAACGGAGTCAGACCGCCGTCCTGGATGAATTCCTCAATATAGTTGCTCTCCAGAATGCTGTCGGTATTGATCGCATTCAGGCGGCGGCGGATTTCCTTCAGCACCTGCTCACTTGCGATGCCCTCCAAATAGACCAGGGCCACTCCGGTCTGGGTGCGCTGGCCGATTTTATATTCCTCAATCCGCAGATCAGGGGTTTTCAGTCTGCGCCGCAGCATGGAGGTGCCGGTCCGCAGGCTTTCGGTGAACCCCTCTTTGGGGCCCCGGATGACGCCTTGGGAGGTTGGCTCATTGATGCCGCGTTTCTCCCAGCCGGAGGTAGCCGCAGCCATTCCCGCTTGAAGCCCTCCCAGCAGGATTAAGGTATAGCCGTCGAACAGCATGGGCAGGAGCGCTTCCAGGGTATTGCCTTCTTTAACCCCTCCAATGGGCAGCATTTGATTCTTGATGACATGAAAGGCATCAGCGGCACTGATGAATTCGCTGTTCAGCTTGGTTGTTTCCAGCAAGGGTTGAAGCACACCCTGGTTGACCACGTCGGCATTGACCAGTCCGTCAATATAGATAAAAGCCAGCTCTAGCGAGCCCAATGACTCATTGGTAAATCTGCGGACCACAATATCCGAACTATGGCCAATCCTCCGGCCAAGCTCCTGCAAATTCACCTCGAGTGAAGGATCAAGAGGAAACGGGGCAAGTGCGGATTGTTCTGGGTTGTCGCTCTTGTTGCGGTTGGCCCGCTGCGGGTTGCCTGGCATCGTAACGCCTCCGTTCTGCTGGAATCTGGATTCTTTGGCGTTATTATCCCCGGGCCTTCCATTCCTTATTCTGCCTGGATGCGAGAGTGGTCTCTAAGAGGCCGGAGCCGCCGAGTCGGGAACGCCAAACGGGGCACGCAAACCGTGTATGCCAAACCGTACACGCCAAAAAAAGGCCCGGCCCCAGCTGTGATAGCTGGGTCCCGGACCCTCTGTCTGATTTTATTGGAGGCCAGTTCCGTTAAAAATAATTCGCACCGTGGTTCCCTCTCCGGGCTTGGACTCCAGGCCGACCTTATGGCCGAGACGGCTGCAAATCTCGCGGACCAGATACAGGCCCATCCCGGTCGATTCATGATACTGCCGTCCGCGCTCACCCGTGAAGTAGGGATTAAATACCCTTTTCAGATCTTCAGAGGAAATGCCGATGCCCTGATCCGTAATGTCAAGTTGGATGTCTTTGCCCATGGCCTGTGCCGTGACGGCAACGGTTTTGCCTGACCCGGAAGTATAGTTCACGGCATTGACCAGAATCTGGGTCAGCATGAACATCAGCCATTTGGCATCGCTGTAGACGGTCAAACTTTCATCCACCCGGATATCAACCTTGATGCCTCTGCGGATGAACAGCCTGCGGTTCTCAGCTACCGCCTCGCTGATGATCCGGCGCAGCGGCAGAGACTGCACCTGAAAGTCATCCTCAAACCGCTCCAGGCGGGAAGTGTAAATGACCATCTCCAGCCCCTTGCGCAGCCGTTCAAGCTCTTCCTGAATGCTGCCTGCCGCCTCATCGTCCAGCTCCTGCAGCGTAAGCTGGATAACGGACAGCGGAGTCTTCATCTGGTGTACCCAGCGGTTGATAAAAATGATATGCTGATCCATCCGGCTGATATGGCTCTGGAGCTGCTCCTGATAGTGGCGGTGAGTCACCTGGAGCAGTTCGCCCACGGCTTCGGGCAGCGGTGCATCATCCAGCGGAGCAGGCAGCTCGCCGGGTGCGGCGGCCGGCTGGGCCAGGCGGCTGTACAGCTTATGATGCTGGATATATCGGTACACCAGATAGACGAGAAGAACCGCAGCGCTAAGGGCCATTCCATACAGGATGATCGACAGCGGCCTGGATTCGCCGGACAAATAATACAGAACCGGAACGAGGATCATCTGCAGCAGATAAAAGAGCAGCAGCGGCCGCTGGTCCTTGAGGAACAGCCTCACAGGCTGTCTCCGGAAGCGCTCAGCCTGTAGCCTGCGCCTCTGACCGTTTCCACGATTTCCTCAAGCCCCAGATCCTTGAGCTTCTTCCGCACCCGTGTAATATATACATTCAAGGTATTGTCATCAATAAAATGCTGGTCCTCCCACATCAGATCAAGCAGCCGTTCACGGGTGACAACCCGCCCTTCCTTGAGCATTAGCGCTTCCAGCAGCACGGCTTCCTTCTGGGTAAGCTCTGCGGATTGGCCGGCATACTGAATGATATACCTTTCCGGCAAAAGGGTAAGGCCCCCCGTCTCCAGCTTGCGCTCCTCCTGGTTCTGGGCATACGAGCCGTAGGCTCTGCGCAGATGGCTGCGGATTTTGGCCAGCACCACCTCATATTGAAAGGGTTTGGTAATGTAATCGTCGCCGCCGTTCTCCAGCGCCATTACCTGATCCATTCCGCTGTCACGGGCAGAGATGAACAGAATCGGGCACAGCGAAGACTTGCGCAGCTGGCGGCACCAATAGAACCCGTCATATCTGGGGAGATTGACATCCAGGAGCACCAGGCTGGGAGCCGCTTGCTCAAAGGTCTCCAGCACCCGGTTGAAATCCTCCACAACTACCGTGTGGAAATCATATTTGGAGAGATAGGCATCCAGCAGGTCCGCCAGCTTGGCGTCATCCTCAACAATCAGAATCGTTTCCATGAGTTCACTCCTTTATCCAGTTATACAGTAACATGTCCAGGGAAAATCCTGCAAAGTCTAGACAGATCCCGCTGCGGACCGGGGGGGTGAAGGAGCATTTTCCGCAGCAAAGCCCCCATAGCTTCCGGTCCTAAGGACCGGTGCTTGGAGGCTGGCGGGGTTAATAGAAGGATTAAGGCACCAGATTTCGGGGGCTTTAGTTAGTTTTGACTACCAGCGCATTGCTGATCAGCCGTCCGGGGGAGGTCAGATATTTACCGCTGTAAAAAAGGCCGCTGGATGCGCCGCCATCCAGGTTCATCGCCTGATACGCTCCGGCCTGCTTCATGATCTGTGCCAATTGGGGGATGGTTGCCCCGCCGGAGGTCAGAAGGATTAGCTTATGGTCCCGGGTCAGGCCCAGCGCGCTGCGGGAGCCGCCGCCGGTTAATATTTTGGGGTCCCGGAAGCCTTCAGCGGCTACATTCAGCGCCACTTTGCCGTCTACGAGCAGCCGGGGACCCGCCTGGATTGCTCCTGTTACAGTACCGGCATTGAAGCGCGCCAGGAATTGACTGCCCGGAATCAGTTCGGCCAGAAGGTTGTTGTCATAAGCGAAGACGGTCCGTTTATCTGCCGGGCTGTCTTTCAGCATTTTTCCGCGGCTGATAATATAGCCGTAAGGAGCTTTGTAGGCCGCATCTGTATAGGCGTCAAAAAACGTACCGTTAATGGCGGCAACAGCCCCGCTGCGCTTGGCGATGCTGCCGAGCGCTTCCGTCCTGCCCACAGTGTTGCCTGCAAGGACGACATCCAGCTTGAGCGCGGGATGCAGCAGGGACACGGTCACCATCTGTACGGGGAAGGATCTGCCGCCTACTGTATAGGTGTGCCTGGAGCTTACTGCCGCCGGAGAGCCTGCGGAGATAAGAGCACCGGATAACACAGGCAAAGTAGCAGAATCATCACCGGCAGCTATGGTAAGGGAAGCGGAAGTTTTATTCCACACTAACTGCAGGCCAAAGGTTTGGCTGATAAGGGACAGGGGAACATAAGTTGTCCCATTGCCGCTGAAAGGCCGTTCGCTCAGCTTAACGGACTTGCCGCCCACGGAGGCCGACGCTTGGCCTGATACCAGGACTACAGTTGTCCCGTTTTTGGAGAGGGTCATTTCTTTGCCGGTTTGGCCGCCCACGCCTGCCTGAATACCGGCAAAACCGTTCAGGAACCTTAGCGGAATGAAGGCGTGGTTGTCTTTGTCGACATAGACAGCGGTTTTGGGTGCCGCAGCAGCGGCGCTGGCAGGCAGAGCCGGGAGCGCAGTGAGCATGAGCGTGAGCACGAGGGATAGAATGGACAGCTTTTTCATAATAAACAGTAAGCTCCTTTGAATTATGATACTTATCCGTTGTAGAGGAACGGACATAGAAACTTGCCCTCTTTGAGAGGACTGTATGTAAAAAGGAATGGATGCCGGGTTGCGGCAAACAGGCCCATATCATCATATATCCAGGTGGAAGTACCGTCAATGATTCCCATCGTACGCGTTATGCTTTCCTTGGGATTCAGCGGCGCCTGCATGCATCTGTTGCAGCGATGGTTTATAATCTACAGAATACTACACACAATGAATAAAGGTGGGCCACCCAATGACAACCATAGGCTTGATTCGGCACGGCAGCACAGCATGGAATAAGGAAGGCCGGATTCAGGGGCATACGGATAATCCGCTTGATGAGGAGGGGCTGCAGCAGGCAGCGGCTATCGCCGAACGTCTAAGCGGGGAACAATGGGATTACATCTATTCAAGCGATTTGCTGAGAGCGGTACAGACAGCGGAGGTGATCTCGAAGCGGCTCGGTATTCCGGTTGCAGGGAAGGTGCCGGGGATTCGGGAGATGAACGGCGGTCTGATTGAAGGCACCACAGAAGACGAACGTGTGCAGCGCTGGGGCAGCGGATGGAAGAGCATGGACATGGGGCTGGAAAGCGATGAATCGGGCCAGCAGAGAGGCAGCCGGGCCATCGAGGAAATTGCGGCACGGCATCCCGGCAAAAGAATCCTCATCGTCAGCCACGGCGCCATTCTGCGCAGCAGCCTGAGAAAGCTGGTTCCGGGCCTCGATGTGAGCGAGCTGCTCAAAAACACCTCGATCACCCAAATCGTCAAGGACAACAGCGGCTGGACCTGTGCATTGTACAACTGCGTGGCACATATGGAAGCTGAACGCTGAACGGTATGGACCGGGCAGTCCGGGCAGAGCTTCGGGCCGCGGGAATGAAGGCCCTGCGGGCGGCCGGTAATTCAAAGGTAAAAATACCTTTGAATTAGCGCGCCTGGCCCATCGGTTGGCAACTGAAATCAAGGATGCCAATCCGTCCATTCACCGGACAGTTTTTTTTGGATCAGTTATTAGTTTAGTTGGAAAAAGTAAACTTATTTCTCCCGAAAATCAACAATTGTGAGATTTAAGTGGAAAAAGGGAACTTAATTGGTCTAAAATACCTTGTTTGGAGCAAAGTGAGCCGAATTAGTTGACCTTTTTCCACTTAGCTAGCGGAACAGAAGGTGTTCGAGGCAGATTAGTTGACCTTTTTCCACTTAGCTAGCGGAACACAAGGTGATCGAGCAGATTAGTTAACCTTTTTCCACTTAGTTAGCGAATGACAAGGTGTTCGAGCTGAGTAGTATGACAAATTTTCCACTTAGAAGCGAATCACAAGGTTCTCGAACCGAAACACTTAACCTGCTTCCACTTGAAATTACGGCACGATTCATGGGAGGCTCCAGGCAGCGCAAAATTGAAATCGGAAACGGCTAAGTTGTCCAGCGAAGGACGGCGTAGCCGTTTTGTTCTTACTTAGGAAATTATGCTGTCCTTTTCTTCTGCACTTAGCCTGCTGCATCGGATTCCAAAACATCCCATGCAGGGAGGAGGCAAACCTGCCGATAATAAGCATAATACTTATGCTGTCTGCTTTTTTCCCGCTGTGAATGATAGTGGTGTTCAGATAATGTTCAGTGTATTATTGTACAGTACAGCTTCAGAGTGCGAAACTATTCACACGCAAAAGGGAGTGCTAGTGAACGATGGAAGCCCGAAATTATATGCTGGCCTTATCGTCGGTGCTCATAGCAGCATTGACCATCTATAGTATTTACTATTTGTCCCCAAAATTCGGCGGCAAACATCAAAAAGCCCGCGCAATCCGCGCGGTCTTCGTGATTCTTATTGCAGGCGCCGGATTAAGCGTCATGCATCTGCTAGGGGTGCAGACCCTCTCGGAATATGCCCCTGATAGGGAAAGTCTGTTCCTCCCGCTCACCCTTTATGTTCTGACGCTGGCGGGGATGCTGTTCCTGTTCTCCCGGCTGCACCAGCTCCTGGCGGAACGGGAACAGTTGAAGGAACTGGCCTACCGGGATTCCTTGACCGGTCTTTTGAACAAGAACGGCATGGATCACTTCTGGGACCATTGCAAGCCTAACGAGCAGCTCGCCGTGCTGTTTCTGGATCTGAACCGCTTCAAAGCGATCAACGACACGCTTGGACATCATGTGGGCGATTTGCTGCTTAAGGCAGTCGGTACCACGCTGAGCCAATTCTCCAGCAAAGGCAAGCGGCATATCTTCCGCATTGGCGGGGATGAATTTGTGATCATCGCCAAACGCTGCAGCCGCAAGGATGCGGAACAGCTGGCGCTGCGGATTCTGGAGAAGACGACCCGGAACTATAAGCTGGAGAAGCATGAGCTGTTTGTTTCAGCCAGCATCGGCATTACTATGAGCCATGGCAGAATCGACCGCCAGAAGCTGCTCAAAGAGGCCGATTCTGCCATGTACAACGCCAAACAGTTGGGCAGCGGCCGCTATTCCCTGCACAAGCAGGGCCAAAGTGCAAGTCCAAGCAACCCCGCCGGCGGCTCCGCCAGCCTGCTCCACAGCAGCGCTTCCAGCACGAATAGACTTGGCGATAAGCAGAACTCCATGCGGGCGTGAGCAGGGGGTTCTGTTTTTTCGCGGTTACGCTTTATTGGAATGGACGGTGTTCACTGCTCTGGCACGTCCTTTCATCAGCAGCAGGCACACGAGGGCAAACGCCATACTGGCGGTTGCCGCATAGAACAGGGTAGAGTAATCCGTAAGGTCAATCAGCAGCCCCAGCAGGGGAGGCGATGTAATAGCAGCAAGCGAGGAGACCAAATAATATATTCCGGTCCGCGTGCCAATACTCTCTTCATTTCCTGTAGCCACTACAAAAGGATAAGAATTGATATTGATGCAAGCCCAGAATATTCCGCCCAGCAGCAGCAGACCACGCAGCAGCAGCACATTTTCCGCAAAGCCTACGAGTGCAAATACCGCCATCAGTCCGCATACCCCGAGAATAATAACCGGTTTCTTCCCGAACCGCCCGCCCAGCCAGCCGCTCGGAATCGCAAAAATCACAAATGCCAGCGAAAAGAAGGTGAGCGAGAAGGAAGCCGCTTGCTCACTAAGACCAAGATGATGTTTGCCGTACAAGGTGAACAACGTCTCAACACCCTGATAAGCCACGAACCAGAAAAAGATGGCCGCCAGCAGCCAGACCGTTGTCCGGTCCAGCTGTTTTTTCAGGGAGACGCGTGCAGGTCTGCTCAAGGGAAGAACAAGTTCCCCCGGCTGAAGAGCCGTGTCAGCAGCAGGACCTGCCGGGGCATTGGCTGCCGCCGTATTGACGCCATCCCGGCCCTCCTTGATGAATCGCGATACAATGAACAGGCACAGCAGTGTGATCAGGCCAGCCGCCACGAATGGCAGCACGGGGCTCGAATCGTAAAGATAGGACCCTGCGCCAAAAGCGAGAATGGAACCTACTCCGCCCATAAAGTTAATCAGCCCGTTGGCCTTGGTGCGCTGATGCTCCGGCGTGATGTCCGGCATCAGCGCCACCGTTGGCGACCGGTACAGGCTCATGGCCAGATTCATCAGCATCATGAACAGCAGGAGAGTGAATAGTCCGCTGTGGAACGGAATCAACATAGTCAGCACGGCAGCCAGTGGCATGCCGATCATCAAATAGGGCATTCTGCGCCCGAAGCGGGTCGCCGTACGGTCGCTGCGGTTGCCGATCCACGGCTGCAGAAACAGTGCGAAATAATTATCGATGGTCATCATGAAGCTGATCAGGGCGACGCTATGCACATATTTTTCCAGAAAAAAAGGAACAAACGCATTGTACAAGCTCCATGTAATGCTGATGCTGAAAAAGCCGAAGCCAAGCAGCCAGACTTTTTTCACTCCATCACACTCCTCTGGATGCCAGCAGTCCGGCGAGTACATCCGGAACATCGGTAATAATCCCCGCTACACCGGCCTCAATTAAATATTTCATCCGTTCCGGATCATTTACGGTCCATGGATGATAGACAACCCCATGTTCCGCCGCCCCGGCTACAAACTCAGGCAGCACGGCCAAATGATAGGCATGCAGCGCATCGGCCTGCAGAGAAGAGGCATAATCCCATGGGCGGTACAAGCCTTCTCCATATAAAATCCCGGTGCGGATCTCCGGTGCCAGCGACTTGCAGTAAGCGAGAGAATAATGGTTGAAGCTCGACAGCACAATGCGCTCACTCATGCCATACTCCCGCACAGCGGCGATCACTTTTTCCTCCATGCCGGGGTAGAGATATGTGCCGTTTTTCAGCTCGATATTCAGGATGGTGTCACGACCTTGCAGCAGATCAAGCAGTTCTTCCAGGGCAGGAATCCGTTCTCCGGCAAATTCAGCGCCAAACCACGATCCGGCATCCGCCTCCAGTACCTCACTCAATGTCATATCCTTTACCAATCCGCTGCGATTCGTTGTGCGGTTCAGGCTCTCGTCGTGAATGAGGACCAGCCTTCCGTCAAGGGTCATCTGCACATCGGTTTCAATGCCGGTTGCCCCGAGCTCAAGACCTTTGCGGAATGCAGCCATCGTATTCTCCGGACAGACCGCAGATGCGCCGCGGTGCGCAAAATTAATTGTGTTGTTCATCTCATTCAGTTCCTCCGTCTCATTAGTGTAAGTGTACATTTGCCGCAGCAGGTGCGGGTCTTCCTATTTCATATTCCACACCACAGCAGGAAACCCTGTCCGCCGGAAGGGAAAGGGCGCTGATTTGGCAATTTTAACATTGAGCTGACGTTAATGAAACATTAAGCGGGCTATTTTGGTTTGCTTTCGGTAACGAAAATCTCATTGACGATTCAAATTTGGCCATGCTATCATACCACTAATTCTTTTAAATCCGATAAGTAAACTATGTTTTTGCTTTCGGAAACTTTTTTTAAGATGAAAAGGGGTTTGGCGCATGAAAATCAGAACATTGGCAGCTGCAGCACTGGTAGGAATGTCGGTAGTGCTTGGCGCGTGCGGGAACAAAGAGGCTGCCGGTGCAGACAAAAAGGACATCGTCGTCGGCTTTGGTGTAGGCACTTATGAGGAGCAGTTCCGCCTCGGCATTGTACCGATTCTGGAGAAAGAGGGCTATAAGGTGACGATCAAAACCTTTTCCCAGAATATGCAGGTCAACCCGGCGATGAAGGAAGGCTCTATCGATGCCAGCATTTTTCAGAGTACCGCGTATATGGAGGGCATTAATAAGGAAATTGGTGCGGATATGGCAGTGCTGAATTTCGTGCCGAGTGCGCCGCAGGGACTGTATTCCGAGAAGCACAAGTCGCTCGACGAGGTGAAGGACGGCTCGGTTATCGCAATACCGAATGACCCGGTGAACCAGGAGCGGGCGGTGCGGATTCTGGAGGAGCTGGGCTGGGTGAAAGTCAAACCCGGTGCCGGAACAACTGATTTCAACCTTAGCAGCGTAGAGCCGGACAAATATCAGCTGAAGCTGGAAGCGCTGGATTCTGCCCAGATTCTCGTTTCGCTGGCCGATGTGGATTACGGAGTGGTTAACGGCAACTATATTGCCAATGCCAAACGTCAAATTACCGAAGCGCTGAAGATTGAGAACACACCGGAGCAGCACCGGGTCACCGTAACTGTCAACAAAGACGATCTGGATACCCAATGGGCGAAGGATCTGAAAGCAGCCTATGAATCCAAGGAATTTGAGGAGTACATCCACGCGCAGGACAAATATGACGGTTTTATACTTCCGGATGCGTGGGCCAATAACTGATAAATGAGCGGAGGAGATCACAGGATGGCGGCAAAAAGAATTCATTTTATCGGGGGCGGCCAAATGGCCGAGGCGATCATTCGGGCGGTTATCGGCAAAGGCGCCTATAAGGCCGCGCAGATCAGCGTGGCGGATGTGAATGAAGAGCGCAACCTCTATTTGAAAAACACCTACGGTGTTCACGCTGCTGTATCCCAGGCAGCGGAGCTGGGTGAGGCGGATCTGATCATCATTGCGGTGCGGCCGCAGGATGATCTGGCAGAGGTCGGCAGGCTGATTGCCGAACATGCGGCAGGCCAGGCTGCGGTATTGTCGATCGTGGCCGGAGTGAGCATTGCCAGGCTGGGCGGGTATGCGGGTGCGGAACGCCCGATTATCCGGGTGATTCCGAATACGCTGACCGATACCGGCCTGGGCTACAGCGGTGCGGCTTTGAACGGTTTTGCCGACAAAGCCCAGGTGGATGACTTCCTGAACGCCTTTGGCAAGGTGCTGTATCTGGAAGAAGCGCAGATTGATATCTTTACCGGCTACGGGGTGGCCGGGCCGAATTATGTCTATTATTTCATCGAGTCCCTGGCCGATGCCGGAGTGCTTGCCGGTCTGCCCCGGGAACAGGCCTGGCAGGTCGCGCTGGAGAATGTGGAAGGGGCCGTTGCCATGCTGCGCCACAGCGGCAAGCATCCGCGCCAGCTTCTCAACATCAACAATTCTCCGGGCGGCGTCGGTATCCATGCCCTGTATGAGCTGAACAACAGCGATTTCGCAGCCGGGCTGCAGCGCAGTGTCAAGGCTGCCGTGAAGCGCACGACAGAGCTGGGGCAGGTACATCCATGAGCAGCCTCCAATGGGATCATACCGTTCATTATATCAATGATCTGGAGCAGGCTGTGCAGACCTTTACGGACAATGGCCTTGCCGCATTCCCGGGCGGGTCGCACAAGCTGTGGGGCACCCATAATGCGCTGAGCTACTTCGGGCTGAACTATGTGGAATTTCTGGCAGTGGAGAACCGGGAGCTGGCAGAATCGGCGGATACTGCCAATCTTGTCGTCAAGGATGCTGTAAAGCTGCTGCCCGAGCATGAGGGCTTCAGCAGGGTGGCTATCCGCACTGATGATATTGAGCAGACTGCGGCGCTGCTCCAGCAGCAAGGCCTTAAGCTGTCGCCGATTATGGACGGCAGACGGCTGAACAAGCAAGGGCAATGGATTGAATGGCGGATGCTGACCATTGGCGGACATTTTCAGGGACTGGTCTACCCCTTCATCATTCAGTGGAAAGGCACAGACGGGCAGCGTCAACAGGAGCTTAAGACAGCAGGCATTATTAGGCCCCATCCTGCCGGAGCAGTTGAAGTACGGGCGGCTGTTTTCTCCGTTACTGATCCGGCGGCAACCGCTGCACATTGGAGTCAAGTGATTGGCTTGCCCTTCCAGAATCCTGGATCTGCGGCAGACGGCTCCGTATCCCTTCCTATCGGAGACAAGGCGTTTGTGTTCCGGCAGGGGAACGGGGAGCAGATGCAGGAGCTGCTGCTGGCAACGGATGCCCCCGGTTTGGCGGGCCGGAGAATCCGCTTTGGCCAGGCTGATTATGTTTTTACAGCGCTATAGCATTGCTTGGCATTGCCCGATTCCCGATCCCAATATCGCACCAAGTATAGTCCCAAGAATGAAGTGGAAAAAGGTACACTAATTCTCTATATCAGGCAAGAAATTCGAAAATAGATGGAAAAAGTCCACTTAAATTGAAGGGAAACAGAAAATATGGTCTTGTTTGATTAATGTAAGTGGATACATTCCACCTAAGTGTTGAATAATAGGTAGCTTGCTAAGAAATAAGTGGAGAATTTCCATCTGCGGGAAGTGAACCAATACATAGACTACTTGTGCAGCTCAAAAAAAGGAGCCGGGAGGCTCCTTTTTTTGATCGCAATGAGACAACACATGCACAAGCTCTATCTCAGCCTGTACACCCGGGCCTCATAAGGGCGTAGCGACAGGGAACGGATATCCTCGTCCGGCTGTACTCCGTAATTGGCGATAACCAGCGTTTTGTTCTGAAAGTCCACACATGCAGGAAGCTCGAAAGCGGCAGGCTGGCCGAAGAAGTTCAGCATGACAAGCAGCCGCTCTTCTCCAAGTGTGCGCAGATAGGCATACACCTGCTCATGCTCCTCGGCCAGGATCGCATAATCCCCGTACACGAATATGTCATGGCTTTTCCGCAGCTCAATCAGCTTTTTATAGTAGTGGAAAATAGAATCGGGGTCAGCCAGGGCCTGCTCGACGTTAATCTCCGTATAGTTTGGATTCACGGCCAGCCAAGGTGTGCCGGTGGTGAATCCGGCCTGCGGTTCCGCGCTCCACTGCATGGGGGTACGCCCATTGTCGCGGCCTTTGACATATATGGAGTTCATAATTTCTTCCTCCGCATGCCCCGCAGCCCGGTATTCTTTATACATATTCAGGATTTCAATATCCTTATATTCGCTTATAGAGTCAAATTTCACGTTGGTCATGCCGATTTCTTCGCCCTGGTAGATGTAAGGCGTGCCTTGGAGGGTGTGCAGCAGCGTAGCCAGCATTTTGGCCGACTCTTTCGGGTAGTGTTTATCATCTCCGAAACGGGACAGCATGCGCGGCTGGTCATGATTGTTCAGGTAAAGGCTGTTCCAGCCCTTGCCATGCAGCGCGGTTTGCCATTTGGAGAAGATAGACTTTATGTCCGCCAGCTTCCATGGCCGCACATCCCATTTGCCCCCCGGCCCGGAATCGACCTCCATCAGTTCGAAGTGGAACAGCATATGCAGCTCATTCCGGTCTTCGCCGACATACAGCGCGGCTTCCTCGGGGGTGACGCCGATGGCTTCACCGACCGTCATAATGTCGTATTTGGAGAGTACCTCCCGGTTCATTTCCTGCATGTATTCATGCACGCGCGGGCCGTTTACGAAATATTCACCGCCAAAATGATAGGTCCGCTCGCCGTCCTCCTGGTCCTTCACCACACTGGGAAGCTCTGGAACCTTGGAGATCAGGTTGATTACGTCCATGCGGAACCCGTCGATGCCTTTATCGAGCCACCAGGTCATCATATCGTAAATTTCCCGCCGCAGCTTCGGATTCTCCCAATTCAGATCCGGCTGCTTTCGGGAGAACAGGTGCAGGAAATATTCGTCAGTCTGCGCATCATATTCCCAGGCCGGGCCGCTGAAGAAGGAACCCCAATTGTTGGGCTCATGCCCGTCCTTGCCCGCGCGCCAGATGTAATAGTCCCGGTAAGGGCTGTCCGGGGATTTGCGCGATTCAGCGAACCAGGCATGCTCATCCGAGGAGTGGTTGACCACCAGATCCATAATCAGCTTTATACCGCGGGCGTGAAGTCCGGCAAGCAGTTCCTCCCAGTCGGCGAGTGTGCCGAAATCATTCATAATACTCTGATAATTGCTGATATCATAGCCGTTATCGTCATTGGGCGACTGGTATACCGGACACAGCCAGACCACGTTGATGCCTAACTGCTCCAAATAATCAAGCCGGGATATTATCCCCTGAAGATCACCGATGCCGTCTCCATTGCTGTCTTGAAAGCTGCGGGGGTAGATTTGGTATACTACACTTTCTTTCCACCATTGCTTGTTCATGGTTCTGCACTCCTGTCTCTATATAAACTGCGGTACGAAAATTTACTTAATGGAGCCTTGGGTAAGGCCGCCGATAATCCATTTCTGTGCGAACAAATAAATAATCAGCATCGGGGACAAAGCCAGCAGATACGAGGCGAAAGCCAGGTTGAAGTCGGTGCTGAATTGGCCCTGGAAGACGTACTGCACAAGCGGCAGCGTATAGGAATCCTGGTTGCCCAAGAGAATCAGCGGCAGCATGAAGTCATTCCAGGTGGACAGGCAGGACAAGATGCCGATGGTCGCATTGACAGGAGCCAGCAGCGGGAAAATAATCCGCCAGAAGGTGCCCCAGGTCGAGGCCCCGTCAACTGTCGCTGCTTCCTCCAGCTCATACGGAATGGAGCGGATATAACCGACATACACAAAGACATTAAAAGCAAGGCCATATACGATGTACAAAATAATCAGCCCGGGAATATTGTTCATATGCAGGTCGGTAGTGACTTTGACCACCGGCAGCATAATGATCTGGAACGGAATGAACATGGCGCTGATGAAATAGAAGTAGAGCGTTTTGAAGAAGCGCTTGTTCATATTCCGGGCAATGGCGTAGGCGACCATAGAATTCGTGAGCAGAATAAATACAACCGCTGTTACAGTAATTGTGGCACTGTTGCCCAGGGCGTTGAAGAAATTCGTCGCCTTGATGGCGTTCGCGAAATTCTCGAAATGCAGTCCGGTGGGCAGGGAGAAAATGGAGCGGGCCATTTCCTCGGGGTTTTTGAGTGCTATGGCGATCGTCATGTACAGCGGAAAGAGGATGAGCAGGGAGCACAGCGCGATAATTACCGTAACCGGCCAATTCGTTGTTTTTTTGATCATAGGTCCATCTCCCGTTTCTGCAGGAATTTAAGCTGAAGGGCGGAGATGACGACGATGACGATAAAATAAATCACGGCGTTCGCCGACTGGTATGCGAATTCTCCGCCCTGGAAGCCGCCGGTGTAAATCAATAGGGCGATGGATTGCGTAGAACGGCCGGGACCTCCGCCGGTCAGGGCGATGATCTGGTCGAAAACCATCAATCCGCCTTTCATCGCCAGCACCATATTGATCGTGAAAAAGGAAGCAAGCAGCGGAAAGGTAATGCTCCAGAATTCCCGCCAGCGGCTGGCGCCGTCCAGATTGGAAGCTTCATAAAGATCGTGGGGAATCGTCTGCAAGCCGGCCAGATACAGAATGGTGTTATAAGCGATGCCCTGCCAGACCGCAACAATGACGATCCCGATCCAGGCCCAATCGGAGTTGCCGAGGATGTTCTGCGAGAGAAAATCACTTCCCAGCTTCTCGCCCCACACCGGAAATACATTGGAGAACAGGTAGTTGAAGATAAAGCCGACAATCAGCACGCTGAGGATATTGGGAAGGAAATATACGCCTCGGAAAAAGTTTTTGGCTTTTATCTTGGCATTCAGTCCCAGTGCGATCAGCAGGCTGATGATATTGATGAGAACAGTTGTAGCGATGGCGTATTTAAAGGTGAAAAGATAAGAGTTCAGCACATTCTCGTCTTTGAAAATATTAATGAAATTCTTGAACCCCACATAATCAAAGCTGTCGCTGTAACCATCCCAGTTCGTGAACGCATAATAAATGCCCTGCAGCGCCGGAAACGTATGAAAGGCGAAGAACAGCAGCAGTGCTGGTATAGTCATCAGGTAAAAAGCGGCTCGCCGTTTGGCCATCAGTTAATCCTCCTTGGAAAAAAGCGCAGAAGCAGGGGCTTGCCGCCCCTGTTCTCCTGATGCTTGTAGTTCATTCTATCGATTGGCAATCCTATTTCCGGTTAGCTACCTTATCCCATTCTGTATCGAGCTGCTTCAGGTAGGCGTCGATGTCTTTTTTGTTCAGGAAGCTTTGAATAATCGTATCGACCTTCATCGCCCCAGGGATGTAATGGTCGGCAAAATCGGCCAGGTTGCCGGAGGTGAATGCTTCCTTGAAGCCGTCCATGGCAGGGTCATTCTGAGTTACGCCTTTCACCGCCGGGAATGCTTTTTGCTCGGTGATGTAGGTCGTTACGTTCTCCGGCTGAAGGAGGAATTCGACGAATTTCTTCGCTTCTTCCTTATGCTTGCTTTCCTTGGAGATCGTCAGCAGGGTATCCACACCGGAAATGACCTTGTTTTTTGCGGGATCATTGGTGGCCGGGAAAGGGAACACGCCCAGCTCAAGAGATGGATTGGCCTTCATGATTTCGGGGATCGCCCATACACCCTGCAGATACATCGCGGATTCACCCTTGGCGAATGCCGTATTGCCGTCATTGTAGCCCTTGCCGAAAATGTCCTTCTGGGCAAATTCCGTCAGCTTCAGCTGCTTCTCGGCGATTTCCCGGAAGCTGTCACTGAAGGTCACGCTGCCTTCGGTGCGCTTCTTGAAGAAATCAGTGCCGAGAATGCTTGGCTCCAGAGAGTTGAAGGGGGTGAGTGAGGTCCAGGAATCCTTCAGCGTCAGGTAGAAGGCATACTTGCCGCTGTCTTTGAACTTCTGGGCTGCAGCGATGAATTCATCCCAAGTTGTTGGCACGGCTACGCCGGCCTCCTTGAACATCGCTTTGTTATAGATGACACCGCTGGCATTGGCAGAGAACGGAATGCCGTTCAGTTCGCTTGAACCCGTCAGGTCATTCAGCATTTTGACATAGGCGGGCTGGATAGAGGAAACCAGCGTATCACCAGTGAAGTCCTCGAACAGTCCGCTGGCGGAGAGGGTCTTGTAAGTGTCGGTGGCACCAAGGCCGATAACATCAGGAAGGTCCTGTTTAGCGGCGCGGGTCTTCAGCACCGTTTCAGCATCCGGCGGGTTGATCTGCGAGACAACGATGTCCGGGTTCGCGGCGTTGAATTGGGCGACCAGCTTGTCGAAGGTGGCTTTGGCTTCCGTCTTGTTCTGGAAGAACTCAATCTTGACCTTCTCACCGGAAGCGGCGTTCCCACCATCATCGGTAGCAGCGTTGCTCCCGCTATTATTGCCGCAGGCGCTGAGCAGTGACATAGCCAGCAGGCTTACTGTTACGGGTTTCATTGTTTTTTTCATGGATGGAATCCCCTGATTACTGGATTTAGCAGTTTACTGCCATTTTGAGTAAACGTTTACTCTGCGTCCCTACCAAACTATCCCTGGATTAGACGCCTGTAGATACTGGATTTAACCAGTTGTGATACAGGTTTCTCCGGCAGGAAGGTCAATAATCGGGACCTTTAGGTTAAGCGTTTACGTTATATTGATAAAAAGACTTAGGCAAGTGTTCTCACCGTTTGTCTTTCCACAATCGAATGAGCCATGATCCTGTTTGCGGCAATTTCCCCGGTTTCAATCATCCGGATCAGCTTCTCGGAGGCGATCTTTCCCATTTCGTACAGCGGCTGCCGGACCGTCGTTAGCGGAGGCGTAACCATCTGTGCCGGTTTGAGATCATCATATCCCATGATCGAGATATCCTCGGGAACGTTCAGACCGTGTTTCAGGGCTGCGGAGAGTGCACCAATGGCCATCTCATCACTAGCTGCAAAGACGGCGGTAACCTCTCCCGCTTTGCGCAATAAGGCTTCCATTGCCCTGCTGCCGCTCTCGAATGAAAAGTCTCCATACACAAGTCGGCTGCTGTCAAAAGCAATTCCGTTCGCTTCGAGGGCTTTGCGGTAGCCCTGTACTCTGGGAGTCCCGGCGATGGGATCGCCTTTGGTTCCGCTGATCATGGCGATTTTACGGTGGCCTTTGGAGATCAGATATTGGATCGCGTCATAGACCGCCTGGTAATCATCAACCTTCACATAGGGCACCTTGGCAAAATCTGTCTGCGAGGAGACAAGAACAACCGGTATCTTCATGCTCTCCAGCACCTCATAGTACTCTTTACTCAGCACCTCACTGGAAAAAATAATGCCGTCTACCTGTTTTTCGCGCAGCAGCTGCAAATACTTCATTGTCCGCTTGCCGTCATTATCTGTGTTGCAGACGACTACACTGTAATTGCTGTCATGGGCGAATTCGTCAATCCCGTGGAGCAGATCGGAAGAGAAGGCGCTGGAAACTTTGGGAAACATCACACCGATAGTCTGTGTCCGCTTGTTGATGAGACCGCGGGCGATAGCATTGGGCTGGTACCCAAGCTCTTTGATCGCCTGATTCACCTTCTGCTTCGTTTTGTCCGAATAGCCGGTCAGGTTATTCAGCACACGGGACACGGTGGCAATGGATACATTTGCTTTCTGGGCGACATCTTTGATCGTAGGATTCATAAGGCAGTTCCTCGGTTTTCTGTTTCATTCGGATTTAAGGTGTAACGTAAACGCTTACGCTTACCTGAAATATAAAGGCAAGACAGATTTTTGTCAACGGGAAGATTACAAAAATGAAAAGCAATCGGACAGATCCCGTAATCTCTATACAAAA
This sequence comes from Paenibacillus sonchi, assembly GCF_016772475.1. NCBI lineage: Bacteria > Bacillati > Bacillota > Bacilli > Caryophanales > Paenibacillaceae > Paenibacillus > Paenibacillus sonchi. The sequence goes on from NZ_CP068595.1 coordinate 3,262,271, forward strand.
TAAGAACAGCGATTGACAAAGAACCGAGAGGGGCCTACGATAAAGTAAACGTTTACTCCAAGGTCAGTGGATCATGAATTTTCTGCGGAGGACGATATAAATAATGAACCCTATCTAAGTATAGATGTTATATGTTACTTCAGTACATCATACGGACAAGGAGCCGCACTCATGAGCATATATCTGGAGCTTCCGGATGTGGATAAGCATTTTCCCTTCCGCAGTCTGATTTGTGGAGGGGATGAGCTGTGTTATCCGCATTGGCATAAGGAAATTGAAATTATATACGTTACTAAGGGAAGACTAAATCTGGGAATAAATGATACCCCGATCCGTATGGAGCAGGGGGAAGTCCAGTTTATCAACGGCGGGGATGTGCATTATTTTCTTGCATCGCCTGAAAGTGAGCGGGTGGTGATCCAGTTCGACCTGAATCTGTTTCAGGAGGTTGCCGCCCTGGGAAGCAGCGGCTATTCGCTGCGGGACCTGTTTACGGAGATGGAGCATTCCAGCCCTTCATGGCCTGAGGCAGCTACCGCCAAAGTAATATCGCTGATCGAGAGCATCTATGAGGAAGATACCCAGCGCCGGGAAGGGTATGCCTATCTGATCAAAGCGAGAATGTTCGAGCTGCTGACGGTTATTTTACGGGAAATTCCTAAGAATAGAACGCAGCGGCAGCCTAAGTTCTCGGAGGATACGCTGACCCAGTCCAGAGAAACCATGGAGCGCCTGGAGCGGATTTTTGCCTATGTGGAGCTGCATTACCAGAAGTCGATTTCACTGAGCGAGGTGGCCCGTTATATGGGCTTCAGCCCCTATTACTTCACCAAGCTGTTCAAGCGGAACACTGGGATGACCTTTGTTGCTTTTTTGAATGAATACCGCCTCAACAAAGCGAAGTGGATTCTGTTAAACGAGGACCTGCCGATGTCCGCTGTGGCGGAAGCTGCGGGGTTTGGCAGTGTGAAGACTTTTCACCATTTTTTCAAGGAGGCCACGGGGATTTCCCGCTGAAGTACCATAAGACAATATTCAGGAATAATACAGCAAGAATGCAGGAAGAAAGCGCCGGGGCAGATTTGTATGATAGAGATATCAAAACCAGTGGAGGTTAGGCCAACAATGACGCTAAAGATAGGAATTATCGGCTGCGGCGGTATCGCCAACGGCAAACATATGCCGGCATTGCAAAAAGTGGAAGGTGCGGTGATGGTGGCATTCTGCGATATCGTGCCTGAACGTGCCGAAAAGGCAAAAGCAGAGTTTGGAAATGAAAGCGCTGCGGCCTATAACGATTATAAAGAGCTGCTTAAGGATGCAAGTATAGATGTGATTCATGTGTGTACGCCGAATATTTCCCATGCGGAAATTTCAATCGCTGCTATGGAGGCCGGGAAGCATGTGATGTGCGAGAAGCCTATGGCCAAAACAACTGCGGAAGCCCAGGCGATGATTGACGCGTCCGTGCGGACCGGAAAGAAGCTGACCATTGGCTACCAGAACCGCTTCCGGGCGGACTCGGCTTACCTGCACACTGTATGCGAGAATAACGGGCTTGGAGAGATTTATTATGCCAGAGCCAAGGCCATCCGCCGCCGTGCGGTGCCGACCTGGGGCGTGTTCCTGGATGAGGAAGCGCAGGGCGGCGGGCCGCTGATCGATATTGGTACCCATGCCCTTGATCTTACCTTGTGGATGATGGACAATTACAAGCCTAAGTATGCTGTAGGCAATGCCTATCACAAGCTGTCCGGCCGCAAGAACGCCGCCAATGCGTGGGGACCGTGGGACCCGGAAAAATTCACGGTAGAGGACTCGGCGATCGGCTTCATTACGATGGAGAACGGAGCGACTATCGTTCTTGAGGCCAGCTGGGCGCTGAATACTCTCGATGTGGGCGAGGCCAGAACGGTGCTCTGCGGTACAGAAGGCGGAGCGGACATGGAGAAGGGCCTGCGCATCAACGGTGAAGAATACGGCAAAACCTATGAGAAGCATATTGGCCTGGATGCAGCCGGTGTGGATTTTTACGACGGTGCAGGAGATGACCCTGCGGTGGCTGAAGCGAAGCAGTGGATCGAGAGTATTGTAAATAACACCGAACCGGTCGTGAAGCCGGAGCAGGCGCTGGTGGTTACCCGCATTCTGGAAGCCATCTACAAATCGTCCGAAACGGGAATGCCGGTATTTTTTGATTAATTAAATTGAACTGGGAAAATTAAGAATAATAGGGAAAGTGGCGGAGTCACGCCCAGCCTGGAATACAAGGATCAAAAGTTCAGTTTATATAGATTGAGACAAACAGGAGAGTGTTCATCGTGACCAGAGTAACCGTATGGAATGAATATCGTCATGAACGTCAGGAAGAGCGAATCCGTGAGGTGTACCCGCAGGGCATTCATGCCCAGCTGGCATCGTTCCTCAGCGAAGCCGGACTGGATACAGCGACAGCAACGCTGGATGAGCCGGAGCACGGATTAACGGAGGAAGTGCTGAATAACACGGATGTGCTGGTATGGTGGGGACATGTCGCCCATCAGGAAGTGAGCGATGAGATCGTGAACCGGGTTCATCAGCGCGTGCTGCAGGGAATGGGGCTGGTGGTGCTGCACTCAGGGCATATGTCCAAAATCTTCATGAAGCTGATGGGCACAAGCTGTGATCTGAAATGGCGCGAAGCCGGGGAAAAAGAGCGCCTCTGGGTCATGGACCCGAGCCATCCGATTGCCGAAGGCATTGGCGAGTATATTGACCTTGAGCAGGAAGAGATGTACGGGGCACACTTTGATGTTCCGGCACCGGAGTCACTGATTTTTGTCGGCTGGTTCGAAGGCGGGAATGTATTCCCGAGCGGATCGACGTACCGGCGCGGCAGCGGGAAGATTTTTTATTTTCAGCCGGGACATGAGTCCTACCCGACCTATTACAATAAAGAGATTCAACAGGTGATTATCAACGGTGTGAACTGGTGTGCGCCGACTAAGCGTGATTACCCTGTGTATGGACACTCCGAGGCGCTGGAGCCAATTAGAGAAAAGGTGGGAGTATAGATGAAATTAGGAGTATTTGATCCCGTATTTGGAAGTCTGAGCCTGGATGAGATGCTGGATAAAATCGCAGCCGCCGGCCTGAACGCCGTCGAAATCGGCTCGGGCGGCAATCCCGGCAACCCCCATTGTCCTACGGATGAGCTGCTGGCGAGTGAAGCGGCCCGTGAGGCGTATTTGGAAAAGTTCACGAAACGCGGCATTATGATCAGCGCCTTCAGCTGCCATAACAACCCGATTTCGCCGGATCAAGAAGAAGCGCGCCAGGGCGATGAAATCCTGCGCAAGTCGATCAAGCTTGCTTCGCTGATGGGCGTTGCCGTGGTTAACACCTTCTCGGGCACCGCCGGAGACAGCGATGAGGCCAAAGCACCGAACTGGCCCGTTACGCCTTGGCCTACAGTGTACAGCGATATTTTAACCTGGCAGTGGGAGCACAAGCTGATTCCTTACTGGAAAGAAATCGCCCAGCTCGCGGAAGAGCATGGGGTGAAGATTGGCATCGAGCTGCATGGAGGCTTCCTGTGCCATACCCCGTATACGATTCTCAAGCTGAGAGAAGCAACCGGTCCGGCGATTGGCGCGAATCTGGACCCGAGCCATCTGTGGTGGCAGGGCATTGATCCTGTAGGAGCAATCAAGATTCTGGGCAAAGCCGGCGCGATCCACCATTTTCATGCCAAAGACACGTACCTGGATCAGGACAACATCAACATGTACGGCCTGACAGACATGCAGCCCTATGGCGATGTGCAGACCCGGGCGTGGACCTTCCGCTCCGTCGGCTGCGGGCACAGCCTGTCCGAATGGTCGGACATTATGAGTGCGCTGCGTACTTACGGCTATGATTACGTGGTTAGTATTGAACACGAAGATCCGCTCATGTCCGTGGACGAAGGCTTCTACCGCGCAGTAACCAACCTGCAGTCAATCCTGATCCGCGAGCAGCCGCTGGATATGTGGTGGGCGTAGGGTAATTAAAATATTCAAAGCCATCACCGGCCTGCCGTTTCGCAGGCCGTGATGGCTTTTTTGTATGCGTGCCGGGAAAGCACGCATAGCTGATGTGAATCCGGCCGGGGGTGAAGGCCGAAAGAGAAAGCACCTCTGGATAAGTAACTCTGACCGCGCCGGAAACGTGCCACCGGGCCAAATGAGAGGTATAAATACCTCTGATTGCGCTGCAAACGTGTTGCTGGGCGGTCACAAATGGGTTACCGGGAAGGGCGTTGTTCACGGCCCGGCGGTCGATTGTTCTTGCTGTATGCGGTGCCAGTCCCCGTCTCTGCTTTACTTGCTGCCCGCTTGTTTTACTGATGCTTGTAATAAATCACCGTGGCGGACATTTCGCCATCGCCGGAGATAACATAATCAGGGATTTTGCCCGCTTCCACAAATCCGCGTGACTGATAGAGCAGGTTGGAGGGATCACCCTCACGTGTGTCCAGCACCAGCAGCGTCCGGCCATCCGCCGCCGCTGCCTGCTCGGCGGTCTCCATGAGCCTGCGGGCGATGCCCTTGCGGCGGTGCTGCGGATGCACCATCAGTTTGGCGATTTCCGCCCGGTGCGGCGCATTCGGCTTGGATACAGAGTGCAGCTGCACCGTGCCGGCAATGGTTTCCCCCTCAAGTGCGATCCATAGCCGGACGCCGGGAGCCAGCACTCCCCGCCAATAGGCTTCCGCTTCCTTTGCTCCAAGCGGAGGCAGGAAACCGATAGAGGCGCCATCCGCAACCACATCTATAATCAGCGTGTTCAACTGCTGTACAATCTCCGGTTGTAATTCCTCAAGCTGCTCGATAGTAATATCATGGCTCATCCGCAATCTTCCTTTCATACACAAGTGTCTCTTTATTATATCTATGTGATGAAAGTTTACAAATCAAAAATATAATGATAGATTACATGGCCGGTAAATTCTGAAGGTGGAGCTGCTGGGCAGTGCTGAAAAGTTGGCGTGGGGCGTGGAGGGCAGAGGTTTGACCGTTAGGCTGCCGGATAGCGTGCAGGAGCGCGGCGTCTCCGTACGGCGAATGAGCATGATGCGCCGGAGACGGCCAAATATAACACAAAATATTTTTTGAGTGATTGCACTTTGTGCAATAGACATTCATGCCGCCCATTGGCGGCACTTCAGATAATGAAATTTCGGAGAAGGCCCTCAATTCGGCTTCGCCAAATTCGAGGCTTCCATAACCATGTCGTAAGAATCGGAAAATCGTTATTTCAGGATAGAAAGCCCGTTATTTTCTGCTGAAACACAATCTGCTGGTATTTCGTGCAGCAGATTTCTGAATTTCAGAACAAAAACCCCTTTTCCAATAGATTCTGCTGTACAGAGTGCAATAGAATCTGTTTTTGGGCTGCTTTCGACTGTTTTCGGTAGGGTCTTCTGTACAGAGTGCAATTAGAAGCGCATCATCTTTTGAACCGGATATTGCACGGCAGCATGAGCGGATCAGCCTCAACGGGACTGCCCGCCGAGCAGCTTGGGCAGCAGAGCCAGCAGCCGCTCGCGGGTTAATGCATCTCCGGAGTTCCACTTGGTCCCGTCGAGCAGGTAGGCCTGCCCCTTCTGTACGGCAGGCAGGCTGCGCCAGACCGGGCTTTGCATCAGCCGTTCCATGGCTGTACGGGAGTCCTCACGCTCCGGGATGAGCATGAAGACACGGTCACCCGCATAGCTGTGCAGCCCCGCCGGGTCAACCTCGGCGAAGCCCAGCTCCTGATCCAGAATGCCCTGAATCTCCCCTGTCGGCTGTAAGCCGCCCGGAGCATACAGGGCAGTGGACAGCCCTGATCTGCCCATGGCGAACAGATGGTTGCCGTGATCATAAAATAAGGCGGACGCGGTTTCCCCCGGCCGGAGAATATCGCTATAGAGAAGCTGCCACATGGCGGCGTTTTTGGCGTGGAAGGCTCCCAGCCAGGCTTCGGCCTCGCGCTGCTTACCCAGCCATTGCCCCAAAATCCGCATGCGGCTGTCGAGCGGCGCGAATGAATCGAAGGTGAGCGTTGGAGCGATGCCTGATATACTTGCATACAGCTTTTCATCGGCATTTGCGACAATGATCAGGTCAGGGCTTAACGGGCGGGTCCGCTGAGGATCAAGCGGGAATCCGACATTGGCCAGCTTTTTGATCCGGTGGCTGTAAACGCTGTTCCTTGCAAAAATCTCATCACCGCCGACAGGCTTCACACCCAGTGCAAGCAGGTCGCCAAGCGTCTCGCCGTGGTAGATCACCCGCCTGGCTCTCTCGGGAATATCAACGACATGTCCAGTCCAGTCTTTGACCGTAATTTTCCGGCGATGGGTTTGCGCATATTGGCCGGGCGTGACTCCGGTCTTCTGACGGAAGCGGCGGCTGAAATAATACTCATCGGAAAAACCCACCATGCGGGCAATTTCACGCAAGGGTTCGGCGGAGGCCAACAGATGTGTTTTTGAATGGCTGATGCGCAGTTCCGTCAGGTAATCGAGAGGACGCTTGCCGGTCAGCTTTTGAAAAATCGGCGTGTACTGCCAGAGCGAGACATTGGCCCGTTCCGCCAGCTGCTTCACGGTGATGCTGTCCATATAGTGGTCCTGCAAATATTGGATCGTGCTTTCTACAGATTGAGCCGGGCTCGGCAGCTGCCGTGAAGAATAATTATGCTCTAAAAGCAGCAGCAAAAGCTCCTGAAACCGCAGCTGCTGCCTGAACAACAGCACATCATCCTCCTGGCAGTCTCTATTCATGAGCAGCTCTTCTGCCAGCCGGAGTACCTTTGTAAAGGGATGGACAATCAATTCCCGTCTTCCCGGAAGCAGTTCCTGTCTATAGAGTCCTGGGGGATCACCTGTCTGTACAGCTGAGAAGGAGATCAGATAATAGTACAGCGACATCTCCTTATTGCCGGTACTGTAGGAGTCACCTGGAGTCAGAAGCCAGCAACTGTCTGTACTTAGCGGCAGAGACTCGCCGTTGATGTGCAGCTGCCCGCAGCCGCCTGAAACAACGAGAAGGGTATGGTGTAAAGTAGTCTGCGGCACTGAGCAGGCATCCGCAGCTTCAATAACCAGCTGGGTATCCGCCAGTTGAAACAGCAGGGAGTGAAATGGAGCCGGATTCGTATGGGCTTGCGGCAATGGCGGTTCTCCACCTTTCAAGATAATGAGAATGATTATCAATGAATTATATTGTATCTAAAACAAAGAAGCTTATCAACAGATGTTGATAAGCTTCTTGTGTGGTGCTGCCGGCTGTCTACAGCGGGCAGGTAGCCGTGAGGTTTCATGTTCAGACATCCGCAACCGGCAGCAGGCTATACCAAGTCTTTTTGCGGCAAGGCCCGCTCTGCACCAGTAGCTGCTCTAACCGGAAAGCGGAAAGACTACTTATTCAACATCCGGGGAATTTCACCCAGCAGCCATTCTCTTGTCGTCGCATCGCTGGAGGTTTTCATAATATCTTGTGTATAGACCTGTCCGTTCTTCACAGCGGGAAGGCTCTGCCATACTTTGCTCTGCATCAGCTTATCCGTGGATTGCTTCGCTTCGTCGGCTACAGGGGTCAGGATGAAGATCCGGTCGCCTGCATATTCTCCAATGACCTCCATGGAAATCTCCTGGAAGCCCAGATCCGGGTCTGCATCCAGCAGTTTTTGAATGGCGGGCGCAGGCTTGAAGCCGTTCTCGCCATAGAGTACCTGCGAAAGTCCGGTTGCCGCCATTACAAACAGTCTGTCACCCGGATAATAAGTGAAGACAGAGGCGGTTTCGCCCGGCTTCATGCCCGCTGACTGGAGCTGCTCCCACATGGCTCGCTCGCCCGTTTTATACCGCGTCAGCCATGCTTCCGCTTCCTTAGTTTTGCCGAGGATACCGCCGAGCTCCAGCATCCTTTCCTTCAGCGGGGCGAAGGTATTGAAGATAATCGTAGGTGCGATTTTGGACAGCGCTTCGAAATCTGCTTCATCCGTTCCCGCGTAGATAATCAGATCGGGCTGAAGCTCCAGAGTCTTCTCCAGATTGATCGGGAACCCGACATCCTCCACGCCCTGCAGCTTATCCTCATATACTTGGCCTTCGCCCATCGAAAGAGGATACCCCACGGCCTGTACACCCAGCGCGAGCAGGTCGCCATAGGTTTCCCCCGAAAAAATTACACGCTTAGGCTGCACGGGAATCTCCATGCTGTGGCCTTTGTAATCCGTATATGCGCGCATCCCAGACGCAGTATCAGCAGCAGCGTTGCCAGTTGTCCCGGAAGAAGGAGCCGCGTTCACGGCTGCGTTGCTCCCGGAAGGTGTTGCCGCAGCGTCCGCAGCATTGCCGCCTGATTGTTTCTCTGAATTACCGCAAGCCAGCAGCACTATGCTCATCAGAAAGATGACGCATAATCCGGCGAAAGGTTGTCTTATTTTTCTCATAGAATCTTGCCCCCTAAAGTTATGTAGCATAAGCTTTCTTGCTTCCGCTTCGTGCAAAACTGGCTTCGAAAGCATACCCTGAGTTTTGCAGCATGATAGCAGACGGTAATGATAATCATTATCAATATTGATTAACTGGAATTATCATAAAATAAAGTGCCCTGTGACTCAATGGACAAAATGCAGAGAGGGATTTGCTTTTGTGCAAAAGGCTGTGCGGATCATACATATAATTGTTATTAACAACTTGATAATATCAAGAACCCGTGCTACAATGTTGTTAATAACAAATTGTTAATAACAAAAAACACCAGAACCATTACAGGAGGTAATGACTATGTTCGGATTCAGATTCGTGAAATTCCAGCCCAGCGAGTATGTACTTAAGGTCAAGAACGGCAAAGTAGTGCGTGAGGGAGTAGGTCTTTCTTTTTATTATTATGTGCCTACGACTTCGGTGGTTGTGGTCCCGGTATCCTCGATTGATGTTCCGTTCATGTTCGAAGAAATTACGAATGACTATCAGACAGTGACCGTCCAGGGGCAGCTGACTTACCGGATTGTCGATTACCGCAAGACCACTCAGATCCTCAATTACACCTATAATTTACGCAAAAATACGTACCTGTCCGACGATCCCGGCAAGCTCGCACAGCGTGTGATCAATATCGCCAAGGTGCTGACGAAAAAGCAGCTGGAGCAGCTGCCGCTGCGCGAAGCGATTCAGTCCAGCGAACGTCTGGCCAAGACCATTACCCAGGATATTGGACGAAATGAGGAGATCGAGAAGCTGGGTATCGAGCTGATGGGCCTGTCGATTCTGGCTATTGTCCCGAATAAAGAAACGCTGCGCGCCCTGGAGGCACAGGCCAGGGAAGAAATTCTGCGCAGTGCGGACAACGCGCTGTATGAGCGCCGCAATGCTTCCATTGAACAGGAGCGCCGCGTGAAGGAGAACGAGCTGAACACGGAAATTGCCGTAGAGACGAAAAAGAAGCAAATCCGCGAAACCCAGCTGGACGCCGAACGTTCAGTAAAGCAAAAGCAGAATGCGATGAAAGAGGAGCAGCTCAGCTTCGATACAGCGCTTGAAGCGAAGAAGCAGGAGCTGATCGAGCTGACCGTTGCCAACCAAAGAGCCGAAGCGGATGCCAAAGCCTATGAGCTGTCGGCGGTAATGAATTCGCTCCAGGGCGTAGCGCCTGGTGTGCTCCAGGCTCTGGCCAATGTGGGCATGAAGCCGGATAAACTGATTGCGATCGCCTTCCAGGAGCTGGCGGAAAATGCAGGCAAGATCGGACAGCTGAACATTTCGCCGGATCTGCTGCAGGGACTGATGGCCGGTTCGGCCGGAAACGGCGGGAACGCTGCGAGAGGAGGCGGGGGCCGATGAGCACGCGCAGCTCAGAGAATAAAATCATCCTGATCAAGCGCAAGACCCGCCTCGAAGAGCTGGTGGTCCGCTACAATACGATTCAACAGGCCCAATTCTATATTGAACGGCTGGGAGCGGATTTCAGCGATTATATCAGCGAGGATTTTCATTACCGCAAGGCGGTGGAGAGCGCAGTTATGGAGCTGGGTGCGTTGGGGCGGGTACAGCTGCTGGAGCGCCAGCATGTGCCGAACTTCATTTTTGGAGATCAGGATACCGTAGTTGTGCTGGGGCAGGACGGGCTTGTAGCGAATACGCTAAAATACCTGCACGAGCAGCCGCTGATCGGGGTCAATCCCGATGCGCAGCGCTGGGACGGCGTGCTGCTGCCGTTCACCGTCAAGGATCTCCGGCATTTGGTGCCGGAGGTGTTCCGGGGGCAGCGCCAGGTGCGCGAGGTCACGCTTGCCAAAGCGCAGCTTAACGACGGGCAGAGCCTCTATGGCGTCAACGATCTGTTCGTCGGCCGCAAAACCCATGTCTCGGCCCGCTATCAGGTGGAGCTGAACGGTGTCACTGAGCAGCAGTCCTCCAGCGGCATCATCATCTCCACCGGGATGGGCTCCACCGGCTGGCTCAAAAGCGTGCTCGCCGGAGCCATGGGGATTGCCCGCAGCGCCGCGCAGCTGCAGATGGACGGGGCTGCAGCCGCCGGAGCGCGGGCAGCAGGTGTTGCGGAAGCCGCCGGAATAGAGCAGCGGCTTCCATGGGATCACCCGAACCTGTACTTTACGGTTCGGGAGCCTTTTCCCAGCCGGACCACTTCAGCCGGGCTGGTTTTTGGACAGATCAGCAGCCGGGCCCCGCTGAAGATCACCTCGCAAATGCCGGAGGACGGAGTCATCTTCAGCGACGGCGTCGAGAGCGACTTCCTGGAGTTCAACTCCGGTGTTGAGGCGACTATAACACTCGGCGAAAAGCGCGGGCGGCTGGTGGTATGAACCCGGCATGCAGCAGAAACCGGGCTTGTCCCAGTGCCGCCCGGATAAGAGAAAGGGTCCCCGCCAGCCAAAAACGGCTGCTGGGAACCCTTTTAAGTGCTATATAGATTGAACTTCACGGCCACAACCCTAAGCTGAAAAATCTTAAGTTCTATCTATATAGCTATTACTGAAAGCTGCGTCCCTGGTTCATGGAAGAACCAAAGGATTGGCCTGAAGAGAGTGGGGAATGCATCTGCTGTGAACTAAAGGATGAATTGAGCGGGCTGTGCATCATTTGTGATGGTTGGTGGCTGAAGGAAGGATTGAAGGCCGGGTTAAAGGATGGATTGAAGGATGGGTTAAATCCTTGTGATCCTGTGCTGAATCCTTGAGCCCCGGTGCCGAAACTGGAAGTCTGGGCCGTTTGCTCCATCTGTCTAACCAGTTGGGATGCATGCTGCAGCTGCTGTACAGCCGTTTGATGACCCTGCAGAGCCTGTTGGATCATTTGGCTGGCTTTGCGTTCACGGTCTGCCAATTCTTCAAGCTTAGCGACATTCTGCTGTTCCTGTTGAAGAAGCTGCTGATAGTTTTGGCTGGCCTGTTGTGTCTGGGAGATCAGCTGCTGAATAATTTGTTCACACTGGCTGACCTGGCTGGAAATGTTTGAATTCAAAGTGATTGCCTCCTTGGCAGGTTTTGTTTTGTAATGCGATGTTATTATCTGTGATGAAAGTACGGTTTATTCATGGTTGTTGTCCAGGGACGAGCTGATCAAGAAAGGTACTGGCTGCCCAGCAACTTTTGAGGGTTCTTACCGTCTATGTAGAAAAAGCTTTCCATAATGACCCATAACCTGAAGGAGGAGCAGCATGAATCTGCACGATTTTTTAGCTAGACCGAGGACTTTTTGGAGACGCAGCATCACGGTGCCACTTGCGTTTATGCTTCTGTTTACGTTTTGTTTCACAGGAGCGGCCGCAGCGTCGTCGTCAGCCTCGGATCTGATTATTGTGAACAAAAAAACGAACACGCTGGGCTATTTCAGCAGCGGCAAGCTGGTCCGGACTTTTCCGGTTGCCACAGGCAAATCCAAGAGCCTCACGCCTGAAGGCAGCTTCAAAATTGTCGTCAAAATCAAAAACAGGCCTTATTATAAGGAGCATATCCCCGGAGGCGATCCGTCCAACCCGCTGGGAGACCGCTGGCTGGGACTGGAAGTGAACGGCACAAAGGGCACAACGTACGCGATCCACGGCAATAATAACGAATCTTCCATCGGAAAATATGTCAGTGCCGGCTGCATCCGGATGCATAACGAAGATATCCACTGGCTGTACCCGCAGATTGCCAAGAATACAACTGTGGTTATTACCTCTTCCACACTCAGTCTGGAGAGCATTGCTGTGAAAAGCGGCTATTCTATCGGGTCCACAACGTTCGCAGGCACCTTCATTATTAATGGTAAGCCTTCGAAGCTGAAGAATGATTTCGTCCTGGTGAATTCCCGTGTTTTTGTTCCGCTGAGAGAAACCGTAGCTTTGCTGGGAGGTACGCTGACGCAGGAAGCCGGAACCGGCGCGCTGGTGATCACTATAGGCAACCGGACCGTAACGCATAAACCGCTGACCGCCAAAGCTGTGGTTCAGGGTGCAACGATATCCATGACCGCATCCAAAAATGTGAACAACCGTCTATATCTGCCGCTGGGCAGCCTGACAGAGCTGTTTGGTCTTTCATTCAAATGGAGCAAGCAGGAGGCGACCGTCACTTTTTAAGGCGGATTTTCAGCTTCGTACAGGTCTTAAACTGCAGTGGGCAAATGCCTGCTGCGGTTTTTTTATCCTTTAGGACATTATTCAATGTGTGAAAAAATATGAATACACTGGAAGCCTCAGATGATTAAGGTGGTGTAGGAGGATTGGACTCCGTCAGCGGAGTTAAACGGACAGAGGGGATCTTATTTTGCCAAAAATCTTACTTTTACAGCAGTTACGGACCCAGGAGCCGTTATATCGTTCGAATGAGCCTGGAATAAAGGGGAAATGGATAAATAAAGGCATCTCAGTCCGCATAACTTCCAGAACCGCCTAATTCGGCAAAATAAAGGCTTTCCGGTCCGCAACGGTTGCGGATAGATCGTGAAGAGTGCTAATCGCGTCTGTAGAGGAACCCAAGGGTGATTTTTTGTTCAAATTTATCTGTTTCACGCCACAAATCATCCTTATATTTCTCGCTGAAACGGGTACCCCTTTTGAAGAAGGTGAAGCCGTTTCTGCTTGTGGTTTACTTAGTGCAGCTTCGGTTCGGCAGGAATTACAGGATAAATATTGAAGATAAAAGGATGCCGACCCCTAGAGGGACATAACGAATGAAGGAGCGAATGCTTTTATGCCCGCTTTAGCTTACCGCAGCTTGAAGGCTGGGGACCTGGAAGCCATCTGTGGCTTCGTGCGGAATCCGGAAGAGCTGTTCTACGCCGGCCCCAAATTCCAGTATCCGCTCACACCGGAGCAGATTTTGCATGGACTGGAGAACCGGTACAGCCCAACCGTAATTATATCGGACAGCACAATGAGATAGTGTTTAATCAGAAGGGCGAGAAAATAGCAGCGATAGAAATGCAGCGTCCGCTGTGAAAAAAAGTGGAAGGTGAGCAAAATCCGAATTCGAATCATTGGCGGCTGCGGGAGCGGAAAATCCTATACGGCCAGAGAATTATCCAAGCGTTATGGCATCCCTTACTTTGAAACGGATAATGGTTCAGCCTGTACAACGATTTGGTTGAAACCGGAGACGGCGTTCCTGTGCAGACGGAGGGGTGATGGTGGTATGGGCGTGATTTATTATGGGGGACTTTAACTAAAACAGTTCTTGACCTTGATTCTTCCTGTGGCATTGACTATGCTGTAAGCATTAGTACATTTCGGACAACTACGGAGGTTCACCCGACTGATGAATAACTAACACGTTTCCTTCTCAAATGACCATTAATTAGTGATGTGCTTATGCACAAGCCACGGGACGCCTTTTTTGGGGTGTACGGTCAGGGGATACGTGTGTCGATCGGGGACCTTACGATGCTTATTACAGATGAACGCAGCCAACAGTTGACGGCTTGCCCTGCCATTACGCGAGGAGTGCAGTCCACGGTGCTGTTTTCATGGCATCTTTTCCTCCTTCATACATGCTCTGCCGCAGGCCGCTGGCTGCGGTTTTTTTGTATTTACATGGAAGCGGAGGAATGGATATGACCTTAATCAAAGTTAAAAATATACGCAAAGAATGGAACGGCATTCCGCTGTTCGCGAATGTCTCCTTTGAAATTGCGGAGGGAGAGCGCGTGCTGCTTTTCGGGCGCAACGGAATCGGCAAGACGACACTGCTGCAGGGGCTGCTTGGACGGCATCCTTTTGACGAAGGCAGCGTGTATTACGGTCTGCCGCCGGAGGAGTGGGGCGTGCTGGACCAGCAGCTGGAGCTTCAGTCAGATATGAGCGCACTGGATTATGTATTATCCGGTTCGCCAGAACTGAATGACCTTAAGCGCAGATTAGAGCGGCTTGGGCGGCTGCTCCAGGAAGCAGACGGCGGGGATGAGGCACTTGTAGCCGAATACGGAGAGGTCTACGAACGCTATCTGCAGCTGGACGGATACGGCTGGGAGGCCAAGGCAGAGAAATGCCTTAGTCAGCTGATGCTCGATGCTGCGGTATGGAACCTGCCTTACCGCCAGCTCAGCGGAGGGCAGAAGACAAGAGTTCAACTCGCTGCCTTGCTGGCCCGCCAGCCGAAGCTGCTGGTGCTGGATGAGCCGACGAACCATCTGGATGAGGGAACGATGGCTTGGCTGGAGGAGTGGGTGCGGGATTATCCAGGGACGGTGTTCTACGTTTCCCATGACCGCACTTTTATTGAACGGACAGCGACGGCAATGCTTGAGCTGGGCCCTCAAGGCTGCCGCCGCTATCCCGGAGCTTACACGCAGTACCGGGAGCAAAAGGAGATAGAGGCGCGGACGCTGGCGGTGCAGTACAGGAAGCAGGAGCTGGAGAAGGAAAAGCTGCTGGAGAGCATCCGGCGGTACGCCGAATGGTTCCAGCAGGCTCACCGGGCCGCCGGCCAGAACGATTTCCGGCGCGCGAAAGCGAAGAAGAACGTCTCCCGGCTCCACGCCAAGGAGGCGAGTCTGGAGCGACTGGAGCTGAACCGGGTGGAGCGGCCGCAGGCCGCGCCACAGCTAAGCATGAAATTGGAAGGTGAAGTTTTCCGGGGGATGCTCTTCTGGATATGAGCGGTATTCGTTATGCTTACGGCGGAGGTGCTGCACTGCTGGAGAACTTCAATCTGACTTTGCGGCGCGGGGACCGGCTTGCGGTGCTGGGACCGAACGGTGCCGGCAAGTCCACGCTGCTGAAGCTGATCGCCGGCTTGCTGGCACCTGGCCACGGTGAAATTCGCAGGCATCCCCGCACGCGGGTGGGTTATTTTGCCCAGGAGCTGGATAATCTGCCTCTGTCTTCAACCATTCTGGACAGTTTGCTGGAACTGCCGGGCATGACCCAGACAGAGGCGCGGACTATTCTCGGCTGTTTCATGTTCAGGCGGGAGGATGTGTTCAAGCGGATCGGTGATTTAAGCCTTGGAGAGAAATGCCGGGTGGCTTTCCTCCGGCTGTATTTTGGGCGTGCCAACCTGCTGGTGCTGGATGAACCAACCAACTATTTAGATATCGACACCCGGGAACGGGTAGAGGAAGCGCTCGCCGCCTACCCCGGCGGACTCGTTATCGTCTCGCATGACCGGTATCTTCATGCTGCAGTAGCCAACCGTCTGCTCCTGCTGGAACGGGGAAGCAGGCCCCGGCTGTTCCCGGGGACTTACGAAGAGTATGCTGCCAAGGAGCGCAGCCTTATGCTTACACCGGATGAGCAATCCCGGGAAGGAGAACTGCAGCTGCTGGAGCTGCGGCTGGCCCGGCTGATGCACAGTGAACCCAGGCAGACGGAGAAAGAGGACCGGGAGCTGATGGCCGAAATTGTTGAGCTGCGGCAAACCATTCAACGGCTGCAATAGACCCCGCCCGCCTCGTGGGTGCGGAAAGTGAAAGAAAACCAAAAAATAACAGTTTGGGTAGAGGATCATGTTCTATTTTGGCGAAATCAATAAGGGAAAAGCTAAAATATGAGGGAGGCACTCTCAAATGAAGAAAAAGGGAATTCGAATCATGGTACTGCTGCTGCTTCTGTTCAGTATGGCCGTACCGGTACAGTCCACTTCGGCGGCGTCCAAAAGCATAAAGGTCAAAGTTACCCTGGTCAGTGCGGAACTGACCGAAAACAATCATGTGGGCAATGAATGGTATACCACGGCATATATTAACGGCAAAGAGATCAGCGAAGGCTCATCCGTGGTTCTGGACCTGAAATCAACAGAAAGCGTGAAGCTGAAAGCCTACGCGGAAGAACAGGATAAGATCCCGGAATCCGCCACGGCTACTGCTTCTATTAAAGCCTCGGCAATGACCAAAACCATCAACAAAGCCGTGGAAGTGACTGTAGTCGAAAACCGGGGGCGGTATTCCGGAAATACGGCGACATGGACGTTTACTTTTAAAGTGCAGAAGCAATGAGTATGGCAAAGACCGATGCAGAGGCGTTAATATACGAGGATAAATATGATGGTAAGACAGGAATTTAGAATAGAAGGGATCCCCGCAATTTTGTGGGGAGACCAGTCAGACAAGTTGTTTGTGGCTATCCACGGCAATATGTCAAACAAAGCAGATGATGCGATTGTTATATTTGCCGGAGAAGCAGTAAGACGAGGGTATCAAGTAATCAGTTTTGATTTACCCGAACACGGTGACCGCAAAGAAGAAGCCTACAGCTGCAAAGTCCAAAATTGTGTTCATGATCTTGATGTAATCATGCGTTATGCACAAAGGCTATCGGATGATATAAGTATTTTTGCGTGCAGCATGGGGGCGTATTTCAGCTTGCTTGCTTATCGTGACCTGCCGCTTAAACAGTGTCTGTTTTTATCTCCGGTGCTGGACATGAAAAAAATTATTGAAAATATGATGGCATGGTTCGGCATAAGTGAGGACAGATTAATGGCTGAACAAGAAGTTGCTACACCCGTTGGGCAGACACTCTATTGGGATTATTACTGCTATGTTAACTCCCATCCGGTTGACGCTTGGTATAAGCCGACTTCCATTCTTTATGGCTCTGACGATAACTTGTGCGAGTTTGACGTTGTAGCTGCGTTTGCCAGCCGCTTTCATTGCGGACTAAAGGTGATGGAGCAGGGGGAACATTATTTTCACACCAAAGAGCAGCTGCAATTTTTCCGGCATTGGCTGAAGGAACATATTTGGTAAAAAGCAAAACTTATTCTATTACAATAGAAAATTGGTTTCAGATCCCATTTCCTGGAGCAGTTTGGCGGAGAAATCCGCTGAATGCTCTTTTTTTATGCTCAGTGGACGGGGAAGCTGCGGCTTAAAATAAAATTTCGTTATTACCATTTTTTAATATAAAAATTAAAGGAATCATGCCGATACCTGTCGAATTATGGAATCGTTAAAGGGTTTACATGCCCGGCCATCTTAGATTTATTAAAATTATTGGAGGCAGAATTATGAAAAGGAGCTTTAAACATTCAATACATTTGCTTATTGGAATGTTCCTGCTTGGAATTGCGGTGTTTTTCTGCTTACGTCCGGCAGATTTGTACGCTGCGGGTCCCACACCGGACAGTTTCACAACAACGAGCTATAGCAGCTTGCCTTCAAGTGCAATGTCAGCGATGGCTTACGGCAACAATGTGTATATCGCAGTCGGCTATTACGGGGCCATTGTCAAATCGGCAGATGCTGAAACCTGGGTGAATGTAAAAACCAAAGCCGACATTAATTACACGGGGGTGACGGCTCCGGGTTCTTTTACTTTTAACGGGGCGGCTTACGGGAAGGGTTTATTTGTTGTTACGGGAAGTGAAGGGGTGATCCTGACCTCGCCGGACGGCAACACGTGGACTCAGCGCAGTTCTGGAGTCACCACTGGAATCTGGAGTACTGAATTTCTCACTTTTAATGGAAGCAGCGCCTTCTACGCGACAACACAAGGGAAGCTGCTGACCTCACCGGATGGGATCAACTGGACTTCAATCGTTCCAACGGGTGTGGACTCCTCGCTCACGTTAACCAAAGTTACCGTAGGCAATGGCGGCACCCGGTTAGCGGTAGGAGGGGCGAACGGAAGAATTTACTCCACCACGAATGGCACGGCCTGGACCTCGGCCCAGCCCTCAACCGCTGACGGACAGTCCATTGGCACCAACATGCTGACCTGGATGAATGACCGCTATTATATTTCAGATCCGATGGCCTACATATGGACCTCTACGGATCTCTCCACTTTTACGCTGCTAGGTCCTCCTTTTAAACAGAATGCCTCTCAACATAACAACCAGATGTTTAATGGCTTTTACGATGGTACCAAGTATTACATGTTCGGTTATGAATCTCCAAACTATGGAGCAGTATACACTTCAACGAACGGAACCACATGGACCATGCAGCCGTTCAAAAATTATTTTGTCACACAGAATGCCCGTTATCTGGACGGAAAATATTTTCGTTTGGGCAATGAAGGAATGCTCGTATCCTCAGATGGCGCGGATTGGCGTTATAAATGGGGAGGAGCTTTTACAGAAATTGTTCATGGCAGCGGATCACAGTATGTTGCAGTCGGGAAAACAGGCGGCGACGGGGCGATCTGGAACTCGGCGGATCTTGCCCAGTGGAACCAGGTAACGCTGTCCCCGAGGACAACAGGTTTCACAGCAGCTGCATACGGAAATAACACCTATGTCGCAATCGGTGAGAACAATCAGACGACCACAGCGCTTGCCACCTCGCCGGACGGAAAGACCTGGACGCTCCGCAGCGGCATAAATGATTCGACTACTCTATCGGATATCGCTTTTGGCAATGGGAAATTCGTTGCGGTAGGCTCCGGGGCGGGAGGTCCCAAAATAAAAACATCGGAAGACGGTATTTCCTGGCATGAACCCGCGCTGCCCGTGCAGTCGATAGACGCAGTGTACTCCATCGCCTACACCAATAATCAGTTTATTGCTCTGGGATACGGGTATAGTGATGAAGGTTATTTGAATGCTGCCAGCATTTGGACATCCGCAGACGGGGAAACCTGGTCCAACCGCTCCGGGGCATACCCCAACCAGACGGACGGTTTCAATAACCTTCTGTATGATGGAAGCAAATATGTTTTGACCGGTTATGATTCTAGCACATATGAGGTTTTTTCCCGTTCCAGCGATGATCTAACCACTTGGAGCAATCCGACATTAACGGGGACGTATACCTATTTTTCATCCTCAGCCATGCTGGGGCAAAAAGGCAATACTCTCTATATGCTGGCCTATGACAGCAGCAATACTCCCGTCGTATATTACACTGCCGACCACGGTTCGACCTGGCGGAATGCCGGTGTGGATATGTCTTCCATTGATCCGAATGCGATCTATTCGCTGATGGAGGCGGATGGAAGAGTGCTTCTTTCCGGGAATTCACAACTGGTTATGACGACAACGGGTACCATGGCGCAGGTCGAAGCGCCGACAGCAAACCCAGCCGGAGGTGCGGTAGCGCCAGGCACGACGGTTGCGCTGAGTAGCTCGACGAGCGGAGCGGCGATCCACTACACGCTGGATGGCAGCGTGCCGACGAGCAGCAGCCCGGAGTACAGCGGGCCGATTCCGGTCACAGGTGCGGTGACGATTAAGGCCATCGCCGTGAAGGCGGGGATGACGGACAGCGCCATTATGAGCGAAGCATATACGATTATGGCGCAGGTCGAAGCGCCAACTGCGAATCCAGCCGGAGGTGCGGTAGCGTCAGGCACGACGGTTGCGCTGAGCAGCTCGACGAGCGGAGCGGCGATCCACTACACGCTGGATGGCAGCGTGCCGACGAGCAGCAGCCCGGAGTACAGCGGGCCGATTCCGGTCACCGGTGCGGTGACGATCAAGGCCATCGCTGTGAAGGCGGGGATGACGGACAGTGCCGTCATGAGCGAAGCCTACACGCTTTCTACTGAACCGGAACCGGATAGTATCATTAGCCCGGTGAGTGCCGCTTTTGACAAAAAACAGACTCAACAGGCCGACGTGACCATCGAATTGACATTGAACGGAAATACCCTTATTGGAATCTCAAACGGGATAGCCAATCTTACTGCGGGAACGGATTATACGCTGTCCGGCAGTACCGTAACGATCTCTAAAACGTATCTCGCTTCTTTGGCGGCAGGTACCACCAGCTTAACCTTCAGATTTAGTGCAGGAGCAGCGCAGACTTTGGACATGACAATTACCGACACAACGGTTCCAATTCCCGGAGTACCTCTTCTGCAGTCCGCCGTATTCGGCAACGCCCAGGTCCAATTAATCTGGACACCCGTGGAAGGCTCGACAGGGTATAAAATCTTCCAAAGACTGGCCGATACGGAATACGGCAGCGAAGTGGCTACCGTCAGCGGGTCTGTCTACAGCTATAATGCGGTGAATTTGTTGAATGGAACAACCTATTATTTTGTAGTCAAAGCAGCCAATGCTGAAGGGGACAGCGCAGCCTCCAATGAACTAAGCGCTACGCCAAAAACGGCTCCGGGAGCACCAGCCAATGTAACAGCCGTATCCGGAAACGGGCAGGCAGTGGTATCCTTTACGGCCCCTGATTCAGACGGAGGCAGTTCGATTACCGGATATGAGGTGACCTCCTCACCGGGAAATATTGTTGCTTATGGAACTGCAAGTCCCATTACGGTAACTGGACTCACTAACGGGACGGGGTACACTTTTACAGTAAAAGCGGTCAATAGCGCAGGCAGCAGCACCACCTCTGCCTTGTCGAATACCGTAATGCCTATCGCTCCTTCCAGCGGTGGCGGAGACACTCCACCCTCCGTGCCTGCAGCACCAGCAGCAGCGCCACCGGCTGTAACAGGTTTTAACGTTCTTGTAAATGGCAAGGTGGAGAATGCCGGAACAATAACAACCGCTACAGTAAATGGGCAGACGGCTCTGACTGTAGCCATTGACCAGACTAAGCTGGAAGAAAAGCTTGCAGCAGAAGGCCAAGGCGCTGTAGTTACGATTCCGGTAACTGTGAAATCGGATATTGTCATTGCCGAGCTGAACGGCCAAATGGTTAAAGATATGGAAGACAAACAGGCAGTATTAGAGTTGAAAAGTGAAAATGCAACCTACACCCTGCCCGCCGGGCAAATCAATATGGACGCGATCCGAAGCCAGTTCGGTACCGCCGCTACTTTGGGGGATATCAAAGTCAAACTTGAAATTGCTGCCCCTGCGGAGGATACTTTAAGAACTGTAGAAAACTCTGCGGTGCAGGGAGGATTCACGTTGGTTGCGCCACCGCTCAATTTTGTGGTGCGGGCCGAATATGGCGGCCAAACAGTCGAAATATCCAAATTCAGTGCCTACGTAGAACGGCAAATTGCCCTTCCGGATGGAGTGGACCCGAATAAAATTACCACAGCCATCGTAGTGGAGCCCAATGGATCGGTAAGACATGTGCCAACCAGGGTTACTACTATCGACCAAAAGTATTATGCAAAAGTGAACAGTCTCACCAACAGCACCTATTCGATCATCTGGCATCCGCTTGAATTCAAGGATGTGGCCGGACATTGGGCCAAGGATATCGTAAATAACATGGGCTCGCGGATGATTATTGACGGTACCGGAAATGGGCTGTTCAATCCCGATGCGGAGATTACACGTGCTGAATTTGCCGCAGTTATCGTACGCGGACTGGGACTGAAGCTGGACAGCAGCGCCGCTTCATTTGCGGACGTGAAGGCCGAAGCCTGGTACAGCAGTGCGGTTCAAACAGCTTATGCGTATCATCTGGTCAATGGATTTGAAGATGGTACTTTCCGTCCGGCGGACAAGATCACCCGGGAACAGGCGATGGCAATCATAGCCAAGGCGATGAAGCTTACCTCGTTACAAGACAAGCTTCCGGTCCAATCGTCAGCAGAGCTGCTGAGTCCGTTCAAGGATGCAAGCAAAGTCTCGCAGTGGGCGCAGAGCAGCGCTGCCGACAGTATTGAGGCAGGCATTGTCTCCGGACGCAGTGCTTCAGAGCTGGCACCTCAGGCGTATATTACTAGAGCTGAGGTTGCTGCTATTGTCCAAAGATTGCTGCAGAAGTCCAATCTGATATAACTAAAACTCACTCTAACACCTCCGGCTGCTTGGCAGCCGGGGTGTTTTTCTAAATAGAATTTGCAGGTTTTGTGGGAAGCGAAAGCTTACCCCTAGCGCCTTTCGAAGAAGCAGGTGAGCAGTGCCAGTTGGAAAAAGGGAGCTTATTTCTCCCCAAAATCAACAATTGGGAGATTAAAGTGGAAAAAGGGAACTTAATTGGGCAATATTCCTTTGTCAGGGGTGAAATGAGCCGAATTAGTTATCCTTTTTCCACTTCGCCTGTGGAGAAATAGGGTGTTCCAGCAAATTAGTGCCCCTTTTTCCACTTGGAATTGCCGAACGATCCATGCAGGGCCTCCAGGCAACGCTAGAGAGAAATCCAAAACGGCTGACTTATTCGGTCAAGGAAGGGGGAGCTGTTTTGTGCAAGGAAAAGGTAGCTGTTTTGTGCAAGGACGGGGTAGCCGTTTTGTGCAAATATGAGGATTTATATGTTTCAGGCTACAAATCCTCCGTATATTTCCCGCTGGAACGGGTACCCCTTTCGAAGAAGGTGAAGCCGTTGCTGCTTGGCACATGGGACAATCGCTTATTGCTGCAACCTTTACTTACAGCCAGCCGTCTGAACTAACAGCCGGTCTAAGCAGAGGGAATAACTTACTCAAGGAGATGACAACCATGACAAACTCATTGAAAACAATTACCGGAATTCTAATATTAGCGGGTATGCTGGGCCTTACCGACTGCAGCTCCGGCAGTAACCATGAGGCAACCGCCTCACCGGCAGCCTCGCAGCCGGGAGCAAGCAGCTCCGGCAGCAACGATGCAGCAACCGTCTCACCGGCAGCCTCGCAGCCGGAAGCAAGCAGTTCCTCAGCACCGTCCGCAGCCCCGGCGGAAGCATCGGCTACCGCTTCGCCCAGTGCTGCTGCTGGCGGAGGGGCCTCGTCGACGGCAGCACCTCAAGACAGCAGCAAGCTGCTTGAAGAGCTCCTTCAACTGGCCCGGGAGGGCAAGGTGCCTGGTGTGGAATATGCCGCACACACCGGATTAATTGACGACGTGGAGGCTGCCTGGGGCGAGCCGGACACCAAAGAGACTGCGGGCAAGGGGATATACGCAACGTACAGCAAACAACATGTCGTCATCGGCTTCAACAAAGGCAGCCGGATTTTTGACGTCCGCTCCAGCGCCGCCGATCTGCAGAAATTGACACTGAAGGAGATTGAAGCTGTGCTCGGCGAACCGGAGAGAACAGCCGTGAACGGCGGCGATAAAATCTACATGTATCAGGCAGGCAAGCAATATGAGCTGAAATTCATCATTCCGGAGGCCTCGGGTACGGTGGATCATATCTCTGTATTTTCTGAACAGGATTCAATTAACAATATGGCCGGATAAGCTATAATACTTCCATGGACTTATCCTTGGAAAAGAGGTTCGGCTATGCATCTTGAATTAAACAACAGCGAATACAAAGTGATGGCAGACGGGATTACGATTACACTGCTGCCCAAGGAATTCGCTCTTCTGCAGTTTCTGTACCGCAATGTTGGACGCACCTTCAGCCGGGAACAGCTGCTGGACCATGTTTGGCCGCTGGAGTATCCGGTGGAACGAACGGTAGACGACCATATCTACCGACTGCGCAAAAAGCTGCATGTCCTCAGCGGCCTGGACATCAAGACTGTCCGGGGGTTCGGCTACAGTCTTGCCGTTCCGGGTACTCCTGCCGGTGTAGCCCTAAATCCGGCAATGAATGACCCGGAGCTGCGGGAAACCATGCGCAGCGTATTTTCCAAATTTCATGTATATGGCCAGGGCAAATCCATGGTAACGCTGGCGCGCCAGCAGGATATCCTTGGCTATGAGCTGGATTCGGTGTATTCCATGGTCATTCATTTTGTGCAGGGAGATTTGGAATGGCTGCTGCATACAGATGAAGTTCCGCTCAGGGAACGGTTATTTTATCTGATGATCTTCTACTTTCTCTCCGGCGATCCGAAGGAGCGGCTAGCGTATTGCGAGCAGGTGATTGAACGGAAGCTGTTGTACCCTAACTATCAGCTGGAGCTGGAGATTCTCACCATTCTGGACCTGTTCACCCTTGCGGGGCAACCGGAGCGGGCTTTGGAGCGTCTGAAACGTTCCCATCAGGTCATTGCTGAGCTT
This sequence comes from Paenibacillus sonchi, assembly GCF_016772475.1. Classification (NCBI taxonomy): domain Bacteria; kingdom Bacillati; phylum Bacillota; class Bacilli; order Caryophanales; family Paenibacillaceae; genus Paenibacillus; species Paenibacillus sonchi. Next base: position 3,286,529 of record NZ_CP068595.1, read on the forward strand.
GGTTATGATAATTTCATTCCCGTGACGTTGATTACGGAGCTGTTCGTGCATCTGACGGCCGGCACCGGAGATGAGGAGCTTAAGCGGATGGATGAAGCGATTGGCGTCATCCTGCTGGAGAAACCTTTTCTCCGGGAGATCGGGAGCTATAAAGTAGTGAAGGGACTCTGGAGTTTGCGGCTGGAACAATGGCGTGAAGCAGAGAACCTGCTCAGTGAGGGGCTGCAGGTGCTGGAGATGTCCGGATTCATCCCCCTGCGGCTATATGCGCTGTACCGGATTGTGCATTATTGCCGTATGTTCCCTCCCCCAAAAGCGCTACAGCATAAATATGAAGAAATATTTGTGGCAGAACTGGAGCAATCCGGGCTGAACCGGTTCAGCCAGTCTCTGGAGGACACCATGCAGCAGGTCCTGAAATCCCTCTGATCTTTCTCTGACAATTCTCCATTACAGTAGGGTCATACGAGCAACCTGTTCTATGATTCTAAATGCAACTATGGAGGAATGACAGATGGAAGCTTCCGCCAAGCAGGGGAACAGCCTGCTGCACAACAAAGTATATATGCGCGTGTACAGTGCCTACGCCACAGCAGCCTTCGGGGATTGGTTCGATTCGCTGGCGATTCAGGTCCTGGTGGGTTACCGCTGGCATGCCAGTCCGCTGATGCTGGCGCTGATTCCGGTAGCGGTGGCGCTTCCCGGCGTTCTGCTCGGCTCTGTGGCCGGAGTGGCCGCCGACCGGCTGAACAAGCTGAAGCTGATGCGCATGTGTGATCTGCTTACTGCGCTCCTGACCGTACTGGTGCTGTTCGCACCCAATATGGTGTGGCTGCTGGCGCTGCTGGCGCTGCGCTCGGCACTCTCCACGCTGAATGTTCCGGCCCAGCAGTCCATGACCCGCAGCATCGTCAGAGAGGATCAGCTGCTTCAGGCCACCTCGCTGAACGGGATCGTCAGCCAGGGCTCCAAAATCGCCGGCCCCCTGCTGGGCGGTGTGGCGCTTACGCTGCTCAGCCCGCAGTGGTGTATCCTTCTGAACGCCATATTCCGGGTAGGTTCTTATCTGCTGCTGCTCTCCGTAAAAAACATCCATACCGGGGATGAACACCCGGCGGCGGAGGTGCAGGAAGAACGGGTTCCGCTGCGCACGATGTGGGCGGAGGGCTGGAGCTTTATGCTCCGCAGCAGGCTGCTGCTGCATACGATGCTATTTGGACTCACAGGGGCGCTGGCGATCCAGATCATTGATTTTCAGTTCACCAGTCTGTTCCGTGTGATATCACCGGAGAATGAATCCCTGCTGGGCTGGATGGTTGCCGCATCCGGGGTCGGGGCCGTATCTGTTATTCTGCTTCTGGGCAAGTTGAAACCGGGAACCAGCTATGGACTTCGGCTCGGAATGGGCTATGTGCTGATAGGCGGTTCCGTCGGGGGGCTCGGCCTGCTTCAACCAGGGGCATCTGTGATTTGGGTGCTGCTGTTCGGATTAATACTGGGGCTCGGGAATGGAAGCTTTTTCGTGGCCTTCAATTATTGTCTGCAAAAAGAAACCCCGCCCCACATGACCGGCCGCATCTTCGGCATCCAGAGCAGCATACTCGGTCTGGTGATGATTACAGCGCCTCTTCTGGGAGGTTGGCTGGTTCAGGTGGCCGGACCCGGCCGAATCTTTATGAATTTTGGCATGGTTCAAGTGCTTCTTGGGCTCGTCGGAGTGCTCTTTGGCCGGGTGCTCTGGCCTGAAGCTAAGCGGGAGAGTGTGCAGCCCATGGTGGAGCACCGTTGATTGGCTAGGAGACACGGGTAACTGCAGTCTGTACAGTTAATTCGGCCTTGTTCAAGCCAATATGGCTTGTAACTGCAGTTCATGCAACAAAAAATCACTTTTTGCTCATATTCACGGAAATGGTCTTTTTTAATTGTAAGTAATACATTTAAACTCCGATAGCTCCTGGATTACTCAGATATAGTTGCACAAAATACACTTAAGAGTCAGAGTCAGAGTCAGAGTCAGAGTCAGAGCCAGAGCAAGAGCAGCACTAAGCCCTCAGGGGCTTTTTTCCTTTTATATGGAGGAGACGGGCCCGGCCGGGCGAATATGTAGATGGAGATCGTTTTTGTATTTTTCAGGAGGAACAAAATGACAACGACCACTTATATTTACATGGTGCGGCATGGAGATTCGCTCAAAACATCGGGCAACGAAAGATCGCGTTTTCTGTCAGCACAGGGTGAAAAGGATGCGCAGAGAGTAACGCAGCGGCTGCAGGGTGAAGGCATAGATGCCCTATACAGCAGTCCGTATACCCGGGCAGTAGATACGATTGCGGGCCTGGCCGGGGCGCTGGGCAAAGAGATTCACAAGGTCGAGGATTTAAAAGAAAAATGCTGGACGGAAGACAACCGTACGCTGCAGGACCCGGAGCTGTATCCTTTTCTGGAGCAAATGTTCGCGGAGCCGGATTTTGTGCTGGAAGTCGGCGGGGAATCGAACCGTGTCTGCAAAGAGCGGGCCGTAAAGGCGTTGAAGGAGATTCTGCGCAATCATCCGGGCGAGAGAATCGTGATTGGCACCCACGGGATGGTCATGACGCTGATGATGAATGAGTTCGCTGAGGAATACGGGCTGGATTTTTTGCTGCAGACCCGCAAACCGGATATTTACCGGATGGAAATGAAGGATGGATTGCTTAGTCATGTGCAAAGAATGCCGCTTCATGACTGATCGTACATAATGAAGAATGAGGAGCAGGCAGGTGACCTATGAAAAAAAGCATACTGCTCATCCAGCCGGAAAATCAGAAGATTAACAGCTTCCGGAGGAAGCAGTTCAACAATTTCGTGCAGATTACGATGCCTTATTTGGCTGGTTTCATAGATGAAGCTAAGTATAAGATTACGCTTGTGGAACCGATGTAGTATTCCATCCCGCCGGCATGACTTCCGGGCAATTGTATGAGGGTTATCTTGATTTCCAGCGGCGCTTCTATTCCCTGCCTTCGTTCATCCGCCGGATGCGGGTGTCGGGAACACATCCGGTTTATAATTTTATCATGAACCTGGGCTACCGCTTGGCGATCAAGCAGGGCTGAGGTGAGGCAGCGGACGTTTCTGCGGTCAAGGTGCAGGGTTACGGGCAAGCCAGCCGTCTGCTACAGCTGATAAAAGCGCGCCGTATTGGCGGTCAGCATCGCCTTCGCCTGGGCGGCAGAATACCCATGCAGCTCTGCCCAGGCGGCTGCGACATCATGAACCATCGCCGGGCGGGTTGGACGTCCGGCAAACGGGCCTTCGAACGGCCAAGGCCCGTCCGTCTCGGCCATGACCAGCCCCTGCGGGTAGCGCCGTGCCAGCTCCCGGATCTCCGGCTCATATACAATATCCGGGGTGAAGGAGATATGGTAGCCGCGTTCAATCATGCGCGTGACCGCTTCTTCCGGACCTTTGAACCAATGAAAATGCGCTCTGGCAATGCCATGCTTCTCCAGCAGATTGCAGGCGGTTATAGCATCCTCGTAGACAGCATGCAGCACCACCGGTTTGTTCAGGCGGGCTGCCAGAGCAAGCAGGTTATCGAGTACCCGGAGGTAAGGCTCCATCTCAAAAGCTTCCCCGCGTGCCAGCGCCTCAGCCCTTAAATAGTAGGGAAGCCCGATCTCGCCTACAGCCACCATCTCCCCTGCATGCTGACTGATCCACTTCAACAGTGCCGCAAGCTCAGCTTCCGTTGGAGCCGGCTGCTCCGGGTGAAATCCGTAGGCCGGTTTTACCCGGCCCGGATACCGGGCGGCGATTTGTTGTGTGCGGATACAGGAGTCGAGGTTCATCGAGACCGCGACGAGCGATTGGATATCTTGCTCCAGCAACCCGAGCAGCATGGCCCGCTGCTCGGAATCCTCATATTGCTCCAGATGTATATGAGCATCAATCATCGCTTCATTGCTCCTTCTCCACATACTGCTCAGTAGTGTCATGGGGTTCAAACCGGATCGTACCCAGTACCATTCCTCCATTGCCTGCTTTGTAGTCCAACATCAATGTCCCCATACTCTCCCCCATTCCTATACTTACATTGGTTTCTGCCTTCAGCTTGCCATCCGCCACTTTATAATAAGTAACTGCTCCAATTCCTGCATGGGTGCCGAAGTGATCCAGTCCGCCGTCACCGGCCCGGTCAGGTAACCGGAAAGTGTACTTTGATGGAGAAGAGCCGGCAACCTCAAGCTGGAGAAGCACATCTTTTTGATCCAGTGAGATTGTGGAGAAGACAGCGGCGGAGGCTGCCTTTTCCGCTGTGGGCACCGCTAGCTCCTTCCACACTTCCGGCTTGACTACATGGACCTCCTCTTGGGAAATACCCGTTCCTGTACCAAGACTTAAGATCACTATAGCTTCCGGCTTCCCGTCATCATCCACATCGGCATAGTGAAGTTCCGGCGGGTATGACACCAGTCTGGGAGATCCCCAGTTATAGCTGTGCTTCCTGCCGTTCACTTCAAGTATGAACCCTTTATAGGTACTGCCTTGCTTCCGGGCCGCATACAGCTTGACCTTACCGGAGCTGCCCGCTGCAACGGCAAGAGGGTCTTTGGGGACCCGTACGGATGTACTGACATCTCCCGATGTAATGGACACCGTATCTCCGGAAGCTGCAAGCTTGGCTACCGCTCCGGTAAGCAGGTCCACAGTCCCCGCAGAAACATACACATGCCCCTCCTTGAGAAGGACCGGCCCCTCTAGCTTGTCCTTATAACCTCCGTCAGTCTGCGTATATTGAACCTGCATGGCTGAACTGCCGGGTGACAGAACCGAACGGGAGCTGTTGGTAGTTAAGCTGAGTTTTTTGTGTGCATTATCCCATTTCAATTCAACCGGGTAATATTCCAGCAGCGCTCTGGCCGGGACATACATTAGCTCTCCGGAATAAAAAGGGCGAAGCTTGGGCAGAACGGGCTGGCCGTCTACCGACAGTGTTAACGGTGCAGTTGCAGATACAGAATCTATGGTTGGAGCTGCCGCACATCCGGCGATCAGCAAGGCAAGAGCGGAAGCGGTCAGTATTTTTTTCACAGAATAACCTCCAGAGTCTAAAAGTTCCAATCCATTCAATTATACTGTATATCTTCCGCTCCGGGGACACGATCCGTTAACAATACGAAGACAGGAATGTTACGTTTTATGCAAGAAAAGAAGCCATCACTACAATTCAGGCGGAAAGCTGCGGCAGATGTCAATGAATTGCTGCAGAGCTGGAGGCACGGATTCATGGCTTCGTGTGCAGATGGCAATATGATTGCTTAGCTGAATGCCTTCTACCTGCACCCGGGACAGCCGCTTCTGTTCCACATATTCCCGCACAGCCAGAGAAGAGATAAAGTTGGCACCGTATCCGGCCATGACCGAACGGATGGCTTCGCCCAGACCGCTGAACTGCAAAGTAACCTGCGGCGGCTTCAGACCATAGGTAACACACAGCGAGACAAGACGTGCCCGGGTTGAGCTGCCTTCCTCCCGCATAATGAACGGCTCCAGCATCATCTCCTGTAATGACACAGTACGGCCTGCGTAGGGATGGGAAGGGGACACCACGAACCACAGCTCATCCTCAAAAAGCTCCAGCCAATCGATATCCTCCGGCCTGTCCTGTGCTCCCCCTCCATAGAAGGCGACGTCGGCTTCATGGCGCTTCAGTTGTTCAAAAGCCTGCTGGGAATTAGTTGTTGTAATCTCCATTTCAATCTCCGGACAGCCGGCTTTGAACCTCGCAGCCCAGCCGGGAACCAGGAAATTTGCCGGAAGATAAGTGGCGGCAATGCGGAGCTTGCCTTTCCGGCCGTGGCGGTAGTCCTCTACAAATTCATCAATTTGTTCCTCGTAGGTGAAGAAATTGCCGGCCTGCTTAGCCAGCTCTATCCCAAAGGGGGTAAGCGAGACTCCTCGTCCGCTGGGATTGAACAGGGGCAGGCCCAGATCCTTCTCGAATTTCTTAATCTGGCTGGTCACTGCCGGCTGACTGATATTCAGCCGGGCTGCCGCCTTCGTAACGCTCCCGGTCTCGGCCACATAATAAAACAGTCTCAGGGCATGGATGTTAATAAGTATCCCTTCTTTCATAACATAAATATATATAAATCGCAAAAACATATATTAGTATTATGGTTCATTGTATCTTATATTAAAGACAGATCCAATACACAACTTAAAGGAGGAATCATATCATGGGAGAAATGAACACATGGAGCGAGGTTGACGGATATTTCAACAGCAGGCTGCTGCCAGCCGATCCGGTGCTGGATACTGTGCTGGATGCGAATGCAGGGGCCGGATTGCCGGCGGTTGATGTTGCCCCGAATCAGGGGAAGCTGCTGTATCTCCTGGCCAAGATGAAAGGGGCGGCAAATATTCTGGAGATTGGCACACTGGGAGGCTACAGCACCATCTGGCTGGCCCTGGCCTTGCCGGAAGCAGGCAGACTGGTTTCACTCGAATACGAGCATAAGCATGTCGTGGTGGCGGAGGATAATCTGAGACTGGCAGGATTAGCCGATAAAACAGAGGTCATTGAAGGGCCGGCGCTGGAGTCTCTGGCAGCGCTGGAAGCGCGGGGGGCTGCGCCTTTTGACTTTATTTTTATCGATGCCGATAAGCCCAATAATCCGCACTACCTGAAGTGGGCGCTGAAGCTGGCCTGTCCGGGATCGGTCATAGTAGCGGACAATGTTGTACGCGGCGGTGAGGTGGTTCAGGCCGACAGCAAGGATGACCGGGTGCAGGGCATTCGTCAGTTTATAGACCTGCTGGCAGCCGAACCGCGGGTAGAGGCAACAGCACTACAGACCGTAGGCAGCAAAGGATATGATGGATTTGTTCTGGGAATGGTCACAGCATAACAGTACCCCGCAGAACTGGACGTAAAAGCTGTCCATGTCTGCGGGTCACCGGAAAGGCATAACCTTGCATTTCCAGTGGTTTTTCATTCAATGCTGCATATCTCTCGGCGTCCTATAATTTAACATAACCTTCTAAACTACCTAGGGGAGGTTATGTTCATGAACAAGCTTGAAGCCATTCAGCGGTGCATCGAGGCAGAACGCAGGAAGCTGAATGAGATGGAAACAACCTATGGGCTGCTGCATCCGAAAGTGATCAGGCAATCCATGAAGCTGGACACATTAATTAATGAGTATACCAAGGAAGAATCGCTACGCTCGGATCCCTTCGAAAGCTAATGCCAACAGCTTTTCTACAAATTCTCCATTGAGTGTGTCTCCTGTAATCAGCAGCCGGTAGAATATCGGTCCATACATAAGATCAATACTGCAATTTACATCCAGATCCTTTTTCAGTTCCCCCCGCATTACCCCGCGCTCCAGCAGTTGTCTGGCTTCCTGACGGCGCGGTGCGAAGAATCTCGTCCGGTAAGCCTCGGCAAGGCCGGCATCGAATTGTCCTTCTCCGATCATCTCCGTAATGACCTTTCCTTCACGGCTGTACAGAAAAGCGGCCAGGTTCGTAGCATGGATTCTAATATCCTCCTTAACGGAACCCGTATCCGGCACAGGAAGCCGGGCGGTAGCGGCAGACAGATACCCGTCAATCACCACAGCCGCTTTATTGGGCCACCATTTATAGATCGTGGCTTTGCTGACTTTTGCCCGTTCCGCAATTTTCTCTACCGTCACGGCGCCGAATCCCGTCTCCAGCAGCAAGTCATAGGATGCCGCAAGAATGGCAGCCTCGGCCTCATTATTGCGCGGCCGTCCTCTTTTTTTATCCATCATGATAACCTCCTGATTGAATTTATCCTTAGCCATATTCCGGTTCACCATAAGAAACTATACGTCCATTATACAAAAACATACATGGAGTTAGCCAGCCTGGCGAAGGATAAGCTGTGAATCACAGACTTTATAAATAAATTTCGAATTGCCTATTTACAAAACTGTACGTTCAGTATATCATAAAGACATAAATTAATGAACTATACGTTTAGTATTTAAATGAAGGGTGGAATTCACATGAACCAGGTAAATCAGGCAAGTCGTGGAATGAACGTGAAACATGCGCAAGCAAGCGCAGCAAGCAAGGCGGTCCCCGGCTGGATCACTTTTCTGCTGGCGGCCTCCTGCGGACTTATTGTTGCCAATCTGTATTATGCCCAGACGCTGGTTGGACCGATCAGCGCAGCTACTCATCTTTCCTCTGGAGCTGCAGGGCTGATTGTGACGCTGACCCAGATCGGTTATGTTATTGGACTGTTGTTTGTGGTGCCGCTTAGCGACATTATTGAAAACCGCCGCTTGACGGTAACTTCGCTGGCAGTCGTGGTAGCTGCACTGGCAGCGGCTACTCTTGCTCCCAATGCGCCGTTGTTTCTGGCCGCATCCCTGTTTATCGGACTCGGTTCGGTAGCCGCACAGATTCTGGTGCCGTATGCTTCCTACTTAGCCGCTGAAGAACACCGCGGCCGGGTCGTGGGCAATGTGATGAGCGGATTGCTGCTGGGAATTATGTTCGCCCGTCCGCTGGCCAGCTTTGTCTCCGGTCTCTGGGGCTGGCATGCGATCTTTGCCATCTCTGCGGTAGTAATCGCGCTGTTGACGATTCTGTTATCCCGTGTCCTTCCTAAACGTCAGCCTATGCCAACCATGAACTATGGCGGATTGATCCGTTCGCTGGGGACGCTGCTGAAGACTACACCGGTGCTGCGCCGCCGGGCGCTGTATCAGGCTAGTCTGTTTGGAACCTTCAGCTTGTTCTGGACGACCGTTTCTTTGCGGCTGGCCGATACCTATCATCTGAGTCAGCAGGGAATTGCCCTGTTCGCATTGGCCGGTGTCGCCGGTGCGGTTGCCGCTCCTATTGCCGGAAGACTGGCGGACCGGGGCTGGACCAGACCCCTGACAGGACTTGCGTTTATGCTGGCGGCCGCAGCCTTTTTAATCGCTTACCTGTTTCAAAGTGATTCCAAAGTAACACTGGGACTGCTGGTTGTGGGGGCCATTATCCTGGATATGGGGGTTTCGGGGAACCTGGTGCTTGGACAGCGGGCGATCTATTCCCTTGGCAACGAAGCGAGAGGACGTTTGAACGGATTGTTTATGGCTATTTTCTTCATAGGCGGAGCCATTGGTTCCTCTCGGAGGCTGGGCATATGCGTATGGCGGCTGGGGATTGACTACTCTGATCGGGCTGGCTCTGCCGGTATTGGCCATCTTGTACTACTTAACGGAGAAAAAACAAGCGTAAGCGGCAGGGTCTTGTTAAAAAGACTGCTCTCTGGGCTGGATCAACCAGCGCTGGAGAGCAGTCTTTTTTTAATATACGGGTACCGTCCTAATAAGAACGGCGTAGCCGTTTTTACTTGTATGAGCAGAATGTGCAACATAATCCGCATACAGCAGAGAAACAATCCATGATACTTGAGGGGATAAGGGAGATTTGGACTTTTTATTCCTGCTTGTAATGAAATGCAGATATTGGCGTATTAGCTGGTGTACAACACTTGGCCCGGTGGATGTTGCAGGAAAGGAGAGCTTGAGAGATGCAAGAGCGCGCATTGTTACAATCTTTTAAGCAAGGGAGAATTAAACAAGCAAAAGAGGATTCAGAACCAAATTCAGTGGATACAGACAAGCTGTTCACAACGGTCTTTGAAACCTATTATTCAAGAATATTCAATTATATTGCTTACCGTGTCAGCTGCCACTATACGGCGGAGGATTTGACCAGCCAGGTCTTCGAAAAGACATGGTCCAAGCTGCATAGCTACTCCCCGGAAAAAGCACCGTTTGAGGTGTGGCTGTTCGCCATCGCCAGAAATGTAGTGAATGATTATTACAGAAGCCGGAAGCGGAACCGTCTGTTTTCTCTGGATGCCATCCGGGAACTGGTGTCAAGCAGACAAGCCCCGGAGGAGCACATGCTGGAGGGGGAACGCAGCGGAAGGCTAAATCTTGCGCTGGATACACTGTCAGCCAAAGAGCGGAATATCGTGGCGCTGAAATTCGGCGCTGATCTGAAGAACAAGGAAATTGCCAGCCTCACCGGAATGACTGAAAGCAACGTCGGCGTCATTCTATACCGCTGCATGAGAAAATTGAAATCTGAAATAGGGAGCGTGGACCAGCTGTGAAAACTAAAAAGACAGTGCAAAAGTTCTCCAGGGATGTTGACGCAGGTCTGCATCATCTGGAGCCCGCCCAGTGGAAAGGTTCTCCGGAGTACCTGGAGCTGCTGGAGCTGAGCAGAGTTCTGGCCGGACAGGATTTCAGCGAAGCCTCCCATAAGCAGGCTGTTCTCGGCAGAGTGAGGAACAAGACCTATAACCAGCAGGAGGAAAAAATAATGAAAATGAACGCTAAATTGAGACGCCCGGTCATAATCCTCGCTTCCCTATTAGTTGCAGGGGTGCTAAGTATAAGCATCGTTAAGCCATCCTTTGCCCAGGAGCTGCTGGACAGAGCGCTGAACAAGATCAATCTCGGCAACATTATTGCCAGCCAGATGGACCCTGACGAGACTCAATCGTTTCCTGAGGCGTGGAAGGGCAAGCTCTATGATAAAAACGGAAATAAGATTGAAGATAATACCAAGAAGCTGGGTGAAGTCTATAACGCCGAGGGAGAGCAGATCGTTAATTTTGATGGCGATAAGCTGATTACGAAGAGCGAGCAGGAGCAGCGCGACAAGGAAGCGGAGGCGAACCGGCTGATCGTGAAGGACCCGGCGGAACTGGATCGATACGCACTTTTTACTGTAAAGCTGCCGAAGTATCTACCTGAAGGGTTTGCTTTTGACCATGGGGAATTCAGCAAAGGGGAACAAGGTGTGAACGGCAAATACCTCGACCTGATATTCACCAGTGAAAAAATCGGCCAGAAGCTCTCCATGCAGTTTCGCTATTCTGACGAGGAAACAGCCTACGAAATGTCAACCAGCGGGAAGATGGAAAAAGTGCGGGTGAACGGCGCCGATGCTGTCATGATGGATGACAGAAGTCTGGATTGGGAGGCGGACGGCGTGTTGTATTCTGTGAACACCAGTGGCCTGGACCGGTCCGAGGTGCTGAAGATCGCTGAGTCGATCCGTTGACCAGAAATTAGCCAAAAAAGCAGCGATCCTCCATTTAGGAGAACCGCTGCTTTTTTTATTCTATCCGAAATGTAGAGGCTGCTTCGGCCAGGCTTTTCGAGAGCTGGTCTATGGTTCCCACCATCTCAGCCAGCTGGTCAACGGCGGAGGATTGCTCCATCATAGTAGCGGTAACTTCCTCTACCGATGCGGAAACCTCTTCTCCGGTAGCTGACAGGCTTTGAGCTGAATCGAGAACCTCGTCCTTATCCTTTTGCATATGAGCAATTTCATCGGCCATTGATTGGATTTGCACAGTGATTTCTGTGATTTTATCCAGAATGGTCTGGAAGGCCGTTTGGGTTTGTCCTACGAGCTCATCCTGCTTTGCGGAAATCTGATTAATCTCCATTACGCTATCATTATTTTCGGCGACAAACGCCAGGTTTTGTTGAATAATCTCATAAATTTCGTTCGATTGCCTCGAGCTTTGCTCAGCGAGCTTGCGAATCTCGGAAGCTACTACGGCAAAACCTCTTCCATGTTCCCCGGCCCTTGCAGCTTCAATCGATGCATTAAGGGCAAGCAGATTGGTCTGGGCGGCAATCTGATTAATGGCCCCCGTAATATTGCTGATGCTGTTGGAGCTATCCTGAAGCTTAACGGTGATGGCCGAGATTTTTTGGACTTCCTGTTCATTTTTGCTGCTGATCTCAATCAACCCTTCGACGACCTGATTGCTGGTATGGAAGACCTGGGTGATTTCTTCGGCTCTTTGTCTGACCGCTTGCGCGTTATCATTCATTCCGGCAAATTTCTCACTGAACCCATAGAACTTATTGACGATTTGCTCAGTATCATTGGATTGAAGCTCCATCGCCTGGGCTATTCCCATTGAGGTTACCGAGGTTTCATTCACAGAACGGGCGGCCTGTTTGGAGGTCTCCTCCAGCTCATGGGTGCTTGTCTTAAGTATGGTAATCGAATCGTTCATATTGGTGATGAGCGCTTTATTTTGCTGGACCATGGTATTAAAGCTGTCCGCCAGATCCTTGAACTCACTTTTATAGCTGCCGTCTGCGGTTACCGTCAAATCTCCCGTAGCCAATGTTTTGAACCGTGAGGTCAGCGTAACCACAGGTTTGGTAATGGAACGGGACAGCAGCAGTCCGAAACCAATGGCAACCAGCAGGGCAATGACGGTTACAATCAATATCTTCATTAACATATCCTGAATGGGGCGTTCAATATCGTCGTAGGAATCAATAACAGATATAGTAAGGTCGGCCTTGGGAATTTTATTGATTCTCAGGTATTCCGTGCCCAGTTCGGTCGTCTGGATTTCCAGCTCATCCGTTGCCCGGGTCTCCAGTAAAGTTTTGATCCCCGGATCATCACCGACATCCTGGCCAATACGCGCCGGGTCGGAGGAATTATATAATACAATCCCGCCCCGGCTTAGAACCTCAATTTTACCTTTGGCATTAATATTAATGTTGCCCAGTTTATCGAGGAAGAAGTCGCTGGCTACTGTCATGGCCAGGACGCCCAGAACTTTCCCGTCGGCAGATTTGACCGGTTGGGAGAATACCAGGAGCAGTTTGTTGTTTGATTTGGAGACAATAGCGTCGCTGATAAACGATTTTCCTTTTAAGGCTTCTGTGAAATACTCCCGGTCAACCCGGGATTGCCCCAAACTCTCTTTATTGGTTCCTGCGACGATAGTCCCTTGTGAATCCAATACAAGCAAGGAGTCATTTCCTCCCTGCAGACTATCCTGAAGGATGTTGTTCGCTTTACTGAAAACGGGATTGTCCGGGGAAAAGAACGCTTGATCCGATAATGTTCCTTGTTCTCTAAGCTCTAGCAGCTCTTTGAAGGTATTATGCACGGAAATGACATAAGAGATTTGTTCCTCAAGCTGCATCGCTGTCCACAGTCCCTCGCCTATACGGTCACTATTCGCATTAATTTCATCCTTGCTCTTGCGGAGCAGCAGGTCCGAAGAAAACAAATAGACCGTCACTGAAGTTGCCATGAGAACTACAGCCACAAGTAAGCTTAATAGAATAGGAAGCTTAACCTTCAGAGAGATGTTGCTTATTTTATTGGATACTTTGTTTGCTTTCCACATGTTGTTATTCTCCTCTGCTTTGTATAAGTTACTCACATGGTTACGTTAATATATCGGCTGCAAATTTGCTTTAATTAAATGATAAAATATTACATTTGACCTACTGCCTTGGCGAAAAAAACGGTTGCTGTTGCTGAATAAAACCAGGCTTGTGCTATTGAGGGTAAGATATCTAATATAGAGATATTTTCTCCTATGCTATAATGATCAAAAATGTTTTCGTGGGAGCTGTTGCGGTCATGAACAATGAAACTGAGCTTGGACAATTACTGGAGTCTCTGAAAATATCACTGCCGCTGGTGCAGCGTCTATTTCCGCTGGATGTGATGTTCGCATTGGCGGATTCGGAAAAATTCATCTACTATCTGCCGGGAACAGAGCTGGATATCCGCATTCAAGAGGGGATGCCGGTTCCGCCAAGCGGGGGAATCCGCATGGCATTGGAAACGGGAGAGGACGTGAGTGCCAATATTCCGAAGGAAATCTACGGCTGGCCGTTCAAATCCACCTCTATGCCGATAAAGGATCAGAACGGAGCGGTAGCTGGTGTTTTTACCATAGGAATCAGCCTCAGCAACCAGGAAACGCTCAGCGATGCGGCGAATGCTCTGGCAGTGACCTCTGAACAAATCAGCTCGACCTCGGAAGAGATCGCGGAAACCGCCTCTGATCTGGCGAACACCGTAGGTGAGCTGAAGCTGCTGGGGCAGAAAGTGGTTGAGGAGCTGCAGCAGACGGATGAGATTCTGGAGTTCATCCGCAAGGTGGCGGATAATTCCAACCTGCTGGGGCTTAACGCGGCGATTGAAGCTGCCCATGCTGCGGAGCACGGGCGCGGCTTCGGCATCGTTGCGCAAGAGATCCGGAAGATGTCCGTATCCAGCGCCTCGTCCGCGAAGGATATCGCCGGCATTCTGCAGACGATCAAACAGAACATTAACCAGATGGAAGCAACACTGATGGATTGTCTGGCCCAGAGCGAACGCCAGGCCGCAGCGACAGAGGAGATTACCGCCTCGATGCAGCAGATGTCTGCTTCCGCCGTTGAGATTGAGAAGATCGCGCGGCTGATATGAAGCGGGAGCCCAGCGGTCTGCTGATCCGTGATTTATCGCTGTCCGGTTGGTCCGGGTGACCGTTTGCTCACCCGGTTTACCTCAGTAAGCCTGCGCTCTGCGCGGGCTTTTTGGGTTGCTGTCCGGCTGGCTGCCATTATCCATCCTGCTTGTCATGCCCGTCTGCATAATGCAGGCAAGTCCCTCATAGACATGTACTAATCAATGCTTTTCCAAAACAGGTTAAGGGGATGATGTCATGCGCCGGATAACATGGGTACTCGCGATCATTATGAGCGTGGCCCTGGTGCTCGCGGGATGCGGAAAGAAGGACGCCGCTTCCGTGGTCAAGGATTTGAACAATGTGTCTGACAAGCTGGAGAGCAAGCAGGGGGCTTACCAGGGTTCGGGCACGATGACGCTGTACACCGGCGAGCAGCCGCAGGAGTATAAGGTGGAGGTCTGGTACAAGAATCCTTCCTACTACCGGATCAGCCTGTCGAACGTCCAGAAGGATGTTACGCAAATCGTGCTGCGCAACGATGAGGGCGTATTCGTACTGACACCAAGCCTTGGCAAAAGCTTCCGCTTCCAGAGCGACTGGCCGGACAATCAAGGCCAGGTCTATCTGTACCAGACGCTGCTCCGGGGAATTGTCTCCGACAACAACCGCCAGTTTGTGGAGGATGGAGACAACTACGTGTTCGAGGTAGCCGCGAATTACCAGAGCAGCGCGCTGGTCCGCCAGAAAATCTGGCTGGCGAAGAAGACCTATGAGCCGAAGCAGGTGCAGGTCTCCGATTCGGAAGCCAAGGTTGTGGTGAACGTGAAGTTCGACAGCTTCAAGTTCGATCCGGAATTTACCAAGGATTCTTTTGATATGCAAAAGAATATGGCAACAGGCAGTGCTGCCGAAAGCACACTGGCGGAAGTGGATGAGAATGGCAATCCGGTCGCTGCACCGGAGAACGCCCGGCAGGAAGACCAGACGGCGGCCGCTGAACCCGGTGATTTCGGGATTATTGAACCGGGTTATATCCCAGCCGGTGTGCAGCTGAAAGATTCCAACAAACTTGAGGACAGCAAGGATCATTCCGTGCTTCTCCGCTATGATGGAACATACCAGTACACAATCATTGAGTCCCGGCCGCTGGACCGCGCTGTCTCACTGGCACCGGCAACCTTGATTGATCTCGGCTTCACCGCAGGGGCGCTGACCGGTGATGAGCAGAAGACACTGACCTGGATGAGCGATGGGGTGCAGTACCGGATCACCAGTGCAAATCTTCCTGTGAGCGAAATGATGCAGATTGCCGCTTCTATGGAGGAACAATCGGGTAAGTAAATATCAGTAGGCGGATACTGCGTATGGTGGGAGTCATTCCTCTACAAGCAGTATCCGCTTTTTCAGCTCTTCTGGCCCTGACAGGACCTATAGAGGTTCTGCCAAAAGATAGCTCCCTGCTTACATTGACAGCCGCCTTCGATTAGCATTACCATTGACGGTAAGACTATAATCAATACGATGCAGAGATGTTTTACTACAATGTTAGAAGGTGACCCTGAAGTGCAAGCAAGCTATCGACCTACAGTAGCCGAGATTAATCTCGATGATCTGCGTGCCAATTATGAGGCCTTCCGCAAGGTTCTTCCTGCGGAGACCAAGTTCATGGGATGCGTCAAAGGAAATGCGTACGGCCATGGAGCGGTGGAAGTGACCCGGGAGCTGGAACGGCTTGGAGCGGATTATGTAAGTGTTGCTTTTTTGGATGAGGCATTGGAGCTGCGTCAAGCGGGAATACTAATTCCTATTCTGGTGCTCGGCTACACCTCTCCGGAAGGAATACCCGTTGCCTGGAAGAACCATGTAACCGTAACACTGTTCACCCCGGAGGTGCTGGAGGCGGTAAGACAGCTTCCGGTTGACCCGGAGCACCGGCTGAAAGTGCACATCAAGATAGACAGCGGGATGGGTCGGCTGGGGCTTTTGCCGGCTGATGCCCCCGATTTTATCGCTGAAGTGCATTCTGTAGCGCAGGCGGAGCTGGAGGGGATGTTCACACATTTTGCCAAAGCAGACGAAAGCAACAAAAGCTATACACTGATGCAGTACCGACGGTTTATGAGCGTGGCCGAAACGCTTCGGGACAGAGACATTCACATCCCGATCATACATACGGGCAATAGCGCTACGGCCATTGATACACCTCTTCTATCCAGTAACATGGTGCGTGTAGGCATAAGCTTGTACGGTTTCTACCCCTCGACAGAGGTGAACCGCGAGCTGGTGGCTTTACACCCGGTAATGACGCTGAAGACGCAGGCGGTCTATGTCAAAACCCTGCCGCCCGATTGGGGCATCAGCTACGGCACCCGGTACTTCACAGACAGCGAGGAGATCATTGCGACGCTTCCGGTGGGGTACGCCGACGGATATTCCCGCATGCTAACAGGCAAAGCGGAGGTGCTAATACGCGGACGCCGCGTTCCTGTCGTCGGAACCATCTGCATGGACCAGTGTATGGTAACGCTCAAATCTTTCGCTGAAGAAGCGGAACAAATCAAAGCTGGCGAAGAGGTTGTACTCATCGGACGCCAGGGTGCCGTGTCCATCACGGCAGACGAACTGGCGCTCCATCTTGGAACGATTCACTACGAGGTAATCTGTATGCTGGCCCACCGGGTGCCGCGTGTGTATGTACGCGAAGGCGCTGCTCCTAACCTGGTGAACCCCTTGCTGCAGACCTAATGTCTTGACCGCGTTGCTGATGCAAAGAACGGAATAGAAGGATAATGTCGTATTGACGAGTGTGACTTATGGTCTATACGAACCGCCATTTCTAGTTTATAATGGAATGCAGCATACTTGATATACTGGCGGCATATATTCCTTGTATAAAATTCCTTGTATATTGCAACACTGGAACACAAGGGCAGAAGGTTTGTGGGGGTGGAAGAGAAGGTGGCCAATTTGCAGAACACCAAAAGAATCATGATCAGCTTGCCCGATCATCTCTTGCAGGAAGTGGATGGGATCGTCCAATTGGAGAACTCCAACCGGAGTGAATTGATCAGGCAGGCCATGAAGCTGTATCTGAGCGAACGGAGGAAACGGACCATCCGCGATTCGATGCAGCGTGGCTATATGGAAATGGCTAAAATCAATTTGACCATGGCATGCGAGGCGTTTCTCGCGGAGGAAGATGCAGACAGTACTCTTGGCCGCTTAGTAAGCGGGGTGTAGATATTGATCGTTAAACGCGGCGACGTTTTTTTTGCCGACCTTTCGCCGGTGGTGGGTTCAGAACAAGGCGGAGTACGGCCGGTACTGGTCATTCAGAACGACATTGGCAATCGCTTCAGCCCGACAGTCATTGTGGCAGCCATCACTGCCCAGATTCAGAAGGCTAAACTGCCGACGCATGTAGAAATTGATGCGGCTGCTCACGGCTTTGACAGGGACTCCGTCATACTGCTGGAGCAGGTTCGGACAATTGACAAACAACGCTTAACTGATAAGATCACCCATCTGGACGATGAAACAATGAAGCTGGTGGATGATTCGCTGCAAATCAGCCTGGGACTGATTGATTTCTGAGCCGGGCAGACTTATAGATCACAGGATAATGTATGGAGAGGCACACCGGGAGATCCCGGTGTGCCTCTTTGAGCTGGACGCAGCAATAATATCATGAATTTTACAGTGTGCTCCACCCGTGAATTGTAGTATCATGTCCATATAAATAACACTAAATGTTATTTATATTTTAAAATTTGCATAAACAATTCTTATATTCTCAAAATAAACCCCCGTTAGATGAACCGTGTGTATTCAGTTGTAAACGTTAAATCCTGCCATTTCGCCCCTCTTGAAAGAGCTTATCAAAGGTTTTGTAAAAAAAGATTTAAAATTAACTATCGGTGTGGTATAGTGTTGTTACGTAACAATACGTTACCTATTTTGTGTTACATAAGTTAATCATCGATGGGAGGTATTTACAATGTATCGGATGGGACGAAAATTGGGCTTGTTAATGTTGGCGGGTTTATTGGTAGTACTGACGGCGTGCAGCGGCAATAATTCTACTCCTGCAGCCAATGGGAATGGAGATTCGAAAGGCAAGACAACAACGCTTAAGTTTTTTCACCGCTGGCCCAATGAACCAAGAAATTCGTATTTCAATTACATTAAGGAGGAATTCGAAAAACAGAATCCGGGTGTCAAAATTGAGATGGAATCCGTCCTGAACGATAACTACAAGGAGAAAATCAAGGTTCTTGTCTCCTCGGGGACATCCCGGATGTCTTCTCCTCCTGGTCGGACAGCTTTGCCGAAAGTCTGGTCTCCTCCGGCAGAGTTGAAGATCTTACTTCTATGTACGACTCTGATCCGGACTGGGCAAAAACCCTGGTTCAGAATCAGCTGAAATCCTTCACTTTTGATGACAAAATATATGGTGTGCCTTTTACCATGGATGGAAAGGTCTTCTTTTATAATAAGAAAATATTCAACGAGCTGGGTCTGGAAAAACCAAAGACCTGGGACGAGTTCATAGCCCTGCTGGACAAGCTTAAGTCTTCCGGCTACGACACGCCGATTATCGAAGGCCTCCAGGATTCCTGGGCCGTGGGGCACTACCTGGGCACAATGAATCAGCGGATGCTGAGTCCGGAGGTGCTGGCAACTGACTATGCAGTAGGTACAGGCCAGTTTACCGATCCGGGATATCTACAGGTACTGAAGTATTGGCAGAAATTATCTTCATATATGGGGCCAAACGCGACTTCCGTCAACCATGAAGCGACGAGAAATATGTTCATCGCCGGAGAAGTACCGATCCATTATTTGCAGTTTGCCGAGCTGGGTTATCTGAAAGATAAACCCGATCTTGAGTTTGATTATTTTAACTTCCCGCAGTTCTCCGAAGGTAAAGGGAATGCCGAAGGTCTGACAGGTGCACCTGAAGGATTCATGATCAGCAAGGAAACAGCCAATAAAGAGCTTGCCGAGAAATTTGTAAAGTTCATTGTCTCTCCTGAGAATGCAGCGAAGTTTCAGCAGGATGTAGGTTCTATGACAACTGTAATTGGTGCGGCTACGAAGGAGAATTCCCCGCCGGGAACCCTGGAAGCGATCGAAGTGATCCAGAAGGCGGCAGAAACCACCCCTTGGCTTGATAATGCGATGGATGCCAGCGTAGCCGATGCCTTTATGCGTGGAGGCCAAGCCATTGCTGCGGATATCGAGACTCCTGAAAATGTGCTCAAAGAAGTGCAAACCGCAGCGGCGAAGCTTCAAGCAGTCAAAAAGTAGAAACGAAGTGCTTCAACTGTGAAGAGGGGGCTTTGCTCCCCTCTTTCTTCTAAGATACAGGGAAATGCGTCTAACTGGGTTCCCGGGATAAAACAGGGGGAAAGTGATGAGAACAAGAAGAACGATAGCTCCTTATTTGTTTGTCTTGCCGTGTGTGCTGATGCTTGCAGTCTTCGTATATATGCCACTTATCCAGAATTTCTTCTATAGCTTTCAGAATATCTCACTGCTGTCAGGAAAAAGCTCATTCGCCGGTTTTGATAACTATAGAACACTGTTCTCCGACCCTGTTGTGGGCAAAGCCTTAATCAATAATGTGAAATATGCAGTGATCTCATTGCTCTTCCAGGTAGGATTTGGACTGGTTCTGGCCGCCATCCTGGAGGAAGAGTTTCTGAGAAAGGTCTCGGCGGTATTCCGGACGATCTTTTTTATACCCGTTATTATTTCCATTACGGTTATCTGTTTGTTATTTTCCTTCGTCTATAACCCGACGGACGGTCTGCTGAATATGTTCCTGCAAGCTGTGGGACTTGATTCCTGGGCTAAACCATGGCTGGGTTCCGGTACTACAGCCATTTATGCCGTCATTGCGGTATCGCAGTGGCAGAGCATCGGCTATTGCATGATGTTGTTCATTGTGGCCATTCAGAAAATTCCGCGCGACCTCTATGAAGCGGCCAAAATCGACGGGGCAGGCAAAATAAAAATCTTTTTCAGCATCACGCTGCCTCAGGTAAAAGAAATGATTTTTGTAAATTCACTTCTGACCATAACAGGGGCGTTTATGGTATTTAACGAACCCTTTATTCTAACCAAGGGCGGAGGTCCCGGAACCAGCTCCATTACGATTGCGGTTCTGATGTATCAGAATGGTTTTGTCAGAGACAGCATGGGTTATGCCGCGACCATCTCACTGCTTATTTTTGTCATTACAGCAGTGCTGGCGCTCATACAGACGTTGTCATTCAGAACAGGGAAGGGGGACTGAACATGGCCGGCAAGCTGTCTATCTACAGACTCATTGTGCTGCTGCCTCTCCTGGTAGGGGTAGTCCTGGTGGTGTACCCGTTGTTCTGGATGGTGTCCTCATCATTTAAAAGCTACGATGAAATTTTTGGTTCTGTTTGGAATCTGCCAAGCGAGTGGCTGTTCTCGAACTACGTAACCGCCTGGACCAAAGGGATCGGCAATTATTTTATGAACAGTGTGATTGTCACCGTCAGCACGATTGCGGGCGTTGTCGTCATTGCTTCACTGTGTGCATATGGACTGAGCCGCTTCCGTTTCCGGTACAGCAAAACGCTGTTTTTGTTCGTGCTCGGTGGAATGATGCTGGACCCGCAGGTGTGTCTCGTACCGCTGTACAAGCTTTTGCAGAATTTAAATATTCATAATACGTATTTTGCCCTGATTCTGCCCTACATTGCCTTCAGGCTGTCGATCGCAGTGCTGCTCATCCGCTCTTATTTCCTGGGCATCCCCAAGGAGATTGAAGAGTCGGCAACCATGGACGGGTGTTCGGTCTTCCGGACCTATCTCAATATTTTTCTGCCCATGTCTCTTCCGATTATTATGACTACCATCATCCTTACCTCCTATTATGCCTGGAACGAGTTTCTGTTCTCTATTATCTTTATTGACTCTGACAAATACAGAACCATTCCGGCCGGGCTGATGAACTTCAAAGATGCATTGTCAACCGACTGGGGGGTTCTGCTGGCCGGGCTGGTCATCTCTTCAATGCCGCTTATTATTCTATTTATTTTTATGCAGAAATACTTCATCCAGGGCATGTCTGAAGGCTCTGTAAAAGGCTGAATATCGCACATAAGAACTTGGGAGGATTTATCCATGAGAATGATTGCCGTAGGCGACAATGTTGCGGATTGTTATTTGGATCAAGGGCTCTACTATCCCGGAGGCAATGCCGTCAATGTGGCCGTGAACTGTAAGCGGAACGGATGCGAGGAAGTGTCCTATATCGGTGTATTCGGGAATGACAAGAAGTCCGATCATATTATGGACTCGCTGGATAAGGAAGGAATCAGCTACCGTTATTCACGCAGGGTGTATGCGGACAGCGGCTCGCCCGGTGTGAAGCTGGTCGGCAATGACAGAGTATTCGTACGCGGTGCCCAGGATACAGCCCAGCATCTGCTCCGGCTGCGCCTAATGCCTGCGGATCTGGAATATATCGCCGGGCATGACGTCTGCCATACCAGCTGTTATTCCAGCATAGAGAGGGAGCTTCCTGTAATTAAGGAACACTGCGATATTTCCTTCGATTTCTCCACAAGGACGGATGAGGATTATTTGGGGCAGGTGTGCCCTCATATTAAATATGCATTTTTTTCGGGTGCGGAGCTTGACTCTGTGCAGATTGAAGCACTCATAAAGACCTGCCACCGGCTGGGGACGGAAATTGTAGGCATAACGAAAGGAAGTGAAGGCGCGCTGTTCTCCAGAAACGGTGTGCTGTACAAACAAGGAGTCACTCCGGCGGAGGTCGTGGATACGATGGGAGCGGGAGACAGCTTCATTGCCGGATTTCTGGTATCTTATCTAAAAAAAGGAGTTATGGAAGAGGCGCTGCAGTCCGGGGCAAATTCTGCCGCGTATACCTGCACCTTTTACGGGGGATTCGGGTACCCCAAACCCATAGGGGAATAATTATACACCTGAATGTACGGTCACAAGCTGTTCATTGCTTGAACAGCTTTTTTTGACATGTTATTTATTGCTCACTAAATATACAATACGAATTTGTCGCCTACGATATGCTGTTCTCCGTAATGAATGATTTCCATGGTGGAGGAAACAACGGTGCCCTGGGAGAGCAGCAGCGGATAGCCGACCGGAATCCCCAAGTACTGTGCTTGTGCCGAATCGGCAAATACGGTCTGGATCGATTTGCGCTGGCGCATGAAGGAGACATCACGTTTGGCTTTGATAGTAGCGTACAGCGAATGGTTGTCCATATTTTCCTGCAGCAAAAAGTTATAGGCATCTGTAAATACAGCGTAATCCATCATTACCGGAACTTCGTCGGCCAGCATAATGCGGCGGATCGCTACAAGACTGGAGTTCACAGGAACATTCAGCGCTTCAGCCAGTTTGGAGGTGGCACTGATCTGCCGCTGTTCAACCAATTTGGAAGAAGGTCTAAGGTTGTTAAGCTTGCAAATTTCTGTAAATCCCAATACCGAGGGGCCGAATTTCGCTTGAATCTTAGGTGTGGTGATAAAGGTGCCTTTCCCTTGCTTGCGGTCAAGCAAGCCCTCTTCAATCAATTCACTGATCGCAGTCCTGACCGTGCGCCGGCTGATCGAGTACATTTCACATAACTCAAATTCAGTGGGAATCTTCTGCCCCGGCTTCATGATGCCGGCTTCGATATCGGATTTGATAATGTCTTTTAACTGCACATAAAGAGGGATAATGCTATCCGGCTGTAATTGTCTCATTGCAACTCCTTTTGAGAACGATATTAGAATTCAACTAATTATTATAACGTTGGCGATTATTGCTGTCAAAAGCCAACCACAGGTAATATATAATACTTTTTTTATAATGTAAACTGTTTGAACTTCAGGAAAAGGGTTGATTTCAGGCAATATCCATAGTAACATATAGATACATTACGTTACATGACGTAACAAATAGATGTTTCTGGCCTGCCGGAGATATCTACAACAAGAGGAGGAATTTATCAATGAACCAAGAGCATGTGCAACAACTGGAAGCAGCGATTCAGGCCGTAGCCCAAAGAAAGGTATCCAATTTCTATTTTGTAGCCTGCGGCGGCTCGCTCGCAAACGTTACACCAGCGCAATATATTCTGGATCGTGAGATTGAGATCCCCTCAGCCGCTTATTCCTCTAACGAATTTATTCACCGTTCCCCCAAAGCGCTTGGACCAAGTTCCGTAGTCATTACCTGCTCCCACTCCGGGAACACCCCGGAAACGGTTGCGGCAACGGCATTTGCCCGTGAGAAGGGTGCATTGACGATTTGCCTGACCAATCTGGTGGATTCACCGCTCTGGGAGGCTGCAGAATTCAAACTGCATTACAATTATGCCCCTTATGGCGAGGCTCTCCGCGGGGAAGAAACCAGCATGGCTATCCTGTACCGGCTGGTATTCGGCATTCTTCAGACTTTGTATCCGAATGAGAAATATGCCAACGCGATCAGTTCCATTGAGAACGGCCTGCATGGTGTGTATGAACGGAATAAGGCCTTAACCTTGGACGCCGCCAAAGCATTCGGACGCAATTACAAGCGGGAAAAGCTGATTTACACCATGGCCAGCGGAATTAACTATTCTGTAGCCTACTCGTTCGCCATCTGCCTGCTGCAGGAGATGCAATGGATTCATTCCAGTGCCATCCATTCCGGAGAATACTTCCATGGACCTTTTGAAATTACAGACTTTGATGTACCGTTCATCGTGATTAAAGGACTGGGAGAAACCCGGCCGCTGGATGACCGTGCTTACGATTTCTGCGTGAAATATTCCGACAAAACGATTCTGATTGATGCGGAGACTTTCGACCTGGAGGGAATCTCCCCGGATGTGCGTTCGTACTTTACGAACCTTGTAGCTGGTGTAGTACTCAGACAGTACGCACAGCATTTATCTGAAGAAACCGGACATGCGCTTTCGGTGCGCCGTTATATGTGGAAGATGGAATATTAAGATATTCCGGCAAGTTCAATCTATATAGGTAATATTTCTTAAGATCCAAAAAGTGAAACGGGAGCGGTAATGTTCCCGTTTCCTTTTGGTTTGATTCCCGTTTCGTTGTCCGGAATTTAGCAGATGGGTGAGGGATTGAAATGAGCATTTATCATTCAATAGATGATTTCTTGCATCGATTGGAGAGTACGCTTATATCCAATAAAGAGCCGGTCGATGCCAACCGGATTCTTGCCGAGCTGCGGGCCTCCTATAATGAAATGGGCAGGAACGGGGGCAGGCTGTATCTTAAGTATGCGGATGAGATCAAGGCTGTGCTGGAATACCCGGAAGAAGTCGTGATCAGTGAGGCTATGTATTCTGAGTTCAAACAGGGCTTCAGACAGCTGAAGAAGCTGTGGCAGGCCAAAAGGAATGTGGAAAGCTTCTATATTCATTGCTGCTGCCAGATCCGCCAGTTGCTCATATTTAACAGAGTATCAGAGGAACACTGCCGCAGCTGTCATGGGACTCTTCTCTATTATTATGAAGAAAACTCCCAAATGGTCATGAAAAAATGCCAGGTCTGCAGAAGTATCTACAGCAGCAGAACAGGCACACTAATTTCCGCCTCCGAAGGCCTGAAATTAAGCAGGGCAAGCAAACAAAACCTGCAAGAGGTGGTCAGCCCCGCCGAATGGATCGGATATTGCGGGGAGTGAAGGGATAAAGGAGCTTTGCTAATAGTTTCAATGGACTGGCCCGCCGTTACTGCGGGTCTTTTGTTTGATTTCTGGGGATACCCGGGCAATGCATCTGCTCCCGTGCACTGGCTTGCCCAATAGGGTGAATGTGAAGCTCGGCAGCTTGAAGTCCGGTGTGGAATCCACCAGCCCATGAGGACAAAATTCACTTTGGGCAGCTTTTGTGCTACAATTAGACCGGACGGTCGGTTTAGGAAGGGGTGATCAGGATTAAAGGACGTTCTGACGGAGAAGAGACAAAGAAACGGATTGTGCAGAAGGCTGCGCAGCTGTTTGTTCAAAAAGGATATGGAGCTGTAACGATGAATGAGGTCTGTTCAGCGGCAAAGGTCAGCAAAGGCAGCCTGTATCACCATTTTCCCAGTAAGGATGAGCTGTTCCTGTATGTGGTCGAAGATGATACGGAGCAGTGGCTTTCCCAGTGGGCAGAGAAGAGCAGCAGCATCAGTGGCCTGGAAGAGCGTTTCTATGCGCTGGGCGAGCATTATGCGAATGATTTCCAGAATCCCCTGATCCGGGCGCTCGAGGAATATGCCAGATCCCGTCCTCATTCCGATGAGGTCCATCAGCGTCTGGCGCAGCTCTACGAATCCGCCTCGGAGGCCTGCCGCAATCTGCTGCAAGAGGGAATGGACAGCGGATATCTGGTCAAGGGCGATCTGGACAATTACGTCATCGTTGTGAGCGGCCTGCTGGAGGGAGTCGCCAGAGTCAGCGAGATCATGGCCGCAGCAAAGGCACCGGAGGATATCATGCAATATTACCGCGAAGCCATAGGGCTGCTGCTGCAGGGGATCCGTGCCCGGTAGTCCATCCCGGTTAATAACGCTGCTCATGTAAGCCTCCAATGAGTGGGAGGAATGGTGGAATGAGAGGTAAAAGTACCTTTGAATTCTCCGCGAGCGTGCTACGGTACCTCACAGGGTGATTTTCTTGTTGTCTTTAAATAGACCGGATGGTCGGTCTTATTGTTTTTTTGAAATTTTTTACTTAAGGGAACACCAAGGATATGAAGTTGGGTTCTGGAAATACGGGGGTTACTCAAATGACATTGTTACTTAGAAACCGGGGAGCGATGCTGCTCCTGATGCTGAATATATTTCTGGCGTTTACAGGGATCGGACTGGTTGTCCCGATTATGCCTACTTATATGAATGAGCTGGGGATCGGAGGCAGCATTGTCGGACTGCTGGTGGCAGCTTTTTCGCTGACCCAGCTGATCCTGTCGCCTCTTGCCGGAGGGCTGTCCGACCGGATGGGCCGGAAAAAATAATTGTCGGCGGGCTGGTTGTATTTGCGTTGTCGGAGCTGCTGTTTGGTCTTGCTGAGTCAAGCTGGCTGCTGTTTGCGTCGCGAATGCTGGGAGGCGCCGGAGCGGCAATGATTATGCCTGCGGTCATGGCCTATGTGGCGGATACGACCTCTATGGAGGAACGGGCCAAAGGCATGGGGCTGATCAATGCGGCGATTACCACCGGTTTTATCATAGGACCGGGTCTCGGCGGCTATCTGGCTGAGCTTGGCATTCGTGTGCCCTTCTTCGCAGCTGCGGGGGCAGCGGCATTCGTTGCTGTGATGACCCTTATTGTACTGCCGGAGTCACGTTCAAGTGCAGAGCTGGGGGCAGCCAAGTCTACACAGGAAAATAAAGATAGTAAAGACAGTAAAGACAGTAAAGACAGCCTTATTACTCAACTGGTGCGTTCCTACCGGGAGCCTTATTTCTTCGGGCTGGTGATTGTCTTTGTGCTCTCCTTTGGACTTGCCAATTATGAGACAGTATTCGGATTGTTTGTCGATCATAAGTTTGGCTTCACGCCCAAAGATATCGCTTTTGTGATAACCTTTGGTTCGATTTCGGGGGCGGTGATTCAGGTTACGGCGTTCAGCTGGATTTTGAATCGTTTTGGGGAAAATAAAGTCATTTCGGCTTCACTGCTTGTTTCAGGCCTGTCCATCCTCCTGACTCTATTTGTGCATGGCTACTGGGCTATTGTCACTGTAACCTTCATTGTGTTTCTTGGGATGGATATTTTGCGGCCCGCTGTCGGTACGCAGCTCTCCAAAATGGCGTCGGAGTCGCAGCAGGGCTTCGTGATGGGCATGAATTCCGCGTATACAAGTCTAGGGAATATTGCCGGACCGATTGTTGCCGGAGTCCTCTTTGACCTCGATATCAACCTTCCGTATACTGTGGCTGCGCTTGTGCTCATGCTCTGCTTTATCATGTCGCTCGGTTCAAGAAAGCGGATGAACCGCCCGGATCTGCAGGCGAAACAGGCCGATTGATATGCTCTGGATTTTGGCACGGGGCTAATCTGTGATACTATTTTAGGTAGACCATATGAACACAGACCGTGTACGGAAAGAGGGATTTCATTGACGGTGGATACGAATCAAGCGGGTCCTGCGGCTGAAGAAGCGCTGGCCCGTCAGGAGCAGGAAACGATTACGCAGGCGATTGCCAAGGAGCTTGGCATCAGCGTGAAGCAGGTACGGACTACGGTAGGGCTGCTGGATGAGGGGAATACGATTCCTTTTATCGCCCGGTACCGCAAGGAAATGACCGGGGAGCTGGACGAGAATGTCCTGCGCGATATTGAAGAACGGCTCAGCTATTTGCGCAATCTCGGGGACCGGAAAAAGGATGTGCTCCGCAGCATTGAAGAGCAGGGCAAGCTGACAAAGGAGCTGCAGGAGCAGATTCTGAAGGCGGTGAAGCTGCAGGAAGTGGAGGATCTGTACCGCCCGTTCCGCCAGAAGCGTAAGACGCGCGCCAGTGCCGCCAAGGAGAAGGGGCTGGAGCCGTTGGCAGACTGGGTAATGGAGCAGCGCCGCCAAGGCCAGCCGCTTGAGGAGGCTGCAAAGTATATAGATGCCGACAAAGGCGTAGAGAGCGCAGAGCTTGCTCTTCAGGGTGCGATGGACATCATCGCGGAGAACATTGCCGATGATCCTGCCGTCCGCTCTTGGGTCCGCCAGTATACAGCGAGTCAAGGCATACTGGTCTCGGAAGCCAAGGACGCGGAGCAGGAGAGTGTCTACGAGAACTATTACAATTACCGTGAACCGGTACATAAAATGCCGCCGCACCGCATCCTCGCCATCAACCGCGGCGAACGGGAGAATGTGCTGAAGGTCGGCATAGAAGTGACTGCCGACAAGATTCATGCCTTTATTCTGCGGAAGCTGGTGAAGGGGCCTTCCCCGGTCAAAGAACTGCTGGAAGCAGTGACCGAGGATGCCTACAAACGGCTGATCGCGCCTTCCGTGGAGCGCGAGGTACGCGGGGAGATGACGGAAAAGGGAGAAACGCAAGCGATTTCCATCTTCTCCGGAAATCTGCGCAGCCTGCTGCTGCAGCCGCCGGTGAAGGGGCGGAACGTGCTTGGCGTCGACCCGGCCTACCGCACCGGCTGCAAGCTGGCCGTGGTGGACGACACCGGCAAGCTGCTGGAGGTGGCGGTCACCTATCCGACGCCGCCGAACAACAAGAAGAAGGAGGCGGCGGCGAAGTTCAAAGAGCTGATTGCCAAATATGGCATCCAGCTCATTGTGATCGGCAACGGCACCGGCTCGCGGGAGACGGAGCAGTTCACCGCCGAGGTGATCGCAGAGATCGGCGATCCGGGGCTGGCGTACCTCATTGTCAATGAGGCCGGAGCCAGCGTGTATTCCGCCTCCAAGCTGGCGCAGGAGGAGTTCCCGGACCTCGATGTGGCGGAGCGCAGCGCCGCCTCCATCGCCCGCCGCGTGCAGGACCCGCTCGCGGAGCTGGTGAAGATCGACCCGAAGGCAATCGGGGTCGGGCAGTACCAGCATGACGTCTCCCAGAAGCATCTGGAGGAAAGTCTGAAAGGCGTCGTAGAGTCGGCGGTCAACCATGTCGGTGTCGATGTGAATACCGCCTCCGCCTCCCTGCTGTCCTATGTCGCGGGAGTCAATGCGACCATCGCCAAAAATATAGTGAAGTTCCGCGAGGAGAACGGCAAGTTCACGACCCGGAAGCAGCTGCAGAAGGTGCCGCGCCTTGGCGCCAAATCCTACGAGCAGTGCATCGGCTTCCTGCGTATTCCCGGCGGCGACAACACGCTGGACCGTACGCCTATCCACCCGGAATCCTATCCGGTGGTGGACCGGCTGTTCCGTGAGCTGGGGCTGGATGTGGCCTCGCTCGGCAGCAAGGAAGTAGCCGAACAGCTTCAGGCGCAGGATGCCGCCGAGCTGGCGGTGAAGCTTGATGTCGGCGTGCCTACGCTGCGCGACATCCTGGAGAGCCTGCAGCGTCCGGGCCGCGATCCGCGCGAGGAGCTGCCGCCGCTGATCTTCCGCACGGATGTGCTGAAGATCGAAGACCTGGTTCCCGGCATGGAAATGCAGGGAACTGTACGCAATGTGATCGATTTCGGCGCCTTCGTCGATATCGGCATCAAGAACGACGGGCTGGTGCATATTTCCCAGCTTAGCGGCAGCTACGTGAAGCATCCGATGGACGTTGTCTCCGTGGGAGACAATGTCACCGTATGGGTGATGGGCGTCGACCTCAAGAAAGGCCGGGTCAGCCTGACCATGCGTCCGCCGCGCGACAATAACGGAGGCGCGAAATAAATAAATTATCCCACCACCTGCCCCGGAAGATGAGGCGGGTGGTTTTTTGGTTATTTAGGAAATTATGATTATTATAATTCCCCTTTTTGTGGATATGATTTGCCTAAAGTTGGGAATCAGTCGAAGTTGATCGCCATTTTCCGACATAACGACAAATAGCGCTTACGAAGAGATAGCTGAGTAGTGCTAATAGTGCTAATAGTGCTAATAGTGCTAATAGTGCTAATAGTGCTAGCAGGGCTATATAACTTGAACTTTAGTTTTGCATTGTGGGGTATGGTCGTCACTGCGGGGAATGTTTGGACTTCCAGCCGCTGTTGTCGTAAGAATTTCTTGGTTTGAACCGCCTTTAGCGGTTGAAATCTGGTGACTGATTATGCTTCCGAAGCGAGCTTTCCTACGGAAAGCTTTCAGGCGGACGCATCCGCTCTTCCAGTTCCAAACTTCCCCTCCGCACTTCTTTCCTTTTATGAATTCTTTAAGTTCAACTTATATAGTTGGAAAAAGGGAACTTAATTCTCCCCAAAATCAACAATTGTAGGATTTAAGTGGAAAAAGGGAACTTAGTTGGGTCACTTTACCTCAGTGAGGGATGGCGTAAAATAAGTTGTGTACCAAGATTTGGGGCCTAGTAGGCAACAAAAAAGTAGGGTATTCTCGGGATTACGACACCACCAAGAAAGGAACCCTACTCAATGACTATTGTACCCGAAAATATGCTGAATAATCTATTTGAAAATCTTGTTACTCAATTTGTGAAAGAGAACTTAGAGTCCATCATGCGAGCAGAAATCCAAGAATTCATGGCTACGGAAGAGTCCGGTCCAAGCAACAGTCGCAATGGATATTACCCGCGCAATCTGCACACGAAATACGGAAATGTGGAGAATCTTAAGGTTCCTCGTGACCGTCAGGCTCTGTTCCAGACGCAACTGTTTGAGCCCTACCAACGGCGGGACGGTTGGTTAGAAGAGGCCGTCATTCAGATGTACAAAAGCGGAATGGGGACACGGGATGTGGCCCGGTTCATTGAAAGTATGTTCGGCAGTCACTATTCTCCCACGACGGTCAGCAACATTACGGCAACCGTCCTCGAAGACATTCACCAGTGGCAGAAGCGCCCTCTGCAAAAGCGTTATTCCGTCATCTATCTGGACGGATTATACGTCAAACTCAAACGTGGCACCGTCGGCGGAGAAGTGGTTTATTTCGCGATGGGCATTGACGAGGAAGGCCACCGACAAATCCTCGGGTTTTATGTGGGGGGCCAAGAAAGCGCCAATGGCTGGCGGGAGGTCCTGAAGGATCTTTACGACCGCGGAGCGCAGGAGGTCTTGCTCGGCGTGTTTGACGGACTCCCCGGCCTGGATGGAGCGTTCCGCGAAACGTATCCGAAGGCAGACGTACAGCACTGTGTGGTTCACAAGATTCGGTCGACCTTTCCCAAAATACGGGTGCAGCACAAAACCGAAGTCATTGAAGATCTAAAGACGATCTACACCTCAGCCGATGAGGATGTGGCCCGGGCTGCATTCGATACCGTGAAGGCCAAATGGGGCAAGCTCTACCCGAAAGAGATGCAGTCATGGGAAGAGCAATTAGCGACCTTACTGACGTTCTACAAGTATCCAGCGCTCATTAAGGAAGCCATCTACACGTCCAATCCCATTGAACGAATGAATAAGGAAATTCGGAAGCGCCTCAAACCCATGAACAGCCTCACCAATATGGATGCGGCAGAGAAGATTGTCTATCTGGATGTCGTGGAGTATAACGAGCGCTTTGGCGAACGAGTGATTCGCGGTTTTGGGGATCTAGAGGTAAAGAAGAAACTGAATGAGATGTTTGAGGCACGATATCCTGCCCAGGAATTGCAGGAAAAGTAGCCCATTCTCTCGTTCTTGGGGGTGGGGATTCCCCCACCCCCAAGAACATCCCTACCACCTAAAACGAATACTCGAGAAGATACTCTACGCTTCTTACACAAACTTCTTGACGCTACCCAGTGAGGGCGAAATGAGCTGAATTAGTTATCCTTTTTCCACTTAGCTTGCGGAGAATAGGGGGCACGGGCAAATTAGTTATCTTTTTTCCACTTGGAATGCCGAAGGATTCGTAAAGGGTTCTCCAGGCAACGCTAAACTGAAATTATAAACGGCTGCATTGTCCAGTGAAGGACGGTACAGCCGTGTTTTGTTCAACAGGAAATTATACAAAACCCCAAAAATCCGAATCTCTTGGGAGCTTCAGATGACCAGTTGCAAGGGGATAGGAGAAGTCAGGACCGTACGTAGAGTAACGCGGACAGAGAAGGCGCCACTCTCGCTACCCGTTAGAATAACCTTTTTCCGGCGAAATCCACGGACAACGGAGGCGTCCTCCCGGAAACTACTACAGCATGCACGGGGCTCGAGGGGAAGTCTGCCGGGGTATTGTACTAAATAGTTATAACTATTTTTCATCTTTCTGTCCTCTAACCTCCATGTTATGATTTGGAAAAAATACGAGACAGGTGGGTAAGCTATTGAATGAAACCGTAATTCGGAATTTTAGGCAGGAAGATATGGCAGCGCTGGGTGAATTTTATCAGGCGGTGACGGCAAGCGGTCCTGTGATCTTTTGGTGGGTGGGCGAAGAAGAGAATTATGAAAATGTGTTTTGCGCTTTTGAAGGAAATCAGATGGTAGCCAAAGGCCAGGTTGGGGTATTCAATATCATTCCAACTGAAGGTGCGGCGGAGAATAAGCATAAGATCTTTATCAATTTGAAGGTTGTGCCGGGCAGGGAAGAGGATGTGGAACTGCTGAATGGTGTGTATGAGCGTCTGCTGGCGCGGGCAGTTGCTGTGAAGGAGACGCTGCCGGAGGGTCACGGCACATTATTGTGTGTGGGGAATTATTCGACCGAAACGGGGTATCACCGTTATTTTCAGGAGCAGCAGGGCTATCAGTATTTACATAGTCTGTATAGCCTGCAACGTGACTTGACACAGCCCGTTGTGGAAATGCCGCTTACGGAAGGACTGGACTGGATACACTGGGGGATGGAGACCCGTGAAGAGCAGAACCAGTACATGAAACTGGAATCAGAGGTGTGGCCGGATGCACCGATTGGAGCGGAGCGGCTTGCTGAATATCGCGCCCATCCGCTGTGGACCGCCATTATTGCCCGGGAAGCAGGGACGATGGTCGCCAGTGTGATGGTATGGCAGGAGGACGCGGGTGGCGTTATCGAGGATGTGTTCGTCAGGGAATCCTGGAGAAGACGCGGCATTGCCCGTTTTCTGCTGGCTGAAGCCCTGAAATATTTGCAGGGGCACGGGCTTGAAACCGCCTCACTGATAACAGAAACCGGCAACCACTCCGCCCAGGCCCTGTATCAATCGGTTGGTTTTCACATTGAAAGCGAAGAAACCAGATACTATATAGAGCTGTAGAACTCTGCAAAAAGCGGCACTGCTTAGTCTATGATGACCACACAACAGAATGCAACCTCCCGATAATCCCGGCCTGTGGCTGAACGATCGGGAGGTTTTCCTTTGGTCAACTGCACAATACATTTCGTCCGAACATCAATATTATTTAATGAGGCCAGCCTTTATACTGAAAGCGTGTTCAACAAGAGTTATAGGGGGCTGTACAATGGAAGGATTAACAATAGGCTGGTATGGGGCACTTGCGGGACTGGCGCTCGCGATTATTCTGATCCTGAGAAAGCTGAATCCGGTTTACTCCTTATTTCTGGGGGCTATCGCAGGTGCGCTGATTGGCGGGGCCAATCTGGAGCAGACGGTCAGTGTACTTGTAAGCGGTACGCAAAGTGTCATGGGTACGGTTCTGCGCGTGCTTGCCGCCGGTGTATTGGCAGGGGTGATGATGGAATCGGGAGCGGCCGAAACGATTGCCCAGGCCATCGTGAAGAAATTCGGCGGGAGCAAAGCCATTCTGGCGCTGGCGCTGGCTACGATGATAATTACAGCGGTAGGGGTATTTATCCCCGTGGCCGTACTGATAGTGGCACCGATTGCTTTATCTGTAGGCAATAAAATGGGAATCTCCAAAATGGCGCTGCTGCTCGCACTCTCCGGCGGCGGAAAAGCAGGGAACATCATCTCACCCAATCCGAATACGATTGCCGCTGCGCGGGGGTTCGACCTGGATCTAAGCCACGTAATGCTGGCCGGCTTCATTCCGGCAGTCTGCGGCTTAATTGTAACCGTTATCGTAGCTTCTCTTTTGAAAAATAAAGGTGTAAGGGTGCTGGACGGGGAAGCAGTGTACAACGAAATTGACACCTCCAAATATCCGCCGCTCGGCAAGGCAATCGTGGCACCGCTTGTTGCGGTCATTCTGCTGATGATCAATCCGATCGGTTCGCTCACGGGCATCGATGCTCTTTCCCGAATTAAAGTTGATGCCTTGTACATTCTGCCGGTTGCCGGAATTATTGGCCTCCTGGCCATGGGCCAGGGAAACAAAATTTTGGCCTTTACTTCATCCGGCCTCAATAAAATGACGGCAACGGTGCTGATTCTGATCGGTGCCGGGGGATTGCCGGACTCATTGCCGCTTCCGACTTGTCCGTGCAGATCGTCAGCCTGATCCAGGCGGCGGGGATTTCGGGAACTTTCCTGGCACCGATCTCCGGTATTCTGATGGCGGCCGCTACCGGCTCTACCTCGACGGGGGTTATCCTGGCGACGGGTTCGTTTGGGCAAGCGATTTTGAATATGGGCACGGCGCCGCTGGCCGCAGCGGTCATGGTGCATACCGGAGCCACTGTCATCGACTCCCTGCCGCAGGGCAATTACTTCCATGTCACAGCGGACAGCATGAAAATGTCGATTAAGCAGCGGATGGGGCTCATTCCCTATGAAGCGGTGGTTGGCGGGACGATGGCGGTTGCGGCGACGGTCATTTACGGGTTTTTGTTATAGAGTACAGGCATTAATATATGGTATGGGGTGAGAAAATGGTAGAAAAAGAAAAAACATTCGTACTGGCGCCGGATTCCTTCAAAGAGAGCATGACTGCCAAAGAAGTCTGCATTGCCATGGAAAAGGGGCTGCGGAAGGTCTATCCGGCTGCCCATTATATTCATGTGCCGATGGCTGACGGCGGGGAAGGAACTGTACAGTCCCTGGTTGATGCTTCGGGCGGGAAAATTCATTATAAAGAGGTGAACGGACCGCTTGGGCAAAAGGTTACGGCGAAATACGGCATTCTTGGCGGCGGACAGACTGCGGCGATTGAGATGGCTTCCGCGAGCGGCATCCATCTGGTGCCGAAGGAAACCCGGAACCCCTTGATCACAACCACTTACGGCACCGGAGAGTTGATCCGGGAGTGCCTGGACCGGGGCATCCGCAAAATCATCATCGGCATCGGCGGCAGCGCGACGAATGACGGGGAGTCGGCATGGCCGAGGCGCTCGGGGCCCGGTTCCTGGATGAGTCGGGAGCGGAACTTCCCCGGGGCGGCGGCAGTCTGGACAGACTGGCAAGCATAGATATTTCTGCGCTGGACGAACGCCTGCAGCATGTTCAAATGATTGTTGCCTGCGATGTGACGAATCCGCTGTGCGGGGAGCAGGGGGCTTCCCGGGTATTTGGCCCCCAAAAGGGAGCTACGCCGGAAATGGTGCAAAAACTTGATGCGAATCTTGCCCATTATGCGGCGGTCGTGAAGCAGCAGCTTCACAAGGATGTGCGTGATCTGCCCGGCGCGGGTGCTGCCGGAGGGTTAGGCGCAGGGCTGCTGGTCTTCACCCAGGCTGTGCTGCAGAAGGGAATTGAGATTGTTATTGAATATACCGGCCTGAAGGAAAAGCTGGCTGGCGCCGATGTGGTGTTCACAGGCGAAGGCGGCATTGATTTTCAGACGAAGTTCGGGAAAACTCCCTACGGTGTCGCCCGTGCAGCCAAAGCCGGCGGACAAAAGGTCATCGCTGTCGCCGGTTACATCGGCGAGGGCATAGATGCCCTGTATGAGGAGGGCTTCACGGCAATCTTCGGCATTGTTCCCGGGGCCTCCGGCCTGGAGAAGCTGCTGGCCGAGGGGCCGCAGAACGTCGAGCGGACCTGTGAGAATATCGCGAGAATTCTGAAGCTAAGCGAATAGCATAGAAAAACAGCGGCCCTGGAGTGTTCTCTTCAGGGCCGCTTATCGTGTGAAGCAGCACTACTTGTAGAGCGCCAGCAGACCGTGCGTGAGCTCGAACAGCTGGAGCAGATTGCGCGGATCTTTTCCGGTCAGGGCCTGAATCCGTTTCAGGCGGTATTGCAGCGTGTTGCGGTGGATATTCAAGTCATCGGCGGTATGGGAGACGCTGCAATTATGGTTAATGAAGCTTCGAAGCGTCTCAATCATATCTACGGCATCCTCCAGCTTGGCGGCGGTGTTCAGCGGGGCCAAGGAAGCGTGGCTCAGCTTCACCAGAAATTCCACGTTTTCAAAAGCGATGACCTGTGCAGCAGGCTTCAGCGCCAGCAGAATATTCATCGCGGATCTGGCCTGGCGGTAGCTTTCGGCTATGCTCGCTTCCTGCTTGCCGGCGGCGATCAGCGCTTGGGGCTGGCCCCGCAAAAGCTCGCGGATCAGCGGCCTTGGATCGCCTGACTCCTGTAAAATAAGCAGCTGCGTCTCTTCATCCATAGCAAATGAAGGGTAGCGCAGCAGCAGCTTGTCCGGGTCTGCTTCGGCATTGAAATGCTTGATGTACAGCACCACGGTTTTCAGCAGCAGGTCGATTTGATACGGCGCTGCTTCTTTCCTCAGCTTTTGGGAATAGGCTCCCTGATGATTCAGCAGCAGTTCAAGGAAGGCTTTTTTGCGATTCGCTTCATGGGCCAGAGTCTCCAAGCTGTTGCGCTGCTCAATTAACAGGGATACGGTAGTTCTGACAATATTGCAAAAAGGGCGGACCTCATCCGGATTACCTGAGATGCCGATTACTCCTACGCGGGTATGACCAATTACAATCGGTTCATTGGTGCCTTTTTTCTCAAAACGGCTGTCCTCCCAGACCTCAACCATTCTCCCGGTGGACAGCGCCTGGACCGCTCCCTGATGCACCGTGCCGATCCGTTCCCTTCGGCCGCTGCCGATAATAATCCCGTCTGCGTTCATGATATTAATATTGTATGGGATGTCCGTCATCATTTTATCCACGATCTCCTGGGCCTGATTCTCGGAAAGCTGGAACAAATCCACATCCTCCTTCGTCAAATGGGTAGATAACGGTTAGGGCCTTGCGGCTGATCCGTTACATTGAAGTTGTTGTGCATCTGAACAAAAGTATAGCGGTTTTTAATGCTGTTGTCAGGGGCACTTGTCTGGTTCGGGTAAATCTGGTTTATGTGCAACATTAATCCAGCTGCGGACGTCTAAATACAGAGAGAGAGAAACAGCAGCATAAGGAGGGATTTTCAATGATTACTGTAAAAAAAATATTAGGGCATTCCGCCCTGGCCGCTCTTTTGCTGGTCCTTGCGGCCTGCAATTCAGCGTCTGAAGCGGAGCCGCAGCAGACCCAGGGTTCGCCTTCGCCAAGCGCGTCAGCGAGCGCAGCGCCAAGCGCGTCAGCAAGCGCAGCGCCAAGCACGTCAGCGAGTGCAGCACCAAGCGCGCCAGTGAGTGCAGTGCCAAGCGCGCCAGCCAGTGCAGCGCCGGCTTCTTCGGAACCGGCAGAGAGCCAGGTGCCGCAGGCTCCGGGCGTACCGGAGGAAGGGACGCCTCCTACAGCTATGGAATCGGCAAGCACAGTGCTGCGAGCCCTGAGCCGAGGCAATATGGAGACCCTCGCATCCTGGGCGCACCCCGACAAAGGTGTCCGTTTTTCACCTTACGCCCATGTGGATACGGCAACTGATCTGGTATTCACCAGAGATCAACTGGAGGGGCTGATGAAAGATTCTAAACCGTACGTATGGGGTAAATTCGCCGGTTCGGGGAGAACATCAAGCTGACCTTTGCCGAATACTTCAAGCGGTTTGTCTATGACGCCAACTTCATGAATAAGGCTGAAACGGCTCTGAATAAGGGGCTGGGGCAGGGAACAACCCTGAATAATATCAACGAAGTCTATCCCAAGGACAGCTACGACTTCGTAGAATATCACATCGCCGGCGTAGATCCGGCCAATGAAGGCATGGACTGGCGCAGCCTGCGCCTGGTCTTCGAGAAGATGGGCGAGGACCGCGCCCTCGTGGGCATCGTCCACGATCAATGGACGCCATAATAGAAACGAGACGGACGCACCACTGGTTTATTCCGGTGGCAGCGTCCGTTTTCTATATGAGCCACTCATTGAAAAAATACCGGAAATGCCAAGGGGAACGAAGATTGAACACAGGGACGGACTGAGAATCCGTTATTTTGCCTAAAACGGCCCTGTCTGCGGGTGTTTTAGGCTAATAAGCGCACTGGAGTCCGGAACCATCCGAATTCGTGCCCATGCTTCAGCGTCCGGCGGTCAGTGTCCCTGCGGCATGTTCCCTTCCGTTTGATCCACGCCAAAAGACCGTGCCTTCGGGGGCACGGTCTCTTTAGGCCTATCTAAGCAGGTACATCCGGGCCTGCAACCCGGGCCAGCCCTCCAGCTCCAATCCAAGCTTACCTTACACTGGAACCGGAGGATGAAGGAGCAGCGGTTAGGGACTTGGCAGTTGCGGTATAACCTTCCGGCAGATACGTTACTGCGGTGCCCTTGGTGATGACCATCGGGTACATTTTGCCCGGGTCCGGCTTGGTTACACTGAAATAGATGACCGCCGTCTTGTCTTTGCCGAATTCGATCCGGTTAATAGCCAGTCCATACCCCGGGTTCGGCAGATCATTGACGGTAAGTGTAGCTTTGTTTACGCCTGGGCCGGCTTTTTCCAGAGTTATTGAACCCTCATACAGCTGAGCAGGAGCTGCGGTTCCCTCATCCGGAGGTGTCACCTCTGGTGTAATCACCGTTCGGGCAAACTCAGCAGCGTCATAGATCCAGACGGCAGCTTCCGCACGGGTCACCGCATCATTTGGGCGGAAAGTATTATTTTTCTCCAATGTCACCAAATGGGTGTTCACCAGAATCTGCAGGCTATTCATCTCAGCATTGGACAGCTTGCTGCCATCCGAGATATCGGCGTACATCAGCGTTACCGGGAAGTTGCCCTTGCTCTGCAAAGCCTGAGTCAGCAAATGGGCAAACTGGATACGTGTCATCGCAGCGTTCGGATCAACCGACTTATCCAGGGTCAGACCGTTTTGCTTCGCAATGAGGAAGGCAGATGCATACCAGGCCTTATCCTTTACTTTGTCAAAATATACACTAGACGTAACTGTATTGCCTCCGCCCGATGCCTTCGGGGACAACTGCAGGCCGTTCACGATAAACTGGATGCCTTGGGCAAAGGTAACCTTCGATTTTGGCGCGAATCTGTCCGTAGTCACTCCATTAACGACTCCCTTGTTATGCAGTGCGTTGATTTTCGACTCAGCGGGATCTCCCTTGATGTCGGAAAATGCAAAAGCCGATGCTCCAAAAGATACGCTTGCCGCCAGAATGCCGCACGCAATAGTTATTTTTTTTGCGCTCATCTGGAAAGAATATTTATTCATTGTGCCTCACCTCTTATCCTCTTAGATGTTGGAAAGCGTAGAAAGGTTGCAGGTCCACTCCAAAAAAATGCAATGCAGAGGAATTATCCGCGCAGCAGTGACTCCACACCGTCCACAAAAATCTCCGTGCCGGTAAAAAGAAACAACTCATCCGAAGCCAGGAACAGCACCAGATTGGCGGCTTGCTCCGGTTTGCCGGAGCCTGCTCCAGCGGATGATTGCCGTCCGGAAATTCTAAGGGGATTCGTACTTCCTCTAGCTCTTCGCTTTTATACGTATTTTATCCAATATTAGTGTCAATAGAACCGGGGGCACACGGCATTTATGCGAATGGTGTATTGCGCCAGCTTAAGTAGCCGCCGTTTTCTTCATACGATGGACTCAATCTCCTGTGTAGTTTGTGCGAGATTCTCGGGGGAAGATTAAGTATATATACTACAACCCAATGCTGGGCAAAACGTATATCGGTGGCCTTCCGATCCCTGATGCTCCCCCGGTGACTATTTGCGATTCTTTCCTTCAATCGTTTGTCTGCCACGATCTATTCTTCCTTCAGTAACTAAATACCCTGTGCCCCCCGGATGAACCAGCCTTTTGATGTGGTGAGAGTACGCGGTAAGAGTATGCGGTGAGGATTGAACAGCGGCGCCTTTTCGCTGTACACTTAGGAATGGTAGCGCTTTGATTATAAAATCAGTTCATGACAGGAGAACATAGATGGTTCAGCAGCAGGGGATGGGACGGATTAATGTGGGGATTTTTGCCCATGTTGATGCAGGGAAGACAACAACTACAGAGCATATTCTCTATGAAAGCGGCCGTATTAAGGCGGTGGGCAGTGTAGACAGCGGAACGGCGTTGACCGATTCCATGGAGGTGGAGCGCCAGCGGGGGATTTCCGTGCGTGCGGCCTTGGCATCGTTCGAGTGGCGGGGCGTGCAGGTGAATCTGGTCGATACACCGGGCCATGTCGATTTCCTGTCCGAGGTGGAGCGGAGCTTGCGGGTGATGGACTGTGCGGTGCTTATTTTGTCGGCGGTCGAAGGTGTACAGGCCCAGAGCGAAATGATCTGGAACGCGCTGCGCAAGCTGGGGATTCCGACACTGATTTTTCTGAACAAAATGGACCGGACCGGCGCAGACCCCGAAGCTGTGCTGGCTCAGGCAAGAACGTATCTGTCCGGGGATATCCTGCCGGTCCAGCAGGCGCTGGGGCAAGAGCAGAGCTACACCGGTGCCGTGGATCTATGGGCAAAAGCTGCGGACCCTGCGGCGCGGATAGAGCTATTGGAAGCCCTGGCGGAACGGGACGAGGCGCTTTTGGAGACATATATGTCGGGGACTCCGCTTGATCTGACAGCCTGGAAGGAACAATTGAAGGCGGGAGCAGCCGCTGGAAAATGGTTCCCGCTCGTATACGGCGTGGCAGCCAAAGGTCTTGGCATTACGCAGCTGCTGGACGCGATGACCGATTATTTTCCCCGTGCCGGCGGGAACCCGCAATTGCCGGTGTCCGGCATCGTGTACAGCATTCAGCGTGACAAAAGCATGGGCCGCATGGCCTTCGTCCGCCTCTATCAGGGAACGGTCCGCAACCGGGATACGGTGATGAATTATACGCAGGATGTTCAAGGCAAGGTCACGCAAATCCGCAAGGTGGAAGGCGGACGCACGGAGGATGTCGGCGCGTTGGAAGCCGGAGATATCGCCGTAGTCTACGGATTGTCCGGGGTAAAAATCGGTGATGTGCTGGGCGTGCCGGACGCGGTTCCGCAGGAGGCGAAGCTGGCTGTGCCGCTGCTCACCGTACGGGTGCATTGGGATGCGGCTGTCGATGAGCATAAGGTCATCGGAGCCTTTCAGGAGCTGGCCGATGAAGATCCGCTGCTTGATACCCAGTGGCTTCAGGATGAGCGGGAGCTGCACATCAAGGTCATGGGTCCGATTCAGCTGGAGATTCTGGACAGTGTGCTGGAGAGCCGGTACGGACTGAAGGTTACCTTCGGCCAGCCGTCGGTGATCTATCGGGAGACGCCAAGCCGCGCGGGCGAAGGTTATGTCGCCTACCTGATGCCCAAGCCGTGCTGGGCGATTCTGCGGTTCCGGATTGAGCCGGGACCGCCGGGCAGCGGACTTCGCTATGAATCACTGGTCCGCAGCTCCGATCTGCTGCCGCAATACCAGAACGAGACCGCCCGCCGCGTGCCGGAGGCGTTAATGCAGGGTCTGTACGGCTGGGAGGTAACCGACCTTAAGATCACGCTAACCGAGGGGCAGCATCATGTGTGGCATACGCATCCGCTGGATTTTGCGGTGGCTACACCGATGGCCATCATGGACGGGCTGAACCGGGTCGGCACGAAGCTGCTGGAACCGGTTCTCCAGGTCCGCATTGTTGTACCCGAAGAGAACGGCGGCCGCGTCATGAACGATCTCGTGCAGATGCGCGGCACCTTCGAGCCGCCCGTCCTGCAAGGCGAACGGATGATCATCGAGGGCCGGCTGCCGCTGGCAACGTCACTCGATTACCCCGTGAGGTTAAGCTCCTACACGAAGGGGCGCAGCACGTTTACTTCCTTTTTTGCCGGCTACGAGGAATGCCCTCCGGATATCCGGGCCGAGCGCACCCGCCGGGGCGTGAACCCGCTC
Organism: Paenibacillus sonchi; assembly: GCF_016772475.1. Classification (NCBI taxonomy): domain Bacteria; kingdom Bacillati; phylum Bacillota; class Bacilli; order Caryophanales; family Paenibacillaceae; genus Paenibacillus; species Paenibacillus sonchi. Next base: position 3,328,415 of record NZ_CP068595.1, read on the forward strand.
GATCAGGCGAGGTACATTCTGAGCGTGCGGAAGGCGCTGCAGGGGTAGTTTCGGGCGCCAGACCATTGGGTCTGGCGTTATGAGATAGGGCTCTCCGGGAGATTTTCATTTTTTGGCACACTGCTTATCCTGATGAGAAGCTCCCTCAGAATGTATGGCATTGTTCCCTATTCATGCTTACATTTTTCTACAAATATGAAACTTTCATAGTATCAAATTCTTAATATCCTAAATTCTCCATTCTCACTGGTCGATATACTACTAGAGAACTATTTAGTGGGGAGGGAAGAAATGAGTAAGCATCATAAAAAAGGAAAGAGTATCAAAAAGAAAACCACTGCAGTTATATACTTGGCTGTAGTGCTGACGCCTCAAGCCGCGCAATATGCACAAATTGCTCAGGCCAAACCTTACATAGCACCCGTAAAGCAAATTACACTGCCTTCCGATCAGAAAGTAAACTTGAATCTCGATAATAGCTATAATTACAAAGCTAAGGAATTTAACGGAAATGTTATCAAAGTGACTACGGACTCTGGTAATACTTTAAGCATTGAGCCATTAAAAGAAGGTAGCACATTCCTGACAGTGGAACTCTCCGACAGCGTAAATACCATCGTCCAATCTTTCGTTATCAATATTGTTGATACCGGTACGGATGGTATTTTGGATGTTGGAGATATCGTTAATCATTTGCGGATGTTCCCTTCATCAGCCGTTGTCAGTGACGTTACCAAAATGCTCGAAGGCATAGAATCGCGTGTCTTCGCAACCTCACATACATACGTTTCCAATCTCTCACCTGTGGCGCTCAGCCAACCTATGATTATTTTTGATGCAAAGGAAGAGGCTTTTGTTCAGTCGTTTTCTGAGCTGAATTCCATGTTTACAGATCTCAACGGCGATTATCTTTCGTATTCGATTGTGCAGGGACCTGACCCGCTGAGTGGTCTGAGCCTCAGCTTGAACGGCGGTTACCTGTCCATTGGCGGGACGCCAACAGCACCGACGGCCTTCACCGTGCGTGCAACAGACCCTTCGGGCTTGTACGCGGACATGGAGAGTACGCTCAATTTCGTACCGGAGCCAGTATCGCATGCGGTCATTCAGACGACGGGTTCGCTGACGCTGATCGACCTGAACGAGTACTTCATTGACCGGGATCACGAGGCATTGTCGTTTGGACTGAACGGCTATTCGTATACGAGCAATGCCGTGAGTACCTGGCTGGACGGCAATGTGCTGACCATATCCGGCACCATTGTCACTCCGATGTCGCTGCACATCTCAGCAACCGACGGCCATGGCTGGTGGGCGTACAACACAGCCGCCGTGCAGGGCGAGAACCTGGCCCCGCTGGCCCTGAGCCAGCCGATGGTGGTTTACCATCCGCAGTATGGGGAATTTGTGCAGTCCTTCACACAGTTGGATGAGTTGTTCCGTGATCCGAACGGCGACTGGTTGTCCTACTCCATCGTGCAGAGTCCAGACCCGCAAAGCGGCCTGAGCCTCAGCTTGAACGGCGGATACCTGTCCATTGGCGGGACCCCGACAGCACCGACCGCCTTCACCGTGCGTGCAACAGACCCTTCGGGCTTGTACGCGGACATGGAGAGCACGCTGAATTTCGTACCGGAGCCAGTTTCGCATGCGGTCATTCAGACGACGGGTTCGCTGACGCAAATCGACCTGAACGAGTACTTCATTGACCGGGATCATGAGGCATTGTCGTTTGGACTGAACGGCTATTCGTATACGAGCAATGCCGTGAGTACCTGGCTGGACGGCAATGTGCTGACCATATCCGGCACCATTGTCACTCCGATGTCGCTGCACATCTCAGCAACCGACGGCCATGGCTGGTGGGCGTACAATACAGCCGCCGTGCAGGGCGAGAACCTGGCACCGCTGGCCCTGAGCCAGCCGATGGTGATCTACCATCCGCAGTATGGGAAATTTGTACGGTCCTTCGCACAACTGGATAAGCTGTTCCGTGATCCGAATGGCGATTACCTTTCGTATACCATCGTGCAGAATCCGGATCCGCAAAGCGGTCTGAGCCTGAGCTTGAACGGCGGATACCTGTCCATTGGCGGGACTCCGACAGCACCGACCGCCTTCACCGTGCGTGCCACCGATCCGTCCGGCTTGTACGCGGACATGGAAAGTACGCTGAATTTCGTACCGGAGCCAGTATCGCATGCGGTCATTCAGACGACGGGTTCGCTGACGCAAATCGACCTGAACGAATACTTCATCGACCGGGATCACGAGGCGCTGTCGTTTGGACTGAACGGCTATTCGTACACGAGCAATGCCGTGAGTACCTGGCTGGACGGCAATGTGCTGACCATATCCGGCACCATTGTCACTCCGATGTCGCTGCACATCTCAGCGACCGACGGCCATGGCTGGTGGGCGTACAACACAGCCGCTGTGCAGGGCGAGAACCTGGCACCGCTGGCCCTGAGCCAGCCGATGGTGATTTACCATCCGCAGTATGGGGAATTTGTGCGGTCCTTCGCACAACTGGATGAGTTGTTCCGTGATCCGAACGGCGATTACCTTTCGTATTCCATCGTGCAGAATCCGGATCCGCAAAGCGGTCTGAGCCTGAGCTTGAACGGCGGATACCTGTCCATTGGCGGGACTCCGACAGCACCGACCGCCTTCACCGTGCGTGCAACAGACCCTTCGGGCTTGTACGCGGACATGGAGAGCACGCTGAGTTTCGTACCGGAGCCAGTATCGCATGCGGTCATTCAGGCGACTAGTTCGTTGACGCAAATCGACCTGAACGAGTACTTCATCGACCGGGATCACGAGGCGCTGTCGTTTGGACTGAACGGCTATTCGTACACGAGCAATGCCGTGAGTACCTGGCTGGACGGCAATGTGCTGACCATATCCGGCACCATTGTCACTCCGATGTCGGTTCACATCTCAGCAACCGATGGCCATGGCTGGTGGGCGTACAACACAGCCGCTGTGCTGGGCGAGAACCTGGCACCGCTGGCCCTGAGCCAGCCGATGGTGATCTACCATCCGCAGTATGGGAAATTTGTACGGTCCTTCGCACAACTGGATAAGCTGTTCCGTGATCCGAATGGCGATTACCTTTCGTATACCATCGTGCAGAATCCGGATCCGCAAAGCGGTCTGAGCCTGAGCTTGAACGGCGGATACCTGTCCATTGGCGGGACGCCAACAGCACCGACGGCCTTCACCGTGCGTGCCACCGATCCTTCGGGCTTGTACGCGGACATGGAGAGTACGCTGAATTTCGTACCGGAGCCAGTATCGCATGCGGTCATTCAGACGACGGGTTCGCTGACGCAAATCGACCTGAACGAATACTTCATCGACCGGGATCACGAGGCGCTGTCGTTTGGACTGAACGGCTATTCGTACACGAGCAATGCCGTGAGTACTTGGCTGGACGGCAATGTGCTGACCATATCCGGCACCATTGTCACTCCGATGTCGCTGCACATCTCAGCGACCGACGGCCATGGCTGGTGGGCGTACAACACAGCCGCTGTGCAGGGCGAGAACCTGGCACCGCTGGCACTGAGCCAGCCGATGGTGATTTACCATCCGCAGTATGGGGAATTTGTGCGGTCCTTCGCACAACTGGATGAGCTGTTCCGTGATCCGAACGGCGACTGGTTGTCCTACTCCATCGTGCAGAGTCCAGACCCGCAAAGCGGCCTGAGCCTCAGCTTGAACGGCGGATACCTGTCCATTGGCGGGACCCCGACAGCACCGACCGCCTTCACCGTGCGTGCAACAGACCCTTCGGGCTTGTACGCGGACATGGAGAGCACGCTGAATTTCGTACCGGAGCCAGTTTCGCATGCGGTCATTCAGACGACGGGTTCGCTGACGCAAATCGACCTGAACGAGTACTTCATTGACCGGGATCATGAGGCATTGTCGTTTGGACTGAACGGCTATTCGTATACGAGCAATGCCGTGAGTACCTGGCTGGACGGCAATGTGCTGACCATATCCGGCACCATTGTCACTCCGATGTCGCTGCACATCTCAGCAACCGACGGCCATGGCTGGTGGGCGTACAATACAGCCGCCGTGCAGGGCGAGAACCTGGCACCGCTGGCCCTGAGCCAGCCGATGGTGATCTACCATCCGCAGTATGGGAAATTTGTACGGTCCTTCGCACAACTGGATAAGCTGTTCCGTGATCCGAATGGCGATTACCTTTCGTATACCATCGTGCAGAATCCGGATCCGCAAAGCGGTCTGAGCCTGAGCTTGAACGGCGGATACCTGTCCATTGGCGGGACTCCGACAGCACCGACCGCCTTCACCGTGCGTGCCACCGATCCGTCCGGCTTGTACGCGGACATGGAAAGTACGCTGAATTTCGTACCGGAGCCAGTATCGCATGCGGTCATTCAGACGACGGGTTCGCTGACGCAAATCGACCTGAACGAATACTTCATCGACCGGGATCACGAGGCGCTGTCGTTTGGACTGAACGGCTATTCGTACACGAGCAATGCCGTGAGTACCTGGCTGGACGGCAATGTGCTGACCATATCCGGCACCATTGTCACTCCGATGTCGCTGCACATCTCAGCGACAGACGGCCATGGCTGGTGGGCGTTCAATACAGCCGCTGTGGGTACACCTGTCGAGGAGGGAACAACTTGGCCCCGCTGACCTTGAGCCAGCCGATGGTAATCTATAATGCCACGGATGATTACTTCATACAGCCATACTTTAACCTGAATGAGCTGTTCCGTGATCCAAACGGCGATTACCTTTCGTATTCCATCGTGCAAAATCCAGATCCGCAAAGCGGCCTGAGCCTGAGCTTGAACGGCGGATACCTGTCCATTGGCGGGACGCCGACAGCACCGACCGCCTTCACCGTGCGTGCCACCGATCCGTCCGGCTTGTACGCGGACATGGAGAGTACGCTGAATTTCGTACCGGAGCCAGTATCGCATGCGGTCATTCAGACGACGGGTTCGCTGACGCAGATCGACCTGAACGAGTACTTCATCGACCGGGATCACGAGGCGCTGTCGTTCGGTCTTAATGGTTATTCGTATACAAGTAATGCCGTGAGTACCTGGCTGGACGGCAATGTGCTGACCATATCCGGCACCATTGTCACTCCGATGTCGCTGCACATCTCAGCAACCGACGGCCATGGCTGGTGGGCGTACAATACAGCCGCCGTGCAGGGTACACCTGTCGAGGAGGGGAACAACTTGGCCCCGCTGACCTTGAGCCAGCCGATGGTAATCTATAATGCCACGGATGATTACTTCATACAGCCATACTTTAACCTGGATGAGTTGTTCCGTGATCCAAACGGCGACTGGTTATCGTATTCCATCGTGCAGAATCCAGACCCGCAAAGCGGTCTGAGTCTTAGCTTGAATGGCGGATACCTGTCCATTGGCGGGACCCCGACAGCACCGACGGCCTTCACCGTGCGTGCCACCGATCCTTCGGGCTTGTACGCGGACATGGAGAGCACGCTCAATTTCGTACCGGAGGCAGTATCGCATGCGGTCATTCAGACGACGGGTTCGCTGACGCAAATCGACCTGAACGAGTACTTCATTGACCGGGATCACGAGGCATTGTCGTTCAGTCTTAATGGCTATTCGGGCACGAGCTATCCTGTAAGTACCTGGCTGGACGGCAATGTGCTGTTTATCTCCGGTGTGATCGCGAGTCCGATGTCGATTCAGATCCTTACGACGGACGGCCATGGCTGGTGGGTAAATAACTCTATCCGAATTGACAAGGATGGACCAAGCCAATAATCCCAAGACATTAAGAAAGGATAAACTATGGATCCCAGACACAAGCTGCTATCGGATTTGATTCTGAGCGAGCAGTATGAAGAAGCTGAGCAATCAGGTAAAAAGCATGTGCGAGAATTTCCTATCGACCCTCAGGGGTGGCTGCTTCTAGGTGAGGCTCTAATGAAGCAGGGTCATGGACAAGCTGCACAAAAGCTATTCAACCGATCCGTATTGCTTGATCCCAAAGCAACATGGATGTCATTTATGCAAAAAGAGCTGCAAAAAGTACCCTTGGGAGAAGTCAGTGATGAGCTCAAACAATTGCTCTCCGTTCCGGAGGTGACCGTCTCGGCTGCCATTATTGTTAAGGATGAAGAACGGAGCATCGAAAGATGCATTCAGAGCATACTGAACGCGGTCGATGAAATTATCGTTGTAGATTCAGGATCAACCGACCAGACCTTGTCCATCCTGCGGAAATTTCCGCAGGTCAAGGTCTATCAAATGAAGTGGAATGACAGTTTTGCTGAACTGCGCAATGAAGCGTTGAGCCATGTCCATTCCCAATGGGTATTCTGGCTGGATGCGGATGAATGGCTGGATGAGGAGGATCGTGGCCTGATCCGCCTTACCGCCGGCATTTTCAGCAGGCTGAAAGGATTAATTCCGGCCTTGCAGCCGTGTATCGTCAACTATGTGAAGGACGGAACGCTTCGGGAATTTTCTGTTCCCCGCCTGTTCCCGACGGATAAAGGGATCTACTTCAGCGGCAGAATTCATGAGCAGATTGCTACAGCGGAAGAGGGCATCTTTACTACCCGCGTTCTGCATAAACCGGTGGGTATCCGTCTACATCATGACGGCTACGAGCCTCAGATCAAAGCCGGAAAGGACAAGGCGAACCGCAATCTCAAGCTTTTGGAACAGATGACAGAGGAAGAGCCGACGAATCCCGGCTGGTGGTACTTTCTTGGCAGGGAAACGATGGATTCGGAGGGCAGTAAACGGTCATTGGAATGCTTTGAGAAGGTGATTGAATACGGCAAAGATAACCGGCATTTTGGACGTATGGCTGAAGTCTACATGCTTATGGGGAAGATTCATAATTCACAGAGCCGCCTTGACCAGGCAGAGGAGTACTACCGGAAAGCTCTGGCGCTGCATCCCGACTATCCGGACGCCCACTTCTATCTGGCGAGCATTGCCACTCTGAAAGCCCAGAAGCTGCTGAGCACCGCCATGAAGCATGTACAACTCGCAGCTACCGGGTTTCATACGTATCGCGGTCCGGTTGTTCCGGATCAGGATATCCGCCATTGGAAGGCAGACGCGCTGAAGTCCGATATTTTTGTGCAGAATGGTCAAATCGCTGAAGGTGCTGCCCTGCTGCGTTCTTTGAAGCTTAAAGCACCCAATAAAAAGGTCATCAGCGAAAAAATAAAGTACATTGAAAAACAAAAACAGCAGTTGCTGCTGCAAAACCTTAGACTCTCCAATTTTGAAAGGAGGGATATCGGTGAGTAGAACATTTTGCAGGCTCATACTCTTATTTTCCTTTGTCGCTCTTCTAACATGCTCCTTCAACATTAAGATAGTTGCAGCAGAGAAAGGAGCGGCATACATTGACGAAGTCAGCGGAGAAGTAACCGTTAAGCTTGCCGGCGGGATCAAGACCGTCGCCGCGTTTGCCAATATGCCGCTATCTCAAGGAGATCAAATCCTTACAGGTCATAATGCAAGCGCGATAGTCAGGGTTGCTAAACCGGAATCCGTAAATACCATCGGCCCCGATTCGCGGGTCTCGATTGCCAAACTTGCCCGTAAGACAGCAGGAAGCAAATTCTCGCTCAAGCTGTGGACTGGTTCCATGTGGAATTCTGTAAACGCCCTTTCGGCAGGCGATGAAGCAGTCGTCGAAACCCCTGGTGCAAGACTCAATGTCCGTGGCACCAATTTTCTGGTCCGGGTTCAGGCAGACGGGACTTTATCCGTATTTGCTGCTTCAGGTCTTGTAGAGGCTGATCTTACAACAAAAAGTTCTTCCGGTGATGCATCAATCCTGGTGGCGCCTACACAACAGCTTAATGTTTTTCCCGCCAACTTGCCCCGGGAACTGCATAATGCACTGACTATTGTAGATGTTGAGGAATTGGTCAAGCAAAGCAATCCGTTCATTCTTAAGGCTATAATCGCCAGCACTTCTGCCATAATTACAGAGAATAATGCTTTTATCCAGAGTTTGCAGAAGGACCTTAATACAAATACGCAGCCGGTCATTGAACGCGGCGGTGTCGAATCCGATATTTACATCAGGAGTCAGCAGGAGCTTCAGGCATATGCAGCCAACTTGAATAACTTCATCTCCAATGTCGCTTATGAAGCGGTCCGTGCGTCCAAGCTGGATTCGGCCGAGCTTACGAGACTTATTACGGAGATCAACCGGCAAATTGCGGATTCGAGCCAAACCGTCCGCTTATCCGGTGTTGATCCCATCAATCCACTGGCAGGTGTAAACCCCACGTCAGCTCCCGGAAAAGAGCAAGAACGGATCCGTCTGGAGGCAGTGCGCAAGGAGATTGAGCAGAAGCAGCAGCTCCTGCAGAACGACTTCAAGGCCAATGTATCCCTGACCCTGCAGCAGCTAACGGACCTCAGAAATGAGCTTGCTGCTGCTAACCAGTCGATTCTTGAGAAGCTGCAGGAAGATGCGGAGAAAAGATACACCGCCCAGCTGTCACCGGAAGAGCTTGCAGTATACAAAAAAAACAAACAGGAATTGGCAGCCGGACATCTGGATCCGGCCGCAAAACCTGCCGTTCCCGCCTCGGTGACGCCTGACAGCTCCTCCGATGATCCGGGGATCACATTGGTTCAAACCAAAACGGAGACTGGCTTTAATCTGTCTATCCATCTAAAGCAATTTACCGGATCAAGCGCTTTGTATGCAGCAGAGTTTCATTTTATCAGTGATAATTCGCTTGTGGCCGGCGGCTCCGGTGCAAGACTGCTGAACAATTCTTATTTCCCTCCCGCAAACAGTACGGATGTGCTGAAGACTATTACGGGAACCATGGGAAACGCTCCGGTAGTGAAGACGGAAACCATTTACGCGGCAACACAGTTTGGAGCTGCATCCGATGTTGCGATTTCCGATGGAGTTCTTGCAACCATTCCTTTTAAGGTGACGGGGAGCGGAACACTGAAACTATTTTATGTCAAAATTGTTGATAGCACGGGCAAGGTGATTCTTGAATTGACCGATGCGGCAGCAGGTTTACCGCCGGTTATTGTATACAGCAAGTGAAATGCATGTTCAACATCCCTATCTGTGGAGGCCTTATGACTTTATTGCGTAAATTTACATTGACTCTTGTTGTTGTCCTCCAGGTACTTGGTTCCTCATCCTATGCATCCGCGGCAGCAGCTCCCTTATATAATGAAACGGGCGGACTGATCTCGCAAATCTCCAGACTCGCCGGCAGCGGAATGTTTGGCGAACAGGAAGGAACCGCTTCGTCGGCTTCTTTCAGACAGACTGCGGGTTTAGCGGTCGGTGCAAACGATGAATTGTATATTTCCGATGCGCTGAACCACAAGATTCAAAAGCTAAGCTCGGGCCGCCTCAGCGTATATGCCGGACCGTCTTCTTCAATTCTCAGAGATGCTGGCGGACAGCCCCTGGGAGCCCTTCTTGATGGCAGCCGGGAGCATTCGTTATTTCAAGCCCCTGTTGGCCTTGCTTTTGGAGCTGACGGAAGCCTTTACGTGGCAGACAGTGCCAATAACGCTATCCGTAAAATTGCTTCTTCTGGAGAAGTTACAACACTGTCGGGGAATGGGAAAATCGGTTCGGCCGACGGAAAAGGAGCGGCAGCCACCTTCTATCATCCCGAGGGGATTGCTGTTGCTCCCAACGGCGAAGTATATGTTGCAGATACCCTAAATCACCTGATCCGCAAAATCAGTCCGGATGGAACCACCGTCACTCTAAACACCGCATCAGAGAGAGTGGTTGAGCGTTATCCAGGACTTGCGCTGCCTGCGGGTGATTTCAAGGATGGTGCGCTGGAACAAGCGTTGTTTAATGAGCCGACAGGACTTGCGTTGGATGCCAAGGGGAATTTGTACGTCAGCGATTCCGGTAATCAGCGGATCCGCTACATAGACTTTTCCCTGAACCGGGTTAGCACCCTGGCCGGAGGAGACGCAGCGGTGTATGCCAGCAATGCTCTTTATGCTACGGAAGGGTACAAGAATGGCGCAGCGAACAAGGCGGCCTTCCATTTCCCGAAGGGCATCGCTCTTGATGCCGCCGGCGGTCTTCTGATAGCCGATTCCGGAAACCATGTGATCCGTTATCTCAAGAACGGTGCCGTAAGTACGGTGGCCGGCAGCCCAGCGGGGGAAGCCGGCTTTCAGGACGGTATTGAGAGCAGCGCTCTTTTTGATTCCCCGCTGGATGTAGCTGTCGCCTCGAATGGAACCATTTATGTCGCGGATTCAGGCAACAGCATGATCAGAGCGATCGTTCCTTACCGGCTGCCGGCAGGCATTTCCGCAAATCAGGCAGGAATCACCGTAATGGTCGGTACGCAGCAGATTCAATTTGACGCCAAGCCTGAGATTAGCAAGAACAGGGTGATGGTACCGGTGCGGCAAATTGCCGAAGGGCTTAGTTATACCCTTACATTCAGTAAAGACGGACAAACCGTTACATTGGAGAAAAAGGGCCAAGCCATTGAGCTTTATCTGGGCTCCACAACCATCAAACGTAAAGCCCAGTCCGGAGCTGGAACAATCGGCAAAACGGACGCCGCCCCCTACGTCAAAAATAACCGTATCTTCGTTCCGCTCCGCTTCTTCGCCGAAGAAGCCGGCATGGATGTGCAGTGGGTTAAGTCCTATCAAACAGCGATATTGCGCTCCAAATAAGCATCAGTTTTTGGGACATGATCAAGAGAGGACGTCAGACTATACAGTCTGGCGTTTTTTTTGTGTGGTTAGGCAGCTGAGCAAGAGGGGGGATTGAGGATGGACCGGGAGTTCACCACCATTTTGGAGGAATCGCCCGTGGAGGCCGAGAGACGAATTACCAGAGATGCCAAGGTTCAAATGGGTCTTGCCGATCGTGCCGATAAGAAAAAATTACGGCTTATTGAATTACTATTCTTTCGCTATTCTTATTTCAGAGTTATTGCAACGCTAGTGTAAAAAAGGCACTGAAATTCCGCTTAACAGCTGAAGTTCAGTGCCTTTTTGCTATATTTTTCAGGTATTATATGAGTTGAAAAATGAATATCTTTTGAATGATCCTATTCCGGTCTCAATATTTAAACAACTGTACAGTATTAATCCAATCGAAGCCTTTCCCGATTTTATCTGGAGAATGTAGACACCTTGGATTATTGGGAGTGGAAACAAGCCGGGGGCTCAATTGAGCTGGCCATTAATTCAGAAGTGCTAATCCTACTTTAACGTTAATCGAAGCTATTGAAAAGGCAGAGCGGGTGCGAGGAATAACAAAGGCGCTTAAATGAGATATCTAGCGGATCAGCATATTTGCCCATACACAAAAATTACATGGTAAAACGACTAAGTGCTGGTTTAGGTGTTTGTGCTTATATGACAAACCAGTGATATAAATGTGGGGGAAACAGTGAGAACAATAGTGTATCTGATCCGTCATGCGGAATCTCCCTATGTTGAGGGACAAGAGCGTGAGAGAGGACTATCTGAACAAGGGAAGTCTGATGCTGTGAGAATTAAATCTATTTTGCAAAAACAGCCTATAGATCTGTTTGTCTCCAGCCCTTATGCAAGGGCGATTCAGACGATTCAGCCTTTGGCTGAGGTACAGCAGAAGGAGATCCTTCTGATGGAAAATTTGCGGGAACGAACAATTGGAAATATAGCAAAACTTAGTTTTGTAGAGGCAAAGCGAAGGGTTTATCAGGATTTTTCGGCTGTGTTCGAAGGGGGAGAATCAAGCGCTGAAGCGCAGGCTCGGGCTGTTCGGGAGCTTAAACTTTTATTGGAGAAATATGAAGGGAAGACTCTTGTCATCGGTACGCACGGTGATATTATGACACTACTAATGAATTATTTTGATTGTCAATATGGTTATGATTTCTGGCAATCAACGACAATGCCTGATATCTACCGCTTAGAATTTAAAAGGAGAATGCTTGCCCAAGTAAGGCGGGAGTGGGGGATCTGAATGTCAGTCAAACGAGCTGGTTATCAAATGTTCAGCAAAGAAGTGAACTGTACCCTTAAGTAAACGTTGTTCGTGAAAAGATACTACTTGCTCGATGCGATATGGCGTACAATAGAGGAGATACCAGCATTTGAAGCATGGACAATAAAGTTATGTAATGTCTGGTGCGAATGTATAGTGCCCATGAAATCCCCGGGTCCTTCGCATCTGGATTATTACATTATTTGTATATAAAAGTTGGAATAAACATCACTGACGCTTTGTATCCAACGTAATAAAGTGGATTTAAGAATGTTACAATGGGTTTGTGCTGTTTTTAAGTGAGAAATCGCTGTCGCTCCTTACGTAGGAGCTTGGATTGAAATTGGATGGGATCGTGAAGCTGATCAGCATTGCTGTCGCTCTTACGTAGGAGCGTGGATTGAAATCTCCAAAGGTGCCTAACGTTCGGCCCAAAATAGAGTCGCTCCTTACGAGGAACGTACATCGAAATTGTTAGAGAGAAAGTCAACAGCAAAAAAGCACCAAAATTCCGCCTAAGCCGAATTCGGTGCTTTTTCAATCTGAGTTTATTCTTTGCGGCATACAGAAGGTATAACGTTCCATTTTGCTCCTCCGATGATGAAGCAACCAACCAACCAACTGTACAAGGAACCTGTGCCTATGCTTAGCCTACATGAAAATAAGCAGCAGGGTTTGATTGGTAGCCACCTGTGAACTAACACGGAAGCGGAAAATCTAGATTTTCTACTTAATCGGAAAGTAAATATCAATTTCAGAGCTCTCTATGTTTTCTCCTGCAAATCGTTCAGTATAACATTCAAAGTCATCACGGTTATCAAGCTCATAGCCGCTTTTAGGAAACCAGACGCCCCAAATATAATGATAGGTCTGCATTAAGTCTTTTACGATTCCTTTATGGATAAACCTTGCATATTTTCCGCCGCATATTGTTTTTCTTTCCATATCTCTAAGAATAGGCTGCTCTTTTGGAAATTCAATTCCTACAAACGCTGTGGTTTCGCTTTGAGGATTAAATACATCTGCAGCACAGGTTGCTCCGGTTTCAAAAATACCGTATCTTGTACCCACAAAAGTATCAGGAATCTGCTGGTTAAAAAGCTGCCACATAGCAATGTTTTCATTCCTGCTAATGGTTGTTATGAAACGAATACCCATAGTGTAGGTTTCTGGAACTGTAACAATCTGCGGGCTTAAATCAGCATATATTATCGGAAATTTGCGCGGGTGGCCTGTTTCCTATCAAGACGTCTATCCCATTTTTTCGATACTCTGTTGGGGTCATATCATACCGGTCCTTAAAAGCTCTTGTAAAGCTTTCCGCTGTTTCGAAATAAAGGGAAACCCCGATATCTAATATCTTTTTTTCACTGTGCACCAAATCCCATGCAGCTTGTGTTAAACGCCGGGTTCTTATGTAACTCCCTATCGTTTCCCCCATGATGGCCTGAAAATACCGATGGAAATGATAATAAGAGTAGGAAACCGCTTTAGCAACATCACACGCGGCGATAGGCTCGTACAGACTATTTTCAATAAATACGATTGCTTCTCCTATTGCTCTGTTGTTGATCAATGAGGTTTCCTCCTCTCTAGAAATATCAGCTTATTTTATAAAATTCAGGTCTGGCTTTTTCTTGCGGCAACAACACTTCAACTTCTTGCATTTCTAACGCTCTCACAGAAAAGGTCTGCCATTCATTGACTTGTGGAGAGCCAAATGTCATTTCTATAGTTTTATCATTTACATCAAATATCATAGAGCGTAATGTGCCAAAAAACTCTTTATAATAATGGCAACAAAGACCGTCCGGATAGGAAGTGGACAAAAGAGTTTTTATATCTTTTTTTGAGAGCTGTTTCTTTCCTGTAAACACCTCAACAATTTTATTGTTTCGTACTACTGAATTTTCAATTATCATTTTTTGATAGGGCTTAATATCTTCCAATAACGCGTGATTTGTAACACTTAGAAAAGCTTCCTCGCTATATTCATCTAATAACTTATAGGATTTGTGTCCGTCCATGCATTGAAGCAACGCTATTTTGTTACTGCTGTCAGCTAACATCAAGTTCATGTTATAACCGATAGGTGCGCTCATTGTCCATTCAATTGCTTCTTGAACGGTTTTGCAGTTTTCCAGTATACTCCGTACCACAACCCAGAAGCTAAAACCTGTGGCTCCAGCTTTTTGCCCTCCTTCAAAATTGCCTACAGGTACACCGTTGCTTGCTTTACAAACGGCAAGGCCGTGTTCATTCATACCGTCGCATCTGCCGAACAGATTCAATGTAGAACCAATATAACGATATTTACCTTTGATATTAGTAAAAGCAAAGCACATTTCTTCCATTTCATTGTTAAAATCATAATTTCTGGCCATTAATGTATGCCCGCTTTTTGACTTGCTTGGTAATACTGCCATCAGGCTGCATCCACGTTCTAAATAGGTCATGGCATAAAAAAGAGCCTGCTCTGATGATACCCCAATCGTATCGGCAAAGCCCTTTATTTCTTCGTTGATACCTTGGCAATACCTATCCAGCAAATCCGTAATTTTTGTAAACTTGTCATGTGGATAAGCATTAGGCGGTAATAGAACCTGTTTTAGCAAACTCGGAGTTGAGAGAACCCATTGTCCTATTTGTGTTCCAACTTCATAGCTTGTACCAACAAAATTTTTAAAATATACTTTTGTTTTCTCCATGCACAGCACCGTTCCTTTCATAAATATTATGAACCCACTCGAAAGCTTGAACTTGATATTTTTTGCTATTTCTATAGGTCTTCACAGGTAGCGTCAAGATGAAACTAACAGTTACACCATCTAAAGATATGTGGGCTGTTGGAGGTTTGACTGATGGTGCTCGGAAACTGTAAAAAAGTGTTCGATTGTTCTCCAGACAATGCCGGATTTTTCCTTATTGTGCTGTTATAATGAAGGAAACGTATGTTCCTTAGGTGTGTTATTGTTCATCTGTTTGTTTGCGGAGATATTGGCGGGAATAGAACTCCAAGCACAAGAATAAAGTCAAACATGTGGGCATAAAGAAATCCATTGACCCGGATGGGCCTTTAATTTTGTAGTGCGAATGTATAGTGCACATGAAATCCCCGGGTCCTTCGCACCGGATGTATTACATTATTTGTTATAAAGATCAAGATGTGCTTATGTAATTTTTAATTATTTTGAGATTTAAGCAGTTTTTAACCATAATAAAAGTATTTATATCCTTTATTTGGTTGGAATTCGCTGTCGCTCCTTATATAGGAGCGTGGATCGAAATAAACTAACAAGTATCTAAAACACCTAACATCATGGTAAAATATTGTGACTTGTCTTGTTACAGTCCATCCTAAATTCAGCAGGTGACCGTGTTGAGATTACGAGAGTTCATGAGCCCTTCGGGGACCTCGGCCTACCGGCAGGCGAAGTGGATCAAACGTTTTTTGCAGACCTATTGGCTTGTGATTGCCCTGCATTTTCTGGCCCAGCTTGCGGCTTATACTTTTCTCCCGTATGAGAGGGGGGCGCATGAATTTTATTATGGGGTTCTGCTGTACCCGACTTTGCTGATGGGGGCGGTTGTGGGCATAGCCCAGTGGATTTACCGCCGTGCTTCCAAGTATTCGTTCATCTCTCTTTTTATGGCCGGTACCATTATTGCGATGATCATCATCCACCTGAATATGGATATCCGCATTATTGGAGCGCTTATGCTGCTGCCCATCTTCGCTTCGGCGATTTTTTACCGGCTGGATTTAACCTTTTTTACGTTTGCGCTGCAGGCTGTCGCTTTTTTTGTAATGTACCGGTGGGATTATTGGTTTAAGTATTTTTTTAGTTCGTTTGATCTGATTGCCATCCCGATTTTTCTGGTCGTGGGCACCTTGGTGGCCAGCATTATGATTATTAACGGGCGTGAGCTGGTCAGTGATCTGGAGGCATCGCTGATGGCGAAGCAGGATCTGCTGATTGAGAATGCGGTCATGCGCAAGCTGTCGACGACAGATGCATTGACGGATTTGTACAATCATATTTCCTTCCATGAGTTCTACGACAAGGCACTGGAGTATGGGGATCAAGGCGCACCGTTTCATCTGGCCCTGATTGATATCGATAATTTCAAGCTGATCAACGACAAATACGGCCACCGTGCCGGGGATATCATTCTGGCCAGGGTAGCCAAGGTCATTCGGGACCTCATATCATCGGCGGATATTGCCGCCCGTTATGGCGGAGAGGAGTTTGCCATTCTCTTTTTTGAGAAGACCTTTGAAGAGGCTGAAGCGATAGCGGACAAGATTCGCCTGCGGCTCTCCGGAACCCCGCATGAAGAAATGGACGGAGCGGCGGTAACCGTAAGTATCGGGCTTAAAAGCTACTCGCAAGGAACCACCAAAGAACAGCTGTTTGAGGAAGTGGACGCACTGCTCTATGCCGCCAAACACGAGGGGAAAAACAAAGTCCGGACTCCTTATTCATCCACGGTATTTACATAGCGCAAAATCCCGGCGAATGTTCTCGGGCAGCGCAGTTATTAGATTTTACATAATCTGTTATTCAAAGTTTCCCTCCATACCTGCCTTCTTACGTGCCCGGAAACGGCGCACCTTCATCAGATTGCCGCACATTTTATCATCGCAATAACGTTTCGAACGGTTCCGGGTATCATCATAATAGACCCAGAGGCAATCCGGGTTCTCGCAGATGCGAAAGCGGGAGGTGTCCTTCTCCACAAGCGCAGCGGCAAAAGAAGACGCAATCTCCGCCATCACCTGCTCCCAATCCGGGCGCTGCGGTTGAAGGGAGATTTTCACCTTACCCTCCGCACTCTGGACAACCTGCCGAATGACCGGCCCCATCAGCATATAACCGTTCAACCGCTCCAGCAGCTCCCCGTCCGGGGGACAGTCCTGCACCAGCTTCTGTACCGCTTCCCGCAGTAAGCTCCTTAGCTGCTGCAATTGCTCCAGCTCTTTAGGCTCTGGCGGCAGCTCTGCCCGCAATGAATGCTGTTCCAGCCAGAGGGCCAGCCACTCCTGATCTTGCAGCTTGTCCTTGTCTTTGCTGCGGTCGCCTGTCCGCCAATCCCGCCAGTAGCTGTTAATGAAATCATCCCACAACACAGTGTTTTCCTCCTTCCGCTACATCACTTTCCACTGATTGTAACAGTTAAAATATAATTTTGCTAGTTACTTGATGCGTGGCAGAGAATATGCTACATTTCTATTGTAACTATTATTTGAGACGTTAAATCGTTACACGGGTTGCGAAGCTGCTGAAGCAGTACATGCAGTACAAAACTTAAGCGTATGCTTTTGGAGCGGGTTTTGGTTCGAAGTGAATGGGGAAGAGAGCATATCGCTTACAAAAGTCTTAGGAGGGTGAACATGCAGAATAAGATCAGTGATGTTTTGCTGCAAAATTGGGATTATGTCATGGATATCGAGGACTGGGCACCGCCGCTGAGCGCTGCATTGGAAGGGGTGACCCGTGAACAGGCCGTCTGGAAACCGCAAGGCGAAGCGGGCAACTCGATCTGGGAGACGGTTAACCACCTGACCTATTACAAGGAGCGTCTGCTTATCAAGCTCAAAGGCTTGCCGAAACTGCCTGAAGCAGAGAGCAATGATGCTACTTTTACCGTTACGGAGAGCGGGGAAGAGGCATGGGAGCAGGCGGTAGCCAAGCTGAAACAGGTCCATGCTTCCCTGCGGGAAGTGATTGAAGCGCTGGAGGAAGGCGCATATGATTGGGGCGGTTCCGGACATGCTCCGGGAGAAGAAGTGATGAGCCTGATTCTGCATGATTCCTATCATACCGGACAGATCGTGCTGGTCCGCAAGCTGCAGGGCTCCTGGCCGACGAACCGCAGCTTCAATTAAAAGACTACAGCCGGCTCCACAGCACAGCATAAAGCCGCAGTTCCGTTCCTCCTTAGCCAGGAGACCCGGAGCTGCGGCTATTTGTTTCAAACGGGAAAGAGTCAGGGTAATGGATGCTACACCCAAGAGATTTGAAAGGAGAGATAGATGATGGAACCGAACTACAAAGACAGAAGTGTTGAAGTGGAACGCACTGAGGTGCAGAAGAAATCGGATTCCAGCGTTGTCGCATCCACCTTTATCAAATACGCCGCTTACCTGATCATATTTTTCGGACTGCTGTTCTTCCTGGTCAAGTATGTCTTCCCATTGTTCTAGACGATATCAGGCAACCCGCCGACATGCCAAAACCCATCCCGTAGATCACTGTGGGGTGGGTTTTGTGGTGCGGATTCATATACCTATACTTCCCGCTGGATGGAGTCACGCGCTTCGGCGGAATTGCGGTAAAAAAACCAGCATTCGTTCAGCAGCTTGATCTGGCGCCGGTCTTTTTTGTAATAAGCCTTCATGAGCTGATGGCAGAGCCACTGCGGCAAGAGTACCCCTCCTCTGCATGCTAACATAGGATAGCATATGGGGTAACCCGCCCAAAGGTGCAGCGGCAAGCCGGAATTTCCGTTCCTAATGCACGCCTTCTTCTTCCTCTTCGTACCACTGCTCCAGCTGGGCTTGTAGCGCACGGATTTCCGTCAACAATGAAATGAGGGGATAATTGCTCTCCTGAATGGAGGAAAAAGCACTCTCCAGCCGGTTAATATAGGCCAATCCGGATTCTAGTGAATGCTCCTCGCGCAGCAGCTCCAGAGAGTCACACTCCGCAATGGCGAGCGGCAGATCCGGAACATTGTCCGCTGTCAGCTTGTCGATCTCTTTATTGAGGCGCAGATTGAGTGCGCTGAGCTGATAAGCATATTCCTCCGGCATCTCCACAAATTGCAATTCCTGATGCTGCTGCAAAATTACATATCGCATCTTTGGCATAAGTCATTCTCCCTCCGAACTTGTCTTCCTTCTTGACAGTGTAGCCTATGCACAAGTTACAATTCAAGTAGAGATCGTAATTTCCTGTGGAGAGGACTTGTGAAAGAAACGATGACTAGAATGAGCAATGAAGAGCTGCAGCAGTGGATCGAGCAGGTATCGCAGGACAGCTTTGGTGTCCCGTTCCGCCACAAGGCGAGCTTTAACAGCCGGCTGAGCACCACGGGAGGCAGATATTTTATCAAAAGCCATAACATTGAGATCAACCCTATGCAGCTGGAGATGTTCGGACGCGAAGAGACAGAGCGGATCATCAAGCATGAGCTGTGCCATTACCATCTGCATCTCGCGAAGCGGGGATATATGCACCGGGATGCCGATTTCAAAAAACTGCTCGCCATGGTCGGCGGAAGCCGCTTTTGCCAGACCCTGCCGGGAGCGAAGGCACGGAAGCCGCTGCCTTACCGGTACAAGCTCGTCTGCACCGCATGTGCCACGGAGTACCCGCGCAAACGCAAGGCTGATCCGAAGCGCTACCGCTGCGGCAACTGTGCAGGCAAGCTTAAGCTGGTCGCACTGGAAGAATCCCAAGGAAAAGCTAAATAGCCGCTGTTTTAGAGGTCGGTGTCGGTCTTGATGACCAATCCGAGCAGTCCGGCGAAGGAAGCCGCCTGTTCTGCGGAGATGATACAGCCTGCGAGATCTTCGATATCGACATGCAGACCGGTGAAGCTGCAATCGCTGAGGTCGATTTCTTTTAGCCTGCAGCCCGCAAGGGTGGCTTGGTCGATATCGCATTCCGAGAATTCGATGTGGGTCAGCTCCGCCTGATAATAATCGCTGCTGACCAGCCGGCAGTTCGTAAAAACCGTCCCTTTGAATTTACCAAAGCGGAAACTGGCGAAATCCCCGATACAATCCACTATCCGTACATTTTGAAATCGGCCTCTGCTGAAGTCTGTGCCAATCAATTTACAATTCCGAAACGCTGTCCGGTGCACAAAAGCGTCACTGAAATTCACATTCGACAGATCACAATTTTCAAAGATCACATCCGTCAGCTCAATGGCATGAAGTGTGGACTCGGTAACCGTCACATTCCGGAAAATCACTTTGTCGAACGATACCCTGTCCGCTTCCTGATATTCAATCAGGCTGTCGCTGATCAGGCAGTGGCTGATTTCTTCCTTCGATTGGAGTGTATGTATCTGCTGTGGCAGCAAAGCATTTTCTTCAGTGATTTTGGGCGGAGCGATTTTGTTGTTCATATTGGCCTCCATGTCATTGTAATTTGCCCGGTCTATTTAAGCTGGCTCATGCCGAGACTGACCCGATAATTGCCGAACTCCAGCAGCTGGTCCAGGAAACTGGCGAGCTCCTCATGATCTTTGGCGTATACACGCATCCAGTAGCAGCCCTCGCCGCTGACCCGGTGGAGTTCGGCCACACTTCCATGCTCCAGGGCAAATTTTTGAAAAAGCGGGTGCGCTTTGTTGGAGCTGAGGAACACAGTGATCAATGCGTGAATGTTCTGCCCGAGCTTTTGCGGATTCCAGCGTACCGTATAGCCCTCAATAATCTCCAGCTCCCGCATTCTGCGGATTCGCGCGCCTACAGCCTGCCCTGTCATGTGTATTTTCTCCCCAATTTCCTTATGGCTCAACCGGGAATCTTCTATTATATAGTGTAGGATTCTGTAGTCTATATCATCTATTGCGTAGTTTTCCATTTTATCGCGAAATCCTTTCCGGGTGAAAGCAAAAATGATAAATCTCTTTCGCCGCACAATGTATTCTGAACGAAGCAGCTCTTATACTTAGATTGTAGCAGAAGACAGGATAGATGAAAGAGGTGTTTATATTGAAAATTCAGCTCATCCGCCACGCGGCCCTATGGTTGGAGTATGGTGGTGAAACTTTTCTGGTAGATCCCATGCTCAGCGAAAAAGAGGCGAACCCGCCCATTCCGAATTCCCTCAATGCACGAAGAAATCCGCTGGTCCCCTTGCCGGGGCCTGTTCAGCAATGGCTTGCACCTGACGCTGTGCTCGTTACGCATCTGCATCAGGATCATTGGGATGAAGCGGCAGTGTCCCGGTTGCCCCATGAACTTCCCGTGTTATGCCAGGATGGAGACGAAGGGACTCTTTCGGCACAGGGCTTTGGGCATATATCTGTGATTGAGGACGATGAGGCGAAGGACTTCCGGGGGGTGACCTTGAAGCGGACCGGCGGCCGGCATGGCACAGGAGAAATCGGGGAACGTATGGGCAAGGTGTCAGGGTTTGTGTTCCGTGCTGAAGGCGAGCCAGTCTTGTATGTGGCCGGTGACACGATTTGGTGCGATGAAGTGAAAGAGGCCCTGGATGAACACAAGCCGGAGGTCATCATCGTTAATGCCGGGGGAGCACAATTCCTGACCGGAGGTCATATTACCATGAATGAGCAGGACATTATAGAGCTGTGCCGCTATGCTCCAGAAGCATCAGTGATTGCTGTGCATATGGAAGCCATCAACC
The DNA here is from genome assembly GCF_016772475.1 of Paenibacillus sonchi. NCBI lineage: Bacteria > Bacillati > Bacillota > Bacilli > Caryophanales > Paenibacillaceae > Paenibacillus > Paenibacillus sonchi. The sequence continues at coordinate 3,349,834 of NZ_CP068595.1, forward strand.
ATTGTCTGGTTACCCGTGAACAGCTTGCCGCCCGCCTGGAGCAGGAGGGATTGCTGGGGCGTGTCAAGATCCCGGCAGACGGGGAATGGTGTTGAACAAGGCATTGGTCAGGGGAGACTGAAAACGATCTCAAAATTATTGAGTTATGCTTGACTAGACCACGAAATCATGATAAATTATTTCTTGTTCATGTGAATGTTCCCTGATAGCTCAGTTGGTAGAGCACTCGACTGTTAATCGAGTTGTCACAGGTTCGAGTCCTGTTCGGGGAGCCATTTTCTTGGAGAGATACCCAAGTGGCTATAAGGGGACCCTCTGCTAAGGGGTTAGACTGCGTAAGCGGTGCGAGGGTTCGAATCCCTCTCTCTCCGTTGTGAAGTACTTCCCTGTTAGGGATGAGAACCCTCGGTGGTTCGTTGGAGCATAAGCTTCGTTAGGATTACATCGCAATCTCTCGCGAAGCGAGAGTATCCCTCTCTCTCCGTTGTGAAGTACTTCCCTGTTAGGGATGAGAACCCTCGGTGGTTCGTTGGAGCATAAGCTTCGTTAGGATTACATCGCATAAACGATTTCATACAAAAAGAGCTTCCGGCGGAGGTTCTTTTTTTGTTGGCGTGCCCAGAAGTACGCATTATCTAGTTGGTGAAAGTCCAACCAAGGGAGGGACCAAGCCACCTTTGTAGCTAGGATGCTTGCATATGGCGAAATCTGTGTGTAAAAGCGCATCGACAAAAGTATCAGTCAGAGACTGGGCGAGCAACAATCCAGGCCGCAACATCAAGTGAATCCTGCCGCGTCGTCAAAAAGGCCCTGCGAAGGGGAACAGAGGGAGCCGAGTCCCGCAACTATGGACGAAGGCCAAGGAAACTGTGCAGAACTTGGAACAGCAGTGAAGAACCCTCCGGCGTAATGGGAACGGCATGGATTGAAAGATAGTGCAGTGAACTGGGGAGACCCTCCCCCACACGGGAGAATTTTTTTTTGTAGGAACCCGTAAAGAGACGCTCTATAAGTCCAGAAGACGAAGTGAACCGTCTGTGGGAAGGGAGTCCGAGGGGCTCATAGTACCGAAGAACCTAAGGACAACATAACCTTAGGGAGGGAAGGAGCCCTGCTTTGTTTATGCTTTTGGAGGAGGTACGAGTGAGTGAATGCCAAAGGGCTAACGACACCAAAGGAAAAAGTTCAAGAACTCCAAGAAAAGCTAGGTCATGCGGCCAAGGAGAACAGCAAGCGTAAATTCCATGCCCTGTACGACAAAATCCACCGCTGGGACGTGCTGTGCGAAGCCTGGAAACGGGTGAAGGCGAATAAGGGGGCTGCAGGAGTAGATGCCGTGACGCTCGCAGATATTGAGGAACAAGGAGAAACAAGCTTCCTCAAGGCTTGCGAGAGAGAATTGAAAGAAGGCAACTACTATCCCCAGCCCGTACGGCGGCACTTTATCCCAAAGAAAGACGGGAAGCTAAGACCGCTGGGCATACCCACTGTTCGCGACCGAGTCATACAGATGGCAACTAAGCTGGTAATTGAACCCATCTTCGAAGCAGACTTCGAAGAAGTCTCTTACGGATTTCGTCCGAAACGAAGTGCGAAAGGAGCGTTGGAACGAATTCGGAAAGCCTGCAACCGCAAAGGGAATTGGGTAGTCGACGTCGATATCCAAGGTTACTTCGACAATATTAATCAAGAGAAGCTCATGAAATTGATACAGATGCGTATCAATGACAGGCGGATCCTGAAATTAATACGGAAGTGGCTACAGGCGGGAGTCATGGAAGAAGGAAACGTAAAGCGATCTGATTTAGGCACTCCGCAAGGTGGCGTCATTTCACCGCTGCTGGCGAATATCTACCTGCACTACTTTGACCGATTGTGGGAGAAACACGGAAGTGGATTGGGAGAGCTGACAAGGTATGCAGACGACTTTGTAGTGGTCTGCAAAACCAAAAAGGACGCCGAACATGCGTATGAACTCATACGCAGAATCATGGAACGTCTGGAACTCACCCTACACCCGACGAAAACCCGAATTGTAGGCTTGTGGACAGGAGACGAAGGGTTCGACTTTTTAGGAATGCACCACCGAAAAACGAAAGCAGAAACTTCTCAAGGGAAGGTATATTATACCACGCAACAGTGGCTAACGAAGAAGGCAGAGGAACGGATCCGAGGCGTGGTCAAAAACAGATTAGCACCGCCGAGCATGCGCTCAAGATCGTTCGCGGAACAGGTGGAATGGCTCAATCCAAAAATTCAAGGATGGAGAAATTACTACTACACGAACTATAGCCAAAAGAGGTTAGCTAAGCTGGATTGGTATATTTTGCAGAGATTAACCCGGTGGTATGCGAAGAAGAGACAACGTAGAAGATGGATGAGTTCATTATCTGAGGTTAAGTATATTGCCAACATGTATGGACTGAAAACGCTATTGTGATCTGCATGCCCATGAATGACAAACATCGGAAAGCCGTATGAGGGAAAACCTCACGTACGGTTTGATGAGGAGGGGCTGGTTTAAATCCAGCCCTTTACTCTAGTTCGGGAAACTGAACTATACGTAAAATGTGGATTACTTGAACGCTTCGGATGTTAAACTGTAGGCGGTGCGGAAGCAAATTAGATCTTTCTGCCATCTTAACCATACTTAATGGATGAGAATCCTGCAAGGTATGTAGAATGAACCTGCGGGGCGCTGCATGGGGAGACAGTGGAATCAAAATAAAGAGAAAGCCATGCGTAAGGAGTTGCCGGATAATGATGGTGCGAAGAAGTAGAGGAGCATACGCTAGTTGGAAAAAGTGAACTTATTTCTCTCCAAAATCCAACAATTATTAGTTTAAGTGGAAAAAGGAAACTTAATTGAGCAATATTACTCTGTCCTAGGCGGAATGAGCTAAATTAGTTAACCTTTTTCCACCTAACAGCGGAGCTGAGGGGCCATGAGCAATTTAGTGATCCTTTTTCCACCTGGAACCGCCGCAGAATTCATGGAGAGCTTTCCAGGCACCGCTAGCTGACATCAAAACGGCTGCATCGTTCAGTGAAGGATGGCGCAGCTGGTTTGTTCTGCTTTTTACGCTAAAAAACTCTCACTGCCCTCCGCAAGTTTCCCTATAATCCGACAAAAAAATCTGCTGATGCAACCCATTACCCCTTTAATAAATTGAAGGATTGATGCTGTAAAGAGACAAATGTTATATTAATTGCGGAAAAATAAAGTATTGTATTAGAAAAGGAAACAAATTCAAAAAACGAAGTGCTTCAAAAACCTCCGTTTTTCTCCGTTTCTCTCGGCATTATTTATTCTCGCTGAATTACCTCACTTGTAAATTACCGTTTAGGTCATATTACCTTACATAAAATTCTGAAATTTGTATTACATTGCATTTTTGTTAGTGACTAGGATAGAGGTATGTGTTAATATAGGTGACATCAAAGGGCTGGGAAAATGAAAAGCATGTAAAGAATGCGAAGCTGTAACGATGAGCAGGTGCAGAGAATGCAAGGCAGAGAAAGGGGATTTAAAATGACTATGGGAAAAGAGGATGGCGATGGAGTATTTCATTCAGCAATTAATTAACGGGATTTCCGTAGGCAGTATCTACGCTCTGATCGCCCTTGGTTACACTATGGTTTACGGTATTATCAAGCTGATCAATTTTGCGCATGGGGATGTATTTATGGTGGGGTCGTTTATCGGACTGTATAGTGCCAAATATCTGACAGATGCAGGTTTTCCTCCGGTTGTCGTTCTGATTCTGTCGCTTGTCATCTCCATGACGATCAGTGCGCTGCTGGGCATAACGATTGAACGGTTGGCCTACAAACCGCTGCGCAAATCCACACGGATTGCTGCACTGATTACAGCCATAGGTGTATCCTTTCTGCTTGAATATACCGGAGTGCTCATTCTCGGGCCGCAGGCTCAAGGCTTCCCGGACATTATGGACAAGAAACAGTTCACCCTCTTCGGATCATCCATTCAAGTGGAATCGAATCAAGTAATGATTCTTCTAACAACGATAATTCTTATGATTATTCTGCAATATATTGTCCGTTTCACCAAAACCGGCAAAGCCATGCGTGCGGTATCCTTCGATGTGGAGGCGGCGCGCTTGATGGGGATCAACGTAGACCGCACCATTTCGGCAACCTTTGCTATCGGTTCAGCGCTTGCTGCCGCAGCCGGGGTGATTTTCGGGATGACCTATAATTCAGTTGATCCTCTAATGGGCGTTATGCCTGGGCTTAAGGCTTTTGTTGCTGCTGTACTTGGAGGCATCGGAAGTATTCCGGGTGCACTTGTAGGCGGGCTGCTGCTGGGGACGGTAGAGACGGAAATTTCCTCACTCGGATTTTCCTCCTGGCGTGACGGTGTAGCTTTTGCTGTATTGATTCTGATCCTTATCTTCAAACCATCCGGGCTGTTTGGCAAAAATGTCCGGGAGAAAGTGTAGGAGGGGATTAGCGTGAAGAAGCTGAATACAAATTTCTGGGTAGGCATTATTGTTGCCCTGGCCTTTTATGGAATCGTTCAAGTTCTTTTAACAACGGGAATCTTTAGTGATGTAACGAGATCTATGCTGCTGCTGATTGGTGTGAACATCATGCTGGCGGTGTCGCTTAATCTGATTACCGGGATTACCGGACAGTTTTCCATCGGCCATGCAGGCTTTATGTCGGTAGGAGCGTATACCTCGGCTATCCTGACGCTGGACTATAACGTTCCATTCATTCCGGCCATCCTTGCCGGAGGTGTGCTGGCAGCTGTGTTTGGCGTATTGATCGGCATGCCGACACTCCGCCTGAACGGTGACTATCTGGCTATAGCTACCCTTGGTTTCGGTGAAATTATCCGCATCATCATGCTTAACACGGAATATGTCGGCGGAGCTTCGGGACTGAGCGGCATTCCGGCCAAAACCACATGGACCATGCTGTTCCTGTTCACCCTGATTACAGTGGTAGTGATCAACAACTTCATCGGATCTACACACGGCCGCGCTTGTATCGCCATTCGTGAGAATGAGATTGCCGCAGAGGCTATGGGGATCAACACCACCCGTTACAAAATCATCGCTTTTACCATCGGTGCCTTGTTTGCCGGTATGGCCGGCGGGTTGTCAGCCCATACGTTCTATGTTATTACTCCGGGCAGCTTCAACTTCCTGAAGTCGTTCGAAATCATCGTTATGGTTGTACTCGGGGGGCTTGGCAGTACGGCCGGTTCCATCGTAGGAGCGGTTTTCGTTACTCTGCTCTATACTTATTTACGCGAATTTCCGGAATGGCGGATGATTATCTATTCAATCGTTCTGATCCTGATGATGATCTTCCGTCCAAGCGGCCTGCTTGGCAAAACCAAATTTTCTCTAGGAAAGCTCGGCAAAAAGGAGGCCAAGGCAAATGACGCAATCAGCGAAAGCAGTGCTTCTTGATGTTAAAGAGGCCAGCCGTTCTTTTGGCGGGCTTAAAGCCCTTAGCGAAGTTTCCCTTTATATCGGCAAAGGCGAGCTTATCGGTCTGATCGGACCCAACGGTGCAGGCAAAACAACACTGTTTAACCTGCTGACCGGGGTTTATCCGCCCTCTACAGGCAGCATCATCCTTAACAATGAATCGATCGGCGGGATGAAGCCCTACAAGATTAACCATAAAGGGGCGGCGCGCACTTTTCAGAACATCCGGCTGTTTACATCCATGACCGTGCTGGAAAATGTGAAAATCGCCTTCCACCAGCATGCCAGGCATTCCCTGTTCACCTCGATGCTCCGGCTGCCGAAGCATTTCAAGGGAGAGGATGAAATCACGCAGAAGGCTATGGATATTCTGAAAATATTTAATCTCGCCGGTCAATGCGGTGAGGTTGCCAGCAATCTCAGCTACGGGAACCAGCGGCGGCTTGAGATTGCGCGGGCTCTGGCCGCAGGCCCGAAGCTGCTGCTCCTGGATGAACCGGCGGCGGGCATGAACCCGAATGAAACCCGTGATCTGATGAATCTGATTGCCTGGATCCGCAAGGAATTCGATCTTACAATTCTCCTGATTGAACACGATATGTCTCTTGTCATGGGCGTGTGCGACCGGATCTATGTGCTGGACCGCGGCATGCTGATTGCGAATGGCACACCCTCGGAGATCCGGAGCAATCCGAAGGTCATCGAAGCGTATTTGGGACAGGAGGCGTAAGGGGGATGCTCAAAGTACAAGGAATCAACGTTTATTATGGAGCGATCCACGCTCTGAAAGACCTTAGCATTGAAGTGAAGCAAGGGGAGATTGTGACCTTAATCGGTGCCAACGGCGCCGGCAAGTCGACACTGCTCCAGACACTATCCGGCCTGCTGAAGCCAAAAACAGGCAGCATTGAATTTCTGGATAAATCGATTACGAACCAGAGTGTCCAGTCGATTGTGAAGCAGGGACTCATTCATTGCCCGGAAGGGCGGCGCGTATTCGCCAATATGTCGGTAGAAGAAAATCTTGAGCTTGGCGCTTATTTGCAGAATCCGTCCAGTCTGGCGGCTGACTTTGAGAGAGTCTACAAGACTTTCCCGAGACTTCTGGAACGCAAGAAGCAGCAGGCCGGAACCTTGTCTGGCGGCGAGCAGCAGATGCTTGCTATGGGCCGTGCGCTTATGGGACACCCCAAGCTGCTGCTGCTGGATGAACCGTCCATGGGGCTTGCCCCGCTTCTGGTCCGGGATATTTTTACAATCGTCAAAGAAGTGAACGATGCCGGCACAACCGTGCTGCTTGTGGAGCAGAATGCGCATCAGGCCCTCAAAATCGCCCACCGCGCTTATGTGCTGGAAACCGGCAGAGTAGTATTGGAAGGCGACGCTAAGGAACTGGCGGATTCCGAAGAGATTAAAATGGCTTACCTCGGGCACTAGGTCCGGATTGACCTGACAAGCGGCATCATGGAAACAACATATAAAAAATTCAATTATTCGGGAGGCTGAGAGAAACAATGAAGAAAATTGGGGCCATTATTTTGTCGGCAGTACTGACGGCAGTATTAGCATCGGGCTGCGGCAACAACAACACAGAGAACAGCGGCAACTCTGCAAGCGGCGGCAACACTGCCGGGGACACAATCAAAATCGGAGCTGACCTTGAGCTCACAGGCGGCCAGGCTTCTTTCGGCGACTCCGCATCAAAGGGCGCGAAGCTGGCTGTCCAGCAGATTAACGACGCAGGCGGTATTCTTGGCAAGAAGCTCGAACTGGTTGTAGCTGATAATGCCTCGAAATCTGAGGAAGCCACACAGGTTGCGCAAAAACTGATCACAACGGATAAGGTCGTTACCATTATTGGCGCTTCCACATCAACCAACACCCTGGGCATCGTTCCAGTAGCAACCGAAAAAGAAATCCCGCTCGTCTCAGTAGGTGCCACCAACCCTAAGGTTACTGTTGACGAACGCACGAGCAAAGTGAACGACTGGGTATTCCGAGCTGCCTTTATCGATCCATTCCAGGGCCAGGTCATGGCTAACTTTGCCGTTGATTCCCTGAAAGCCAAAACGGCGGTCATCTACACAGATACGTCGAGTGATTATTCGAAAGGATTGCAGAAGTTTTTCGAAGAAACTTTCAAATCCAAAGGCGGAGAAGTGCTGAGCCAAGAGTCCTACCAGCAGAAGGATTCCGACTTCAAAGCCGTGCTGACCCGTATCAAAGCCGCCAACCCGGATGTGATTTACCTCCCAGGCTACTATGAAGAAGTGGGTAAAATCCTGAAACAGGCACGTGAAATGGGCATCACTGCCCCCTTCCTGGGAGGAGACGGCTGGGATTCGCCGCAGCTGGCTGAAATCGCCGGTGCAGATGCGCTGAACGACACGTACATGTCCAATCACTACTCGCCGGAAGATACAGCTGCTGAAGTTACCAGCTTCGTAGATGCCTACAAAGCAGCTAACGGCGGTGCAGTGCCTGACGGTATGGCCGCGCTGGGTTATGATGCACTCAAGCTGGTTGCCGATGCAATTACCCGTGCCGGAGCCGCAGACCCTGCCAAGATCAAAGACGCTTTGGCAGCAACCAAAGACCTGCAGCTGGCTACCGGTAAAATTACGCTGAATGAGACACATGACCCGGTAAAAGCGGCTGTTGTGCTGAAGTTCGTTGACGGCAAGCAGACGTTCGAAACGAAGGTTAATCCTTAAGCTGATCTTGTGCGTATGATAAAATAAACTTAACTACTGAAAAGAAAGGCTCATTAAAGAGTCTTTCTTTTCGCATTCTAATACACTGCAGGCTATTTGCAAACGGATGCAGCTCCCTGCAATTTTATTAAAAAAACTTCTTGTCAAAAATCATTGTGTTTGATATACTCATTTTTGTTGTGACAAACACGTAAGTTATCAATTATGGCTCGTTGGTCAAGGGGTTAAGACACCTCCCTTTCACGGAGGTAACATGGGTTCGAATCCCATACGAGTCACCATTTCTTCTGCGAGTTCGGGATGAGAATCCATAGGGTTCGTTGAAGCATAGGCTGCGTTAGGAATACTTCGCAATCTCGTAACGGAGTGGAGAGTATCCCATACGAGTCACCAATTCTTCTGCGAGTTTTTGGGATGAGAATCCATAGGGTTCGTTGAAGCATAGGCTGCGTTAGGAATACTTCGCAATCTCGTAACGGAGTGGAGAGTATCCCATACGAGTCACCATGTGCGGTAGTGGTGGAATGGCAGACACGCTATCTTGAGGGGGTAGTGGGTGTATACCCGTGGAGGTTCGAGTCCTCTCTACCGCATACAGTTAATTAGCAAAAGAACCTTGATCATCCAAGGTTCTTTTTTGCTTTTTTTGTTTAAGCATAGAGATCAGAATCATAAGTTCGGAGAGTGCAGGTCTGCTATGCTATAATGAAGAAAAGAAATAATAATAGTTAATTATATGCTTATTTGCGTTATTTTTCAATAAAAATAACGTTTTTGCGTAAAAATAATTTGGGCGGAAGGCGGTTTGCCATGCACTCTATCTACGAACGAATTGAATATCTGATTAAACGGCAAGGACTTACCAAAAAAGCTTTCTCTGAGCAGCTGAAAATTAGCACCGGCAACATGGGGGACTGGAAGCGGGGCAAGTCGACACCCGGCACGCATAAGCTGATTGAGATCGCCGCATTTTTTAATGTCAGCCTTGATTGGCTGATTCTGGGCAAACAGAATGCTAACACACTGAAAGAAAGTGGAGAGGATTATTTTTTTGGCCAAATACGGCAACCGAATTGCCAAACGGACGAATTGCTGCCGGAGGAAAAGGAATTTATCAAGGAGTATATTGAATTTACTAATTACCGTAAGCATAAGGCAAACGGGGATGGTTCTTTATGAGTATGAAAAATTTATTCTGCCTGGGGTCCAGCCCATTGAACTGAACCCTGGATCTTCCGGATTGGACCGCAGCGGGATGATCTGACATGGGCGAAAAATTCTTAAGCGGGCATCTTTACTTTTTGCTGCAATGGATTTATAATATTGAATGTTGGCCTCAAACAAAGCTTTAAATTTGTACACACCGCGCGGTAGTGGTGGAATGGCAGACACGCTATCTTGAGGGGGTAGTGGGTGTATACCCGTGGAGGTTCGAGTCCTCTCTACCGCATAACATTCAACAAGAAAAAAACCTTGATTAATCAAGGTTTTTTTTGTTGAATTCTTGAATTCTGTAAAACCGTCTTTGATACATGTAAAAACAAGGTATTGTGCCAGAGCATGACCAGCTTTTTCTGGTGCTTTCTGTCTGTGAAACGAATTGTACACCTCTGCGGGTCCCTTAAGCCGCTCCAGAATCAGATTACTTCATCTGATGGGGAGCGGCTTTTTGTATACAAAGACCGCTTTCGCCTGATGTCCAAAGCTTAGGATGGGGGCAAGCCCAAAAGCTCTGAAACCTGGCGCCGGTAGCGTTCCGCTTTGCGGGTGCCGTGGATCAGGTTGGATAGGCGATAAGGCGGGATGTTGTAGATCTCACAGAATTTTTTCTGGTCCAGATGCAGCTCTGTCAGCCGTTGCTTGATTGCCCAGCCGTAGGGAGTGATGGGACGTTTACTGTTCAAAAGGGGCTCACCTCTTATCGACTATCCAGCCGTATGATATAATGGGATAAGGCATAATAATAGTTAATTATATACTTTTTTACGTCATTTTACAATAAAAATTACGTAAATAAGTGCTTTTTAAATACATAAATACAATGGAGGGCGGTTAGCCGATGCAGTCCATCTATGAACGAATTGAATACCTGATTAAGCAAAAGGGAATCACTAAGAAAAAGTTTTGCGAACAGTTAAATATCAGCACGGGGAACATGGGGGATTGGAAGCGGGGCAAGTCAACACCAGGGACGCATAAGCTGATTGAGATCGGGGCGTTTTTTCAAGTGAGTCTGGATTGGCTGATCTTAGGCAAAAAGACATCTGAAATGGTGCGTGAAGGATCGGAGGATTATTTTTTTGGCCAATTACGGCAATTGAATTGCCAAAGCGATGAGCTGAAGCCGGAAGAGCAGAATTTCATTAAGGAATACTTCGAATTTACCCAATACCGCAAGCAAAAAGAAACAGAAGGAAATTCTTAATACAACATCACCGCGCGGTAGTGGTGGAATGGCAGACACGCTATCTTGAGGGGGTAGTGGATATATATCCGTGGAGGTTCGAGTCCTCTCTACCGCATAACATTTAATTAGCAAAAGCCCTTGATGATTCAAGGGTTTTTGCTTTTGCTGCTTTGGCTTTGTTGACGGATTGTTGCTTTGAATTATCGTTGCTGGTTATATTTATTTTTATAATCGCTGGGTTTGCATCCTACCCATTTCTCAAATATTTTGCTGAAGTATTTGGTGGTATCATAACCGACCGATTCTGCGACCTCGTATATTTTCTTATCCGTAGTAATCAACAGTTTTTTTGCCTCCTCTAAACGGACCTTTGTAATGTAGTTTAAGTAAGACTCTCCGGTGCGTTTCTTGAACAGGCGGCTGAGATAGAAGGGGTTGATAAACAGATGTTCTGATATGGTGGTCAATGTGACCTCTGAAGCGAAGTGGGATTGGATATACGCCTTCGCTTCACTGATGACATCCTTTTTATTTTCTCCCAGCTCAAATAGAGCAGATTCATCGTCTTCGCCGGAATGATGCTCATGGTCTTGCTCAATGCCCTGGATACAGCGGGTCAGCGCATCCTCCAGCTCTTCCTCGTCAATCGGTTTCAGCAAATATGCGGTGATTCCCAGTAAAATGGCCCGTTTTGCCAGTTCAAATTCTGAGTATCCACTCAGCACGATAAACTTTAGCCGTGGATGATTGTCTTTGAGCTGTTCAATCATTGACAGGCCATCCAGATTCAACATGCGGATATCGGTAATAACAATATCTGGCTTAACTATGGAGGCTTTTCTGATTGCTTCGTCGCCGTCGCTAGAAGTATCCACGACCTTACACCGGTTTTGTTCCCAATCGATTGTGACTTTAAGGCCTTCGGTAATCGTTTCCTCATCATCCACTAGCATAACACGGTACATCGGATTCACCCTTTCATTTGCGCTGGTATCATGATCTCTACGGTTGTAAATTCCTCGTCCGACCGAATCTGCAGGTAATACCCGTTACCGTATTGCAGCTTAATCCTGTCCTTAATGTTTTGCAGGCCAATGCCAATGGACGCCTCAGGTTTAATAGAGGGTGGAGCGTCAAGCAGAGCGTTCAGCATCCGCAATTTATCTGGATCAATACCAATACCGTTATCGGTAAACTGCAGCACAATGCGATCGTCACCCTTCATATAGCCTTTAATCACAATAATCCAGTCCTGCTGCTTTTGTGTAAATCCGTGGATAATGCTGTTCTCGATTATCGGCTGAAAAATAAATCGGATAACCGGAGTCGCCATTACTTTGGGATCCATATCTGTTTGCAAAACAAAGCGATTTTTGTAACGTACATTCTGCAGTGCAATGTAGTTCTCGATGAAATCAACCTCGTCGCTGATGAAATTGGCCTTACCTTCTCTCGCCAGGTTGAAACGGAACATTTTTCCCAGCCGCTTTACCATCTGTACAACTTCCTTATCCCCGTTTATAGCGGCGGTCATCCGGATACTTTCCAGCGTGTTGAACAGCATGTGGGGGTTGATCTGGCTTTGAAGCGCTGAGAACTGGGCTTGTTTGTGCATTAACTGTGACATATACACATCCTCGATTAATTCTTTGATGGTCGAAATCATTTTATTATAACTCCGGTTTAGTAATCCGATTTCATCATGCCTGTCCGTTAAAGGGAGTACGTTGTATTGGCCTAGTTCGGCTTCCCGCATTGTCTGTGCCAGCCGTTTGATTGGGGCGGATACTTTTCTGGCAAATAAGTAAGAGAAAAGGAAGACAACGGCTAGAATGGAAATTCCGCTGATTAATGCGATTAGCAGAAAACGGTGGATTTTTTCGTATAGTACTTTTTTAGGAATAATCACTGAGGTTACCATTCCGGCTGCCGGGATCTCATTTCGTATGGTCAAATAGTCTGAATTACCGACTTCGCCCGAACGGTCCGGTTCCGTTGAAAATATAGGGTCACCGTTTAAGGTAGTAATCGTAATTCCCGCCTGATAGATATTATTCTTAATGGTTTGTTGGAGCGAATTAAATTTAAGCAGTTGATATGGCTCAATCTCAAAAATGATCACACCATAGCTGCCCGTTGAGTCGCGAATTAGCCGGCCTACGGAAAATACATCTGTATTCGTTCCCTGACTGGAGTATGGTTGTTTGTGGACTGGAACGACGACAAGTTGGCCATTTGCATTACGTATCTCCTGAAACCATGCTTGCGAAGCCAGTATATTCCCATCAACCGTGTGGGACGTGTTGCTATAGGAATACACAGTGTTTTGATTACTTACCAGCATAATTTGATATACATCTGGTTTTAGAATTGCCATCTTATAGAGAAACTTATCAATGGCGAGCTTTCCCGTAATCTTTTCGGACAGGCTCGCGTATTCTTCCTTGTTAAGAAAACTGGTAACGTTATTGTCGTCGAATGTGGTCCTGGTGATATTATCCAGCTCCATAATGTAGGACTCAATACTTGAATTCAGCTGGGTGGAAAAGAGATTGATAAAGTTTGTCGAGACCTCTCTGACATTGGAGATAGAGACATAGGAATATATCACAGCCAGGCATAATAGAGGAATTACGCATAAAGCGGAGTTCATCATAAATAAGCGGACACTTAATTTGAAAGGCCGGAATGTTCTAAACATTGAAATTACCCCGCGTGAGCCGAACTTTACCTGATTTTATCTTACCAGCTCTTTTGTTCTTGAAATAATGGATATTTCAAAAGAGCAAAAATGTATACCTAAAAGTTAAAAACTGTGTCCTTATTCCCTAGAGTACCGCAAGCTATACTTATACCATGACATGAAAGCGATTACTAATCAAGAGTAGGGGATGGATATGGATACTGTAAGATCATGGAAGACAAACGTCGTAAAGTTCTGGCCATTATATATCATGGTGCTGCCAGGGTTTGTATTTCTAGTAATGTTTAAAGTTGTGCCGTTATTGGGTACAGTCATTGCCTTTCAAGATTTTCAAATTTTCAGAGGGATAGCAGATAGTCCTTGGGTTGGGCTCAAACATTTTGAATCATTCTTTGAGTACTCCAACTTCAGCAGAGTGTTTATGAATACGGTCATTATCGGAGGTCTGAAGCTGCTTATCGGGTTCCCGTTCCCAATTATTTTGGCACTGATGATTAATGAAGTTAGACAAATATTTTTCAAAAGAACAGTACAAACAATCAGTTATCTTCCGCACTTCTTTTCCTGGGTTATAATTGCGGGCTTAACCTTCGACATTCTGTCAGCTGGCGGGATTGTTAATGAAATTCGTTCCTGGTTCGGGGCAGATCCGATTCTGTTCATGCAAAAGGCAGGGTATTTCCGGTTTATCGTCGTTCTGACGGGGATCTGGAAGGAAGCAGGCTGGGGAACGATTGTGTTGTTGGCTGCATTAAGCGGAATCAATCCGCAATTGTATGAAGCTGCTACAGTTGATGGCGCAGGCCGATTTAAACAAATGTGGTTTATCACACTTCCGCTTCTGATGCCGACAGTAGTCATTCTGTTCTTGCTGAATATCGGAAGCTTCCTGGATATCGGATTCGAACAGGTATATAACTTGCTCACCCCGATGACCTATGAAGTCGGTGATATTATTGATACCTACGTATATCGTGCCGGTATCGTTGAAGGCCAGTACAGCTTGTCCACAGCGATAGGTATATTCCAGTCGGTTATCGGTCTCGTTTTAATTGTTTCATGTAACAAGCTATCCAAGAAAGTGTCCGGGGAGGGTCTGTGGTAATGCAGCAACTTAAATTAGGTGAAAAAAGTTTTCAGGCAGTTAACGTACTCCTGCTTGTCCTGTTTAGCATAGTAATGCTGCTTCCACTGCTGTCCGTTGCAGCGACTTCAATAAGTTCAGGACTCGCAGTAGACCGTGGGGAAGTACAGTTTTGGCCCGTTAATGTTACATTAGCTTCTTGGGAACAAATTCTCTCGCAGAAATCCCTCTGGTTATCCATGCTGGTGAATACTGCTGCGACAGTCATAGGCACATTTATTTGTATGGTGGTTTCGTCCTTAACGGCTTACCCGCTGTCAAAAAGTGAGTTCAAACCGGCGAAATTTATCATCCTGCTGGTTGTCTTTGCAATGATCTTTAAAGCGCCGATTATTCCATACTTTTTAACGCTGAAATCCTATGGTCTTTATAACAGCTTCTGGGCCTTAGTTATTCCACATACGATAGTTGCCTACAATTTAATCATTTTGCTCACGTTCTTTAAGCAGGTGCCAAAGGAGCTTGAAGAGGCGGGGAAAATTGAAGGCTGCGGCTATTTCCAGACTTTGTTCCGTATTGTGCTTCCGATATCAATGCCTGCCTTGGTTACAGTGGGGCTGTTCTACGCCGTTATGATTTGGAACCAGTTCATGCACCCGATTATGTTCATTGATAATCCGCATCTCTATCCACTGCAGATGAAGCTGCGTGAGCTGATTACGGTAACAGATTTGACTTCCTTGGCCAGTACGTTCCAAGACCGTACTTTAATTAATGAACGGACCCTCAGATCGGCAACGGTACTCTTTGCGGCGATTCCGATTCTTCTAGTATATCCGTTCCTGCAAAAGCATTTCGTAAAAGGCGCCATGCTCGGTTCTCTGAAGGAATAGTGACAATCTCCTGAAAAGGAATTGATCATAAAAAAACAAATAGTGAGGGGTATAAGCAATGACAAAAAGAAAGTTTGCTTCAATGCTCATGCTGACTGCAATGCTTGCTGGTGTGCTTGCCGGCTGCGGCAATTCGAACTCGAATAATGAAGAGTCAAAACAACCAGCTAATTCAGCTTCTGCCGAAACACCTTATATTGAGTTCTGGACTGTAAATGATCAGGGCTATAAAAATTTTGAAAAAGATGGTCCAACTTCACAACAAATTATTAAAGATGTTGGCGTCGGTATTTACGCTCCGGTGGTGGCGTGGGATGGGGGAACAACTATCTGCAAAAACTGCAGACCCGTATCGCAAGCGGTGATCTCCCCGACTTGTTCATCCCTTGGAACGGCATTGAGAATGATTTGGCTAAGCAAGGTGCTCTGGCTGATTTAACAGACCTTCTGCCCAAATACGCCCCGCATGTGTATGACCGGATCCCGCAAGAGATTTGGGATGTCGTGAAAAGTTCTGATCCGACCGGCCAAGGGAAAATTTACTATATTCCGGCAGTTACATTGACAAGCGATTACGGCGGCTTTATCCGCCAAGATTGGCTCGATAAGCTTGGTTTGAGCATGCCGAAAACCCAAGAGGAATATGTGAAAGTTCTTACTGCATTCCGGGACCAGGATCCAAACGGCAACGGTCAAAAAGACGAGCTTCCTGTCTCCGGACGGGAACTCGGAAGATGGATGGATAACATCTTTGGCATGTACGGGGTGGCAATGTTTGAGGGTTACCCTGCATGGGACTTATATGATGGGGAGTTAACATATTCCGGAGTTACCCCTAATATGAAGGATGCTTTACAGTTTATGAACAAGCTGTACAAGGAAAACCTGCTTGATAATAATACATTCCTGAACAAAGGCAATGACTGGTGGTCCAGAATCACTTCGGAGAAAGTAGGTACCTGGTTCCATAACGCTCATGGTGTACAGATTACAGCTATTGATCCGATAGCCAAAGTAAATCCGGATGTGAAAATTGCTGCACTGCCGGCTATTAGCGCCGAAGGGTACAAAGGGTTCACCACACACACCAACATTGGCGCTCCAACTTGGGCTGTTGCCAATAAATCGGAAGAAACTACGATTAATGTGCTCAAAGTTATCGACTGGATAAACAATCCGGCCAATGCCAAAGCAACAAACCTGGGGATTGAAGGCATGCATTATACAGAAGAAAATGGGAAAATAAAAGTTTCTGCCGCTGAGAAAAACACCCAGGAAAACATCTTGTACCCTTCGATTACCGACAAGGAAAGTGTTGAAGCTCTTCATGAATTGACCCTCAACATTCTTGAAGATGATCAGAAGTGGGCTGAAGATATGAAATATCAGATTACAATGGATATTCAGCCTGCGGCTAAGACGATTGCCGGTGACGGCATCCCTTCCAGCATCTATGAAGGCTTTGCCGACATCAAGAACCATACACTTTATCAGGAATACATGACGAAGATTATTATTGGTGAACTGCCGATTGACGCCTTTGACGAATTTGTAGACAAATGGAAGAAGACTGGTGGAGATGAAGTCACCAAACGGGCAAGAGCGTGGTACTCCCAGCTAAATAAATAGCAATTATATCGGGAAGCTGCTCCTTGCTGGAGCAGCTTCCTATTTCCTAAGGATGGAGCTGGAACAATTGCATGAGAAATTAGCACAGAAATCGAATCGAACCGGGAATAGTGCTGTTTTGAAGGATCGTAGCTGGCAAGCGCAATGGATTTGGGATGTGCAGCAACCCGAATCCAATCCCGAGATGAATCATCATCTGGTGTATTTTCGCAGAACATTTCAACTGCCTGACGGCGTTATTTCTAACCTGGTTGTTGATATTACCGCAGATAGCCGGTATAAATTTTATGTCAACGGTCATTCCATCGCAGTAGGTCCTTGTAAAGGTGACAGTGCAGTACATTATTATGAAACGCTTGATGTGAGTGAGTATCTGCAGCCTGGTCTCAATGTACTGGCTGTTCAAGTTCTTCACTATCCGGCATCACAGCCCTTTGTGGAGGGAAAAGGCGGTCCGAAATCAATCTGGCGCACCCAATCCGGAGGTCTGTTAGTCGAAGCCTGTTTATGCCAAGTGAATGGAGATGAAATAGAACCACTGCACACTAATGAGCAGTGGCATGTTTATCGTCATCAAGGATATAAGAACATTCCGCAGACCTTCATTCGCTGGATGGGTGGAGTAGAGGAAGTGGATGGTGCAGGCGCACCTTTTGGCTGGAATGAAGCACTGTTTGATGATTCGGAATGGCCGCAAGCCATCACGTTTGCAAATACCAGCAAGCCTGCCGGGAATCTCAGCCCTTGGCAATTGTCGCCGAGGCCGATCCCGTTACTCTTTGAAAAAGAGCGCGCTTTTGTCAAGGTAACCCGAACCGAAGGTATCGCCATCCAAGCCGACAAGCTCCTTACCTTACAACAGGCTGAGTCACTCCGTTTAGTTCCGGGCAGCAAGGCGGTTATTGAACTTGATGCCGGAGAATTAACAACCGGTTATTTAACAATAGGCTTACGCGGGGGGCAGGGCGGCATCGTTCGCATTCTCTGCTCCGAATGCTATGAGGATTCTGACAGCACCGAGCAGCAGCGCAAAAAGTCAGACCGTGAAGATACCACCGGGAAACTGATTGGAGTAACCGATATTTACCATGTGGCAGGCTCACAGGACCGGACTGAAATCTATGAGCCCTTCCTATTCAGGACATTCCGGTTTGTCCGGCTGGAGATGGAGACGGCCGGGCAGCCGCTTGAATTGGTGTTTATTAAATACCGGGAGACTGGCTATCCGCTTGACGTTAAGGCTTCTTTTGAATGCTCGGATGAAGAGATGAACCGGATCTGGAACATGAGTGTCCGAACACTGCAACGTTGTATGCATGAGACTTATGAGGATTGCCCGTATTATGAACAGCTGCAGTATGCGATGGATAGTCGATTAATGATGTTGTTTACTTATAATCTGAGTGCCGATGACCGTATGGCCCGTAGAACTATTGCTGATTTTTACCGGTCACGGTTGCCTTCTGGACTTCTTCAGTCTCGCTTCCCTTCAATGGAGTCTCAGGTTATTCCTTCATTCTGTTTGTATTGGGTCGATATGATCGCCGATCATTACGAACATTATGGAGACGTAGAGTTAGTCAAGCAGTACCGGCCAGCGATGATGGAGCTGATGGACTGGTTTCAGGCACAAATGACTGAGGACGGTATTGTAGGGATTACGTCACAGCGTTATTGGACCTATTTCGACTGGGTAGAAGCTTGGCCACTTGGCGCACCGCCAGAGAGCAGGGAGCAACCGATGTACATGCTCAGCCTGATGTATGCAGCCAGTCTGAGAAAAGCAGCCGGTTTATTTAAAGTTACCAGATGGCTGGATGCTGCCGATGAGCTGGACAAGCGGGCTGGGGACATCAGTGCGGCAGTGCGGAAAGCGGCATGGTCAAAGGAACGGAAGTTATTCCGTGAATTACCGGATACCGAAATTTACACCCAGCATTCACAAATCATGGCGGTGCTTGCTGGTGCAGTAAGTGGCGAAGAAGCAAGACTTTTACTGGAGCGAACATTGGCTGAGCCTATGCACCGCGTGACGCTGCCGTTTGCTTACCTGCTCTTCCAAGCACTAAAGCAGACAGGTCTGCAGCACCGTACATTTGAATTGTGGGACCGGTGGAGAGCATTTCTCGCTCAAGGCTTAACTACGCTGCCGGAAACGGAAGTTAACCCGCGTAGTGATTGCCATGCATGGAGTGCAGTCCCACTCACGGAGTTCCCAGCCATTATTCTAGGTATGAGTTCTCTGCTTCCTGGATGTAAGGAAATTCGGATCGAGCCTAGCCCCGGAAAACTTAAATGGGCCAAGGGTACTGTAGCCACCGTTCATGGAATGATTGGGGTAGAATGGCGCATTGAGGGGGCGCGTTTTCAATTAGAGGTTCAACTTCCTGATGGCATTTCAGCGCGGATCAAGCTACCGGATGGAACGGAAAAGCCAATATCGGAATCTGCAACGTTTGATATACGACTTGAAAAATTTTTAGAGACAGGTGAACAATAAAATGAGCAATTATACATCCATACGCCCCGGACAAATGTGGTTCGACACTGGAGGCAAGCGTATTCAAGCCCACGGTGGTTCAATTTTTTATGAAGAAGACATTCAATCATCACTTCATCCGACTAGCAATATGGACCGCGCGTTTAATCCGGAAAGAGCCGAAGAACCATTCCTCGGTTTCCCGGATTACAACTCAAAAGAAAATACAAATAAAGCAGATTATGTATGGCTTCCTTTCCGGTTTGTAGGCACCATGGCTATTATGGACCGGAAAGAGGAATGGCGGGTTGAAGATTATGAATAAATCTGTAATCAATAACCCGATCCTTACCGGCTTTAATCCCGATCCGTCCATTGTCAGAGCCGGGGACGATTATTACATCGCGACCTCTACCTTTGAATGGTTCCCGGGTGTACAGATTTACCATTCCCGAGATCTGAAGCATTGGCGGTTGCTGACCCATGCGCTTACCCGCCCAACGCAGTTGAATATGGAGGGAAATCCTGATTCCGGTGGAGTCTGGGCACCCTGCCTAACGTATGATAATGGACTATTCTATTTAATCTATACAGATGTAAAAAGCCGTAATGGCGCCTTTAAAGATACGCATAATTATCTGGTAACGGCTCCGTCTATAGAAGGCCCGTGGTCCGACCCGGTCTACCTTAACAGCAGCGGCTTTGACCCTTCGTTGTTCCATGACGATGACGGCCGGAAATGGCTGGTTAATATGCTGTGGGATCACCGCGCCGGACATAATTCTTTTGCAGGCATCGTGCTTCAGGAATATGATGTGCAGAAGAAGAAACTTATCGGTGAGCGGAAGAACATTTTTGACGGAACGTCGCTGGGATTCACTGAAGGTCCACATTTATACAAGAAGAATGGATATTACTATTTGATGACTGCCGAAAGCGGAACACGTTATGACCATGCCGTAACGATGGCCCGTTCTATTAATATAGAAGGTCCCTATGAGGTTGATCCTCAGAACCCGATCCTAACTTCTGCTGGGCGGAGAGAATTACCTCTACAGAAAGCCGGACACGGCTGCCTGGTGGAGACGCAAACTGAGGAGTGGGCAATGGTCCATCTTGTTGGACGGCCTGTCTCTGAGGACTATTGCGTCCTTGGTCGTGAAACGGCCATTCAGCATATGGTATGGACCGCAGACGGGTGGCTGCGCGTCAAGGGGGCGGAAATGCCCCGCATCTGGAGATTCCGTCATTTTCGCTACCCGAGCATCCTTTTCCTGCAACGCTCGATATGGATCATTTCATTAGCGACAAGTTAGGTATCGACTGGAGTACGCTACGGCTACCGGCAGATCCATCATGGATGTCACTTACGGAACGTCCGGGCTTCCTTCGCTTATGGGGTAGAGAGTCACTCAGTTCCATGCACCGTCAGAGCCTTGTCGCCCGGCGTCAGCAGGCAATGTATTGTGAAGCTGAGACAGCATTAGAATTTCATCCTGAGCATTTTCAGCAGATGGCAGGCCTGATTCTGTACTATGATACCCGGGATTATGTCTATTTGCGGATCAGCCAGGATGAGGTGCTTGGAAAATGTTTAGGAATCGTCCGCTCAGTGAACGGCAAGTGGGAGGAGTTTCCGAATGATGAGATATCAATTGAAGAAACCCATAGCCTCAAACTAAAGGTTGTCATTGAAGGACAGGAGGCCGGCTTCCACTATGCTGCAGATGATGGTGAATGGACAGCTATAGGTCCAAAGCTAAATATTTTACATTTATCAGATGAGGCTGGAGACTTCCTGCGGTTTACTGGTAATTTTATCGGGTTATGTGTTCAGGATTTAAGCGGTGACAGCAAATATGCCGATTTTGATTATTTCCGTTATAGTGAACGGTCTAAAAGTAACTAAAAGGAGAGAACAACTTGGCAATCATACAATTCTCTCAGGAATTTCTCTGGGGAGCCGCCACAGTTATCACCGCTACGAAGAAGAATTTTTCCCAATGGAGAAGGTGGCTGGAGGTTTAACTTCATTAAGCATGCGAAGGATTCCTTCGTATGCTTTTTTACTTTGAAGTCACACTGCCTTGTGGGGTTATTACGGGCTGCCCGAAAGGGCAAATATATCCGCCCTTTTGGACGATGCCGCCAGGGCTTTCGGTTGATATGATAAACGCAGACAGAAAAGGATAAGGAGCTTTCAGTGATAAATGTTCATATCTTCACAGATAGTCTGACAACACTTCCGCAAGACATGATTGCGGGGCTGAATATAAGTATAGTTCAGGTCTATATTGTTTTCAGCAATGCTCAAGTTTATAGGCATACAGAAGATATTTCTACAGATAAATTAACCTGAAGATAAAGGAAATGGTAGAATGAACAAAATGCAAGTGTTAAGAAATAAACCTATTCTTCTATTTAGCTTCATCCTGCTCCTGAAAAGCGCGGTAGCCTGGTATGTTGTGTTTGATGACGGCCCCGATTGGAATATGGTTCTTACGGAAATACCCATTTTCATGATTGTATTCAGCTTGATTGAATGGTTTGCGCGTAAACGGAAGATTCTTTACTATATGATTGCCAATCTCCTTATCACACTAATCTATTTTTCTGTCCTAATGTATTACAAATATTATGGTGTCATTGCCACTTATCATGCTCTACAGCAGGTGAAAAAGGTTACAAATGTGGGTGAAAGCACCTATTCTCTGATCGCGCCTTATTATTTGTTAATTTTTGTGGACATCGTGTTTTTTCTGTTCCTTCTGTTTCGTCCAAAATATATCACGGGATGGATGAAAAAGGCTTCGGTCCGTATGAACTGTAAAGTATTGATTACTCTGACTGCAATATCGCTCGGACTCTGCACCTTCAACATCTGGCCTCATCATGCCAGCATGAATGAACACAAAAAAGCTGAAAGCATGGGGATTCTTGGCTACGAATTGTATACGGTTATTGCAGACACAACGGAAAAGGAAAAATTAATTGATCCTAAAGAAATTACACAGCAAGCTATAAATCAGTTGAAAGGAATAGAGATTCCGGAAGTCCCTAAGTACTGGGAGAGCAACAAGGGGAACAATCTTATTATTGTCCAAATGGAATCATTCCAGAACTTTTTGATCGGATTGACCATTAACGGACTGGAGGTAACGCCGAATCTGAACAAACTGGTTAAGGAAAATACGTACTTTAACAACTTTTATACAAATGCGGGCCAAGGGACGACATCTGACGCTGAGTTTGTTGTCAATTCATCTTTTTATGTACCTGAGAACAAGCCGGCTACTTCTTCAGATTATATGAATAAGAAGGTACCAGGCCTGCCGCGTCTTTTGAGGGACAATGGCTATTTCACAGCAACTTTTCACACGAACAGTGTAGACTTCTGGAACCGTGCGGCTTTGTACAGAGCGATCGGCTTTGAGCAATACTATGACCAGTCCTTTTATGGCGACGAGGATCATATTGCCTTTGGTTCTTCGGACGAGGTACTGTTCGCCAAGACCATACCGGAGCTGTCCAGGCTCGATGCCAAAGATCAGCCATTTTATGCCATGGTCATTTCTATGAGCGCTCATCATCCCTTCCATATCCCGGAGGACAAATGTAAGATGAAGCTGCCTCAAAATTACGAGGGTACGCTGCTCGGCGATTATATCAGAGCCCAAAATTATGCCGATTATGCGATGGGCCTATTTCTGGAAGAATTGAAGACCAGCGGGCTATGGGATGACAGCCTGATTGTATTCTACGGAGATCATCAAGGTGTTCCGATGTATACTCTCAGCGTAGAGGAGAAAGAGCAGTTGAAATTGCTGATCGGACATGAATACGGCTATACCGATATGTTCAACATACCGTTTATTGTACATTCCCCTGGCGGTAAGCTCCCTCCGGTTATGAACAATACGGGGGGCAAATTGACATTCTCCCGACGATAGCTAATCTGCTCGGTGTATCTGTGGAGAATCAGCTTCATTTCGGCCAGGATTTGTTTAACCAGGATAGCAATGTGCTCCCGATCAGACACTTTTTACCGACAGGATCTTTCGTGAATGATCAGAGTATTTATGTCACGGGCAATGATTATACCGACGGGAACAATTACAGCTTAAGCGACAACATGATTAGCATAAATGGCTCAACCAAGGAGCAGTTTAGGACAGCACAGCGTCTGCTGGAGATGTCGGGCAGCTATCTGCTCCAGTTGCCGGATGACATCTATTAACGAAAAACTATTCAGTATTTTGAAAAGTCCTACATTGTGGGGCTTTTTTTTGACTTAAGGGCTGCCCAAAAGGGCAGAATCCGCGTGCCCTTTTGGACGATGGCAGGAGATCTCCCGAGCTATAAGATAGGTACATAGAGAAAACATTTAGCTAAGAGGAGACGATACTGAAATGGCAAAAATATTATACAGACTGGGGTTTTGGTCGGCGAAGAACCGGCTAAAAGTCCTTCTGGGCAGCATTACGCTTTTAGTGGCAGCGGCGATTGTAGCGTTATCGATGGGAGTTCATTTTGGTGAGGAGACTTCCATCCCCGGACTTGCCTCGCAAAAAACACTCGAGGTTATGGAAAAGGAATTTCCAAACCCCCAGAGTGGACTCGGTAAAACCCAACTGGTGCTGAAAGCTCCGGACAATGAAAGGTTATCCTCTGAGACTGCAAAGCAGCTCGTTACCGCCAAACTCAAGGAAGTGGCAGCAGATCCCGAGGTGACATCAGTAGTAAGTCCGTATGACAATCATTCATTGAATGCGGACAGCACCATCGGATACGCAACAATTACCTATGCGGTACCAGGCGATGAAGTAACAGATGAATCTAAAGATTCAGTTAATGAGATTGCAGAGAGCCTTCGTGATGCCGGCTGGCAGGCTGAATTGATTGGAGACGGTTATGTAAAAATGGCGACCAGCAGTCCGACCGAAGCGCTCGGCGTGCTTCTGGCCCTGGTAATCCTTGCTGTTGCACTTGGTTCCATCCTTACCGGTGTCCTTCCGATTGTGACGGCAGGTTTAGGGCTCGGATTTGGTATTATGCTGATTATCATCGGAACCAGTTTCCTGGACATTCCTTCGTTTGCTTTATCACTGGCAGGTATGCTTGGATTGGCTGTAGGTATTGACTATGCTTTGTTCATTATCGCCAGATACCGCCAGCAGCTTGCAGAAGGTTATGAGCGGCGGGAAGCGATTGCCATCGCGAACGGCACGGCTGGGAGTGCGGTTGTGTTTGCCGGAGTAACGGTTATGATCGCTCTGGTCGGTTTTTCCTTCGTTGGAGTACCGTTCCTTACGGCTATGGGTATGGCTGGTGCACTTACTGTATTTACCGCAATACTTATGACGATATTCGTTGTACCGGCAATTTTGGACCTGCTGGGGGCAAGGTTAAAGCGCCTGCCAAGCGGGCAGGCAGCAAGCAGAAGCCGGCGGGCCGCGGTAATCTGTGGGGAAGATTCGTTACCGGTCAGCCTTTAGTGGCTGTCCTGCTGGGAGTAGCGCTGCTTGCAACCATTGCTCTGCCATTCTTCCACATGGAGACAGGTCTTGGAAATGATGGTCATAAATCGCCGGATAAAACCGAACGCCGGGCCTATGATCTCCTTTCCGAAGCCTATGGCGAAGGGTATCATGGACCGTTAGTGCTTTTGGCTGAAACGGATGGCGGGAAAGAGGCTGCGGCCAATCTCAATAAAGTGATTGAGGAAGTAAAAAATTATCCCAACGTCGCGATGGTAAACCCGGCGGTCACCGCGCCTTCCGGAAAAGTATCGCTGATTACGGTTATGCCGACAACAGGCCCCAATGATTCAGCAACCATTGACCTTGTCCATTTAATTCGTGATAAGGCGCCCGAAATAGAGCAGCAGGATCATATTAAGCTTGGTGTGACCGGCAGCACGGCTGTCAATATCGATATCACTCAGAAATTGAATCAGGCCTTACCTAAATTTTGCCTAATCATTGTCGGCTTGGCCTTTGTACTGCTTATGCTGGTATTCCGTTCAATTCTGGTTCCGATCAAGGCCGTACTTGGATTTATTCTGTCGCTTGGAGCGACCTTGGGATTTGTTACTTATGTCGTTCAAGACGGCCATTTCCAGAAGTTATTCGGATTCTATGCCGAGGCACCGGTATTTAACTTCTTACCGATCATTGTAGTCGGCGTCCTGTTTGGTTTGGCAATGGACTATGAAGTGTTTCTGGTCAGCCGGATGCGCGAGGAATTCAAGAAGAGCGGAGATGCCAAAAAATCCGTTCTTGCCGGTATCCGCCACAGCGGCGGAGTCGTGACCGCAGCAGGGCTCATCATGGTTGCCGTCTTTACCGGGTTCATTCTGGCAGAGGAGCCTATGGTTAAGGTCATGGGGCTGGCGCTTGCCTTCGGTGTTCTCTTTGATGCTTTTATCGTCCGGATGCTCATCGTTCCCGGGGTGATGACCGTGCTTGGGAAGTCGGCCTGGTATTTTCCAAAATGGCTGGACCGCCTGCTTCCGAATCTCGACGTGGAAGGTGAGGGAGTGATGGAGGAAGTGGAGAAAAAACAGCGGGAATATACGAAGGAATCTAACATCAGATTATTGGCTAAGCCATTAGAATAAGTTGGTTTAAGAAGCGGCAGGCATTGATTAGAACAACATTCAATGCCCGCCGCATTTTCATCGGCGTGATTGGTACAGGTTACGTTGGATTGGTAAGGAATCAGCAATCAAATTCAATGGCAGAGAGGTGTCGCTTCATGACCCGGCTTTCAGTGGTTGCACCTGTGTATAACGAAGAGGGGAATATTTATGATCTTTATTTAAGCATCACTGATGCGTTGAAAGGGAAAATAGAGAGCTATGAAATCGTGTTAGTGAATGATGGAAGCAAAGATCGGAGTGCAGTGCTGCTCAATGAGATCGCTCAGATGGATAAGTCTGTAAAGGTCATCCATTTCGAGAAGAATTACGGACAAACGGCTGCGGTCTGGGCCGGAATAAAGAACTCAACAGGTGAATTAATCGCCCTTATGGATGCCGATCTGCAGACAGATCCCAGGGATATTTTTAGATTAATGCCCTTTATCGGGCGGATAGATTTTGTGAACGGGAAACGGATAGATCGTAAAGATACCCTGCTTAAGAAAATATCTTCACGTATCGGGAATGGAATCCGCAATTGGATCACCGGAGATTCGATTTATGATACAGGTTGTCCCATGAAGCTCTTCACACGGGAGGTAGCCGACAGCCTTTATTTATATAACGGGATGCACAGGTTTTTGCCGACATTAGCAAAGATGAACGGGTTTTCGGTCATCGAAGTTTCGGTAACCCATCAGGAAAGGAAACATGGGGTATCCAAATACAGGGTGTTGAACCGCGCCTATGTAGGATTCATGGATGCCCTTGTGATCGGCAGGCTCAAAAAAGAGTGATCCTGTACCGGATTAAGGGATGATGATATGTATACAGGTGCAGGTTCGGGGGTGAAGAAGGTATACTTGAAAACATAGGTCATCATGTTACAGCTGAGGGGGAGAATATTGAACGAAAAAAACGGCATGCAAAATATTAGTGATTTATTCGCTTCAAGGCTGCCGACACTAATTTGGGTATCCATTGTATATGTTGGAACTATAATATTGCAATTTCTTAAGGAACATTTGATTTTAGAGAGTGCTGTATTTACAGGCTTATTTACAATTCATGTATTATTGCATTGGAATTCCTACAGAGTCACCTACAAAAAATTCTGGGTTTACTTCTCAGTTCAAGCAGCTTTAATCTATTTGTGTGCCATTTTAATGCGTGACGGGTATCAGGCGGTTTTAATCGGGCTGCTGCCTATACTGATAGCTCAGACTCTTAGTTATTCATTCCGTGTGAAGAGAGTAGTGTTCGTTACACTAATCAGTATTATTGTTTTTTTTGATTCTGCTCTGACTGTGGGGGATAGGGATGAACTGATCGTATTTCTTCCTATATTTCTTCTGATGCTTATTGTTGTGCTGGCTTATGCAATATTATTCTTCAAGCAGGTTCAAGAGCGGCTCAGAATTCAGAGTTTTCTGGAGGATTTAAGAGAAGCACATGAAAAGGTAGAGGAATTAACCCTTGCCAATGAACGCCAGCGGATGGCGCGGGATTTGCATGATACACTGGCACAAGGTGTCGCCGGACTGATTATGCGGCTGGAGGCTGCAGATGCCCATATGTCACAAAACCATCCGGAGCGGGCACAGGAAATTATTAGGCAGTCCATGCAGCAGGCACGCCGGACATTGGCTGAAGCCCGGAGAGCGATTGACAATTTGCGGTTAAAGTCAGCTCCAGAGATGGATTTCAAAGAGGCCATTGCTGATGAAATTGAACATTTTAAAGAGGCTACGGGTATCGTCGTATCCACAGATTATCATTTGAACAAACGATTATCCAGGCTGCAGATGGAACACAGCTTGCATATTGTTAAAGAATGTCTGACTAATATTGCCCGCCATGCAAAGGCTGATAAAGTATGGGTATTTGTTTCTACGCAAAACGATAAACTAATCATTGAAATTCAGGATAATGGTATCGGATTTAAAACGGATGATATAGGCAAGGATGCCGGACACTATGGGCTGCTGGGAATTAAAGAGCGGGTACGGCTAATTGGAGGAGAAATTTACGTGAACAGTAACTCAGAAGGAACCCGTGTTAAGCTGGAGACACCCTTCATTGAAGGAGAACATAAATGATTGTATATAAGATTCTGATTGTAGATGATCATTTGGTTGTCCGGGAAGGCCTAAAGCTGATTCTGGAGACAAACGAGCAATTTCAAGTGGTTGGTGAAGCTGAAAACGGCGCAGAGGCGCTGCCAATGATTAAGGAACTGCATCCTGATGTGATCCTGATGGACTTGAATATGCCAGTTATGGGCGGACTGGAAACCATGCAAGAGTTAAAAAAACAAGGGTCTTCGATTCCGGTAATCATCCTTACAACCTATAACGAAGATGAACTAATGATAAGCGGACTGGCCATGGGAGCGAAGGGTTATTTATTAAAAGATACCAGCCGTGAGAATCTGTTCAGAAACATTGAGTCGGCAGTACGTGGAGAAACCTTGCTGTCGGCAGATATTATGGAACGCGTAATTACAGCCCGGGCGCAGCAGAAAGATTCAATCTCTCCTCAAAATGAAGCCGCTCGTTTGACCGATAAGGAAACACTTATTCTGCAGGCTGTTGCCCGGGGTTTCAAAAGCAAAGTTATTGCCATTGATATGGGAATCTCCGAGCGTACAGTAAAAGCACATTTAACGGCTATTTATAATAAACTTGGAGTGGATTCACGTTCTCAAGCGGTAGCTGTTGCACTTGAGCGGGGGATTATGGAAATGTAAACGGTCTAGTGGATGACAAGCTGGCTGGCTACTATGTGCTGCATCCGAATAATATTGGCAGATGCAGTCATAGATACTTGTAAGATAAAAAAGACTCTTCGCACATGGCATTGAGCTGTGCAGGAAGAGTCTCTTTTGGCTAACCGTATAATTATTGCTCAAGCAGCTTGGCGATGTCCGCCTCGATCTGGTCCGGTGTGGTCTGCGGGGCGAACCGCTTCAGCACACGGCCTTCCTGGTCAACCAGGAACTTGGTGAAGTTCCATTTGACGCTTTTGGAGCCCAGTACGCCCGGTGCTTCCTTGGAGAGGTATTTGAAGAGCGGATGCGCCCCGTCACCCTTCACTTCAATCTTCTCGTACATCGGGAAGGTTACCCCATAATTGATTTCGCAGAACTCTGCGATGTCTTCACTCTCGCCCGGCTCTTGGCCTGCAAACTGGTTGCTTGGAAAGCCGAGTACTTCAAAACCGCGGTCCTTGAATTTATCGTACACTTCCTGGAGACCCTTGTACTGGGGAGTAAAGCCGCATTTGCTGGCTGTATTGACGACGAGCAGCACTTTGCCTTTGTACTTGGATAGGGATTCTTCCTGACCGCGCAGCGTGTTGGCTTTATAATCATAAATACTCATCAATGATACCTCCCGATCATTAATTTATCACAATTTAATTTTACACTATTTATCGCAAGAAGCAAGCCGCGAGGGGATAACAACATTGCATCTCCGTTTCAAACCAAGCCCGTTGTTTAAGTAAAAAGTATGAGCAGTTAAAATTTGGCTTGAAAAGGAGAGAATGAGCGATGACAGCATTAACAATGAAACCTTTGTACACAGCTTCTGCTACGGTCCGCGGCGGACGCGAAGGGTCAGTGGAATCCTCGGATGGTGCTCTGAAGCATGATCTCAAAATGCCGAAGGAACTGGGTGGACCGGGAGGTATGGGGACGAACCCGGAGCAGCTGTTCGCAGCAGGCTATGGCGCTTGTTATGAAAGCGCTCTGGCGAATATCACCCGTAAAGAGGGCGTGAAGCTTCAAGATGTGGTTGTGACCTCCAACGTGCTGATCGGAAAGGATGAAAGTGACGGAGGCTTCAAGCTGGCGGTAAAACTGGATGTAAGCCTGCCCGGCATTGAACGCGCAAAAGCAGAGGACCTTGCCCGCAAAGCTCATGAGTTCTGTCCATATTCCAAGGCAACCCGCGGCAATATTGAGGTTGAACTAAACGTGCTGTAAACCGTGTTTTTTGGAAAAAATGTCTAAATAGAGTCGGGAATTTCAGGCAGGGCCATAAATCGCAGGCAGGAGCGTCTGCTTTGGTTGACATCACCCCTAAAATTCTTTAATATGTCTAAGTATCTGTTAATGTCGCGCGTGCAATTAACTACCAAAAATTTAAATAATGGGTGATGAAGATGTCTTACAGACCGAATATTACGAATGTGACCAAAGCCAGCAGCAACGATAAGGAAGGATTGTACGAGTTCATTATCAAGCTTGCTGACGGAACGGAGTGCCGCGCGTTCTACAATCGGTTTCCGGAATGGAAAATGACGAACATCAGCCGCCTGCTTAAGACGCCATGTCCGGTGTGCCGCAAAGACTTCATCTGTAAATGCATGGAAGCTTTCACAGCTGATTTCGAAGGGCAGATGCTTGGGAACGAATGGATCGACAAGGCAATCGCAGAGTAAATTGAACGGACGGTTATGAAGGCGTGGGAGCTTATCCCGCGCTTTTGTTTTTTTTGGGGAGAATTCTGGATATACTGTGACTATCTGAAGGGGGAGGGCAATAGTGAAAGTACAAGAGGAAGTTCTAACAAACAAAGCTGTTGTGCTGATTGATGGGGTCTGCCATCTGTGCCAAGGGCTGGTGCGGTTCATTATCCCCCGTGATCCCCAAGGCCGGATTCTGTTTGCCCCTTTACAGAGTGAGATTTCCCGTAAGCTGATGAATGACAGCGGTCTTGTGCCCGGGCAGCTCAGCACGGTTGTTCTGCTGGAGAACGGCGTCTGCTATACGGAATCGGCTGCAGTGCTGCGGATCGCCCGCAGACTGCGTTTTCCGTGGCCTGCTGCTTATCTGTTTATCATTATCCCCCGTCCGCTGCGGGACGCCCTGTACAGGTTAGTTGCGAGGAACCGTTACCGCTGGTTCGGCCGGGATGAACAATGTATGGTCCCGACGCCGGAGATCCGGAAGCGGTTTCTGTAGAAGACATTACAAAGCGCAGCGGGTGCTCGGATAGAGCCCTGCTGCGTTTTTGGTAACAGAGAAATTCAAAATTGGCCTAGTTGGTCAGCGGTTTCACGCTAAGGCTGTAGGTTTGTACCAGCTTCCACTTGCCATCTGCTCCTTGAATGCCGTTGCGGCTGCGGCCAGCGGTAACTTCGGATCGATCAGACTTATAAATCCCTCGTAATCTTCTTTGTTGGAATAGCTGACGTATTGATTAAAAAGCTTGTGTCGAAAATCTCCTTTGTTATGTGTTGGGGGTGGCAAATGATGAACGTATAAATTATACAGGACAATAATGGTTCGGGGAATATCCTGTGCTGGATATAGGAGCTGACGGAATTTTGGAAAAGTAAAAAAAGGTATTGCTGTAATCTAATATATATGCTACTATAGCTGTAAATTATAGGAATAGTAACGGAAGCACCGTTCAATGACCGTATCCCACGGTTATTGGCGGTGCTTTTTTTGTTGTCTTTTTGCAGAAAGGAGAGTGTGACATGGCAGCGAGAATCGTGCTCGCAGTACGGGAAAGCCAATACATTGAGCCATTGCTCCACTATATACACCATAGTGAATATGGAGGGATGCTGCGGGTCAGCGCGTTCAGCATGCTGGATGCCTTTATGGAATTTATGCAGGGAGAGGAAGTCCCGGACGCGGTTGTAGGAGATCCTTCTTTTATTGAGGCGTGGCTGGTGGAAGGGAGGAATTCAGTGCCGTGGGCAGTTCTTAGTGATGACGGGGACATCCGCGGCAATCCCTCCGGGAGTCTGGCGGGCGGACAAATGATTATCAAGTATCAGGCGCTGCCTTCCCTGCTGGAGTCCATACTTCAGCTATGTGATCTGAAGCGAAGCCGGATGGCGTCCGTGCCCAAGGAGGAGACGCTGCTGCTGGGTGTGGTCTCAGCCAGCGGCAGCAGCGGCAAAACCACGCTTGCGCTCAATATGGCGAAGCAGCTTGGGGGGCTGGGGTTGTCCGTTTTTTATCTGAATCTGGAAAGTGTGGACAGCAGCGGATTGTTCCTGCGCTTGCCGGACGGCAGTGCCCCCGGTCTGGAGCGACTGCTGTATGAATTGAAGGCAAGCGCAGGAGAGGGGGCCAAGCGCAAGCAGGAAAGATAGAGCTTGAACAGTATGTGATCCGGCATGAAAGTCTGCGAAGCGAGGCCTTCAGACCGGTGGACAATCTTAAGGAAAAGCTGGAGATGACGCTGACGGATACGCTGGATGTGCTGGAAGAGCTGTCCGGGGCGGGGCGCTATGATGTTGTCATTGTAGATACCGGGGGCATTGAGGAGCAGCAGACCCAAGCCGTTCTGCATAGATGCGGCCTCCTGCTCTGGGTGCTGACGGGAGATAAGAACAGCATGCACAAGACCGGGCGATGGCTGGAGCATTGCAGTCAACCCCACTCCGGCAGACTGCAGGAGGTACAGGGCAAAAGCAGGTTTGTGCTGAATTTTGCAGCCGATGCCAATAGCGGAGGGGTTCTCCCTGAGGGGGTGGAAATGGATGCTGTGCTTCCTTATATCTCTTCCTGGGCCATGCAGCACCACGGGGAGCTGTGCCTGAATTCTCCGCAATTCATCTTCGGGATACAGCAGCTCTGCTCGGGAATCATTGAGCCCGCGCTGCCGCGTGTCTTTACAGGGAATGGTATATGAATGAAGAGATGTTCCGGCTGCTCCGCAGTGACATCCGTTCCGGACTGGACCTGACCTCCGCTGTCGGCAACCGTGAGCTTACCGCTTATATAGAGCAGACGGTTCTTGCGCGGGACAGCCTGCGGCATCTGACCGCTCAAGAGAAGCATACCCTGGTCAAGAAGCTGTTCGATTCATTCCGGGGGCTGGATGTGCTGCAGCCGCTGGTGGATAATCCGGCGATCACCGAGATTATGATCAACAGCTATGATGAGATTTTTGTCGAGGAGAACGGGCTGATCCGCCGCCTCCCGCTGGCCTTTGAGTCCAGCAGCCGGTTGGAGGATATTATCCAGTCGGTGGTCTCCGGTGTTAACCGGGTGGTCAACGATTCCTCGCCGATTGTGGATGCCCGGCTGAAGGACGGGTCCCGGGTCAATATCGTTCTGCCGCCGGTAGCACTGAAGGGGCCGGCGATGACTATCCGTAAGTTTCCCGAAACGCCGATGACGATGAACGAGCTGATCCGCCGGGAAGCTGTAAGTATGGAGGCTGCCGAGCTTCTGCAGATGTTAGTAGCGGCGAAATACAATATTTTTATCAGCGGCGGCACCGGCTCAGGCAAGACAACCTTTCTAAATGCATTGTCGCAGTTCATCCCACCGCAGGAGCGTGTGATTACGATAGAGGATTCAGCCGAGCTGCAGATCGTCACCGTACCGAACCTCGTCTCGCTGGAGACGAGAAATGCGAATACGGAAGGCCGGGGAGAGATCAGTATCCGTGCTCTGATCCGTTCCTCGCTGCGGATGCGTCCAAACCGCATTGTGGTGGGCGAGGTTCGGGGAGCGGAATGCCTCGATATGCTTCAGGCGATGAATACCGGCCATGACGGCTCGCTCAGTACAGGGCACTCAAACAGTGCCCGGGATATGGTCAGCCGTCTGGAAACGATGGTACTCAGTGCTGCCGATCTGCCGGTGGCGGTTGTCCGGCAGCAGATCGGGTCTGCGATTGATATCTTCGTGCATCTGTCGCGGCTGCGTGACCGTTCCCGCCGGGTGACGGAAATCTGTGAGGTTGCCGGGGTCAAGGAGGGGGAGGTGGTGCTGAATCCGCTCTATGAATTCCGTGAAACGGGTGAGACGGACGGACATGTTCAGGGCGGTCTGATCCCCAGCGGGAACCCGATGCTGCATACCGGCAAGCTCAGGATGGCCGGAATCCACTGGAAGGGGGAAGTGATCTGATCTCGTTAAAACAGAAGGGGCAGCATCTGCGGAATAGCGGTGCACACAGGTTGGGTATGAACAGCAGACCGCTGCCGGGGAGCGGTGCGCCGAAGAGGAATCCAAGTGCGGCGGTTCAACTGCCGGACTATACCGTGTATACATTGGCTTCCTGGCACAAAATCACGGCAATGCTGGTTGGCGGAACGCTGCTCTGGGCGATTGGCTGCCTCTTTTACCACAATGGGCTGCTGTCCCTGCTGCTGGTCCCGGGCGGGGCTTATGCGCCGCGAATACTGCGGGATTATCTGCACCGGCGGCGCCGTGCCGCGCTTAATCTGCAATTTAAGCAGATGCTGTTTTCGCTATCTTCTTCGTTGTCCGCCGGCCGCTCTGTGGAGAATGCTTTTCGCGAAGCGGTGCAGGATCTGCTGATGCTTGACCCGGAGGGTGACAGCGATATGATCTCTGAGCTGAACATTATCTGCGCACGCATGGAGTATGGGCAGCCGGTTGAGGAAGCGTTGAATGATTTCAGCAAACGGGCGGGCATGGAAGATGTCGAACGGTTCGCCGATGTCTTCTCCGTCTGTAAACGGACCGGGGGCGACCTGGTGGAAATCGTGCGGCGCACTTCAACCATTATCGGGGAGAAACTGGATATGCAGCAGGAGATTGCTGTCAGCATTGCCCAGAAGAAGTTTGAGGCCAAGGCTTTGCTGGTTTCACCGCTCATCATGGTGATCTTCATGAGTCTGACAGCGGGAGATTACATGCAGCCAATGTATACAGGTGCAGGTATTGCGATCTCTACGCTGGCTCTTGGGCTGCTTTTTCTATGCTGCCTGTGGACTTCCAAAATCATGAATATTCCACTGTAAAGGAGGTGAAAAGAATGATCTGGCTATGCGGCACCGCCGCGCTGGTACTGGCACTTGGCTGGGTGCTGCTCCGTCTGAAATGCGGAAGCCGTTACGCTGCACTGCGCACGCTTCCTATGGAGGGGCTGCGGCTAAGAGGGCTGGGTGAGCCATTTCTCTGGATGATCGAGAGATGGAAGCCCGGAAGATATTTTCCCTCTGTCCTGTTCAGGATTCAGCGTTCACTGCAGCGTACCTACGGAACGCGCTATAGCGCAGAGCGGACACTGCTCTTTATGGGGGAGATGATCAGCTACAGCTGGCTGTTCCTGACAGCCGGAAGTGTGCTGACGGTCTTAAGCGGGGAGACAGCCGGAACCGTGCTGGGAACATTTCTGGCGGTAATGCTTCCCGCTGCCCTGGTTAGCGATCTCCATAAGAAGGTACGGCTGCGGGAGCAGAATATCAGCTTTGAGCTGCCGGAGCTGCTGAACAGCATTGTGCTTCTCGTAGGTGCAGGAGAAACAGTGCAGCGGGCGATCATCCGCTGTGTGGACAGCCGCAAGGGGGACACATCGCACCCGCTCTATAAGGAACTGCACCAAATGACTGCTGAGTGGGACAGCGGCTATTCGTTCCAGCAGGCTTTTGAGAATTTCAGCAAACGCTGTGCGGTGCAGGAGGTCTCGCTGTTCACCACCACGGTGCTGCTTAATTACCGCAGAGGCGGAGCTGATTTTGTCCTGGCGCTGCGCGATCTCTCGCGGATGCTCTGGGAGAAACGGAAGGCGATCAGCCGGACGCGCGGGGAACAGGCCTCCTCGAAGCTGGTTTTTCCGATGGTGGTCATCTTTTTAATTGTCATTGTGCTGGTGGGGACGCCGGCGTTCATGATGCTCAAAATGTAGAAGGAGGAAGCTGATGATGAGTTCAATGATGGCGGGAGCTGTACAAAGCTTTTGGAAGGACGAGGAAGGACTCGGTACGCTGGAGATGATTATGATCATTGCTGTGCTGATTGCGGTCGTCCTTCTTTTCAAGGACAAGATTCAAGAGGTAGTTGAAGCTCTGATTGAGACGGCTGGTGAAAAGAGCCAGAAAGTATTCGATTGAGCACGCCTCGGAAAGACGAGGGCAGTTTTACTATTGAAGCCTCTCTATTGCTGCCGATTATAATGTGCATCACGATGCTGCTGCTGTTCTTCTGCTTGTACAGCTACCAGAAGTCAATGCTGCTGCAGATTGCTTCAGCCACTACGGAGCGTGCGGCTTACAACTGGGATAACACCCACAAAGAAACAAAGGGTGCATATCCCGTTGGCGAATACGACCCGCTGTATTGGCGCATTGGCGATGATGCTCTGCTCTCTTCTTTATTCGGCATCGGCTCGCCTGATGGCAGAGCAGCCGTTACGCTTCCTGCCGCAGGGGATGGAGGCACATTGCCTGTGGTCAAGCTGGAGCATGCATCGGGTATGGTCCCGGCAAATATGCCGGGCGAGATGAGATATGCCTATAGCCCAGCAGGCCGGCAAATCAGCGCAGAGCTGAAGCGGATGCTGAATTTGCCTGTGCTGGATGGGATTCTCTCCGATCAGGCTGTGCCGGTAGTGCAGGCCCGGTCTGTGGTTGCTGAACCGGTTGAATTTATCCGTACCGTTGATCTTATGCGTTATTACGGCGCCAAATTCAAAGGCGGTCCAGACAGTGGGATGGATAAGAAAAACGCGGAGATCATGTTGAAGAAGCTGCACTGAGCAAGAGGGGCATGCTGGATGGAAATTGATATTTTGGGAGCAGCGGTTAAGGCAAGAAAGGAGGATAGACCCGCTTGAAGTCTGAGACTAAGCATGTTTTTGAGGGAGCCAAAAGGTACAGGATTGACAGATATACCCGATCTGATGGTTCAGTTTCTATCTTTTTAATTATGGTGCTGGCATTTGTTTTCCTGTTTACCGCTGTGCTGATTGATTATGCGCGTATTGCCGCTGTCAATGTACAGGAAGAGCGTTTGGCCAGGGCGGCTGTCCGTTCAGTCATGTCAGCTTATGATCTTGAACTGAAGGACAAATACGGACTTTTTGCTTATGGCGGCAATGACGGCGACCAGCTGCTGGCCAGTGTACTGAATGATAATTTGTATGAGAGCGGACGCGGTGATGCCTTTAACCTGCTGCCTTCGGATCTGGATTCTTCTTCTTTAAGCTGGAGCCGGCCGCTTGGAAGCTATGATATTTTCCGCCGCCAGATTGTTGAAGAGATGAAATACAAGGCGCCGGTTGATTTTGCCCTGGAGCTGGCCGGCAAGTTCAAGCCGCTGTCTGCGGCAATGGGTGAAGCTTCACGGACAACCAAGGTGCTCGGCAAGCTGCAGCCTTTGTATGACGAGCGGGAGGAAGCGCTGGATCAAATGCTGAAGTCACGGAAACAGGCGGCAGAGAGCGGAAAAGCACTGCAGGCGCTGATCATGAATCCGCCAGGTGACACTATCGTATTCACTGCGATAGGCAGCATTACCGCCGCTGCGGATATCCCGGCCATGTATGGCGACTATGTAGGAAAATATCATGCCGATACGCAGCGCAGGGCTGAGGGCAGAGCTGCGTGGTACGAGAGTCTTTTGCAGTCTTATTTACAAGAATCCGCTGAATTGCTTGAGCAGCTTTCCGGCAGGCAGGCCGTTTATCAGGATAAGCAGCAACGCTATATGGAAGAGGCAGCGGCTGCGCTGGAACGGGTCAAATCTCTGAATGTTCAAATGAAAAGCCTGCTGGAGCAGTCCCGGAACAGCGGGCCGGAAGATGCGCAGGACCCGGCGCGGAGCTGGGATATTCCAGGCGGTACAGCTGAGCTGAGCGCAGATCCGATCCATAAGCTGCGCGAGCAGGAGGATTCGCTTATCCTCGCGGCAAGTGACATTAGTACGCTGGAGAATAGCTTATCGGAACAGCAGACAGCTTCGCAGGCTGTAGTACAGCAGGTCGCACTATTGCCCGGAAGCCTGAGTCCGGCAACGGGGTTGAATGCCGACGTCTCCGCCATGATGGCCAGAGTCCTGGGTGCATCGCAGACAATTGACAGCTATATGCGCAATTATGGAAATACCGGCGTGCTCATTGCTGCTGACAGAAAGCGTATTGAGACTCACCGCACTTTCGACAGCCAGCGCAAGCAGACGGAGCAGGAGGCCAAGGGCAAGCTGGGCGATGCCATGAAGCTGCTGGATCAAATCCGCGGGCTTGGCGCTGGCGCCGGGG
The DNA here is from genome assembly GCF_016772475.1 of Paenibacillus sonchi. Lineage (NCBI taxonomy): Bacteria > Bacillati > Bacillota > Bacilli > Caryophanales > Paenibacillaceae > Paenibacillus > Paenibacillus sonchi. The sequence goes on from NZ_CP068595.1 coordinate 3,387,833, forward strand.
AAGCTGTGGAACGTTATAAGACGCTGCGTAATTATTACAACGACAATATAGCGTTTAACAAGGGGTTGGACCAGGAGCCAGAGACGGGTGCGGCAGACCAGAGCCTCTATTCTGCCGGAAGCTCCTCCATGGTCAAAGTGGACGGACTCTATGCTGCAATGGGCAATGTGCTGGAGGGAGCCAGAGACAGGCTTTTTCAGACCGAATACTCGGCGCTGTATTTTCCTCCCTTTGATATCTCGCAGCTGTCCGGGTTAGCTTCAGGCTCTATAGATGACACAGCAGAGAAGCTGGCGGATCAGCTTGATCCTACGGCTCAGGAATTGGAGTATGTATTGTATGGCTTCTACAATCCAGCCGGGAATATAGCGGCAGCTTATGGGGAGATTTTTGCAGTGCGTTTGGCTATACGTACCATGGAGGGTTTTACAGAGCGCGCAAGCCTGGGCAATCCGCTGCTGGTATTGGCTTCGGCACTTCTATACGGAGTCGAGCAGGCCGTGCAGGATATGCTGCTGTTATGCAAAAATGGTGAAATTCCGCTCTCTAAATACATATCCGCCAAGCTGAGTTACCGAGATTATCTGCGCTTGTTTCTGGTGCTGCATGGAGGCGGGGACGTCCAATTATCGCGGATGCTGGCTTTAATCCGGCTGAATACCGGAAGTAATCCGGACGAGATTTTCACATACGCAGCAGCAGATATCAAAATGGCTATGCCCTTATGGTTTTTGCCGGGCGTAGTGAAGCTGCTGGATTACGGCGGCGGTCTTTCGGGTGATGTGCAGGGCAAATTGTACTACCGGACTGTACAGGCGGATTTTTCTTATTAGCTGGGAGGTGGAACAAGGTGAAGCAAAGGTTCCGGAAGCGGAGAAGAGCGGCGTGTGAAGGCAGCATGGTTGTGGAAGCCGCTATGGTCCTCCCTATGTTTTTGCTTTTTGTCCTGTTCCTGATCTTCATCGTGCAAATGTCCTTATACTCGACAGCTCTGCAGAGTACAGCTTCGGATACGGTGAAGGTCATCTCGGCCCATATGTATCCTGCTGCACTGGCTGTACAGAAACGGGAAGCTGGTAAAGAAGGAAACGCTGCCGGAGGCTCAGGCGGAGGAACAGAAGCTTCTGGAGCTGCCGGATCTTCGGATAAATGGAGCATCCCCCGGCTCTCGCTTGAGGAGTGGAGTGACAGCTATGTGGCAGACCTTCCGGAACCGGTCGCTGGTTGGGTCCGTTCAGCCGTGAAGCGGGGAGAAGACCCCTTGCAGAAATTGCAGGCAGAGGCATCCGAAGGGGCGCTGGATCTGGCGCTCAAGCCTGTAATGAAGCCCTATCTTTCAACAGACTGGCTGGAATATGACCGCATTCATGTTTCGAATGTGATTGTCCCGGACCTTAAGACAGGGTCGCGGCCATACTTTGGACTTGTGGTGAGCTATGAACTGCCGATGAAGGTGCCTTTTCTGAATCAGCGAATCGTGCTAGAGGCCAGTGCGGTGGAGCGTCTATGGATCGGAAATACGGATGCTGAGGATGGAGAGGACAGTTCAGGGGGCGGGGAAGAGCAGAACTCCATTGTTATTCTGGAGAAGCCAAGCCCCGGAGTGGCCAATCATCAGGGCAGGATTCGGGTCAAGATTCCGCCCAATGCTTCAGCCAGCTTGTCCATCTTCTATAAAAGCGGCCAGAGCACCGCCAAATACCTGGGGTGGAAGCAGGCGGATGAGAATGGATATCTCGATTGGGAATGGAAAATCGGGGTGAATACTACGCCGGGCACATGGCGTTTTGTTATCCAGCTGCAGGATGGCACCTCGCTGGAGGCAGCTTTTACAGTGGTGAAAAAAATTCAGGCGGAAGAAGGGGAAAAGTAATGGCGGTATGGGCATTCTGGAGCTGTCTGCCATTCTTGGCGGCGGCGCTCCTTACAGATATCCGCTTCATGAGGATACCGAACTGGATCACGCTCCCGCTGCTGATGGCCGGGCTGATTGTACAGGGGATGATGAACGGCCGCCAAGGATTTCTGGTGTCCATATGCGGTGCAGGCACAGGTTTTCTCCTCCTGCTGATCATGCATCTTCTGGGTGCGGTTGGCGCAGGAGATGTGAAGCTTTTTGCGGGAATCGGTGCCTGGACGGGGATGCTGTTCACCTTGCAGGTTACTGTCTATTCTGTATTGTTCGGGGCAGTGATCGGATGGATCATTGTTTTTTCCAGACGGGAAACGGGAAGGCGTATTCGGGGAATTATCAGCAGGAGTGCCGGATTTTTAATGCTCCGGGAACCCCGGCTATTGAAGAGGCGAAGCGATGATCTGTTGAAATTCCCTTTTATGCTGGCGGTTGTTCCAGGGTTCATCTGTGCCTATTTGTACTTATAGTGGAGAGGTGAGGCGTATTGTTTGGATTAAGCCGTGATTTTGTACAGCGGGACGGCATCTCGATGCTGCTCAGCAGGCCCGGGGGACTGAGGCCGGATGAGCTTAATATGGTGCAGGCCCGTATGCTGATGAATACCGGGATTCCCCATCATCTTCGGCTGCAGCTCAAAGAGATCAATTTGCAGGTGACCCTTGATTATGCGCTTTCCCGCCGGAAAATGCTCAGCCATCTTCTGAAGGGGGACAAGCTGGGCATGCCCGATTTCTTCGGAATCCTGCTGCAGATTGCGGTAGGGATGGAAGAGGGACGGTTATACATGTTGAGCGCCGAGCAGTATGTGCTGCATGAGGATTATATTTTTATCGATGGACCTCTGCGCAGCGGTAAGGTGTATCTTACTTATCTTCCTCTGCAGGCTGCAGAATTTTCGGTGAGTGCCGGAGAAGCGCTAAAATCACTGATTATGGCCCTTATGGCATCTGTAAGAGAATTGTCCGGTGATGGAGTGCAAAGACTGCTGCAATATTGCGGGGAAGAGGAGTTCACTCCGGCCGGATTGAAGGAACTGCTAGCCGAACTGCTGACGGACGGTGAGGGGGCAAACAGGTTCACAGATACTGCACGGGCTGCGCCAAGCTCAATTTGGCCGGATACAAATGAGCCAGCAGGGAGAGGCATTCGGGAAATGACTGGCACAGCGCCAAACATTGCATCTTCTGTTCCTGAGCAAAGCCAGCCGGGGGAGGGGGGCGGGAATGCGGCATCAGAGACTCAAAAGTCTGCTCCATGGATGAGTGGGTATCCGCGACTCAAGCTAAAAGAGCCGCAGCCACTGCCGCAGCCGGATGATGGGGATATGGAGAGCAACACGGCTCCCGCCTCCTCTGCCTACAGAACCTATACGGTGCTGGGCGGGGTTTTGGCTGATGCGGTATTGTGGAAGTTTCTTTATCTGAACAATCCTAAGCCGCTTTGGATGGCCGTTTGCGCAGTGGCGACGCTGGCACTGGGTGTATTTTGCTGGCTGGTTTGTTGCGGAAGACTAATTTTAGGTGGTGAGAGACAGGAAGAAGAGACTGAAGACGGTATGGAGGTTATGCGCCGGAGAAATCACAAGGAGCTGGAATGGGATTTTGGCCGGCCTCCCGCAGTGTCCTCTGTATCGGCTGCTGCTCCCGGCATTAAAGTGTCTTCGCAGCAAATGGAGATTCCTGCCCATGCTAATGCTCAAGCTGCGCTTACGAAGGGGCCGCTGCAGGAAAGAAGCCAACTCAAAATTCAATCGCCAATGCCAGTAGAAGCTACAGCTCTGCTGCAGCAGGATCTGCCTTCTGAGAATGAGAGAGTCCAGAAAGGAGGCCATACAGTACCCTATCTTGAAAGAGTCCAGGAGAATGAGAGCGGGCTTCCGGAAAAAATCGAACTGAACCGCCCCAGCTTTCTTATTGGCCGATCTCCTGACGTAGCGCAATATGTGGAGAAGTCCGAAGGAGTTTCGAGAGTGCATGCGGAGATCCTCAAAAGCGGGGAGGATATATCCTGAAGGATCTGGACTCCAGAAACGGCACGTTGTTTCAAGGGGAGGCGATGATCCCTTACAAGGAATATCCGCTGACCGAAGGGGCCGTGTTCACGATAGTAAAAGGCTGCTACACTTTCCGGTCAGCCTGAGAAGCTATTCTCCTTTCAGATGCTCCAGCGCCGGCTGCAAGGTTGGATAAGTAAAAGTAAATCCATGTTCCAAGGCTTTGGAAGGGAGCACCCGCTGGCCTTTCAGGAGGATTTCCGACAGCTCGCCAACGGCTGTCTTGAGCAGAAAGGCAGGAATGGGGAACCAGTGTGGACGATGATAGACCCTGCCAATCATTTTGCCGAATGCCTCATTGGTCACGGGGTGCGGAGCAGTGGCATTGACAGGGCCTTCAATGCCGGGAGTTTGAACGCAGAAATCGATTAGCCGGACGATATCGGTGAGGCTGATCCAGGACAGCCACTGCTTCCCGCTGCCGATTTTACCGCCAAAGCCAAGCATGTAGGGCAGCTTCATCTTGGGAAAAGCACCGCTCTCGTTGCCCAGCACCACGCCAGTGCGCAGCTTGACTACTCGTACACCCTTGTAGGCTTCGTCTGCAGCTCCTTCCCAGGCTTCCACAACCCCGGACGGGAAATCCATCACATGGGCTGGAGAGGTTTCGTCATAAGTATCCTCCAATGAAGTGCCATAGATAGCAATTGCGGAGGATTGAATCACCACGGGAGGCTTGTTTTGCAGCGCGTTCAGCAGCCTGGCTGCCGCTGAAACGGTTTCAAGCCGGGACTGCATAATGGACTTCTTGCCGCTTGGACTCCAGCGCTGGCTTAGTGAGGAACCGGCAAGGTTGACCAGGGCATCCGCGCCATAGGCAAGCTCCGGATGTGAAGCCAGACTGTCCCAAGTAAGGAAGCTTAGGGCTGGATGGGCAGCGGTTCGGGATTCAGGCTGTTTGCGGCCGACAACAATGATCTGATGTCCACCCTGCAGCCAATATTCAGTAAGCTCACGTCCGATGAAGCCGCTGCCCCCACAGATTAGGTATTTCATAAGGTCGCTCCTTCGATTATTTAATCAGGTGCTGATAAGGAGAGTAATCAATACCGTTTTTCTCCAGGAAGCTGATCAGAAAACGGTTGTCGCGCCGTGGTGTAGCCACGATATATCCTCTGATACAGTGCTCGCGGGTAACCTCCGGCGCTTGGCTTTCTACAGCGATCTTGCCAATCTCGGCAGCGATGGAATGCTTGGCGATATCACGGAAAGGACTTGGCACAGGCTGAACGAGCTGATCCAGAAAAGCCTTCATCTCATCGCTCCACAGTGGACGGCTGCGTTCGACCCAATAATTCTGCCAGTCCAGCTTGGATTTGCCATCGGCTTTGGGCAGCACTTTTAGGAATTTGCGGAACATGAAATAGCCGCCGATGCACATGCAGCCCAGCAGCACAAAAGTCCAAAATGCGATGGAGTTCATAAACCAGTTGCTCGGTGTTGCGGACAGCAAGCCTAAGCTTGATTTTGAAAACATGAATACACCGCCTTTGACAATGATGATTGTCACAAACTTAATGCTCATCTAAAGTATAGCGCATTTCCAAAGTTTTGCGAAGCGGAAGCAGGCGCTAAGAGCTTGCCTAGATTTATTTTCCCGATCACGGTAGAATAAGGGTTAATTCGTGAAGGAAAGAGGGAAAAAGGTATGCTTAAAATAGGTTCACATGTGTCCTGTGCGGACAAGGGTCTCCTGAGTGCGGCCAATGAAGCAAATGAGTACGGATCGACCTCGTTTATGATATATACGGGTGCGCCGCAGAATACGCGCCGCAAGCCTATTGAATCGATGTATCCCGCCGAAGGCAAGCAGGCGATGAAGGATAATGGTGTGGAGGAGATTGTCGTCCATGCTCCTTACATCATCAACTTGGGTTCTTACAAGGACAGCACGTATCAACTGGCTGTTGACTTCCTCCAGGAGGAAATCCGCCGTACGCATGCGCTTGAGGTGAAGCATATCGTACTGCACCCGGGAGCATACACTGACAAAGATGCTGAATATGGAGTGCAGCGGATTGCAGATGGTCTGAACGAGGTGCTTGGCGGTACGAACGAGACGGAAGTGCACATTGCTCTGGAGACGATGGCCGGTAAAGGAACGGAAGTTGGCCGCAGCTTCGAGGAAATTGCCTCCATTATCGACAAAGTCGTTCATAACGAGCGGCTGTCCATTTGTCTCGATACCTGCCACATCCATGATGCCGGTTATGATATTGTCGGCGATCTGGATGGTGTGCTGCAGCAGTTTGACCAGATCATTGGCCTGAGCCGGCTGGGCGTAATCCATATCAATGACAGCAAAAATCCGCGCGGGGCGGGCAAGGACCGCCATACGCCGATTGGCTCGGGCTACATTGGCTTTGAGACTATCAACAAGGTAGTCCATCACGAAGCCCTTGCAGGTCTGCCGTTCATTCTGGAGACGCCTTGGATCGGAAAAGATGCGAAGAAGCTGCGCCCGATGTATGAGGTGGAAATTGCCCTGCTGCGCGGCACCGTGGCTGAACGGTTCGGGGCGGAGTTTCTGAATGAGGTGGAAGAGCTGCATGCTTTTTTTGCCAAGCAGGAGTTTGATCCCCGCCAGTATGTGCTGAATGTATGGGAACTGCTGAAGAACGATGCCAAGGCCAAAAAAGCTGATCCGCGTGAACCGCTGGAACGTCTGTATGATACGGTTGCAGCCGCACAGCTGTTTCCTCAGCTTAGTGAAGAAGCGGTCAATCAACGGCTGATCGCTTGGCTGGCAGGCAAGCAGCTGCTCGTGAACGCTTAAAGCCAAATTATAGATTGCGCATGTAGATGAGAGGATGGAACGAGAATTATGGAATTGCATGTAAAAAGAGAGCATTCGTTAAGCGGACAATACCCGAACCGGGCGCGGATGCTGATCTCCTGTCCGGACGGACCGGGGATTGTGGCTGCTGTATCGCAATTTCTATACCAGCATGGCGCGAACATTGTCCAGTCGGATCAATACACCATGGACCCGGATGGCGGAATGTTTTTTATGAGAGTGGAGTTCGACCTGCCCAAGCTGGCCGAGCGGATTGACGAAGTGCGTTCAGTCTTTAGCGGGGTTGCGGAACGGTTCAAGATGAACTGGCAAATATTCAATGTAAGCCAAAAGAAACGGCTGGCTATCTTTGTCTCCAAAGAGGATCATTGTCTGGTTGAACTGCTCTGGCAGTGGCAGGCCGGGGATCTGGATGCCGATATCGCTCTGGTTGTCAGCAACCATACAGATATGCAGGCATATGTGGAGTCCTTCGGCATCCCGTTCCACCATATTCCGGTAACAGCGGATACCAAAGCAGAAGCGGAGCAGCACCAGCTTAAGGTCATCGGAGATGACATTGACGTTATTATTCTGGCGCGCTACATGCAAATTATCTCGCCCTCGTTCATAGAGCATTACCGCCATCGGATCATCAACATCCATCATTCGTTCCTTCCGGCGTTTGTAGGCGGCAAGCCCTATGCCCAGGCCTATCAGCGCGGGGTGAAGATTATCGGTGCAACGGCCCACTATGTTACCGAAGAGCTGGACGGCGGTCCGATTATCGAGCAGGATGTGCAGCGGGTCAGCCACAGTGATGATGTAAATGAGCTGAAACGCATCGGACGCACGATCGAACGTGTTGTTTTGGCCCGGGCAGTCAAATGGCATATCGAAGACAGAATTCTTGTCCATCACAACAAAACAGTGGTTTTTAATTAATTGAATCATCTCCGGTGAACTGCGTAGCCTTTCCCTGCATGGAACAGTGTCTGCCGTTCACCGGAATCCTTCTTCAGCCGGGAGCCTGCTCCCGCGGTTATCCTCAAGCTCCGTACCTCACAATGATAATCTAATACTTTTCTCAACTACTATAGGTAAAAAAGCATTTTACCACATTTTGGCATTTTAGGCCAAGGTGTATTTTGTCATGCTCATAAATGCATTTATAAGGGGGTAAAAGGCTTGGCTTCTCAGCGGGGACATCTGTTAAGACGCAATTATTTATTTGCTTTTCTCATTCTGGTTATCGGTTTCGGCGGCCTGCTTGGCTACGATCTTTATTTCAAGCCATACGTGCTGTCGCAGACTGTGGTCAAGATCAAAGTAGCCGAGGGTAGCTTTTTGCCCAAAAATTATGAACTTAAACCAAGTGATCTTTACCTGGACTCCGTCCAGACCAAGGATATTCCTTCAGGGGTGATCACGGAATTCAGTCAGGTGGAGCATAAGATCACAAATGTAATCTTAACGAACGGAAGTATTCTGACGGCATCGCTGGTGGATGTCAGTGACCTGGAGCCGCAGCAGGACGAGGGGATTTTTCCTATTCCCAAGGAAGCCATCTATGCAATTAACGGTTCGCTGCGCAGTAGAGACAAAGTGGATATTTATCTGGTTGAAGGCGATTCAGCAAATCAAACGCGGAGTGGTGGCTGGTATAGCTCTGCAACAGCAGGCAGAACAACCGCTGGCACTGCTGGAACAACAGCGGGGGCAGGAACAGCCCCAGAAACAGCAGCAACTGCAGGAGAAGCAAAAACTGTTGGAGCCGCAGGGGCAGCAAAAACCGTAGGAGCTGCGAATACTGCAACCCCGCAGCCTTCCGCGCCTGCACGCAAAGTATTCCTAACCGGAGTCACAGTTAATTATGTAAGGACGGAAGACAACAACGATGTTCAGGATTCGGAGAACGGCAACACGAACAACCGCTTTACTTCAACCGGCAAGGTGGCAGCACCTGAGCTCAAGCTGAAAAAAAGCGACGGCGAGCTGCTGGGACAATTTTTGGAGCAGGGGAAGAAGCTGTGGATTGTACGTGTAGAGTAAAAGTGAAAGGAGGTAAATGTAATGAAAATATTCAGTTTTGGGATGGATCAGCTGACGGTTAATGAGATCAAGCTTGCCGGGTTCACGGTAGTTACGCAAAATGTCCTGCCTGAACCTTCCCAGACTCAGGGGCAGATGTTGATGGTTACCAGTGAACAGGTCCCGGTGACAGCTTTGAGTGAGCTGCGGCAGGGCTATCCGAACTCCTCTATATTATATGTTTACCGGCAAAAGGGGGTAAGGAGCTATCAGGCCATCCATATGTTCTGCGAAAGTCTGGGGATTTTCTTCATCCCGCCGCGTTCTACTTCTTCAGCGATTGTGGAGAAGCTGCGTTACATTCTGGAGGAGGAACGTGAGGAGCGGGGCAATCTTGTCGGTTTTTTCGGCTCCGGCCCGGGTATTGGCTGTACGAGTGTAGCCAAGCTGTTCGCCCGGCGTATTGCCGCTTCGGGACAACGTGTGATTCTGCTCGGCCTTGATCTGTACGATCCCGGATTCGACCGCAAAACGGCGACCAGCCTCGACAGGCTGCGGCCACGGATGACCGGCAAAATGCTGCAATCCGCAGACTTTGAAGGTTTGGTAAAGCAGGAGGGTTACGCTTATCTTCCTGGAAATTTCGACTTCTTAAGCGTTCAGGACTACCAGGAAGAGGAAATTGAATATCTGCTCGCCCAGGCTGCCGAGAATGCCGATGTGGTGGTTGCTGATTTCGGATCGGTTCCCGAGAGTGCAGCATGGTATGTGGGGATGCAGAAATCTGCCTTGCGTTTGATTGTCACACACCCGAGACACGAATACCGGCTTCAGCCGCTGATGGAGCTTGCCGGGCATATGGATCTGTATCCGCAGGATTTCCAGTGGATCATCAACCGCAGCAATGTGGAGGAAATGACCTCGCCCAAGAATCTGGCGCTCCGCTTTGGCAGTGAGATTTTACTTGAACTGCCTTATTATCAACCGTTTCAGGATAGTCTTCCTCTGGGCAAAAGAGAGCTTCAGCATGTAGATGACAAGGTACATGCGCTGCTGGTATCCCTGGGCCTGGCACCGGAAGCCCGAAAGAAGGGGATTTTTCAATGATTGAATACCGGCAAGAGATTTTGCGCACGAAGTGGAATCAGGCACAGGTTCAGAATGAAGAACAAGGGATGGGACAGATCCATAAGGCGATATGGCTGCCGAATCCTCAGGACAACCGCAGGCTGTTCTCCCTGAAACAAAGCGTGCTTCGTACCAGCAGGCCAGGCAAAGATGATTTTTACGGCTTCCTGCAAAAAATGAAAAGCGACATGAACGCCGAGCTGGAGCGGGAGGATGACGGGTACTTTGAACTTAATGCGAAGGCGCTGATCGGCGACCCGCAGGCAGTCAGCTTTTTCATGAATGAGATTGAGAAATATCTGCGCAAAACACCGTTTACCGGCAAGGTGCCGGAAGCATACGGGACAGCAGCAGAAGCGCTGTTTCACGAATGGAAGGGATTTGGACCCGCGTACCGCTGGTTTACCGACCGGGCCTACAGCGAATCTACCGGGCTGCAGATGATCGGACGGCAGATTTTTTACAATCACCGGGGCAAGTTTGTGGTGTATCCCTATGAGATGCCCTCACTGGATCGGGTGGAGCAGCTCAAACGCTCTTTGCTGAAAAGCGACCCCGATAAGAAACTCAACAAGGATAATCCCTCTGTAGAGTTCAAAATGGATGATCCGCTCTGGCCCGGCCGCTTCATCCGGCTTGCGATTTGGGTGTCTCCCAGAGTGTGGGAAGGCTTTACCACGATTTCACTGCGGCGGCAGGTGGTCGAGTTTCTGGATCTGGAGGATCAAGCCGGTACGGGATGTATTCCTGCGGAAGCCATTGAGCTTATACGCGCCCTGTCAGGTACGTTCCGCAACACCATTATTGCCGGAGCGGTCGGATCAGGCAAAACTACCTTTGCCAACACTGTTGTAGGTGAGCAGCTGCTAGGATCTTCTTCGTGTATGGGAGTAGTGATGATTGAAAAGCATCCGGAGTCGATTTTGCCATACCAGATCAAAGGCCATCGGATTATTCCGATTCAGGCAGCCAACGAGGAATTAATGGAGGTCGGGGTGGAGTCGCTGCGGCATGATCCGAACATTCTCTATATGACGGAAATGCGCTATAACGAATGGGAATTTTATCTGTGGAGCGGCGAAAAAGGCTATGACGGCATTACAGGCACCTTTCATACGGTGGATTCGGAGGATATTCCTTATCAGGGAGCTTTTGCGGTATCCACGCGGATCGGCGGCAGTCTGAAAGGCCATCTGATTTCTGCGCTTAAATCCTGTGAGCTGGTATTTATTCTGGAGAGCGTAGCGGACGGAAAAAAACGGCTGGCCCGGATCTCCGAGGTGTATTATGACGAAGCTGCAAATTCCGTATTTGCCAATGATCTGATGCGCTGGGAAGAAGAACAATCCGCCTGGAGCTATAATGACAAGCTGACGGCTGGCCTTATGCGCAAGATGAAGAAGAAAAATCCGCGCGCTTCACGGGTGCTTTTGCAGGAGCTGGGACATTTAGCTGCGCAGAAACCGATGGATGAGCCGCTGAAGGAGAGCCTCAAATCAAAGATTGTTTTGAACGAATGAAGGGGGACAACTCATGGAGCTATTATTTTATGTGCTTCAGATTGCCTTTCATTTATTGATTACCGGTGGCTTGTGGCTGCTGGTGAAGCCATTCATTGAGAGGCATCTGCGCCAGCTTGGGCAAAAGATCGACCATCGGATGAGCCTGCGAATCAGTCTTTTTGGTCAAAAAGTCAGCAATAAGCAAAGGAGGTGGCTGTACCGGCATTTGGACGAACTGCTCTATTTTGCCCACCGCAAATATGAGCCGGGAATTAGTGTGATGCGTTTTTCCATCCGGACCCTGTTGGTGTTCATCACGGTATTTCTCTCAGGACTGCTTACTCTAAGAGAGCTGCCGGGGCATTTGAGCTTTAGCAACCCTTTCTTGGAAGGCATCAACTTCGATAACCGGCTTCCGGTTCAAGGATCATGGCGGTTTCCGCTCTTTGTGGCAGTCATCGCAGCCAGTATTCCTTATTTGCGGACGAGATATCTCTTCGCGCAGCGGAAGGTGCATGGAAGTTATGATCTGCTTGATGTAATCAAAATTGCAACCAAATTCACACACCTGTCGGTGGACTCCATTTTATCTAAGACGGCTGACTTCCTGACAGAAGAAAGTGTGCTGAAGACCCCGCTCAGACTGCTTGGAGCCGCATTTGCCAACTACAGCAATGAACGGGAGCTAACCCTTGAGGCAGAACGGTTTGCAGGAGCTATCGGAACCACCTTCGCTGTGGAATTTGTCTCGGATTTGCTGTACTGCGAGAAAGAAGGCACCCGTTACCTGAAGAACACGCTGATGATGCTAAGCCGGTCCATGGAGCAGCAGCGGGAGACGATTCTTACAGTGAAGGCAGGGAGCAGGGATGCGATCAGTCTGGGGCTGTACGGCAATCTGGTAGTGCTGGGATCATCCGTCGGAACCTTTATTTATATGCTGAAGCCGGATGTCTATTTCAAACTGCAGTTTCAGACTACCGTCGGCCTAACCTTTTTGATGATTATTATATCCGGGCTGTTCATTTCTTTCATGATCAGTACCATACTCGCCAGGCCAAAGCTGGACTACCACTAAGGTGATGAATTATGGATAGACTTTTACTTTTGATTGCTGTGCTGGGACTTGTATATCTCGCATTGCTGGTTTTTGTGAGCAGCAGCACCAGACAGGAGCGTTATCTTCTCAGGCTGGGTGCCAGGTGGAAGACACTGGGGGAGCGCATGCACAATGAGCGGCTGCAGCAGCTTCTTTATAACAGCGGCCTCACCATTTCCGCAGGCAAAATCACACTGTTCCGCTATTCGGCGGCGCTGATATATGTGCTAGTTCAAGCGGCAGGGGGCTTCCTGCGGTCCGTGCCGTTTTCCATCTATGATCTGCTTGTCGCCGTTCTGATTTTGTTGATTACCAGTCCGCTGAGATATCTTCCGCTGGGGTGGCTGCTGGCTTGGATGCATCAGAAGACACTTATTCAAAAAGACGGGGAGCTGATCTCCTTTATCCGCCTCTATGAAAATAACCGGCTGCGCAAACGGGGATATGTGCAGTTTGGGGCCTTTTGTGCCGGAACGGCAGGGCATTTCAACTACATCCGTCAGGATTTGTATGAGCTGTCAGAGCGGGCAGTGGATGAGGGGACGGAACGCGCCATTGAATGGTTTTGCGGTAAATTTCCGGACAACCACGCGTTCATCAACGACATTCGTTCGATTCTGCTGGCTACGGAAGGGATGGACGACGATACGGAAGCGGCCAATTATCTGCGGGAGCAGGGGAAGATTATCACCAAGATCTCCAGCGATCAATATTTGAAAAAATGGTCCTTCATCGGCGACGTCTCCACCATCATCAACGTCATCCCCTCCATCGCTACTTTTCTGATGATCGTATCGATGGCGATGCAGTACATTTTGCTGATCAAAGGGAATTTTAATGGGGTGGGGCTGTTTCAGTGAGTTTTTTGTTATATTCAAGAATCCAATAAAAACATAAAATGAAAAGGGAGATATTAACAAATGAAAAAAGACGCTATTTCTACTGGATTGTTCATCGCTATCGGTTTTCTGTGTGTTGCCATCGTAATTGCCATCTTGATTCCGGTTGTGCGGGATGTCATTAACGCTGCGGACGACAACAGACCGACAATCCCGGGAGTGACTATGGTTCAACCGGCAGAGTTAGCTCCCTCCGCCACAGTCGCCAATACTGAGTTCCATACTGCGGTCTAAGACGATGAAAAAAGACTCGATCTCAGTTGCCATGTTTCTGGCGATCGGTTTTGTGATTGCGGGAATGTTCATTGCGGCGGCGACGAACATCATCGGCAGCAGCCAGGACGACATCATCACACACACCAAACAAGTCGAGCAGTATTAAAAGGGGGCGTGCGCATTGAAGGCTACCGTCCTCCGGGCATTATTCATGTGGCTTGTCCTATTTATAATCCTGCAGCCCATCTTCACCTACATTGATTACCTGCTAGATTTGCAGGTCAAGGCCAACACATCCTACATCACTCAAAAAGCGGCAACGGAGGGGATGGTCACGGCTTCAATGAGAAATGAGGTCATCTCTAACCTAAAAGCTGTCGGATTTCCTGAAGGTTCTATTCAAATCACAAGCAGCACAGAAACCTTGCAGGAACGCAAGCAACGTATGGATGTGTATATTTCTGCACCTAGAATGAATCTGTTTCCGTACAATTTTTCCGGTGTGTCACAGCCCTCGCGTTATTACGGGCATGGATCAATCATGAGTGAGTATCTCGACTGATTAAGGGATGAACCTAATCTATGGACTATATTATTAAGCTCGCATTTGTTCTGCTCATCTTCATCTATTCCTGGTTTTTTCAGATTCAGAATCAGGAATGGGACATGCTGCGCAGCATGCTCAAGGATGCCAATAACATTGCTGTTCATGACGCATCACAAGAGCTGAATGAGTCCGCACGGGCACAAGGCCGTCTGATTATCGCCCCCGCTGAAGCTTTTGCCGCCTTCCGGCAATCACTTCAGGCAAATCTGGGACTGGACGACGGCCTGTCCCCCCTGGCGGGAAGCCGGCTGCAGACTCAAGTAAAAATCGTAAAGTTCGACATTGTTGATCAGTCTAGCGGAGTCACCTTTCCTTTTCTCTATGAGGACAGCAATTATGGCATTACCAAATACATACAAGGTCCGTCCGTGATTGCCGTCATTGAGACGGCTCACCCGGTCTTAATCTCCCGTGCGAAAGTCCAGGAGGCCATAATTGTGCCTGCCGTGCAGGAGTACAAAATGAATAAGTGACTTAATGAAACGTGCGGACTTTTTTGGCTCTGGCCGCCTTTGATCCAGCGTGCCATTATCGGTTGGATTGGCAATTGCGCTCTAGAATATCTGATGAGCATTAATTGAAATGGTTAACCTGATCCGAGTCGAGCCTTAGCAGCCGCATCCAAATTCATTCTTAAAGGAGAGAATCTAAATGAAAAAGACAATTCTGAAAGTAACACTGGCTGCAACAATGATGTTCAGTGTGAATTTGGGAAATGTACGAGCTGCAGGAGCATCGACGACGAAAGCGCCAGCAGCCCCGGTGATGACAGATAATTTATCGAAATATGGTTTGAAGAAAAGCATCGAATTACCAGTAACGATGTCTGATCAAGATTTCAGCTACACGCTTCATAAAATTATGATCTACGATTTTAATTCAAAAGAAGCTAAAGCACTTAGAGATAAGTATGGGTACCAAAAATCAGGGACGGTACTTGTTAATCCTAAATACTTGATATGGACGAAAATCACTATAGCCAACACTTCTAATAAAAATTTATATGGGGGTGGTGGGGAGTTGGAAAGAAGAATTAACCTTTTCTTTGATGATTCTAGGTCCATCGTCGATACTATCGGACCTATGAAGCATATGGGGAAAACGAATAATAAGGATGCTATGTGGACTTTTGATCTAAATCCTGGAGAAAAACTTACCACCTATTTCGCGTATGTTTATGAGGGGGAGTTTGACTATTTTTCGATCCAACATTTTGGTAAAGAATTAACTGAAAAGTATGTGGTGAAGGAATGAAGAGATTAGCTTTATTATTTTTGCTTATTTGTTCAGGCACTTCTCTTTTTTCATCGGGTGTTGCTATGGCGGCAGATACTAAGCCATCTTCAGTATCGATCCCAATTAGTACAGGTTTAGTTGGATCTAATAATAGTGCTAAAGTTTATTTTTTAGATCTGCCTTCAGGAGTTACCAGTCAGTCCATCAAAACGGGGACACTCAAGTATAACGGTTCCAATGAAACCGTAGGAGGAGTAACTGTTGAGAATGGGAAAATTAAAGTTACTCTTAAAGGTACGGCGAATACAAAGGTTATCTCAGGTGTTCAAGGTTATCGGGGATCTTACGGCGAAGACTTTCTTGTCTATCCGGGAAACTCCATTTGGCGATATTCGGATGGACGACGCTGGCAAATTAATGAATACGATGAAAGTACAAATGGTATGAAAACCTATGACAAAAGTGGAGATGATGGGCAAATGCCTTCTGCAAATCCTCCGCATGTTGTAGTATCTGCTGCCCCGCCAATGGATACAAGTTATCTGAAATGGTACAACGGGTCGAAAACAGAGGATATTGATTCATCGGCCATCATTCAATCGACTATCAAGCCGAATTTTACTAAAGGGTCACCTCAATTGAAGGAGACTCCGAAATTTAAGAATGGCAGGGTTATCGTAAATTATTACATTCCGTATTATGGAGACAAAACTTATCTAACTTATATAGATCAAAAAGAGGATGCAACCCATCCGCTAGTTGGTTATGCAACAGGGAGAATGTTTGAAGTAAAAGCGTACTATTATTTAACAGCCGATGCGAAGGTAACCACTTACAGCTATGGTGGAAATATAACCTTCGACTACTCCCCACCCGACCAAGCTACGCTAAACGGAACGGCCACATTAGAGAAGCCAAGCCCGAATCCGATCAAGCTGGAAGGCAGCAAAGTAGATGTGAAAATCAACGTCAAAGGGGAGCTATTAGGTTACGTGGATTCCTCTAACATCGAGGAATGGGTGTTTTATGCCAAGGAAAAGAACGGTACAGCCAAGGCCGACATGAAGAAAGAGTACAGCAAGCTGCTTACCGCATCAAAGAGCTTTGATTATTCAATCCCGGCCAGTCGGGTCGTCAATGATAATTTCAAGCAAGACTATACACTGACCGTTGTCATTCGATTCAAGAGGCCTGTGGTTACAAAGACTGGCACGATAACATCCCTGGAGCAGAGCATGGAAGTCTCTGCCGGGGTGTATAAGAAGGATAACCCGGTCAGCTATCCATCCGTACCGAGTACACCGACCAAGCCGGAAGGCAAACCGCCTATTGCCCGAATCACCGCGCCTAAGTACATCAAAGCCGGGTCTGACATGATGGTATACGGAGGGAATTCCTCCGATCCGGACGGATACATCACCGACTATGCTTGGGGAACTCCTGGAGCAGAAGGCGGGATTGAAAATACGGCCAGAGGTTATGTCTGGTATACACGGGATAAGGTCGGAGAGACTTTTCCCATTACCCTGACCGTCGTTGATAATGACGGTATGATCGGAAGCACCAGCACGGAAGTGACGGTCATCGAGCCGAGACCGGCTGCTGACCTCGAAATCAGCGGATCACTCAAGCAGAACCGGAAAACCACATTGACCAACAGCAGTTCAAGTCCAACCCGGTTTCCGATCATTAAGTCCAGGACGCAGGTCACAATTAGTGCAGTCAGCGGTGGCACGAATGCGGATATTAAGTACAGCGGCAGCTTGGCCGAGCTGGAGAGTAAAGATGTACTTTTTAAGAAGCCAGGGAAATATAGGGCGACGATTCACGTGGAGAATACGGCCGGGTATGCTTCAGACAAGGAGATTACCTTTGATATCGTTCCCGATGAATCCCCGGTTGCCTACTTTGCAATGCCCATAGGGGCCTATAGGGACCCGACTAATGAAAATAAAGCAGTCATTTCTATTGATGATATGTCTTTTTCTTCGGACAAAGATAATATCATTAAACGGATTTGGGAATACCGCTACGATTCTAATAACAACGGAAGTTTCACAGATGAAGGCTGGGTACAGTTCAGTAACGAAAACAAAACTCGTCTAAATTTGGAGCTGTATCAGGTTGGGAAATATGAGGTACGTGTTACCGTTATTGAAGAGTTTGGCCAGCCGACGATTGAGGATTTTGTCACCGATACCGATAGGCTGCGGACCAGCTCTGAGGCTACCCAGAATGTTATCGAGCGAATAGTAGAAGTGAATAACCGCCCACCTGAAGTAGATTGGGATTTTTAAGTGGAGAAAGGAAAGACATATGAAACGTTTGTTGAAGGAAAGCATCATACTATTTCTTTGTTTTGCTTTACTGCTCCCTTTCTTGCCACGACCAGCCTTAGAGGTGGTAGGATTCGGATCAGTCGCGCAGGCGGCAGAGGACGACATCATTTATTACCGGGATATCACTTTTGAAGCCGGGCATGGGGGACACAGAAACCAGGATGATGCGATCACTTTAGACTTTCCAGTCCTCAAGGTTATCAATCTTAAATACAATAAAATCACTAAAAGATTGACCTATGATATTGCACCTGGAGCCAACATGCGGGTCCATTTGAATAGTGGTTATGGTACAGAACGAATTATGACCAAGCTGTGCTCTTCTATCTATACCAAGCAGGGATATGAATACGAAAAAATGGATCAGTATGGGGCAGATGAGTCCTGGTTTTGTCGTGAAACCCCATACTCTTACTACTATGATCGTTATTGGCCAGCGGATTTCGGAAACTTGTATAGTTTTGTCCCTTATGAGGAACGGTATAAACCTTATGTTGATTTTGATTTATCTAATATAAGAGAGAAGATGAAAGTAACTGCACCGAACGTATATTTTCAAGGTAATAACGACATTGACGAACAAGACACACGTCCAGGATTAGCTGGCGATCCAGAATTGTTCAGATTAAGAGTAATCGTTCACACAGATTTTCTTGGAGGGGACCCTTACGGTGTCGGCTATACACCGGCCTACTGGACTCCATATATGACAAGGACGGCTGAACTCATACCCAATCATCCACCCTCTTTATCCGTGGGTACACCTAATGGAATAACCTTAGTCAATGCCCCCAATTTGAGCGGTGTCAATATTGCGGGATATGTCAGTGATCCGGATAACGAAGATGTAACGGTAACCGCTGAAATACCCAATGTTTTCTACAAGAAGACCGTTGTACCTCAAGCCAGGTTATCGAAAAATTTCAGTATCCCGATAGACGCGATTCAAGACTCTTTGCCGCCAGGGGCGTACACGATGAATATCACGGCATCCGACCCCTCTGGAATGACAGCCAAGGCCTCGCTCACGATTAATGTCAAACAGCAAATGAGGAACAAGTCCTTTGTACTCGTCAATACACGTGTAGAGACGAAAACGAAATTCTTTGACTCTGAGGGCGATGCTAAACATGGAGAGCGCTACAGATTCGATCATGATCCCTATTTTTTTGATAATTCCATGGGCATCATAGGAGATTCCGGGTTGTGGCGCAGTTCTGTCTACTCTTCCTTCCCCTTTAGCGGAGTGTACGTGGCCACTTTTCAGGGCCGGGACAACCCCAAAAACGATGATCGGTTCGACGTTTACCGGAAATGGAGCCGGGACAATTTGTCATCCATGACGTTCCATGTGCACCGCAAACCGATTGCCTTGTTCAGCGCCAAGCTGATGGGCGGACTGTTGCAGATAACCGACAGCTCTTACGATTTAGATCATATTACTGCATCCAATAAAGGGCTGATGGATTGGCAATGGCAATATAAGAAGACAGAAGGGCAAGTCTGGACGGACGGGTTTCCTCCGGCACAGCTACCGGGCAATGACCAGTATGATATTCGCTTAAGAGTGAGAGACGTAGATGGTGAAAATGGGGCTGGTGTGTGGAGCGATTGGTCGCAGCAGACTGTAGGAGCAGCCTTTAACTTACCCCCAGTTGCACTGTTTACCGTGGAGCCGAGCATCGTGTCTTACCGGAAGGCAACTACGATTATAGACAAATCCTTTGATCCGGATAATGACCCGCTGGATGTTTATAATTGGACCGTAATTAAGGATGGCTGGCAGCCGGTATGGAGTCATTGGGGCGGTGCTACTACGCCGCCGAACATCGCCGCATACGGAGTCGGGACCTATCAGCTCACCTTGAAGGTCCATGATAACCGGGGGCTTTGGTCGGAGCCATACAGCCAAACCGTACAGGTGATTAATCATCCTCCGGCAGCTGCTTTTAGCATGCCAAAGGAAGTGTACCGGGATACGGTCATTACCATGGAGAATATGACACCTGACCCGGACGAGGATGGGGATGTGTTGAGCTATGCCTGGAACGCCCGGATCAATAACAGCCCATATTATTATTCTGGCGGCAACCGAAATCAGGTCATGACCATCCGTGATCTGATCGCACGCAGCGGCATTACACAGCAGCAAGCCATATCAGATGGCTGGGAAATGCGCCTGACAGCTTCAGACGGAACACTTTCCTCTAATGCAACCAGAAATTTTACTGTTTTGAACCATGTTCCGACAGCAGCCATTAACGGGCCTGCAACGGTGTATCAATTTGACACGAAACAGTACACATCGTCTGATAATGATGGAGATCCATCCGATATGGCCAGTCTTCAATATTTTTGGAAGGTGACGGATAGTGACGGGGCCACCAAATTATACAAGGCCCCCAACATCGAAATCAGTTTCCCCAATTCAGGGATTTACACCCTGGAGCATTGGGCCGTGGACCAGATCGGGGCCAAGTCGAACATCGACACGCTAAAGGTCAACGTTATGAAGAACCTGGCGCCATCAATGACGATAACTTCTCCTGCTGGCACAACGGAGAACCCTTCCGTGCTGGATGCAGAGAAGCAAGGAGATCCGTTGGTCGAGTGGACATACTCCGATCTGGAGAATGACCCGCAGGAAAAGTACCGCCTGGAGTTTTTCACAAAGGAAGGTATCTTGGAAAAAACCGTGGAGAACGCAGATAATACCGGCATGATCCGCCAGTATCAAGTACCTAATCCAACGTTTAATCGCTTCGAATATTTTACTGTATTGGGCCGGGCATATTCTAAGGGTTCCTGGTCAGAGATTTCGAATGAAAAAATGTTCATCATCGACAACCCTCCGAAGCCTGGATTTAGTTTATTGACGGATACAGGAAAGGATGCCACAAAGGTACCGATCTACCGGACGGATATTCTTAACATCAAAAGCACGGCTACAGATCTGGACGAGCCGAAAGGAGATACGATCAGCTATAAATATACTCTTAAGCCCGAAAACGGAACGGAAGGACTCGCCAGCACCCAGGGCGATTTCACGAAGAAATTTGCTTCCAATGGAATTTTTACGTATCGTCAAGTCGTTACAGATTCGTTGGGACTATTTCGTGAGATTACACATAGCCTCACGGTTGTAAACCGTCTCCCGAAAGTGAATATCACGTATCCGACCAGCGACAATCAGAACAAGCCCACCATCGTCAGTACGCTTACGCCGATCGTCAAATGGGATTATCAGGATGAGGACGGCGACCTGCAGCAGCGCTATAAAGTGCGCATTATCAACTTGGCTACAGGCGCAATAAAGGTGCAATCAGGTGAACAGGTTTCAAGTGCTAAGCAGTGGCAGGTGCCCGCTGGAGCGCTTGCAGAGTATGAAAAGTATGCGGTAGAGGTTGGGGCTTTTGACGGCTTTGACTGGAGCGCGATTTCTCCGCGGAAATATTTTATGGTCAATCTGTTGACGGTAAAGGGCGGAGTCAAGCACACCGAGGAATGGAACGCTAACCGCCAGGCCTATAATCTGAAGCAAAGCGGAGATCCGGAAAGTCCGCGCGCTTATAACGTGTATTGGGCAGGAGAAGCCTTCGTGCTGCAGGCAAAGACAACCGGTCTTCCTGATACGGTTCAGGTGACGATGACGGGAGGGTATACAACGCAGCTCACCGCGGCTGATAGTGACAAGCTCATTTGGGATGGACAGCTCACTGATCCTTCTTTTGAGAAATTACCAAATGGGCCGGTTACGTTCACCTTCACGGCAACAAATGAATATCAAACGAGGGTAGATACGGTGACAGTAGTCATTTCTGAGGATTGGACGGAGTATTTCCGCAGTCATAGAATAAAGTGAAATGTGAGGGGAACGTACAGCGGGTGGAGGGGCTTTAGACGACTCCCTCTACCCGCTCTTCCTGCAGCCGCATCATTCGTGACGCAACGGAGGCAGGAACTGCAGATCCCGGATTATGTAGACCAGAAGCATGGGCTGTCTTTCCGTGCACTCTGCGCATGTAATAGGAGAGCTTGCCGCTGAAGATTTTATGTGCGCGCAGCGATGAGGCGAAATCTTCGGGTGTTACGAAGCAGGAGGGCTTGGCAACGGGATTAACCGCAGATTTTTCGAATACAGAAGCGACAAAATGGGAGCAGAAATAGGCGTCTTCCCGGTTGATTTCCACATTGAGCAGAACACCGATTAAGCCTAACAGATGGTATTTGTAGCGGTCCTGCTGCTCCATCATGCCTTTCACGTGATTGTACATCTTCTCATATTCAGTTTTGCTCACACTGAGCTGATAGATTGCGCAGTCCGCACTGTTGTAAAAAGGGTGCACAAAATCCTCGCGGATCAGCCCCGCGGCAAAGGGGTTATATGCTTTTTTCCGTCCAAAGCTGTACACCTCACTCAGCTCCCTGTCAAAAGCAATCGAAGCGTGATTAAGTTCCGCTCTGGTAAACCATTTAATAATTCCGCTAAAAGCAGTGCCCGTTCCGGTAAGCACAACATAGATATTTCGGTTTGCATTCATCTTTGAGATCCCTTTCTGCTGGAAATAGTGTTATCCGGTTAATCGCTTGCTTAAGTAATTCCATCTTACTGTATATTCCAGCGTTGTAAAACAAACTTTAGTCTTATTCAGTTACTGGACCAAAGGCTAAGTCGGAAACTGGTCCTATGCACGTTGCAGGGATTATCAATGGGTTATGAATGAGTCAGGTATAGTTCAAAGTACAGCGCTTTCATTATTTCTATCATACTCTACATTTGCTGAAGCGGCTTTTTATTTTCATAGGAACGGGCTGTTTTTTTGCTGCAATCAGGATTAGCCCGCTGCAAGGACTCTGGGAAAATAAATGAATAGATTCGGCTGAAGCCGCAAAAAATAAGCTGTTCTAACATGGGGTCTGTAAAAACAATTGGAATTGCTTCCACATTAGTGTTACAATAATAGTCAAAATGACATTCTTGATTACGAGGAGGATTATTTTCATGACTGAACAGGCAAAAGAACAAGCAATCCATAAAGAAGAAAACTCCACCGTGGATAACCTGGCCATCACGACGATCCGCACGCTTGCCATTGACGCGATTGAAAAAGCAAATTCCGGTCATCCGGGAATGCCGATGGGTTCAGCTCCAATGGGGTATCAGCTGTTTGCGAAGACTATGAATCATAATCCGGAGCACCCGACTTGGGTCAACCGTGACCGTTTTGTGCTGTCCGCAGGACACGGTTCCATGCTGCTGTACAGCCTGCTGCACCTTAGCGGCTATGATCTGCCAATGGAGGAACTGAAGCAATTCCGCCAATGGGGAAGCCTGACACCGGGACATCCGGAGTTCGGTCATACTGCAGGTGTTGATGCAACTACAGGTCCGCTTGGACAAGGTATCGGTATGGCCGTAGGGATGGCGATGGCTGAAGCCCAGCTTGGCGCTACCTACAATAAAGGTGATCATAATGTAATTGACCACTATACGTACGCAATCTGCGGCGATGGCGATTTAATGGAAGGGATTTCCTCCGAGTCTGCTTCGCTTGCCGGTCATTTGAAGCTTGGCAAACTGATTGTGCTCTACGATTCCAATGATATTTCGCTGGACGGGAAGCTGAACCTGGCATTCTCCGAAAATGTAGCCAAACGTTTTGAAGCTTACGGCTGGCAAGTTCTGCGTGTGGAAGACGGCAACGACCTTCCGGCCATCAGCCAAGCGATTAGCGAGGCACAGGCCGAGAGCGGCAAACCAACCTTGATCGAAGTGAAGACCGTCATCGGCTACGGCAGCCCGAACAAGCAAGGTAAAGGCGGCCACGGCGGTACTCACGGTTCTCCGCTGGGAGCAGAAGAAGCGAAGCTGACGAAGGATTTCTACAAATGGGTGTACGAAGAGAATTTCTATGTGCCGGATGAAGTCCGTGTACGTTTTGCTGAAGTGAAGGAAAAAGGCATTGCAGCCAACAAGGCCTGGGACGAGAAATTCGCTGCTTACAAAAAAGCATACCCAGAGCTTGCGGCTCAACTGGAAAGAGCGCTGAACGGCGAGCTTCCTGAAGGCTGGGATGCCAATCTTCCGTTCTACAAAGCTGAAGACAAAGCGGTTTCCACGCGTGTTGCTTCCGGTAATGCTCTGAACGGGCTTACGGCTGGTGTTCCGCAGCTGGTGGGCGGTTCCGCCGACCTCGAAAGCTCGACAATGACCCATCTGAACGGTCTTGACCAATTCACTCCGGATTCCTACGGTGGCCGCAATATCTATTTCGGCGTCCGCGAGTTCGGTATGGCTGCGGCGATGAACGGGATTGCCCTGCACAGCGGCCTTAAGGTATTTGGCGGCACCTTCTTCGTATTCACTGACTACCTCCGTCCGGCGGTTCGTCTGGCTTCAATTATGAAGCTGCCGGTAACTTACGTGCTGACGCATGACAGTATCGCTGTCGGTGAAGACGGTCCTACCCATGAACCGATTGAGCAGCTTGCATCCCTGCGCATCATTCCGGGTCTTACGGTTATCCGTCCGGCTGACGGCAATGAGACTTCTGCAGCCTGGGCATATGCGATGGAAAATACATCAAATCCGGTAGCGCTGGTGCTTACCCGCCAAAACCTGCCGATCCTGCAGGGCACCGTGGACGGAGTACGCGACAACATCAAACGCGGCGGTTATGTGATTTCCGATTCCAAGAACGGAACACCGCAGGCACAGATTATCGCAACAGGCTCTGAGGTTCAATTGGCCGTAAAAGCACAGGCCGCTCTTGCCGAAGAAGGCATCGATGTCCGTGTCATCAGCTTGCCGAGCTGGGATCTGTTCGAGAAGCAGGATAAAGCTTACCGTGATTCCGTTATCCTCCCAGAGGTCAAAGCCCGTCTGGCTATCGAGATGGCGCAGACCTTCGGCTGGGAACGTTACACTGGCGATCAGGGCGATATTCTTGGCATTACAACCTTCGGTGCTTCTGCACCTGGCGATACGGTAATCAAAGAATACGGCTTTACCGTGGAAAATGTAGTCAGCCGCGTCAAAGCCCTGCTATAATAGACGGATTAAGGACAAAGGGGAGAATAAGCAGATGAGTCAGTTCACCAACGCGACAATTCAAAAAGCAGCTAATATTTATTACGATGGAAAAGTTACCAGCCGCACGGTTACTTTGCAGGATGGCACTAAGGTGACGCTTGGCATCATGCTGCCTGGAGTATATGAGTTTGGTACGGAAGGTCCAGAGACGATGGAAATTCTGTCCGGCGAGCTGAAAGTACTGCTTCCCGGTACAGATGTCTGGAAGGAAATCAAAGGCACAGATACCTTTCACGTTCCCGGCAACTCCAAGTTTGCGCTGGAAGTATTTGCATTAACTGATTATTGCTGTTCTTACCCGGTTTTGTAATTAAATCTATAGGATGAAATGATGTCCCGGCAGCTTCGGCTGCTGGGACACTTTTTTTGATCACATAGATGAATCTACCAATTATTAATATTGACGGCTTAAGTTACGTTCTCATATACTTCCACTAGCTACTAGAGAGAATTAACACTTCTCAGGCAGATTGAATGGGGGATGGGAATGTGGTAAGGTTACGCTTTTGCAAGGAAATACATAGGGTTAGGCTAGTTTTTTTCAGTTTTATGTTACTAGGCTCATTATTCACCATTACAGGATCAGTACAGGCAGCGGCAAACATTGTAAACCCCAATCAGGTATATTCCTATACTGTGATGCAAAGGGATATTGAAAGATTAGTGAAGGAATATCCTGATCTGGTATCTTCAGAATCGCTGGGACAAACTGCTTATGGACGGCAGCTGTGGGCGGTGAAGCTAGGCCGGGGAGAATCCGTACTGTTTCTTAACGGGTCGCATCATGCCAGAGAATGGATGACAAGTGCGTTGCTGATGAAAATGATCGATACATATGCCCAAGCCTATTACAGCAATGGCAAAATTGCGGATTATAACGTACGAAGCTTATTGGACGAAGTCAGCATCTGGGTCGTTCCGATGGTAAACCCGGATGGTGTTACTTTATCCCAGCAGGGTACAGCGGGGCTGCCGGTGAATCTGGCCCAAACGCTGCGCCGGTATAACGGAAACAGCACTAATTTTAACCGCTGGAAAGCAAATATGCAGGGAATTGACCTTAACCGCCAATATCCGGCGAGCTGGACTACGATTCAGGATGCGGTCAAGTATCCCTGGTATCAGAACTACAAAGGACAGAAGCCGGGGCAAGCTCCTGAAGTGCAGATGATGATGGATTTTACACATAAGGTTGATCCGGAAGTTACAATTTCCTACCATAGCTCCGGGGAAATCATATTTTGGCACTTCAACACTTTGAACAGCAATCTGGTCCGTGACAAAACCATGGCCCGGGCCCTTGGCAGCCTGACGGGATACTCTCTGGTGACTCCACAGAAGAATCCTTCAGGCGGCGGTTATAAAGACTGGTTCATTCAGGAGTATGGCCGTCCCGGATTTACGATTGAAATTGCAAATTATGCCGGTGAGAGCAGTGTTCCGTTAAGGCAGTTTAGCGGAATCTGGTCTGAGAATAAGGAAGTTGGGCTTTATTCTGCGCTGCAGTCCTATTCGTTATGGCTGGGGAAGCAAAAGATCCAATATCTGCAGCAAACCATGAGCCTGCTGGGAGGAACGGAATTCTATACTAAAATCGGGGCTGCAGCCGGCGGGACCACTCTACAACCGCAAAATCTTCAGGTTATTGCACGGAAGGGCGACTGGTATCAGGTACAAGCAGATAAAGGGCCGGGATGGATTCATCCCTCACCGGGAAAGCTGGCAATCATCGAGGAGATTACGGCAACTGCTGAATTGAAAGTGAGCGCACCCGCTTATAAATATCCGGATGCCTTCTCTCCTAAGGTGACCGTTCTTACTCCGCAAACCGTCCAGGTATCAGGAAGATGGGGAAGCTGGCTGTTAGCCTCGACCCCAGGCGGGCAGTGGTGGATTGACGGGCGAAAGGCAGAACTCAAATGGCCAATAATAGAGGAAGCTGCACAAAATACAGCAACCGATGCTGATACAACAGATACCGATACAACCGATGCTGATACAGCGGGTGCTGATACAACGGGTGCTGATACAGCGGCCGATGTTGAGCAGCCCGGGCAAACACCGCCAGCTGCTGCAACTACCCCATAAACCGCAAACAAGTTCATAATGGATGTATTTCTAGAGTCCTGCTATTAGCGGGCTCTTTTTGTTTTAACGTATACAATATATGCTGAGCGCTGCATTGCATCCTTCCATTTCTTGCTGAAACAGGACCCGCTATCTTTGAAGGAACATGAAGCCGCGTTTACTTGTTATGCATGTATATGTACTTGCCAGTCAAACCGAAATTTGTTATTCTGTAATAAGAACATATGTTTGCGTTGCGGTTATAGAAAATATTATTTCTTTCAGTTGTTTTGGTCCTAATATTCAAATGTGCGTAGGAGTGAGATCATGCTGTATTCGGATAATTACATAACGTTTAACTATGAAGAGGCCGGAGAGGGCAAGCCGATGCTGATCCTTCATGGTAACGGCCCGGATCACCGAATGATGATGAGCTGTATGGAACCTCTATTCTCCAGTCAAGACCAATATAGGCGGATCTACGTTGATTTGCCTGGGATGGGAATGTCACCTGCCGCAGAATGGATCCGTTCTTCGGATGATATGCTGCGTGCGGTCAAGATGATGATTGAAGCGTTAATACCCAATGAACGTTTTCTTTTTGTGGGCCAATCTTACGGCGGCTATCTGGCAAGAGGACTGCTGGGAGAATATGCGGAGTTAATCGATGGTTTGTTTCTGCTCTGTCCCTGTGTAATTGCTGAATCCTCCAAAAGGGAGCTTCCGCCGCACCAGGTGATGGTCCAGGATGCTGAATTGCTGGAAGAGCTGAGTGCAGCGGACAGAGAGGAATTCGTCTCCATTGCAGTTGTGCAGGATAGAACTGTATGGGAGCGGTTCAGCCGTGAGATACTATGCGGCCTCCAACTGGCGGATGAAGCCTTTATGGAGCGGATAAAAGCGGATGGTGGCTATCCCTTCAGCTTCGAGGCAGATGCTATCGCTCCCTTTGAGAAGCCAAGTCTGATCATAACAGGAAGGCAAGATTCAATGACAGGATATAAGGATGTCTGGAAGCTATTGGATTTCTTGCCGCACGCGACGTTTGCGGTTCTGGACCGTGCCGGTCATAATCTGCATCTGGAGCAAGATGAGCTGTTTAAGGCTATGGCAAGAGAATGGCTCTCAAGAGTAAGCAGCGAGACCTGAACATTAGCTTGGTCTGAACATCAGCCTGAATGCTGCTCCGTCCGTTCATATTGAATAAGCGTTATACCGCTTTCCTCGATTTGAACTTCAGCGGTCTGCACAAAGCCCAGCTTCTCATAGAAGTAGTGGTTCCTGACCGCCCAGGAGGGGGTGTCCAGTGTCCATTTATGGGCGTTGGGGAAAGTGCTGAATAAGAAATGAAAGACATCCTGGCCATACCCCCGGTTCTGATACAGCGGGTCAATAAAGATTCGGCCCAGATGGTATTCCTCTCCACCCGGTGAAGGGAAAATTATCATTCCGCCGATGATGTGCTCATCAGCAAGCAGCTTGTAGTATAGGCCTTTTTCCATCATTTCACTCTGCCACGAACTGGAGCTGTATCCTGGAGGCCCGTCTTCGGCCTTGTTCTGGAACCGGCGCGCATCTTCATCGAAGGTTCTTTTTTGGACTTCCGCCAACAGGCCGGCATCCTGAGGTTCGGCTATAAGAATAGACAGCATGTAATGGTCCTCCTTGGTGTTTTATGTAAATTCCATATTGCTCTGCTGAAGGCAAATGGGCGAAGCATCCGGTTGGGCAGATCAGCTGCGGCAGCTTCTGCAGCAGAAGACGCAGCCTACACTGCGGCTGCGTCCGATTCACTTTGCTTGGGTTTCAACTTAGGCGGGAGGCCGGGAGCCTATTCCTTGCTTGCGCCCCCGCCGATCTTCTGGCCAATCCATTCCTCATAGGATTTGACCACTGCAGACAGATCCTCATCCCCATAGCCGTGGTTGAACCCGGCCTGGAACATGCTTTTGGCCACGCCAAGCATGGGGGAAGGCACGCCTGTGGAGTCGCTGAGCGAGGAAGCCAGCTTGAGGTCCTTCAGCATCAGCGCAAGGGAGAACTGGTTGCTGAAATCATTGTCTATGATCTTCTGGCCTTTCAGTTCAGCTTGTTTGCTGCCCGCCGAACCGTTCTTCACCAGCTCCAGGAACTTGTCTGCGGGCACGCCCGACTTCACGGCGATGGAGAAGCCTTCGGCGAGCGCGACATTATGAATGCCGACCATGGCGTTGTGGGCCAGCTTAGCGACAGCGCCGCTGCCGTTGCCGCCCATATGCAGGAGCAGCCTGCCCATGGAGTCGAAGATATCACGGTGCTGATCAATGACCCCGGTGCTGCCGCCAACCATGAACACCAGCGTGCCTTCGATGGCCGCAGGTTTGCTGCCGGTTACCGGCGCATCCAGGAAACTTCCGCCCCGCTCCTCCACGGCTGCGGCAATTTCCTTTGCCAAACCGGGGGAAATCGTGCTGGAATCCACAACCGTTGTCCCCGGCTGAAGGACAGCCAGGATGCCGCCGGTGCCGTAGAACACCTCGCGGATGGAATCATCGTTGCTGATCATGGTAATAATAACATCCTTGCCTTCGGCGGCATGTTGCGGCGTTGCAGCCACCCGGGCACCCTCTGCTCTCAGAGGTTCACTTTTGCTTGCTGTCCGGTTGTACACGGTAACCTCAAATCCGCTGCGCAGCAGGTTGGAAGCCATAGGTGCCCCCATCGTTCCGAGTCCGATAAAGCCGATCTGTTTCATTGCGTTTCCACCTTCGCTCTTTGAAATTGCATGCTTTTATATATTCTATCACGGCACCCTGGCTTGTTCCACAAAACGGTCCTTTGCTCTGTGCAGCAAGCGTTTCCACGAAACTTCCGAAAACATGGTTCAAAAGCCCGGGATGTGCCTAATGACCTTGCCAGTCAA
This sequence comes from Paenibacillus sonchi, assembly GCF_016772475.1. Taxonomy (NCBI): domain Bacteria; kingdom Bacillati; phylum Bacillota; class Bacilli; order Caryophanales; family Paenibacillaceae; genus Paenibacillus; species Paenibacillus sonchi. Next base: position 3,417,696 of record NZ_CP068595.1, read on the forward strand.
GGCAAATTAAAGTATCCTAATTATAAAGTTGTAACAAACGGTGTCAAATCCAAAGAGATAAACAGGAGGTAACCATTACCGATGTCCAAGAAGATTAATTTTGACTACACCAAAGCTCTCTCCTTCTTCAGCCAGCATGAGATTGACTACTTTGCCGCTCCGGTGAAGCTGGCCCACGAGCAGCTTCATAACAAGAGCGGAGCAGGCTCCGATTACCTGGGCTGGATCGATCTGCCTAAGGCTTATGACAAGGAAGAGTTCGCCCGTATCCAGCAGGCGGCCAAGAAGATTCAGAGCGATTCCGATGTGCTCATCGTTATCGGTATCGGCGGCTCTTATCTGGGTGCGCGTGCAGCCATTGAGGCGCTCTCGCATTCCTTCTACAACAACCTTTCCAAGGACAAACGCAAAACACCGGAAGTTTATTTTGCAGGGAACAACATCAGCTCTACATATATCACACACCTGCTTGACCTTGTAGAAGGCAAAGACTTCTCCGTGAACGTCATTTCCAAATCCGGTACAACTACTGAACCGGCTATCGCTTTCCGTATCTTCCGCGCAGCGCTGGAGAAGAAATACGGCAAGGAAGAGGCACGCAAGCGTATCTACGCTACCACCGACAAGGAAAAAGGCGCACTCAAGAAGCTTGCCAATGAAGAAGGCTATGAGTCGTTCATTATCCCTGACGATGTAGGCGGACGCTACTCGGTACTGACACCGGTAGGACTTCTGCCGATCGCTGTAGCGGGAATCAACATTGAAGAAATGATGCAAGGGGCCGCAGCCGCAGCGGATGAGTTCAACAACCCGGATGTGGCTACCAACCAGAGCTATCAATATGCAGCTGTCCGCAATGCCTTGTACCGCAAGGGCAAAACAACAGAAATCCTCGTCAACTACGAGCCTTCCCTGCACTTTGTATCCGAATGGTGGAAGCAATTGTACGGCGAAAGCGAAGGCAAGGATTTCAAGGGCATCTATCCATCCTCCGTTGATTTCTCCACGGATCTGCACTCCATGGGCCAATTCATTCAAGAGGGGAACCGCAACATTTTCGAAACGGTAATCCAGGTTGAAAAGGTCCAACATGAAATTTCGATCGAGAATGATCCGGATGATCTGGACGGCCTGAACTTCCTGACCGGCAAGACCATGGATTTTGTCAACAAAAAAGCGTTCCAGGGCACAATGCTGGCCCACACTGACGGACAAGTTCCGAACCTGATTGTGACCATCCCGGATCAGACGCCTTATACCTTCGGGTACCTGGTGTACTTCTTTGAAAAAGCCTGCGGTATCAGCGGATACCTGCTGGGCGTCAACCCATTCGACCAACCGGGTGTAGAAGCATACAAGAAGAACATGTTCGCCCTGCTCGGCAAACCGGGCTACGAGAAAGAAAAGGCAGAGCTCGAAGCCAGACTTACCGAATAGCACTGCCGGACACCGCAGATCATTCATACTAGTATAGCCACCAGGGAGCAGACCAGAGGTAATCCATACCATGGCCTGCTCCTAATATATATCAAGATATTATTTGGATGTAAGGAATGGAATAATGATGCTGGAACAATACCGGACGGTGCGCTCTCCCGGTTCCCGGGAAGTCGTAATCCGTAAGTCACGCTTCATCGGCCACGTAATGCCGGTGGAGACCGAAGAAGAAGCGGTGCAATTTATCGAGAACATCAAGAAGCAGCATTGGAATGCCACACATAACTGCTCTGGATATATGATTGGCGAGCGGGACGAGATCCAGAGACAGTCGGATGACGGGGAGCCGAGTGGAACGGCCGGTAAACCGATTTTGGAGGTAATTCGCAGCCAAAACGTTAAAAATGTCGCAATTGTTGTTACCCGTTATTTCGGAGGCATTATGCTGGGCGCAGGCGGATTAATCCGGGCCTATACGGACGGCGCTGTCCTGGCACTCGAAGCTGGAGAAGTAATCACCCGTGTGCTGAGGCGTGAGGTATTTGTGGAAATTGACTATACCTGGCTGGGCAAGGTTGAGAATGAGCTTAGAGGAAGAGGCATACAGACTGGTGAAACTTTGTTTACGGATAAAGTTACGCTGCTGTGTCTGCCGCGCAATGATGAGGGAGACGCATTTATGGCATGGATAACGGATCTTACCCAGGGGCAAGCGCTGGTTACAGAAGGGCGGCGGCTTTACTACAGCGAAGGGGAATAAGATATGGCAAGAAGAGCAGTCGAGCAGGAGTTGTCGAGGGAAAGAATTTTGGAAGCGGCCAGGCATTTATTCATTACCAAAGGATACCGGGCAATATCGATGCGCAGCATTGGCCAGCATCTGGGGTACAGCCATGGGTCGCTCTATTATCATTTCAAAGAGAAGGCGGAGCTGTTCTACGCCATTGTTGTCGAGGATTTCAATCATGTTGCCACATTGCTGAATCAGGTTATGCATACGCCGCCTGAACCGGGAATGACGCGGGTGGAACAGCTGATTCTGGAATTTATCCGGTTTGGACTGGATCATCCTTATCAGTACGAGATTATGTTCATGATCCGTGACGAAGAGCTTCTGGCTTATTGCCGTGCGGAACAGGGCCGATGTTTTGAGTTATTCGCAAGCATTGTGCGTTCGCACATGAAAGAAGAGGGTTATGTATCCGAGGACTGGCAGAGCATACCGCTCACCTTGTTCTTGTCCGCACACGGTTTTATTTCTTATTATATCCAGGATAAAGTATCGTTCGAGGATGTCAGACAGGCAGCTGTTATGCATGTCAAGGTATTAAGCCGCAGTTTATAGAGGCTGTGCTTTTTTTAACATTTCCCGGTTTAGCGCGTTGCATTGGTATAACTTTGAATGGTGAAAGTGTGAAGAGGTTTATCCTTGTTATAAAAGACGGCCCCGCAAGAAGTGGCCGTCTTTTTGCTGCAGCAAGGACTATTTTATAGAAGCGGTACGTGAGTACGTAAGTTTAGCCTTCTATAATTTTCAGATAACATTGCCGGCGTCTCGGCCCGTCAAATTCGCAGAAGTAAATGCCCTGCCAGCGGCCCAGCAGCAGTTCGCCCTCATGGATGATGATGCTCTGGGAGGGACCGGCAGTGATGGATTTCAGGTGAGAAGCCGTATTGCCTTCCGCGTGGCGGTATTTGGGATGCTCCCAAGGATAAACCTCGTCAAGCCGCATCAGCACATCATGTTTGACGTCCGGGTCAGCATTTTCATTAATAGCTATTCCCGCAGTGGTGTGCGGACAGTATACAATGATGATGCCATTCTGAACACCGCTTTTTTTGACATAGGAAATGACTTCTCTGGTGATGTCCCTCAGCTCATCCCGTTTGCTGGTACTGATCTCCATGGTGTGCAGCATAATGTTATCCCCTCTCTTTACAATAAATATACTATAGTTTACCCCAAATCGAACGAAAGTAATTGACGAGCGCAAGCGGCATTTGGTAAAGTAGTGATAACTTTAAACCAAGTATATTAATAGGAATAATTATGGCTGTAAAGGCGAGTATACCGACCGGTAAGCCGGAGGTGGGGGGATTTGTTCTTGAATACGCTGCTTAGACACAAGGGCTGGACCTGGGGATTCCGCACGACTATTCTGCTGTATTTTGTGGTACTGATTGTTCTGCCGATACTGGGGGTCTATTACAACTCGTTTTCGCTTGGCTTCAGTAATTTTGCCGAGAGTATCAGTGATCCGATAGCCTGGAAGTCTGTACTGCTGACGCTAAAATTAGCGGTGATGGCTACGGTCATTAATGTGCTGCTTGGGACGATGATTGCCTGGGTGCTGATCCGTTATCAATTTCCCGGGAAGGCGCTGCTGAACAGTCTTGTTGATTTGCCCTTTGCGCTGCCGACGGCAGTCGGGGGGCTGATGATTCTGCTGCTGCTGGGTCCAGGCAGTCTGATTGGCGGCATGGCGGAAGCCCTGGGATTTGAAATTGTATTTCACCAGCCGGCGATTGTGATTGCCATGGTTTTTGTCACCTTTCCCTTTGTGATCCGCGCGGTGCAGCCGCTGCTGGAGGAGCTGGACGCTTCGGAGGAAGAAGCAGCTTATACGATGGGAGCCACGCGCAGCCGCGTGTTCCGGCAGGTCATTCTGCCCTCCATGGCTCCTGGAATGATCAGCGGCGGCATGCTGGCCTTCTCCCGGGCGCTTGCCGAATTCGGAGCTGTTGTACTCGTAGCGGGCAATATTCCGGGACGTACGCTGGTATCCTCCGTGTTCATTTTCGGTGAAGTGGAAAGTGACAATCCGGTCGGGGCTGCGGCGGTATCCGTCATTCTCTTAACCTTGTCCTTCCTTATTCTCTGGCTTATTAACCTTCTGCAGATGAGGGGGAGAAGAGCATGAGAAAGCTGTGGATCGGACTTACTTATCTTGTATTTTTCCTGCTGATTGCCGCACCTCTCGGGAAAATGACGATCGGCGCCTTCAGCGAAGGCTTCGGCGGCTTCTGGAATGCACTAACCCGCCCGGAGGCGCTGCACGCACTGATGATGACAGGGTTCGTCGTTGTGGTGGTTACGCTGCTCAATACGCTGTTCGGCATTATGATGGCCTTGTATCTGGTAAGGGCAAGCTGGTTGGGCAGCCGGGTCAAGGGGCTTCTGAACAGTATCGTCGATCTGCCCTATGCGGTGTCGCCGGTAATCGGCGGCCTGATGATTGTGCTGCTGCTTGGTCCGGAAAGTGCGCTGGGGGCTGTGTTTGAACAAATTGGGCTGAAAATTGTCTATGCTTTTCCGGGAATGGTAATTGCCACACTTTTCGTGACCTTCCCTTTGATGGTCCGCGAGATCATGCCGGTGCTTCAGGAGATCGGCTCGCAGCAGGAGGAGGCAGCTTCAACGCTGGGTGCGTATGGCTGGACCACCTTTTGGAAAGTAACCTGGCCCTCCATCCGCTGGGCTGTCATTTATGGTGTGATTCTGACGGTTGCGCGCTCGCTGGGTGAATTCGGGGCAGTGCTGGTCGTTTCGGGCAATATCATGAACAAAACCCAGACTGCGACCACGCTGGTCTATCAGGATGTCGAGAACTTCAATGTAACGGCTGCGGGCGGTATAGCGCTGGTGCTGGCCGCATTCTCCGCGGGTCTGCTGCTGCTTATGGAATGGAGCAAAAGAAGAAAGGAAGTGCATTAATATGCATGTGGAGGTCCGGGGACTCAATAAGCATTTCGGAGATTTTCACGCGGTGAAGGACGTCAATTTCGGCATTACCAAAGGCCATCTGATCGGGCTGCTCGGTCCAAGCGGCGGGGGCAAAACCTCAATTCTGCGCATGCTGGCGGGACTGGAGACGCCGGACAGCGGCGAGATTGTTTTTCATGGCAGGACGGTCAATAATCTTCCTCCCCAGGAGCGCGAAATCGGCTTTGTGTTCCAGAACTATGCGCTGTTCAAGCATATGACGGTGTATGAGAATATTGCGTTTGGCCTGAAGGTGAAAAAAGCAAACAAACACACTATCCAGAACCGGGTGGCTGAGCTGGTGGAGCTTACGGGTCTCAAGGGTTTTGAAAAACGTTACCCGCATCAGCTCTCAGGGGGTCAGCGCCAGCGTGTTGCCTTTGCCCGGGCGCTTGCGCCTGAGCCGCAGCTGCTGCTGCTGGATGAACCGTTCGCAGCCATTGACGCCAAGATCCGCCAGGAGCTGCGTTCGTGGCTGCGTGAGCTGATTGAGCGTGTCGGCATCACCTCCATTTTCGTAACCCACGACCAGGATGAAGCGATTGAGGTAGCGGATGAGATCATGATTATTAATCAGGGCCGGCTGGAGCAGAAGGGCACGCCTTGGGACATCTATAAGGAGCCGAAGACGCCGTTTGTGGCGACCTTTATCGGGGAGTCTACCCTGATCGAGAGCGCCGCAGAGCTGAAGGGCTTCCACAACACCGGAGGTAAGCCGACTAAGGCGCTGATCCGTCCGGAATATATCGAAGTAGGCCACCTGAATGAATTCAAAATGGCTTCGGCTACGGAGCAGGGCATCGTGAAGCATCTGCATTTCCGCGGCAGCGAATGGCTGGTTGAGGTGGAAGTGAACGGCCATAAGCTGGTCACCTACCGCTCGCTGGAAAAAGAAACCCTGACCCCGGGCCAGGAAATCGCGGTGCTTGTCCACCGTGCTTATCTTTTTAACGACGAGCGGAGCTGGATTCAAGAGAACGGGTTGAAGGAAGACCCAATGCCTGTCTTTATCTAACTAAAGGATGTGTCGCCGGGATGAGGCTTTTCAAAAGGAGCAGACAACTGCACGGATGGCTAGCTGCCCTAATGCTGGCAGTACTCGCGCTGGCGGTGGCCGGGTGCGGAAATGGAAAAGAAAGCACTGCGGCTGAAAAGCCACAGCAAGGTGATCTTACGCTGGTGGTAGGAGCCTATAGTGTGGCGAAGGATGCCATGGGCGAAATTCTGCCCCTGTTCGCGGCAGAGTGGAAGGTCAAAACGGGGCAGACGCTCACGTTCCAGCAGTCTTATGAGGCATCGGGAACCCAGGCCCGGGCCATTGCCGGCGGATTTGAAGCCGATGTGACGCTGCTGGCGATGGAAGGCGATGTCGACAAGCTGGTGAAGGCGGGACTGGTTGAAGCGGACTGGAAGGACCGGGGCGTGAACGGGATGGTGACCCGCTCGGTAGTGGCGCTCGGTACCCGCGAGGGCAACCCCAAGGGCATCCATGATTTTGCCGACCTGGCGAAGCCGGGAGTGAAGGTGCTGTATCCGAACCCTAAGACTTCCGGGGGAGCGCAATGGGACATCAATGCCATCTATGGGGCAGGCCTGAAGCTGTCTGAGGAGCAGGAAGGGGCAAAGAACCCGGCTGCCGCCAAAGCTTTTTTGGAGAGCGTACACGCCAATGTAGAATCTCTGGATAAAAGCGGGCGGGCGTCCATGGCGGCTTTTGAATACGGGGTGGGCGATGTGATTGTCACCTATGAAAATGAGCTGCTGGCCCGGATCGCACAAGGCGTCAAGTATGAAGTGATTATCCCCAGGAACACGATCCTGATCGAAAATCCGGCAGCGGTCGTGAATAAGTACGCTAAGGAACATGGCACCAGCGAAGCTGCGCAAGCCTTAGTGGATTATTTGACTACGCCGGAGGCACAGCAGGTTTTTGCCAAATACGGTTTCCGGCCGGTTGACGAGCAGGTGTATGCAGAGAATAAAGCCCGCTATCCGGTGCCTGCGGGTCTGTTCGATATTTCGTATCTGGGCGGCTGGGATGAGGTTCGCACAACACTGTACTCTAAGCGGGGCATCTGGTATCAGGTGCTGGCCGGAATCTAGGGCACGGAGTGATGGGGGAACTGGAGTATGGATAAGGGATTGGATGGACAAAAAGAGTTGTCTCATCGGCAGGCGGGCCTGCGGAACGGGATGGCTCTTTTTTCGGTTTTTGTGTCTGACCTGGCGTGTGCAGTGGATTGAGCTGGAATGTTGTACAGAATGCAGGTAATGCGGCGAATTTAAGGCGGGAATGCCCGGATTCTTGTATAGAATGCAAGATTTAGGGTGAGATCAGGATGGAATGAGCAGAGATGTTGTACAGCGTGCAAGATTTGGAGTAAATGTGGGGTAGGGCGAGAAGAAATGTTGTACGGCGTGCAGGATTACCTCAGGTTGTTGCTCAAGGTGCCTAGTCTAACGGTGGTGTGTAGGAAAAACGAGTCCTCTCCTTCACTAACAGGATGCAATCGATCGCTGAGCTGTTCTATAATGGTAAAGTGTTTTTGGAACAACCGTGACGATATTAGAAGGAGGTCTGGCTTGTGGACACATTGGTATTTTTGGGAACTGGGGATGCCATGGGCGTACCCCGGGTATATTGCAGCTGCGAGACCTGCATGGAAGCAAGAAGCAGCGGCGACAACGCCCGGCTGCGTTCCTCCGTGCTTATCGATAATGGCAGTGATTTCTGGGTTATTGACTGCGGGCCGGATTGGCGGCGGCAGATGGAGCTGCAGGGACGGCGCAGCATGCGCAGGCTGCTGGTGACTCATCCCCACTTCGATCATATCGGCGGATTGCCGGAATGGGCCGACAGCTGCCGCTGGATGGGGTACAGAGGGGAGCTCTACGCTCCGGCGGAGGTGATTCCTGTGATTCAGCGGCAGTATCCGTGGCTTGGCGGGCAGATCGATATGATTCCTTGCGATGACGGTCTTGAGCTGGATGGCTGGCAGATCCGCACCTGGCGGGTTAACCATGGCAAGAATGGCTATTCCTACGCCTACAGGCTGGAAAAGGACGGCTACACCTGGGTCTATTGCCCGGATTCCATTTCACTGGGACCGGAGGAGACGAAGCATATGCATGGAGCAGATCTGCTGGTGCTGGGGACAAGCTTTTATTATGAATCCGCCGAGCTGTCCACCCGTTCAGTGTATGATATGACTGAAGCGGCAGAGCTGCTGGACATCGTACAGCCAGTCCGTGCGGTGTATACGCATATGTCGCATGATGTGGATATGAGAAAAGACTACATTCTGCCGGGCAATGTGACGCTCGCGGTAACAGGACTGAAGCTGCGGCTGGGTCACGTCGAAGGCTGAGGCTCATAGAAGGAGTTCCAGGCCCCTGCGGAGAGCAGCCGGATAGCCGGATTAGAACTCCTATTTCGGGCTATGGCTTGCGTAGAAGCAGATGAGCAGGTGCTAGTTGGAAAAAGGGAACTTATTTCTTCAAAAAATCAATAATTGAGAGACTTAAGTGGAAAAAGGGAACTTAATTGGGCAGGATTATCTCCACAGGAGCGAAATGAGCTGAATTAGTGATCCTTTTTCCACTTCGCCTGGGGAGTACAGGGTGTTCAAGCGAATTAGTGCCCCTTTTTCCAATTAACCAAGGGGGACTTCCGCAGGTTTCATGTAGGGCCCCCGGACAATAGTAAACTGAAATCTAAAACGGCTACGCCGTCCTTCACCGGACAACGTAGCCGTTTTATTCTGTCGTGCCCGTTAATTCATCGTCATGCCGCCGGTCACGTTAATGGCCTGGCCCGTCATATAGGAGGACAGCGGGCTGGCGAGGAACAGCACTACATTGGCTACATCCTCCGGCTCGGCTGTCCGGCCCAGCGGCACCTGCGAGCGGTCCTCAGCGAGAATATCCTCCGGCTGCATGCCGCGCAGGACAGCGCCTTCTACACGCTCGCGCCGCTTCATGTCCGTCTCGACGATGCCGGGACAGACGGCGTTCACCAGGATTTGCGCCCGGGCCAGCTCCAGCGCCATCACCTTGGTGAAGCCAAGCACGGCATGCTTGGACGCGACATAGTTGCCCATGCAGCGGTAGCCGTTTTTGCCTGCCTGGGAGGCAATGTTGATGATGCGGCCGCCTCCGCCCTGGCGCAGCATCTGTCTTGCTCCCGCCTGGGAGACCAGATATACGCCCTTGGCGTTGATATCCATGACCTTATCCCAGTCTTCCTCCCGGATATCCACGGCGTAATCCATCGTCGAGGTCCCGCTGTTGTTCACCAGAAAGTCGACTCCGCCAAAAGCCTCCACAGCAGCGTCAATCAGCCGCGCAGCGTCCGCACTTACGGTGACATCCATCTGAATCTGTACCAGCCGGTCATGGATACGTTCAAGGCCGGGGCGGCAGGCGATATCTCCGATAACTACATTTGCTCCGGCCTTAAGGAATAAATCTGTGATTCCCTTGCCGATTCCGGTAAGCCCTCCGGTTACAACAAGGGTTTTACCGGCAAAGTCAATATTCAGCATCGTATGAAGGTTCCTTTCAGGCTAGCTGCGGAAGGGATCATCGCTGATGCCGGCTTCCAGCACAAGTCTGGCGTATTCCTTGGCGCTGAACAGGGAGTGGTCTTTATAATTGCCGCATTCCAGCGCAGACACAGCCGGCACATGCTCGGTTTCCAGTACCTTATGCAGGACCTTGGTCAGTGCAGCGGCGACATCGGCCGGCTCATGCTCATCCCAGATAATCAGATAAAAGCCGGTTCTGCACCCCATTGGAGAGATGTCGATGATCCCTTCCAGCTCGTCACGCAGATAGGTAGCCAGCAGATGCTCCAGCGTATGGACGGCTGCCGTGGGCAGGGCGTCGGCATTCGGCTGGAGCAGGCGGAGATCATATTTTTGCACCGTGCTGCCCTTCTCATTTTTCTCTGTACCTGCAACCCGCACATAGGGGGCTTTTACCTTCGTATGATCCAATTGGAAACTTTCAACTTTTGCCATGTTCCTCTTCCTTTCGGCCTTTTCATATCAAACTATCACAATGAATAAGAGAAGTAAATAGTTAATCCGAGTATACTAATCTGCTTAATTAAAATGTGTTGACACGTATATTAATGCATTGTAAGATATGAATCAAATTAAATCACATCAATTTACTAGGAATAATAGGAGGAGAAACATCCGTATGAAGAAAAAATGGATTCATTCAACGTTGCTGGTCGCCGCCGTCGCTTTATTTACTGCCGGATGCGGCAATGACAAGGAAGCTTCCGGTGCTGGCAGCGATTCCTCCGCACAAGAGAAGAAGACACTGAAGATCAGCTTTAATCCCGGACCTTACAGCGATCAGTTCAAGAACGGCGTTGCGCCTTATCTGGAGAAGAAGGGCTATACCATTACCTATAAAGAGTTCACAGACGGCATTCAGCCCAATGTGGCGGTAGCGAACGGCGAAATTGATGCCAACGTGTTCCAGCACTCCTTATACCTGCAGTCCATTAATGAACGGGAAAAAATAGATCTGGTGGGTGTAGTGCAGGTGCCGACTCCGCCAATGGGGCTGTATTCCAAAAAACATAACAGCCTGGATGAAGTGAAGGACGGCGATCAGGTCAATCTGCCGAATGAGCCGGTGAATATGCTCCGCGCCCTGAATGTGCTGAAGGATGTGGGCTGGATTACTCTGAAAGACAACATTGATCCTTTGCAGACTTCGCTTGCTGACATTACCTCGAATCCGCACAACCTGAAGTTTATTGCCACCGAGCCGGCACAGGGACCGCGGGCGCTGGAGGATGTGGATTACGCTGCGATTCAGGGGAACTTCGCTGTATCGAATAACATCAAGCTGACCACGGCACTGCAGCTGGAGAAAATGACCGATCCTTTCACAAATATCGTAGCAGTGGACAGCAAGAACAAGGATGCTCAATTTGTCAAAGACATCATTGAAGGGTATCATTCGGATGAATTCCAGAAATACATCAAATCGAACCCGGATTATGAAGGCTATAAGCTGCCGGCTTATTTTAAATAATAATCCCTTTCCGATCTGTCATTCCTCTGTAAGCGGGGGAGTGGCAGATCATTGTCTATTCCAAAGAATGTGCAAAGAGGTGCAATGAGCATGGATTTTATACCCTCCAGAATCGTCACGGAGCTTCCAGGTAATTATTTCAACGCTATGAAAGCCAAAATCGCCTTATACCGCAGCAGAGGAATCGACGTTATTGATCTGGCCAGCGGCAATCCCGATCAGCCGACGCCGGAGCATATTGTTGCCGCCTTGAAGGAGGCGGTAGACAAGCCGGAGAATCAGGGCTACCCGCCCTTTTATGGCAAAAGCGCTACGCTTGAGGCCATCGCTGTTTTTTATCAGCGTGAATATGGGGTGGCCCTTGACCCGGAGACGGAAGTCGCAGTGTTCAGCGGTTCAGGAATCGGGGTGGTCGGCATTCCGCAGAGCCTGCTGAATCCGGGAGATCTGCTGCTGACGGTCGATCCCGCCTATCCGGCCTATCACGCGGCCGCCGCCTTAGCCGGAGCCCGTGTTCACACGATCCCCGCCTATGAAGCCGAAGGCTTCCTTCCTGATTACGGGACAGTTCCGGAGGAATTAGCCCGTCAGGTCAAGCTGCTGATGCTGAACTATCCCAATAATCCGACGGGGGCGGTGGCTACGGCGGAATTCTTTGAACGGACGCTCGATTTTGCGGCCCGCTATGGATTTGCGGTGCTGAACGATTTTGCTTACGGCGCCTTTGGCTTCGACGGCCATAAGCCGGTCAGTCTGCTGCAGCAGCCGGGCGGCAAGGAATACGGCATCGAAATCTATACCGCCTCCAAAACGTTCAACATGGCCGGCTGGCGCTTCGGCTTTGCCGTGGGCAACGCCTCGATTATCGCGGCACTGAAGCATTATCACACCCAGGCGTACAGCACGGTGTTCGGTGCAGTGCAGGATGCGGCGGCGGCTGCGCTGCTGGGTCCCCAGGAGGGGGTTGCAGAGCTTGGCAGACTGTATGAGCGGCGGCGTGACGTGCTGGTTGCCGGACTGCGGGAGCTGGGATGGGAGATTAAGGCTCCGCAGGGCACCTTTTTTGCCTGGTTCAGAGTCCCGGAAGGCTATACAGCGGCGTCTTTTGCAGCATGTCTGCTGGATGAGGCGCAGGTTGCCGTCGCTGAAGGCGGCGGTTTTGGAGTGCAGGGCCGCGAATATGTGCGGGTCAGCCTCGTGAACAGCGAGGACAAGCTGAACGAAGCCGTTGACCGGATCGCGGCAGCAGGCATATTCAAACGGGTCAAGTTAACGGCCGGTCAGGAGGCGGTGCGCCATGATTGAGATTAAAAATGTATACAAAACCTTTGAACGCAAAGGCCAGTCCATTGAAGCCCTGCGCGGGGTAAGCCTGAGTATTGCCAGAGGGGACATTTACGGCGTTATCGGCTACAGCGGTGCCGGCAAAAGCACGCTGATCCGTCTGGTCAACGCGCTGGAAAGGCCCACTGCCGGGGAAGTGCTGGTGGAAGGCCAGGATCTTGCGGGCTATAATCCGGCAGAGCTGCGGCAGGCCAAAAAGAACATCGGGATGATCTTTCAGCATTTCAATCTGCTGGAATCCAAAACCGTATTCGACAATATCGCCATTCCGCTGGTGCTGCTGAAGCGGAGCAAACAGGAAATCCGCGAGCGAGTGACCGAACTGCTTGAATTCACGGGACTCGGGGATAAAGCGAACAGCTACCCCAAGGAATTATCGGGCGGGCAAAAGCAGCGGGTCGGCATTGCCCGGGCGCTGGCGAGCAATCCCTCGATTCTGCTCTGCGATGAAGCAACTTCGGCGCTTGATCCGCAGACCACCAAGTCGATTCTGGAGCTGCTCCAAAAAGTTAACGAAGAGTACAACATTACGATCATGATCATCACCCATGAAATGGCTGTCATTCAGCAGATCTGCAACAAGGTGGCTGTCATGGAGCGTGGGGAAATCATCGAACAGGGCAATGTGCTGGATATGTTCGGGAGTCCGCATCATCCGACTACGCAGAGCTTTGTGCAGACGGTCATACACAACAGTGTGCCGCAGAGCGTGCTGCATACCCTGAAGGCGGAAAGCGGGCGGCGGCTGTTCAAGCTGAAATTTGTCGGCGGGGCGGCCTCGGAGCCGATCATCAACAGCCTCATCCGCAGGTATGAGGTGGATGTAAATATTCTGTTCGCCAATATGACGGAGATCCAGAATACAACGCTGGGCAATATGATTCTGCAGATGCACGGCGACCATACAGTGATTGACCGGGCAGCCGATTTTATCACCAGCCAGGGCGTTGAGATTACGGAGGTGGAAGCTTAAATGTTCGATTCAGTGATTACTTCGGAGCAGCTGTTTCAGGCACTGAGGGAAACCGTGGTTATGGTGGGCGTATCTTTGTTTTTCGGGGCGCTGCTGGGGATTCCGATTGGTATTATTCTGGTCATTACGCGTCCGGGCGGGGTGCTGGAGAACCGGTTTGTGTATGCGGTCCTTAATCCGGTCATTAACATCATCCGTTCGCTGCCGTTTATTATTCTGCTTGTGGCCATTATTCCTTTTACAAGACTTCTGGTGCATACATCGATCGGTACCAGCGCGGCAATTGTGCCGCTGGTTGTATATGTTGCTCCTTATATAGCGCGGCTGGTGGAGAACTCTTTGCTTGAGGTCAGCCCTGGAATCATGGAAGCTGCTGAAGCGATGGGCGCGACTACCTTTCAGGTCATTTGGCATTTTCTGCTCCCCGAGGCTTTTGGTTCATTGATTCTGACGATGACAACCGCGACGATCGGACTGATCGGGGCTACCGCAATGGCAGGCACAGTGGGCGGCGGGGGGATTGGCGATTTGGCCATCTCCTATGGCTATCAGCGTTTTGATACCTTTGTGATGATTGTGACTGTGGCGATTCTGATTATATTTGTCCAGGGCATTCAGTCCGCAGGGAACCGGCTCGCCCGCAAAGCCCGCCGCGATTAAGCGCGGAACACGGAAGGGGATATGCCAGTGGAACCGCAAATTATTGTACGCGCCGCGCCGCAGGAGTTCGTTTGCAGGCCGGACAGCTGGGGCAGCCTGGAACAGCACCTGGAGAGAAGAGGAATCCATCGTGTGCTGGTGGTGCGCGGGAACAGGTCTTGGACGGCGGCTGCACCATATTGGCCGGAGCTAAAAGAGACAGAGGTGCACTATCATGTGTACAGCGGAGAATGCAGCTACCGCGAGCGTGATGCCATTGCCGGCTATGCGTCAGAGCATCAGCTTGAGGCGGTCATCGCCGTAGGCGGCGGGAAGATTACCGATCTGGTAAAATCGGCAGCGGCCAGGCTGAATCTGCCGGCTATAATTCTTCCGACCCTGGCTGCGACCTGTGCAGCCTGGTCCTCGCTCAGTGTGATGTACGATGAGCGGGGGGCGTTCATCCGCTTTGAGGTTTTTCCGCGCAGCAATGCGCTGGTGCTGCTGGACCCGGCGGTCATCGCCGCTTCGCCGCCAGAGCTGCTGGCCGCCGGAATCGGTGATACTCTGGCGAAGTGGTATGAGGCGGATGTCATCATCAGACATCTGGAGGCACCGCCGGTTGAAGTGGAGCTGGCCTGGGATGCGGCGCGGAAATGCCGCGAAAACCTGCTGCGCTACAGCAGCGCGGCGCTTGCTGCTGTGAGGTCAGGAGAGCTGAATGATGCCCTGACCCGGACAGCCGAAACGATTATTATGGTCGCCGGGCTTGTAGGCGGGTTCGGTGAGGATTATGGCCGTACCGCAGGGGCCCATTCGGTGCACGATGCATTGACAGCCCTCCCGGAGACACACGGTCTGCTGCATGGCAGCAAGGTAGCTTACGGTGTGCTGGTGCAGCTGGCGCTGGAGGGGAACTGGCCGGAGATTGACGGGCTGCTGCCGTTCTATGAAGAGCTGGGCCTGCCGTCCAGTCTGAGAGCCATGGGGCTGGATCACCTGACGCGGGAAGAACTGCTGGAGCTGGGCGAAAGGGCGGCTGTGCCCGAAGCCTCCATCCATATGATGCCCGGCGTAATTACCGCCGAAGCGGTGGCGGATGCAGTGGCGGAGCTGGAGGAATACATAACGGCTGGCCAGAATCAGACAAAAGGAGAAGGCATCTTATGAGTATAGCGATTATCGGAGCCATGGAAGAAGAGGTAGCCCCGCTGCTGCCGAAGCTGCGGGATGTGCGCAGCCTGAAGGCTGGCGGCGGTAAGCTGTATGCCGGAGTGCTGGACGGACAGGAGGTAGTACTGCTTCAATCAGGCATCGGCAAGGTCAACGCGGCGGTGACCACCACGCTGCTGCTGGAGCGGTTCCACTGTGAGCTGATTATCAACACCGGAGCGGCGGGCGGTCTGGCTGCTGACCTGAAGGTTGGCGATGTGGTCATCGCTGAGGAACTGGTCTACAGCGATGTGGATGCTACGGCCTTCAGTTATGCCTACGGGCAGGTGCCGCAGATGCCGCAGCGTTATCCGGTTGCGGCCGGGCTGCTTGCACAGGCGCGGAAGCTCGTCCGGCGCGGCGTAAGGCAGGAGCAGATTGTCACCGGGCTGATTACGACAGCCGATTCTTTTATCAGCGATCCGGAACGGGCGGTGTCCATTGTCAGCCGGTTCCCGGAGGCGAAAGCGACCGACATGGAAGGTGCGGCGATTGCCCAGGCGGCCTATCAGTTCGGTGTTCCTTTTCTGGCGGTCCGCGCCATATCGGATATTGCCGGCTCCGATGCCGCCGGATTGTTCAAATCCCATCTGGAGCTGGCTGCTGCAAACTCGGCTGAGGTGGTGCTGGAGATTCTCTCCCGGTGTAAGCCGCCCGAAAGCTTTGAAATCTAAAGAGACCGTCTTTCATTCACTTGGGAGACGGTTTTTTATTTTGTATGCGCGTAATGAAGCGGACTCAGGAGGCCTTATTTCAGGAAAATACCGTTTTTTTTCGCTCATGCGGACTCAGAATACGCTATTTGCTCATTTTCAGTCCAACCTTATCCTTGTTGAACCATTTAGCGGCTCGTGTGTCCGCATGGCCCGAAAAATGGGCTGCTGGCGCGGAATAACGTTTTTCCTGAATTAGACTAAAAAGTGGACACGGGAAACACCCCCATAGATAATAGAATAAACTTTAGAAGAGGTGGTAACCGTGGTCGAACGGAAGCGATATAACAAAGAGTTCAAAGAAGAAACCGTAAAGTACATCCAAGAACAACGGAAATCCATGGACGAGATTGCCCTAGAACTCAACATTCCGAAAGGAACGCTCAAAGATTGGATGATGAAGTTTCGGCAGTTCCCCAATGAACCGTTTGTAGGGAGCGGGAAACTGCGTGCCCAAGAACAACAAATTGCGGATCTCGAGCAAAAGAATAAGGATCTGGAGGAGGAGGTCGCCATCCTAAAAAAGGCGATGCACATCTTCAGCAAAGACCGGGACTGAAGTTCCAGTTTATTGAGGAACATCGCTCCGTGTTCCGTATTGAGAAGATGTGCAGCGTACTCGGAGTCTCCCGAAGTGGATATTACAAGTGGCGGGCGACCCCTCCCAGTGAGCGCATGAAGCATCGGGAACGGCTCGTACAGCGCATTGAATACCACTTTCATGACAACGGTGAAATTTACGGTAGCCCCAAAATCACAAAGAAGCTCCAGCAAGAAGGGTTTACCGTGGGGAGAAAACGGTAGGCCGACTCATGCGAGAGCACAATCTTCGTTCCCAAGCAATGGGGAAATTTAAAGTTCAGACGACTGATTCGAACCACGACTTCCCGATTGCCCCGAATTGGCTAAACCAACATTTCGACGTGTGTACTAGACCCAACCAAGTATGGGTCACGGATATTACCTATATCCGAACACGCCAAGGCACGATCTATTTGGCGAGCGTTTTAGATTTGTACACACGCAAGATTGTCGGCTGGCAGCTCGGCAACCGAATGAAAGTCGAATTGGTTTCAGCGGCCCTGGACAAGGCCTACAACGCACAGAAGCCCGGGAAAGGACTGATCCACCATTCCGACCGCGGAAGTCAGTACGCCTCTGTAGAGTACCGGAAGAAGCTCAAGGGATACCATATGATTCGCAGCATGAGCCGCCGAGGGAACTGCTACGACAATGCTTGCATTGAATCGTTTCACAGTATTCTCAAACGAGAACTCATCTACCGCAGAAAATTCCAAACGCAAAAAGAAGCACAGAACCAGTTGTTCCGGTATATTGAGTTCTTCTACAACCGAAAACGAATACACAGTAAGCTGGGTTATCTTTCACCGGATCGCTTTGAGGCATTATATTACAGCAATCTTGCACTCGCAAACTGATTTTACTGTGTCCACTCTATTGACAGAAGCACATCCAGTCCGCATACTTGAGTCCACCTACTCCAGTACGTATACCCCGCAAATCCAGTCCACCTACTCCAGTCCGTCTAAACCTATTCTAGTTCGGATAAACCTGCTCCAGTCGAATGAAGGGGGCTAAGATGGTCCTTGGGCCTTCAAGGTTTTGTAATTTTGCGTATTAATCCGCATTTCCAAGATAGATAACTGCCATTATAATGGGAATATTCTGTTGAAAAGTTGAATTCCATACTTAATTGCGCAGGAGGCTGAATACTGTCATGAAGTCAGATCCATTTATCCCGGTCTTGTTTGACTTTCCCGAGTTCTTTGAGACCGAACGCCTGCTGGTGCGCGCCCCGCAGTGGGGTGACGGGAGGGCAGTGAATGAGGCGATCCGCGAGAGTCTGGAAGAGCTGAAGCCATGGATGCCTTTTGCCCAAAGCATGCCGGCATTAGAGGAATCCGAAATATACGTCAGAGATTCCAGGCTGAAATTTCTGAACCGGACTGTGCTGAATATGCTTATTTTTCATAAGACAGAGGGGACCTTTCTCGGGTGTACCGGCCTGCATCATATTGACTGGGAGACCCGCTGTTTTGAAGCCGGATACTGGCTGCGGACCACCTGCACAGGCAAGGGATACATCACGGAGGCAGTGAACGGAATTACCCGCTTTGCCATACAGGAGCTTGCGGCGAACCGGATTGAAATCCGCTGCAGCGCACGTAATGCCAGAAGTGCAGCCGTCGCTGAGCGTGCGGGTTTTTTACTGGATGGCATTCTGCGTCTTAACACCCTCGGCCTGGATGGAGAACTGCATGACTCCAAGGTATACGCCAAGGTACGGGGAGCCGAATTTTAGAGGATGTTGGAGCATTAATGCCGGAGCGATGAAGCGGGCCCGGATGCATGATGAAGAACTAGGGGAGAGTTATGATAAACGTTAGTTACTTAGAAACGAGGCCATCCGGTAGATATGGATATAGAATCAGATATTGTAGAATGGAGCAACATTAAGGTAGCGGGCAGCAATAATAAACTTGATATCGGACCTTATGGGAAACTATAAATATGCAATTGAAAGTGCTGTGGGAGTTGAATAGTTCAGCTTAGGGGGAGAAGGCGTGCAAATGAATCACAACATTCTACCAAAGGATAAGCAGGATTTTAAAAGTGTTGAAGCCCTGGCCCGCTTAGAAAGATCAATGATCATTCCCTTATTGCCGGAATTGTTAGAATGGCTGCAGGATATGAATTGGCCTATAGCCGCAGAAATTGTAGACCTTTTGTCAAAGTATACGTCCGAAACTATCCCGCATATTAAAACTATTTTTTCTCAAAGCGACACCGGTTGGATATACAACATCCTTGCATATTTGATTAATAAATGGGATACGGATCTTGTCTCAAGATTGTCTTCAAGCCTAGGGGAACTGGCGCACACGATAGACATTTATGAAGATACTGATTTGCTGTCTATTGAAATTTTATGGAAGCATCAGTTGATTGCCTTAAATGAAGCAACCGCACTTTTAGCAAGGAAACGGAGTCACATAGAGAACTCTCTCCTTACCTTTACAGCAGAACAAAAAGTCATGTTCTCAGAGTTGGAAAATGAACAGCAACATATCCTCAACACAGACGTTGGACAAATCGTTAATTATTGCGAAAGAAATAACAAATCGTTAATGCAAAAAGACCAGTACGACAATTCGCTCCGCCGTTATGAAGAAATTGAGGCAACGATAAGGAGGATATCTGCTTTTACTTGATTGGCCCCTATCCGATTGCGTTATGGGGATGGAATGGAGGATGATTATTATCGATAAACGGCTAACTTTTAATGAAGATGTGGAGAATTACGATAAATGGAGACCAACCTATTGTGAAGAATTATTCAAAGATATCATAGCGTACTCTCATCTTGAACGAGGCCGAAAAGCAATTGAAAATACACAAAATTAAAATTCCGGGAATATAAAAAATTTACGATATACAATACTGCATTTGAAGAGTTTGCATGTCCGGACAGCAGTATAGATCTCATTTATTCGGCTACCGCATTTCATTGGATTCCGGAAAAAACAGGGTATCTAAAAGCCTCCAATTTTTTAAAAACCGGCGGAACCCTGGCGTTATTTTGGAACCGGCCGTTTGTATCACGGGAAAATCCATAGAAGCTTGCCGTCCCCTGCGAAAGAGCAGTTTGAAGATGAGATTAAAGAATCCATTAAAAAATTTGGCGATGTCCTAAATGTATATGATACTATCGACTTGTATTTAGCAAAAAAATAAGTTGGACTTGCGGTAATACCAGAGCAAGATAGTTAAATAAGCGGATCGGAGAAACAGACACAAGGAGGCCAACATGCAGCCGATAACCCCCGAAGACATCCAAATCCGGATCGATCAGCTAGCCGGTCAGGATCTATACGTACACCTTGAGCTCACGACAGGCGCCTACGCCAGTCACTTGGACAGTACCCGGCACCCGGCGTCGGCATTCATTTCCAATGCGGCGGTCCGTTATACACAAGGCTCCATTTCCGGCACGGGACCCTACAGGGTGGGCTTAAAGACAACTCAGGGCTGGATTTATGCCGAAGGCCTTACACATGTTGATGAGACGGAAAAGGAACGGCTAATCTTGGCCGGGCATGACAGTCAAGGCAAGCTGATCGTTGCATTGCAGCTGAGCCGGGAAACGTTCTGATGAAAGCGGAGGAATACACACCATGAAGAATCAACAAACGGAACACCAGCGCATCTTAGTTGTGTTCCCCCATCCCGACGATGAAGCTTTCGCGGCATCAGGGACGCTGGCGATGTACATAGACAGCGGCGCTCAAGTCACTTATGCCTGTCTGACCCTGGGGGAGATGGGGCGCAACATGGGCATCCCGCCGTTCGCGAGCCGGGTTACTTTGCCGGCAATCCGCAAAGAGGAACTGGCAGCATCTTGCCTTGCAATTGGCATCCAGGACTTAAGGATGCTCGGCTTCCACGATAAAATGATCGAGTTCGAAGACCAGCAGCGGCTGGACAATGAGATTATGGCGCTGCTCCAGGAGCTGCGTCCGTCGCTGGTGATCACCTTCTATCCGGGGTACAGTGTGCATCCTGACCACGATGCCACCGGAGCCGCTGTCATACGTACGGTTGGCCGGCTTCCCGCAGCAGAGCGGCCGCTTGTACACTGCGTCGCGTTCGCAAGCAACCACGAGCGGGCGATCGGAAAGGCGGATGTGATCGTAGATGTGACCGCCTTCCTTGAGCAAAAAATGGCGTCGATACGCGCGCACCGTTCGCAATTCCAAGCGGCGGAGCTGGTCGGGAATCAGGAGCTGACGGATGAAGAAATCCGGGCCCGGTTCGGAACGGAACCGTTTTGGACCTATAGGTTCGATTAATCCCGGGATATGGAACATGAAGCTCTATAGAGCCGATGGAATCAAGTTGAAATGGCTATGCCGTCCTTAGAAGGATAATCTATAGCGCGAAGCATATGGTTATATTTGGAAAAAAGGGTGCCTTACCGCCGGATCAGTTGACCGGCGTAAGGCACCCTTTGTGCTGCTGGAGAGCAAGCTTATGCTTCTCTATTGGGCAGTTTGCAGGATGAATTTATCGATGGCGTATTTCACGCCGTCTTCATTGTTGCTGAGGGTGACGAAGTCAGCAATGTCCTTCAGCGCCGGGATGGCGTTAGCCATGGCTACGCCAAGGCCGGCGGCTTCCAGCATTTCGTGATCGTTCCAGGAGTCGCCGACTGCGATGGTTTCGGACAGCTCGCAGCCGAAGTGGGCTGCCAGGAATTCCAGCGCCAGTCCTTTGGTACCTTCCTTGTGCATAATTTCCAGGAAATGCGGCTTGGATTTCGTAATATGCACGGAATCCCCCAGCAGCTCACGCAGAATAGGCGACAGCTCGTCCAGGAAATCGGGATCGTCGATGATCAGCATTTTTGGTGTTTTTTGCGGGACAAGCTTCTCCC
Source organism: Paenibacillus sonchi (assembly GCF_016772475.1). Classification (NCBI taxonomy): domain Bacteria; kingdom Bacillati; phylum Bacillota; class Bacilli; order Caryophanales; family Paenibacillaceae; genus Paenibacillus; species Paenibacillus sonchi. Next base: position 3,439,289 of record NZ_CP068595.1, read on the forward strand.
AATCCGGCTCGATATAATATTTAGTTCCATTAAGGGTGGCATAATCGACCAGCTTCTGGTTCTCTTCACGGGCATACAGCTTGTCATCAATATAGGTCTGCAAGTGCAGGTTATGCTCCACGCAGTAGTTGAACAGCTTGCGTACGGCATCCTGCGGCACATAACGCTCGTAGAGCACTTTTTCATCCATCAGATTCTTTACGAGTGCCCCCTGGTAAGTGATGATCGGCACATTCAGTCCGGTCTGGCGGGCGATGGCCTGGGCGGAAGCATAGGCACGTCCGGTAGCCAGAGTAACCACAACGCCTGCGGCAACGGCCTGTTCCAGCGCTGTTTGTGTGGCAGGGGTAACTTCCTTGTCATCGTTAATCAAGGTGTCGTCAATATCGATTGCAATCAATTTGTACATGTAGGTTCTCTCCTATTGGGTGAGCTTAGCTTCCTGAATAGCTTCGTACCAATGCTTCGGAAGCCTAAGCTTAAATTTGGGGAGCCTGTGCGGAAGGCATGGCTCTTGTCTCTGAACAAGCTGGTAGTGCGCTGTGGATTCCAAATGGGCAGCTTCCGAAGGGCCAGCGCTTGGATTCTACAATTAAAAGACTGATGCTGTACTAGGCCCAAAAAATCATGGATCAGATGAAAGCAGAAGGCTTGGTTCTTCGTCCTTTTGGGCTGTAAGGGCTGGCCCGGGGCTGAGTTCGGCCATCAGCATGGCCGCAAGAATGCAGAGACAGCCCAGCAGCGCCGATACGCCGAGCGTTTCTCCGCCGAACACCAGACCTGTCAGGGCGGCGAATACCGGCTCTGTGGCAAAAATAACCGCCACCCGGGAAGGCGTGGTGTATTTCTGGCAGGCCGTCTGAATCCAGAAGGCAAAGGCGCTGGTCGGGCCGATGGAAACAAGCAGGGCCCACAGCACATCCGGCTTCAGGATCAGGGTCCCGCTGTGCGCAAGCGGGGCCGGCCCATCCACAAGCAGGGAGGCGAAGGCGCTGAGCAGCCCGACACAAGCAAGCTGCAGCGCAGCCAGCGGCAGCGCCGGATATCGCGGAGCATATACGCCGGTATAGGCGACCTGCAGGGCAAAGGCGACAGCACATATCAGCACCAGTGCGTCTCCCTTGTTCAGGGACAGCGCGGAGCCGGTAAAGGTGAGCAGGTAGAGGCCTGCCACCGCGAGTCCCGCGCTGAACCAGGTATACCGTGAGATGGCCGTCTTAAGCAGGGCCAGGGAGAGGAAAGGGACGAGCACGACCGACAGTCCCGTGATAAAACCGGTGTTGGAGGTGGTGGTATAGAGCAGTCCCAGCGTCTGGAAGCCATAGCCCAGAAACAGAAAGAGGCCCAGCAGCAAGGCGTGTCCTGCCATACGCCAGTTCAGCATTCTCCATTCCCTGCGGTAAAAAACGGCGGTAATCAGCGCCAGCAGCAAAGCTGCGCCGATAAAGCGGATGCTGTTGAAAGCGAGCGGCGGCAGCACCTTGACCGCGCTTTGCACAATGAGAAACGTACATCCCCACATCATCGCCACCAGCAGCAGACTGAGGCCGGCTATTCGGGAGCGATTCACAGAGGTCATCCTTTCTTGATACGACAAATATTTTGTAAAATCAAGTTCTCCAAATTGTAGCTTAAAACAGGGGGAGGACAAGACAGAACTCTGCTCCGGAACGTCCGTTGAAGGGCTGAAGCCTCTGAAATACTGCCGGAGGCTGGACAAAAAAGCCGGCACTTGGTATACTTCGAGAACCGTACACTTGTTCTTATTTTTGCACTTCGAAGTCCCTACACCTTAGAAAGGAGCGGGTGCACCATGATGGGCAAATCCCATTTAATCATCAGCACCGGGGTTACCCTATCCGTTATGAGCCTGCTCGGCCATGAAATTACGATTCCGGCAGTTGCTGTGGCAGGGCTCAGCGCCCTCTTGCCTGATATCGATGAGCCGAATTCGCTGCTGGTGCGCAAAGCCGTGCCGGAATCCCTGCTGCGGATTTTGCAGGTATCGCTAATCGGGGCGGCCATTTATCTGTATTTTGCCGGAATCGCCGCGCCTCCCTGGAATATCGCGCTGGCGCTGCTTGTCGGGAGCGTATCCTTCCTGCCGGGCCGCAGGCTCCGGCATCTCGTGATGCTGCTGCTGGCACTGGCGCTGTTCGCGTTCGCGGATGCCTACGATCCGTGGAACTACATAGCCGCCTGCGTGCTTGTCGTATCCTCGGTTGTTCCGCACCGCGGACTGACGCATACGCTGTACGCGGTGGCCGGCTGGGGAGCCTTGCTCTATTTCGCTTCGCTCGGCATGAATGACGGCGGCAGCCTGTGGATTGCCGGCGGCATGTCTTATGCGCTCCATCTGCTGGCCGATTCCCTGACCCAGCGAGGCATTACTCCGCTGCCTCCGCTGCCCTTCAAGCTTCGCCTGAAGCTGATGAGCACAGGCACGAAGAAGGGCAGTGCGGTGGAGAAATTCTGCATCGTGCTCACACTGGTGCTGGTTATGTATGTATTTGTGCTCACCCCCAATCTGTAAAAAGCTGCTGCCCCATCTTGAAGACGCTCTGCTGCATGCTGCTGCCGGGAGTCTTTGAGACAGGCGAAGCCCCTCCAGGGCACCAAAGGCTCTCCGCTGCTTGCCAGCGGGGGGCCTTTTTAAAAATATTACGCCAGAATTTAAATGTTTTAGGGGAAGCGAAGCTTATCCCTTAATTAATTTGTATAGGAAATTATGCTGTCTCTTTCTTGCAGATTGAACTAGAAATCCGTAGTCTTAATGTGAGATAACACAGTGGATTCTTTGCATGACTGCATTTCGTGCAATAGAATTTATATGGTTTTGCGCCGAACCGCCTTCTGCTGTATTTTCTGCAATAGATTTTCGGATATCGCGTCCAAAACAGCTTTTCTAAGGGATTCTAATGTACAGAGTGCAACAGATGGAGCTGTTCGGCTGGTTTATGGGTTATTCTGCTGCAGAGAATGCAATAGAATGTGAGTTCTGGCCTAAGTAGAAAGAAATCCTTACTCAGTCATGGACGGCGAGGCCGTTTTGTTCATCCCGATACGATCTTGAGCAGGATGTTATTTATCACAGACACTACCCGGAAGCACCTGCTACATTAAACATACCGACGGTCGGAATGGAGAGAGAATGATGACAAAAAAACAGTTAAAAGAACTTAGAGTGGAGTCCTTGCTTACGGCCGCAGTGGAAGAATTTCTCGAAAAGGGTTATGCCGGCGCATCTGTAGATGCCATAGCCAAAAGAGCCGGTGTCAGCAAGGGCGGCGTGTACCATCACTTTCCCAATAAGGAAGCGCTGTTGATGGAGGCGAATCAGAAGCTCTCGGAGCCGGTCATGGAAATGGCGGAAAGGGCATACCTGAACAGCAGTGCGATGGAGGGATTAAGGCAATACATTCAAGAATACCTGAGCTATTGGGTAAGCAGGCCAAGAGAACTGAGCTTTTTTTTCTTATCGATGTCCAAATCCTTGGAAGCTCCGGCCCTTATGGAGTATTACAGAGAATATGTACAGCAAAGCACCGCTTTCTTTGTGGGCATGTTCCAAAAAGCGGTTGAATCAGGGGAGTCCGATCTGACGGACCCTGAGGCGTATGGGATTTCCTTGATGGGGGCATTAGACGGGGTCGTTTCCTATGCGATGATTCATCCTGAAGAGGATATTCAGCTTCTGGCCGAGCGTTGCGGTCAGGTCTGGCTGAAATAAGCGAAAGGAGCAATCAAGGTATGGAGCATGAGAACTTTCTCGCTGTTGAAGGGTTATGCAAAAAATATGGCGAACTGTCCGCTGTAGACGATGTAAGTTTCTCGGTTCGCAAGGGAGAGGTATTCGGGCTGCTCGGACCCAATGGTGCCGGTAAAACGACTACAATAAGAATGCTATGCGGTCTATTAAAAGCGGATGGCGGCCAAATTACTGTAAATGGGGTCTCCATATCCTCCGGTTATGAGCGTATCAAAGCTATGATCGGGCTGTGCCCGCAGGAAATTATTATTTGGGAGCTGCTCACATGCCTGGAACAATTGAAATTTGCCGGGATGTCCTACGGGCTAACCTCCAGAGCAGCCGGTAATAAGGCAGAAAGCCTGCTGCAATCGCTGGGACTCCGGGATAAAAGAAATAAGCTTGCCAAGACGCTGTCAGGCGGTATGCAAAGAAGGCTGAATATAGCACTGGCACTGGTTCATGACCCCAAGCTGATTATATTGGACGAACCTCAGGCAGGGCTTGATCCTCAGAGCAGGATACTTGTACGCGACTTCGTCAGACAGCTGGCTGAGGAAAGAACGGTGATTCTTACCACCCATGACATGGATGAAGCCGACAGGCTTTCAGACCGGGTAGCGATCATGGACCACGGGAAGGTTCTTTTAATAGATACTCCTGAGAAGCTGAAGGAAAAATCCGGGGCGGGAGAGCTGCTGCAAATACGGGTAAACGGGGTAAGCCAAGACTTGGCCCGTCAGGTCTTGAACTCGCTGCCCGATGAATGTACAGAGAAACAATATTCGGATGGACTGTTTCTGCTTGGAGCAAGCGGAGTTCTTGAGCTTATACCGAAGGTAAGCCAGAGATTGAAAGCTTTTAATATACATATAGAGGATATGACCCTCCGCAAGCGGACACTTGAGGATGCATTCATTGCTGTGACTGGAAGGGGGCTCAGCGAATGAAACTGGCCGCCTCCGTTACCAAATCTTTTAAAGAAAATATAAGGGATTGGAAAGTCCTTCTGATGGTTTTGATGTTCTCTCCCTTCTTTTTAATCCTGATGAACCTGTTTTACGGGGGAGCGCCTGCTGCCTATCATGTAGGGGTTCTGAATTTGGATGCCGGCCGTGCTTCGATCGAATTAATCAACAGCCTGGAGACGATGGAGGGGCAGGACAACTCGCGGATATTTAAGTTAACCGCCTTCAGCAACGAGGGGGAATTAAAGGCAAAGGTAAAAGAAAAGGACATGGATCTAGGCATTGTTATCCCTGAAGATTATTCTGACAAATTAGCCATCAAGTCTCCCGGAAACCACGGCAATCCAGCTCTTGTAGACTTTTATGGGAGCATGGGAAATATGAGGTATTCCGTTGCAGCAGTACTCACGGCAGATGGGGTATATAAACAAGGCATGGATGTGGCGAATATCACGTTGCCCTCAAAGATCAGCGAAACTTTTCTCGAAAAGAAACAGCCCTTGAATGAATTTGACGGCTATGTTCCGGGCTTAATCGCTTTGGCTGTTTTAATGATTCTTTTTACGGCATCCGCCTCCATTGTGAAGGAAAATGACCAAAAAACACTGTTAAGATTAAAGCTCAGCCGTCTTGGAGCGTTCAACTTCCTTGCCGGTATATGTATCACGCAAGCCATAGTAGCAGCAGGAGCCCTTGCCCTTTCGTATTGGACGGCACTTGGGTTAGGCTACAGGCCGGCAGGAGAATTTGGCGCTGTATTTGCTGTTGGGCTCCTGTCGAGCTTCTCCATGGTTGCGGTAAGCTTAGTGGTTGCAAGTTTCCTGAACACCGTTTTTGATGTTTTGACTATCGGGTGTTTTCCTTTCTTTATGCTCATGTTTTTTTCAGGGAGCATGTTCCCCCTGCCGAAGATGAATGTATTTACAATCGGGGGGCATTCCTTTGGAATAACAGATCTGTTGCCGCTTACACATACCGCGAATGCATTTAATCAAATCTTGAATTATGGGGCTGGCCTAGAGGACGTCCTGTTTGATTTTGTTATGATTGCACTGCTCACCGTAATCTATTTTGCAATGGGATTGAGGTTATACCAACAGCGCAAGCTTTCCAGAGCATAGCCGGATATGAAGTGAGGAAGGAACAGCTTGACGCCCCTTGCTGCAAAAAACCAGCCAGTTCCCGGGTCCAGGGAGATTGGCTGGTTTTTGTGTACATTTTATAACAAGAGAGCTATTCCTCCAGAAAAATCAGCCCGATGAAGTCCTCCGGCTCAATGCGGCCGAAATAATGCTTCAGGTCCAGTCCGGCCAGGGCTTCTCTGACCTCAGCGTTTTCGTAGCGTTTGCCGCGCAGCGCATTCTCCACATCCGCCACATCGCCTACACCGAAGAAATCGCCGTAGATTTTGATATCCCTGATGTAGGAATCTTCAATATCCATGCGGATGTCGACGAGTCCTGCCGGGAATTTGCGGGTGTGCTTTACATTGCTTTTTGGCGACAGGCCGTAGTTCCAGTCCCAGTTCTGGTAGTGCTCTTTGGAAATTTCATTGATCCGCACCCAATCGTCCATAGTCAGCTTATACTGCGGAACCTCGGAAGGCTCCATGCCGAAGATGGAACGCAGCAGGCCCGCACGGAATTCCTCAATCGTCATCTCTTTTCCGAGCAGGTCTTTGATATTGGCGACACGGCTGCGCACGGATTTGGTGCTCTTGGATTTGAATTTCTCCGGGTTCACATTCAGCGATGCCTGCACATCGTCCAGATTGAGGTCAAACATCAGGGTGCCGTGGCTGAACATGCGTCCGCGCGTGGAGAATTGGGCGTTGCCGGAAATTTTTTGCTCACCGACCTGAAGATCATTGCGTCCGCTGAGTTCGGCGTTCACCCCCATGGATTGCAGGTAGTCGATGACCGGCTGGGTGAATTTCAGAAAATTATGAAAAGACTGCCCGTCGTCCTTGGTAATAAAGCTGAAGTTAAGGTTGCCCAGATCGTGATAGACTGCCCCGCCGCCGGATAACCGCCGTACGACCTGGATATTATGGTCCTTCACATATTCCTGGTTAATCTCTTCAATGGTATTCTGATGTTTGCCTATGATAATGGACGGGCTGTTGATATAAAAAAGCAGATAACTGTCGTCCATCGGCAGATTTTTCAGGGCAAATTCCTCAATCGCAAGATTGATCGAAGCGTCTGTAATTCCGGTGTTATCGATAAAAAGCATGGTGAATTCCTCCGCTTGTGCATGATTTACTGCTCTATATAGATTGAACTTGAAAAATGAACAAAAGGGAAAGCCCCAACCATTCCATGCAGTCACGGCCAAATCCCCAATCGTAGATCACTAGTTCAAGCTATATAGTTATTTTAAACCAAAAGTAAAGTTTGCACAAAAAGAACAAGCAGCGCCCGGGCAGAATTCCGCCTCCCGCCAAACGGCAATATCCTGTTTCGCTCGGGGAGTGAAATCATTGACGTACCTCCTGCAATGGGGCAATAATGGGGTCAATGAGTCACACAGAGTTATAATCGACAGGTTAAGAGGAGTGTAGGCATGCTTGAAAAATACGGCCACGGCGGCGACCTGCTGACAGCGGCGGAATTGTATGGGAACGGAAGCGGCGGCGCTTTTGTGGATTTCAGCGCGAATATCAATCCTCTCGGTCCGCCACCCGGCGTGCTGGATCTGCTGCGGGAGGCAGTCTCAGCCGTGACGGCTTATCCTGATCCCGGTCACCGCAGGCTGAAATCCCTGCTGGCGGAGAGTCTGGGCGTAGACCGCGAATGGATTACGGTCGGCAACGGAGCAGCGGAATCGATGGCCCTGCTGCTGCTGGCTGCGGCTCCGCGCAGGGTAGGGATCGTCGAGCCCTGCTTCTCCGAGTACCGCCAGCTCGCCGGGCAGTTCGGTGCGGAAGTCCTCCCGGTCCGGGGGACGAAGGAGCAGGGCTACCGGGCCCGTGTGCAGAGCATTGCCGGCCTGCTGGAACAGGTGGACCTGCTGTTCCTCGGACAGCCGAACAACCCGAATGGCGTCCAGTATGCGCTGGACGACCTCCGGCTGCTGGCGCAGCAGGCGGAGCGCTGCGGGACGGTGCTGGCGGTAGATGAAGCGTTCATCGACTTCATCCCGGAAGAGCGGCGGCAATCACTGCTGCCGGAGCTTAAGAGTTACCGTCATACGGTGCTGATCCGCTCGATGACGAAGTTCTACGCCATTCCGGGGCTGCGGCTCGGCTTCACCCTCGCCGCCCCGGAGCTTGCTGCAGCCATGAGCGGCAAGCAGGTGACCTGGAGCGTGAACGGCCTGGCCCTGCTGGCCGGGGAAGCCTGCCTGCGCAGCGGGCGCGGTTACGAAGAGCGCACGCGCGGGCTGATTGCCGCAGAGCGCGAAGCGCTGCGGGAGGGCCTGCTGCGGCTCGGCTGCGAGGTGCCGCCGGGCGAAGCGAACTTCCTGCTGCTGGGCCTGCCCGCGCCCTGGAGCGCGGCGGTCCTGCAGGAGAGGCTGGGCCGCCGCGGCATTCTCGTGCGCAGCTGCGCGATGTACCCGGGCCTTGCGCCGGGACATATCCGCGTCGCGGTCAAAGGCCGCGAAGACAATGCCCGCCTGCTGCGGCAGCTGGAGGAGATTATCGCGGCGGGGGTCTGACGCTGAAATAAAGCCAAAGCGTGCAGCCGTGATGGCAAAAGCCGCAGCAAAACGCAAGACGTGGAGGCGGGTGTGCTGAGTAGCTGGGAGCACGCAGTGGAAGCGGTGGTAGTAACTAGAGGATGGCGTGCGGAGTAGACCAACAGTAGTAAGTAGAGGATGTCGTGCGGAGTAGACCAACAGTAGTAAGTAGAGGATGTCGTGCGGAGTAGAAGCGGTAGTAGTCAGTAGAGGATGTCGTGCGGAGTAGAAGCAACAGTAGTAACTAGAGGTTGTCGTGTGGAGTAGAAGCAGCAGTAGTAAGTAGAGGGTGTCGTGCGGAGTAGATGTGTTAAATAAAACAGTTGCACCAATACTCTGGCAGCATCAGCGTTCCAAATGCTGTTGCACAAGTTGAGGTTCTTCAATATTTTTGACTAATCTGCCCTTGTGAAAAATTTAAGTGGAATTAGTAAACTTATTTTTTTGAATTACAGCTCAGAATGGGGATTAGTGGGATTTTGTACACTTAATTTGAGGTGAATTCCCAAATATGGATGGCGTAAAATAAGTTGTGTACCAAGATTTGGGGCCTAGTAGGCAACAAAAAAGTAGGGTATTCTCGGGATTACGACACCACCAAGAAAGGAACCCTACTCAATGACTATTGTACCCGAAAATATGCTGAATAATCTATTTGAAAATCTTGTTACTCAATTTGTGAAAGAGAACTTAGAGTCCATCATGCGAGCAGAAATCCAAGAATTCATGGCTACGGAAGAGTCCGGTCCAAGCAACAGTCGCAATGGATATTACCCGCGCAATCTGCACACGAAATACTGCGGATGTAGCCTAATTAAGTGTACTTTTTCCAACTAACATTTGCAGGAACAGCATTTGGCCCCGATTAGGTGGAGAAATTCCACTTAGGACAGCTGCGAGGTCATGGATAGCTGTTGATTATGAGTGAAGGGAGAGGAAATACAATGACCGATGCGCGAAATCCTTTTAATCTCAAGGATGGGGAGACAATGTATGCTTCTGCTGTCTGGCCTGGGCTGATGCTGGAGTGGAAGCCGGGGCATCTGCTGCTGGAATTTCCGGCTGAAGCAGAGGGGCTTTCGAGCGCGGTGTACGGCGGAGGCATGGTCCGCCTGAAACGGGCCGTCAACCAGTTCGTCAGCCGCGATTATGAGTGCAGCAATCCGGTGCGCGATATGGAGAACAAATTGCGCGAATGGGGGTACCCGCTGGAAGGCTGCGCCGGACTGATGACGGCGGTGCCGCTGGAGCATGCTGCTGTTGCGGAGGAGGATACCGGCTCGGCGGGGATTTTCTGCTGCGTGACCGCAGCCTCCGGCAATGCCGCGCGCGCCGGAGTGGCGCGCAACGTGCTGGCGGCATACCGCCCCGGCACGATCAACATCATGCTGGGCATTGACGGCCGCCTGACTCCGTCCGCGATGGTCAATGCCGTCATGACGGCAGCCGAAGCGAAGGCTGCCGCGCTGGCCGATCTCGGGGTCACAGACCCCGAGAATGGCCTGATTGCAACCGGCACCACTACGGATGCAGTTGTACTCGCAGTGAGCGGGAGCGGGCGCTACGGCGCGGAGCATGTCTACGCCGGAACGGCCACCGACCTGGGCGGAGCCATCGGCCGGCTGGTGTACGCCGCTGTAACGGCGAGCCTCGGTTCAGTAGCGGCAGCCCAAACGGAGAAGGTAAGCGAGAGGCCCAGCGGGGTGGTAAGCGGGAAGGTAAGCGGGAAGACAAGCGAGAAGCCAAGTGAGAAGCTAAGCGGAAAGGTTAGCGTTTGGAGCTCTGCGCCGGAGCCGGTGGATTCACAGCCAGGTCCCGGCGCTGGCTGTTCCCCCGCAGCGGAGCCGGCAAGGAAGGGCAGCCAATGAGCGGTTTGAATCGTAAGCCGCTGCCCGGTGAAGGCCGGTGAAGCTTGCTGTTATATTACTTGCAGCCTATGTGCTGGACCGGATAATAGGCGATCCGCGCAGTATTCCCCATCCGGTGGTGCTCATGGGAAAAGCGGTTACCGCCATTGAGCGGCTGATCCGCCGCTTTTGCTCGCAGCCGCACGCGCTGAAACTTGCGGGAGTGCTGCTCCCGCTGCTGGTAGCAGGCGGAGCCTGGGGGGTGACCGCAGTGATCCTCTTGCTGCTGTCCCGCATCGCGCCTTGGCTGGCCTGGGCGGCAGAGGTCTGGCTGATCTCTACAACGATTGCCTCCAAGGGGCTTAAGGATGCCGGGATGGCTGTATATGCCGAGCTGCGCAAGGGGGATATCCCGGCAGCCCGCACAGCGCTCGGCATGATCGTCGGCCGTGACACCACCAAGCTGGAGAGCCCGGATATTGTCCGGGGCACGGTAGAGACAGTGGCGGAGAATATCGTGGACGCGATTATATCGCCGCTTTTTTTCGCGCTGCTGGGCGGAGCGCCGCTGGCCATGGCTTACCGTGCGGTGAATACGCTGGATTCCATGGTCGGCTACAAAAATGATAAATACCGCAATCTCGGCTGGGCCTCCGCCCGGCTCGATGATGCCGCCAATTACATACCGGCCCGGATGACGGCGCCGCTGTTAGTCCTATGCGCCTGGCTGCTGCGTCTGGACTGGCGCAGCAGCTGGCGCATTGTGCGGCGCGATGCCCGCCTCCACCCCAGTCCCAACAGCGGGTTTCCCGAATCGGCTGTAGCCGGAGCAATCGGCATCCGCTTGGGCGGCGAGAATGTATACCACGGCGTGGTCTCGTTCCGCGCCTACATGGGCGATCCCCTGCGGACGATGGAGCCGGAGGATATTATTGTGACTTCACGGATAATGATGCTGTCTTCCGCCATATTTGTCTGCTTGTGTGCAGCCGCTGCCATGCTGTGGCACGGGATCGGGGGCTGAGCGGAATGGAGACTGACAATTCCGATCACGTGAATGATACTTCTCTGGAAGATCACCGGATAAAGAGTAAGCTGGTACACGACCCCATAGAGCTGGAGCTGGTGCTTATCCGCCATGGGTCTACGCAGTGGAACAAGGAGCGCCGTTATTTGGGCTACACGGATCTGCCGCTGCTCCCGGCGGCGCTGCAGCAGCTGTCTGCAATAAGGGACCACTCTGCACTCAGCGGGGAGTTCTGGCGCGTCTGCTGCAGTGACCTGCGCCGATGCCGGGAGACTCTGGCAGCGGCGGCCCCAGCCCTGGAGCCCCAGGCAATCTATGATTCCCGGCTGCGGGAGATGAATTTCGGGGCCTGGGAAGGCTGCACGTATGAGCAACTGAAGGATAACAAGCATTACCGCAGCTGGATCGACGACCCCGAGTCGGTAACACCGCCGGGAGGTGAGGCGTGGGAGGAATTTGCGGGCCGGATAGATAATTTCTGGACTCAGCTCCAGCGGGAAGCGGAAGCAGCAGCAGGAGTAGCAGAAGTAGCAGGAGTAGCAGGAGTAGGATCAGTAACACCCCTGATTGATGCGGATTCTATGGGTCCGGGAGGGTGTAATGCAAAGACTGACGCATCGGAGCCAGAGTCAGCCCAAGGTTCCGCGATTCTTCGTGTACTCTTGGTAACGCATGGCGGCGTCATCCGGCAGCTGTTGGCGCGGATCGTCGAAGGAATGACGTTCTATACCGCAGCGGCCCCGGCTCCAGGTGAGGTTACTGTAATGAACCTTCGGAGGCATGAGGGAACTTGGAGCAGGATAGCACGCGAAGTCCAGTGAGCATCTTGAAGGGTCTGGCAGACAATTGTCAGCTGATTGTATTATGTACAGCAGAATCAGGGAAAATGGACTCCAAAACGCATTCTGCTGTATTTCCTGCAACAGATTTTCGGAAATTGGCCCTATTAAGGTGGAATTCCAAAATTCTATCCTGAAATAACGATGTCCGATTCATACGACATGGTTATGGAAGCCAAATTGAGGGCCTTCTCCGAGATTGCATCGTCTGAAGTGCCGCCAATGGGCGGCATGAATGTCTATTGTACGTAGTGCAACAGAACACGAAAAAGGATAATTTCACCCTAATTCAACTGTACAAAATACAACAGATCATCCAGGGTAGCCCTGATTACGTTGGGTAGTCCCGATCACGTTCGATAAGCCCTGATTACGTTGGGCAGTCCCGGTCAAGCCCGGTAACCCCGGGTCACGGCCGCTTGTCCCTCCATAGAACCACAGCGGGAAAAAAATCCCGGGGCTGTGGTTCTTTTTTTACGAAGAAGACTGTGCCATGATAGCTATGGGGGCGATTGAAGCATGTTCAAGGATTTCAGGCTCATTGCCGGCCGGCCGGTATATATACAAGTTAAGGATTACATGAAGCATCTTATGATCAAGGGCGCCCTTCAGGGGGGCCGAAAGCTTCCGTCGACCCGCGAACTCAGCACTTTGCTGGGCGTCAGCCGCAATTCGGTTATTTCCGCCTACGAGGCACTTGCGGACGACGGCTTCACGTATGCGGTGCAGGGCCAGGGAAGCTATGTGGCACAAGGTGCAGCGGCCCAGGCCGGGAACACGGGGGAAGCCGCGTGGACTCTCGACTGGACAGTACGGTTAAGCAGCCAGGCCAAGCTTGCCGAAGAGCTGGATATCATGAAGCGCGGGATACGTGCGGCGAAGGGGACGATTTCTTTTACCAGCATCGCGCCTGATGAAAGCCTGTTCGATCTGGATAATGTGAAACGGGCGTTTCTGGAACGCATGGCGGTGGAAGGCAATGTGCTGCTGAACTATGGCTATGCCAAGGGGTATAAGCCTTTAATAGACTATTTGAAGCAATATATGGAGCACAAAGGCGTGGATATGCGGGGCAAGGACCTGTTGATTACGAACGGGTTTACGGAAGGGTTTGATGTGGTGTTGTCGGCGCTCGGCCGTAAAGCCGGGGCAGTGGTGTGTGAGAATCCTACACATCATACGGCGATTAAGAATATGAAGCTGCACGGCTTTGAGATTGCGGGCGTGTCCATGGAGCGTGACGGCATCCATCTGGGAGAGCTGAAGCGGGCGCTGGAGGCGCGGGAATATGATTGCGCGTATTTTGTTCCCTCTTATCACAATCCAACGGGCATCGTCATGTCTCCCGAAAAAAGGCAGCGGCTCATGAAACTGATGGCCGAATACAAGGTGCCGGTAATCGAGGACGGCTTCAACGAGGAGCTGCGGTATTCGGGTTCCCACGTGGCTCCTCTGATTGCCGCGGCGGGCGGCGGGAACGGTGTGATCTATCTGGGCAGCTTCTCCAAGGTGCTGTTTCCCGGATTGCGGGTCGGCTGGGTGCTTGCGGATCAGGAGCTGATTTACTACCTGGAAAGTGTCAAAAGAGCACGCAGCATCCATACCTCGACGCTGGATCAATCGATTCTGTACCAATATCTGCTCGGCGGCAATCTGGAGAAATACCTGAAGCGGGCCAGAGCGGAATATAAGCGCAAATACGAGCTGACTCTGGCCTGCTGCCAGGAGCATATTCCGTATGCGTCACTCACCGGGGATGGGGGCCTGCATCTTTTTGTGACATTTGCTGACGGTTTCAGCACAAGAGAGCTGCTGGGCGCATGCCGGGAGCAGGGAGTTATTTTTACGGCGGGGGATATGTTTTATACGAATGGGCAAGGGCAAAACACGCTGCGGCTGGGCTTTTCCAGGGTGGCTGATGGGGATATCCTCAAGGGCATTGAGATTATTGGCAGGACCGCACGGCAACTACTGGGATGAAGAGGGGTTAGGAGAATGAAAAAAGTAGGCGTGATTATGGGCGGGGTATCCTCGGAATATGAGGTGTCGCTGAATACGGGCAGGGAAATGCTGAAGCATCTGGACCGCAGCAAATATGAGGGCGTTCCGATTGTCATTCATTCGCGGGAAGAGCTGGTTGATGCGGTAAAAGGCCTGGATTTCGCGCTGCTCGCCCTCCACGGAGCCTACGGCGAGGACGGAACGGTGCAGGGAACACTGGAGACGCTGGGTATTCCCTATTCCGGAAGCGGCGTGCTCGCAAGCAGCCTGTGCATGGATAAGCATCTGTCCAAGACCATTATCCGCAGCAAAGGTGTGCACACCCCTGCCTGGCTCTGCCTCGACCGGATGGAGGATTTATCGCCTGAAGCGGTGGAGGCTCTTGGTTACCCGGTAATGGTTAAGCCGAACTCAGGCGGCTCCAGCATCGGCATGACAAAGGTGAACAGCAGTGCGGAGCTGCGAAGCGCGGTGGAGAAGGCTTTTGCCGCGGATTGTTCGGTGCTGATTGAGGAATATACCGAGGGCCGGGAAATTACCTGCCCCATTCTCGGAGGAACGCTGCTGCCGGTCATCGGCATCCGTTCGCTTGGAGCGGATTGGTTCGATTACAGCGCCAAATATGAGCTGGGCGGTGCAGAAGAGCGGGTGATTCAGCTGCCTGCAGAGCTTGAGGAACGGGTGCATGCGGCGGCCTTGGCCTGCTATCAGGCGCTGAAATGTACGGTATACGCCCGGGTGGATATGCTGGTGAAGGACGGCATTCCATATGTGCTTGAGGTAAATACACTGCCGGGCATGACCGAAACCAGTCTGCTGCCAAGAAGTGCGCTTGCTGCCGGATATACCTTCAGCGGGCTGCTGGATGAGATCATCTCCGGTTCGCTTGCAGAGCGGCGGGGGATGGAGGCTGCGGTAGACAAACAAGGCCTATTAGGAACCCGAGGCATACAGGGAGAAGACCGAAACCTGGAAGTGCAGAGCAATCAGGGTTTGCGGGAAACCATTCAGGAAGCCATGCAAGAAACCATGCAGGAAGAGCTGACAACGAGGCAGGGAGTGATCAACTATGTATAAAATGAAGCCGTTCCTGCCACAGGATAACAGCGCCCTGCTGAGTGAGCGGATTGCTCCGCGTGTGCGGGAGATTGCGCCTTCGGGCATCCGGGCTTTTTTTGACCTGAGTGCGGGTAACAACGATATTATATCACTTGGGGTGGGTGAGCCCGATTTCACCACGCCTGAGCATATCCGTGCCGCCTGCATCCGAGCCCTGGAACGGGGAGAGACAATGTATACCCCGAATGCGGGCCTGCCGGAGCTGCGGGAGGAGATTGCCCGCTATCAGCAGGAGAGCTTTGGACTGGCGTATCATTCGCAGGACGAGGTGATGGTAACGGTAGGCAGCAGTGAAGCCCTGGATCTGGCGCTGCGTGCCTTTACCGCTCCGGGGGATGAGGTTATCATTCCTTCTCCGAGCTATATTGCTTATTCGCCCATCGCCTATTTGAACGGAGGAACGCTGGTGGAGGTCGAGGCTGCTGCGGAGCAGGGCTTCAAGCTTACTGCCGAGGCATTGCAAAAAGCCATAACCCCGCGTTCCAAGCTGCTGATGGTGAACTTTCCGAATAATCCGACGGGAGCGGTCATGTCTTATGAGGACTGGATGCCCATTGCGGAAATTGTAAAGGCCCATAATCTGATCGTCCTGTCGGATGAAATTTATGCCGAGCTGACCTATGACAGCAGACATGTCAGCATCGCCTCGCTTCCCGGCATGAAGGAACGGACGATTGTGATCAGCGGCTTCTCCAAAGCCTTCGCCATGACCGGCTGGCGGGTCGGCTATGCCTGCGGGAACCGCGAGCTGCTGGCCGCGATGCTCAAAATCCATCAATATACCGCAATGTGCGCACCGGTCCTGGGCCAGATTGCCGCGGTGGAATCGCTGCGTCATGGATTGCCCGACAAAGATTATATGAAGGAATGCTTCCGGCAGCGCCGTTCGCTGTTCGTTGAAGGGCTCAGATCCATCGGGCTGCATTGCCATGAGCCGCAGGGGGCATTTTATGCCTTTCCTTCCATCAGGCATACCGGAATGAAGTCGGAGGATTGTGCGCTGCGGCTGCTGCGGGAAGCAGGAGTTGCAGTTGTGCCGGGCCATGTGTTCGGAACGGGCGGCGAAGGCCATCTCCGCTGCTCCTATGCGGCTTCCCCCGCAAAGCTGACCGAAGCGCTGGAGCGGCTGGAAGGTTTCATGAAGGTAAAAATGTAATTGTAAGATCAATCTCTATCCCCTATAATCCTTAAGGAAGAAATAGGGAGTTGTGACGGAATAGCTGGCGCAGCCGCAGCAGAGTGCCCTCTTCTTCAGGGAAGAGGGCACTCTGCTACGTTAGTTGTATGTATGGGTTGGAACCCCATTTTCAATGCAAAAAATACTCAGGAGGCTATATGATGATCTCAGCAATTGAAGAAGTAACGGGGCCGATTGCTCCGCCGGATGAACAAGCGGCACTGCGGGCGGTGCTACGTCTGAACAGTCTGACCAAGCCCCCGGGAAGCCTCGGGCAGCTGGAAGCGCTGGCCGTCCGCCTGGCGGGCATTTCGAAGACGGAGCAGCCCAGCTATGGGACACGCACTGTTGTTGTAATGGCTGCCGACCATGGGGTGTGCTGTGAGGGGGTCAGCGCTTTTCCGCAGGAGGTTACGGTGCAGATGGCCTATAATTTCCTCAGCGGAGGGGCGGCGGTGAATGTGCTGGCCCGCCAGGCCGGGGCAAGCGTGAAGTTCGTCGATATCGGTATCCATGCAGAGCTTGAACACCCGGAGCTGATCAACCGTAAAGTACGGCCGGGAACGGACAACATGGCCGCAGGACCGGCCATGAGCCGGGAAGAGGCTCTTGAGGCAGTACTTGTGGGTGTAAGAATTGCCCAGGAAGCGATAAAAAGCGGAACGGAGATTTTGATCACTGGTGAAATGGGCATCGGCAACACCACAGCCAGCGCTGCCATTCTGTGCGCTCTGGGAGGCCTCCCGCCGGAGGCGGCGGTTGGACGCGGAACAGGGATCAACGATGAACGGCTGCTGCACAAAATTGAAGTTGTGGAGCGCGCGCTGCGGGTGAACGCCCCGAATCCGGCAGACCCGGTCGATGTGCTCTCCAAAGTAGGCGGACTTGAGATTGCCGGGTTGGCCGGGCTTATTCTTGGGGCCGCTGCCGCCCGCGTTCCCGTCATTCTTGACGGGTTCATCTCCGGCGCAGCCGCATTGGTCGCCAAAGCCATTGCCCCCGAGTCCACAGCGTATATGATCGCTTCCCATGTATCGAATGAGCAGGGCCACAAGCTGATGCTGGAGTGCCTGGGACTGGAAGCGCTGCTTGATCTGGGGCTGCGGCTGGGTGAGGGGACGGGAGGCGTGCTCTCTCTTCACCTGATTGAAGCGGTCAGCCGCATCATGACTGAGATGGCTACCTTCGAAAGCGCCGGAGTTTCGGGGGCTGAGGGGAAATGAGCATTCTTGTAACCGGCGGGGCGCGCAGCGGGAAAAGCGGTTTTGCCGAGCGGCTGGTGCTCTCCCTGGCGGATCAGGCCGTATATGTGGCTACCGGACAAGCCTTCGATGAAGAAATGAAGGCCCGGATTGCCCTGCACCGCAAGCATCGTGAAGAGAGCGGCGGCGCATGGGAGATGCTGGAGGAGCCGCTTGAGCTGCCTGCACTCCTCGACCGCCTCTCCGGCGGCAAGGCGGTGCTTGTGGATTGCCTGACGCTGTGGCTCTCTAATGTCCTGCTGGCCGTGGAGGATCAGGAAGACAGACAGGAACGGGTGGAGCGGGAACTTTCCCGGCTGGAGCGGAGTGTAGCTTCCTTTCGCGGTACGCTGGTGCTGGTGACGAACGAGGTGGGTGACGGCATTGTGCCGGAATACGCGCTTGGCCGGCTGTACCGGGATTTGGCCGGGCGGATGAATGCGCTGCTGGCCCGGCAGTGCGGGCAGGTTTTTCTGGTTACTGCCGGGATTCCGGTTGAGCTGAAGAGCCGGGAGTACCGGTTATGAGCGCGCGGGGGATGCTGCGGCTGCTTTTCAGTTTCTTTCACGCTTCCCGGTTAAGGGGGGCGGGGATTTCTCCCGCGAGCTGCTGCAGCGCAGCGTGGTGTATTACCCTGCGGTTGGTGCAGCCATCGGGTTAAGTGCGGCATTAGGCGCAGGCGTTGCGGCCTGGCTGCTGCCTGCCTGGCCTGCCGCCGTCATCACCCTGATCCTGTGGGTGTGGCTGACGGGCGGCTTGCATCTGGACGGCTGGATGGACTGTGCGGATGGGCTGCTCAGCTACCGCACGCGGGAGCGGATGCTGGAGATTATGAAGGACAGCCGCGTTGGGGCCATGGGGGTGCTGGCCTGCATGCTGCTCCTGCTGCTGAAGGCCTCGCTGCTGGCGGCATTCCTCGAAGGCGGCTCCTGGAGGGAGCTGCCGCTGCTTCTGCTGCCGCCGGTCTGGAGCCGCTGGTACATGGTGCGGGTCATGGTCCGCTACCCGCTTGCCCGCGGCGATGACGGCCTGGCCGCCAGCTTCAAGGGCGTGCCTGCCCGGCAGGAGCGGCGCACGCTGCTGCTGGCGGCGCTGCTCTCGCTGGCCGCAGCCGCCGCGCCGCTGGCGCTGGGCGCGGGCGATGTCTGGCCGCAGCTGCTGGCAGCGGCCATCCTGGCCCCGGCGCTGGCGCTGGCCTGCGGCACGCTCGCTGCGCGGCGGGTCCGCAGCCGGCTCGGCGGGCTCACCGGCGACGTGTACGGCGCGCTGAACGAGCTGCTGGAGGCGCTGCTGCTGCTCCTGCTGGTGCTGCTGCAGCATAACCTGTAGCGCGCGCCAAACCACGGGATAAGCTATACCGGTGACCGCTTATCCACATATACAACTGCTTCGCCTGTACGCCGGCAGCAGGAATATAACAAGGAGGCTTGGCATGGAAGATCAAGCAGCAGCAACACAAAGGAAGCCGCAGCCTGCGGCCGTGCTGATGATCCAGGGCACGGCCTCGGATGTCGGGAAGAGTCTGGTGACCGCGGCCATCGGGCGGATTATGACCCGGGACGGATACCGCACGGCACCGTTTAAGTCGCAGAACATGGCGCTGAATTCCTATGTCACTGAGGACGGCAGGGAAATTGGCCGTGCCCAGGGCATGCAGGCCGAAGCGTTCGGCATTACCGCCACCACGGACATGAATCCGATTCTGCTGAAGCCCTCAGGCGAGATGAGTGCCCAGATTGTGGTGCACGGCGTGCCGCATACAGCGCTGAGTGCGCGCGAATACCGGGAGAAGTTTCTGCCCGAAGCTAAAAACACGGTGATGGATGCGCTTGGGCGGCTGCGGGCGGCCTATGATATCGTGCTGATGGAAGGCGCAGGCAGTCCGGCGGAGATCAATCTGAAGGCCAGGGACATTGTCAATATGAACCTCGCAGGCTGGGCGGGTGCTCCGGTACTGCTGGTTGCCGACATCGATAGAGGGGGTGTGTTTGCCTTTCTGGTCGGCACGCTGGAGCTGTTGGAGCCGCATGAACGGGCCCGTGTCAAAGGCTTCATCATCAATAAGTTCCGCGGCGACCTGTCGCTGCTGCAGCCCGGACTCGATTGGCTGGAGCAGCGGACAGGCATCCCGGTGCTCGGGGTGCTGCCTTTTCTTCCGCGCCTGCGGATTGAAGCCGAAGATTCCGTGGTTCTGGAAGGAACCTCGGGCCGTCTGCATGCGGAACGGGGAAAGAGCTGGATATCGCCGTTATCCGCTACCCGAGAATCTCCAACTTCACCGATTTTGATCCGCTGGAGGATGAACCGGATACGGCTGTGCGTTATGTAAGCACCGCTGTAGAGCTGGGGACACCGGATGTCATCATCCTGCCGGGCACGAAGAACACAGC
The DNA here is from genome assembly GCF_016772475.1 of Paenibacillus sonchi. Lineage (NCBI taxonomy): Bacteria > Bacillati > Bacillota > Bacilli > Caryophanales > Paenibacillaceae > Paenibacillus > Paenibacillus sonchi. Next base: position 3,459,327 of record NZ_CP068595.1, read on the forward strand.
CGCCGATCTGGATTATCTGCGGGAGCAGGGCTTCCCGGAAGCTATCGCAGCCGCGCTGAACCGGGGAACCCGGCAGCTTGCGGGAATTTGCGGAGGATACCAGATGCTGGGCTTGAAGCTTCTTGATCCGCATGCTGTAGAAAGTGCAGAACCCGGCGAAAGGGAGGGTCTTGGGCTTTTGCCGCTGTCGACCTCTTTTCTGCGGCAGAAGACTACCGTCCGTGCCAGCGGCCTGCTGGCTCAGGATCATCCGCTGCTACTCTACGGCGGGGAAGCGGCTTCCGCTACGGCAGCAGAGCTGCCCGTGGAAGGATACGAAATCCATATGGGCACAACCACAAACCATGACCCTGCTTCGGTCAGAAGCCTCTTCCAGCTGAAAGGACCGGATGGGAGTATGCAGCAAGAAGGCTGGGGAACGCCGGAAGGGCGGGTCTGGGGAACCTATCTGCATGGATTGTTTCATAACGATGCCTTGCGCAGAGCCTGGCTTGACGGCCTGAGGCAATCTAAAGGACTTGCGCCGCTGGGGCAGACTTTCTCGGCAGCGGCGCTGCGCGAGCAGGAGTTCGACCGGCTGGCGGATACCGTGCGCGCGAGCCTTGACATGGCTGCCATCTATGAGATCATGGGTGTATCTCAGCAAGGGAGGTAACCATGATCATTGCGATTCTGCTCTTTATTGTTGCCGGCCTGGCCGAAAATGGCGGCGGCTACCTGGTCTGGCTGTGGCTGCGGGAAGCACGGCCGCTCTGGTATGGACTGGTTGGAGCGCTGATCCTCGTGGCGTACGGCATCATTCCCACCCTGCAGAAGTTTCCTTTCTTCGGCAGGGTCTATGCCGCCTATGGCGGGGTGTTCATCGTGCTGGCCGTGCTGTGGGGCTGGCTGGTCGATAAAAAACACCCGATCTCTATGACTGGCTGGGTGCCGGCGCTTTTCTTCGTTCGCCGCTCCCATGCTATAGATTGGCTTTGTGTAGTCTACACCCTGAGAGTGCATCATTTTGGTGAAGCCGCGAAGCGGGGACGCTGGTCCACATACTAAAGGCTGCAATAATCTACTAAGTCCAATTACTGAGACTGCAATAGAAACGGGTGCCGCTTCCTGCATGGAGCGGCACCCGTTTTATACTTGCTGTTGCGGCGGACTCGCGGGTACGCCGGACTATATTTTGAACTGCTGTACGGCTTGCTGAAGCTTCACGGCCTGTTGGTACAAATGCTCTACGGTTTGCGCATGAACCTCCAGCTCCTGGCGCTGGCGTTCGGAGTTGGCCGCAAGGGTATCGGCATTTTGCCGGGATTTGGAAGTGATCTGGGCCGTTTCCTCTACAGAGGCGCTGACCTCCTCGGTGCCTGCCGAAATCTGCTGTGTGGCGGCGGATACGGACTGAATGCTGTGGTTAATGCTCTGAATCAGAATCAGCAGATGGCTAAAAGCATTTCCGGCTTCGGCCACTTTGCCCACCCCGGAAGCCACCTCGGCATTCACGTGATTCATTTCTTCCACCGACCGGTTCATATCCTCCTGCAGGCTGAGCAGGAACTCTCGGATTTGCTCATTGGATTCCTTGGATTGTTCGGACAGTTTGCGGACCTCCCCGGCAACCACCGCAAAGCCGCGGCCATGCTCGCCCGCCCGCGCGGCTTCTATCGAAGCATTCAGCGAGAGCATTTGAATTTGCTTGGTGATTTCCGTAATGCCTTGGACAACCTCACCGATCTGCAGCGAACGCTCGTTCATGATGCGGAACTGCTCCAGTGATTTCACGGAAGCCTCTGCCACCTGGCGCATCTGTTCGACGGCGCTTTGGGCTATGTCGTTTCCGCCTGTTGCCTCTTCAGAAGCCTCGATAATCTGTTCGGTAACCTCACCGGCTGCTGAAGCGATATGCTGGATGCCGGTATTAATCTCATCCATGGCCCGGGAATTATCCTGCGCACTGCCCGCAATGGCAGCACTGCCTTTGCCGATCTCCGCAACGGACAGGGAGGATTGTTCAGCCATTCCGTTCAGAATGTCGGTGCGGCCCTTCAGATCATTGGAGTCTGCGACCACGATGCTGGAGGTATCCAGCACCTGTCCGATCATCTGCTTCAGCTGCTGGCTCATGGTCCGGAAGCTCTCGGCGAGCTGGCCAACCTCGTCACTGCCTTTAATCTCCAGCTGCTGGGTGAAATCGCCGCCTGCCAGCTTGTTGCTGTAGGCCGCAAGCTGTGTGATCGGGCGGGTAATTCTGCGGGTCATAAGCAGCGCAGAACCCACACCGACGATCAGTACGGCCAAAGTGATTCCGGCGCTGGTCCACAGGATACTGCTCATTTTATCTTTGACAAAAGCAACATCCGAACTTGCCCCGATGACCATTGTAGTGCCGGGAACACCGACATACGCGGTCTTATGTATACCATGACTGTCACTATAGATTTCACTGAGTCCGGCCTTTCCTTTGGCGGCCTGTTCCATGGCTGGCTGGACCTCGATGCTCTCATCCGGCTTCAGCCCGGCTCCGTGATCTGCGGTCAGCACGGTGGCTTTGCCTTCCTTTAAATCGATGAGAAAGATGGTTTCCAGATCATGCTGTTTTCGTTTATCCTGGAAATAAAATTCGATTGTTGTTCTCGATTGCTCGTTTTTGTTCAGAGTCTGCTGGGCATGTGCCGCATTCATATTTTTATAGATGTCCTGGGCGGCGGATGTCAGAAGCTTGTTGATCTGCGGCATGACATAGTTGTTGATGGTATTGATGGATATGAAATAAAAGCTGGTACTTAGCAGAACAGACGAGAGCAGCAGAACGACGAACAGCAAACGTGTAAATTTACGGCTGATTGATTTCTTGACTTGAAACATTTCATTCTCTCCTTATCCTTCAATTGCATCCTTCTAACCCATGTCAATGCTTTGTGGGCCGGTAAGCAGCGATATATTCCGTAGGTATTGGTCATATATAAGGCTATCATTTCCGGGAATGTGATTGATAACTATTCTATAGAATTAACCTCCGGTTGAATAGTGAAAATTTGCTTAATCCTGAAGAATTTTCAGAAAATATATGAATAAATGACGAATCCTTTGATTATTTAGCGAAAAAAGATGAATCATACGGTTTTTCATGAAAATTTAAAATTTCATAGCATGTTAGCTTTGATTGTGGTAGAGTAAACTTTTGTTCATATAGAACAGTTATACGTTCTTTGAAGGACGGTTTAATTGTTTCTGCTTGTCAAAAGCGGAACGCCGCGGTTCGTAACCATCCCGCGTAACCAAAACTAGGAGGAGTTACTGATTCATGTTTAATTTGTTGTGGGGAATTTTGTTTGTAGTTGTCAACTTTGGGTTTTATCTGCTCTGCTACCGGCTTTTCGGCAAAAAAGGCCTGTATGCTTGGGTCGGCGTGGCAACGGTCATCGCCAACATCCAGGTCGCCAAAACTATTGCCATGCCGTTCGATATTGTAATGACGCTGGGCAACACTATGTATGTCACGCTCTATATGACCAGTGACCTGCTGAATGAGAAATACGGGCGTGCCGAAGCGCGGCATGCGGTATGGTTTGGCTTTTTCACACTGCTGATGACCACCGCGATTATGCAGATGGTGCTCCTGTTCGAGCCGCAGGAAACGGATATCGCCCAGTCTTCGCTGGAGACCATCTTTGGTCTGATGCCGCGGCTGGCGCTGGGCAGCCTTACCGCCTATTTTATCAGCCAGTTCCTCGATGTCCGGCTCTATGCCTGGATTCGCAAATATTACAGCAGCTCGCGCCAGCTCTGGGTCCGCTCCAACGGCAGTACGATGGTCAGTTCTTTTGTCGATACGCTGGTCTTCTGCACGATTGCCTTCGCCGGAACCTATGACCTCAGAGTGTGGACAGAGATTTTGCTGACTACTTATGTTGTAAAATTCCTTCTTACCGGGGCTGGAACGCCAATTTTGTACATTGCCCGTTCCTTCAAATTTGCGGAGGACGATCTGCCTGTTCATACATCCCCAGATACACGCAGCGTTTCCTGAGGATTTGCTCGAGAAGCACCGGTTTAATTGGTCAAAATAAAAAGCAGCAGCCCGCTCTTTACGGAGCCGGTCTGCTGCTTTTTTTGATATAACTTGCATACTCAACATATAAGGGCGGACGCTGGAAACGTATTGACTGCGGGGAAACTGTGTCCGGGCCGCTAACTATAAATGCAGCACCGTCAGCGCTTTGGACATGGTTGTCAGCGTCTGCGGGCCATCCGGCGTAATCCAGACATCGTCTTCGATCCGCACACCGCCCAGACCGGCCACATAGATGCCCGGCTCCACGGTGAATACATTGCCGATGTCAATGTATTCACCGTTCATGCCGTGCAGCGAAGGGTACTCATGCGTGTCCATGCCGAGGCCGTGACCGACCCGGTGCATGAAATACTCACCGTAACCGGCCGCTTCAATTACATCACGTGCTGCACGGTCCACCGAGCCGAAGGTCGCGCCAGCGCGGGAAGCGGCGATGCCCGCTTCATTGGCTGCGAGTACTGTGTTGTAGATTTCAACCAGCTTGGGATTCGCTTCTTCCACAGCGAAGGTGCGGGTGATGTCCGAAGCGTAGCCAGCGGCGTATACACCCAGGTCGAACATCAGAAAGTCTCCCGGCTGAATAATGCGGCTGCCCGGCACACCGTGCGGCAAGGCAGTATTCGGTCCGGAGAGAACCATGGTGTCGAAGGAGGGTCCGGAAGCCCCCACCTTTTTCATCAGATACTCCAGCTCGGCAACTAGCTCGATTTCACTAACCCCCGCTTTGACATGGGTGAGGCCTTGGCGGAGCACCTCCTCCACCAGCTCGGCGGCATGCTTCATCCGGCTGACCTCATCCGGCGTTTTTTTCGCGCGCATGGACCGCAGCAGATGGCCGATATCGCGGAAGGCATCCGCAGGAACCGCTTCGGCCAGCTGCTCATAACGGTTAACTGTGAAGTGCTCCTTCTCAATGCCCACAGTTCCCGGCTTAGAGCCTGCAAAACATGATTTCAACAGCTCATACGGGTTGTCCGTGTCGCTGTGCGTCAGAATCTTAGTTACCGAGGAGGCGGCATGAGCGGCTTCGGCATCAAGTGCCGGAACGATCAGCATCGGCTCCCCGCCGCGGATCAGCAGCAGTCCCAGAAAACGCTCATGCGGATTGCTGGCAAATCCGGTCAAATAATAGACATGCTTCGGATCGGTAACGAGCAGCGCATCCAGGCCTCCGCCGGCCATTCCCTGCTCCAATGTGGATAGAGCCTCATTCATTTCAGTTGTTCCCCTTTCGGATTCACGTTACAAAGCAACGCTCTCATTATAGATCATAACCCGGTAGGGTGCACGCGCAGGAAAATGAGGTGGTCCCTGGTTTATGACCAGGGGGTGCGGGGTAATAGGTGCCACAATCGTTTTACGGCCAGGGCAGTGGCGAGAGCTGAATTATGCATATTGATGCCGAATGAGCTGTTGGCTTTTTTACTATCCGTCTGTGTCTAGTCGTAACTGTATTCCATACAACTAAAGTGAATGTTTTTATGTCCAAACCAGAGTTTATTGCACTTCGTACAATTAAAAAGCCTCCAATGGGCTGAAATCAATCCAAACGCTATTTTAGTTGTACGAAATACACTTAGCGCTGTCATGAGGCGGTTTTGCCTTCTTTTAACTGCACATAATACACATAATACATTTAGCATACCTGCGTGAAAGGTTTGGGTTCCCATCTGCATTTCATTTGTTTCCTGTACAATCTCATTCCGTACGGGCTCCATCCGCACCCGGAATTTTATCCTGTGGGAGGTTATATTATGTTTCGTAAAAAATGCCTTACCCGCATGTGGCTGCTAGGCGGCTCATGCATTATAGGGGTTGGACTGCTGAGCGCCTGCATGAATTCTGCCTCACCGGAGGTTAACGAAACCGGAATGGGCGCCGGGGGCAACCACCCTGCGATGACACCTGCCGCATCCGCTAATTCTAAGCCAGTGCCATCAGCAGCCGAACCGTCAGAAGGCGGAGGGGGGAACCCGGAGAATACGCAGCCTGCCTTATCTTCTTCGGCCTTTCCGTACACGGCCCAAACATTGGCCAGCGGTTTGAATGTTCCATGGGAGATGGCCTTCGCGCCGGATGGGCGGATCTTTTTCACCGAACGGCCCGGCACCTTGCGTGTATTTGAAGAAGGTGAGCTGAGGAAGAATCCGCTGCTGGAGCTCCCGGCGCCTTTTATCAGCGAAGGCGAAGGCGGGCTGTTGGGCTTTGCGCTGGATCCGGCTTTTGAAGACAACGGTTTCGCTTATGCCTACCATTCATACCGCAGTGACAGCGGCGGCGTGGAGAACCGGGTGCTGCGGTTAAGCATCAGCGGGAGCAAGGCCGGGATCGACAAGGTTCTGCTGGACAGCATTCCCGGTGATGCCAACCACAACGGCGGACGGATCAAATTCGGGCCTGACGGTTATCTGTATATCACTACCGGCGAAAGGTATGAGCCGGAGCTGGCGCAGGATCAGGAGAGCCTGGGCGGCAAAATCCTGCGCATTTCCAAAGACGGCTCCATCCCGGCGGATAATCCGTTCCGTGATTCTCCCGTCTACAGCCGGGGGCACCGCAATCCGCAGGGGCTGGCCTGGCAGCCGGAGAGCGGAGTTCTCTACAGCTCGGAACACGGCCAATCGAGCCATGACGAGATCAACATTATTGAGGCCGGGAGCAATTATGGATGGCCGCTGATCGAAGGCGATGAGGCCGGAACCGGGAGGGGGGAGCAGATGAAGCTTCCGCTGCTGCATAGCGGGGAGGAGACTTGGGCGCCGTCAGGAATGGCTTTTATTACCCAGGGGCCATGGAGCGGCGAACTGCTTGTGGCGAATCTGGCCGGACAGCAGCTGCTTCATGTTTCACCGGGTACGGGAGATAAGAAACCTTCGGCGGAAGCTTTGTTTCAGGGAAAATGGGGGCGTATCCGCAACGTGGCCGAAGGGCCGGACGGCACGCTCTACGTGATGACCAATAACCGGGATGGCAGAGGCAGCCCTGGCACAGCGGACGATCAGCTGATCGCTTTGAAGCCCAATTGGAAGTGAGCAGTTCAGCTGCTCTCTTTTTTTGCTAAATTGATAGAAATTTCAATAGTCCTTCTCTTTTATGTACATTCAGGTCTTAAGTCCTGGTTCCATGCTTGATAATATGGCGAAATGTGACAAAATATCTTTATTTACGCTAAATTAAGAGATTCTCCGGTCTATTGTTAAGGAATTGATTGACATTAAATAGGTCCTTAGATAGGATGCCATTATGTCTATCTGAATTTTGACAATTCTGCTGGGGGAGGAGTCAAGGATAGATTCTGGATTGTAGGATGGGATGGAATGACTATCTTTGGTGTAAAGGAGACAATTATGTATTCAAAAAGGTTGAGAAGTGCAGTATCCATGGTATTGGTTTTCATTTTATCTTTTATGGGTGTGCTGGAGGTATCGGCTGCATCGCTGAAAGCGACGGTGGTAACCTCGGAGAAAATGCTGAACGGGACACAGAAGATCTCCGTCAACAGCGTGCTGGATGTAACCTACGGAGACTACAACAAGCTTAACGAAGTGAAGTTCTCTCTTAGTAAAGACGGCAATGTATTGGCAACCCAAATCAAGCAAAAAGATCAGGGAGAACGCCTATCTGCAGCGGATTCCGTATATTCGCTCAAGTACCCTGATATCTCATTTGAGGGACTTACCGCCGGCGAGGAGGTTGTGCTTCAGGCAGAATATCAAGGGGAGTCGGGGTTAATAGTTACTGACCCGCAGAGCATAAAGGTTCCTGCTTCATCTGAAATACAAATTGTTGTGGAACGGATGACTAAGGATTCCGATACATACATAAATTCACCAACCGGAGAAGTCCGCAGCGATGATAAAAATATCAGGCTGACGATTTTAAGCAAAGGCGTGCCGCTCGCCAATGAAGCGATTTCGGTTGGAACTTACTCCTCCTACAACAATCTGACTACAGATGAGGCTGGCCAGGTACAGATCATAGGGAACCCGAGAGTTTCGATGACAAGTCCGGTGCTTTTTGTGTCTGTTCGTCAAGGAAAACCAGACTATGAGGCTACGCCTCTATATGTCAATAACCTGATGAAAGAAGGTACATACACAGCGGCTATCCGTTACCTTGACGGGAATGGAAAACTGATTCAGCAGCAATCGGACAATACTTCCCTGCCGAGTGGGGTAAGCCAATCCTTTGGCACTTCAGGGCTGGATGTGCTGGTGCTCAAAACAGGTGAAATTTCGGACTCTTATCCGGCGCTGATCAGATCCGTAGAAAATGAAGTGTACATGTTCCAGACAAGCCAGACCGCATTGTATTCAGCCGCAGACGGGGCTCATCTGGAGATTGTACAGGACAGCAGCGAATACAGCCGCTTGGGCTTTGAGTATTCATGGGAAGGGGCACCTGTTGAGATTGAGTCCTTCTCCATTGTTCCCAACAATCAGTACAAACAAGTCAATTTATCCAATCCGTTCAAGAACATAACCTCTAATTCATTATATGTGAAGAAAAATGTGGAATATGATATTACAGCAGTTGCAGGTATCCCCGGAACAAACAGCAAGGTTGTACTGAGAAACCAGGTCAAACCTGCCGAAGACCAGTTCACTGTGCAATATGCAGCCAACGCTGCGGACTTCAGCGCCCTGAAGGTTCAGGTGCCGGATCGCGGACAAGGGCTGGGGGATCTATTTATTTCCTATTTGAATAATAAATTTAATTACAATGAGCTCAGCCTGAAGGTTCAGGCTGCTGATTCAACCTTGTATGTACGGAAAGGTGAAGAAATTCACCGTTTAACTACTACAGTTTCCGGCGCAGCCAAGAACAGCAGCTATAATGATGAAATCGTGCTGAATTCCTTTTTCACCCCGGCGGATAATGAGTATGTATTCAAGGGAGGAAGCAAATACACGTCTCAAGTCATTCTGAAGGTCCTTAGTTCCGACTACTATGACCAAGACGAAGTCCGCAATCAAATTGTATTGGGTGAGAACCTGCAGTTGCGGGTGGACATGAAGGACGAGTACGATAACGCGATAGATTTGACAAGTGACTACACCATTCAAATTCTGGATGCCTCTGGAGCAATCGTTGAAGACAACGGGCTGAGCTGGACATCTGAAGAAGAAGACGGCAAGCTGATGCGTATCAGCCAGCGGCAATGGAAGCCTGCGAAGTCCGGCGATTACACTATTCAATTTCTGCCGCATCACTACGTAAGCGGGACCGGGTACGTTAAGGGGGCAGTGATTGCCGAAACCGCCCTCAAGGTTCTGCCGAAGCAGGAGCTAGAAGTCGAAATCCGTGATAAGTCCGGAAATTTGGTGGACCTGGTGAATAAGCCTTATATGACCATAGACCAGGCTGAGAAGGTAACTGTTACTGTACGCGAGCATATTACAGGCGGGCTTGGAAAAGTTCTGCCAGGTGTAAAGGTGACCCGGTACGGTGAAGACATCGGAGTAACAGATGAGCAGGGCCAACTGGTTCTGCCGGCAAGACTGGGTACGTATCTCGGCGAATTCTTTTTCAAGAAAACGGATTATTTATCCAGAACGGAATCTGTTGCCGTTATCGATCCGAAGAATCAAGCTGTAGTCCGGGTCCGGGGATTGGATAAGGCTGAAGGTGCTTATGACGGTGGAGTTCCGCTGGACTACGCTTATGTTCAAGCCGTAATCCAAAAGAGTGATGACAGCTACACCCGGCAGTCGAAGTTCATCGGCACCGGGGCGAGCAGACATTTCTGGTTGTAGAATCGCCATCGACGGTCGGAGTAGATTTCATGCGCTATAACCGCAGCCATCTGGGGGTGGAATCTAAATACGGTTACTACATGTATGGTTCCATTCATACCGAGCCGGGTAAGGATTATTCCCTGCTGCTTGATGCAAGAGAACCGCTGCAGGCAGTCAGCAAAGTCAACCTGACTAAATATATGGAGGAATTATCGGTTATCCGCAAGGATTTGCCGGGCGTTGATTATGTGCCTTATGTAATCGACAGCAATACCAGTGAAGATAATTATTTTTATGCCACAGAAGGAACTTATAGCGTTCTTGCCCACACCAAGGGAGACATCTTTATTTACCGCGATGATGTTGCTGTAAATGCAGGAGATAATATATGGGATTATAATGACAGTGCCGCCGGATTAGCGACGCTGCTTGCCCCGGACTCGGGAAGCATTTACGGTGTAGAGTACATTACACCAGCCCGGTCGCAATTAAGAGGCTACTCCTACGATGCCAGACAGATCCAGTTGACCCCGGGGGAAGTCATCGTTAAGGTGGACCAATTGGTCGGCAGTCTTGAATATCAGTTCAATATTCATTTTGCAGCGGGAGCATTGAAAGCAGGAACTATATCGGAACTTGTGCCGGGAGCTATTGCCGGATTGGATATTTTTGGACTGCAGAACGGCAAACTGGTTCGCACCTCCGGCAATGAACAGATGCAAATCGGATTAGTTGATACCGCAGGAAACCATATTGGACAACTTAGTAAACCCCGGATTCTGGTTACAGACTATGGATCATCCCGGGATATAAACTTCTGTACCCTGAAGCGGCATCTTATGAGATCCAGGATGAGGCCGGAATGAAACTGTATGAAGGAACTTCTACCGGCTATCCAATTAACGTAAATAGAATTTTCCCAAATGGAACCTATGTGCTTAAAGCTTCGGTAACGATTGAAGGAAAAACCTATAGCTTGGACAAGAAATTTGTTTTGGACACAGCTGCGGGAACCGTTATTGATCCTGGTGTGCCTGTTCCGGGCGGAAACGGCGGCAGCGGGGGTACAGATCCGGGGAACGGCAGCAATCCCGATAATGGAAGCGGTAATGGCAGTGGTAACGGAAACGGAAATGGTAATGGTAACGGCGGTGTAACGGCACCTGTAACCACAACGCCGGTAAATGTGAACGTAAATGAACAGAATACGAAGCTTCAGGACTTGGTAAAAAATACAACCGGGACACAGGCAGAACGGGCAGCTGCGGCGCAGAAAGCGCTGGGCAGCATTGCCGAATCCCTGAAGTCCGGGGCCACCGCCCAAGAAGCGGAACAGAACAGCAAAAGCATGTCTCAAGCCCTGGACAGTGCGGCCCAATTGCTGGCAAGCATTCAAGATCCTGCAGAGAAGCAAAAGATTGTCAGTTCAATCCATACCTTAATAGACAGCGCACCGTATGTATTGAACAAGCTGGATACTGCTGACAAAGCACTTGCCTTTGCACAGACTCTCATACAGAATGCGGCAGCAGTTCTGAATAACACACAGGGTGTTGCGGCAGCAGAGATCGAGCAATTGAAACAAAGCATAGTGACATCGAGCCAGGCAGCCCTGAATAAAGCCGGCGAAGTTTCAATCTCTAAGGAGCATGTGACTCTGGAGGGGAACACAGTTTCCTCACAATTGACGGAAGAACTCGTCAGCAAGCAGATTGAAGCCTCCAAAAAGGCTTTGGCTGCGGTATCAGAGCAGCTTACTGCCAAGCTGGGGGCAGGTCTGGCCAGTGAACTTAAGGTTTCCCTGACCGTTGAGGTTCCGGCGATGGGCAATGGTGTGAACAAGCTGAACACCTCGCTGCCTTCTGAGATTCTTAAGGTGATTCAGGACAATGATATTGACGGTCTCAAGCTTCAGATGGGGACAACCGCATTCACCATTGAGCCGGATACATTCGGCACGGTGGAAGCGGGGCAGAAAATAACCCTGGCGGCTGAGGTAGTGGAGAATGCTGTGATCGGCAAGCCGGGTCAGGCAGAGCCATTGGCTACCCTGCCGGTGATGGAATTCCGCGCAACGGTAGGAGATAAGGCGGTTAAGAAATTCGAGAAGCCGGTTAATGTGACCTTTGATGTCTCCGCAATTGATACATCCAAATACTCAGCAGAGAACCTTGAGCGTCTCACAGTGTATGTGCTCAATGAGACCAGTCTGACCTGGGAAGCTGTTGGCGGTAAATATGATCCGATTACACAAACAGTAAGTGCGCTTAGAGGGCATTTCAGCCGTTATACCGTAATGATCGGGTCAGCCGCATTTAAGGATGTAGCAGACAATCATTGGGCGAAAAAAGAGATCAATTACCTGTTAACCAAGGGTATCCTGGAGCAGACAGCGGAGTTTAATCCTTCGGGCAAGGTGACCCGTGCACAGTTCGCCAACTGGATTTCCAGAGCCTATGGTTTGGACGGCAACGGGCTGACCCTGCCATTCAGCGATGTTGCAGAAGGAAGCGCCGGCTATAATGGAGTTGCCGCTGCTTATGAAGCCGGAATTATTACAGGCAAATCTTCTACGGTTTTTGACCCTGAGGCTACAATCAGCCGTCAGGAGATTGCTACGATGCTGGCACGCGCCCTTACGCTCTATAACGGGGCGAAGACAGCTGCCGATCCCGGAGCATTGAACGCCGCTTATACCGATGGCGGTAAAATTGCCAAGTGGGCAGCAGCAGGCGTTGCTCTGGCTAAACGCACCGATCTTTTCAAAGGTTTTGAAGACGGGACTTTCCGTCCGGCACAAACGGCAACCAAAGCGGAAGCCGCCGCACTGATTTACAGACTTTATCAACTGAAATAAAGTGAACAGTCTGTGTTAAACCCTTAAAGGCTGGCCTGTACGCAGATTCTGAGTCTGTGAAGGGCCAGTCTTTTTGTGTCCGGTGAGACCGGCTTTTCTTCATCCCCTGATATGATGTAACATAATCTTAGATATGTGCTTTTAAAAGGCCGGGCCAGGCTGAAGCTGGCGGGTTCAGTGTGAAGAGAGGGGAATGCCCATGGTAGGGAAGACAGTACTGGTGACCGGAGGCAACTCCGGGATGGGGCTGGCGACAACCATTGCAATGGCCCGCCGGGGAGCAGCGGTAATTATGGCCTGCCGCAGCCGTACGCGGGGAGAGGAAGCACTGGCGGAAGCCAAGCGGCCGAGCGGGTCGGACAACATCAGGCTGATGCTGTGCGATCTGGATTCATTCGATAGCGTGCGCGCTTTTGCAGAGGAATTTGCGGCCGGTTATCCGGTGCTTGATGTCCTGATCAATAATGCGGGCGTCGTTGCAGTTGGAAATTCGTATAATTGCAGGAGGAATGGATGAATGACAGCGCAGAATTACAGCATTGAAGATGCGGCAGCCGGGGATTTGGCGGCGATCGTGGATATTTATAACTCGACGGTTGCAGGCAGGATGGTGACCGCCGATCTTGAGCCGGTGAGCGTTGCGGACAGAGAGAAGTGGTTTCAGGAGCATAACAGTCATCACAGGCCGCTCTGGGTGCTGAAAAAGGACGGAGAAATCGCAGCCTGGTTCAGCTTCCAGTCCTTTTACGGCCGTCCGGCCTATAACGGCACTGCGGAAATCAGTGTCTATGTAAATGAAAAATTCCGCGGCACAGGGGCAGGAAGCCTGCTGCTGGCCAAAGCTCTGGAGGAATGCCCCCGCCTTGGTCTGCAGAATCTGGTCGGCTTTGTGTTTGGCCACAATGAGCCAAGCCTGTCGCTGCTGCGGAAATTTGGTTTTGAAGAGTGGGGCCTGCTGCCGGGTGTGGCCGAAATGGACGGCGTTCTGCGTGATCTGGTGATTATCGGCCGCAAGCTGTAATCCATGGGAAGGCTCTTCCGGCGTCAGCGGCGCTTCCCGGTGCTTAATGCGGGCGGATGGGTTCAGGCTGGCACTCTTCGGCGGTAATCCATGAATCCGACCACTGCTGCAGGTCACGGATCACAGATTCCAGTGCGCGCCCCTTATCCGTCAGAGAATATTGGATGCGGACGGGGGTCTCCGGGAATACCTCACGGAGAACGATCCCTTCCTGCTCAAGTTCCTTGAGCCGTTCGGAGAGCAGTCTGCCGCTGACCGGCAGGGCGGCTTCAATGACACTGAACCGCTGCGGTCCCTGGAGAAGCTGGTAGATGATTAAGCCCGTCCAACGTCTGCCGATGATATCCATGCTTTTTTGTAACCGTGGACACAAATCTGTAGATTTCATAAGGCTCACCTCTTAATTAACATTATAAACAAAAAGACCTGCAGCTAAAACAAATTTGATATACTGACCGCCCCGAAAGGATGATAAACAATGGCTAAGAAGAAAAAAGCAGCCCCTGCACCGCGCCCCGCGGCTTCGGATGCTCCGGCAACCCTGAAGGATCTGCTGAGCAGCGATGTGCTGGATAAGCTGAAGGCGCAATCGGACGCGCTGAAGGCTGAGGAACACGAGAAAAAAGAAGCCGCCAGAAAGGCAGTGGAAGACCAGCGGAAGGCGGAGCAGAAACGTCTGGAAAACGATTTTGCCCATTTGCTGGAGAACAGCAGCCAGGATTGGCACAAATTTAAATAACCGCATTTCCAATAAAAGGGTTGACACGGAGCGGAACTGGCGTTTATTATTGGTTTTATCAAATTGAAGGGAGGCCGATGAGTCATGATTGGAAATATACAGCTTACAACCGCATATGGAAGATCTGATCTCATCGGCCCCGTCCGGGCAACATGATGTGCATCGGCCTGGCCTGCTGAGTAGTGCGGTCCGGGTCTGTGTGGCATGTGTTCTTAACCTTAACCAGGTGATATGTACGGAATCTCTGCGAAGAGCCGTGGATCAGAAGGATGATCTGCGGTTCTTTTTTGCGTACCCGTTTTATGCTTACAATACATTTACAGCTTACACTTTGAAGGGAATTGAACTACTATTATGAATTTTAATGAACAACAAGCGGGCGGTTATGACTCCCGTTATAAACATGAGCTTGCCCTGCCGGGCGGCGATCTGAAGGTGTACGCCAGCGAGCAGCTGTTTGCCGCGCTGGATTACAAGGTACTGGAGATGGCGAACAACAATCTGCAAATTCCAAATATCGAATATATGAGCTACACCCCCGATGTGCATGTAGGCGTCGGAACCTGCATCGGCACAACGGCGGTATGGGATGCCGCTGACGGCTATGTGTCCCCGTCCATTGTGGGCAGCGATATCGGCTGCGGCATGCGCGTGCATCTGACTACACTCCACAAGGACGATCTGCGCGAAGTGAAGCTGCGCCGGAAGCTGGTGCGCGCCATCGAGAAATATTTGCCGATGGAGCAGCAGCAGCGGGGGACTTACAGCGATATCCGTCTGGAGAACATCGTCCGCAAGGGGCTGCACGGATTGCCGAACAAGTATGTACCGGACAGCTACACCCCGAAGAAGTCGAGCGCTTTGTCGCATGTCGAGATCAGCAAGCTCGGTTTTGACGAAGAGATTCTCAATGAGCTGCCGGACATGGCCTGGCACCGGGGGCACCGCCAGCTTGGAACACTGGGCGGCGGCAACCACTTTGTGGAGATTCAGGCGATTGAAATTGCGGAGGAGCAGCGTGAATTGGCTGAAGCCTGGGGACTGCGGGACGGGCAGATTGCGGTAATGATCCACTCCGGCTCCCGGGCCTGGGGAGGCATGGTCAACCAGTTCTGCACCCCGGCCTTCGCCAAGGTGATGGGCCAGCTGGGCCTGGGCAGCGCCGATCCGCGCCTGATCTATGCTCCGCTTGCGCATCCGCAGGCCCGGCGCTACGTCAACCTGATGTACTCGGCGCTGAATTATGCGGTGGTGAACCGCCACCTGATCGCCTACGCGGTCCGCGAAGGCTTCCGCGATGTGTTCGGACCGAAATGCGAGCTGCGGACCCTCTACGACTTGATGCACAACTATGCCTGGCAAGAGCAGACGGCTGCCGGGACCAAGTTCGTGCACCGCAAAGGGGCAACCCGGGCGCTTCCGGCCGGCCACCCGGATAATCCCCGGCCCTATGCCGCTACCGGACATCCGGCGCTGATCCCCGGCTCCATGGGTACGGCCTCCTACATCATGGTCGGCCAGCCCGGAGGGGAAGAGAATTATTATTCCATCTGCCATGGCGCCGGCCGTATCCGCTCACGTTCGGCGACGAAGCGGCTGGTGTCGGTCAATGATTTTTCCAAGTCGCTGAGGGTTGGCCGGGAGGATGAGATTGTCGTCAATCAGCATTCCCTCGAATCTATCATTGACGAATCGCCTCAAGCCTATAAAAATGTAGATGAGATCATAGAAAGCGTTACGGGCGCCGGACTGGCTGCTGTTGTGGCCAAATGCAAGCCGCTCGCAGCGATAAAGGGGACCAAGTAACAATGGAGAAAGAGAACAAGACACATACTGTAATTTACAAATACGACGAAAACGCCACGGGCATGATCAAGGGCTACGATGCCTATGCACGCCTGGTGGATGGAATTCTGGAGGCCTTGCACACCCGGTATGGCGTCCGCTACGAGCTGTATGCCAGTGACGATCCGAACAGTGAGTACTGGAAGCTGCTGGAGAATGATGTGCAGAGCGGACATCCCGGTGTGGAGCATGTGGCGCGGATTTTCGACCGTCTGGAGGACCGGACGTTTGTGTATGACGATGACAAGGAGCAGCCCGAATACAGCATCCATCTGTCGATCCGCAACAACGTGCTGGCTTATCCCGAGATGGGGGTGGCTCTGGCGCGGGTTCCTGTATTTCAGGAGAATGGCATCAATTTTCAGGACTATGTGTTTGCCGCCTCCGACGGGCAGCTGCAGGGGTTTCTCGGCAATGTGCGCAAGCGGCAGCGGGAGCAGAATATCAATAAGGTGACGGTGTTCACCGACAGGCGCAATGGGATCTTCCGTGAGGATGAGCCGATAACACGTTCGGTTGGACGCGAGGCTGTCGTGCTGGAGGCGGGGATCAAAAAGAGATTTACCGCTCGCTCGACCAATTCTTCGATTCGGACCGCAGCTTTTATGTTACCTATGACATTCCCTACAAAAGAGGGATTCTGCTCTACGGCCACCCCGGCAACGGCAAGACCACACTGGTCAAATCCATCGCCGGGAGTGTGCCCGGTCCGGTGGTCTATTGGCAGATTACCGAATACACGAGCAGTGAATCGGTGAATGAGGTATTCGAGGCCGCCGCCCGGCTGGCGCCGATGGTGCTGGTGATCGAGGACATCGATTCCATGCCGCAGGAGGTCAGATCCTTTTTCCTGAATACGCTGGACGGGGCCACCTCCAAGGAAGGGATTTTCCTAATCGGAACGACCAACTATCCGGAGAAAATAGACCCCGGCCTCATGAACCGCGCAGGACGCTTCGACCGGGCTTACGAGATCAAAATGCCGGACGAGGAGCTGCGGCTGGAGTATCTGAAGCTGCGCGGCTTCACGGCTTTTGCCGGAGAAGAGGGCGTTGCCGCTGCCGCGCGTCTGACGGCGGATTTCTCCCTGACCCAGCTCGGCGAGCTCTACGTCAGCGCTGCGCTCGAATGGCATGAGAACGGCCGGGCCGATGTCGAGGCGCTTGTCCGCGGAATGCGCGGCGAGCTGGACAAAGGCCGCAAGCGGGAATGGATGAAGGACGCCTCATCGACTATCGGATTTTACTGAACGGGTAAGGCGGGGGAGTGTGCCGGCAGAACGAATGATGCTGCACAACGACTCCACTATAGTATGTATGAGGGAGCCGTGAGGCTCCCTTTTTTGCGGGAAAGCACCAGAATAATCATCGAAGAGCCACTATTCCTGATCCATACGGCCTGTAACGCCGTTATTTTAGCGATAGGGGGACTTGGCGCCGGGCTAACGGACCGGAGCGCGCTTATTTTCTCTCCAGCAGGCAGAAATGAGACAAATTTCAGCACATAAGAGCACTGGTGTCCGTTAGCTTGCCTAAAGTTGATTTTGGCAAGGAATAAGGGCTGCTCAGTCCGCTAACAAACAAACAGGCAGGCAGCACACAAACACAAACCAAATGCAGGCGCAAACGCAAACACAGTCGCAAACGCAGACGCAAACACAAACACAAACACAAACCAAATGCAGGCGCAAACGCAGACGCAAACGCAGGCGCAAACGCAGACGCAAACGTAGACGCAAACGCAGACTCAGACGCAATTTGCCTTAGCCTGTCCTGCCAGCAACGCAGCCGGTACGATAAGAGGCCTCGCTTAACCGCCAGCGCTCGCTGGCCCGGTTACTTGCCCGAGGGCTAACAAACGGTGCTGTCCTTATTCGAGGACGGTACAGCGTTTCCACTTGTGTGCTGGATGGATCATTGCAGGGAATTTCGTTGGGCAGTGTAACTTTTGGCGGATTCATACGTGGTTGGGTTAAGGGGGAGGGGATGGAGCCAAATTCGCTGGATGAGCTGTACCAGATTTATGTTCAGGACATATACGCCTACTTGCGCTCCCTCTGCCATGATCATTACCTTGCGGAAGATCTGATGCAAGAGACCTTTTACCGTGCCTATCGTATCTGGAGAATTGCCGGGAGGACAAGATTAAGCCCTGGCTGTTCCGTGTTGCGTACAATGCGTTTGTGGATCATACGCGGAAGGCGAGAGGAGCATCACAGCCGCGTATACTTGCTTCTCCCCCTGCAAATCGTACAATTATCTGAAAATTAGTATTCGCACAGCTGCGGTAGATGTTCGCGATTATGCAGATTAGGAGTTGAAGCAAATGAAGGTAGGAGTGGTATCGGATACACATCTTTCAAGCCGGGCCAAAGGGCTGCCCTCCGTGCTTATGGAAGAATTCAGCAAGGTGGATATGATCCTGCATCTGGGCGATTGGGTATCGCTGGAAATCTATGATCTGCTGGCAGAGCTTGCCCCTGTAGAAGGGATTGCCGGCAACAACGACGGGGCCGAGATTATCCGGCGGTTTGGGGAACGCAAGATCGTTACGCTGGAAGGCGTGCGGATCGGAATGATTCATGGACATGCGCCTTACTCCCGCAAGGGAACCGACGGGAATGCGCTGCTCGCTTTTGAAGGCGAGAAGGTGGACTGCATCCTGTTTGGCCATTCCCACCAGCCGCTGCTGCGGCAGGAGGGGGATATTCTGCTGTTCAATCCCGGCTCACCTACGGATAAGCGGCGGGAGAAGCAGTATTCGTTCGGCCTCATGGATATTGAAGAGGGCAAAATCAGCGCACGCCATATTTTCTACGATTCCAGGGGATAGGGCGGTCCTGAAGTTAAGTCCAAATGATGAGTGATTCTCTCCATGGTCTGAAACCGGGCAATTCACTATAATAGAATAAAGGATGAACCTCATGTGTTAGTAATCCTTGATATTCTATGGCGGAAGCAGCCGGAAAGTTGGAACCGGGACATGAACTATCATTTGGAACAAGCGGGGGTACAGGATCTGGAGCTGGCCGCTCCGCTATTTAATGATTACCGCGTCTTTTATGGGCAGCAGCCGGATGTGGCAGGAGCCCGCCGGTTCCTGGAAGCGAGAATGGACAATCAGGAATCGGTCCTGTTCATAGCTGTGACAGGGGAAGGGGCTTACAGGCAGGCAGGAGGCTTCGCGCAGCTGTATCCGTCCTTTTCGTCCGTAACCATGCAGCGGGTATGGATTCTGAATGATCTGTTTGTCGCAGCGGAGCAGCGCGGGAAGGGATTAGGGTCATTGTTGCTAACGGGAGTGCGGGAATTTGCCTACAGTACAGGCGCCAAGGGTCTGGAACTAACCACGATGACCAATAATACCGAGGCGCAGCGTCTATATGAGGCGCATGGCTACAGCCGGGAGGAAGAATTTTTTTCTTATCATTTGTTTTTTTGAAAAGAAAGTTAGGAGCGTTAATGTGGATAACAGCAATGGAAAGCTAGCCATATTTTTTGATCTGGATGATACGCTGTACGACCATCTGATTCCTTTCCGGGAAGCGGTGCGCGAGGTACTGAGGCCGGATGAGAGCCATTTGAATTATGCGGATCTTTTCTACAAGGTAAGGCATCACAGTGATCTGCTCTGGCCGAAGTATCTGCGCGGGGAGCTTGAGCTTGAAGAAACGCGGGTACGGCGGCTGGAGCTGGCTTTTGCGGAATATGGCCTGGAGCTGAACCGGGAGCAGGCGGCCAAGGTGCAGGCAGCATACATCGGCCGCCAGTACAGCATTGAGATGATCGAAGGGGCTGCTGAACAGCTTCAGCGATTTATTTCCCTGGGACATAAGGTGGGGATCATTACGAATGGCCCCCAGGACCATCAGATGAGCAAGCTGCGCGGACTGGGCGTCGACAGGCTGATCCCTGAAGAGATGATTTTTATCTCGGATGCGGTTGGGCTGGCCAAGCCGGACCCGGCCATCTTTGCCCATGTGAACCGGGTGACCGGGACAACGGCCGGACAGTCGCTCTACGTAGGGGATACGTGGGATAATGATGTGGTCGGAGCGCTTGAGGCAGGCTGGAAGGTGTGCTGGTACAATCCACGGGGCAGACAGCCGGGAACAGCGCATAAGCCGAGCTACATCTTCGCCAGCTACCGTGAATTCAGTGAGCTTCCTTTAATTTAAAAGGTATGGGCTGACCCAAAAGCTATGAAATGGTTGCTTGGGTCAGCCCTTTTTTTATATATCAGAAAGTATTTCAGTTTTTGAGAAGATAGAAGGTCTGGCCCTCTGCAGATGATCACAGAAGCAGCTGTTTAATTGGCGAACGTGTATGTCGGGTCGGTCAGCTGCAGTCTTTTTTTCAAATCGGAGGTTGCGTAGATCTTGTTGTCGTCCGTGATAAAGAAGGCGTCCACCTTCTCCGGCAGCGATTCAAGATATTTCATGCCATCCTCCAGGCCCATAAGGAACACTCCGGTAGACAGGGCATCCGCATCGGTTGCGTTGGGGCTCATAATGGTGATGCTTTTCAGCCCGTTCTGGGATGGAAAACCTGTGCGCGGGTCAAGAATGTGGTGATAACGCACACCGTCCTGCATGAAGAAACGTTCGTATACACCGGAGGCGTCTATAACCTCATCCGAAATTTTGATGGTTCCCAGTTGGCTGCCGCGGCTTTGATCCGGGTCCTGGAGGCCGATGTTCCAGGGCGATCCGTTAGGCTTGTTCCCAAGTGCAATAATGCTGCTGCCCCCAAGGTTGATCATTGCACTGTCGAGCCCCTGCTCTTTCAAATAATCGGCAATGCGGTCAGCTGCATACCCTTTGCCGATCCCGCCCATATCCAGCACCATGCCTTCTTTGGCCAGCTTGACGGTCTTCGCAGCCTCATCCACAATAACATCCTTATAATTGGTCAAGGCCCTGGCTTTGTCGATCTCCGCCTGAGGAGGAACCGATTCTCCGCCGCTGCCGATATTCCACAGATCCACAAGCGGGCCGATCGTCGGGTCGAACAGCCCGTCCATTTCCTCGGCGTATTTCAGCGACTGCTTAACAATATCCAGCGTTTCATCGGAGACAGCAACGGCTTCTTTGCCGGCAGCCTTATTTACCGCATACAACTCTCCGTCTTCCTTGGTGCGGCTGAACTCTTTATCCATGCGCTCCAGCATCTGCTGGATGTCATCCATATTTTTCTGCTCGGCCTTGTCGCCGAAAACTTTGATATTCACAACGGTATCATAAATATAAAATGTCTGCTCCAGGGACTTCGTTCCGCCATCCGTAGATACCTTGGCGCCGCCGGCGGTCTCTTCCGGACTGCTGTTCTTGTCCTTGCTGCTGCCGCAGGCTGTGACAGACAGAGCGATGATAATGACGAAAACGACGAGGAGAAGTGTCGATTTTTTGTTCTTGAGCATGTTCCACCATCCATAAAGTTAGTTTCTTGATCACATCCTTACTATAATACCCCAGATCAGCAGGCAATGGATACTTATTTCAAAAGATAAGATTTATATGTTTTGGGGGAAGCGACTTACCCCTTATTTCATTGTATTGGAAATTATACAGTGAAAAAAGTGCGGATATCTTGGAAGCCTAACAGGATATAGGCGATGTAGAAGGATTGGGCGCCATCAGCGGACTGGAGCGGACAGAGGAGCCCTTATTTTGCCAAAAATCTTGTTTTATCAGCGGTTACGGACTCAGGAGCCGTTATATCGTTCGATGGAGCCTGAAATAAAGGGGAAAAGGACAAATAAAGGCATCTCGGTCCGTTGTCCTGCGGAATCGACGAATCTTCTATCCATAACGGCTTTCCTGTCCGCAACGGCTGCGGAAGATCGTGAAGGGGAGCGCATCGTGTCTGCAGAATGCCCCACACCATAATCATACGGCCCACATGCATGTCTTAACTACGCGGTCTGAGCAAGAGTTGTGCAACAAGGTGAGCGCTAAGCAATTCAAAAGCCGCTAAGCCTGTATAGTACAACGATCCGTCTTCAGCATGCCCCCGTTGATTTTGGAGGGTGGGGAGTCCCTGCGGCCGTAAGCCCCATGTTATTATTCACCCGCCAGGGTGATTTTGTTGTGACATTTTGGGCATAAGAAATAGGGGGATTCAAGTGTGGGATAAAAAATTAATTAAAATTGTTGTCATATCGGCGCAGACATGTTAAATTGATTTATGACCGACTGACCAAAAATAAAATTTAGTCAATTATTGACTGTTTAGGAAGGAAAGGAGCTTGAGTCATGTCTATCGACCGCAAAGCATTAATTCTGCAGGCAGCGACCAAATCCTTTGTACAGTTTGGCTATAAAGCCACGACTATGGATCAAGTGTCCAAGATCGCGAATGTAGGCAAAGGCACGATTTATACCTTTTTCAAAACCAAGGAAGAATTATTCGAAGAAATTCTGGACAAGGCCTCCCAGGAGCTGACCTCGGTCATGAACCGTTTGGCGGCGGAGGACAACACTTTTATCCAGAAGCTGTTCAATCTGCTCGACTCCATTCTGGAATTCCGCTCCGATCATGAGCTGTTCGTCAAGCTGGCGCAGGAAGTGCGCGATATCGGGACTGTCCAGGCGCTTGAAGGAGTTAAGCGGATGGAGGAATATGCGCTGGATTTCCTGCGGCAGCAGATTGAGCAGGCAATGGAGCGCGGGGAAGTGAAGCCCTGTGATGCCAGCGTGGCAGCGTTTATGATTTTCCGGCTATACCTGGCTTTGACCACTGAATGGAACAAGGAACATGAGCCCTTGGACAAAAACCGGATCAAGGAGCATATGATTCTGTTTATTTCAAATGGCATACTTATCTAGAAGCCAAGCCATACAGCCTGCAAGGGCTATTTTTTTCCAATAGTTATGATTGATTATGAAAATTTTCACGAATTTACAAACAAGAGATAGAAGGTGCCGGCAATGAAAGCTATTACTGTGTTTCTGAAGGATATGAAAATACTTTTGACCAAGCCCATGCTTGTGCTCACTTTACTGGGTGTTGCGGCGTTGCCGATGCTGTACAGCAGCTTTTTGGTGGATGCGTCCTGGGACCCGTACGGCAATACGGGCAAGCTCCCTGTTGCTGTTGTTAACCTGGATAAGGGAGCTGTCTATGAAGGCAAATCCATGGAAGTGGGAAAGGACTTCGTGGATGAGCTGAAGGATAACGACGACTTCAAGTGGAATTTCGTTAATGCGGCTGAAGCCGAGGACGGCATGGCCCATAACCGTTATTATATGACCATTACGATTCCCGCCAACTTTTCGGAAAATGCGACAACACTGACTGCGGAGCATCCGGTTCAGGCGGAGATTGTGTTCGAGCCGAACAGCGATTATAACTTTGTCGCCGGGCAAATCGGCAACAGTGCGATGAGCAAGCTGAAGGCAAAGCTGTCGACCCAGATAACAGCAGCCTATACCCGCAGTATGTTCGAGCAGGTGGACACGATCTCGGAAGGCCTTGGAGATGCAGGCGAAGGTGCAACTGCGCTCAAGGATGGAGCAGGCAAGCTGCAGGGCGGGTTGTCCACGCTGAAGACCAACCTGAACAAGCTGGCCAGCGGCACAACCGAGCTGCAAAGCGGACTGAAGCTGCTGTATAACGGCGCAGACAGTCTGAAGCAAGGCACAGGTACACTCACGCAGGGAACAACAGACTTGGCCGGCGGATTAAGCCAGCTGGTCAAGGCTGAACAGCAGCTCCAGACGGGTGCTGTGAAATCGCAGAAAGGCGCGGCACAGCTGAACGAAGGGCTGCTGGCCTCGAAGACGGGCAGCAGCCAGCTGAAAGAGGGACTGACCGCGTCTGAAGCGGCCAGCAGCCAGCTTGCCGCCGGTGCGGATCAGGTGGCCAAGGGGCTGGAGCAGATGATGGCGGCAACGCCCGGCCTGCAGGAGAATGAGCAGTTCCAGCAGCTGCTGGCTGCAAGCCGGCAGGTTGCCGCAGGCAGCCAGCAGCTGCACACCGGACAGGAGCAGCTGCTGGCCGGCAGTACGAAGCTGGACGCAGGACAGCAGCAATTGGCTGCAGGCGCCAAGCAGTTAAGCGATGGCGGCTCCCAGCTGGCCACAGGGCTGCAGACCTTTGGCCAGAAGTTGAATCAGGCCAGCGCAGGCGGAAGCAAGCTGGCTGCCGGGGCTGCGGCGCTGAATAAAGGCGCCGTCCAGCTGGGGCAAGGGCTGACCAAGCTTGCGGGAGGCGTAGACGGCCTCTCTGAAGGAGCGGTCAAGCTGAAGGATGGAGCGGGAGAGCTGAATGACGGCGCCGGCAAGCTGGCCAACGGCAGCGGTGAACTGGCGGAGAAGCTGACCGACGCCGCAGCGGATACCTCCAGCGTGAAATCCGGGGATGATACGGTGAACATGTTCGCCGAGCCCGTGAAGCTCACAGAGAAGACGGATCATAAGCTGGATCATTATGGACTGGGAATCGCGCCGTATTTCTTGTCGCTTGCCCTGTTCGTGGGAGCGCTGGTGTTCAGTACTGTATTCTCACTGCGCGATTCGAATGTGCCGGGCGCTTCGCCGATGGGCCGATTCCTGAGCCGGACGCTCACCTTCGTGATGGTCAGCATTCTCCAGTCCCTACTTGCCGATATTGTCCTATTATGCGGCCTGAAGCTGGAGGTACAGAGCGCACCACTCTTCTTCCTGTTCACGCTGATCGTCAGCTTCAGCTTCACGATGATTGTTCAGGCACTGGTTACGTGGCTGGATAATCCGGGACGCTTCCTGGCGATTGTACTGATGATCTTCCAGCTCACTTCAAGCGCCGGCACCTTCCCGCTGGAGATGCTGCCAGGCTGGATGCAGAAGGTCAATCCTTGGCTGCCCATGACGCACAGCATCGTCGGCTACAAGGCAATCATCGGCAGCGGAGACTATGCTTTGATGAGAGAGCAAATCGTCTACTTGCTGATTTGCGCCGTGATCTTCCTGGCGCTCACCTTCCTGTACTTTGCACGCCAGAACAAGCGCACTGCAGCGCCTTCTAAGGAGCTTGCGGTCTAGGGCAACCCTTGGTGAAGCAAGGATGTGTGAAGGGTCAGCTTCGCTAGGCGGCGGCTGAGCGAAAGATCAGGCATACCGCAAGAGTCCCGCCCTTATGGCGGAACTGGACGAAATGTCAGACATATTACGAAAGCCCCGCCGAAGGGAAAGCGGAATAAAACTTCAGACATATTACGGAAACTTCCGCCCTGAGAGGGAGGCCACTGAAAAACTAGCTTTACAGTGACCTCCTTATGGGGAACGGGAGTTTTTTTGTTCTTTTACTCTTATTGTTCAGGAATTATGATTTTCTTCTATTGTAGGTATGGCGTAAAGACTGGGAGTTAAGTAGGAGGGGGAAGGAAAGGGTGCAAGGAAGGAAGCAAGAGAGCAAGGAAGTAAGGAAGGATGGATGGAGGTAAGGAAGTAAATAAGGAAAGAATTAAGAAAGGAAAAGTACAAGTAAAAGTACAAGTAAAAGAAAGAAGGGGAAGGGGGAAGGACGCAAGGAAGGGACTGTCCGCGAGAGTTGCAGGGAGGTGAAGTGGAATTAGTTCACTTAAATCGGCAAAAAAGCATTAAGCAGAGGGAATAGTGGGAAAAAGTAAAGTTATTTTAAGCGAATTTCCCTGTATTGCGGGCAATCGGCCGGATTAGTTGTCCTTTTTCCATCTAACACCTCTGGAAAAGGGGCATGAAGGAGATTTAAGTTTACTTTTTCCACTTGGGCCTGCTGGCGGGTAACCTAAAAACTTATAATGCAAAACGGCTATGCAATCCAATGAAGGACGGCATAGCCGTTAGGTCCAGGGCAACCCGGTCCATGCATGGATTCCCGGCAGCTGGCGCGTGCCTAGTCCAGCATATACTCACGGTACTTGTTCTTGCGGGGGTTCAGTACGAAGAGAATGCCGCTGAGGTAGCCTGAAACGGCATTGAAGTTGCGCTTCAATGTCGATTTGCCGGTTAGATAGGTCAGCGTCCACAGCAGGGCGGCATAATTTTTCACCGGAGCTTTGCGCAGATTCAGCAGATAATAATGGTTGACGGCCGTGGCCCGCGCGACCCGGCCCGCCTTGTCACGGGAGCTTGGAGACTCGTGGTGGGTAATCTTCATATCCGGATTGATCACTAGCTTGCCGTATTTGCTGGCCAGATGGCACATATAAATATCGTCAGCCACTGCATAGCTGGTCATCCAGGGATAAGGCTTCATGTCCTTCAGTGCCGAAGCACGGAAGGACATATTGCAGCCGTGGAAAAAATCCGTTTCAAAGGTATCCTCTGTCTCTCCCCAGAGCAGCAGAGAGCCTGCAAGTGTGCTGGCAGACAGCCGGCCGGGCGAAGCCGACATTTGGCAGGTCAGCATACCGAGCAGCTTGCCGGATCTGCTGCTGGACATGCCTTTGGCTATGCCTCCGACCCCGACGATTGACTTGTCCGTCGCGTAGGTATCCAGCATCCGGCGGATATACAGCGGATCATCCAGTTCGGCATCGTCGTCGAAGCTGAGCAGAATGTCTCCATCGATGAGTCCCAGTGCCTCATACCGGGAGAGCCAGACACCGGGCTTGGTTTTGCGGTAATAACGCAGCTCCGCTTGAGGCATCCGGTTCAGCACTTTGCGGAAGTACTCCAGCACCTGCTCCTCAATATCGCCATCGTCCACAATCAGCAGCTCAATCGAGACATCTTCAAGATCGGTCTGCCTGCCGATAGACTCAATGCACAGCGTAAGATCTTTGATCCGGTTGCGCGTGGGAATTACGATAGACACATCATGCATGCCGCTGACTCCTTCCGGGACGCGCCTCGCGTCCGCTTTACCATAATATAATGCACCGAAACTTCTTGTTGCTCTAAGTGTACCCCCCTTCAGGTAGGGCGTATATACCACTTTCGTTTACTTTTTTTTATAGCGTTTACGATTATAATGATTAGGAAAATAGTTGCAGATCATTTTGAGTAGTACGAACTATTTGGACCAAGCTTAGATCTATGCTTCCGGGGCCAGTTTTGCGAAATGGATCTAGGAAGCTTAAGCTAATCAAAACTAATGTGTATGCTTCCGAAGTCAGTTTTTCGCAGCAGATGCAGGGAGTAGATGCTAAAAAACTTAAGTGTATGCTTCCGAAGCCAGTTTTGCGAAATGGATTCAGGAAGCTTAAGCTATCAAAACTTTAAGGAGGAGACGTTATGCATGTCGGGATCTTTATGCATACCAATTACTTTGAAGATTTCTTCGTAAAAGGCCTGGGTCTCAGTGAAGAGGAATATGTAAGTTCGTATCATAACGATTTTTCTTTCGACTATGCGCGTCTTTTACATACCAAAGGCATCCGCACCACCATCTACAATTTCACCCGGGTCGGCGATGAGGTCCGCACTTACCGGCATGGCATTGTGGATTGCACCGTTAAATTCATCCCTGTGGGCAGACTATATAAATCGTATTGCCTGATCCCGCTTTCCCACCGGACACCCATCGGCAAATTTATCTCTCAATATATATCCACCATTCAAAAGGATCTGGCCGGAATTTTGCGCGGGGACGGGATCAGCCTGATTTATGCCCAGGAATATGCCTCCGGACGTTTTGAACGGCTGGCTTCAACGGCCAAGGAACTGAACATTCCAATCATAGCCGCCTATCACGGGGCAGCATACATAAATGGATACTGCCTATTAAGAAGCATACGCTGCACAAGGCTTCCTTTTTGACAACGCTTAACGAGGATGAGCAGAAAAGCATGGTCAGCCACTTCCCGCATCTCGCGGAACGGATACGGCTGCTGCCCAATTTTGTGAATTCAGCGATTTTTTACAGGCGGGACAAGGAGCAGGCGCTGGCGGAGCTTGGGCTGGACCCGGAGAACAGGTATTTGATTACGGTGGGCCGTTTATTCGAATATCAGAAGGGGCATTCCCTGCTGGTTCAAGCTGCGGAGCAGCTCAGGCATATTCCGGACCTGAAGATACTGATCGCCGGCGGCGGGCCGGATGAGCAGAGCCTAAGGACGCTGATTAAGGAAAAAAATCTGGAGGACCGCATAATTCTCCTCGGCACGATCCGCAACAAGGATGTTCTGGCCAGCTACTACAGTGTTTCCGAGCTGTTCGTGCTGCCTTCCCGGTATGAAGGGCTGCCGCTGGTCATCCTGGAAGCCGGGGCCTGCGGGCTTCCGACGGTTGCTTTTAATGTAATGGGGGTGCGCGGACTGGTTCAGGATGGGGTAAGCGGCCTGCTCGCCGAAGGGCTGCAGCCGTCCGCACTGGCGGCCTCACTGGATACATTGCTCGGAAACCCGGAGCTGTGTGCGGAGATGGGAGAAGCTGCCCTGCAGATCGTCCGCTCTGACTACTCAGAGGAGATTATCGGGGCACGGCTGTATAACCTGCTGCAGGAAAGCCTGGGACTCGATCCTTCGGCAACCCAAATTGGCGGCGACAGCTTCGCGCCGGAGCTGGGCACACCCGTGTAAACAGCTTGCTTGTATGGAGCAATTTCATGTATACAATCGAATGATCATGAGCATTATATCTCACGCTCAGTGATTGAACTGTGAACCGCGGCGGAAGAAATATACTTGTAATTTTCAGTTTTTAACTATACAATTGTAAGTGATATATACTTATGTAAGTGAGATATATTAAGTTACTAAGATTCAGGAGGAATCCCCATGAGAATAGATGTATGGTCCGATAATGCCTGTCCATTCTGTTATATCGGCAAAAGACGGCTGGAGCACGCGCTGAGCCAGTTCGAAGGACAAGAGAAGGTAGAAGTGGTCTTCCGCAGCTTCCAGCTCGATCCGGGTGCACCAGTGCAGGCAACCCAGGATATTTATGATATGCTGGCTGCCAAATATGGAATGACCCGCGAGAAAGCGATAGCCACGAACGCACAACTGGCAGAGCAAGCCAAAGGTGTGGGTCTGGAGTTTAACTTTGATACCGTGCAGAATACGAACACTTTTGACAGCCACCGTTTGAGCCATTTTGCTGCTTCAAAAGGCAAAGGCGCCGAGATGTCGGAGCGGCTGCTGCGTGCTTATTTTACCGATGGGCATAATCTGGCAGACCGTGAGGAGCTGGCTTCTCTGGCTGCCGAGGTTGGGCTGGATGCAGCAGAAGCTGCAGCGATGCTGGAAACCGACGCCTACACGGATGCAGTGGACACCGATATTGCGGAAGCACAGCGGCTGAATATCACGGGCGTACCATTCTTCGTATTCAATAATAAATATGCCGTATCAGGCGCTCAGCCGGGTCCGGTCTTCTCCGAGGTGCTGGATACCGTCTGGGCTGAAGAGAAGAATGCGCCTGAGCTTCAGGTGATCGGACAACCTAAGTCCAAGGCCCCGGATGCCGAAGGCTGCGACGACGGCTCCTGCAGCATCTGACAGGCAGATGCCCAGTCTGGGGCAGCCTGCCCGGACCCTTGGCTGATTGGCACAGCCTGAATGCAGCGCACCAAAGCCCCCTGCCGTTAGTGAATGCTAACGGCAGGGGGCTTTTTCTAATGCTGCTGGATGTTATATCGGAACCTGGAGCAGCAGGCTTATCTGAACGAAGTCACAAAGCTTGAGAACAACG
This sequence comes from Paenibacillus sonchi, assembly GCF_016772475.1. Taxonomy (NCBI): domain Bacteria; kingdom Bacillati; phylum Bacillota; class Bacilli; order Caryophanales; family Paenibacillaceae; genus Paenibacillus; species Paenibacillus sonchi. Next base: position 3,489,190 of record NZ_CP068595.1, read on the forward strand.
TCCGCACATCATATTGATACTGGTTGATCGGCTCCACAGGGCGGTTCACACCCATCAGCGTGTACACGGCAATTCTGGCTGCACGGACGGAATATTCCTCGGTGAACACGACGTCATCTGGAATTTCGCAGAATTGGCTGATAAAAGCCAGGTTGGTGGAGCCTTCGGGAACCACCTTCGGCCGGTCGCTGTTCAGTCTCGGCATGAACTGGGCGGTAATGTATGGCATCATGCAAGGGATACAGTTGGCGGTAGCCATAATCTCTTTCTTATGCGCTTCGAAATGAAGGTGGCCGATCAGTTCCTGCATAATTTCTTCCCCGGTACAGTCGCACATTCTTTTCTTCACGAAGTCGCCGACCTTGTCCGGGTACAGCCCATAACCCCAGAATACCTTGACATGCTCCGGCTGATTGCGGAAATGCGGCTGGAAGGCCAGCACTACAGACATGAACCAGCTGGAATCCTTGAAGGTGACAAGCGCGCCTGTGCCGGCCCGGTTGCGTGTGAATTTTTCCATAAGATCAAAGAATACCGAGTCCTGGAAGGTGACGGTGAAGGATTCCCACTTCGAGCCGTCCACATGATCGTCAAAGGAGGAAGGGTTGCCGAGGCCCGGTTTTTTGGCGGCGATATTCTCCCACAGCTTCCAGGAGCTTCCCTTGCCGTTCAGGCGCGGAGCGGTTGTCATCGAACCGAGGCTGGAGCCTTCGGTCATGGAGCCGTTTGTAACGATCACGCGGTCCCCTTCAGCAATCTTAATGACATCGGGAACGCCCTGCCGCAGCACATGCATCTTCGTAACTGTAATGCCGTCGCCGTCTTTGAAATCCAGATCGGTGACGGTGCATTTCAGATTGAAGTCTACGCCGAAAGGCTCCAGGTATTTGTGCAGCGGCAGAATAATCGAATCATATTGGTTATAGGGGGTACGGGTAACCCCCTCAAGCGTTTGAATGCGCGGAAATTCATGCATGAAGCGGAGCATATATCTTTTGAATTCAACCGCACTGTGCCATGGCTGGAAGGCAAATGTCGTTGCCCACATATACCAGAAATTCGTCTGGAAAAAGTGCGGAGCGAACCAGTCGTTGATCCGTGCTTTGCCCATTTTATCCTCAGGAGTAATAATCAGCTTGCCCATGGCCAGACGGTCGGCCATATCGAAGCCCATCGACAGCACGTCTTCGACTTCACCGTTCTTGTTGATCAGGCGGGCATTGCCATGTGTGGGATTGGCGTTATCGAAGGCGGTGATTTCCTCCCGCACCGATTGCCCCGGATGGTCGATTGAAGGAATGGTGCTCAGCAGCTCCCACAGGTTCTCGTAAGCCTCATCGTTCAGCATCCGGCCGCCCCGGATGACATAACCTTGTTCAACGTTGCCCGCACCGTCATTGCTGCCGCCGAGGATCTTCATCTCTTCAATAATGTGAATGTTCTGTCCGGGAAAGTCACAGTCTCTGACGAGATAGGCTGCACCTGCAAGAGATGCAATACCGCCGCCGACAAAATAAACCTGGCTGTTACCGTACTCTTTTTTCACTCGTGTCGCCTCCATAGGGTTGCTGTTTGATGTTGCTGTCCCTAATGTAAACCAAGGCTTGCGCACGGGGTATGGCCAATAGTCTGCGAGTGTATGAATTTTGGTCACTTGGAGCAAAGTGTAAGGTTTTCCGACAACGGCTGAAGGCCGGAGAAGCCAAAAAGCCGCCGGACCAGAAACGGTTACGACAGCTTTTTCTCGTATTGATGCAGCGCTTTGGCAAAATTCCCTTCAATCAGCACACTGAGCTTGCCGATAATCACCTTCGGATCATCCTTCATGCCGCCGCGCATCCACTGGATCACAAGGCCCGTAAAAGCCAGCGTATAAAAATTGGCGATAAACCGCTTATCCTCGACGTCAACCTCCATCCCGCCCGCGAGCTCTTGAATCACACCCATGATCAGATCGTTCGTCACTTCATACAGATACGCATCCAGATGCGTCCTGCCCAGGGAGTCCAGCGTATTGTTGCAAAAGGCCTTGTTGGCTTCGATGTAGCAAAAAATCCGGTAAAACCCGTCCGTCCACGTATTATAGCTGCGATATTGGGCGATGCTCTCCAACGCTTCCGTCTGGTAAATCCAGCCGAGCAGCTCAAAAATATCCTGGAAATGATAATAGAATGTCTGACGGTTGAGCCCGCAATCGTCCACCAGATGCTTGACTGAAATTTTGTTCAGCGGTAGATGCTCCATCAGGGTCTTCAGGGAATGGGCGAGGGCTTTTTTGGTCAAAAGGGAATTGGACACGGGTTATCCACCTCATTATATGATGCTGGTGACATTGAATTGATACCGCGTAATTGGTTCTAGAGCTTGCGCCGGTGTCTGATCAGCCACAAGATGCCTTCTGCGAGCAGCCCGGCTGCAAATCCGCCCAGTGCAAACATTACAAACATGAGAAAGCCTGCAAGATCCTCCCAGCCGGACATTTCCCGGTACGTATAGGCCATCATAAGCCCCAGTCCGGCCAGAATGCCGGCTGTAGTGATCAGCCAGACCAGCCGCGCGCCCAGCCAGCCAAAGCCGTTTACAACTATAGATGCACCAAGCGCAAGAGCGGCATACCTGGCAAGAAGGAGGGGGCTGAAATCTTTGTCCAGCAAAACAAAACGGTCCAGCAACAGCAGCAGCCAGAGAACAAGCGCATACACAGGAATCCAAAGGGACCAGCGTTTGCTTTTGGCAGTTGGCAGGAAGCCCATGAACTCTTCACCCCGTTATCGTTAGTAGATGTCCTCCAATTCCTCCGCGCTCTGCACAAGAAACTCCAGAAGATGGGGAATATCCTCCATTTGCTCTTCGGTAATTTGCCTGTTGAACTTCAGTTCAATACAGTTGTTGCAGGTGCCGTCTTCCTGGCCGTACCGGTAAGTGAGGGATTGAACGGGCTGGACATCCGGCCCCCAGATCGAACTGAGAATCCGCTGGGCTGCTGCACACTGGACGTCCACATTCCGGATTTGCATATAAAAGCGCAATACAAGGCCGCAGCCGGGATCGCTGCCGGGAGTTTCCAGAATTTCGTCGCTCAGCTCCTTCACCGAGGACAGCAGAACCACCTGGGACGTCACATTTTGGCTGCCGGCCAGTCTGAAGGACAAGCTGAACTCGCGGGACATCAGCGCCAGGTTCAGCAGATCGGCACGGTCCGTCACGGTAAGAATTCCATCCAGGTTATCGTAATCGTAAATCTGGTTTTCAAAGGCAATTTTGATGTTGTCAAATACAGTGGGATGGAACAAGAACCGCACCTTCTTACGTTTCTCTATATTGTATCATGACGCAAATTATAGTGAAAATGTTGCCGGCCGTGTTTCCCCTGCCGGATTCATTGAGTTCAGTTCGAAGGTGCCGGAGCAGAGTATTTCAGGAACGTCTTGGGGATGGCGCTCTCAAAGGTAAGCAGTTCCCCGGAGGACGGATGTACGAAGGAGAGCAGGCGGGCATGCAGTCCGAGCCGCCCGACAGCTTTTGTCTCCGCACCATACTTCTTGTCCCCGACAATGGGATGTCCGATATCGGACATGTGCACGCGGATCTGATTCTTGCGTCCGGTTTCCAGGTGCACCTCCAGCAAAGAGAAGTGGCGGTTGCCCTGAATGAGCTTATAGTGGGTCACGGCATGCAGGCCGTCGCCTTCATGGGGACTGGAATACATTTTGAGCGTCGAGGTTTCCTTCAGCCAGGAGCTGATGGTTCCCTCCGGTTTTTTGACCACGCCTTCCACCAATGCCACATAGGAGCGTTCCTTTACCGTTTCTTTCCATGTATTCTGCAGCTTCTGCTGCAGCTGTTCGCTTTTGGCAAACATCATTACACCGGAAGTATCGCGGTCCAGTCTGTGCACCACAAAGACACGGTTATGGGGATTGCTCTGGCGGACATGCTCCATCAGCTGGCGGTAGGCAGTCAGCTCATTGTCTTCACCGGTGGCGATGGAGAGCAGCCCGGCTTCCTTTTGAATCACAATCAGATCATCGTCCTCATAAACAATGGCCAGTCCGGTCATTTCCTTCATCTGGACCGGTTTTTCAAGATCAATGGTTACGGTCTGGCCGGGATGCAGCTGGAAATTATGCTTGGTTACGGCTTTGCCGTTTACCGACACCTGCCCGCGGGAGAGCATGGATTTGATGGAATTGCGTCCGCGGCTTGTAATAGTCTTCAGCAAAAAAGCCAGCAGCTCGGCAGGCTCCGCGACCGTATATGATTTAACCGGCGATGCTGCTTTGGCTGCTGCTCCCGGCTTGCCGCCCGGTTTGCCATGTGGGCCTCTTGTGCCGGGCCTGGGCTGGGCTTTGGCCTTCACTCCCGGCCTTACGCCGCGTTTGGAACCCTCTTTGGGATTTCGTCTTGTATTCATGGAAGCATTCTCCGTCCTCTGATAATGTACTCCTCAATATACCATGAGCGGTAAAGAAATACTACGAAAGAGCCGGGAAGGGAGAGGACGTCCGTCCGGTCAGCTATAACAAGATAAGCCGCCAGATGATGAACAGTAAGGATACACCCGCGCAGCCCCATCCCAGTGCAGAGGCGTATTTCCTTTCGCGAACCCATCCGCTGGACTTATAGATCGCCCGGTCCACTGTGAGCAGCATCAGTGCGGAAAATATGGTGATCGCAGCAGTATAGGTAACTAGGTGCACCATGAGCTTCTCCCCGTTTCCATCCATTTGCGCGGCTAAACCGCTTATAGATTCTTATGTCTCTTTAAGTCCGACTCTCCGCAGATGCAGAGCCAGATTAATGTTCACAGTGACACTGTCATAGAGCTTCTCCCAATCGTCCTTGTCATGAATATGCTCCTTCCAGTAGGCAGGGTGATGCGCGCGGATAATCTCGCCCATTCCAAAAATATCGGCATGGTCCTTTTGGGTCTGCCGGATCAGATTGTGGATCAAGGTCTGAACATTCTTATTGAATTCCTGCTCAATCTCATGCAGACTCGCCGGGGAATCGGCGGGCTTCGCGCTGTGAAAGTGCTCGTCCAAATCCCCTTCGAGGTAAATGTCATAGGTTAGAACGGGTTTGCCGTCCCGGATGGAGCTGCGGGTTTTTGTGTATCGTTTATTAGTTTTGGTCATGACCACGCCGAGCTCCCTTGTTTTGAAAAAAGCGGAGTACCCGCCCGGGTCCATTCCCTGGACCGCCATGAACGCGCCGATTTCAAGCGGCTTGGTGGTATTGACCATTTTGCCCTGGCTGAAGTAAGCCAATCCGTTAATCAGTACATTGTCTTTGTTGCGCAGCGCCACATAAGGCAGATAAGCGCTTTGTCCCCACTTGGAATCCGCTGACCAGTAGGTGCCGATATAATCGGGAGGAAACTTGCCCGAGGTTACTGCTTTCTCCATCATGGAGAGGATGTATAGTGTAGGCACGCGCTGCAGCGGAGGCTTGACATCCATGAACTGCGAGGCCCGGCCTTGGGATACCAGCAGCCAGGTTCTGCGCCGGACTTCGGGATTGCGCCGGAGATAATCATTGAGATCATCCATCCTTCCCCGGGCGATGTCTTCGCTGATGACAATTACCCGCAAATGCACGAGATAGCGCGGGTCGGCAATCTGCTGCTGCAGATTATTCATGGCATCATCAAGCGAATGCCCCGTCACCGTAACCACCCACACCGGGCTTGTCTTCCCGTCCTCGCTGCTGCCGCTTCCCGGACCCAGCGGCACACGTCCCGGCACGGCGATCTGCGCTGTGACGCTGATCATTTCCTCCGGCACCGGAGTATCCGAAAGATGGGTGACCTCTTCTTCCTGATCTGCTTTTTCCGGAGGGACGGCATCAATGGATAATCCCAGCACCAGTGCCCGGTCCTCGATTTCGACTTGATCCCAGCATCCGGTAAGAAAAAGGCTGATGACGGCAGCCGCCAGCAATCCGGAGCTTATTTTCCGCAGCAGCCTGTTCATGGGAGCACCTTCTTCCGGAAACGGCGGACCCCATATACGGCCCATAACAGAGCGGGGTAGCCGACCATCAGGATCATGGACATTTTCCCCAGCAGGAGGGTCCATGTGTAGGTCTCAAAGACATTCTTCGGGAGCATGGCAATGGCAAAAACTAAAGGGAGCAGTACACTGGAGGTCATCCGCTGATCCCTGAATGCAAGCAAATTCTGCAGCAGATAGGCGGCTATATAATAGGTAGTGTAGATGGTGGTGAAGACAGAGATTACCCATATAACAATGAACAGGGCGTCCAGCCGTTCCAAAAAACCGTCTCCAACGACCGCCGAGCGGGCGGTTTCCAGTGTGGGATAAATCAGCAGCTTGGTTTCCTCCACACCGAACATGCCTACGGAGGCGATAACAATCAGCAGATATACGGCTCCGGCTGCGAAAATACCGATTGCGCCTGCCCGTACAGCCTGCTTAGGCAGCTGCATAAAAGGAACCAGCAGTGTGATGATAAAAGAGCTTTGGAACAGATAGCTCGCTTCAATGGCGCCTCTCCAAAAGGAGGCTGAGGGAGCGGTCAGGACAGGCTGAAGATTCAGCAGGTCGACATCTCTCATAGAAATAAGGATAGTTATGATCACCGGGCCAATAATCAGCGGCAGGTAGAAGAAATGAATGTAGGAAAACTTGATTATATTCCTTCGGGCCGACAGCTGGCAGATCAGCAGCATCAAAATAACGGTCGCTTCAATTGGTGTTTTATTGAACAGCACACTTGTAGCGACATCTCCGAATTGACGGGCGGTAAGGCCGGTAAGCATGATGAAAATGAGCCAAATAATCAAAGTGAAGAACATGGCCAGCGGCCGGCCGATAAGCCGGCGGCTGAACACAAACAGAGATTCTTTGGGGAAGCGCCGGCACAGCGCGGCCAGCAGCCAGAAGCTGAAGAAGGAGATCAGAACGCCGGTAAAAGCAACCAAAGGTGCGCTGCTGCCCCCGGCATCGGCCATATAGCGGGGAAAGCTGAGAATCCCTATCCCAATAATGGTGCTACTGATTACGGCTGCTGCCCGCAGCGTTGTGATCTGCCGGGAATGGTTCACTGGTCTCTCCTCCCTGCTGAAGAATCTGTGCGGTATAATTCCCGGGAGTGGAGGCAGGAAGCCTGGTATTATCCCGGGTGTGCAGAAAACTGGGGCGGCTGCGCATCCACCACAAAGGTACTCTCACGAGCGAGTCCTTCCAATCGCGCCATTTGCCGGGGATGTACGGAGACATATAGGGCACAGCAAAGGATTCGAGGAACAACAGATGGTTGATAATCAGGATGGTGCCGATCATCACGCCATAGAGTCCGAACATCCCGGCCAGAAGGATCAGCGGAAACCTCAGCATACGCAGTGCAATCGCGGCATTATAAGCAGGTGTGGCAAAAGAGCCGATAGTCGTCAGCGCGACAATCACCACAGTGATTGGACTCGCCAGTCCCGCTGCCACCGCTGCCTGGCCGATAACGAGCACACCGACAATGGATAAGGCCCCGCCGATCATCTGCGGCAGGCGGATGGTGGCCTCGCGCAGCACCTCCATAGAGACCTCCATAATCAGCACCTCCAGCACAGCCGGGAAAGGCACGCCGGCGCGTCCCCCGGAGATGGCTACGGCGAAATCGGTAGGCATCAGCTCCGGGTTAAACGAAATGACCGACACATACAAAGCCGGGAAAAACAGGGAGAAGGCCAAGGCGATCAGGCGGATTATGCGAATGAGGCTGCCCATAATAAAGCGCTCGGTATAGTCATCCACCGTCTGGAAGAACTGGTTGAACAGGGCGGGAACGATCAGGGCAAAAGGCGAGCCGTCTACCAGGACAGCAACCCGCCCTTCAAGCAAAGCGGCTACCGTTTTGTCCGGCCGCTCTGTGCTCTGAACCTGCGGGAAAGGAGACAACGGCTGGTCTTCGATGAATTGTTCGATGTATCCCGCATCAATGATGCCGTCGGTTTGAATCATTGAAATTCTGCGCATCACCTCGGCTACCAGCTTCGGGCCGGCCAGACTGTCCAGATAACACAAGGCTACCCGCGATTGGGTCCGTGCCCCGATGGGACTGATCTCAATCCGGAAATCCGTACTCTGCAGCCGATAGCGCAGAAGGGAGAGATTGTTCTCCAGCTTCTCTACATACCCTTCCCTCGGTCCCCGGATTACCTGTTCCGTCTGCGGCTGCTCTACACCACGGGTGTCGACCTGCCGCATGTCCAGCACAAGGGCTTCGGCTGAACCCTCTATCAGCAGAATCAGCTGGCCTTTGACGATTCCGGAAGGCAGGGCGGACAAATCTTCTTCAGTGGTTCCCTGTGTGACTTGAAGCGCTGTATTCCAGATATAATGGGACAGCCCGGCGAGATTGTCAGGAAATCCTGGGTGGTCATCGGAACGGGCCATGAGCGGTTTCAGGATATGCTCCTGAATCTGCTCCTGATTGACAAGGGAGGAGAAAAAACAAGCGCTGCCCCGTACCGGCCGAACAGCAGGAAATCACGCACGACCAGATCACTGCTCTGGCCGAGCCGGTTAAGCAGCCTTTCCAGATTGGCTGACAGGCTGAGACTCAGCTTTTCCTTGCCCGGTTCCGGTGGAGCGGGGTACGGCTGCTTTTGTTTTTGGATATATGAAATATATTTCTCTTTCCAAGCTTGCATGTCACCGCCTCCTTGGGGCTGAAAGTTTGGAAGATCACTATCAAGTGTTGCTTAGAACAGGATTTTTTATGCCCCGATTTACACTTCCGGCGGTTGCTCAATACCCCGTTGCCCGGTAAACTAAAGATAGAAAGTCTTAAGGAGTTATGATAGAGATGAAGATGCAAGCACCTACCATGGAACAGGCGCAGGCTGAACTGCAAAAATATTATGGCTATCCCGACTTCCGGGAGGGCCAGAAAAAAATTGTCATGAATTTGCTGGAGGGCCGCGATACGCTCGGAATCATGCCGACGGGCGGCGGGAAATCGATATGTTATCAAGTTCCGGCATTGCTGCTGCCGGGACTTACGCTGGTCATTTCCCCGCTGATTTCACTGATGAAGGATCAGGTGGACGCGCTGACCACGGCCGGAATTCCGGCTGCATATATCAACAGCACGCTGAGCGGCAAAGAAGTGAATGAACGCATCCGTGCGGCGCGCCGGGGAGAGCTGAAGCTGCTCTATGTGGCGCCCGAGCGGCTGGAGCTGGACTGGTTCCGCCTGGAAATGGCCGGCTTGTCCATCTCCTGTGTCGCGGTGGATGAAGCCCACTGTGTCTCCCAGTGGGGGCATGATTTCCGGACGAGCTATCTGGCGGTTTCCCCTTTTGTGGACGAGCTGCCGGAACGGCCGATTCTTGCCGCCTTTACCGCCACAGCTACGCCTGAGGTTATGGAGGATATGGTCCGGCTGCTGCGGCTTCGCCAGCCGGGCGTATTCATGACCGGACTGGGCCGGGATAATCTGGCCATGTCGGTGCTGCGCGGGGAGAATAAACGCGAGTTCGTGCTGGACTATACGGCGCAGCATTCCCATCAGCCGGGCATTGTCTATGCCGCCACCCGCAAAGAGGTGGATGATCTGTATCAGCGGCTGCAGGCTTCCGGCATCGCAGCCGGACGTTATCATGCAGGGATGAGCGACCAGGAGCGTGCGGAGAGCCAGGAAGGTTTTCTCTATGACGATATCCGCGTCATGGTTGCCACCAATGCTTTTGGGATGGGGATCGACAAGTCGAATGTCCGTTACGTCATCCATTACAATATGCCCAAAAATATGGAAGCCTACGTACAGGAAGCGGGCCGTGCCGGGCGGGACGGAGAGCCCAGCCAGTGTATCCTGCTCTTCAGCGCGCAGGATATTATGACGCAGAAGTTCCTGATCGAGCAGAATCCGCAGGACGCGGACCGCAAGGCTAATGAATACCGCAAGCTTCAGCAGATGATCGATTACTGCTATACGACCCGCTGTCTGCGCAGCGCCCAGCTGGATTATTTTGGCGAGGAGCACGGGGACCAGCCATGCGGGATCTGCAGCTCGTGTACAGATGAACGCGAGCTGGTGGATATGACGGTGGATGCCCAGAAGATATTCTCCTGCATCCACCGTATGCGTGAACGCTTTGGCGTCGCACTGGTATCCTCTGTCCTCAAAGGCTCGCGCAACCAGAAGGTGCTGCAGTACGGCTTCGAGAATCTGCCTACCCACGGGGCGATGTCCAGCCGCACCGAGAAGGAGATTACCGAGAGCATCAATGTGCTGATCTCGGAAGGGTATCTGTCCTTATCGGAAGGCCAGTATCCTGTGGTGCGGCTTCAGCCGCTGGCCGCCGAAGTGCTGCGCGGCCAGCGGCAGGTCCTGCAGCGGGTGGCCCGGGTGCGCAGCACCGGAGGCAGCTCCGGCGGGCGGGACCGCAGCCGCGTGCGCGATCTGTCGCCGTCGGCGGTGAATGAGACGGTGTTCGAGCAGCTGCGCCTGATCCGCCGCGAGCTGGCGGGGCGCGAGCATGTGCCGTCCTACATTATTTTCAATGATGCGACCCTGCGCGAGATGAGCGTGGTTTGCCCGCAGACTGAAGCGGAAATGCTGAGAGTCAAAGGGGTCGGTGAAGTGAAATACCGTAAATACGGCAAGCCGTTCCTGGAATTTTTTCAAAATGAAATGTAAAGAGGGTTATCAGGCATGAAAATCATCCTGGCTACATTAAATGCCAAATACATTCATACCTCGCTGGCCATCCGCCTCCTGAAGGCATACAGCGAGCATGAGTTTCAGGATATCCATTTGGCGGAATATACCATCAAAGATCCCGTGATGAATATCGTGTCCGACCTCTTCCAGAAGAAACCGGATGTGATCGGGTTTTCCTGTTATATCTGGAACATTGAAGAGACCGTCAAGGTGATCGGGATTCTCAAGCAAGTGATGCCTGAGGTTACGGTTGTGCTGGGCGGGCCGGAAGTATCGTATGAGCCGCTTTACTGGATGCAGCGGGAGGCCGGGATTGATTTTGTCGTGAACGGCGACGGGGAAGAGACCTTCCACCATCTGCTCCAGGAGCTGCGGGATGACCGCAAGTTTCATTTTGTCTATGGAGCTGCGTACCGCAAGGGCGGAGAGCTGATCGTCAATCCGCCGCGTCCCAAAAGCGATCTGAACACCCTGCCGTCCCCGCACCGCTTCCCGGATGATCTCCCGGATCTCGGTAAGCGGATTGTCTATTTTGAGACCAGCCGGGGTTGTCCGTTCAACTGCCAGTTCTGTCTGTCCAGCATTGAGGTGGGTGTGCGGTACTATGATATTGAACGGGTGAAAGCGGATTTGCTCTATCTGATTGAGAATGGTGCCAAAGTCATCAAATTTCTCGACCGCACCTTCAATATCAACCGCAATTACGCGATGGAAATGTTCCAGTTCCTGATCGACAACCATCAGGGCTGTGTGTTCCAGTTCGAGATTACAGCGGATATTATGCGTCCTGAGGTGCTGGATTTCCTTGCCGAGCACGCGCCTCCGGGCATCTTCCGCTTCGAAATAGGCGTGCAGTCCACCAATGACGAGACGAATGAGCTGGTCAAACGCCGCCAGAACTTCACCAAGCTGTCCCGCACCGTTATGAAAATCAAAGCCAGCGGCAACATCGACCAGCATCTCGATTTGATTGCCGGGCTGCCGCAGGAGGATTACGCGACCTTCCGCAAGACCTTCAACGATGTATTCGCCATGGAGCCGGAAGAGCTTCAGCTCGGATTCCTCAAAATGCTGCGCGGCACCGGGCTCCGTGCCCAGGCGGCCAAATACAACTATACGTATATGGAGCACGCCCCATATGAGATTCTGAGCAGCCATGTGATGCCGTTCTCCGACATTATCCGCCTCAAGCGGCTGGAGGATGTGCTGGAGAAGTATTGGAACAGCCACAGGCTGGACCACTCGGTTAAATACCTGATCCGCCATGTGTTCAAATCGCCGTTCGATTTCTTCCAGGAGTTCGGCGATTACTGGGAGGCGCGGGGCTGGCAGAAGATCGGGCATCAGCTCGAAGATCTGTTCACCCGGCTGCATGCTTTTCTGACGGACCGCAGAACGCCTTCCATGCCCGTCATTACGGGGCTGATGAAGCTGGATTATTTCCTGGGGCACAAATATAAGCCGCGCAAAATCTGGTGGGATATTACGCTGGACAAGCCGGAATGGTCCCATTATATGAAGGAGATCGCCGAGCATCCGGAGCGTCTCTCTGCCAAGCTGGCAGAAGCGGGGTTCAGCGAGCGGGAGCTGCAAAAGTTCACCGTGCTCGAAGTGCTGCCGTTCCGTCTGGAAGCCGTGCTGGACTCGATCAGCGGACTGCGCTTTGATCCGGCAGCCGTGGCTGTTGCCGAAGCGGCGGACAAGAGTTCCACAGCTCTGGCGGAAGCTCTGCCGGATGCCGGTGGAAGCACCCTGCTGATCGTCATGTACCAGCAGGATGAGAGCCAGCGGGCGCAATATTACGCGCTGCCTTTGTAGGCAGGCGCGCCCTTGATTGGGCTGGGAGGGGAGAACAGAATGAACAGTGCAGGGCAGATTTCTTTGCGTTTATATGAAGAAAAGTACAAGGAAGACCTGCTTGCCTTTGAGCTGCCGCCCGAGCAGGCGGAGTTCACCGGATTGCCGGAAGAGACTTTGTCTGAAGCTGTAGCAAATCCCGGCAAAACTGCGGTTGTCATTGTCCAGGAGGAACAGGCGGCAGGCTTTTTTGTCCTTCACCGTGGAGGAGGTATTGCGGACTTTTACCCCAATACAACCGGGGCCATACTGCTGCGTGCGTTCCTGATTAACTATGCCAGCCAAGGCCAGGGCATAGCCAAAGCCGCACTGGTGCTGCTGCCGGGCTTCATCAGAACTCATTTTCCTTGGGTCCGCGAAATTGTACTTGCTGTCAACGAGCGGAATATCGCTGCGGCAAGCCTTTACTCCAGAGCAGGCTTCCTTGATAAAGGACTCCGCCGCAGCGGGGGCAAGGGGCCGCAGAAGGTGCTTCAATACGGATTAGACAAGCCATTGGTGGAAATTCATTCTTCCTCGGGGTTTATGTAATAAAATGGGTTATGCTATAATACAATAAAAGAAGGAGCTGTGTCACCAGCACAGCCCTGTTGTACAACCACTGCTGAAGAGCAGCCGGTCGTCCCGTTTTATTTGGTTGGAGTAGACCGTTACCTTACAGGTACGGTCTATTTCTTTTTAATGTAGCCAAGCAGTGCCAAGATGAACATACCGAACATGAACATTAGGGTAATAGCATCTTTAACGTCCATTACCTTCACCTCCTCCAGGGAGTGCAGCTGCTGCTCATGAACACTGTTGTACAAGAGAATCATATCACATTTAGTATGTTAAAAAATGGAGCATTAGTAGATTTATAGCGGAAAAATACAAAGACAGGCTTTCCGTAACGGACGGAAAGCCTGTCTTTTATACGTTTTTGCCGGATAGCTAAGGAGCAACCGGCTGAAGCAGCAGGGATTCCGCCGGAAGATGCCGGACGAGCCAGTCCAGCACATCCGCAGTCACCTCATCCCGGTTGACCTCGTTGAGCATTTCATGCCTGCCTTCGGGATACAGCCTGTATTCCACATCTGAAATTCCTTGCTCCCGGTAGATCTCCGCCAGGCGCAGCACGCCTTGACCGTTCATGCCGACCGGGTCTTTGGCTCCGGCGAACAGATATACCGGCTTATCCTTGCACAGGGTAACCAGCGTTTCCCTGGAATGGATATCCCGCAGCAGCCGGAAGAAATCGCGGAAGAACCGGGTGGTGCAAATCGCTCCGCAGAACGGATCAGCTATGAAGCGGTCTACCTCCTGCGTATCACTGCTCAGCCAGTCAAAAGCGGTCCTCACCGGTGTGAAAGACCGGTTATACGGGCCAAAAACAATACCGTTCAGCAGAACACTGCGGTGGCGCTTCCCCTGCAGCCTGAATTGCAGCCCCGCCAGTGATTCTCCGAGCCGGAGCATCGTGCGCGGCCCGTTAGTGCCGCTGAGAATGAATCCGGCATAGATGTCACGGCCTTCCTCGCACATCAGCTTCTGTGCCAGAAAGGAGCCCATGCTGTGGGCCAGCAGGAAGATCGGCAGGCCCTCATGCCGGGAGCGGGCGATTCCGGCGAGCTGGAGCAGATTGCGCCGCATCCAGTAGAATCCATTCTCGCCGGTATCGCCGAGCAGTTCAACCCGGCCTGCGGTTTGCCCGTGGCCGCGGTGGTCATTGGCATATACCGCATAGCCTGCTCCTGTGAGCGCCGCTGCAAACCGGGCATACCGGGCAGCCGTTTCACACATGCCGTGGGCAATCTGGACAATCCCCCTGACCGGAGCCTCCGGTTCCGGCAGCCATTCATATACATGGATGGCGACCCCCAGCGGATCGGTCATCTTAAAAGTGTTTTCCCTCATCCCGGTCCTCCTAAAAGTTTTGTGAGCCCTACTTCTTGGAGATTGAGCAATAATGTAACAGCAAAGCGGACACATCCTAAAATCTTTCTGCAATACCGCTTCGGTGGCATGGACCTAAGTTTGAGCCTTACCCGTTAATATATGCCGGCACTGGCATGGTTTATGGCAGATACGAACGCAGCACCGTGGAGTGGCCTTCGATTCCGTAAGCGCCCAGGGTGGACGGAAGGAGGTAGCATTCTCCGGCCGAATAGGGCTGGGAGCCGCCTTCCCAGGTCAGATGTCCGCTGCCTTCGCATACCACGAGAATAGTGAAGCTGTCCGGTGTGGTGGAGAGGCTCCATTCCCCGTTTACGATGCCTTTTTCTACAATAAAGTAGGGGGAAGCGGCAATCTGCAGCCACTCTCCGGCCACAGCGCCATCTGTCTTCATGGAGGTTGCGCCTGCGCCTTCATAAGCGGTTACGTTAAGCGAATCCTCGATATGAAGCTCACGCGGTTTGCCATCCAGACCCGGACGGTCATAGTCGTAAATCCGGTATGTAGTGTCCGAGTTCTGCTGAATTTCCGCTACAACCACTCCGGCACAGAGCGCGTGGACAGTTCCGGCAGGGATGTAGAAGGCGTCACCGGCCGAGACAGTGATTTCCCGCATGGTATCCATGACCGTACCGGTCTCCAGCGCCTCACGCAGACTTTCGCGGGTTACGCCGTCTTTAAGGCCGTAGATAATTTTGGCGCCCGGTTTGGCGTCCAGCACGTACCACATTTCTGTTTTGCCCAGTTCTCCCTTTGGCAATCCTTCGTAATCATCCGTAGGATGCACCTGTACAGACAGATTGTCATTGCAGTCCAGCAGCTTGATCAGCAGCGGGAACCGGCCGCCGTCCTTCGGGCTGCCCTTGCTGCCGAACCATTCATGGCCGAACTGCCCGCGGATCTGATCCAATCCTTGTCCGGCAAGCTCGCCATTGAGCACCGAAGAGGTGCCATTGGGATGATCGGCAATCATCCATCCTTCGCCGATGTGGCCTTCCGGCAGCTCCAGGCCGAATTTCTCCAGGGCCCGGCCTCCCCATACGCGTTCTTTGAACTCCGGTTGAAATTTTAAAGGATAAGGCTTAGTCATCACTGCATCTTCCTTCCGATTGTAGAATAATGTGCTTACTTACTGTTTTGTGCAGATTTGAAGAACTCCGGCTTTTCTTCATCCGGCCCGTCAAAAAAGAAGCAGCGGCTGCCGTTCCCCAGCGTTGATGTGCTCCATCTTGGTTCCGGCCACCTACAGATCCGCTTCTTTTTCTTCTCGACCGCCAGCGTGTAAGGGGCCGAGGCCCGCTGCAGCTGGCGGTAGACGATGGCCTGCGCCTGGCGGGAAGGGAGGCCTGCCGCCCAGGCTTCCACGGCGGCGGCTTCCCGGTCCCCGCCTTCGTGGCCGGGATAGAGGACGGCCGTGATAATGCCGCCCGGCCGCAGCAGCGCGAGCGCGGCCTCCAGCGCGGCCAGCGTGCTGGCGGGCTCGGTGATGATGGTCTTGTCGGCATCGCCCGAGGGCAGATAGCCGAGATTGAACATCACCGCCGAGACCGTTCCGCGCCAGTCCGGCGGAACGGCTTCCGCCATTGCTGCGTGGCTCTGCAGCAGCAGCGTTACGGGAGACAGCGGCGCCCGCGCTTCCTCCCGGGCCAGCCGCAGGCGCTCTTCGGCCAGAGCCAGCGCCGCAGGCTGGATGTCGAAGCCGTACACCCCGCCGCGCGGTCCGGCCGCTTTGGCGAGGAACAGCGTGTCGGCACCGGTGCCCACGGTGGCGTCAATCGCCCGGCCGCCCGGCTGGAGGCGGCCCTCCGTTAATTTATGAGCAAAGCTAAGGACCGACATAAAGCCCATTAGCTCTTCCTCCAGTATTTACCCTGCCAGGTATCCCGGGCAATCAGTTCATCATCAATCGCGTTCAGCACTTCCCATTTCTTAAGGCTCCACAGCGGACCGATCAGCAGGTCGCGCGGGGCATCGCCGGTCAGCCGGTGCACGATCATTTCCGGCGGAAGAAGCTCAAGTGAATCGGCGATCAGCTTCACATACTCATCCTGCTCCAGAAAACGCAGGAGGCCGGCTTCATATTGCTTCACCATCGGCGTTTTGCGCATCAGGTGCAGCAGATGAATTTTGATGCCCTGCACGTCCATGTTCGCCACCGCTGACACAGTTTCCAGCATCATTTCATGCGTTTCCTGCGGCAGGCCGTGAATAATGTGGGTGCAGACGCGGATGCCGTGACGGCGAAGCTTCTGGACAGCTTCAATGTAGCACTGCGTATCATGTGCCCGGTTAATCAGCTCAGAGGTGGAGTCATGAATGGTTTGCAGCCCCATCTCGACCCAGAGATAGGTCCGCTGGTTCAGCTCAGCCAGGTATTCGACCACATCATCAGGGAGGCAGTCGGGACGCGTAGCGATGGACAGGCCGACTACGCCCGGCTGCTGCAGAATGACTTCATAATATTCCCTGAGTTCCCCGACTGGAGCATACGTGTTTGTATAAGCCTGAAAGTAACCGATATATTTGGCATTCGGCCATTTCAGATGCTGTCTGTCCCGGACATTATTGAACTGGGTCACCAGATCATCGCGGCGGCTGCCGGCGAAATCCCCGGAGCCTCTGGCGCTGCAAAAGGTACAGCCTCCTTTGGCGATGGAACCGTCGCGGTTGGGACAGGTAAAGCCGGCATCGAGCATGACTTTGAACACCTTGGTGTCCATATGTTCACGCATTTCATAATTCCAGGTATGGAAACGTTTATCCCCCACAGCAGTGGAGAGGAGGTCTGTAGAAGGTTGGACATGCGGTACTCCTTTCTCTAAAATATAAGGATTTATCTGTCCCGCGCCGTCAATCATCCTTATATTTCTCGCTGAAACGGACCGTCCCTTGCAAGGACGGCGAAGCCGTTTCTACTTAACCTTTCCATTGTATCAAAAATCAGCGGTGAACGTAACATGAAGGCCGCTGGAATTGAGGCGGAAAATAGGCCGGAATAATAGCGTTTTCATCTTGATAATGCTTACACACTATGTTATATTTAAAATGTAAAAAAGCCGCTGCAGCCCACATAATTTCTATATCATGAATTCATAATTTCGTGTCGCAAGGTTCATAATAATATCAAGAGGTGATCACGATGAATTCTCACACGGCTTATGCAGAAGGAAAAGGCTCCATTGATGTGCAGCTGACCCCCGACGAAGCGCTGGCGCTTACGGGCGTTGAATTTAACGGCAATCACAAGATCAAGACTGAAGCACAGCGCAAGATCCGCAATGCCTTCGAGAAGACATTTGATTTTAAGTCTTCTGCCAAGTAGACTAAGAATTGCATGAAACCATGGACCCCAATTCCAAATACAGCAAAAGGGAGTTCTTCGTCCGGCCGTACCCGGCCAGGCGGAGAATTCCTTTTTTTCGGTGAAATCCCTTTACTTTTGCGGACAAGTTCGGCACAATATTGCAAGTGACAGTGTACGTATTAGAGAAAGCGGAGGAATACCTTATGCGTTTACGCGGAAGAAAAGGAATACGTGAAAGTCTGGAAGAGCAGACCGATCTGGTCATCCTTGATCCACGCAGCCTGAAGGGGCGGTGGTCTGAACTGTTCGGCAACGATCATCCCATCCATGTGGAGTTTGGCATGGGCAAGGGGCAGTTCATCAGCCGGATGAGCTTCAAATATCCCGATATTAACTTTATCGGCGTTGATATGTACGATGAACTGATCCGCCGTGCGGCAGAGAAGGCCCGGGCGGTCTGGGAGCCGGCAGGACAGGAGACGCCGCCTAACCTTAGAGTGGCGCTCGCCAATATTAACTATGCCGAGGAAGTGTTTGCGCCGGCGGAGCTGGAGCGCATTTACCTGAACTTCAGCGATCCATGGCCCAAGAGCAAACATGCGCGCCGCCGCCTGACCCATCCGCGGTTTCTCGACAAATACCGCGGCCTGCTCAGCCCGCTTGGCGAAATTCACCTGAAGACAGATTCGCGCAGCCTGTTTGAGTTTTCACTGAATGCCTTTGCTGACTATGGTCTGCAAATGAAGAATATTTCCCTCGATCTGCATCCGGACGGAGTGATGAACGAGGAGCATGTCATGACTGAATATGAGACCAAATTTTTCGGCCGCGGAGTTAATATTCACCGCTGCGAGGCCATTGTGGGTGCGGAAGCACTGGCGCGCTACCAGGCCACCCGCCTGGATAAGTACCGACTGTAATTGAGGGTCTGGCGCAGAATTCCGGAAACAAACATAAAAGGCAGTCCGGGGAGGGTCACCTCTGGGCTGCCTTTTTGACATCCTTTTTCCAACTATCGCTGCGGACAAGCAGGTTAGCAGTAATAGTTGGAAAAAGGGAACTTATTTCTCCCTAAAATCAACAAATTGTGAGCGTTAAGTGGAAAAAGGAAACTTAATTGGGCCATAATCCTTCGTCAGGAGTGAAATGAGCTGAATTAGTGATCCTTTTTCCACTTCACCTGTGGAGAATAGGGTGGTCGAGCAAATTAGTGATCCTTTTTCCATTAGGAATTGCTGAAAGATTCATAAAGGGTTAGAATGCCCTTGGATCCGCTGTTCTTGCCGGCGCTATTCCAGCATATCAATAATGCTCTGGGCGCTCTGCAAGGGATGGAAGCGGGCGATTTCATCCAGATGGCTTTGCCGTTTGGCCTGCACCTCATCATAGCTGTAGAGCAGCCGTTCCATCCACCTGTCGACCACCTTCAGGGAAGATACCGGTTCGCCCAGTCCTGCGGCCGTGAAATAACGGCAGTTCTCCTCTTCCTGGCCGGGCAGCGGGTCATAGAACAGCATGGGGATCCCCTTGGCGAGGCCTTCGCTGCAGGTCATTCCTCCCGGCTTCGTGACCAGCAGATCGGAGATCTCCATCAGCTTGTCGATTTCACGCGTGAAGCCGACCAGGGAGATGTTGGGATGGCTGTAGAGCGGATTCTCCTGCATCCCGCGCAGCAGCTTCTCATTTTTGCCCAGGCAAAAAATAATCTGGAGCTTATCACGCCATCCAGCCAAAGCTGCATTGATGACTTCGTCGTTCATCATGCCCCAGCCGCCGCCCATAACCAGCACGGTCGGCATATCCCGCAGGCCGAATTGCTTCAGAATATCCGCTTTGCCCGGATGCTCCCAGAAGCTCGGGTGGACCGGCATGCCGGTGACCTGGATTTTGGCTGCAGCGACGCTGCGGTAGCGCAGCTTGGTTTTGACCTCAGAAGTGGAGACCAGATACCGGTCCACTTCCGGGCTGATCCAGGTGGCATGTGCATCGTAGTCGGTGATGACCGTGACCAGCGGGACCTTGAAGGCCGGGTCCAGCCGTTTGAGGCGGGAAACCACAGCACTGGGAATGAAGTGGGTGCAGACGATAATATCCGGTTTCAGCTGCTTCATAATATTTTGCGTATGTGTATAAAAAATGCGGTGCAGGGCAAGTGTGGTAAGACGATTGAATGATTTCTGGTGACGGTACACATACCCCATCAGCCTGGGCTGGGAGGTCACCGTCTTCCGGTATGCCGATACAATCAGAGGCGCCAGTCTGGGATTCAGAAAGCTCCCAAGCTCCAGCACCTTGGTTTGCAGATTAGGCGACAATTTGCGCAGGCTGCTCGACAAAGCGTAAGCTGCTTGCGTGTGCCCTGCGCCGAAACCTTCCGACAGCAATAGTACTCTTTTTTTGCGCAATGTATAATCCACCTGTTTTCGTGAATGATATTCGCCGTTCCATCACAGGCATTAGAACCACAGGGCAATGGTGCCTGCAGCGACGCCGGAGCCTATAACCGCACCTGCAACAACGTCTGACGGATAATGCAGTCCAAGATAGATCCGCGAAAATCCGACAATGCAGGCCAGCGGCAGCAGTATGGCGGTCAGGACAGGAAAGGCCACCATATAAGGAACGGTAGAAGCGAAGATAGCTGTTGTATGGCCTGAAGGAAATGAGTGGTCCTTGAGCGGATTATGGAACGTATTCGTGCCTGGCAGCGCCAGATACGGCCGCACCCGCGGGTAGAGCTTCTTGGCGATGGCAACAGGCAGATGACTGATCGCCAAAGCAATGAGGGCCTGAAGCCCCACAGTTCTCAAAGGCTGGGGAGACAGCGCCCAGATCAGCAGATTGATGCCGATGGCACTTGTGGCCCCGCCCAGATGGGTCAGATAGAAAAGCCAGAAGTTCAGGAATGGGTTATGCAATCGTCCGTTGATCCACTTGAACAGGCGCCGCTCCAAGAGATGCAATTTCATGAATAAATGTCTCATATCTTGTCCCTCCGATAGTCCGGCTGAAGATAATTGGCGCAGCTGCAGCAATCCGGTCTATGCCATAAAGCTGTCTTTATCATACTTTTTTAAGGTAGTCCATTTCAAGAAAAAGCTCGGAAAATGCCAGTTTTGACTTCACAGCCACTTACACCTTACAATGATTCAAGCAGGCTGAACGCGTTTAAAAGGTAACAGAGAAATAGGGAGCCGCAGCAGCGGCAGCCGGACCATATCTTTTGACGTGATAAATATACAGGCAAGCCTGCCTTAGCCAAGGGAAATCTAGCGGTCTTACTGTAAGGAATGCAACAAAAGGGTCAGAAAGAACGTCAGCAATGCCAGAGAGAGAAAAAACAAAAGAACATCAAGATTCGAAAAGGGGGCATCAAAGGTCATGACAGACGCATTGTTTGTTACGCTCCAAGTGATCTTGGCGGCAATTGCAGTCTATCAGTTTACGTTTTCGTTATTCGGACTGCACAAGAAAAAGAACAAGGCACAGTTTGCTCCGCAAAAATCATTTGCTGTACTGGTTGCCGCACACAACGAGGAAGAAGTTGTCGGGGCGCTGATGGAAAATTTGAAACAGCTTAATTATCCCCGGGAACTGTACGATGTATTTGTCATCTGCGACAACTGTACGGATGGAACGGCAAGAATTGTAAGAGAGCACGGCATGAATGCCTGTGTCCGCACCAATACCAATCTGCGCGGCAAGGGATATGCGATTGAATGGATGCTCAAGGAGCTGTGGGCCATGCCGCGGCAGTATGACGCAGTTGTAATGTTCGATGCCGACAACCTTGCCCATACAGAATTCCTGACAGAGATGAACAATGATCTCTGCTCCGGCGCAAAGGTTATTCAAGGCTACATCGATACTAAAAATCCGGAGGATTCCTGGATTACGGCCGCTTATGGCGTATCCTACTGGTACATCAACCGGCTCTGGCAGCTGTCGCGCCATAATCTGAATATGGCGAACTTCCTTGGCGGAACGGGGATGTGTTTCGAAACCAATCTGCTGAAGGAAATGGGATGGGGAGCGACAAGCCTGGTAGAGGATCTGGAGTTTACGATGCGGAGCGCATCCAAGGGCGTCTATCCCAAATTCAATTATGACGCCAAGGTATTCGACGAGAAGCCGCTGACCTTCAAGGCTTCCTCCAGACAGCGTCTGCGCTGGATGCAGGGTCATTTCACAGTAGCGCGGAGATATTTCTTTCCTTTGCTGTGGCAGAGCATAAAAGAACGCAGCCTCACGAAGTTTGACCTGGCACTGTACGGTGCCAATGTCTACATCGTGCTGCTGACCTTCCTGATGACGGCTGTAATGTGGGTCGACAACTCCATGTTCGGAGGTCCGCATATCGCTAATATTTATGGCGAGCTGCCTTTGTGGCTCAGCTATTTTGCAGTCGGCGCCAATATCCTGACCTTCCTGCTCGCAATGGCGCTGGAGAAGGTCAAATTCAAGAAAGTCTACCTGTATTTGCTGGTCTTCCCGGTTTATCTGATTTCCTGGTATCCCATTACGTTCTATGCGTTCTTTACGCAGAACAACAAGCAGTGGAGCCATACAAAGCATACGCGTGTCGTACGGCTTGAGGAAGTTCAGAGCAAGCAGGTTTCCTGATTAGAGTCATTTTACAAGAAATGTACTTGCAGTTCTTGACACAGCTTGTAGAGTGATGTATATTATTCAAGTATGCAAAACATAGGGATTGCAAGCAGAAGCACCGGCTTCTCACCTGACTGGCCTCCGCCAGCTGGTTTTGATCTCAATGCTTTATGGATGTTATAATTCATGAACGTTGATCAAACGGGGTGTCGGGAGTTACCGGCACCCCTTTTTTATGGAGAACCGCAGAATTGATTTCCCAAGAAGATCCGGAGGTGGAGTATTATCAGTAAGGAACATATGATCAATGATGAAATTCGGGCCAAAGAAGTTCGGTTGGTTGGAGCGGAAGGCGAGCAAATCGGTATCAAACCGATCCGCGAAGCGTTGCAGATGGCGATTGATCTTAATCTGGACTTAGTCAACGTAGCACCGCAGGCGAAGCCGCCGGTATGCCGCATCATGGATTACGGCAAGTTCCGTTATGAAACACAGAAGAAAGAGAAGGAAGCACGCAAGAACCAGAAGATCGTGGATATCAAGGAAGTCTGGTTCCGTGCCAACATCGAGGAACATGATTATCAGACCAAGTTCCGCAACGTTATCAAGTTTCTGGGCGAAGGCGACAAAGTGAAATGCTCTGTCCGCTTCCGCGGACGTGAGATTACCCACGCCAGCATCGGCCAGAAGATTTTGGAACGTGTAAAGAGCGAAGTGGAAGATATCTCTGTTGTGGAGCGCCAGCCCAAGCTGGAAGGACGCAGCATGATTATGATCCTGGCTCCCAAAGCCCAATAAATTTGGAGTCACTTGCACAGCAATTTGGCGCCGCATAATATTCAAGGAGGAAACACCATGCCTAAAATGAAAACCCACAGCAGTCTGAAAGGCCGTTTCAAGATTACCGGATCCGGCAAAGTACTGCGTTACAAAGCTCACAAGAACCACTTGCTTTCCCACAAATCCAAACGCGCAAAACGCGTATTGAACACCAATCCGGTTATGGCCCCTGGGGATGTAAGACGCTTGAAACAAGGACTCGCTAACTTGAAATAGTTTTATCACACATTTTTGGGAGGTTTATTAATATGGCAAGAGTTAAAGGCGGATTTGTAGTTCGTCGTAGACATAAAAAAGTATTGAAACTGGCAAGAGGTTATTTTGGTTCCAAGCACCGCATTTTCAAAACTGCCAACGAGCAGGTAATGAAATCGATGCTGTACGCATACCGTGACCGTCGTCAGACTAAACGTAACTTCCGCAAACTGTGGATCGTTCGTATCAACGCTGCAGCCCGTTTGAACGGTCTTTCCTACAGCAAGCTGGTATTCGGCCTGAAACTGGCTGGCGTAGAAGTGAACCGCAAGATGCTGGCTGACCTGGCAGTAAACGACCTTAACGCATTCAACTCCCTGGCTGTTGTAGCCAAAGAGAAGATCAACGCGTAAGCATTAGAAGTAACCGAAAAGCACCGCCTGCGGGATATCCCGTGCGACGGTGCTTTTTTTGGGCGTTTGAAAGTGCTTTGGATAATTACTTTACTCCCAGTATTTTGTTGTACTCAGTTGAGATGCCAGCAATTTGCTGCTTGTTCTTCTGATCTTGCGCAGCTCGGAACGCTGGTCTGCTGAGGCACTGATGAGCTTCTCTTCATCGGTCTCGGCAACGACCGCGGGTACCGGAGCCGGGGTGCCGTCTTCATGGACGGCTACGAAGGTGAGGAAGGATGTGGCGGCAACTGCGCGTTCGCCGGTGTACAGGTTTTCCGAGATGATTTTGACAAAGACTTCAATGCTGGTTCTGCCTGTCCAGGAAACGAAGGATTCGAAACACACAGAATCAGTGGGTCTTATGGGCAGGAGAAAGTCAACAGAGTCCGCTGAGGCGGTTACGACATTCGTGCGGCAGTGGCGCATTGCAGAGATGGAGGCCACTTCGTCAATCGTACTCATCAGCTTGCCGCCGAACAGCGTCTTATGATTATTGACATCATTCGGGAATACACGGCTTGTCTTGAACACGCGGGATTCCCGGCAGTATCTGAAGTCGGGTGCAGCTTGGGGTTGGTTTTGATCATCCATTATACAGTACTCCCTTTTCTACAATATGTAATCACCCATGATAATAGAAAACTCATAACTGTGCAATAATATATATAATGTACCGAAGCAAATCAAGCTAATCCGAGCATTTCTGACATAGTTTGATCATTTTATTGACATACAATGTAATGGTAAGCGATTTCTTGTGGAAAAATGCAAATTATTATTGACCTGAGGTCATTAATGGACTGGATTTTAGGTTTTTTACCAGTTATAATTTGACTTAATGGTATGTCCAAGCAGAACACAGAAGACATCCAATTTCTTAAGGGGGATCACACTCGATGAAAAAGCTTTACCAACTTTCTCTTGTTATGTTGCTGGCATTTACTGTCATTCTGGCAGGCTGCGGAAACAATAACAACAACTCCGGCAACGCAGGAGGCAAAAACGCCGGAACAGCAACCAATGCGCCAGCGGAAGCAACAGCAGCGCCAACGGATGCTCCGAAAACCGACGTTAAAGTAGGTATGGTTACCGACGTAGGCGGCGTAAATGACAAATCGTTTAACCAATCTGCTTGGGAAGCTCTGCAGGCTCTTGAAAAGGAAACCGGCATTGATATCAAGTATCTGCAAAGTAAATCCAATGCAGACTACGAGCCGAACCTGAACCAATTCGTTAAAGGCGGCTACAACCTGACTTGGGGTATCGGTTTTGACCTTGGCGATGCTATTAAGAAGGTTGCTACTGAGAATCCGAATGCCAACCTTGCAATCATCGACAGCGTGGTAGATGCTCCTAACGTTGAATCCGTAACTTTCTCCGAGAATGAAGGTTCCTTCCTGGTTGGTGTGGTTGCAGGTCTGACTACAAAAACCAACAAAGTAGGCTTCATCGGCGGTATGGAAAGCCCGGTTATCAAACGTTTTGAAGTTGGCTTCAAGGCTGGCGTAGAAGCTGTTAACCCTAAGGCAACAGTGAAAATCACATACGCTGGTGCGTATGACAAGCCAGACATTGGTAAGTCTCTGGCTGCAACCCTGTACAATGATGGCAATGACATCATCTTCCCTGCTGCAGGCGCAACTGGCAACGGTGTATTCAACGAAGCTAAATCCCGCAACAAAGCAGGCGGCGCTAAAGTTTGGGTAATCGGTGTAGACAAAGACCAATCCCTGGAGTTTGGCGATGATGTAACACTGACTTCCATGATCAAACGTGTAGACGAAGCGGTTAAGAAAGTTTCCCAGCAGGTTGTTGACGGAACCTTCAAAGGCGGCACTACAACTGTACTGGGTCTGAAAGACAACGGCGTAGGCCTTCCTGAAACTTCCAAGGCTAACGTATCCGCTGATATTCTTGCCAAGGTTGACGAATACACCAAACAAATCATCGATGGAACAATCAAAGTTCCTTCCGAGTAATACTAACTTGACGTTTCTTGCATTACAATAATGAACAAGGGACAAGGCCGGTTACTGAGCTGGCCTTGTTCCTTGTTAGAGACAGTCATCCGGCAATAGGTTAACACAGTGGTACCGTCCTTCAGGGGGCGGTACAGCCGTGTCTATAAGGCAATAATATTCTGTGATGAGGGTGATTCCATGAGTGCTGCGGCTCCTGTTGTAGAGTTGAAGCAAATCACAAAACGCTTTCCCGGTATCGTTGCGAACGACTCTATCAGTCTTACGCTCGAAAAAGGAGAAATTCATGCACTGCTTGGTGAGAACGGAGCAGGCAAATCCACTTTGATGAATATCGTCTTCGGACTGTATCAGCCCGATGAGGGCAGCATCGAAATCGGCGGGAAACCGGTTATTATCGATAACCCCAATAAAGCGATTGAGCTTGGCATTGGAATGGTTCACCAGCATTTCAAGCTTGTAGAGCCTTTTACGGTAACCGAGAACATTGTTCTGGGCATGGAACCGAAAAAAGGTCTTAAAATCGACTATAAATCCGCTGCGGAGCAGGTTCGCAAGCTATCGGAGCAGTATGGCCTTCAAGTCAATCCAAATGCCAAAATTCATGACATTTCGGTCGGCATGCAGCAAAGGGTAGAGATTATGAAGACCCTGTACCGCGGTGCGGATATACTAATATTCGACGAGCCTACAGCTGTGCTTACGCCACAGGAAATCACGGAACTGATGGCGATTATGAAGCGGCTCGTTGCAGAGGGCAAGTCCATCATTCTGATTACACATAAGCTGAAAGAAATCATGGAGATTTCCGACCGGGTTACCATCATCCGCCGGGGCAAGGTCATTGATACTGTAAAAACAGCCGGTACCAATCCCAACGAACTGGCCGAAAAAATGGTCGGACGCGGGGTAACCTTCAAGGTGGACAAGCAGAATCCCCATATTGGCTCAAGCGTGCTTAAGTTGACAAATGTCAGCAGCAAGAGCAAAGAAGGGGTGGCAGTTTTAAATGGCCTCAGCTTTGAGGTGAAGGCTGGCGAGATCCTCGGAATAGCAGGAGTTGACGGCAACGGGCAAAGCGAGCTGATTCAGGCGATTACGGGGCTTCGCAAGATTGATTCAGGGTCCATTACTGTATCAGGCAAAGAGATTGCTAACCTGAGTCCGCGGAAAGTCTCTGAAATGAATGTTTCCCATATTCCGGAAGACCGCCACAAACATGGCCTCGTGCTGGACTTTACAGTCAGCGAGAATATGGTGCTGGAGACGTATTATAAGAGTCCGTACAACCAGAATGGATTCCTGAACAAAGAAGTCATTGATCAGCATGCTGAGGACTTGGTCAAGCAGTTTGACGTCCGAACGCCTTCCATTGAGAACAAAGCGCGCTCCTTGTCAGGGGGTAACCAACAGAAAGCGATTATTGCGCGGGAAATAGACAAAAATCCGACACTGCTGATTGCGGCCCAGCCGACGCGCGGTCTTGATGTCGGTGCAATCGAATTTGTGCAGAAGCAGCTGATTGCTCAGCGGGACCAGGGCAAAGCGGTGCTGCTGATTTCTTTTGAACTCGATGAAATCATGAATGTATCTGACAGAATCGCCGTCATTTACGAAGGCCAGATTGTCGGTGAAGTATTCCCGCAGGATACCAACGATCAGGAACTGGGTCTGATGATGGCGGGAAGCTTGAAACGGGGAGGCCATGCGGATGTCTAGACTCAGAAAAATATTTGCGACCGACAACTACATCGTTCCGCTAGTTGCAATTGTAATGGGCTTTCTGGTGGGGGCTATCGTTATGCTGGTGGGCGGATACGATCCTATCGCTGCATACTCTGCGCTGTTCAAACGCGTATTTGGCAGCCCGTATGATTTTGGTGAGGCGATCCGTGAGATGACACCGCTGATGTTCACAGGACTTGCAGTAGCCTTTGCATTCCGTTCAGGGATGTTTAATATTGGCGCTGACGGTCAAGTGCTCATTGGCATGACAGCCGCATCTGTTGTTGGCATCAAGTTTGCCGGGACCCTGCCAAGCTTCGTGCTTGTACCGCTGGCTGTTATTATTGCCGGAGTCTGTGGCGGCCTCTGGGCGGGGATTGCCGGGTACCTGAAGGCGAAACGCGGAATTAATGAAGTTATTACTACCATCATGCTCAACTGGGTTGCGCTGTTCCTGTCTAACTATATTGTCAGATCCTTTCTGCTGCTTCAAGGGCAGAACCGCTCTGAGGATATTCCGGCTTCGCTCTCGATGACATTTCTGAATTCCGTGTTTGATAATGCCCGGCTCCACTGGGGAACAGCGATCGCGCTTGCTGCAGCAGTGTTCTTCTATGTGTACCTATGGAAGACCAAACAGGGATATGAAATGCGCGCTGTCGGCCTGAACCCGCATGCTGCAGAATACGCAGGGATGAATGTTGGCCGCAATGTGATGAAGGCCATGTTCATCAGCGGTGTTTTTGCCGGTCTTGCCGGGGCAGGGGAAGTGCTTGGCGTGTTCCACTATCAATCTGTGTTTGCGGCCTCCCCGGGTTATGGCTTTGACGGCATTGCCGTTGCTTTGCTTGGCTTGACACATCCGCTTGGAGTAATTTTGGCTGCGATTCTCTATGGTACGCTGACCTATGGATCAGCAGGCATGAGCTTTGGGGCGGATGTTCCTCCTGAGCTCATCCGCATCGTTATTGGTTCAATTATTTTCTTCATAGCGGCACAAGGAATTGTGCGCTGGGTGCTCAAACCGTTCTACTTCAAGCGCAAGAAAGAGAAGGTGTTATAGATGGAGATATTAGGCCAATTGCTCAATACAACGCTAGTTTTTTCCACAGCGCTGATATTTGCCGCCCTCGGTGGCATCTTCTCTGAACGTTCCGGTGTCGTGAATATTGGACTTGAAGGCTTGATGATGTTTGGTGCCTTTGCCGCAGCCGTAGGCGGATATTACGCTCAGGATGCCGGTATGGGAGACTGGGCTCCATGGATCGGCGTGTTGTGTGCAATGGTTGTAGGCGTGCTTGGCGCGCTCATTCATGCGGTGGCGTCGATTACATTTAAGGCAGATCAGACGATCAGCGGTACGGTCATCAACTTTCTGGCTGCGGGCAGCACGCTTTATGTAGTCAAGCTGATCTTTGAGGGAGCCGGCGAAACGCCGCTGCTGGATGGGTTCAATAAAGTGGCTATTCCTGGACTCTCCAAAATTCCGGTCATCGGTGAGGGATTATTCAATTCCTATCCCACGACATATCTTGCGATTATATTGGTTATTGTGATTTATTTTGTGCTCTTCAAAACTCCGTTTGGCCTTCGTCTGCGTTCTGTAGGGGAGCATCCAAGTGCTGCAGATACACTCGGTGTCAACGTAAACCGGATGAGATATATCGGAGTAATGCTGAGCGGACTGCTGGCGGGTATTGGCGGAGCGACCATTACGCTTACGACCACGGGCACCTTTGCGCATAACACGGTTTCCGGTCAGGGGTTTATCGCTATTGCAGCGATGATCTTTGGAAAATGGAATCCGCTTGGCGCTTTTGGGGCTGCTGTATTTTTCGGCCTGTCCCAGGCGATCCGCAACTATGTCCAGTTGTTCGAATGGTCCAAAGACATCCCGCAGGAATTTATCTTCATGATTCCTTATGTACTAACCATTATCGTTCTGGTGAGTGCGGTTGGACGTTCTTCGGCTCCAAAGGCATTGGGCGAACCTTACGACCCGAGCAAACGTTAGACTTTATTATTCTCTGCCTAGAACAAGCAAGTATGACGCATTTCCGGTCTTTTCCGGGAATGCGTTTTTTTGTTGAAGCTGCAAGTGAGGCTGACGGGGACAGGTGTACAGGCGAAGTGTTATGCGTGCGAATAGACTGTTGTGAAGATGAAACTTTAGCGCAGATTGCAGCGGGTTTTATTGAGTATTCATTTTTAGGAGGGATAATATGGCACAGCCGGTGACGAAGAAACAGGTGATGAAGCTGGTAGGCAAAAATATTGTCGCGGTGAAAAAGGATGGCACAAAAGTGTCCGGCAAGCTGCTCCGCGTGTCGGGCAACCGTCTGGTTTTACAACGGGTCAGCGGTAAAAAAGTGCAAACCAAAGCGCTGATTCCGCTGGTGCTGTTTGATTTGTTGGCCGTCGGTACGGCACCTTACGCATACGGAGCCTATGGTTACCCCGGCGTTCCTTACGGCGGTTACGGCCCCGGTCCGGTTCCTGGACCATATGGCGGCTACGGGCCTGGATATGGCGTTCCGCCGATTGGTTTCTTTTAAGCTCTGAATCTGTTGGCTAACAGTTTTTCGAATTCATAGCAGAAGTTTTGCGGCTGATAACGGGCTACGCTGTAGCCCAATTTTTGATAAAAGGAAATGCCTGGCGCATTGCCCGCATCCACGGATATCTTGGCCCTTAGACAACCGCGTGATAGTGCAAAGCGCTCAGCTCTGTCCATAAGCATATTCCCCCAGCGTTTGCGTCTTGCGGCCGGGGCTATGGCCAGCATGTCAATATAGAGCAAATCTCCATGCAGCATAAAGTGTACAAATCCCAGCGGATCGCTCTCATAATCCGGACAAGCCACAAGGGTGACCCCTTGCCCCAGACGCCGGGGCAGATCTTTTCGGATCTGGTTGATAACAGTCTGTGGAAGATGTGATAATGGAACCAGTTGCTTTTCAATCAAGTCAAGAATCACGGCGTCATCCTGCTTGGGTCTGCGGTAGCGAATCATAAAGCGCCCCCTTCACGCATTGTCGTATATCATATGCTCTAAGGGGTGTGGGCGTTCCGGCAAGGAAAGAACAACATTTTGTGACGATTGCCCAAAAGAAGGGTATTGACTAACCGTGTGAGGAATCATATAATGTGTCTAAACATTTACGAACATATAATCATCGGCAATGATGAGGACGAAGTTTTAAGGGCTCTTTTGCTCAGAGAGTGAGAGGAATTGCTGCAACCTCCACCAGAATCCCTTATATACGAGCTCACCTCGGAGCTGTTTTCCTGAAAGGTCCACCGGCAAGAGTGGTGGAATTATTAGGGGGAATCGTTTAGTCCGCGTTAGGGACTTCAGGTTACAAAGATTTGGGCCCTGCCTACATCGATGGATTTTTGTATCCTGATAAGGCGTTGCATCGTGAGATGCAATGCAAACATGGGTGGTACCACGGAAGATCAACCTTTCGTCCCTCACGCGCTGTCTTCTGCGCGTGGGAGGCGGAAGGTTTTTTTGTTGCCAGGAACCTTAACAGTTGAATTCATAGACGGTCTGTCATTCCCATAATGCATGTTAACTATTGAAGGGAGGAATACTGATGAGCGCGCCAACACCGGAAGTGCGGTCTATAGAGCAGTTACGTGAGAAATGGAAGAATCCCGAGGTGATTACGGGTTCCGAAGTCCTGCTGCGCAGTCTTGTAATGGAAGGGGTTGATACCGTCTTTGGGTATCCGGGCGGTGCAGTATTGTATATCTATGATGCGCTTCACGGCTTCACGGATTTCAAGCATATCCTTACACGGCATGAGCAGGGCGCGATTCACGCGGCTGACGGCTATGCCAGAGCAAGCGGCAAAGCGGGTGTGTGTATTGCTACCTCCGGTCCGGGAGCAACCAATCTGGTAACGGGGATCGCGACCGCTTATATGGACTCGGTGCCACTGGTGGTAATCACCGGCAATGTTTTCTCCAGCCTGATTGGAACCGACGCTTTCCAGGAAGCGGATATTACAGGCATTACGATGCCGATTACGAAGCACAGCTATCTGGTACGCGATGTTGAAGAACTTCCGCGCGTCATTCATGAAGCTTTCCATATCGCCAACACCGGCCGCAAAGGTCCGGTACTGATCGACATTACGAAGGATGTATCGGCTGCCAAGACACTGTATAGTCCAGTCCAGCAGCAAGGCGTTAACCTCCGCGGCTATAACCCGCGTACGGTTCCGAACAAGCTCCAGCTGGATAAGCTGGTCCGGGCCATTTCGGAGGCGGAACGTCCAATCATTATTGCAGGCGGCGGGGTCATCTATTCCGGAGCCCACGAAGCAATGTATGAATTCGTGAAGCGGACAGAAATCCCGATCACAACTACATTGCTGGGCCTGGGCTGTTATCCGAGTGCGGATGAGCTGTGGATGGGAATGCCCGGCATGCACGGAACGTATACAGCGAACAATGCCATTCAGCAATGCGATCTGCTGATCAACATCGGGGCCCGCTTCGATGACCGTGTGACCGGCAAGCTGGACGGTTTTGCGCCAAAAGCAAAAATCGTTCACATCGACATCGATCCGGCGGAAATCGGCAAAAACGTGTCGCCTGACATTCCGATTGTCGGAGATGTGAAGACCGTGCTGGAGATGCTGATTCCTGAGGTCAGCCGTGCAGCGGGTGCCGATGCCTGGAGAACGCAGATTGCCCAGTGGAAGCTGGATTATCCGCTCCACTACAACGATTCCGACACAGAGCTCAAACCGCAGTGGGTGATTCAGATGATTAATGACACCACCAAAGGTGAAGCTATTGTTACTACCGATGTTGGACAACACCAGATGTGGGCTGCCCAATATTACAAATTCAATCATCCCCGTTCATGGATTACTTCCGGGGGGCTTGGAACGATGGGCTTCGGATTCCCGTCGGCGATCGGAGCGCAGATGGCACATCCGGAACGGCTGGTAGTTTCCATTAATGGTGACGGCGGCATGCAGATGTGTTCACAGGAGCTTGCGATCTGTGCGATCCATAATATCCCGGTCAAAATCGTGGTTATTAACAACGAGGTTCTGGGGATGGTCCGGCAGTGGCAGACCCTCATATATGATAAGCGTTACAGCTATACCGACCTCGCAGGCAGCCCGGATTTCGTTAAGCTGGCTGAAGCATACGGGGTAAAAGGACTTCGGGCAACGAACAAGGAAGAAGCAGGCGCTGCGTGGAAAGAAGCACTGGAAACGCCGGGACCCGTTCTGGTAGAATTCGTTGTTCCTAAGGACGAGAATGTCTACCCGATGGTAACTCAAGGGTCGACCATCGATCAAATGCTGATGGGGGATGAATGACAGTGATGAGACATACGATTGCTGTGCTTGTGAATGACCAGCCGGGTGTGCTGCAGCGGGTGTCAGGCCTGTTCGGGCGCCGGGGCTTCAATATTGAGAGCATTACCGTCGGGCAGTCCGAAGAGGCCGGCCTGTCCCGGATGGTCATTGTTACACTTGGCGACCAGCACACGCTGGAGCAGATCGAGAAGCAGCTCTACAAGCTGATCGATGTGATCAAGGTAGTGGATCTTGGCTCCAAGCCGATGGTTGCCCGTGAGCTGGCGCTCATTAAGGTCAAAGCGGAACCGGCTGAACGTCCGGAAATTATGGGTGTTGTTGAAACCTTCCGCGCTTCCGTGGTGGATATCGGCACAACCAGCCTGCTTGTGCAGGTGGTTGGGGATACCCAGAAGATTGATGCAATGATCGAACTGCTTAAGCCTTATGGCATCAAAGAACTGTCCCGTACCGGCGTTACAGCAATGATCCGGGGAAATGCCTGATCATTATAATTTACGGCTTTAACGAATTGCTGCTTGTTTGCATTAATTTGATAAGATGATGGAAAGGAATTCCCGCGAAAGAGCGGGGGCTTGAAGAGCAGCCGGTCCATTTTTCAACCCTGAAGGCTCTCTTGAAGCACCCGCTCTTTACGATGGGTCCCAAATTAAAGGAGGATATTGACAATGGCAGTGACAACGTACTATGAACAGGATGCAGAGCTTAGTGTACTAAAAGGGAAGACAATTGCAGTAATCGGGTACGGCAGCCAAGGGCATGCCCAGGCCCAGAACCTGCGTGACAGCGGTCTTCAGGTTGTCATCGGCCTGCGCGAAGGCAAATCGTTCGAAACCGCCAAGAATGACGGCTTTGAAGTGCTGCCGGTAGCTGAAGCAGTATCCCGCGCGGATGTAGTGCAAATTCTGATGCCGGACGAAACTCAGGCATCCGTCTATAAAAATGAAATCGAGCCGAACCTCAAAAACGGCGCGGCGCTGATGTTCTCCCACGGCTTCAACGTTCATTTCGGCCAAATCGTGGCACCTAAGGATGCGGATGTGCTGCTGGTAGCGCCAAAATCCCCGGGCCACATGGTTCGCCGCACTTATGTTGAAGGCTTCGGCGTTCCCGGCCTGATCGCGATTGAACAAAATGCAACCGGCAATGCCCAGGCCATTGGCCTTGCTTATGCCAAAGGCATCGGCTGTACACGTGCAGGGGTTATCGAAACCTCGTTCCGTGAAGAAACCGAAACCGATCTGTTCGGTGAACAGGCTGTTCTGTGCGGCGGCGTATCCGCGCTGATCAAAGCCGGCTTCGAGACACTTACTGAAGCAGGTTATGCTCCTGAAATGGCATACTTCGAATGTCTGCATGAAATGAAGCTGATTGTTGACCTTGTGTATGAAGGCGGACTTGCCACCATGCGCGATTCCATCAGTAACACTGCTGAGTACGGTGACTATGTAACAGGTCCGCGCATCATTACTGACGAAACCAAAAAAGCAATGAAAGCAGTGCTCAGCGATATCCAGCAAGGTAAATTCGCCCGCGACTTTATCCTTGAGAATCAATCCGGCCGTGCATTCCTGACTGCTACCCGCCGCAACGAAGCCGCTCATCCGGTTGAAGTCGTAGGCAGCCAGCTGCGTGAAATGATGCACTGGATTAAGAAATAGTCTCATATACTTACAATAATGAACGTACTATAGTGTGATTCTCAAATGCGGCCGTATTTTGCGGGCCGCATTTGAGGGTTGTAGCACAAACTTGTTGGGGAGGTGCTCAGCTTTGCGGAAAATATATGTATTCGACACGACGCTGCGTGACGGAGAGCAGTCGCCGGGGGTGAACCTCAATACAAGGGAAAAGGTAGAGATTGCCTACCAGCTTGAGAAGCTGGGGATCGACCGGATGGAGGCGGGATTTCCCGCAGCTTCGCCAGGAGATCTGGCTGCAGTGAATGCTGTGGCGAGGGCAGTGAAGAATGTAACGCTGATCGGCCTCTCCCGCTCCAGAGAAAGCGACATTGATGCAGTTCGTGAAGCGCTTCAAGGGGCACAGGACCCCTGCATTCATCTGTTCCTGGCGACTTCACCGATTCACCGGCAGCATAAGCTGCGTATGGAAAAGGCCCAGGTGCTGGAAACTGCACAGGCTGCCATCCGTTATGCCAAAAAATACTTCTCCAAGCTGGAATTCTCACTTGAGGATGCTGGCCGCACCGAACGCGACTTCATGGCTGAAATGGTGGCAATGGCGATCCGGGAGGGGGCAAATGTAGTCAACATTCCGGATACTGTAGGCTATTTGAACCCATCGGAGTATGGTGCGATCTTCAAATTTCTTAAGGACACCGTGCCGGATATTGAGAAGGTCCAGCTTAGCGCCCACTGTCATAATGATCTGGGCATGGCTACAGCGAATACGCTCGCTGCCATCCAGAATGGCGCCGACCAGATCGAAGGCACCATCAACGGAATCGGCGAACGTGCGGGGAATACTGCTATTGAAGAAGTGGCTTTGGCGCTGGAGACACGCAGCGAGTTTTTTGATGCCAAGACGTCCCTGGTGCTGTCCGAAATCTCCCGTACCAGCCGTCTGGTCAGCAGGCTGACAGGCATGGTCGTCCCTGGCAACAAGGCGATTGTCGGGGCCAACGCGTTTGCCCACGAGTCCGGAATTCACCAGGACGGCATGCTGAAGGAGAAGACCACCTACGAAATCATGACTCCAGAAACCATCGGGCTCAAAGAGAGCAAGCTGGTGCTTGGCAAGCATTCCGGGCGCCATGCGTTCCGCGACAAGCTTAGGGATCTGGGTTATGACCTTTTGGAGGAGGAACTGAACGCAGCGTTTACCAAGTTCAAGGACCTGGCGGATAAGAAAAAGGAAGTATCGGATGAGGACATTCTGGCGCTGCTGGAGGAAAAACTGCTCGATACACCAGAGGTGTTCAGCCTGCAGACGATTTATGTTACTTACGGCAATGAGGCCACTCCATCAGCGACGATAACGATTAAAGGGCCGGAGCCACAGCCGATTGTTGCGGTTGCCGAAGGCAATGGCTCGGTTGATGCCATTTACAACGCCATTGACCAGGCGACCCGTGAGGAAGTTACGCTGGGCGATTATTCCATCAAGGCCGTGAGCAGAGGCAAAGACGCCCAGGGCGAGGTTCACGTAGTGTTGTCTCAGGGCGAGGTTGCTGCGCAGGGCCGCGGGCTCAGTACCGATATTCTGGAGGCGAGCGCCAGAGCCTATCTGAACGCGCTGAACAAGCTGCTGGAGAAACGGAAAACCTATACAAAGCGCGATCACGCGAATCTGTAAAACCGCCGGGGCTGATACAAAGACAGCCTTTAGCGCAGCTTTATACTTTTGAATAATTATGCATATTGAGCTGTTCAGACCGTAGAGGAATCTAGGGTTTGAACAGCTTTTTTGTGATGTCCAGCCGGGCTGCAAAGTTATATTAGCGATTAATCAGTGACTTTAATTACTGGAAATATTGTCGATTTTGCGAATATCCCCGTTTTTTTTGTCTTTTATAAGACATATAAGGCCAATGGTATAGATCTGTTCAGAAATTGTTCATCAGGGGAGATTACAATTCAATGAGCACAGGATACGCAAATAATTATAAAATGTGAAATGGAGGTTTACTGTAACGATGCTCAAAAAAAGAATAGCAGCCATACTCAGCGTTCTTATAATAATTGTACAAGGCGCTTACGGGCTGGGCTTCAATACTCAAGCTCATGCTGCGGAAATTACGGATAATATCATCACCAGCGTGACAATGGCCGTGTATGATAACGGGGTTCCCGTAACCGATGTGGTTTACAAGCAGGGCGCTGAAGTGAAGCTTACTTATGATTGGGAGCTGCCGGATAATACTTATCAGGAAGGGGATACTTACAGTTTCGAGCTGCCGGACCACTTTGTGCTGGCCAGTGACATCATGGGGACACCGCTGCAGGCGGATGGCCTTACTTTGGGACATTTTGATGTGCTGAAGGGTAATCCCAATAAAGTTAACATGACCTTTGGCCAGGATGTTGATAAATATTTTGGCGTGCATGGCTCTTTCTCGATTAATACGAAATTTGATAAAGCCAGCTTTACTGAAACGACTGAGCAGCACATCGTCTTTCCGGTTAACGGAGGCAACCAGACTGTAACGCTTGAGTTTGTTCCGGATAATGCTTCAATTATTGAAAAAAGCGGCAGGCCTGTTGGCACCAACAAGGATGGTCTGAACGCGAAGCAAATCACTTGGACGGTCGACGTGAACAAGGTGCTGTCGAGTGTCTATGATGCCTCTGTCACAGATGTTATCCCGGCTGGCCTTGCTTTAACGGACCCGCTGGATGTAAAGGTGTATGAGCTTAACGTGAAGCTGGACGGATCGGCGGCGCAGGGGGCGGAAATCCCTTCTTCCCAGTATACGGTGACAGATCCCTCCGGAAATCTGAACGTAGCCTTCAAGCAATCTCCCATAACGGGCGCATACCGTATTCAATTTACTACAGACATTACAGATCTTACAAAAAAGAGCTTCACCAATGAAGCTTCTTTAAAGGGTACCGGACTGCCGGCATCGAAGTCATCGGCAACGGTCAATGTGAGCTATGGAACACCATTGAAGAAAACCTCCAGTGCATATGATCCTAATACCCAGACGACTACCTGGGAGATCGATTACAATTACAATGAACTACCGGTTGCCCAGGCGAATGCTGTGCTGAAGGATTATTTTGACAACACACAGGAGCTGGTGGCAGATTCTCTGC
Source organism: Paenibacillus sonchi (assembly GCF_016772475.1). Lineage (NCBI taxonomy): Bacteria > Bacillati > Bacillota > Bacilli > Caryophanales > Paenibacillaceae > Paenibacillus > Paenibacillus sonchi. The sequence continues at coordinate 3,526,897 of NZ_CP068595.1, forward strand.
AGGTCTTCCCGGTTAGCTTTTTGACGAATGCCGGAGGAACAGTGGGCGACACACCTGTGAGCAATTATACGCTGATATCTCCATCAACTGCGCCTAGCGGGAAAAACGGCTTTGAACTGAAGTTCAACAGTGACATCAACAGTGCTTACAAAATCAAATACAAAACCCAGGCCACCGGCCGTGTTGAGAAGGATACAACAGTAACAAATACCGTTTACTCCGGGGACACTTATGAAACCGGCACACGCAGCATCCGTCAGGTGATTATTGCCAAAACGCTGCCAAGCAGCGGTGTCGATTATGCCAACAAAAAGGTAAAATGGTCCGTGACCCTCAATGCCGACAGCTATCAGATGGATAATGTAGTCGTCAAGGATGTTTTTCCAAACAAAGGGCTGAAAATCATTCCCGGCAGCATCGTTGTCAAGAAAGGCGATACCGTGATTACCACGGGCTTCTCGATTCAGAATGAAATACCGGATACCGGTTTTGAGGTGAAGTTTAATTCGCAGATTACCGGACCGTATACCATTACTTATGAAACTTATTTTGATAATCAATGGCTCGCCAGCGACTGGTTGACCACGGATGCCAAGTTTGTGAACCGGGCGACAGTGGAATGGACCAAACCGGGCTCCGCGGATGTGAACACCAAAACCGTTACCGCATCCTTTGATCCTAAACCGGCGGAAAAAGCCAACGGCTACAAAAGCGGCTCCTATAATGCGTCCAGCAAGGAAATTATCTGGTCCGTAGGGGTCAATTATAACCGCAACCCGCTTAACAGCGCCGAGGTTACCGATACTATAGAAGGCAAGCAGGTATATGTTCCGGGGTCTGTAGAAATCTACAATATGATCGTGGCCAAAAATGGCGACTACAGCCAGGGAACGGCCAAGCTGACACTTAACACGGATTATACAGTCTCTTACAACGAGACCACGAAGCTGCTAAAAGTGAAGTTCATGAAGAAGATTGAATCTGCATACATCATCAATTTCAAAACAAGTCTAAAGGGAAAATTGGTCGACAGTCCTGTAATTACGAATACTGCGAATCTGTACAATGAAGGCAAAGAGGAATCGAAAAATCTTACAGCTTCGCTGACGATTCCCAAGGCTAATGAATTTGTGCAGAAGAGCGGCAGCCAGAGCAATACTAAGATCAAATGGACCGTCAGCATCAACTACAGCCAGTCGTATATCGAAGATGCGGCAGTCACGGATGATCCCAGCGATAATCAAATCCTGCTGGCCGATTCTTTTAAGCTCTATGCGACTACGGTAAATCCTGCTGGAGATGTAGCGAAAACGGGAACTCCATTGGTTGATGGAAAAGATTATGAACTGACAATGACTACCGACCTTGATTCGGGAAAACAGCAGTTTGTGCTGAAATTCAAAGCACCTATTGAAAAAGCTTATATTCTGGAGTACGAATCGCTGATTGTAGCGAACAATAACGATAAGGTAACCAACAAAGTCGGGCTGACCGGCAAGAATTCCACAACCATTACGAAGACCAGCACCAAAGATATTACAGTTGCGCTGTCTTCGGCGGATGGAGTGGGCACAGGCACCAGAAAAGCACTGAAAATTATCAAAGCCGACGGTGCTGATCAATCGAAGCTGAGCGGGGCAACCTTTGCGCTGTACCGAAAGTCAGGCTCAAGCGAAGTGCTCTTTAATACCCTTACAACAGATGCCAATGGAGAGGCAGTATTTAAAAACCTATGGCCGGGTAAGTATCTGCTGCAGGAAATCAGCGCACCTTCCGGATATGTTCTGGATTCGGGCAAAAAAGTTATTACGTTCGATTCGACAACAGCCATAGTGGAAGAATTCAAAGTATATAATCAAAAAGCAGCAACACCAACACCGTCGGCAACGCCGACAGCGTCGCCGACGGCATCTCCGGTGGTGTCGCCAACGCCGACACCTACGGTGAAGCCAACCGAGACGCCGACGCCAACAGCAACACCAACGCCAACAGCAACGCCAACAGCAACGCCAACAGCAACGCCAACGTCGACGCCAACAGTAACACCAACGCCAACAGCAACAGCAACAGCAACAGCAACAGCAACAGCAACAGCAACAGCAACAGCAACGCCGACTACGCCGCCAGTGATCGACTATTCGACTCCGACTCCAGTGACTTCATCGGTGCCGGGAACAGTAGTCACCCCTGGACCATCGGCAACACCAGCAGCAACGCCGTCTGCCTCACCGGTACAGACGCCGGCTGTTCCGCAACCTACAGCCGTTACCACCGATGAGGAAGTACCTATCGATGAGGAGATTCCATTGGGAGGGGTTCCGAGCATTGGTGAACAGCCTGCACATGGTACCGTGAAGATTACACCTGATGGCAAATGGACATATACCCCTGATCCCGGCTATACCGGTAAAGACAAATTTACAATTGTCGTTACCGATAAAGACGGCAATGAGGAAGAAGAAATCATTGAAGTAGGTGTCGATGAAGTGCCGAAGGGGACTGTAACCGATACACCGGACACTGGGGAAAACGGGCTGCCCGGCAAACTTCCGCAGACCGGAGAAAACAGTCCATTGCCGCTTTACTTGACAGGCGGGGGCTTAATGATTCTGGGAGCCGTTATGTCCAGAAGGTTCAAGAACCACAAAAAATCGAAGTAATTAAGCATTAAAATTCATGCCAAAGACACCCGCGGGCGTACGTATCCCCGGGTGTCTTCGGCATGTGTACATACTAAATAAATGACCAGGCCTCACTGTTCTGCGCTGCGGGCAGCCTCTACAGGCTTTTGAAATGCTGCTGCTTCCATTCCTCATACCAGGTCTTAATGTTATCAGGCATATCTACACCTAGCTCACGCTTCAGAAGGTCTGCCAGGTATTGATACTGCTCCTCGATTGCCGAACGTTCCCCGATGCTGTCATATACCTTCATAAGCCCCAAGTGTCCTTGCTCAAAATAAGGCTGAAGCTGAACCACCCGCTGATACACCGTTACCGCTTCGGGAATCCTTCCCCCGGCAGTGAAAAATTCAGCCATTCCCATCGCATGATGCAGCCAAATCGTCCGAAGACGCTGCCGCTCACTCTCAGCCCATAAATAATCGTAGTCGTTCAGATAGTCACCCGAGTAGAAATAGAACAGGCGCTGATGCTTTTCGCAGTTTTCAGCGTTTATTGGGCCCAGAGTAAGAATGCCCTTTTCCCATTCATAGCTGTCGATCAGCATGGAGCCTGTCTCCATGGTATAACCTTCCCCGCCGCTGGCGCTGCCGATTTGCAGCCCGATATCAGCCTGCTTCAAACTTTGGCGGATCTGATAAATGGTGGTGTAGAGGTGAGTTGAAGCCCGCTTCAGATTGAAATCCGGCCACAGCAGCTCGATAAGACTGTCCTTGCTGACAAAGCGGTTGCGGTTATGGAACAGGTAAGCAAATAATTCCTGTGCTTTGGAAGTGCGCCAGCGGATGGCAGGGAGCGGCTGGCCGGCACGCTCAAAGCGCAAAGACTGAAAACTGCGGATCATGATCTCATGTTCAGGCTTTTTTACAGCTCCTTCTTCCCTGCCGAATCGTTCTTTCAGCCGCTGGATGGTCTTAAGCAGGCGGTCACGCCGGACAGGCTTCAGCACATAATCCAGGGCATACAGCTCAAAAGCCTCTACGGCATAGCTGTTATAAGCGGTCACAAACACAATGCTGGTGCCCGGACACAGGCTTTGCACGGCTTCCGCAACCTGCACACCATTCATTTCAGGCATATCTATATCCAGGAAAATAACGTCTGGCTGAAGCTGGGAAGCTGCGCTGACTGCTTCGACCGGGTTCGTGTAAGAGCCCATGATATTTACCGTTGTTAATTCTTCCAGCATCAGCTTTAATTTCATAAGGGCAAGCCGCTCATCATCCACCAGCAAAGCTTGTATCATTCCGATCTCACCACTTCTTTTTGGATTATCATGCTGCAGACAAACCGCTTGGAGGAAGGCTGAACATCCGGGTACAATAAGACTGTTGGAATCGCGAAACGGATATACGGTTTGTTAGTTATGTATTTTCGACAGGAAGACAGTTTTTCCTTCAAATGGGGGAGCTTCGGCCGCCCCAAAAAATAGTTGAAATCTTTGCAGGGGAAAAGAGAAGTCCTGCGTCTAATATTATGTAGCTGAAGGAGGGGAGAATACTGGAAGAGGCAGAATGGATTTCAGCCGTGCTGGGCGGGCAGCATCAGGCCTTCGGGCATTTGGTGGAACGTTATCAAGGCATGGTATATCGGGTATGCATCAAGATTACAGGTGAGGCTGAATCGGCCAAGGATATGGCCCAGGAGGTCTTCATCAAAGCCTATAAGGCGCTCCCTTCCTTCAGAGGGCAATCTTCATTCTCCACATGGCTGTACCGGATTGCATACCGGACCTGTCTGGACTGGAAACGGGCCAATGACAGGGAATGGCGGCACCGCAGTACGGCGGATTATACAGAGAATGACTGGGTGACGTCGCAGACGCCAGAGCATGTGCTGCTCCGCAAGGAAGCTTCGGAAGAGCTGGGCGAGAATCTGAATCATCTCACGGAACCGTACCGGTCGGTCGTGCAGATGTATTATTTTCAGCGACACTCTTATCAGGAGATTGCCGAGCAGAAAGGCATTTCAGTCAAAACGGTAGAGTCGCAACTGTACAGGGCCAGACAGATGATGCGTAAAAACGGGGAGGAATGGCGATGAATTGTGCAACAGTAAAAGAATGGATGCCGCATTATATCGATGGCTTGCTGTCTCCCGAAGCGGAGCTGAGAATCCGTCTGCACATCGAGTCTTGTCCCGATTGCGCCCGGTGGCTGGAGGAAGCGAAGGAAATGTCTTCCTTGTGGAATGACATGGAGAGCGGACAAGAGCCATTGGAACATCTGGATATTCCGGATATCACTGCCGATGTAATGTCCCAAATTGAACAGCTGGAGACAGGACGCCGGGAACGGGCGGTCAGAACAACTATGGCAAGACCCCGCACAGCCTCCAGAACCTCATGGCTGCACTATGGAGTCGCGGTCGGCCTGACTTTCCTGCTGCTGCAGCTGGGTGTGTTCAAAGATATGGCTTACGGCATTACTGAGATTAACGGGCATATGTCCACATCGGTCAGCGCTTGGCTTAACCCTGACGGTGTAAATAAATAAATCGATCAATTCAGCAACTTCAAGGAGGATATTATATGATTAAAAAAAGACGTTGGCTCACCTTTCTTCTGGCGATTGTACCGGGGCTCGGACATCTGTATTTAGGCTTCAAAAAATTAGGGCTTGAGTATATGATTGGAGCATCCTTATGTATTATCTTTATCCCCTCGATGCCAATGGTCTTCCCGTTCGCTCTGGCTGCGCTGTGGTTCTATCAGTTATTTGATGCCCTTCAAAAAGCAGCCTGGATGAAAATATCCGCCGAAGAGCATGAACGCATGATGTTCCATCAGGACGCCTACGGGATGCCCTGGGGTATGGGGATGCCTGCCAGTCCGGCTTATCCGAACGATGATGTGAATCCGGTCTGGATCGGTTTCGGCTGTGTAGGTGCGGGTATTCTGCTGCTGATCGTCACCACCTTCCCGGGGCTCTGGGATTTGCTTACCGAAATGAATATCGGATCCATCCTGTTGTCCCTGGGCCTGATCGGCTACGGGCTGAGAATGCTGAAGAAAAATCCAAAAGTATAGAGAAGTGGGGAAATGACAATGGCGAGATGGAAGATCGGCAGTTTTACCGCAGCCTTGGGCTGCATCATTTTGGGGGTTATCATCGCACTAGCCCAATTTGATGTGATTACTTACCAGGCGCTGGGATATCTCTGGCCTGCACTGCTTATATTGTTCGGGCTGGAGACATTGCTGCGGATATTCATCAAATCCGATGCCAAAACCCGTATAAGCGGCTGGGCTGTTGTTCTCATTGTGATATTGGTTGCTGCCAGCGGGGCACAAAAAGTGCTGGTTGACGGCTCGCTCAGCGGAATCTTTGGCAATACCCAGCTCGTGCCGGTGAATGGAACGGCCGAGGTGCAGCCAGGGATTAAAAATGTGAAGATCGAGCTGCCACACGGCAAGATTAAGCTTAATGGAGTGGAAGGCAGCAAGCTTGATTATGAAGGAAAGCTGGAATTGCCAGGAGACTCGGAACAAGAGGCCTCCAGCGCATTGGCGCAGAAGTGGACCGTTATTGCCGAAGGAGACACCTTGACGATGAAGCTGGAGGGAAATTCCGGCTGGCTGTCCAATATTCATATCGGGTTCAATTTCAAAGATCCCTATTTAAATGTCAGCCTTCCCAGCAATCTTGCAGTAGAAGTCGAAACCAGTGACGGATCGATTGAAGCCGGCAATCTGCAGTCCGGTATTGAAGCGGATACGAGCAACGGCAGACTGGACATTCATGATGTAGCCGGAGGTGTGGATGCGCATACGAGCAATGGAACAATAACCGCACAGAATGTGAAGGGTGAAGTGAAGCTGGTCAGCTCCAACGGTGCGATGAGTCTGGGCAATATCGATGGTTCGCTGTATGCCAAGAGCAGCAACGGCAAGATTACGATTAACTCGGGGATCACCGGCGAATGGAAATGCTCCTCCAGCAACGGCAAGATCATAGCTGGCGTGCCGGCTGCTACGGATGCGACGATCACCGCTGATACCAGCAACGGCTCGCTGAAGGGCAATGTCAGCTGGGACGGAAGCGACGGTCATGGAACCGCCGTACTTGGCAGCGGAACCCACAAAGTTTCTTTGTCGACCAGCAATGGGTCAGTAACGGTAGATACGGCAGAATAGCGGTTGATACAAGATCCCTTTCTGATAGAAAAAGCTGTTGTACCTGGCATAAGACCGCCTTGTACAACAGCTTTTTTGATAGCGCTGATCCTACCAGGCGTACGCCTGCGGAGCTGCGCCGCCCGGACCAGGGAAAATCTCATCCAGACGCTTCAGTACGGACTCATCCAGAAGGACCTCCAGGCTGCGCAGGGCGCTTTCGAACTGCTCCAGCGTGCGTGGGCCGATGATCGGAGCAGTGACCGCGGGGTTCGCCAGCAGCCAGGCGAGAGCGATATTATCCTGCGGTTCGCCAAGCTCAAGGCTAAGTTCGGCAAAAGCCTCAAGCTGGCTCTTGTACTGTTCTACCCGCTCCGCATTTCCGCCGCTGCGGCTGCCCTCTATTTTCTTGAGTGCATTGCGGCCAAGCAAGCCCCCGTCGAGCGGACTCCAGGGAATGACCCCCAAGCCGAGGCTCCGGGACGCCGGCAGAACTTCCAGCTCCGGCAGACGGCAGGTGAGGCTGTATTTATGCTGTTCGGAGACAAGCCCCAGGAATCCGCGGGCCTTGGCTTCCTGCTGGGCCACAGCGATATCCCAGCCGGCGAAGTTGCTGGAGCCGGCATAGCCGATTTTCCCCTGGCTCACAGCGAGCTCAAAGGCGCTCCACAGCTCGTCCCAGGAGACGCTGCGGTCTACATGGTGCATTTGGTACAGCTCGATGTGATCCGTCTGCAGACGCAACAGCGAGCCTTCCAGATGCCGCCGGATAATATAGGAGGAGAGACCGTGTTCATCATTGGGACCGTCAAGCTTGTCGCTCATGGCCCCGTAGACCTTGGTGGCGAGCACAACCTTTTCCCGCCGTCCGCCGCCCTGCTTGAACCAGCGGCCGATAATCGTTTCCGTGAGTCCGGAGTTTTCTCCCCAGCCGTACACATTCGCGGTATCAAAAAAGTTGATTCCGGCATCAAGCGCAGCGTCCATAATGCGGAAGGCTTCCTTTTCGTCTGTAATCGGACCGAAATTCATCGTCCCCAGACAAAGACGGCTGACCTTCATACCGGATTTGCCAAGCTTTGCGTATTGCACTCCACAACATCTCCTCTTCATGTAATGGCCAAGCCGCTTTTCTATAAGTACAAATTAATTGTAATCTTCTTAAGTAACGAGAGCAAATTCAGTTATAGGCTTAACCTATCACTTTCATAGAATCTATATCTTTGTCCTTTGGCCGTGGTTATGATACAACAATATACAGAAGAACTATGTCTGCGAGCAGCAGATAATCAGAGGAGTGACGGTAATGAGCGAGGTCAAAAAAATCGCCGTAATCGCCGGGGACGGTATCGGACCTGAAGTTGTGGCTGAAGCGTTGAAAGTATTGAAAAAAACGGAGGAACTGTTCGGTTATGCTTTTGAAACCGAGCAGGCGCTGTTTGGCGGTATTGCCATTGATGAACGGGGAACGCCGCTTCCGGAGGATACGCTGGAAATCTGCCGCAGCGCCGATGCTGTGCTGCTGGGTGCGGTCGGCGGGCCGAAATGGGACAACAACCCCAAGGAGCTGCGTCCGGAAACCGGGCTGCTGGGCATTCGCAAAGCGCTGGGACTGTTCTCGAACCTTCGCCCGGCCGTTGTTTTTGACTGTCTGAAGGATGCGTCGACGCTGAAGCCGGAAGTGCTGGAAGGCACAGATCTCATGGTGGTGCGCGAACTGACAGGCGGCATTTATTTCGGTGACAAGCTGCGCCGTCAAGGCGAATTCGGTGAAGAAGCCGTTGATACATGTGTGTATAATGTAACGGAAGTAGAGCGCATTGTGCGCCAAGCCTTTGAAATTGCCGGCAAACGCCGCAATAAGCTTGCGAGTGTCGACAAAGCGAATGTTCTGGAAACCTCCCGTCTCTGGCGTGAAGTTGTGAACAGAATTGCTCCGGAATATCCGCAGGTAGAGCTGGAGCATGTACTTGTAGACAACTGCGCTATGCAGCTGCTCCGCCGTCCGTCGAGCTTCGATGTTATTGTGACGGAGAATATGTTCGGAGATATCCTGAGTGATGAAGCTGCAATGCTGACGGGATCGATCGGCATGCTGGCTTCGGCATCGCTCGGCGAAGGCAGCTACGGCCTCTATGAGCCGGTCCACGGCTCTGCGCCTGATATTGCCGGACAGGGACTGGCTAATCCAATCGCCACCATTCTGTCGCTCGCTCTCATGTTCCGCTTGACCTTCGGTTATGAGGCGGCTGCGGCTGCTATAGAGGCTGCCGTGGCTGAGGTGCTGGATGCGGGACACCGCACAAGCGATATCGCCGTAGATAAGAGCAAGGCCCTCAGCACCGCACAGATGGGCGATCTCATTGTGGCGGCTATCCGCAAAGCCTAAGCTGGAACACAGCTTTTCTCCTTTTGACGCAGAAAAACAAAAAACTTCACAGAAAGTTGCTTATTTATAATAATTATAAAAAAGTAATGACTGTAATATTGACTTTGATTTTGTACGATGATACCATTTGGTCTATAGCAAGCAAGATATAACCAACTCATCAATCAAGAAAAGCATATTGCACTGGAAGGATCTTCTGACAATTGTTTTTCTTACATAATCAAAGGAGGATTTAAGCAATGGCAGAACGTTTGGTAGGTAAACCAGCCCCAGATTTCACAATGGAAACCGTAACGGGCGACGGTAAGGATTTCGGTAAGGTAAGCTTGTCCGACTATCGCGGCAAATGGCTTGTATTCTTCTTTTATCCGCTTGACTTCACATTTGTATGTCCGACGGAAATCACAGCGCTTAGCGAGGCTGCAGCTGACTTCACAGCGCTTGATACCGAAATTCTCGGTGTGAGCATCGATTCGGTTCACAGCCACAAAGCATGGATTACCACACCTAAGGATTCGAACGGTCTTGGACCGATCAACTTCCCGCTTGCTTCGGATATCACGAAGAAGGTTGCCAGTGATTATGGCGTCCTGATCGAAGAAGAAGGTGTGGCACTGCGCGGTCTGTTCATCATTGATCCTGACGGTGAGCTGAAATACCAGGTAGTCAACCACAACGATGTAGGCCGCAGCGTAGAAGAAACACTTCGTGTTCTGCAAGCTCTGCAATCAGGCGGACTCTGCGCGATGAACTGGAAACCGGGCGACAAAAATCTGTAAGTCCGGGCTGGCATAAACAGCGATCTTTGATATACTAAGAAGACCTCCTTGCGGGAGAAATTCCCGGCGAGGGGGTTTTTTGCACCAAACAGTCTTAACGTAAGGGAATTTCGTCTGAAAATGGGCTTAAAGGTTAATTTATAGCTTCAAGCAGTGGAATTTCCGCTTTCATTTTGTAATACAATATACGAAATCAATGTAAAATGCCAAGGAGGGTGAACAAAAATGAGCTTTTGCTGTGGAGCGAGTATGGTTGGAACGAAGGGAACCCTAAAGCATTATCGCACGCAAGTCCATAATGTTCCCCTGCTTTTTTGCCCGGTCTGCCATCGGGTGGAGGTACATTATAAAGTCGAAAACGAATATGAAATTCTGGCGGAATATGCCCATGGCGATGGTGTGACCGATGTTGATTTCCAGGACTATGTAATGGAGGATGAAGAAGCGATCTTCGAGAACGTCATCAACGTAGAGAGTGAAGATCCGCTGAGTATCGTCCGCAGCCAGATTGACATGGCCCTTGATCTATTGGCTGTTGCCAAGCAGATTGAAGATACCAAGTGGGAACGCGAGCTTAAGAAACGTCTCGCTGTAATGAGCCAGCGGCGGCACCGCCTGCAGCAAAAAGCCTAAAAACATCGAAATCACAGCCTGTCTATGTATCGGCCTTATATAGTGACTCTAGAGTCTCCGCCTGTGGCGGAGGCTCTTTTTGCAGCCAGGAAGCTGCAGTACGCAAGGGGAACCGGTTTCCTTATGCGAATTAGTGTGTCTTTAGAATCATTTTAAGAATATTTTTGTAATTCGACAGTTTCTCTGATTGCGTTGTCTGCTTCTCTTGGATATGATTGGAATATAGTTGAAACGGTTGGATAATATAATACGATTTCCGAATGTTCTGGCGGCTTCGTCATATACTTAAATACATAGTAAATTGATGTCGCTTAAGCTCTTCGTCAAATGCAGTAAAAGGGGGAACTTCGTATCGTGATAAGCCAATATCAGGAAAGCTTGCTTTTGCCGGCAAGAACGTTTCAATCTGGACCGATGAACACTACATATGAGGATGTACTAGAGCACATTGACAGCGGAATTTTACTTTTTGATGAAGAGGGTGTGCTGACGTTTGTGAATAAGCAGATGTACGGCATTCTTGGATTGAACAGGCATTCTCTTTTGGGCTGCACTTTGATTCACTTGCTGTCGAATATCCAAATGAACCGTTTCAAGAAGAGACAGGTGCTGCACGGATATCGTGAAATGATGAAGAAAGGTAAGCCAAGCTATGAATTTGTAGATGAATACGGCCGGTATTGGAAAGTGTCTCTGCACTGCGGCGAGCACATGAAAGGCTGCTATCTGTTCACGTTCAAGGAAATCTCCGATTACAAGCTGATTGAACAAACGGCTTACCAGAACGACAGTCTCGCTATGCTTGGCAAATTATCAGCATCAATTGCTCATGAGATCCGAAATCCGCTGACTGCGATTCGCGGGTTCATTCAATTGCTGCATCCCCATCTTCATCAGCTGGGCAAAGAGGAGTATGCCAAGATCATATTAGCGGAGATCGATCGTGCGAACGATATTATTCATGAATTTCTGACCTCCTCCAAACCTTCAGTGCCGCAGGTGGCAATGATTCCAGTATCGGCGCTGCTAAAGGAAGTAGTGCTGCTGACAGAAAGCGAAGCCTTGATGAAAGGCTGTGAGATCAATTTTTATCCGCTTCAGGAGGAAATGATCATCTCAGGCGACATCAAGCAGATGAAGCAGGTCGTGCTCAATATGATAAGGAACGCAATGGAAGCGATTACCGAAAAGATTGATGATTCTATGGGCAGGATCGAGCTGGGGGCGTCCAGAGAAGGTGCCGAGGTTCGCATCTTTATTTCCGACAATGGCAAAGGGATGGATATCTGCACTCTTGACAGGTTGTTTAGTCCTTTTTTCACCACGAAGGAAAATGGGACGGGACTCGGACTGTCCGTCAGCGACCGGATTATTAAAAACCATGGGGGATGCATTTCGGTCAGCAGCCGGGTCAACGAGGGGACAAGATTTGTCATTTCGCTGCCGCTGATCCAATAGTTGCTATAATATAGTTTATGGGAGGCTGATCCCTGTACAGCACGGCTGTGCGGGAGATCAGCCTATCTGTGTTCTTACGAAGCAATCATCATCCGAATCGCGGGACAGGAGTGATTATTATCGATATTGAATGGAGCAGCGGCATACGGGCAATGACACTGCAGGGTGATGCACTTTGTCTGATGATAACTGAGAATGAAATGGAAAGCGGTGAGGCTGGTGAATGGGCGGAGCAAATTAGCCGAGTCTCACAAGCCGGACTGTTTGGTGCCAAGCTGAATCAGATTTATGTCCTTCCGCTGGAAGGGCGGCTTGGGCTTCCTGTTCTCATTCTGGCAGGCTGCGGGAGTGGGCTGGCGGGAACGGATGAGCTCCGTCTTATTGCGGCTCAGGCGGCCCGTGCGGCTCACAGGCTAAACGTTGTCAGACTCATCATCCAGGTTCCGGACAATCTGAGCAAGCTGACTGCGGCAAGGCCCCAAGAGGCCGGGCAAGCACTGACGGAAGGGCTCATTCTGGGAGCTTACCGCCGGACGCACTACAAGCGGGAACAGCCGGTTTATGCAGGCCTTGAGTCTGTTGTATTCCTTCTGGACCGGAAAGCAGAGGCCGCAGAATCTCTGGAATGGTCCCAAGGGATTAAGCAGGGCCAGGTTTTTGGTGAAGCGACCAACCTGGCACGCAATCTTACCAATCTTCCTGGCAATCTGTTGACGCCATCAGCGCTTGCCATGGCGGCGATTGAAATTGCCGAGCGGCATGGATTCCCTGCCGAAGTTCTGGATGAACAGGAAATCGCACAAAAGGGCATGGGCGGGCTACTGGCAGTCGGCAAAGGGAGTGTGCATCCACCACGAATGATTGTTATCCGTTATCAGGGCACCAGCCGATGGGAGAATGTTACTGCAATCGTAGGCAAGGGCATTACCTTTGATACCGGCGGCATTTCCCTCAAGCGGGCGCCGGGCATGGAGGATATGATCAGCGATATGGGCGGTGCGGCGGCTGTGCTTGGCGTTATGGAGTCGCTGGGGACACTGCGTCCGCGGATTAACGTGGTAATGCTTATTCCTTCTGCAGAAAATATGCCTGCAGCCAATGCCTTCAAACCGGGGGACATCGTGACTACCCTGAGCGGCCGGACCATCGAAATCCTGAATACCGATGCTGAAGGCCGGGTTGTGCTGGCAGATGCGCTCACCTATTCCCTGGAGTGGGGCGCGGACCGGATTATCGATGTAGCGACGCTGACAGGGGCTGTGCTCTCGGTTCTCGGTGATACCGCAACGGGGGCTGTAACCAATAATGAGGTGATGATGGAGGCGCTTCAGACAGCCTCTATCCGCGCCGGAGAGAAAATTTGGCGGCTGCCGGTGTTTCCCGAGTTTCGTGAGATGCTAAGCAGCGAGGTGGCAGATATCCGCAATGCAGCCGGAAGATACGGCGGAGCCAGCACAGCTGGTTTGTTCATCGGTGAGTTTGCGGAGGGGCGGCCCTGGGTTCATCTGGACATTGCCGGAACGGCATTTCTGTCCAAGGAACGCGGAGTGAATCCCAAGGGGGCAACCGGTGTAATGGTGCGCACGCTGCTGCAATATTTACTGCACTTGAATGCTGACGATGAGGCCAGGGCTGCGGATACACCCCAAAGCTGAAGACGACTTCAAAAGGAGAACAGCAAAACGGTACCTTCCTTAGGAAAAGGAGGTACCGTTTGTGCTTCATATAATGACGTATAAGCACGGCCCACACCGTTCATCGGCTCCGGCTAGCTGTTTCTTTTGGCTCTGAATTGGGAAGTAATGGACTGAATGCCGTTCATGACCTTGTTACGCGCATCCTTGTTTCTGAGTAGATAGGCTGCTCCAAGCGCTGCCGTAGTAAATAAAGTCTTTTTGGTATTCATGTGTTTTCCCTCCTTGGGTTGGTCTGGTTGTAGTTGCATATAACTAACATACCCCCATCCCAGGGATCTTAAACGAGTGGCTCAGTATGATTGGGTTTCAGGCCTTGGCTGAATGCTTGGGATCTACCGGTCCTCCGCTGCAGGAGAATGGAGAAGTTGCGGAGGCGGCAGCGCAGGTCTTGGCTTTATCACACCCGGCGCAAGCCCCTTCTTTTCCCTTTTGCACGTGACGGTAAATCATCCAGCCGGAGTAGCCAAATACAAGCGCTATAATCAATATATTTATTATCATTGCAGTTCCCCCGCTTTCGCTCAAGTAACTTTTGGTTATATCATATCCTACGACAAGCCCAACAAGCTTCCACCTTGAAAAATGACCAATGAAACCAAATACGCCAGCACCAGCGAATATCCCATGGAGAAAAAGGTCCATTTCCACGAAGCAGTCTCTTTCCTGATAACCCCTACAGTAGCCAGGCAAGGAATATAGAGCAGGATAAAGGCCATGAAGCTGACCGAGCTGAGCGGGGTGAAGACCTGCGAGATTTGGCCTTCGAGTCCGGCCGCATCCGGCGCATGATAGATAATATTCATGGTAGATACAACAACCTCTTTGGCCAGAAAACCGGGAACCAGCGTAGAGCCAGCCTGCCAGGTGCCAAAACCAAGCGGATGCAGCAGGGGCGCAATCAACCCGCCGAATTTAGCGAGGAAGCTGTGGTCCATTTCCACATTTAATCCTGAAGGGCCAGCGTAAGACATCAGCCAGATAATCACAGAACCGGCAAGAATGATCGTTCCCGCCTTGCGCAGAAACCCTTTGCCTTTTTCCCAGGTGCTGCGGCCAAGCGTCTTCAGCTGGGGCATCCGGTAGGGCGGAAGCTCAATGATAAAGACCGAGGATTCATTCTTGAACAGATGTTTGGAGAACAATTTGCACAAAATGAGTGCAAACACAACGCCCAGCACATACATGGCCAGAACTGCTGTAGCCTGCTGAGCCGGGAAAAATACAGCTGCAAACAGCAGATACACCGGAAGCCGTGCGGAGCAGGACATAAGCGGCATCAGGAGTGTAGTCAGCATGCGGTCTTTAGGCTGCTCAATACTGCGTGCGGCCATAATTGCCGGAACGTTGCAGCCGAAGCCGATGATAAAAGGAATGAAGGCTTTACCGTTGAGCCCCATGCGCTCCATTGTGCTGTCCATCAGCAGGCAGACACGCGCCATATAACCGGAGTCCTCAAGGAATGAGATCATCAGGAACAGGATGAAGATCTGCGGAACGAAGACGATAACCCCGCCAACACCGCCAATAATTCCGTCCACGATAAGCGCGTGTGTGAATTCCGATGCCCCTACTGTGTGAAGCAGTGAACTCGCTCCAGTGCTGATGGGGCCTGATATCAAGCCGTCTACAAGATCCGATAATGGCCCGCCGACCCAGTCAAAGGTTGTCTTAAACATTGCGTACATAAAGAAAATGAACAGCGGCAGCCCAAGAAAACGGTGCGTCAGAATGGAATCAAGTCTTTCAGTCAGATTATGCGGCTTAAGAAGTGTGGTATCCATCGCGGCTGCGCAGAGGGAGCGGATGTAGTCCATACGGACAGACCGGATCCATTGAGGCAGCGTCAGCGCCTGCTTGCTGCTCTGCAATGCGTTCTGGCATCCGTCGCAGATAACCATGAGGCGGGAGATATCCATACGTTTCTTCAGCAGTTCCAGAACAACCGGATTCTGCTCCATCAACTGTAAGGCAACCCAGCGCAGGTTGGGCAGTCCGGGAATGGACTTCAATTCCGTTACGATGGAAGCGATGGCTTCCTCGGTCAGTTCGCCATAATCCAGTCTGAAGGTTACCTGCGGGATCGTTGAAGCTTTCTCCAGGACACTGAGTACTTGTCCGCTGCCTTTGCCGGTTCTGGCAATCAGCGGGAGCACAGTAATGCCAAGACGTGACTGCAGTACCTCATGATTAACTGCAATGCCGCGCGCCTTGGCCACGTCGATCATGTTCAACCCCAGGACAGTGGGTTTGCCATACTCAAGCAATTGAAGGGTGAGCAGCAAATTGCGTTCCAGCTGGGAGGCATCAACGATATTAATGAGGGCTTCCGGGGATTCCTCGATCAGATATTGCGTGGCGACACCCTCATCACGGGAGAGGGGATGCAGCGAATATATACCAGGGAGATCGATCAGCTTGCCTGCGCCGTTCTTCAGGCTGCCGATTTTTTTCTCAACCGTTACGCCTGCCCAGTTGCCCACATATTCATAGGAAGAAGTCAGTGTATTAAAAAGCGAGGTTTTCCCAGTATTAGGATTACCTACGAGAGCAATTGAACTCATGAGACATTCACCTCAATCATGGAAGCCTCCTTCCGGCGGATAGCGAACAGTTGACCATTGCATTCCAGGGTGATGGGACCGAGAAAAGGGCCTTTCCCTTTCAGACGGATTATTACGCCTTCAGACACACCAAGATCAGCCAAGCGGCGCCGCAGGATGGGGTTCATTCCTTCTATTCTTTGAATGGAGCCTGTTGAGCCCGGTTGTAAGCGCAGTAAGGAGCAGGATGTTGAAGCCATTTAAATCCCTCCGAGAGAGATTGATAATCAATCTCAATTGTTTTCTTGTACTTTAGCATTTTTTATGCATTTTTTCTGTGATATTTGTCATTGTATATTATGCTGAGAAAAGTGTATGAAGAGAAACTGAAATTTTCTTTACAATTGATTCTTTGCTACAGTATGATTGAACGATAATGACTGCATAGGAAGTCCGTCCCGGCGGCAAAATGAGGGTTACAACTGAAAGGAGAACACAAGGTGAAGAGTAATAAAAGCAAGATTGTCGATTGCACGATCCGCGATGGAGGTTTGGTTAATAACTGGGATTTCAGTGTTGAATTCGTTCAGAATCTGTATGCCGGCCTGAATGAGGCTGGTGTTGATTATATGGAAATCGGGTATAAAAATTCACCTAAACTGCTCAAAGGAGCAGAGGGAGCCGGGCCATGGCGTTTTTTGAATGATGATTTTCTGAGAAAAGTGATTCCGCAGAAGGGTCACACCAAGCTGTCTGCGCTGGTGGATATCGGCCGGGTGGATGAGAATGATATTTTGCCCCGCAGTGAAAGTATGCTGGATCTGATCCGCGTTGCCTGCTACAGCAAAGATGTGGACAAGGCCCTGCAGCTGGTGCAGACGTTCCATGATCTAGGTTATGAAACCACCATTAATATTATGGCCTTGTCGAATGTCATGGAGAATGAATTGCTGGAAGCCTTTGAACAAATCCGCGAGAGCGTTGTAGACGTTGTATATATTGTGGATTCATACGGCAGCCTGGACCATAACGACATTCATTATCTGGTGGACAAGTTCCAAACCCACCTGCCGAATAAGCGGTTAGGGGTACATACCCATAACAATTTGCAGCTGGCCTTCTCCAACACCCTTCTGGCTTCCGAAAAAGGTGTGGAGCTGCTTGATGCTTCCTGCTACGGGATGGGACGTGCCGCCGGAAACTGCCCAACTGAGCTGCTGGTTACCCACTTGAAGAATACCAGGTACACGCTCCGGCCAGTACTCGACATCCTGGAACGGCTGATGATCCCTTTGCGTGAAAAGGAAGAATGGGGCTACATCATTCCGTATATGATTACAGGCACGCTGGATGAGCATCCCCGCTCCGCAATGGCGCTGCGTTCATCGGAGGACAAGGACAAAGCGGTTGAATTCTATGACAAGCTCACCACACCTGAAGTGAATTTTGGAGATAAATAAAGGCTTCATGAGAAGCACTGAACTCTGGAACAGGGGGAAGTGCTTTTTATTTTTCCCGGGGCTTTCTTTTAATAAAGGTTGAATGTAACTTTACTGAGCCATCCAGCCGATATTTATACATAGGACATAAATATATCCATCCACTTATAATAGATATCAAATTCAGACGCGAGGGACCTATGAGACAAGAAGAGAAAAAGACCATACATGCGGCAATTACAGGGGCCGTGCTGTTCCTTCTGATACAAATTTTTCGTACACCGCTGGGGAATATAGAGGATAAGGATTTGTTGTCGGCGCTCTATCTGATCATTGGCTTTTGTAATGTCGCCTTTGGATTTGCTATTTTTGCCCAAGGATGGCTGTTCTTCGCTAACCGGTTATCGCAGGCCAGGCTTTATACCTCTGCGCTTTTTTTGGGTGTATGCATATTTGACTTTTTACACACGCTCAGTTTCGTAGGCATTCCGGCAATATCTTCCTATATTAATGCTGAACAATCCTTGTGGCTGCTCACCTTCTCGCGGTTAGCGAGTGCATTAGGGATTTTGTTCATCTTCGGCAGAGGGGACAAGCCGGTAGCATCGGCAGGCAAAAACAAAGTCTTCCGGACCTCCTCTGTGCTGGTTCTGGGCGCTTTGGCTCTGTTCATTTTTGGGGATATGGCAGCTACCCGGATGTCAGGTTATTCGGAGGTTGACGGACTGCAGCATGTCATGAATCTGGCCGTGCTTTTTATCTATCTGCTAGCCGTGGGCATCATCGTCTACCCTGGCAAAACGGAGAAGTCGGCTTCCCTCCTCATTATTATCCGCTCATTGATTTTTTTCGCGCTGGGGCAGGTATTCCTTATGAATCTTCTGAGCGTAGGAGAGCTGGATTATCTGTTTGGAATGCTCAGCAGCAGTGCAGCCTATTATCTTCTGCTGAAGGGCGTATACCGGCTTACCATTGAAGAGCCTTTTCAGGAAAATGAGGAGGCAGAGGCCCGGATTAATTATCTGGCTTACCACGATGATCTGACCGGTCTGCCGAATCGGCGCCGCCTGATGCAGCGCGTGGAAGAAATGCTGCTTCAGAGTGAACGGGACAAGAGCCGCGGATTCACCGCACTGGTTATCATGAATATCAATCATTTCAAAAATATAAATGACTCGCTCGGACATTACGCCGGCGATCTTCTGCTTCAACTGGTCGCCAAGCGTATTGGGAATGAAGCGAAAGCGAATGAAGAGCTTTACAGTATGGGAGCGGATGAGTTTGCTTTTCTTATGACGGACCGGACGGGTGTAGAGAATTGCCTGATTCGTGCGGGGGAGCTTCTGCGGCTATTCGACACGCCGGTGCAGCTTGAATCCGGGGAGTATCATATTTCACTCAGTCTGGGCATGAGCATTTATCCTGGAGACGGGGACACGGCAGAGCAGCTGATTCAGAATGCGGATACCGCTGTTCATAATGCCAAAGACCAGGGAGTAGAGATCCGCCGGTACATACCCGCAATGCAGATGAAAGCGAAGGAACGGCTGAAACTGGAAAATGATCTGCGCCGCGCGCTTGAACGTGACGAGTTCTATCTGGTCTATCAGCCGCAGGTACAGCTCGAAACCGAAGAAATCGTGGGTATGGAAGCACTGCTGCGCTGGAATCATCCGAAGCGCGGACTGGTCTCCCCAGTAGACTTCATCCCGATTGCCGAAGAGAGCGGCCTGATTGTTCCAATTGGGGAATGGGTGCTCAAGACAGCCTGCCTTCAGAATAAAATGTGGCAGAACGCCGGTTACCGGCCCATTTGCGTCTCCATCAACCTGTCTATGCGCCAATTTCTCCAGCCGAATCTGGCGGGGAAAATTGATGTCATTCTGCAGGATATCGGGCTTGACCCTTGTTATGTTGATCTGGAGATTACGGAAAGCATGACCCTGGATAAAGAGACGGCCTTCGATCAGCTCAACCGCTTGAAGAGATTGGGGGTCTTTATCAGTATTGATGATTTCGGCACAGGCTACAGTTCTTTGCATTACCTGAAGAATATGCCGATTGACCGGCTGAAGATCGACCGTTCCTTTGTATCGGAAGTGTTGGAGGACA
The DNA here is from genome assembly GCF_016772475.1 of Paenibacillus sonchi. Classification (NCBI taxonomy): domain Bacteria; kingdom Bacillati; phylum Bacillota; class Bacilli; order Caryophanales; family Paenibacillaceae; genus Paenibacillus; species Paenibacillus sonchi. Next base: position 3,546,739 of record NZ_CP068595.1, read on the forward strand.
GCAACAACGCAGCCATTGTATCGACGATTACCTCCATGGCCCATCACTTGAAGCTGAAGGTAACGGCGGAAGGTGTGGAGAACCAGGAGCAGCTGCAATTCCTGCGCCAGCAGCAATGCCATGAGGGACAAGGGTATTTGTTCAGCAAACCCATTAAGGCGGCCGAATTCGAAACCTTTTTTCTGAAGCCCTCGCTGGGGTTGCCATCTTAAGGGAAACAGAATGCGCCCATAGGGTTGCATTTTTTTCGTAGGAGTGCTACAATACTTTTTGTCTTCACTTTCTATTGCGGGTGTAGTTCAATGGTAGAACTTCAGCCTTCCAAGCTGATAGCGTGGGTTCGATTCCCATCACCCGCTCCATACTTAAACTTCGAAATCCTTGTTGCACAAGGGTTTTTTATTTGCGTGTTTTTCGACAAACTGTTGACTACTTTTTGTTCAAGGGGCTTATGCCATCTCCATTGTTCAAATTAGGCGGCGGGCCGAAAAGACGGATCGGAACCCTCACGATCGATCCGTCTGAATATTCAGTTGCTTTTCAATTTGCCGAATTGACTTCAGGAGCTGGCTAAGCAATGCAGCCGCTTCTTGTTTGAGCATGATATCTTTCGGCCTATAGTCTACCGAACCTGTTGAAGACGTCTGTACATCGGGACCGAACAACCGCTTTCCGACGACAAACTGCAGGCCTTCAGCTGCCCAAGAAGAGTACGGGCCTTTCAAGTCGGATTGCACTGGAGCGGCGCTCAGGACAATTTTGACCAATCGCCAGACAAGGGTTGCCGCTTCTTCACGAGTGACCGGTTGGTCAGGATTGAACATTCCGTTTGTAAATCCATTAGCAATGCCAATTTCGTATGCTGTCTGGATATATGCCTCGTATTGATTTCCTTTGGTGTCTGCAAACGAAGAGGGTTTCTGAGAAAGCGGATAAGTGGATAAATGGACGAGCATAGCAATGAATTGGCCGCGGGTGATCGGCTTGTCCGGCTCAAAACTGCCGGAACCTCCTTGGATGGCTCCTGATTGAGCGAGCTCATAAATGTACTCAGCATAAGGATGATCATCGGGTACGTCTTGGAATTTGGGCATCTCGGGGGACTTCACCGACCAACTGCCAGGCTTGTTGTAAGCAAAGTAAAGGATGTTTCCATCGGCGTCCGGTTTAAATCCTGCGGGAACTCCCTCTTCGTCATAGAAAAGCAAGTCTTCCGCTTGCCGCAAAGTATGATTACCCGAAGGGGCTTTGACGATCAATGCTCCGTCCCCGGCCGAAATATCATAACTCCATCCCGGACTGCGCAAATCGCGGTATGTTCCCTCGAAGCGAAGCAACTGCTGCTGGGTCGGTTCCGGTTGCATGAAAGCCGGGCCTGTTCCCTTTTTCGGGAAGTAACGATTCATGAATTGCTCGAAGAAAGGCAGGCGCAAATTGCCTTTGTCGCTGTTCAAAGCGAGAAAAACCCCTGTCTTCTCATCAGGCAGCAACCATATGTTCGAATGGAAGCCGGGCAAATCGCCGCCCTTCTCTACGACATTGTATCCGTTGTAATATTTGGTGTAGTTCGATTCCAAGCCGTAGCCGGCTCCTGAAATTTTAGGGTGAATCGTAACGCTGTTATGTTCCATCGCCCGTATAGAAGCCTCGGTCAGAATACGATGTTTGCTTGCAGGGTCATCGTTCAGCATGGCCATAAGAAACTTGGCCATATCAGCTCCAGTGGAAAACATACCGCCGGCCGGCTTGTTAACCGGTACATTGACAATTTGCTGGGCCTGCTTAAGGGAGCTGTCGTAGGGAGTAGCGATCGCTTTCTTGACTTTATCGGTGAAGATGAAATCACTGTTGTTCATGCCGAGAGGCGCAAACAAGTTCTTCATCATATACTCTTCAAACGGAAGACCGGATGCCTTTTCAATAATATATCCTTGCAAATCATAGCCGTAGTTATTGTAGTTGAACACTTCGCCAGGCTTTGTGATGACGGTCGGTACGGTCTCCTTGATAAAGTCTCTTAGCGAATATGTTTTTTGGGGATCTTCTGCGGTACCTGCGTCGAAACCGCCCGTGTGAGTCATTAGATGCTTCAAAGTGAGCGGCCCCCCGGTTTTATTCGGGATTTGAACATCCGGTAAATAGGCTTGAACGTCCTTGTCCAGGTCCAGTTTTCCTTTTTCAGCCAATTGCATAATCCCTACAGCAGTAAACAGTTTGGATACGGATGCCACACGGAAGACGGTATGATCGGAGTCGAACGGTTTTTGGGAGTCGACATCCGCATAGCCATACCCTTTATTCAGCAAGACTTGCCCGTTTTTCACGACGACGAGAACTGCGCCTGCAAGTTGGTCTTTTACTTCTTTTTGCTGAAAAAATGTATTTGCGAATGCTTCGATTTCAGCCTTGCCGAGGTTGACGAAGGAAGCGTTCTTTTCCGGATCTGCCGCTGCTACAACGGATGGAACCAGCAGAACAGCAGCGAGAATGAACGGGATCATTTTTTTCATTGTAACTCTCCTTTTCATGAATAATGGATTATAGTTGTATGCCCAGCCCGAAGTTTAACCGCTTGCCTCCTTTCCTTGATAGACCAAGTATAGAAACGAAAACATAAGGAGAACTTAAGCCAATTATTAATAATATCTTAAGATCGCCTCTCCTATGGATTAGTTATTAAACTTATATATACATAAATCTAAAAAGCCAGGGTCTCCGCATTATGCGGAAACCCTGGCTTTTAATGTATAGGGACAGGAGGTCTTAGACAGTCTTCAGAAACTCGACGATAGTCAGCAGGCCTTTATCGAAGTTCTCCAGATTGAAATGCTCATCCGGGGCATGCAGGTTCTCGTCATCCAGGCCAAAGCCCATCAGCACCACCGGTGCTTGAAGAATGCGGGAGAAGCTTTCCATAATCGGAATGGAACCGCCGTCTTTGGTGAAAAGGGCGCGGGTGCCGTATACTTTGCCATAGGCGTCAGCCGCTGTCTGCAGAATGGGGTTCGAAGGGTCAATGTTGAAGGCGCGGGCTTTTTCCATCTGTTTTACCTGGACTTTTGCTCCTGCCTGAATGTTGGCCTTGAGATGAGCCTCAACAACATCCAGAATATGCTGAGGGTCCTGGTCGCCGACAAGGCGGCAGGTGATTTTGGCATGGGCTTCTTTAGGGATGACGGTTTTGCTGCCTTCACCCTGGAACCCGCCGTAGACACCGTTCAGTTCAAGGGTTGGCCGGGCGCCGACCCGTTCCACAAAACTGTATCCTTCTTCTCCGTACAGCTGGTCCAGACCAAGCCCTGCACGGATCTTCTCTTCATCCACGCCCTGCTTGGCAAATTCTTCACGCAGCAGCGGGGATAGCTCGGGAACGCCGTCGTAGAAGCCTTCAACGGCAACGCGGCCCTTGTCGTCATGAAGTGAGCTTAGCAAAGAAACCAGCGCATGCAGTGCATTCGGCACACCGCCGCCGTACGAACCGGAGTGGAGATCTGTCAATGCGGTATTGACGCTGACTTCAAGCGAGCAGAGACCGCGAAGGCCGGTGCAGATGGCCGGGCGTCCGCGTTCCAGCAGGGAAGTATCCGAGACCAGCACAGCGTCTGCTGCGAGCTTGTCTTTGCTGGCTTCCAGGAAAGACGGCAGATGGACGCTTCCAATTTCCTCTTCGCCTTCGATGCACAGCTTGATATTGACCGGCAGAGTGCCTTCCTGCTTGAGAATGGCCTCAATGGCTTTGATGTGCATGAACACCTGGCCTTTGTCGTCGGTGGCTCCGCGGGCGTACAGCTTGCCGTCACGGATTTCCGGTTCAAACGGCGGAGTCGTCCACAGGTTAAGCGGATCAACCGGCTGCACATCATAGTGGCCGTAGACCAGGATGGTCGGCTTGCCGGGGGCATGAAGGTAGTCGGCGTAAATGACCGGATGGCCTGCGGTAGGGTATAGTTCAATATTCTCCAGCCCGGCACGCTTCAGGGTATCCAGCAGCCAGTGTGCTGCGGACAATACATCTTCCTTGTGGCTAGAGAGCGCCGAAATGCTGGGGATGGACAGCCATTGCTTCAGTTCGGCCAGTTGAGCTTCACGCTCAGTCTGAAAGTAGGTTTCGTAAGACATAGTGAATATGTACCTCCTTGGGTTTCGCTGCGAAAAACCGGCTGAATCAGCCGGCATGGCATTACGGCTTGCGCCGCAGTCTTTTTTTGGCAGTGTATTGCCTCCATTATACTGGAGAACCCAGGATGGATCAAAACGTTACCGGCAAAAGTCTGACAAAGGATAGTTTCAGGAGATCCGCTGTCAGTCCCTTTCAGGTTGTTGATTACCTACAGTAACCATGATAAGCTTAGCTGGCTTAAGCGGCAAAAGGCACTGCTGGTATGGCAGGTGCTGCAATGCAGTATAAAAGGCAGAATCTCCGCATCATGCGGAAGCGACAGGAGCGAGAATGAAGTGTCAGTGAATTCAAATAGTAGCCATGACTCCGAAATGCATATGCAAAATAATCAGGAACAGCCATTATATATATATACCTACGCCTGTACCGGGGATGAAGAATCCCTGTGCGGAATGGAGCTGCGCTGTCTGTTTGGCCGGGAAATTCCGGCGGCGATCTTTGGGAGCGGGACCCAAGTGGAGGTCAGCCGCAGTCCGTTTATCAAGGAGCGGATTGACGTCATGTACTCCGGGGACCGTCTCGAGGATATCTATAAGCAGACCGAACAGGTAGAGGTGGAAGGGCAGACGTTCAAGGTGATTTTTGTGAAGACGAACGATTTGTCCCCGGAAGAAAAAATAGAGTATGATGAACGCAGAGCGATTGAGCGGGAAATCGGACTGCGCATCGAGGGAGAGGCGGATGTGAACCATCCGGAGCGGGTATACGGCATTGTGACCCTGGGCGGCCGCTGGTACTTCGGAGTGTATCATAAGAACAAGGCAACCTGGTTCCGGCAGATGAACAAACCGCGCAGCTACTCGATTGCGCTGAGCACGCGTGTTGCGCGGGCGGCGGTCAATATGGCGGTTCCGCATCCTGAAGGTGTGAGGGCGATAGATCCCTGCTGCGGCATAGGCACAGTAATGGTGGAGGCGCTGTCCATGGGCATTGACATTGTAGGCCGGGACATTAACCCGCAAATTGCCGCCGGTGCACGCACGAATATTGCCCATTTCGGATTTACCAGTGTGGTTACCCTGGGCGATATTGCGGACATTCAGGAGCATTATGACGTTGCTATCGTGGACATGCCCTATAATCTATATTCGCGGATTACGCCCGAGGAGCAGCTGGCGATTCTGGTTCATACCCGCCGTATTGCTGACCGTGCTGTCATTGTCGCGATTGAAGCGGTGGATGAGATGATTGCTGAAGCAGGCTTCGCCATTATCGACCGCTGCGTAGCAAAGAAAGGCGCATTCTCCCGTCATTTGATGCTGTGTGAGTAAACAGGACTTTGTATGTCTATACTGAGGAAAGACGGTGCAGCTATGGAACAGAAGTGGTTAACCTGGGCCAAGGAAATTCAGGCGATTGCCCAGACGGGGCTTGCCTATGCCAAGGATGTATATGATATCGAACGTTATCAGGCGCTGCGGGAGCTGAGCGTGGATATTCTGGCGGACTATACCTTTGAGAGTAAGGAGAAGATCAGGCTTGCTTTTGCGGGCGAGGAGGGCTACAGTACTCCCAAGGTAGATGTGCGCGGTGTGGTTTTCCGTGACGAGAAGATTCTGCTGGTTCGTGAAAAGCTGGATGGCCACTGGGCGCTCCCGGGAGGCTGGGCCGATATCGGACTGTCTCCAAGGGAAGTGGCGGTTAAGGAGATCGCTGAGGAATCAGGCTTTCAGGCCGAGGCTTTGCGTCTGCTTGCTGTGCTGGACAAGAAGTTCCATCACCATCCGCCGGAGCCGTACCATGTGTACAAAATGTTCATCTTATGCCGGATAACCGGCGGCGCTGCGGCGGAGGGCGTGGAGACGAACGGGGTGGCTTTTTTTGCCGAGGATGAACTGCCGGAGCTGTCGGAAGAACGGAACACACGGGAGCAGTTGCGGATCATGTTCGAATATTTGCGGAATCCTGAAAAACCGGTCATTTTGGACTAGGGATTTACATATGCTGTAGGAATAAGATAATTTATAAGTTTTAAATGAGACAAAAACTGGTTAATTATAAATATGTAAGCCTTTACAATATGGAGCCGCTGAGCCTTTATATCTAAAAAAATCGCCGAAAATTTAACTTTTGGGCCAGGCGGTCTACATTTTTTCCTCTGCTCTGTCGATAGTTATTTTAGGAGGGGATCGCATGGAACAAGAAGAGCTAAGACTTCCGCTTAAGCAGGAGGGCATGACACGTCCTGCAGAAGGCAACATTGCCACTGGACTGGTATGGGGCGTCCTCATCAGCATTCCTTTATGGATCTCGGTTATTGGCTGGGTTATGGGTTTCTGGCACTAGAATTAACCGCAGAGCTACAACTTCCACCACTACTTGCAACTATACAATGAAGGCTGCCTCTTCGTGATGAAGAAGCAGCCTTTTTGAATGCGCATCTCTGATTATTTGCAGTATACCAGCTCAAAGTTTTCACAAACCACCCGCATACCCGGATCAAAGGCCATTTCATAAGCCTTCAATTCTCTTGTGAAATAGGCTTCATGATGATGCCGCCATGATTCCAGAGTCCGGTCATCCTCACCTTCGGAATAGGCAAATTCCGCAGTCACTTCCTGAAAGGGGACAACCTCGCATTTCGTTGTCCTGATGATTCCCCGCGGCATGCCCTGGCTGTCCAGGATTATGGAATGCCCGCCGATAAAAGGCAAGGGCAGCCCGCGCACTTCATTCAGCTCATAGTTCATAGCTGTTCCGGTCTTGACTCCCTCCAGCACAAGGGCCAGCAGTTCATCTGCCAGCCGGTCATTGTCGCCAAACGCCCAGGCACTGTCGTATAAATCAGCAGCTTCAGGGTGTTCCTCCAGATAGGCCTTCCAATATTCAGCGATTATTTCTGTCATTGTTATCATCCGTCCTTTCAGGGCTTATTGGTCTGTTTCACGCATCCAGCAGGCATACAGCTCATACAGCTTCTCCTGCGCGGCGTCCCGGATAAGCTGCAGCTCCGCGAGTCGGTCCGCATCGCTGGAGATCTGCGGGTCAAGCATTTCCGCATCAATGGAGCCGAGCTGTTCCTCGGCGGTGGCGATCCTCTCCTCCCAATAGCCTGGGGGCGGGACTTGCCTGCAGATGGGCTGCTGCCGGACTTCGGGGCATTGTCTGGTTGCCGCTGCCCCTTGCCGCTATCCGAAGAGAGTCCGGCGGCGGCAGCCTTCTCGGCCTGTTTTTCCTTGTAATACTCATAGTTGCCGGAGAAAGCGGTGAATCTTCCTTCGGCTATGGACCAGAGCTTCCCGAAGCAGCGGTTGATGAAATATCGGTCATGGGATACCGCCAGCACGGTGCCAGGGTATTCCTCCAGCGCTTCCTCCAGCGCCTCGCGTGAATCGATATCCAGATGGTTGGTCGGTTCATCGAGAATCAGCAGATTCGGACGGCGGTGCATCAGCACTGCGAACCGCAGCCGGGTCCACTCTCCCCCGGAGAGGCTTGCAATATTCTTGAACACATCGCTTCCGTAAAAGAGAAACCGTGCCAGCTGTCCCCGGGCTTCGCCTTCCTCCAGACCTGCTTCCTCGCGGAAGTACCGCAGCACCGAGAGCTTCCCGTCCTCCGGAACAGCTTCCTGGGCCAGATAGCCGACAACGGCTCTGGCGGCGAGGGTGCAGCTTCCCTCATCCGGCAGCTCCTGGCCCAGGATAATCCGCAGCAGCGTACTCTTGCCCGCGCCGTTGCCGCCGATCAATGCGGTGGTTTCCCCATACCGCAGAACTTCATTGGCCCCGGAGAAGAGGGTGCGGTCCCCGTAGCTTTTGCCAATCCGGTCAAGAACGACGACCTGATTGCCGGTCCGATCCTCCTGCTGCAGCTGCAAATCCATGGCTTTGCGCTCCAGGACCGGACGCTTGACCTTCACCATCCGGTCGAGCGCCTTCTGCATTGAAGCCGCCCGGCGGTGGAAGGAAGGGTTCGGCGGATTGGAGCGGTTGCCCCATTCGATCAGCCGTTTGATGCTCTCCTGCATCTGTTTAATCTTCTTCTGCTGCTCCTGATAATCGGCAAACTGCCGCAGCAGCCGGGCTTCCTTCTCGATCTGATAACCGCTGTAGTTCGTGTGGAACGTGAAGGCTTCGCCGTCTTCAATCTCAATCACTTTCTTCACTACGGCATCGAGGAAGTAGCGGTCATGGGAGATCGCCACCACGGTCCCTTCGTAATCCTGCAGGAACTGCTCCAGCCATTCGATGGCTTCCATATCGAGATGGTTCGTCGGCTCATCCAGCAGCAGGATATCGGGACGGCGCAGCAGCAGCTCGGCCAGGCCGACCTTGGTTTTCTCCCCGCCGGAGAGGGAAGAGAAACGGCGGTCAAACTGCCCGGTCCCGATGCCCAGTCCTGCGGCTACACGCTGGATGGAGGCTTCAATCTCATAGCCCCCAGCCGCTTCAAATTTTTCCTGGAGGGTGCCGTATTCCTTGAGCAGCCGCTCGAAGGTCGACCCGCTGCTTCCGGCGTCAGGCTGAGACATTGCCAGCTCCAGCTCCCGCAGGCGGGCCTGCCACTCCAGCGGTTCGGCGAAGCTGCGCTGCAAAACTGCATAAACAGTCTCCCCGTCATTGACTTCCTGAATTTGCGCCAGCAATCCAACGACGCTGCCTTTACGGATGGAGATTTGACCCTGGTCGGGACGTTCCTCCCCGCTCAGCAGATGGAAAAGCGTCGTTTTGCCGCAGCCGTTGCGGCCGATCAGGCCGATTTTTTCACCTTGGCGGATATCGAAGGTAATGTCGCTCAGCACGAGCTGGGCGCCGTGGTATTTTTGAACATTTTGGCATGAGATGATCATAGGGATTCTCCTTTTAAAGAATGCCCTTTCGCCGCTTACGTTCAATTCTGGAAACAAAAAGACCGCAGGGAAATTTCCCCGCGGCCCTTATGGTTTCTCCGGTCTTAAAGCGTCCGTTGAAGCGCAGGCAGGAAAGGCATTTCACAATGTTGTAGTGTTATTGAGTTCAGGTAAATGGACAGACTTCTCCCGTTGTCGGCAATTACATGAACGATGCCAGCCATAATATTAATCAGCCGGCTGCTAACACTATTGGTCCGATTGTGATCCATTCCTCCTACACCTCCTTCATCCAAATTTAAAATCAGTTTAACCAATAACGGCTGAATATGCAATAGAAAAAGTGCAGCAACTGTGCATATCCGATGCCATGTGCAAGTAGTATGAGTATATGGCGGAGGTTCTTTTGCCAAATCCAATACAGGAAGAGGGCCGGGCAATGGCGATGTTCAACGGGTTGCTGGGTAATGCCACGCAGGTTGCGCTGCCGGATGTTCAGCGGGAATACGCACAGATTCTTGCCCCGCAGGAAAAAATCGAGCGGGCCTATAAGCTGGTCCGGGATATGTTCATTTTTACGGATAAACGGCTGATTCTTGTTGACAAGCAAGGCGTGACCGGCAAAAAAACGGAGTACCATTCCATCCCGTACAAAAGCATTACGCATTATTCGGTGGAAACCGCCGGGCACTTTGACCTGGATGCGGAGCTATGCCTGTATGTCTCGGGAGGCGCGCTGCCGCTGAAGAAAACCTTCAACAAATCCGTGAATATCTATGAGGTGCAGGCTGTGCTGTCCCAGTATATTTTAAAATAAGTCGTGGGGTGCGCAAACATCATAATGGCGATTCAGGCGGTACAAGCAGGTTATGCCTTTCCTTATAGGCGGCTGCTTGTATTTTTGCATGGCGCTGAGCGGAATGGGGAATGCAACCGTGGAAGGAGGCGCATTAGCAAGCAGCGCCGCAGCTGGTCAGCCAGCCATAGTCACCATAGCCGCTATTCTATACAGTTCAGCGGTGTAAGACTATCCTACGCAATGCGGTTCTGCAGAACTTTGTGCATGGCTCACAAAAAACAGAGGGCAAACCTGCGGTTTCGTCTCTCCCGATTGACAAAGGTTTTTGCGGTGCTGTTAAATGACACTAACTTGAGCGACAGGAATGGGAGATGGGCAGCATGACGACAGGTCCTGTAATCGGTACTAAAACGATGGTGGTCAGCCCCCATTATCTGGCTTCCGCCGCCGGAGCGCGGATTCTGCAAAAGGGCGGCAACGCCTTTGATGCGGCGGTAGCAGTCAGCGCCGCGCTCGCTGTGGTCTATCCGCATATGACGGGACTGGGCGGCGATGCCTTTTGGCTTACCTACAGCGCCGGCGAAGGGCGCGTCCGGGCCTACAACGGCAGCGGGCGTTCCGGCTATGGCGTCTGCAGGGACTGCTACGCCGGCGAGGAGGCGATTCCGAGACGGGGGGTGCGCAGTGCCATTACGGTCCCCGGAATGGCGGACAGCTGGTCGGCCGTCCAGCGCGGGTATGGACGCCTGACCCTGGGGGAGGTGCTGGAGCCGGCGATCGGTTACGCCGCCGGCGGGTTTCCGCTGTCGCCGGACCAGTACGGCAACAGCGTGCTCGCCGGAGCGGCGCTGTCCCCGGAAGCGGCGGCGATCTATCTTCCCGGCGGCGCGGTTCCGGCCGCAGGGAGCAGGTTTGTGCAGCGGCAGCTGGCCGCATCGCTGCGGCTCCTGGCCGAGGGCGGCCGGGATGCGTTTTATAAAGGGCAGATTGCCGGGGATATCAGCCGGTATATGCGGGCTTCCGGCGGGTATCTCACCCGGGAGGATTTTGCCGGTCACCAGGGGAACTGGGACGAGCCGGTATCGACGGACTACCACGGTTACGCGGTGTATCAGGTCCCGCCGAACTCCCAGGGCTTTACCGCACTGCTGGCGCTGAATATTCTGGAACACTTCAATTTTGGAGGCATCGCGCATGGCTCCTATGAATATTATCATCTGCTGGTGGAAGCGCTGAAGCTGAGCTTCCGCGACCGCGACCGGGTGCTCACCGATCCGGCCTTCAGCCGGATTCCGCTGGAGCAGCTCCTGGATAAACAGTATGCTTCGCTGCTGGCTGCATCGATTTCACCTGTGAAGGCAGCTGTGTTTAGCAGTGAACCGGTGGGCCGGGATACCGCTTATGCGGCGGTTGTGGATGATGAAGGCAACGCGGTCTCTTTCATTCAAAGCCTGTATTTTGAATTTGGTTCGGGCGTTGTGGCCGGAAATACAGGGATTCTGCTGCAGAACCGGGGTTCTTTCTTCTCCCTCGACCCTGGACATATCAATACGCTGGAGCCGCACAAGCGGACGTTCCATACGCTGATGCCGGCGATGGCCTGCCTTGACGGCAAGCCGGTCTATCTCTGGGGCACGCAGGGCGGCGAGGGCCAGCCGCAGACCCAGAGCCTGCTGCTGACCCGGATGCTGCATTACGGAATGGACCCGCAGGCGGCGGTAGACGCACCGCGTTTTGTCTGGGGCAGAACCTGGGGCGAGCCGACCCAGGAGCTGAAGGTGGAGCGCCGGGTTGCACCTGAGGTGCTGAGCAAGCTATCCGAAGCAGGACATCTGGTGCGCCCTGTGGGGGACTATGATGGAATTGTGGGCCATGCCCACGCCATTTCCATCGATGCCAACGGCTACCGCTGCGGAGGCACGGACCCGCGCTGCGATGGTGCAGCTATTGGCTGGTAGCTGGGGCTGGAGTTGGAGCTGGATCTGGATCTGGTCTGGAGTGGAGTTGAAGCTGCTTCTACGGAGGCTGCTTCCCGCCTGTAACTGTATTTTCTACAACTAAAGCCCGGATATCGGCGTGAAAATAGATTTAATTGCAGTCTGCACAGTTAAATAACACTCATTGTGCCCAAGCAAGGTCAACCGCCATTTTTAACTGTACGAAATACATTTATTTTAATAAATGGACTTTTAACCACCAGTTTAATTGCAGTAAATACACTTAACTTGTAATGAACACATAGGTTTTTTCCAATTTGGTTTGTATGACCAAGAAAAGAAGAGTAAGTGACATGGGATGGCTGAAGGCGTTCCGGTTCGTCCGGGAGGGGAGGGGCAGAGATGGCTGTTCATAATCAACATGGTGCATTTATTGAACCGGAGCTTGAGGTAACGGGTTCGGGAAGCGGAAAGTTGGGTGGTCTTAGCTTTGCAGTAAAAGATGTATTTGCAGTAGCCGGGCACCGCTCTTCTGCCGGCAACCCGGATTGGCTGCGCAGCCATCCCCCGTCTGCTGCACATTCGGCAGCGGTCAGCATGCTGCTGCAGTCCGGGGCTACCCTGCGGGGGGCCACGCATACCGATGAGCTGATGTACAGCCTCGGCGGGGAGAATTACCACTACGGCACGCCGGTCAACCCGCGGGCCAAGGACCGCATCCCCGGCGGCTCCTCCAGCGGTTCAGCGGTGGCGGTAGCCGCCGGCAATGTGGATTTTGCGCTGGGCACGGATACCGGCGGTTCCATCCGTGTGCCTTCTGCGTACTGCGGCGTGTACGGCTTCCGCCCGACGCATGGTGCGGTGGAGATGGAAGGCGTGATTCCGCTCGCGCCGGGCTTCGACACCGTAGGCTGGATCACAGCCTGCCCGGAGCTGCTGCTGCGGGCAGGCGAGGTGCTGCTCGGGGCGGCAGCTCCCGGCAGCAGGGGAGGCGCAATGGGCAAGCTGCACATCGCGCCGGAGGCATGGGCGCTGGCTGATGCGGATAGCGCAGCCAGCTTGCAAGACGGCCTGCAGCTGCTGCAGGCCGGTGCGGGCTGGTCCGGCGCGACGGAGATCGCGCCGGAGGGGCTGAAGACATGGATGAATGTCTTCAGGGAACTGCAGGGCGCCGAGATATGGGCGACCCATGGGGCATGGATAGCGCGTGCGCAGCCGCTCTTTGGCCCGGACATCGCCGCCCGCTTCGCGTGGGCGGCGGGCCTGGCCGGGCAGGACCACAGCCGCGCGCTGCGGATGCGCGCGGAGATTGCCGCCCGGCTGCGGCAGTTGCTTGGGGAGGACGGCTGCATCGTCCTCCCGACCGTGCCAGGCCCCGCACCGCTGCGCGGCGGGGATCTGGCACAGCTGGAGCAGAACCGCAGCGGCGCAATGATGCTCAGCTGCATCGCCGGCTTAGCCGGTCTGCCGCAGGTGACGCTGCCGGTGCTTGGCCCCGCCGGCTTGCCGCTTGGCTTGTCGGTGATCGGCGGGCATGGGCAGGATCTGCGCCTGCTCTCCTGGGTCCGGGAGATTTGGCAACAGAGCTAGTGTTGCACAAGAGAGCTAGTGTTGCTCAACGGAACTAGAATTGTCCTACAAAGCTAGAGTTGCGCAAAAGAGCTAGTGTTGCCCCCTGTCTTCGCGACCGTGCGGAGCAGTGGGGGGAGTAGGTATAACTAACAGAAGTAAATATAGGGGTGAATAGTAAGGAATAAGAGCAGGTAGATGGAGTAAGAAGTAAGAATAAGTGGCAGGTAGTAAGAAGTAAGAGCAAGTAGGAAGTAGCAAGGGGTAGGAAGTAAGAGCAAGAAGTAAGAAGTTAGAAGTAAGAAGTAAGAAGTAAGAGCAAGTAATAAGGAGTAAGAGGGAGTAGTAAGAGTAGGAGTAGGTAGTCAGAGTAAGAGTAAGTAGTAAAGGTGAATAGTAAGAAGTAAGAGTAAGTAGAAGTAAGAACAATTAGTAAGAAGTAGGAGTGAGAGTGATGGTAAGAGTAGGAGTAAGAGTAAGTAGTGAGGCAAAAATCCGAATAATTCTCAGGCGCACAAAAGTACTTCTGAAATCGCCTACTCCAGCCAGCGAATGATTAAGTGGAAAAAGGGAGCCTATTTCTCCCAGAAATAAATAATCGTGCGATTTAAGTGGAAAAAGTAAACTTAATTGGGCGATATTTCCCCATTGGGAGCGAAATGAGCTGAATTAGTGGTACTTTTTCCACTTAGTGTCGGCAAGAGCAGGTTCACAAGCAAATTAGTTATACTTATTCCACTTATCCAGCTAACAAAGCCACGAGAAGATGCCTATGGTACTTACACATTTTTTTGATGCTGCCCTACGACAAAATAAGTAGGTATAGTACTTCAGATATTTCTTGCAACCGGGCTGCGAGATGAAATGAGGGGGAAAGCACCTCTGACATCTCTGCCTGCGTCTGCCTCCTCCAGCTCCCCCGACTCTTCCCGATACCCTCACAACTAAGCAGCATTACTTGCCGCAGTCCATCCCGCCGCCATCGCGCCACCACCATCCCACCGCCGTCATCCCACGCAACATCTCATCGCGGTCCATCCCATCGCCGCTATCCCATCCCCGCCACCCTGCCGCTATCATTCCGCGCCACCATCCCGCCGCCGCATTCTCGCCACCGCCATTCCGCTCCATCTCACCGCTACCATCCCGCTGCCACCATCCCACCGCCACCATCCCGCTGCCACCATCCCACCGCTGCCATCCCACCGCCACCATCCCGCCGCTGCCATTCCACGCCGCCATCCCGCCGCTGCCATTCCATGCCACCATCCTGCCATCCCGCGTCGCCATCCCACCGCCACCATCCCACCGCCGCCATCCTACCGCCGCTGCCATCGCGCCGCCACCATCTCACCGTCGCCACCCATGCCGCTATCATTTCGCGCCACCATCCCACCGCCACCATCCCGCCACCGCCATCCCGCTCCATCTCACCGCCGCCATTCCACGCCGCCATCCTGCCGCCACCATCTCCCCGCCGCCACCCCGCCGCTATCATTCCACCCCGCCATCCCGCCACCGCCTATGCCCCTGTGCAAGCTAAACTCACCTTCAAATAGAAAAAGCGGCCGGAAATCATTAAGGTTGCGCAATTTTGCGTTATGTTTACTAACATGATTAATTAGTTTTTAATACTTTTTTCTTTCAAACTCCAGTAACTTTATTTATAATGTTACATAAAGTTACACAAACGATGATTGCAACATCAATCTATAAAGGAGGGGTAGCGATGCATCTTACGGTTGAAGAAGCGTTGTCCGTTTACCCTTTGTCTGAAGCGAAGCTGATTGCCGGTTCGAAGGGGAAACACCGGGTGATCAAATCTGTCAATGTAATGGACGCTCCCGATATCTCCGACTGGATCAAAGAAGGGGAGATGCTCCTTACGACAGCTTATTTGATCAAGGACAGTCTGGAGGATGCTTCGGCTCTGCTCCAGACCTTGAACCGGCGCGGTTCGGCGGGGCTTGGCATCAAGCTGGGGCGTTTTTGGGACGCTGTGCCGGAGAAGCTGATTGCCGAAGCGGAAAAGATGAATTTTCCGCTGATTGAGCTGCCGTTCCAGTTCACCTTCTCGGACCAGATGAACGGGCTGTTCCGTGCGGAGCTTACGCGCAGCACCAGTGTGCTACAGAGCATGATGGAGAAGCAGCGGAAGCTGATGCGTTTCGCCTTGCGCTCCGGACGCAGCCGTCCGTTGTTCGAATCGGTATCTGAAGTGATCGGAACTCCGCTCGCTGTAGTCAGCGCCCGCGGGGATGTGGTGTTCAATAATTCGGACAACGCTGTACCACAGCTGCTGGAAGGCTGGCCCTGGCAAAGCCGGAATCAGCGCTTCCGGATCGGTGACAAGACCGGGTTCAGGCTTCCATTGCTGCAGGGCGGTAAGTGCTCCGGCTATCTTTTATACTGCTCCATTGATCCATTACTGCTGCCGGTGGAAGAAAGTTTGTTCGTCCAGGGAGCCGAGCTGATCTCCTATCATCTTCATTCGGGTTATGAGGATTACTTCGAGCATGCCGGGCATAGGGAGTTCAGCGGGCTCCTGCGGCTCTGCCTGAACGGCGGAATGCCCTGTGCTGAAATGGCGCAGGCTGCTTCCAAGCTGGAAGTGGGGCTGCTGCAGGCACCGTTTCAGCTGATGCTTACCGATACGGTCGCCTCCGGGGATGCACGCCAGACCGAACTGCATCGTTTGAAAGAAGAATATCTGGAACATCCGCTGCTGCGCGATCTGAACGGCATCCATGTAATGATGAATGAAGGCCTGGTATCACTGTATCCGGCGGAGCCGTACAGTCCTGAGCAGTTCCGGGAACTGGTTAATGCCTGTTTTGGAAATTTAAAATTCGATAAGGGTTATTATCCCCGGGCTGCGCTCAGCAGCGCTAAGGTCAAACCGGAAGGGTTGAAGGAGGCTTTTGCCGAGATTAAGGAGTGTATGGAGATGTTCCAGCATTGGGGAGCACACGGAAATGTTGTACACTACCGGCAGCTTGAGCTGAATCTGCTGCTTGGCCAGATCCCGGCAGAAACGATGGAGAAATACTGCAACAGCAGCCTGCGGGGCCTGCAAAGCCGGGAACCGGAGTATGTCAGGGAGATGCTGCATACGCTGGAGGTCTATCTGGAGAATGACGGACATGTAAATGAGACGGCCAAAAAGCTGTTTATTCACCGCAATACCGCCACTTACCGGATCGAGAAGCTAAGCGAGCTGCTGGATGTGGATTTCAAAAAAATCAATGACCTGATGCGCCTGAAGCTGGTGTTTATTTTCCGGAAAATGCTGGAGCGAGAATGAGGGGGATACGTGTCTATTTAAGCAGGGTGCTGTAATTCCCCGACGATGTGCCCAACGTCAAATAACCGGCGCCCGGAGGCGGAAAATCTGTATGCCGGTGGGGTGCGACCCCGGGTTCCTGCAGCAGCAACTGGCATGAAAATCGCTGGCCCTCAATATAATGTCATGAAATATCACGTATTTTATGTATTCTAGTGCGCTCTGCACAAAATAAACAGCAGTTCTTATCAGATGGCACAAACGTATGTTATATAAATTTACGCGGATGCTGCGGCTCAGTATAGTAGAGATACATTAATGGCAGCAGCTATGATGGGAGATTTACTGAAGGAGGAGAATTATGAAAAAAAGGGGTCAGGCACTATCGTTCAGCTTCGCAATAATGTTCCTGTTGGCGGTGGTTTTGGCAGGTTGCGGCAGCAACAATAATTCCGGCACAAACGCTGGCGGCACAGAAGCTCCGGCGGCATCGAACGCGGGCACAGCGACAGAGGCGGCAGCAGCAACAGAGCCGGCAGCAGAGAAGCCGAGGGTTGCTTTTGTCTACATTGGACCTCCGGGTGACGGCGGATATACGTATCAGCATGATCAAGGCCGCCTGTATATGGAAAAGGAGCTGGGCATTAAGGCGGACACTGTGGAAAATGTTCCGGAAAGCGCCGATGCCGAACGCATCATCACCGAGCTTGCCCAGAATCATGACATTGTATTTACAACGAGCTTCGGGTATATGGACTACACCCTTAACGTAGCCAATAAATTTCCAAAGGTGAAATTCCTGCATGCTTCCGGCTACAAAACAGCCGCCAACATGGGAACGTACTTCGGCAAAAACTATCAGGGCAGCTACCTGGCCGGTATCGCAGCCGGAAAAATGACCAAAAAGAATCACCTGGGTTACGTGGGAGCCTTCCCGATCAGTGAGGTGATTTATAATCTTAACGCCTTCACATTGGGCGCGCAAAGCGTAAATCCCGATGTAAAGGTGGATGTAGTCTGGACGAATACCTGGTATGACCCGGCAACGGAGCGCCAGGCGGCAATCAGTCTTTTGGATAAAGGTGCAGATGTGCTGCTGGCTTACCAGGATTCGCCTGCCACGCTGCAGGCTGCGGCTGAACGCGGTGCTTTTGCCGGGGGGAATGACTCTGACATGGGCAAATACGGGCCGGATCATTATCTGACCAACCCTGTATGGAACTGGGGCCCTTATTATGTGAAGGCTGTACAATCTGTTATGGACGGAACCTGGAAGAGCGAGCAGTATTCCGGGGATATGGCGGATGGCATGATCGATATTGCGCCATTCGGCAGCAAGGTTCCGGATGATGTGAAGAAGCTCGTGGAGGATGCCAAAGCCAAAATTATCAGCGGAGAGCTGGATATATTCACAGGTCCTATCTCTGACAACCAGGGCAAGGTGCAGGTTCAGGAAGGCCAAAAGCTGACGCTTGATGAGGTTCTGTCCATGAACTGGCTGGCCAAAGGCATTGAAGGCACCATCCCGAAATAACGCTGAAACCAAATGAATTACGCAAGGCCTTATGGGTGGGGCGGGTGCCGTACAGACGGAACCTTCCCCACCCGTCCTACAACTATAAGGAAAGGAGCGTCCCACTATGCAGGACCCTTCGGTTGAGATGCGCGGGATCGTGAAGAAATTCGGTTCTGTAACGGCAAGCGATCAAGTCGATTTTTCGGCAAATGCGGGTGAGATTCATGCGCTGCTTGGTGAGAACGGAGCAGGTAAAAGCACAGTCATGAGTATGCTCTCAGGGGTGTACAGAGCGGATGAGGGTGAAATTCTCCTTCACGGCCAGCCGGCCAAAATCCGTTCCCCCAAAGATGCTGCACTTCTTGGCGTCGGCATGGTTTTTCAAAACTTCAGACTGGTGCAAAGCCTCACGGCAGCGGAAAATATCGTGCTTGGCGAAAAGTCGTCTTTCTGGCGGGGGAGCAAATGGATTAAAAACAAACATAGGGAAATTGAAGCTCTGGCAGAGCAATTCGGGCTGATGTTCCCGGTGGACCGTCCGGTCTGGCAGCTGTCCGTCGGCGAGCAGCAGCGTGTGGAGATCGTTAAGACACTCTACCGGGGGGCGGAGATCATCATTTTGGATGAACCTACCTCGGTATTAACTCCCGGCGAGGCGGAACAGCTGTTTGCGACCCTGCAGGTCATGAAGCAGGCCGGCAAGACGGTGATCATGACTACGCATAAAATGAAGGAGGTTATGGCCTCCTCTGACCGCATTTCTGTTATGCGCAAAGGTAAAATGATAGCTACGCTGGCTACTTCCGGGACCGATGAGCTGGAGCTGGCGCAGCTGATGGTAGGGCGTGAGGTTGAAATCACCCGCCGGGAACGTGAAGCTGCGCCCGGTAAGCCGCTCCTGGTTGTCAGCAATCTGGAAGTTACTGCCGACCATGGCCGCAAGGCGCTGGACGGGATGTCGCTTCAAGTATGCGAAGGGGAGATTGTGGGGGTTGCCGGAGTGGCCGGCAATGGACAAAAGGAATTGGCAGAGGTATTGACAGGGCTTAGAACCTGGAAGAACGGCGATATCATATTTGATGGCGGACCGGTAAAATCGGCTTCGGTACGGGGGGCCATTGATTCGGGAATCTCCCATGTGCCGGAGAACCGGATGAAGAGCGGCCTCGCCGGACGCCTGGGCTCCGTGGATAACCTGCTGTTCAAGTCTTACCGCAGCAGCGGCCACTCCAAATTCGGATTCCTGAAGGCGGCCAAAAACCGCTCCTGGTCACAGGAGCTTGTCGAACGCTTCAATGTTAAGACGCCTGCGCTGGATACACCGGTACAGCAGTTATCCGGAGGCAATCAGCAGAAGCTGCTGTTCGCCCGCGAGGTCAGCCACCAGCCGAAGCTGATGGTTGCCGTCCATCCTACGCAAGGGCTGGATGTAGGTGCTACTGCAGGTGTGCATGAGCTGCTGATGGAGCTGCGCAGCACAGGCAGCGGAGTATTGCTGATTTCGGAGGATCTGGATGAACTGCTCCAGCTCTCTGACCGGATTCTGGTGATCTATAACGGTTCGATTATAGGAGAGAGCGATCATGAGCATGCGGACCGGGAGCATATCGGCCTGCTCATGGCCGGAATCCGGAGCAAGGAGGCAAGTGCCATATGAGTTCCAAACTGCTGAATTCTGTTCCGGCTAAATCCGCCAGACGGCTCCCGATACGTCTGGAGTATGATGCAAGCCGCACCCGCTCTCCCTGGTGGTCGCCGATTCTGTCCATCATCCTGGCGCTTTTGCTCTGCGCGGTATTCATTGCCGCCAACGGCATGAGTCCGGTTACCGTATACGACAAAATGTTCCGCGGGGCCTTCGGCACCTCTTACGGCATTACGGAGACGATGGTCAAAGCGATACCGCTGCTGCTCTGCGGACTTGGTATCGCTGTTGCGTACCGGATTTCTGTATGGAATATCGGTGCGGAAGGCCAGCTTACCGTTGGGGCAATGGCTGCTACGGCGGTGACCATTTATTTTCCCGGCCTGTCTTCCTTCTGGTCCATTGCCCTGATGCTGGTGTTCGGAACAGCCGCCGGAGCGCTCTGGGGGCTCATGACGGCAATTCCGCGGACCCATTTCGGCGTCAATGAGCTGATTACCTCGCTGATGCTGAATTATGTGGCCCTGCTCGCGCTGGATTATGTAGTGTTTGGTCCCTGGAAGGACCCTAAGGGCTTCAACTTTCCGGGCTCACCTATGTTCACCGCTGCCCAGTCGCTGCCGGTCCTGGGGACTACAAGGCTGCATATCGGGCTGATCTTTGGCCTGGTAGCAGTAGCCATCTATTATCTGATGATCCGCTTTACCCGCTGGGGCTATGAGCTGCGGCTGATTGGCGCCAACCCTACCGCTGCACGTTATGCTGGGATTCACATCAAAAAGCACATTATTATCGTCATGCTGATCAGCGGCGGTCTGGCTGGCATCGCGGGAATGGCTGAGGTTTCCGGGGTCACCCACAAGCTGATGCAGGGAATCTCACCGGGTTACGGCTATACGGCGATCATTGTCGCCTGGCTTGCCAAGCTGAATCCGCTTGGTCTGATCGTCACCTCAGTCCTGTTCGGCGGCCTCATTGTCGGCGGCTACAGTGTACAGACTATCGGGCTGCCTTCGTCCATTTCGGAAATGCTGCAGGGCGCAATCCTGTTTTTCCTGATTGCCGGCGATATGATCCACCGTTTTCGCATCCGCCGGAATGCATAGCAGCATCCTCTTAGAGAAGGGAGCTTAACCATGGATTTCACAACACAGTTATTAATAGCCGCCATATCCGCCGGGACACCGCTGCTCCTTGCTACACTCGGCGGTATCCTGAATGAGCGGGCGGGCATCATCCAGCTGGGTGCCGAAGGGCTGATGCTGATGGGGGCGGTCACAACCTGTATGGTCTACATCCGCAGTGGGAACCTGCTGCTTGCCCTGCTTGCGGCCATTGCTGTAACCGCCGTATTGGGTCTGGTCCATGCCTTCCTGTGTGTTACCCTGCGCGCGAACCAGACCATGTCCGGCCTGGCGATGACGCTGTTTGGCAGTGGTCTCAGCGCTTACTTAGGCAAGTCCATCAGCGGCATTCCGCTGCCGGGGACTTCGCCCAAGCTGGATCTGGGCTGGGTAAAGGGGATTCCGGTGGCTGGAGATATTTTTGGCCGGATGGATGGTCTGACCTGGTTCAGCCTGCTGCTGGTGCTGGTTCTGCATCTCCTGATCCACCGCACGTCCTGGGGTCTGCATTTGCGGGCGGTCGGAGACAGTCCGGCGACAGCGGATGTTATGGGCATTCGTGTGCAGCTGATCCGTTACAGTTATATCACCGCCGGGACAGCGCTGATGGGTCTGGCAGGTGCCGATATGGTGCTCGCCTATGCGCCGACATGGAATGAAGGGCTGACAGCAGGCCGGGGCTGGATTGCGGTGGGCCTCGTCATCTTCGCGAGATGGAATCCGCTGCGTGCATTATTCTGTGCCTATTTCTTCGGGGCGCTCGATTCACTGGGCTTCCGCATCCAACTGCTCGGCAGTATGATTCCGCCATATTTCCTCAAGATGATACCGTACGTGGTAACCATCCTGGTGCTCATGTACCTCGGTTACCGCAACCGCAACAAGCCATCCGGCACACCGGAATCCCTGGGCACGCCGTACATTCGTGAGCAGCGGTTCTGAATCCCCCATCCGCAGCAGATAAATAAGTAGAGGATTGAATGCAGAGAGTGGGCTTATCTGGCATTAAACAGGATTATTTACGAATGAGAATAACCGGAGGAAGAGGGGAGCCCATGACGACACCGCCTTTATTGTGGACACTGGAAGAGATTAACCGTATGAGCAAGGAGGAATTTGTAGCGAACCTCGGCGGGATCTTTGAACATTCGCCATGGGTGGCGGAAGGTGCCTATAAGCATATTCCGTTTCAATCCGCTGCCCAGCTGCACGGCATGATGCTGGCTACTGCGCGAAATGCGGAGCACAGCCGGGTAGAAGCGCTTCTGCGTGCACACCCGGATCTGGCGACCCGGCTCCAGGTGAGCCCTTTGTCGGAGTCAGAGCAGCAGGGGGCGGGGCTGGACCGTCTGAGCCCGGAAGAATTTGCAAGGCTTACGGAATTGAACGCGGCGTACACGGAGAAATTCCGCTTTCCTTTTATCCTGGCCGTGCGCGGCAAGGATAAGGATGACATCATCCAGTCCATTGAAGCGCGGCTGAACCGTTCACAAGAGGAAGAGTGGGAGCAGGCGCTTGCCGAGATCGGCAAAATTACCGCCTTCCGTCTGAATGATCTGATCCGGGAGAAGGAAGCATGAGCGGGCGCTTGACGACTCATGTGCTGGACCTGTCGCGGGGACTGCCGGCTGCAGGCATGAAGCTGCAGCTTTGGAATCTTGCGGAAGGTACGGGGAAGCTGCTGCGGGAAGCGGAGACGAATGATGACGGCAGGCTGGATGCTCCGCTGCTGGAAGGAGCGGAGCTGGTTCCCGGCTGCTATGAGCTGCTGTTCATGGCAGGGGATTATTTTCGCGGCGGCAGGCTGGAGGGACGGCTCGGCGATGAAGAGGGCTTTTTCCTCGAGCAGATCCCGATCCGGTTCAATATCACCCATGCTGCAGGGCATTATCATGTTCCGCTGCTTGTTGCGCCCGGAGGATACAGTACATACCGGGGAAGCTGAGAAGAGCAGGAGTAAATGACCGGAGGTGACCGATTCATGGAGGAAGCATACGAGCTTATTATCAGAAATGGGGATGTTGTGCTGCCCGGAGAAGTGCGCAAGCTGGATGTGGGGGTACAGGACGGCAAAATTGCCGCGCTGGGCCAGGGTCTTCAGGCAGCAGCAGCTACAACTGTTATTGATGCAGAAGGGCAGTATGTGCTGCCGGGGATGATTGATATGCATGTCCATTTTAATGAGCCGGCGTTCGGTCACTGGGAAGGCTTCCGCAGCGGTTCGGCTGCACTGGCGGCAGGAGGCTGCACCTGTTATGCGGATATGCCGCTGAACGGCAATCCGCCTACGGTGAATAGGGCTGCGCTGCAGCTGAAGGCTGAAGCTGCCTCAGGGAATTCAGCGGTCGATTATATGCTGTGGGGCGGTCTTGTTCCGGGAAATCTGGCAGAGCTTGAAGGACTGGCGGCGGCTGGAGTGACCGGGTTTAAGGCTTTTATCTCCAATCCCGGCGGCGAAGGGGAAGGGCGTTTCCGTGAGGTGGATGACGGGACGCTGTTTCTGGGGATGCAAAAAATCGCCGCGCTCGGCGGTATTCTCGCTCTGCATGCGGAGAGCGAAGACATTACAGCCATGCTGTCAGCGGGGGCTGTCCGCAGCGGGAGGACCGGAGCACGGGATTTCGCGGCTTCCCGGCCGGCGATGGCGGAGCTTGAGGCAGTATCCCGGGCACTGATCTACAGTGAGCGTACCGGCTGCCGGCTGCATTTTGTACACATCAGCACCGCCGCTGCGGTTGAAATGATCCATTCCGCCAAGCGGCGCGGGCTGGATGTGACCGCAGAAACCTGCCCGCATTACCTGGTGCTGAATGAAGACAGCATGGAACGGCTCGGGCCGGTAGCCAAATGTGCGCCGCCGCTCCGCAGCACGCAAGAGCAGGAGGAGCTGTGGAAGGTGCTGGCGGAGGGCCGGATTGATCTGATTGCCTCCGACCATTCGCCTTGTCCGCCGGAGCTTAAGTTTGATCCGGGTTTAACCTTCTTTGAAGCCTGGGGCGGCATTTCCGGGGGGCAGAGCAGTCTGGAGCTGATGTTCCACGAAGGTGTGCATATGCGCGGTTTGCCGGTCACCCAAGTCTCGGCGCTGCTGTCGGGGCAGCCTGCGCGGCGTTTTGGACTGGATCACCGCAAAGGCTCCATTGCTCCGGGGCTGGACGCCGATCTGGTGCTGCTGAACCCCAAAGCCGGTTATACGCTGGCTGCTGGGGATCTGCTCTACCGGCACAAGCACAGCCCATATACCGGAATGACCTTATCCTGCAAGGTCACAGCGACGGTCTGCCGGGGGAATGTGGTATACACCGCTGAACAAGGAGTGGTGTCGGCGGATAAAGGAGAGTGGCTGCAGATTTATAGCGGGCAGCAGGCTCCATGATGAAGCCGGTCATTCAAGCCCCGGCTGCGGCCATGCTGGAGCTGCTTCAGGAGCTGGCGGCATTCAGCGCCCCGGGGCCGGGGGTTACCCGGCTGCTGTACACGCCGGAGTGGAGCGGGGCACAGCATTTTTTGCAGGAGACAATGGCTGGGCTCGGGCTTGAGGTGCATACGGATTCCGTTGGCAACGTCTTTGGACGGTTGAACGGATCACAGCCTTCCGGCAGTGTCATCCTAACCGGCTCGCATATCGACACTGTTGTGAACGGCGGCAAATATGACGGAGCCTACGGAGTGGCAGCCGCTGTCACTGCGCTGCATTATTTGGCGGAGACGTTTGGACCGCCGCTGCGGACGCTGGAGGTGGCTGCGTTCTGCGAGGAGGAGGGAAGCCGCTTCCCGCTGGCCTTCTGGGGCTCGGGCAATGTAACGGGCCTCTATGACGGAAAAGCAGCAGATTCCATTGCTGATCCGGAAGGTGTTACACTCATGGAGGCAATGAATGCCTGCGGACTTGGCACCGGGGGCAGCCGGATTGACAGTGAAGAGTCTCACGGTAGAGGCGCGGATTCCGCCCGGAGAGAAGACATCGGGATGTACGTCGAGCTGCATATCGAGCAGGGCATCCTTCTGGAGCAATCGGCAGAGCAGATTGGGGTTGTCCAGGCGATTGCCGGCCAGCGGCGCTTCACCGTGAAGGTGGCGGGAACAGCGAATCATGCCGGGACAACGCCGATGGGGCTGCGCCGGGATGCGCTTGCCGGCACAGCGGAGATGCTGTGTGCGCTGGAGCGGTCCGCTGCGGAAGCGGGAGCTCCGCTCGTAGCAACCGCCGGCAGGCTGGAGGTCATCCCGGGCACGCCGAATGTGATTCCGGGCGAAGTGCAGTTTACGCTGGATATCCGCCACAGCGAGGCGGCACGGCTGGAGAGCTTCTGCGCTGCGCTCGCGGCAGCATTCGGAGAAATTGCAGCGCGGCGCGGGCTCGCGCTTGAGCTTGTGCCCACGCTGGCTACCTCCCCGGCGCCGATGAACCAGGCGCTCTGCGGGGCGCTTGAACAGATCTGCCTGGAGCAGGGGAGAAGCTTCCGCCGCATGGTGAGCGGGGCGGGGCATGATGCCCAGCTGTTTGCCCCGAAGTGCCCGGCGGCTATGATTTTTGTACCCAGCCGGGCGGGCATCAGTCATTCGCCGGAGGAATATTCTTCGCCGGAAGAGCTGGCGGCCGGGCTTAATGTGCTGACGGCGCTATTATATAAGCTTGCCTACGAGGCAAGCTGAATCTATAGAGGGAGAGATGATCATGAAGCGGTACGAAGATTTGTCGCCGGCCCTGCGGTGCATTATGACTCCAGGGCCGGTGGAGGTCGATCCGCGTGTGCTGCGGGCGATGTCTTTTCCGGTACTCGGCCAGTTCGATCCCGAATTTACGGATATTATGAATGAGACGATGGGAATGCTGCGTGAGCTGTTTGCAACGGGGAATCAATGGGCTTTTCCCGTGGACGGCACCTCCCGCTCGGGTATCGAGGCCGTTATGGTCAGCCTGATCGCGCCCGGTGACCGGGTGCTGATTCCGATTTTTGGCCGGTTCGGGCATCTGCTGCATGAGATCGCCGAACGCTGCGGGGCCGAGGTGTTCACTATTGAGACCGCCTGGGGCAGTGTATTCGCCCCGGAGGAAGTCATTGCTGCGATACGGAGCTTTAGCCCCGATGTGGTGGCGATGGTTCATGGCGAGACCTCAACAGGCCGGGTGCAGCCGCTGGCAGAAATCGGTCGGGCGTGCCGCGGGCACGATGCGCTGCTGATCGTCGATGCTGTGGCAACCATCGGCGGTGTGCCGGTGGAAACGGATGCCTGGATGCTGGATGCCGTTATCGGCGGCACGCAGAAATGCCTGTCCGTCCCGTCAGGCATGGCGCCGGTCACCTACAACGAACGCGCCGAAGCCAAGCTGATGAAGCGTAAGCAGGTAGAGCGCGGACTGCGCACTGGCGGCGCTGCGCGCAGCGAACTGCCTGTGGTGGGCAGCAATTATTTTGATCTGGGCATGCTGCAGGATTACTGGAGTGAACAGCGGCTGAATCACCATACAGAGATGACGTCCATGCTCTACGCGCTGCGGGAAGGCCTGCGGCTTGTGCTGGAGGAAGGGCTGGAGGAACGGCATGCCCGGCATGTTCTGCACGAACGGGCGCTGGCCGCCGGACTTGCGGCAATGGGGCTGAAGCTGTATGGTGACCCGGAGAGCAAGCTGACGGTCGTGACCTGTGTGCTTATTCCGGAAGGCGTGGACGGCGAGTCGGTCCGGGCCATGCTGCTTGAGCGCTTCGGCATTGAAATCGCCAGCTCGTTTGGCCCGCTCAAGGGTCTGATCTGGCGGATCGGCACGATGGGCTTCAGCTGCCGGGAGAACAATGTGCTTCGTCTGCTGGGAGCGCTGGAGGCCGTGCTGCTGCGGCACGGTTATGCTGTTCCGTGCGGGCTTGGCGTACAGGCGGCGCTTGATGTATATGAGGCTTAAGCCGGGATAAAACACCCCGCTAGTATGCCTGTACAACCCGCCGCGGGCTGTCCCGGGGCGGCAGTAAATAGATGTTGAATTCAGAAACGGCTGCTGGTCCCGGAGGGGAACAGTGAGGCCGTTTTTGCTGAATATATAGAAGTGGATGTATATTGGATAGTGAATCTAAAGGAGTGAGAGACATGTCATTTACAAGAAAACCGCTCGCGGACTGTGTGCCGGAGCTTGTAGCCACCGCCCGTGGCGATTTGCCCGCCACTCTGGTCATTACCGGGGGCAAGCTGGTCAATGTCTGTTCTGGTGAAATTCTGGAGGGGATGTCCGTTGCGGTACAAGGTGGACGTATCGCCTATGTTGGCAAAGATGTCTCGCACATGATCGGCGAAGGCACCCGGGTCATCGAAGCAGCCGGGAGATACATCGCTCCGGGACTGCTGGACGGACACTGCCATATTGAGAGCACGCAGCTCACCGTAACCGAATTTGCCCGGGCGGTGCTTCCGCTTGGGACAACGGGCGGATTCTTCGACGCGCATGAGATTGCCAACGTGTTCGGACTGAAGGGCATCCGGCTGATGCTGGAGGAGATGCGCGGAACACCGCTGGCTGCTTATATGCAGGTTGCCTCCTGTGTGCCTTCTGCGGGTCCGGAATTTGAAACAACCGGCGCTTCCATTGGGCCGGAGGAGGTAGCGGAGGCGTACACCTGGGGCGAGGATGTGATCGCGCTGGGCGAAGTGATGAACTTCCCCGGTGTCGTCTACGGAGACAGTAAAATGCTCGGGGAAATTCAGGCAACCCTGCGTGCCGGCCGGGTGGTGGATGGGCATTTCACCTGGCCGGCGAATGACTGGAGACTGCCTGTGTACGCCGCCGCTGGCGTGACCGGCGATCATGAGTGTGTCACAGCTGAGGATGTGATCGAGCGCGTCCGTCTGGGCATGTATGCCCAAATGCGCCGCGGCTCCGCCTGGCATGATGTGGCGAAGACGATCACCGCGCACACGGAGCATGGACTGGACCCGCGCCGGATGCTGCTCGTGACCGATGACCGCAGTTCGGAATCGCTGCGCGATGAGGGACACATGGATTTTGTGGTGCGCCATGCCATCTCGCAAGGGGTGAAGCCGGTTACCGCTTTTCAGATGGCGACGATCAACACGGCCGAGCGCTTTGGCGTTGCCCGTGATATCGGCTCGATTACTCCCGGCTCCTGTGCCGATATCATTTTACTGGATGGAAATCTGGCGGATGTGCATGTGGTGATGACCATTGCGGCAGGTGTTGTAGTTGCTGAAAATGGCATCATGACCGCTTCGCTTGCACCATATGCCTATCCCGGGGAGGTGCTGGCTTCGGTGCATTTGCCGCAGCAGCCTGTGGCGGAGGATTTTGTGATCCGTGCGCCGATTGAATCAGGCAGCCTCTTAACCCGGGTCATCCGGGTCATCGAGAACCATGTGGAGACAGAGGAGCTGATCCTGGACCTGCCGGTCGCAGAAGGCAGACTGCAAGTCGGGAATGGCCTGTGTAAAATAGCTGTCCTGGAGCGCCACAAAGGGACCGGCAACAAGTCGGTTGGTGTTGTAGCGGGAATCGGCTTCCATGAGCCTGCGGCTATCGCCATGACCGTTGCCCATGACAGCCACAATGTGCTGGTGATTGGCAATGATGACGGGCTGATGGCACAAGCGGCGGGGGCGGTTGCTGAAGCTCAGGGCGGTGTGGCTGTAATTACAGAAACCGGAACCACGCTTTTTCCGCTGGCTATTGCCGGACTGATGTCTGTAGAGCCCTTCGAAATGGCAGCAGCTAAGTCTGCGGCGGTCAGCAAAGCGCTGTATGATTCGGGCTGCACGCTGAATTATGCCTTTATGACCTTGTCCCTGCTTGCGCTGGCTGTGATCCCGACATTGCGTATTTCCGATAAAGGCCTGGTCCGCATTTCACCGGAAGAGGGGATTGAACTCGTATCCTTGTTTGTCTAATCTTGAATAGCCGGTCCTAGGCGATGGGGTGTCTGCAGTCATCATTTTGACTGGGACACCCCATTTTTGTGTAGGAATAATAGCTTAACAGGGCCTGTCGGCTTGGTCTTTTCAGACTCTTTTGGCAGTCAAATGTAACGGATTTGTAAACAAACCTTATAAATTAACCAATTCATCACAATAAGAAACATATTTTTATAAATTTTTTATAAAAACATTAACATTCTGCCGAAAATAGACGATAATATTTTTAAATTAATTAAAATTATTGCATATTGTGAAGATAACAAGGTACGGAAAGACCAAATATGTGGAACGGGGTGTATGAAATGATGAGATTAGATACGCAGGACATCGTGAATATCACCAGAAAGCAAATTGCTGCGATTTTTAAAATAGAGCCGGTTGAACTGAGATTCGTCAATGATTTTCAAGGGGAGCAGTATCTGCTCACGAATGATAAGCTGCATCTCAGCAACCAGCACTACTGGGCCAAAGTCATGGATTGTGTTTTTGACAGCCATACCCGGCCGGTTCTGATGTGCGAGGTGCTGTACTTCCTGAGGAGCGAATTTTTGGAAAGTGATATCAAGCTCCGCTTCTCTTATGATTTTGCAGAAGGCGCCAATGGTGCGGCGACGGCTTGGGCCGAGGTCAGCTTCAATGACTCGCCGGAACTGCAGCCGGAGGAAATTGCCGAATTAATCGATTTTGCACTGTCGCTGCAGGATAAGCAATGGTTCGAGGAATTAACCGCCAAATACAAGCAATTGACCGTATGAGAATACCGATCATTCATAGCTTCCTTTCGGAATCAGGTTGACAAGCCGCTTCTCCCGCATGACTATATGCGGACGGGCGGCTTGTTTTTTTGAATTATAGGGGGATTTATATGCTCGGTGTCTGAGTGAAATGAGAGGTAGAAATACCTTTGATTCGGCCAGATGTGGGCAATTGAGTGAAATGAGAGGTAGAAGTATCTTTGATTTAGCCAGAAGTGGGCATCGAGCAGGGCCCCTTCTTGGTGGTGTCGTAATCCAGGGAATACCTTATACACGGAATGCCTCTAGATCCAGCCTAGGGCATTCCGTTCTACCAGCTCTGCCAAAAAGCTGAGCCACTCCTCATTGTCATTGAGGCATGGTGCAGCAAACAAGTCTTCCGGCTGCCCGCCGCCTGCGGCGAAATGCTCCCGGCCTTCGACAGCCAGCTCATGCAGGGTTTCCAGACAGTCGGTCGTAAGGCCCGGGAGAATATCATAGGTCTGCGGATCCCGCGTCCGGCGAGCTCCTTCAAGACTTCAGAAGTAGAGGGACCGATCCATTCCTCCCGTCCGAAGCGGGATTGGAAGGCGGCCTGCCAGCATCCCGTCTCCCAGCCCATAACCTCCGCAAGCAGGCGCGCCGTTTCCAGACACTGCAGCGGGTAAGGATCTCCGGTATCTGCATATCTGCGGGGAATGCCATGGAAGCTCAGCACATAATAGTCAGGCGGCGTGCTTAAGCGGCTGATCTGCTGCATAAGATGCTCTTTCATTGCCCAGATATATCCCGGTTCATTATAGTAGGCTTCCATGAAACGCAGTGCGGGTACAAACCGTTTGGTGACCGGCCCGCTGGCGCTGCGCCGTCCGAGAGCGGCAAAGCTCGCCGCATCATAAACCGAAGCGGTTGTTGTAGAAGAGTATTGCGGAAAAAGCGGAACGACGACCACTCGTGTGGCGCCAGCCGCTTCCAGCTTGCCCATTGCCTGTTCCATGCTTGGCGCACTATAGGCAAGTCCTAGTTCAACTAGATAACGGCTGCCGAGCAGCCGCTGAAGCCCGGCACGCTGGTCCAGTGAATGAAGCAGCAGCGGCGATCCATCCTCTTGCCAGATCTGACTGTACAGCAGTGCGGAGCGGCGCGGCCTGACGCGCAGAATAATTCCCCTGAGCAGGGGCTGCCAGAAGAATGGCGGATAATCGATAATCCTGCGGTCTGACAAAAACCGGCGCAAATAGGGCCGGACAGCCTTGGCAGTGGGAGCTTCCGGTGTTCCAATCTGAGCGAGAATCACACCGATAGGAGCGGGGGTCAGCATGACATAAGACTCCTTTCTATCAACTTGACATCACTCCAAAATATCACATCCATTATTAAGAATACAATATAAGGTATCACATGATTATCATAAGGCGGATTAAATGGAAGGAATTGAGAGGAAAAGTGAGTATGTCTTTTAGGTTAATTGTAAAATAGTGATGTTTCTTATAGGGTATGTGATTTAGTATACAGAGAAGCAAAGGGGGATTTTGGTACATTCAAGCCAGAAATTTGCCGCGGGCAGACTTGAATCCTTTCTTTTGTGAATTAATTCACCTTTTTATGTGAAATCTTTCACCTTTAATGAGGCATATAAAATGGATGGCATCTTTGGATGCACGGATGGGTCGCGCAGGATTGGGAGAGGGGGGATGACCTCTAATGTCTTATGAAGGAGGCTTCATAAGAACAGAAGAGAGCCGAAGAGAGATGACTATGAAGGAGCTTGGATGTGAAAGGCTACTACTACTGGGGATATGATAAGGAGAATACTCATTGAAAAAGCTAATTTCTTTGACTGTCAGCGCAGCTTTGCTGCTCGCGCCACTCGCGTATACGATTAATGCACCTGCCTTGAATCTAAAGGTGGATGCGGTTTCAGCGGCTTCGGAGGAGGCACCTGCGGCGACAGCGAAACCAACAGCAAAACCAACAGCAAAACCAACAGCAAAACCAACCGTGAAACCCAAACCAACCGTGAAACCAACAGCGAAGCCAACGGCGAAACCAACCCCGAAAACAACGGCTAAACCGGCGGCAACGGCCAAAGCGACCGCAAAACCAACGGCAACAGCCAAGCCCGTTGTAACAGCTAAACCTGCCTCAACAGCGAAACCAACGGCAACGGCTGCACCAGCTGTTACCGTTAAGCCAACTGCAACCATTGCACCGGCAGCGACCGCAAAACCCGTAACGGTTAAGCAGAATGTGTATCAGGACGGAGTGTATACAGCTTACGGCAATGCTTACTCCAAAGGTACCGAAGGCGCTAAGGTAACCATTAAAGATGGTAAAATCACTGACATTGAGCTGCTGAGAACCAGCCCGAAGCTTATCGACAGAAATGCCCGCGAGAATTACAGCGGCGTGTGGGTGGCCTACAAGCTGATGAAGGACAGACTGCTTGGCCAGACCAGAGACAGCGCAGCAGCAGTGGATGCGGTTTCCGGCGCAACACGCTCCAGCAATGGCTGGAAGCTGTCGGTCGACAGAGCATTTGAAAGAGCGCTTAAGGTCAAGCCGGCGGATGCTGTTTATTTTGCAGGCGACCATATGGGTGTAGATCCGGAAGGCAAATATGCTGTATTCGCCAGCTACGATGCTAATAAGCTTACTGCGGTGAAGCTGTATCCGCTGAATGCAGCCGGAGATTTCGTGGACGAAAAAACCTACACAGCAGAACAAACTGCAGCAATTGCCGCAATTACACCTGTACTGCTGGCAAACGGTTCTTCCACCCAGCCGTTTGCCGGCTTCGAAGCGGAGTCCAAGGCTGCCATCAAAGCTTTCTGGGATGCAGAACAAAACGCAAGCATCAACAACACTTCGGCGTATATTGACGGGTTCTATTCTTCCTACGGCACTGCAAGAAGCGTGGGCGTAGAAAGAGCAGATGTGGTGATCCGCAATGGCAGGCTGGTTGATGTGAAGCTGTACAGACTGGGCACCAACCTGATTGACAGAGGCGCAACCGCTTATGCTGAAGTAGTGAAGGCCAACGCTCCAATGACAGCCAAACTGCTTGCTAACGGTTCTTATATCGCTAATTATAATGAGAAGGTAGACGGAATCTCCGGCGCTACCGAAAGCAGCCACGGCTGGAATCAGGCTGTAGAGAGAGCTTTCGAGAAGGCTCTGAAGGCTCCGGCTGCCGGCCGGTACTTTGACGGCAAATTTGCCGGCGTGGACAATGCGTCCAGGATTTTCATGCTTGTTGATGTAGCAGCAGACCAGGTAACAGGCATCAAATTGAGCTTGTTCGGAACAGACGGCAAACTGATTGCAGACGATAAGCTGACTGCTGAACAGAAAACTCTGGTTGAACAGTTGACTGCCGGACTTCTTGACAAAGGCGTACAGATCGCTGACGTTACGGGTCAGGAAGCGTTGACCGCAGCGGCGAGAGCCGCACTGACAGACGCTTTGACCAATGCTTCCAAGGAGCAGGGCGCTTACAAAGACGGCACCTTCACTGCCTATGGCGATGCTTATGACAAAGGAACGAACAAAGCTGACGTTACTCTGCGCAACGGCAAAATCGTAAATGTTGCTCTGAGCCGTGTAGGCATGAATATGGTTGACCTGGGCAAAAATGCTTATGCTGAAGTGCAAAAAGCCCTTCCTCAACTGACAGCCAGCTTCCTTGCCGCCGGCACCAGAGAAGGTGTGCAGCAAGTGGATGCGGTATCCGGGGCAACCAGCAGCAGCAATGCATTGAAAGCTGCGGTGGACAGAGCATACGGCAAAGCTGAAGTTGTTGAGGCCGGCAAAGCCGCTTACTTTAACGGAGCTTTTATTGGTGTAAGCACCGACAAAACTGTAAATGTAATGGTTACTGTAAAATATAATGTTCCAGT
The DNA here is from genome assembly GCF_016772475.1 of Paenibacillus sonchi. NCBI lineage: Bacteria > Bacillati > Bacillota > Bacilli > Caryophanales > Paenibacillaceae > Paenibacillus > Paenibacillus sonchi. Next base: position 3,580,134 of record NZ_CP068595.1, read on the forward strand.
GACCATGGCCGTGTATTATCTGGATGCAGCAGGCAAAGTAAAAGCTTACGATCAGCTGACTGAAGCTGAAAAGGCTGTAAAGGCAGAAATCGAAAATACTTCGTCGGGCAATGGCCTGCACAAGTATGGGTACCGTGCAGCGGCATTCGGCAGCAATGATGCTGAGAAGGAAGTCTCCGCCAAAGCGGTTGAAGCCATCAAAGCTGCACTGGAAGCAGCAGGAAAATAATTTTTTTAGGACATCATTAAGGGTTGTTCCGGGTCATGCATGATATGCTCCCCATATAGTAGACAGGTGAAATAATAAAAACCTGTTACTGTATGGGGAGCATTTTTATGGAACAAAAGAAGTTTACAGCGTTCGAAAAATTAACGATCCTCCAAGAAATTAAAGAGGGATTTATCGGAGTAAAGGCTGCAGCCCGAAAGTTCGGAGTAACCAAGAACTCTATTATGAAATGGCGGCGACGGTATGAGTTGTACGGTTACGAGGGGCTAGACGTTCGGACTCATAACCGTACATATTCTGAGGAGCTCAAACTCCAAGCGGTTAGGGATTATCTTGAGGGGGAATTGTCGCAAAGCCAAATCATCTACAAGTATAAGATTGCAAGCACTACCCAACTCGCCAACTGGATTAAGAAGTATAATAGTCATAGCAACAGCTTAACCGCTAATTCAGGAGGAACTAGAGGGATGACCAAAGGACGGATAACGACATGGCAGGAGCGGATCGACATTGTGCTGTACTGTCTTGCCAATGGACAAGATTATACGAAGGCGGCAAGCCATTTCAAGGTGTCCTACCAGCAAACATATAGTTGGGTGAAGAAGTACCAGGCCGGCGGAGAAGAGGCTCTGCGGGACGGCAGAGGGCGTACGAAAGCGCCGGAAGAGCTGACGGATGCAGAACGCTACAAGCTGGCCATGAAGAAGCTGGAATACGAGAACGAACGGCTCCGTGCGGAGAATGCTTTTCTAAAAAAGTTAGAGGAACTCGAAAGGAGGGGACATTAAGTTCCGTTCGTCAAGAGAATATCTACCTGGCCATCCAGGCTGTTCAGCAAGAGGAGTCCTGCTCTATTCAGCTTTTGTGTGAGATTGCAGGCATTTCGCGGTCAAGTTATTACAAGTGGCTAAACCGCAAACCGAGCCGCCGAGAAGTCCACAACGAGAAGCTCATGCAAGAGATGCTCTGCTTGTACGAAAAGGTGGAACGCATCTATGGATACCGCCAACTGGCCCTGCATTTGCGCAGGCAGATAGGCAAACCCATTAATACGAAACGAGTGTACCGTCTCATGAAGATCCAAGGCATCCAGTCGGTCATTCGTAGAAGGCGGAAGAAGTACGTAGGCTCTACGCCTCAGCAGGTCGCAGAGAATGTGCTGAACCGTGAATTCCATGCCGAAGCGCCAAACCAAAAATGGGTTACGGATGTCACGGAATTCAAGTATGGAAACGGAAAGAAGGCATATTTGAGCGCCATATTAGACCTATACGATAAGTCCATTGTTTCCTATGTGCTAGGGCATTCCAATAATAACGCACTGGTTTTTGAGACCTTTGAGCTCGCCGTACAAGCGGCACCTCAAAGTCATCCCCTACTCCACAGCGACCGTGGGTTTCAGTATACTTCCTTGAAGTTCAAGGAGATGTTAGACGAAACAGAAATGAAGCAAAGTATGTCCCGAGTAGGCTGCTGTATTGATAATGGACCGATGGAGTCCTTCTGGGGGACACTGAAATGTGAGAAGTATTACTTGGATACCTACCGGACCTTTGAAGAGCTCCAAAAAGATATTGATGCCTACATTCACTTTTACAATAACGAGCGGTTACAGGCAAAACTAAACGGCCTTAGTCCCATTGAATTCAGGACCAAGGCCGCTTAAAATACTTTTATTTTTTGTACTGTCTACTTGACGGGGTGCAGTTCAGCACATGGCCTGGAGCAACCCTTTTTTTATCGTTTCAAAAATTATGGTTACATTCTAATCTTTTAGTTCAACTCGTCTAAAGGGAAAAGAGGTGAAATGCATTTGAATTGTGTGCAAGCGGGCGGAATGGTGAATCGAGTAATGGTATAACAAGCTACAAGATTTTCGGAGCTGGCGGAATTGGGTAAAAACGGCTTGTGATGGGACAAGGGCATAATTAGAAATAGGAATCGTATAGTAATTAAAGGGATTTTGGAGATGAATGTCTAAAGTTTAATATACACAAACAGGCTTAGGCCCTGTTAGTAATAGGAGGCTCCAAAAATGACACTAATTAAACAGCTATCTCCACAGGATGAATTTGTCGGCTTTTATCTGCTGCGAGAGCTGGCAATCAAACAAACAAACGGTACTCCTCCAAAGGATTATTTTGATATTGTTCTGGGTGATTCCAGTGGCCAGATCTCGGCCAAGTACTGGGATGCAAGCACAACGGATAAAGAAACCTTTTTCCCGATGGCGCTGGTGAAGATCCGCGGATTGCGCATACGTACCGTGAGAAGCTCCAGGTGAAAATAACCAAGATCAGACTCGCCAATGACGGTGACAACGTCTCTCTTACTGATTTTATCAGGTCCGCCCCGATCCGGCCGGTTGATCTGATTCATACGATTAAAGGCGTTATGGCGAGCATCACTGACCCGGAGATCGCAACGATCGTATCTTTTTGTGTGGGTAAGGTGGAAAAGAAATTAATGCATTATCCGGCGGCCAAAACCCATCATCATGCTTATTTTGCCGGACTGGCCTATCATATGGTGCGGATGCTGGAAATCGGCGAGTTTCTCTGCAAGCAGCGTCCGTTCCTGAACCCCGACCTGATGAAGGCGGGAATTATTCTGCATGATATCGCCAAGCCGGAAGAGATGATTTCCCAGTTCGGGATCGTGTCTGATTACAGTGTGCAGGGCAAGCTGATCGGCCATATCTCCATGGCTTCGAACTGGATTACCGAGGCCGCGATCCGCTCCGGCATTGATTTGGAGTCGGAAAAAGTGCTCGGCCTGCAGCATCTGGTATTATCCCATCATAATCTGGGTGAATGGGGCAGCCCGGTGCAGCCGCAGACGGCGGAGGCCGTGGCCCTGCATCATATCGATGCGCTGGATGCGAAGCTGCAAATGGTAGAGGATGCGCTGGATACGACACCTGAGACGGAGGAATGGACGCCGTTTATCCGGGGGCTGGAGAATAAGGCTGTGTACCGGATGAAGATTTAATTTTCGCGTATGGATGTTCAGAATTAATGTAAGTCTTCGGCAACGACTTTAGTCGTCAATATTTATGTCAAAGACCGCCTGCTTAAGCAGGTGGTCTTTGACATAAATATAAGAATTTATATGCTTCACGCTGTAAATTATCCTTCTATTTCTCGCTGAAACGGGTACCTGAAAGCGATACTCTGTATCGCTGCTTCGGAAGCATAGGCTCCTAATAAGGACGGCGTAGCCGTTTCTACTTGAAAGATAAGAGTTTATATGTTTTGGGGGAACAGACTTCCCCCTTATTTAACTGTAATGCAGTGTAACAAAATGTGGATATCTTGGAAGCCTCACAGGATATAAGCGATGCAGGAGGATAGGGCTCCATCAGCGGACTGATGCGGACAGGGGAGCCCTTATTTTGCCAAAAATCTTACTTTTTCAGCAGTTACGGACTCAGGAGCCGTTAGATCGTTCGATGGAGCCAGGAATAAAGGGGAAAGGGACAAATAAGGGCATCTGAGTCCGTAGTCCTGCGGAATAGACGAATCTTCTATCCATAACGGCTCCCCTGTCCGTAACGGCTGCGGATCGATCGCGAAGGAATAGGGCGATCCGTCTTTACCGGTTTCTTCGCAGGTGCTAGTTGGAAAAAGGGAACTTATTTTTCCAGAAATTAAGAAATCCTGAGAGTGAAGTGGAAAAAGTAAACCTAATCATCCATGGCCTGGCGGCCACCGTCGGTCATGAAAATCAGGTGAAGTCAGAGTGTATATTTGGTAAAATTGTGCCGTGGATCAGAGGTCGATTCAATATTGGTGAAACATCCCGAAACCTAATCTGACCCACTGCAACGACGAGGATCGCCGAGTGTTGCCATGAGCACGTGTATAAAATTTTATCTCTTTAGGTTGCATGATCCACGCATACTTTTGGCTTGGAGGTAGGGAATATGGATGCCATTCGTGAACGTTGTGCCGGGTTGGATATTCATCAGGAGACAGTGGTGGTTTGTCTGCTGAGTGGCCCCCTGGAGAAGAGACCCAGGTCGGTGACCGAGACGTTTGGAACCACAACCCGTGAGCTTTTGAGATTACAGGAGTGGCTGGAGCAGCAGGGATGTACCGAGATTGCCATGGAAAGTACAGGGGTCTTTTGGAAACCCGTATGGAACATTCTGGAGAGCACCTGTACGATCACGCTGGCCAACCCGCATCATATCCGCAATATGCCCGGGAAGAAGACTGACGTCAAGGATGCCGAGTGGATCGCCAAGCTCCACCGCTGCGGCTTGATTGAGGGAAGCTTTGTCCCGGACGAGCCCATCCGCGATTTGCGTGACCTTACCCGGTATCTGCGCAAACTTAAGCAAAACGCGACGCAAGAAAAGAACCGGATTCACAAAATTCTACAAGATGCCAACATTAAACTGACTACGTATGTCTCCGATCTTTTTGGCGTTTCCGGGCGTGCGCTACTGGACTCGATGGTGAATGGCGAAGTGCTGGATGTGCATGAGGTCCGCAAGCTGGTTCATACCCGGCTGAAGATGAAGGTGCCCTCCCTTGTGGAGGCATTGAACGGCCGACTGCGCCTGCATCACCGGAAGATGATCCGGCGTCATTTGGAACATTTGCAGTATCTGGAGAGTGAAATCCAGACGTTGGAAGCTGAAATTGAGGAGCTGGTGCAACCATACATGAAGGAAATTGAACTGCTGGATACCGTTCCAGGCGTGAGCACCGATGCGGCGGCGAGCATCGTGGCGGAACTGGGTACCGACATGTCTCCTTTTCCAAGCGAAGCCCACCTGGCCTCTTGGGTGGGGGTGTGTCCAGCCAACCATGAGAGTGCCGGTAAAAAAAAGTAAAAAGAACAAACGCGGGAACCGAGGTCTGAAAGCCGTACTCGTCCAGTGTGCTTGGGCGGCGAGTAAGTCCAAGAATAATCGGCTTTCCGCCATGTACAGTCGGATCGTGAAACGGGCAGGAAAACAGAAAGCCATCATCGCATTAGCCCATGCGATGATCCGAATCATGTATGTGATGCTTCGGGATAAAGTCCCCTATACAGAGCTCGGGACGGAATATCTGAACACCCCAGAGCAGACCGCAAACTACCTGATTAAAAAACTTCAAAAGCTAGGCTACCAAGTGGAACTGACACCTACCACATGATAACCACTTTTTAAAAAAATGAAGTTCCGATTTAGGGAATCTTTAAAGCGAAACTCACTTTCGAGCTGTGAAGCGGAAAAGTTATTTTCGTATAAATTGGGCCACATTTCTGGTCCAATGGCGAAATGGGCTGAATTAGTGTCCCTTTTTCCACTTCATCTGCCCGAGGGTAGGGTACTCCGGCAAATTAGTGTCCCTTTTTCCACTTAAAGAGTTGCCGTAGGATTCACGGGGAGTCGTTCTCCCGGTAACGCTAGAACCAAGACGGCTGCGCTGTCCCGTGGAGGACGGCGTAGCCGTTTCTACTTGTGACTGCCAAGCTATGCTGAGAGAAACAACGCTCTGGATTTGTATGCCAAAGGTTTAGCATATGTTAAAGGATTGACATATGTTAAACCTTTGACATATAATCGGATTAAAGATGATTTGGAAGCACTTTCAAATCATCTTTATACAAACTACCGATGGGGGAATGTACACATGAAAGGATTTAAAAAGGTATCTTTAACAGCGCTTACTTTGATATTATCCGCCTCTTTGTCTGCCTGTGGAAGCAGCGGCAGCAAATCCACCACCTCTTCAGATAAATCCGGCACGGATAAAAGTGTCAAGATCACTTTGCTTAATTCCAAAGGTGAAATTCAAACCCAACTAGAGGATGCGGCCAAGAGCTTTCATGAGGCATATCCTGACATCACACTGGAAATTCAGCAAGTGCCGAGCGGCACATCGCCTTTTGAAAGAGCTTCCACGCTGTATGCCTCCGGCAATCAGCCTACCATGATTATGCTGGATACCGGGGATGTAGCCAAATTCAAGGACCACATTCTTGATCTGAGCGATGCGAAGTGGAATGGCGACGCTATTGACAGCGCGCTTGATCTGACTACGTTTGACGGCAAAAACTATGCTTTCCCGCTGGCGGTTGAAGGGTATGGCCTGATCTACAACAAAGCAGTCCTGGATAAAGCTGTAGGAGGGAACTTTGATCCTGCTTCGATCAATACCACTTCTTCACTAGAGGAGCTTTTCAAGAAAATAGAAGCCAGCGGAAAAAAAGCCCTCACTATTTCTCCGATGGACTGGTCGCTTGGCGCTCATTATCTTTCTCTGGCTTACGGAGGGCAGAGTAAGGACAGCACGGAGGTTGCCGGCTTTATCAGCTCCCTTAGAGCAGGAACTGTGGATTTGTCCTCCAACAAGGTATTTAACGGGCTGATGGACACCTTCGATGTGATGATGAAGTACAACATGGAACAGGCCTCGCCGCTTTCTCCAACTTATGAGAAGGGACCTGAAGTGCTGGGCAAGGGTGAAGTAGGCATCTGGTTTATGGGCAACTGGGCATGGCCGCAGATCAGCGGCTTTGATACAGCCGACAAGCAATATGGCTTCCTCCCTGTGCCCGTCAGCAATAATCCCGATGATTACGGCAACACCCAAATTTCTGCTGCTGTAAGCAAACGTATTGTTGTAGACAAGGAGAAGACGACTCCGGAGCAGCAGGCGGCAGCCAAAAAATTCTTTGACTGGATCGTATATGAACAAGCCGGACAGGATTTCCTGGTGAATAAAGCCAATATCGTCCCTGCCTTCAAGAATATTACTATGGAGACACCAGATCCGTTAGGCAAGTCGATTCAAGCCTATTTGGCTGCCGGCAAGGTGGAGCCGTCTCTGAGCGATCTGCCGGCCGACCACTGGACCAAGGTGGGGGCATCCATGCAGAAATATTTGTCCAAGGCCGGCGACCGGGCCACTTTGGCCAAAGAGATTCAGGACTACTGGAAAACAGTAAAGTAATGTGATTCTGCCGGCGGGGCTGTTTCCGGCCCTGCCGGTTTTCAACACGAAGGAGAGTGAGCATGCGATGACTGGAGAAAAAGGCTTTTGGAACCGGCTGCGGCTGCGGCTTCTGTTTACCGGGCCTACCTTGTTTGCCTTTTTGACCGTAATGATTATTCCTTTTATATATGGCATTTACTTAACCTTTACGAGCTGGGACGGCATTTCTGTTGGACATACTTTGGTCGGCTTCCGGAATTACGGATCGGTTTTTGCGGACTCGGAATTTTGGAGCTCCTTTGGGCTTACCCTCAAATACGTGCTGTTTACCGTAGTGCTCACCAATGTATTGGCCTTTATGCTTGCTTACGCGCTTACCAAAAGAGTCAAGGGCCAGAATGTTTTCCGGGCGGGATTTTTCATGCCAAACCTGGTGGGCGGCATCGTGCTGGGTTTCATCTGGCAATTTATTTTTAACAATGTACTGGTCTATCTGGGGCAAAAAGCCTCCATCGGCATCTTCAGCGCATCCTGGCTGGCTGAACCGGGCAAGGCCTTCTGGACGCTGGTCATTGTTACCGTCTGGCAGTATGCCGGATATATGATGGTGATCTATGTGGCGGGTTTAACCGGTGTGCCTGCCGATATACAGGAAGCCGCCAGCATCGACGGAGCCAACAGCTGGCAAAAGCTGACCCGTATGACTATTCCCATGATGGTGCCTTCGTTTATCGTATGTCTTTTTCTGTCATTGCAGCGCGGCTTTATGGTCTATGATTTGAACTTGACTCTGACGAAGGGCGGCCCATTCGGCTCTACACAGCTTGTGTCCATGCACGTGTACCAAAAAGCCTTCTTGTCACGGGACTACGGTGTCGGCCAGGCTGAAGCGTTCGTCCTGTTCCTGCTCGTGGCCGTAATCACATTGCTGCAGGTATATTTCAGCAAAAAGATGGAGGTGGAAGCCTGATGCGCGTCCAAAGACAGCTTGGCTCAGCGGCAAAATTCGTTGTGTTGGCTATACTGCTGGTTTTATTTCTCGTTCCCTTTTTACTGCTGATGCTAAACTCCCTGAAAGAAAACGCGATGATTACTTCTAACCCGCTGGCCCTGCCTACCAGCTTTAAATTCGCCAATTACAGCTATGCCTTTAAACAGATGAACTATGTAGACGCATTCACCAATACCATTATCATCACGGCTTTCAGCGTCATTCTGATCGGGATTTGCGGCGCCATGACCGCCCACTATTTTGTGCGCAATCCCAGCAGGCTGAACCAGAATACATTTCTGTTTATGGTAGCGTCCATGATTATTCCGTTCCAGGCGATAATGATTCCTTTGGTGAAAATTTACGGCTCTCTCGATATGCTGAACAGCAAGTCTTCCCTGATCTTTATGTACCTGGGGTTCGGCAGCTCACTGGCCGTGTTTATCTATCACGGTTTTATTAAGAGCATCCCTAAGGAATTGGAAGAGGCCGCGATGATTGACGGCTGCTCCAGAATAAGAATGTTCTTTCAAATTGTATTTCCGGTCCTGGTACCGACGACGGTGACCATCGGGATTCTAAATGTTTTATGGATCTGGAACGACTTCCTGCTGCCATCGCTGGTCCTGGTAGAGGCTGAACAACGCACTTTGCCTCTGTCCACTTATTCCTTTTACGGCACCTACACGGTCGATTACGGTCCGCTGATGGCGAGCCTGATGTTGACCATTCTGCCGGTAGTGATTGTGTATTTGTTCGCTCAAAAATACATTATCCAGGGCGTTATGCAGGGTTCGGTGAAGTAGCTGGTTGCGAAAATGATTTGATGCACCGATATCATCCTGGCGGCACAGAGAGTGGGGGCCAGTGTACTGGGGACACGCCACAAGCCGCGATTTGATTCATTGAGAGCATCGGCCCGTCTGAGAGAGCGGAGCCATAGATAGATGATTGATATATTGGATAGCAGTAGGAGGGAGAACATGGTGTTCAAATTAGATGAGAGAATCAAGCTGCCGGCCGATAGAGAGTACGATGTGCTGACAGCGGGAGAGATGCTGGTTGATTTTATATCAGAGGAGGATCAGAATACTGCAGGGCAAGGGACGTATCATCCTTTTTTCGGAGGGGCTCCTTCCAATATCGCAATGAATATCAGCCGCCTGGGTATCCGTCCTATAGTGGCTTCGGCAGTCGGTAATGACCGGCTGGGTCTTTTTTTGGTTGAATCATTGAAAAAGGCAGGAATTGATACCAAGTGTGTGCAAATTGTAGAGGATTCTACCAGTCTGGTGCTTATCACGAAAAGCACGTCCACCCCTGTCCCGATCTTTTACCGGGCTGCGGATTACCAATTGGCCTATACGCCGGAACTGGAGCAGGCAGTGCTGAAGGCCGGGTTCGTGCATTTCTCCTGCTGGCCGATCTCAATGGAGCCGTCGCGGCAGACCATTAACCGGGTGATTGAGGCGGCGAAGCGGCGCGGCATTCCGGTATGCTTTGACCCGAACTACCATCCCCAGGTCTGGCGGAAGGGCGAGGATGGCACGGCCTATGTCAAGAAGATTATCAGCCAGGCGGACATCGTGAAGCCTTCGGAAGACGATGCGGAGCGGCTGTTCGGCCGCGATACTCCCGAGAACCAGGTGCAAAAATACATCGCGCTCGGCGCAGGTCTTGTCATTATGACGCTCGGCAAGGACGGCGCGATTGTCTCGAATGGACAGGAGACGGCCCGGTTTGAGACGCTGGCGCATGAGGTGGTCGACACGACCGGAGCGGGTGACGCTTTCTGGTCGGGGTTCTATACGGCGCTTGTCAGAGGCTCAACGGTCCGTGAGGCGCTCCGCTCAGGTTTTGCCGTAAGCGCATTTAAGCTGAAATATACCGGTGCAGTGGTTCCGCTGCCGGATCTAAATATAATACAAGCCGAATACGGATGTTAGGGGAGAGAAGACGATGGTTAAAAATCAAGTGCAACTGATTACGTACCCGGACTCGCTTGGCGGGGATTTGAAGTCGCTTCATCATGCGCTGGATGTGTATTTTCCTGATGTGTTCAAGGGCGGGGTTCATATTCTGCCTCCCTTCCCTTCGTCGGGGGACCGCGGTTTTGCACCGCTGACCTATCTGGAGATTGAGCCTGCCTTTGGGGATTGGGCCGACATCCGGGCAATCGGGGAGCGGCATGATGTGCTGGTGGACCTGATGGTCAATCATATCTCCCGCCAGTCCCCTTACTTTCAGGACGTCCTGCAGCACGGGCGGCAGTCCCGCTACGCCGATCTGTTCCTTACGCTGGATAAAATCTGGGCGGACGGACAACCGGTACAGGCGGATATCGATAAAATGTTCCTGCGCCGCAGTAAGCCCTACTCCACTTTCACCATTCAGGACACAGGGGAAGAGCTTCAGGTGTGGACGACCTTCGGCAAAAATGATCCGTCCGAGCAGATTGATCTGGATATCCGCTCAGAGAAGGTCAAGCAGCTGTTCATCCAATTCTTCACCTGCTTCAAGGAGAACAATATCAAGATCGTCCGGCTGGATGCGGTAGGCTACGTGATCAAAAAGCTGGGCACCAGCTGCTTTTTCGTTGAGCCGGAAATTTATGGCTTTCTGGACTGGATCAAGGAGCTGGCCGATTCTCTTGATATCGAACTGCTGCCTGAGGTGCATTCGCACTATTCGATTCAATACAAGCTGGCGGAGCACGGCTGCTGGATTTACGATTTTATCCTGCCGTACCGGATTCTCGATACGCTGCTGAACAAGGACAGCCGTGGGCTTAGGGAGTACTTGCGCACCCGTCCGGCCAAGCAGTTCACAATGCTCGACTGTCATGACGGCGTGCCGGTCAAGCCTGATCTGGACGATCTGATCGACACGAAGGATGCCCGTAAGATCGTTGACACCTGTGTCGAAAGAGGGGCCAACCTGAGCCTTATCTTATCCGATGAGCACAAGGCGCCCGATGGGTTCGACGTCCATCAAATCCGCTGCTCCTATTACTCGGTGCTGAACTGCGATGACGATGCGTATTTGGCGGCACGGGCGATTCAGTTTTTTGCTCCGGGCATTCCGCAGGTGTATTATGTCGGGCTGCTGGCTGGTGAAAATGATCTGGAGCGGGTGCGGGAAACCGGCGAGGGACGCGAAATCAACCGCCGCAACTATACGCTTTCAGAAATCGGACAATCGCTGGAAAAGGAAGTTGTACAGCGTCTGCTCAAGCTGATCCGGTTCAGAAATGAATACGAGGCGTTTAACGGTGATTTTACAGTGGAGGAAGCTGCAGCGAATGAAATCAGACTGTCCTGGACGAAGGGCGAATTCCACTGCACGCTGTACATTAACCTTGATACAATGCGCCCTGAGATTGAATATACGGACGGCGAGGGCGTGCTGGTGCAGCTTGAGGTGTAGAGCTGCGCTTTCAGAAGGCACAGGATGGTATTAGCGATTCGTTGGTCAGCCAATCTTTTCCCTATAAGCGCCAGATAAATTATAATAGAGAGATGAGCTTTAGGAAGGAGCAATGCAATGGCTACGATCAACGATGTGGCGGAAAAAGCCGGTGTGTCCGTGACCACCGTTTCAAGAGTGTTAAACAACCGGGGTATATCAGCGAGAAGACCAGGCAGAAGGTATACCAAGTCATGGACGAGCTGAACTATCAGCCCAATGAGCTGGCCCGTTCGCTGCTGCGCAAGCACTCGAATGTACTCGGGCTGATTATCCCGAGCGTGGAGCATCCGTTCTTCGGCGAACTGGCGAATGCAATCGAATCTGTTGCTTATCAGCACGGCTTCAAGCTCCTGCTGTGCAATTCGCAGCTCGACTCCGTCAAGGAGCGGGAATACGTTGATATGATGCGGCGCAACCGGGTGGACGGGATGATTCTGGGCAGCCATACGCTGGAGGTCGGCGAATATACCAATTTGAATTATCCACTGGTCACCATCGACCGCCGGATTGCCGATATTCCGTTTGTCGCTTCGGACAATGAAAATGGCGGAGCTCTGGCGGCCCGTCTGCTGATTGCTAAGGGCTGCCGCAAGATCGGCCACCTGTCCGGCAATATGAAGCTGGATATGCTGTCCAATCTGCGTACGACCGGTTTTGAGCGTGAGGCGAGACAGGAAGGCGTCGAATTTGTCACCTACCAGACCGAGTTGAATGTCTTCGATGAGCAGACTTACAATGAAATTATCCGGAAAATGTTCACTGAACACCCCGACATCGACGGCGTGTTCGCGACAAGCGATCTGATGGCGCTGTTCGTGATGAAGTGGTGCCGCACGTTCGGGAAGGAGGTCCCCCGCGACGTGCGGATCATCGGCTATGACGATATCCACGCCGCCTCGTGGTACATGCCCGGGTTAAGCACGATCAAACAGCCGATCAAGGATATGGCCCGGCGGGCCGTTGAACTGCTGCTGGAGCAGATGGATGACAAGCCGGTAGAGCGGGAGACCGTTCTCCCGGTGGAGCTGGTCGAACGGGAAAGCACCTGACTGCGGCAGGAGCGCCCCTAAGCCTGCGCACAATCATCGGACAAGACAAAAAGCCGCCTGCTGTCCGAAGCAGGCGGCTTTTTGTGCGGGAAGACAGTTTGCAGAACCCCCGATCCGGGGAAGGATCGGGGGTTCTGCATGTTCAGAAGAAATTGCCCAAGGCGGAGCTGCTGCCGGAGGTGCTTTTTGCCGGGCGGGAGGATGGCGGTAGAGTGCTTTTCTTGGCTGCTGCTTTTTTGGCTGGTTTCTTGGGCGGGGACTTAAAAGGCGTATAGCCTCCCGCATACATCGTTCCGGCCTTATAGCCCTGGCTGCCGGCCAGCAAGAGGGGATCGGTATGCTGCTCACGTTCCATCAGCTTCAGCAGTATCGCCGCCGCAGCTCTGGCGTCATCGAGCGCATCGTGATGCTTCAGGCTGATCCCGAAATGCTGTGACACTACGTTCAGTTTGTGGGAAGGCAGGTCCTGCAGCATTTTTTTGCCGAGCAGGTAGGTACACATGTACTGAAACTCAGGATAGCTGTAGGCGGTCCGGTCCAGGCAATAGCGCAGCACACTCATATCAAAAGCAGCATTATGCGCGATGACCACCTCTCCTTGCAGCAGCGGTTCCAGTGTGGGCCATAGCTCACCAAACGTCGGTTTTCCCTCAACCATGGAGGGGGTAATACCATGAATGGCAATATTCATGCCATCGAACCGCTGCTGCGGATCAATCAGCCACACATGCTCGGCGCTCACTACACCCTCTCTCACTTGAACAAGCCCCAAAGCGCAGGCGCTTGAGCGGCTGGAGTTGGCCGTTTCAAAGTCTATCGCAGTAAAATTCATAGGTAAAGCCCCTTATTCATCATATAGAATTCATATTAAAGGAGCGGAGAGGCAAATACAAACTATTGAATTTACAATTCTTAGTACAACATCTCAAAAGTTCCTCCCTGGTTCTCCCAGAGGAGAAAACAAAGCCAAACGGCTCATACAGCAGAGGATCAAGTTCCTCCAGCCTCCCCTGAAATGGGGGGCTTCGCCTAATGGACCCAGATGCCGTTATCTGCTTGAAATCGGTTTTTGCCGGGCGCTTACGGACCCAGATGACCCTATTTCATGCAAATCCACCTTTATGCTCCGGGAAATGCCAGCTTAGCGTCTCCTCAGTCCGTTAGCTTGGATAAAAAGCCCGGATTGTTGAAATAACGGCGCTGGAGTCCGTAAGATCGTGATTCCCTTTGCCCGGTCTGTCTGGAGGATTGAGATGTTCGGCTTCGTTTCATCCCCCGATCCGGAGTGGAACACAGGAGGGGAAGAACTTGCAGGACGCTGTACTAGTAGAACGTCTCAAAAGTCCTTACTTACCTTCGAGCGAACGATGCTGGAGGATGAGCTTGCGCGCCACGATTACGATCACCTGAAGGTTCGAGTGTACGGCACTCTACACGATGGATGGCGGGAATCCGTCAACCTAGCCCGACTCACCAAAGTTACCGTGCAAACCTACACACTCGGCGTGGCGAACCACTACGGGAAGTGGGGGGCGACACCGTATCGTGGTACCATGACCGAAAGGGTTGACTTACTTTGTTCGCAATTTGGTTTCATCTTAGCGCCCGGATCGTTTTGATCACTTCATCAGGGTAGGAACTTCTGGGATGCTCTACTAGTGAATATAGTATGATATATATTATTGTTAAAAATATTTAAATATACTATGTATTAGAAGTCGGACTTCAAGCGCCGTATCCATACTGTGAGTCATGGAAGAAGGCAATGAATTTGGCATATTAATACAGGAGGATCTTATGATTTCAAATAAACAAATATCTAAACCAACATCTAAATCAATATCAAAAAACACTGTATGTATGTTTCTGACTTATTTTTTTTCATCTTTAGGGGCTTATATTTTTGATATAGGAATAATAGTAGAATTGTATAAAATCTCAGGTTCCACCATAGCAGTCGGTGGTTTTTTTATTGTGCAATTTATTCCTTCCCTAATTTTAACACCTATAGCAGGTGCGCTAATAGATCGTTTAAATCAGAAATATATTTTATTATTTGTGAATATTTTAAGAGGTGCTGCAGTTGCTCTTCTGCTAGTGCATCTCTCCATCGAAACAATATATATTGTTGCAGTTATACTTGGTATTTGTGATGAAACAAGCTCATCTACCATTAGCTCAATAATACCTCAGACTACACCTTCAGAGGATATTTCAAAAATTAATTCAGTTCTGTCAACTACGGATTCGGTGAATATGATATTTGGACCAGCAATAGCGGGTCTATTGATAACGTTGGCTGGCATTAATGGAAGTATTTCAGCCGTTATCTTTACCTTTATTCTCGCTGGGTTAATGATTTTATTTATTGAGTATAAGTATGAGAAAGCAGTAATTGAAAAATCAAAACATTTTATTACGGAGATTAAAGAAGGTTTGGAAATTGTAACAAAAAGCAAGCTTGTTAAAAAAATTATTTTAATTTGGGGATTTTTATTAATTGGTATCGGGGCGACGGGATCACTTATTGTTATTATGTTAAGTGATTATATGCACTTACCTACAGAAAGTTATGGTTGGATTATGACTGCGGAAGGAATTGGCTTAGTAATTGGGTCTGTTTTAATAATTCGTAAGAAAAAACCGTATCACCATTATGATCTTATAGTAGTTGGAATGATTTTATTAGGAGTATCATTAATGATAACATCATTTGCTGATAACCTTTTTGTTGTGTTAGGCGCATATTTATTGGTTGGCCTTGGAGCTGCATCTGCGCCGAATGGAATTCGTACGACGTTACAGACAGAACTTCCAAAAGAAATATTAGGACGGGTCTTTACTACAACAAGATTTATTATTAATACATTACGTACTCTTTCTATTGCTATAGCTAGCATTTTGTCTAAGTTTATGAGCTTAAGAATTATCTTTTTTATTGCAGCTTGTTTTATTCTCTATGGTGCCTTCTCATCAAGAGGTTTAAAACGTCTTGAAAGAGTCTGAAGGGCATGAGGAAGGGAGAATGCTCCCAGATCAAGGCAATAGCCCTTCACCAGGGTATCCCCGTTCATAATATCCGTCTCATAAGCCCGCTGGAAGCCTAGCCGCTCATATAGCTTAACTGCGGAAGCCATCATATCGGAGGTGTGAAGGTTCAAGGTGGCGGCTCCCAGCCCGATGGATCTTCTGGCGGCTTCACGGATCAGCAGTACTGCGATGCCGCGGCCCCGGACACTTGGAGAAACCGCCAGCAGGCGGATAATTGGGGAGCGAATGCCCAGCTCGGGACGCCCGTACGCTTCTTCGGAGGACAGGAAGAGCAGCACGCTGCCGACAATCCGGTTATCTATTTCAGCGACGATCCGCGCATAGGGGGCAGCTCCGTGCACAGAATCAAGAATGGAACGACGGTACTCCGCCCAGAACGGTTCAGGCAGCTCAGCGGCATACTGGCCGTACGCCTCCAGCAGCACTTTGGCGATAGCATCCCGGTCTGAATCAGCTGCGTTACGGATAAGGATCTCTTTGGAGTTGGACATCTTGTGCCTCCTGTGAATCAAAATGAATGAGGCTTATTATAGACGACAAATCCGATGAATATAAGTGGAATTTAATAATTACGATCAATGGATAGAAAAGTTCTATCTATTTTTGTGATTTTTTTAATGGTGTTCCTGAATAACAACAAGGAAATTCAGTTGACAAAAAAAGGGGCTGTGACTAAGATATAAACAAAATCTATAGGAAACTTCGCCTTTAATTCATTGTTAATCTATCGGAATTATAAAATTTAGTGAATAGGGATGAGGGGGGCTACTATTGAACATTGAAAATATCGAAGCGTTTGTCTATATCAACCACTACGGGAGCTTCAATAAGGCAGCGGATGTTCTGTATATTTCCCAGCCTACAGTTACTGCCCGCATACACTCGCTTGAACGTGAGCTGGATTGCAGAGTCTTCGACCGGGTGGGCAAGCAGATTAATCTCACGGATAAAGGCAGGCAGTTCCTTCCCTACGCCCAGCAAATTCTTCAGGTCTATCAATCGGGCAAACATCAGATTCAATCTAAAGGGCTGGTCCCGGATGAGCTGCGAATCGGCAGCACGATATCCGTCTCCAACTATCTGATGCCGCAGCTTCTGGTTCATCTGAAGGGGGCGTATCCGAATCTGAATATTAAACTGACTACGGCCCCCACGGAGGTGTTGATTGACAAGCTGAAGGCGAAGGATATCGATCTGGCCTTCATCCGCAAGGTGGTGAATCCGGCGATCCAGGCTTATCCGTTCTGTGAGGACCCGATTTCTCTATATGTGTATGAAGGGCATCCTCTGGCCCAGGCTAGACATGCTTCAATCCAGGATATCCGCAGGGAGACGCTCGTGTTTTTTGAATGCGGCTCTTTGGACTGGCTGCGGCTGCACCGTGTATTCGAGAGTATGGAGCAGCCGCCGGATATTGTATACCAGGTGGATAATCTGGAGACGGCCAAAAAGCTGGTGCTGCGAAAGGCGGGCATTGCTTTTCTCCCGGCTTTGAGTGTGCAAGAGGAGGTTGCAGCCGGAACCCTGACCCGGGTAGAGATTGCCGAGACGGAAGGGATCTCGCTGCGGACCAGCCTGATCTCCCTAAATGGAGAGTATGCCGGCTTTATCCAAACGCTGCTGGAGCTGGGAACGGGCAGTCAGCTAAATCGACTTATTGTATAGATCAATTAAAAAACTCTATTAGCGCATGGCTGCATGCAGTGATAAAGTTGATTGCAGATAATCACCACTAATTCTATAGGGATTATAAAATTTAAAACGGACGGAGGTGGCAGAATGGGAGAGGTTTACCGGCTGGCAGAGCTGAAGGATGCGGAGCGGCTGCTGGATATAACCTATCGTGCGTATGAGACGATTCGTGAACTCGGGCTGCACTGGCCTGCGGCCACAGCCGATCTGGCGCTGATTAAGGACAATATAGCTACGAACGAGTGTTATGTGCTGGAGATCGATGGCAGCGTGGAAGCCACAATTACGTTGTCCAGAGGTGAAGAGATCAAGGCGCTCACTGAGCTGCCTTTTGTCAAATGGTTTGCGGTAAACCCGGATGCCCGGGGAAAAAGGTACGGCGGCAAGCTGCTGGACTGGGTTGAGGAGAATGTGATTCTCGGCAAGCTGGGCGCTGCTGCAGTTACTTTGGCTACGGCGGAGAAACATCCCTGGCTGGTTCCGATGTATGAACGGCGGGGATACGAGCGGATTCTGGAGCTGGACCCGCAAAATGGCGACGGGATTATGTATTTGATGCGAAAAAGCTTATCGGTCAACCAACTACTATTCAAAGGGGCTAAAAACGATGAAGAAGACGATCCCGCTGGTATATGGACTATTGCTGACACTGGTGATTGCGGGCTGCGGCACGAATAATAATGCAAGCAGCAGCCAGGGCAGCAATACCGCTGAAGCAGCAGCGAAAACATCCACAGAGGCTCCTGCCGCAACTGACGCGGGCCAAGTAACCAAAATTGTCGTCGGCACGGGCACCGGTTTTCCACAGGTATGCTTCATTGATGAGAACGGCAAGCTTACAGGCTTCGATGTGGAGCTGCTCAAGGATATCGACAGCCGGCTGCCGCAGTATGAATTTGAACTGCAGACGATGGATTTCAGCAATCTGCTGCTGAGCCTGGATACGAAGAAGATTGATCTGGTCGCTCACGTCATGGAGAAGAATCCGGAGAGAGAGCAGAAATATCTTTTTAATACAGAGCCTTATGCACACTGGAGAAACCGGATTGTGGTCGCCAAGGATAACAACTCGATTAAGACCCTCGATGATCTGAAGGGTAAAAAAGCCCTCGTCGGCGCAACCAGTGCCCAGGCGCAAATCCTGGAGAACTACAACAAGGAGCATGACAATGCAATCAAAATCGTCTATCAGAACGGAGCCGCCAACGATACGGTAAGCCAAATCAGCTCCGGACGGGTGGATGCCACGCTCGCGGCGGATTTTGTACTGCCGGTCATTGATCCGCAAGCCAAGCTGAAGGCATCAGGGCCAGAGCTGTCCTCTGCGGACATTCTCTACGTATTGCGCAAGGATGATGCCGATTCCAAGACGCTGGCTGATGCCATCGACGGAGCAATCAAGGAACTGAAGGCCGATGGAACACTGGCAAAACTGAGCACCGAATGGCTGGGAGCAGACGTTACTGCAGATGAAGTGAAATGATTGGCTTTTCAAAAACTATGGGGAGGGGAGAGTGAACGTATGGGTGCACCGTTTGATATCAGCTATGTTTTTACCTTTTTGCCAAAATTGCTGACTACGCTGGGTACAACGCTTCTGATTGTCGGCTTCTCTCTGCTGGCAGGTATTGTGGTAGGCTTCCTGGTGGCCCTCCCCCGTCTGTATAAGGTGCCGGTTCTAAAAACTTTTGCCGGGATTTATATCTCATTTTTCCGGGAACCCCGATCCTGATTCAGCTGTTCTTGTTCTATTATGGTCTGCCGGAAATATTGAAGCTGGTTCACGTGGATGTGACGCGGACGCCCGTGCTGTTCTTTGTGATTCTGACTTATGGGCTGCACACGGGAGCTTTCATGTCTGAAATGATCCGGGCTTCTGTGACGGCTGTTGACCGGGGACAGGTGGAGGCAGCTTATGCGGCGGGAATGACGTCTTTTCAAGCTTTTTCACGGATTGTGCTGCCTCAGGCGCTGGGGATCGCGGTTCCTGTATTCTCCAACCTGGTGATTGCCCTGCTGAAGGATACCTCGCTCGCTTTTACCCTCGGGGTGATGGAGATGACGGGAAAAGCGCAGACGCTGGGGAGCATCAGCCAGCATTTTATTGAGACTTATATTGCGCTTGCCCTGATTTATCTGGTGATCAGCTTTACGCTTGAGAAGCTGCTGCTGGCGGCCGAACGCCGTCTCTTGCGGCATGAAGTACCGGGGAATCCTGCGAGAAAAACATTTAGTCTGCAAAAGCACGCTTCTTACCGGAGAATGATTGCCCAGATGGGCTCAGGTAAAGGAGGCGGCGGATGATGAAGCTGGACCCTTCATTTATATGGACAGCATTTGTGCAAATTCTCAGTGCAATCCCAACAACATTGTATATTACGCTTGTTTCGGTAAGTGCCGGTTTGATTATTGGCATCGCCGTTGCGCTTATCCGGATTTACAAGGTGCCGTTTCTGCATCCACTAGCGACCGGGTATGTCACCTTTATCCGCGGGACGCCGATGCTTACCCATCTGCTGCTGATCTATTTCGGGCTGCCGATGATTATTGACGGGCTGGCGGCGCATTTCGGCTGGGGCTTCCGGTCGGTATCCATTCCGATGATCGGCTTTGCCTACATTGCATTCTCGATTACGGCAGGCGCTTATATGTCAGAGGTAGTCCGCTCGGGTCTGCTGGCGGTGGAACGCGGGCAAATGGAGGCTGCCCATGCTGTAGGCATGACTACGTTCCAGGCGCTGCGGCGGATTGTCTTCCCCCAGGCTTTGGCGGCGAGCCTGCCGAATCTCTCCAATTCCGTGATTGGCATGCTGCATGGATCAACCCTTGCTTTTACCGTATCAGTGGTGGATATCAATGCCCAGGCGCAGATCGTCGCC
The DNA here is from genome assembly GCF_016772475.1 of Paenibacillus sonchi. Classification (NCBI taxonomy): domain Bacteria; kingdom Bacillati; phylum Bacillota; class Bacilli; order Caryophanales; family Paenibacillaceae; genus Paenibacillus; species Paenibacillus sonchi. The sequence goes on from NZ_CP068595.1 coordinate 3,600,428, forward strand.
TCCACGAACTGGAGGTTTTTTGAGGCCTATCTGGCGGCGGCGCTGATCTTCTGGGGGCTTACGTTCCTGATTGAACGGGCCACCGCCCTGATCGAAAAGCGGATCAATCTGTACAATCGAGGTGGAGTCATATGATTAAGCTGAAGCAGATTTCGAAGGCCTTCGGACGCCATCAGGTGCTGAACCATATTGATCTGACGGTTGCCAAAGGTGAGGTTGTGGTCATTCTCGGCCCCAGCGGCTCAGGCAAAACCACGCTGCTCCGCTGCGTGAACTATCTGGAGAAGCCCAGCGGCGGAGAAATCGCCATCGGTGATTTCAAGCTGGACTGCAGGCATGCCCGCAAGAAGGATATTCACCGGCTGCGGCAAAGGACGGCGATGGTCTTCCAGCAGTACAATCTGTTCCGGCACAAAACAGCGCTGGAGAATGTGATGGAGGGACTGCTGATCGTGAAAAAGCTTCCGAAGGAGGAAGCGAGGAAGAAAAGTATAGCACTGCTGGAGAAGGTGGGCCTCGGCGCAAAGCTGGACGCCTATCCAAGCCAGCTGTCCGGAGGCCAGCAGCAGCGCGTCGGGATTGCCCGGGCGCTTGCGCTGGAGCCGGAAGTGATTCTGTTCGATGAGCCTACTTCGGCTCTCGACCCGGAGCTGGTAGGTGAGGTGCTCGCCGTCATCCGCAAAATAGCCAAGGAAGGCATCACGATGATCGTGGTGACGCATGAGATGGGTTTTGCCCGCGATGTGGCCAATCACGTGGTGTTTATGGACGGCGGGCTGATCGTTGAAGAGGGGACACCAACGGAGGTGTTCAACCATCCGCGTGAAGAAAGAACCAAGCAGTTCCTGAAGCGGATTACGCCGGAGCTGAACTATTCAATCTAGGAGGGAAGCCCATGGCTATTGTAATCAGCGTATTGGATCAGAGTCCAATCTACCCCGGTGAAACACCGGAAGAAGCCTTTCAGCATACGGTCAAGCTGGCTCAGCTGTCCGAACGGCTGGGCTTCCGCCGTTTCTGGGTATCAGAGCATCATGATTCCGAGCAGGTGGCGGGCTCATCCCCGGAGGTGCTGGTCTCGCATCTGCTTGCCAAGACAGAGCGTATCCGGGTAGGCTCCGGCGGCATCATGCTCCAGCATTACAGCCCTTATAAGGTAGCGGAAAATTTTAATGTGCTGGCTTCGCTGGCACCGGGACGGGTGGATCTTGGAGTCGGCCGGGCGCCGGGGGATTGCCCCGGAGCACTCAGGCACTGCAGCAGGGCGGAGCCGAAGCGCCTTCCCTGACGGACAAAATTATAGAGCTTGAGCAATATGTGCATAACCGGCTGGCGGCAGATCATCCGCTGGCCGGACTAAAAGCGGGACCGGTTCCGGGCACTCCGCCGGAGCTCTATGTGCTGGGGGCGAGCGTAGCCAGCGCAGAAATTGCCGCCAGCCTTGGACTGCCTTACGTCTTCTCGCTGTTCATCAGCGGTGACCAGGCGGTGGCGCTGGAAGCGATCCGGGCCTACCGGAGCGGCTTTGACACCTCGCAAGGGAGAGAGCCGCAGGCCATAATCGCCCTTGCCGTGCTGGCTGCTGAGACGGAGGCGGAGGCCAAGGAGCTGGCCGGAGCGCATAAGCTGATCCGGATTCATCTGGCCAGCGGCAAGACGCTGACGGTGGCGACCCGCGAGCAGGCGGAAGAGTTTACCCGGCAGAGCAAGGAAGCGTACACGCTCGAAGAGCGGGAGCCGATGATCACGAAGGGAACCAAGGAAGCGGTCCGTGAACAGCTGCTGGCGCTGGCCGGGGCCTCCGGTGTCACGGAGTTCATCGTGACGACGAATGTTCAGTCCTTTGACAAGCGGCTCCGATCCTTTGAGCTCCTGCATGAGGCATTTGCTGAAGTGCCTGCGGAGGCATAGTATTTGGCTGAAGGGAGGGATTATGATGAGTATTCGCAACGCGGAGCATGGTATACAGGCTTTAAATGAAAAGGTGATTGGCATCCGCCGCCATCTTCACCGGTACCCGGAGCTTTCGAACGAAGAATTCGAAACGACCCGATATATTATCTCTCTGCTGGAACAAGCCGGAATAACCATTATTGACTATGGCCTGACGACCGGTGTCATCGCGGAGATCGGCGGATTGCAGGAGGGGCCGGTGGTCGCCCTGCGAGCCGATATTGATGCGCTGCCGATTCAGGAGGAAACCGGGCTGCCCTATGCTTCGCTTCATCCCGGCAAAAGCCATGCCTGCGGACATGACTTTCATACGGCAGCGCTGATGGGTGCCGCCTATCAATTGAAACAGCAGGAGCCTTATTTGAAAGGAAAGGTCCGGCTTCTGTTCCAGCCCGCTGAGGAGAAGGCAAAAGGCGCACAGCAGATTATAGCCAGCGGAGCGCTGGAGGGCGTCCGTGCAGTCATCGGCATGCATAATAAGCCGGACCTGCCGGTAGGCACCCTTGGCATAACCGGCGGGCCTTTGATGGCGGCGGCGGACGGCTTTGTGGTGGAGGTGCGGGGAGCCGGATCGCATGCGGCCGTGCCGGAGGCAGGGACGGACCCCATTGTGGCCGCTTCGCATATCGTTACGGCGCTGCAGAGCATTGTCAGCCGCAACGTCAGCACGCTGCAAAGTGCGGTAGTCAGCGTTACGAAGCTGCATAGCGGGAATTCCTGGAACATTATCCCTGAGACAGCGGTGCTGGAGGGCACGATCCGCACGTTTGAAGAAGCCGTGCGGAGCAAAGTGCTGGAGCGCTTCGGGCAGGTAGCGGCCGGTGTAGCCGCTGCCTTGGGAGCCGAAGCGGCGGTGCGCTGGCTCGGCGGACCGCCGCCGGTGAATAATGATGCCGGACTGGCCCGGCTGGGCGAAGAAACCGCCGCCACGCTGGGTTTCGATTATGTGAAGCCTCAGCCATCGCCGGCGGGAGAGGATTTTGCTTTTTATCAGCGCGTGGTTCCCGGGTTGTTCGTCTTTGTGGGCACTGCGGGAAGCCGGGAGTGGCATCATCCCGCATTCAATCTGGATGAGGCGGCACTGCCGGTGGGAGCTGCATTTTTTGCCGGCCTGGCTGTCCGGGTGCTGGAGCATTTCTCTGCGGAAGAGGGTGCAGCATCATAGCGAAGCCCCCGGGTTATGACGTTATTATTGTCGGTGCCGGCTCAATGGGCATGAGTGCCGGAGCGTGGTTTGGGTCCTTGCCGCCGTTTGCCGCCTTGCCGATCCAAGCGATCCGCAAGGTGGTCGGCTGGTTTCAAAGCATACCGGGTTTTGATGCCGGGAGCTTTCCGGGCTTTACGCTGGGTACCGGGGAGGGCGGCTATTACGGCTTTCCCAGCATTGGCAGGGCAGGACTGAAGATCGGCCGCCATGATACCGGCAGGGTATGGAGGCCGGAAGGCTGCTCAAAGGGTCGGTCTGCAAATATGAGCATACCCCGGATGAGGATTTCATTATCGACCGCCACCCAGCTTATCGCCATATTCTGCTCGCCGGAGGGTTCTCGGGGCATGGCTTTAAATTTTCCAGCGTGGTCGGCGAAATATTGGCGGATCTGGCGGCAGGGAGAGCTTCGAAACAGAATATCGGGCCATTTTCCTTGTCCCGCTTTGACTTATCACCGGACCGGCCACAGTCCGGACTTACTTTGGAGGGGATCTAATGAGCAGCGTGCAAATCCGGGATTATCTCAATACGTATGACCAACTGGTACAGTCACTGGAAGGGCTGAGTGAGGAACAGCTAAGATGGAAAGCTGCACCGTCCAGCTGGAGCGTCACCGAGGTGCTCGCGCATCTGGCCGATCACAGCATTGTGGTTTCCTTCCGCATCCGCGACATTCTGGCCGGGACTGAGGCACAGCTGCCGGTATTTAACCAGGACGCCTGGGTAAGCGGCCAGCATGCCAATGGCGGCCATGCCGCAGACAGCCTGGAGCTGTTCCGCAGCCTCCTCCACTACAACAGTCTGCTGTTCAACCGGTTGGGGGACGGGGAATGGGAGAAAAGCGGAATTAATTTCAAGGGAGAAGCCGTCAGTATTGCGGACATCCTCCGCAGCTTCACAGGGCATGTGCAGACGCATCTGGCCCAGATCGAGCGGATTAAGCTGGACGCTGTAAGCAGGGCGCTGCCGCGGTTCCATTAACGTAATTCAGGAAGTAATGCTCCATAAAACTCTGAGGAGGAATGAACATGACCAAGCCCAAACAACTGAAGCTGGGTGCGCTGCTGCACGGAGTCGGGGGCAGCACATCCATGTGGCGCCATCCTGACGCCAAGCCGGATGCCAGTGTAAACTTTGAGCTCTACAAGCAGTGGGTGCAAAAGGCTGAGGAAGGCAAGCTGGATCTGATCTTCATAGCTGACGGTTTATATATCAATGAGAAATCTATTCCGCATTTCTTGAACCGTTTTGAGCCGCTGACCATTCTTAGCGCACTGGCGGGAGTCAGCAGCAAAATTGGCCTGGTCGGCACGTTGTCTACCTCCTATAGCGAGCCTTTCACCGTGGCGCGGCAATTCGGATCACTGGATGTGATCAGCGGCGGCCGGGCAGGCTGGAATGTGGTAACTTCGCCGCTGGAAGGCTCTGCACTGAATTATGGCCGCAAGGAGCATCCCGACCATGGCAAACGCTACCGGATTGCTGCGGAATATTTGAAGGTGGCGCGCGGCTTATGGGACTCCTGGGAAGATGATGCATTTGTCCGCAATAAGGAGACTGGTGTTTTTTTTGATCCGGAAAAAATGCATACACTGGACCATGAAGGTGAATTCTTCTCCGTCAAAGGTCCGCTGAACATCGCCCGCTCGAAGCAGGGCGGGCCGGTTATTTTCCAGGCGGGTTCTTCAGAGGTCGGAAAAAACTATGCCTCCCAAGAGGCGGATGCCGTCTTCACCGGGCATGATACGCTGGAGGAAGCGCAGGAATTTTACCGGGACGTGAAGACGCGCGTAACTTCGTTTGGGCGGAATCCCGATGAGGTGCTGATCTTTCCCGGCATCGGTCCCATCCTTGGCGATACGCCGGAGGAAGCGGAGCGCAAATATCAGGAGGTGGCCGGACTCGTAACGATTGAGAACGCGCTGAATTATCTGGGCCGGTTCTTTGAGCATCATGATTTCTCGCAATATCCGCTGGATGAGCCTTTTCCGGAGCTGGGAGACTTGGGCCGGAACAGCTTTCAGAGCGGCACGGATAAAATCAAGAAAAATGCCAAGGAAAAAGGCCTGACCCTGCGTGAGGTTGCCCTGCAGGCGGCTACTCCGCGCAGCAGCTTCATCGGAACACCGGAGCAGGTGGCGGATCAGATTCAGGCCTGGTTTGAAGCCGGGGCGGCAGATGGATTTATGCTGGCAGCGGCTGTGCCAAACGGCCTGGAGGAATTTGTGGACCGTGTGGTTCCGATCCTGCAGGAACGGGGATTGTTCCGCACCGAATATGAAAGTGATACTCTGCGGGGCAATCTCGGTCTTCCGGTTCCGCAGAACCGGTATGCGCAGGCTCCGGAGCCTTCACCGCTGGTGTGACGGCAGCATGCGTGATGCTGCCAACTTCTGCAAACCTAAAAAGGATACTCTTCCTGTCATCAGGAAGAGTATCCTTTTAGGTTATGCACAGATTTTAGAGCTGGCCGTCTTACTTGCTGTCTCCGGCCTTCCGGCTGCGGAGGCGTTCCAGCTCAGCTTCAACGGCGCTGTTCAGCGGGGATTCAGGGATGCCTGCCGAGTAATGTGCAGAGCTTTCGACAGCGGCTTCCCATTCGTTGATTTTGTCTTCCATGCGCTCGAAGCCGCGTGAGGCCGCACCGGCATTCAAGATCTGTCCGGGGTGTCCGGGATGGGCAGAATAGCTGCTGCTTTCGGAGGCGCGCTTTAACTCAGCCGCTTTGCGGGCGCGGGCTGCCAGCTCGGCTCTTTTTGCCTTAAGCCGTTTATGCTCTTCCCTGGCATTCAGAAGACTGCTGTCCAGGACTGCGAGCGTTTCACGGGTTTCTTCCAGCCCTGCGGTGCATTCTTGAACACTTTCGGTGTAGCGCAGCTTAGCCATAACCGCTGCTCTGGCAGCAGGTTCGTTCCCTTCGTTCATCGCCTGCACGGCTTCCGCTTCACTTCGTTCAGCCAGCACCTGATTCTCGTAGATACGGCGCTCCAGGACACTTGCTGCCGCTTGGAACTCACGCTGTTTAGTTTCGGCACTGGAGATTTTTTCCTCCAGGTCCCGCAAATATTGTCCGGTCAGCAGTACCGGGTCCTCTAATTTATTTAGTCCTTCGTGGATTGCCGCCTTGGTCAGGGTTGTGATTCTTTGGAAAATACTCATGTTCATTTCTCCTTTGTCTCTTATATTATGGAATTTGGTATTGTCGGCTTGGAATTAGTAGTACTCGTAACCTTCAGGGTAACTGTTGTAGTTCTCTTTAGGCATCAGGATGCTTGCCAGAATGTACAGGAACACTACAGTGCCTAAGCTGAATAGGGCAGCGGCGACAGCCAGCAGCCGGACGAGAGTGGTGTCGATGTTCAAATAACGGGCCAAACCTCCGCAAACGCCGCTGATTCTCTTGTCCCTATCGGAACGGTACAATTTTTTCATAATTAATCTCTTCCTCTCATATGGGTTGAACCGGGGAGCGGTTCGTCTTAGCCGTTGTCTATGTGTTTATTGTAAAGCTATTAGCTTTGCTGCAAAACGGCCTGAAGACTGTTCTTTGATCCCGACCTTAGTCGGGGATGGCCTCGGCAGTAAGGCGGGGAAAGCTTGGACAAACGCAGGATAACGCATAGTTGTCCCCGTTTTTTACATAACCTGTAAGCTTGTTTATTCGGATTTAACACTTGCGGCCTATACTGGACAGTACCGGATCACATCCGCATCTGGACAAAAGGAGGACTGGCATGGGAATTCATAAATATTTCCGTTCGCTGAACGAACTGGAACGTATTATCCGCTGCCCCGGCAAATTCAAATTCGAGGAGCACAGCGTGGCCGCCCATTCCTGGAAGGTCGTGCAGTATGCCAAAACACTGGCCGACATTGAGGAGCAAAACGGTGCCGTCATTGACTGGAAGAAGCTGTACGAAATTACGAGCAGCCATGATTATGGTGAGATTTTTATCGGCGATATCAAAACCCCGGTCAAGCATTCATCGCTGCAGCTGCGGTCCTTGATCCAGCAGGTTGAAGAGGGGATGATCGATAACTTCATTAAGGAGCACATTCCCGAGGAGTTCAAAAGCATTTTCTATCAGCAACTTCGTGAAGGCAAGGATGATTCGCTGGAAGGGCTGATTCTGGAGGTAGCCGACAAGATGGACCAGGTGTATGAGGCTTTTGCCGAACTGCAGAGAGGGAACACGGAGAAGGAATTTGTGGTGATGTACCGCAATGCCCTGATCAAAATCAAGAACATTGAATTGAAGTGTGTTGAATATTTCCTGACGGAAATTCTGCCGGATATGGTGAATGAAGAAACGATTTCCTCCATTGATATCAGACAAATAACGGAAGAGGCGCTGGCTCTGTAGGAATGCCGGGTACGCTTCTTTTTTTATACCTGGTAATTCTGTATAGGGTAATCTGCACATGCTATAATGTAGGAAAAATCTGGAATGTGGTGCAGGCGTGGGTTATTTGGATGTATTGCCGGTTTCCAGTGTATTGGCCTGGTTCGGTGCTTTAATGCTTATGATTTATATTTTTGATTTTTTGTGGAGTCCTCCAGCAAGCAGGCTGAAGAGAAACGGCTTGAGGACAGTTGTGAAAAAAATAACAGCCGATGTCCTGATCTTTTTGATTCTTACGAGTGTCCTTGTCTATTCGCTCCATCCGCAAAAGAGCCTGACCCTGCTGCTGCTGGTCTTTGCTTTAAGTATTGTTACCTACCTGCTCGGCACGGGGCTGCTGAAGCTGCCCTTTTCTTTTCGCGCCATGGGAACGGTAGGACATATTCTGATCTGTGCAGGTTTTTATTGGCTGTTCGGCATGATGCTGATGGACTCGCTGAAGGTTGTATTCAATCTCAACATGACGGATAACTTCGACATTTTGTATTTTGTGTACGGGCAGGAGCGGGGAGTTGTCTATGGGGTTCTGATCGTGCTGGCGGTCCTTTATTTTATAATCGGTAAGCTGTATATGCGACCCGTTTATGAGTTGTACGCTGAAGCTATACATAGCCGGGAACATAAAGGGGGTTCTTAAGTTAGATTCAACATACACAAAGTTTTTTACTTTATATTCATTAAGCAAAAAAACTAGGAATTGAAAAATCGGAAGAAAAATTGCATATTATCTAGCTCAAACCAAGTAGGCTCACATAATGAACTTATGGAATTGAAGTTAAAAAATGAATGATAAACATTTAAATATAGATATATAAACAATCCTTCTTTTTTTTGGTCGATACCTTAGTCCACTTACTAAAGCTGAGTTTAACATTTATAATTTTTGAGAAGGAGTTGTACCATCAGATGAATTATCTACATGAAACCACTGAAAAACAGATTCGCGAAGTACTTCTAAAAGGGGTTCCAATACCAGAAGGAATGCTTGAGGAGCTTGTTGAAAGGAATTCTTTAAGTACAGATGGAATGATGAGATTGAAAGAAATCATGAAGAACCCTAAAAACGATGTTAAAAGTATAACCGTAACTATTTCAGATGAAAAGATAGACTATTTAGAGGAATTAATTAAGTCAGGACATGTGAGTAATCATAATGAGGGTGTTGAATTGCTATTATCTGAGGGTATTAAATCTTTTTTTCAGAGTAAATAATTATAAACTCAACTTTCGCAGCCCAAGCAAGTCCCACTACACAAAGTTTGGTTGCACATGATGTATGCTATAAGGTTTATTTGAAATCGGCGATTACCCAGATTAAGCCGCTTACGGTGGGGAAAGTTCAAATCTTCGAAGTATAAGGGCGGCGGAACTGTGAGGGTGGCGGAACTGTGAGTCTCTACGACAGTGACGGATTCATTGGGGAAGCCATATTTTATTAGGGAAATGAATAGTTAGAATCATTTTGAGAACTTTGAGCCTTTTTTCACTTGTTGCTTCCTGTTCCATTATTTACTATTTATAGTGGTGCTCCACATAATATAAGGAAGAAGGATTGTACATGAGTCTGAACAAAAGGCTATCTCAAATACTGTTCCCGGTCATGATTATGTCTGTGATGGCGGGCTGCGGAGGTAACAACCAGAACGGCAAGGCAGAAGGCACACAGGAGCCGCCAGCCACGGCAAGCGCTCATCAGGCCCATTGGTCCTACGAAGGGGAAACGTCACCGGAGCATTGGGCGGAACTCGACGAACTATTCACAACATGCAGTACCGGTAAGGCCCAGTCCCCCATTAATATTCTCCAGGAGAAAGTGAAGGATGAGGGGAGCCTATCGCCTGTTGGAGTGGAGTATTCACCGTCTCCGGTAGCTGTGATTAATAACGGCCATACCATTCAGGTGAATTTGAAGAATCAGAAGAACCGGATCACTGTTGAAGGCAAAACATATACCCTGCAGCAGTTCCATTTCCACTTGCCCAGCGAGCACGAGGTGGATGGCAAACATGCGGACATGGAGCTTCATTTTGTACATAAAAATGAAGAAGGCCAGCTTGCGGTACTGAGTGTGCTGATCACTAAAGGTACGGAAAATGCCGGGCTGAACAAGCTTTGGTCCGTGCTTCCGGGCGAAGAAAGTGAAGAGGAAGTTCCGGTGGATGGCGAGTTCGATATGAATAAGCTGCTTCCGGCAGATCTTCATTCCTTCCGCTACCAGGGATCGCTCACCACGCCCCCATGCACCGAAGGGGTGCAGTGGATCGTCATGGAACATCCGGTTCAATGGTCCGGGGAGCAAATCAATCAATTTGCCGCGATTTTCCCGCATGATAACCGTCCTGTACAAGCGCTCGGCTCCCGGGAAGTTGAGTCGGATGAGTAGGCCTGAGCTAACTGGAGGTTCTCCCGGAATAGATGAACCTTAATCCTAGACGGAATACAAAAGACCTTCAACTCCATCATTCCGTGGAGTTGAAGGTCTTTTACATAGTGTAGAGGTTCTACAGACGATTATTTAGACAATTGATCCATCAGAGCTTTGATTTCCGGGTCCAGGCAAAGGGCGTTCATGACGATGGTCAATGCCTCTGCCCGGGTTGAGGATTGGGCAGGGGCGAATTTGCCATTGCCTTTTCCGTTAATTAGCCCGATTTGGGCAGCTCTGGCAATTTGGTCCTTGTTCCACGAATCCGCCGTGTCACTGAAGATGATGCCGGCTTTTACCGGTGCTGCGCTGTTGAAGTTCACGATCCTGGACAAGATCATTATGATCTCAGAGCGGCTGATCTCCCGGGCCGGCTTAAAGGTTCCGTCCGGGTAACCGGCAATGATCCCGTTGGAAGCTAATACAGCAATCGCTTCCTGGGCCCAATGGGTATTAACGTCACTCAATTGAAGGGCAGAAGCGTCCGATTTCGCCAGCCCAAATGCTTTGGCAACGATAGCAGCGAACTCCCCTCTGGTGATGGTTTTGTCGGGTCTGAAAGTGCCATCGGCATAACCGTTGATGACTTTCAGTTTAAGGAAAGCCGATATCGTCCGGGTGCTCCACAGATCAGCAATGTCCTTAAGGACAGGTGCAGGAACGTTTCCGTCTTTCCCGGCAATCGCACCCTTTAGGGTGTCTTTTAAAGCTTGAGAATTTACTCCTGCAGCAAATATAGAACCTTGTGGTGCCTCAACAGGTACAGGTTTGGTTGTCGGAACGGCTGTGGGCGCTGCCGTAGCCACAGCACTTGGCATTGTACTAGGTACCGTGCCCGGATTGGAGCCTGTCCCGGAGCCAGGGGTTGGAGTAGGGTTCGGACTTGGCGTCTGGCTTGGTTCCGGACTTGGATCTGAGCTTGGCAGCGGGCTTGGCGACGGACTCGGTGCCGGGCTTGGACTTGTGCCAGGCTCAGGTTCAGGCTCTGAGGTCTTAGCTTTTTCAATGGTCAAGGCTTGCAGTTGTTCGCCATCGGCCTTTCTGGCTTCGATCAAGATCTGATCCTTGCCGATCGTGATGGCGGAATATACCGGGAAATTGTCATCATACAGATACTCCAGATAATCGAACTTGACCGCATCATAAAATTTCCAGCCGGAGGACCCGCCGGACAGATACACAGTCCCTGGACTGCCATCCTTCATGGGCTGGCCATTTTTCATAGGATAGGTCCAAGCGAGCGCATGATCGTGGCCCACCAGCACCAGGTCTGCGCCAAGCTCCTCAAGGACAGGGGCCAGATATTTGGTGACGAGCTCCGGACCACGCCCATCCTCTGTATGATAAGCAGGCCGGTGGAACATGGCGATGTTCCATTTTTTGGAGCTGGCCTGCAGGTTTCCCCGCAGCCATTCTGCCTGTTTTTGCATGTCCACTTCATCGGCTTCAGAATTGAGCACGATAAAATGAGTATCCTCATAATCATACGAATACGTCAGCTGCTCCTGTCCGGCCATTCCATTGCCAGGGAGCCCCAAAGCGGTTCTAAATACTTCCTTCCCGCCATTCTTCACATCATGATTTCCCATCGTATAGGCAGATGGCACGCTCCCGCTGTATAGCTGTGAAGCCTTCATATCCTGCTCCCATTCATTCATGATGCCGCCATCGTCAACAATATCGCCACCGTGCATCACAAACCGGGCATCCGGGTAGTTGGTAAAAGCACTGCTCAGCAAATTTTGATGAATATGATAGGCTTCTTCAGTATTGGTGTGAGAGTCCGTGACAAACAAGAAGGAAAAGGCTTCCGGGCTTGCTGACTCTGTCGTAAACCTATACTGCTCACTCCACAATCCCGGTGATCCGACACGGTAGATGTATTCCGTACCCGGTGACAGGCTCTGGAGCAACCCTTTATGAAACAACGTTTCTCCGACACGGTCGGGAGCCAGCAGAAGCTGCGGTTCCGCCGTCTGCTCTTTGATATTAGGCTGGTCAAAACCGGTGAACTTACTGGCCTCCACGTAATGAATCACACCGCGCTCCACGCGGGGGGCCGTTTTCCAGACGATGCTTTGGGTGGTTTTCATATCCTCTGTAACATAGGTTCTTACATATTCAGGCATATCTGAGCCAAGCTGCGGCACTACGGACAAAGAGAATACCTTGCTGACTTTATCCCCATTCACTGCCTGAAGATTAAGGTTCGTTAAGGCCAGTGTTGTCAGGGAGGTCCGGATTTCACCCTGCGCATCGGTTAGCCCCCAACCATCCTTCAGAAGCTTCACATCAACAGCTGCGGTGGAAATCCAGCCTGTGGTTTTGCCGTCGGGCAGACGGATTGCGGTATATTCCCCGCGGGTCACTCCGTCCGAAAAAAATTGTTCACCTTGGGTGAAGGAAGCAAGTTTGGCCGAAACCGGGTCAGCGTCCGCGTAGACGTCAGCCGTTACCGGCTTCACCTCAGCGAAATACTGGGGAAAAAGAGGATCGGACGGGATGATGGACACCCCTTTGGCCGGCACTCCTGCATCATCTGTGACACGAAGGGTGCTTTTCGTATGAAGGGAGCTCCCTTTTACAGTGAGCTTGTAAGGAAAACCAATCGTATACTTGTGGGATGCAGCCAGTGCATAGACAGCTTCACCTACAGTCTTACGAAAACTGCCGTCGCTCATTACGATGGATTTGAATGCCTCGCCGCGCTCCATTTTGGCACTGGGTTTTACAGCCACATTTAATAGCGCAATCGTCTCATCAGCCGGCAGGGAATCCTTGCTCAGTCCAGCAAGCTGCAGCCGGTACTGCCCTTTTACAGGGTCGATCTCATTCTGCGCAACGAACGGTGCCGCTACCTGAGGTTCAGCAGTGGTAATTTCCAGCGTCTGGGGATCGTATTGAAGCTGGGCATAGGAATCCTGCAAATCAACAGCATTTTTGACCTGAAGCTTCAATTGGAATGTTTTGTTGCTGATGACTTCTGTGGGGGCGTTCAGGTGGTATTGAATCCCGTCTTGAATAAAAAAGGTGCTGCTGCTCTCGGCAGGATTGCCGGATCTGTCATATACGGCTGACTGGACGGTATGATATCCCCCTGCCAGCGGAGCGGAAGGCTGATAGGAAATGAGGCCGCTGGCCGCTTCATACTCGGGCTGTACTGGATGTCCATCCAGCTTCAGCGTAACTGAGCCGGGATCAATGCCTGATTGGGCATCGGCGGCCGCAAGCTGAATGCGGGGGAGTTCGTATCGATCACAGCTTCATTTGCCGGAGAGAGTACATCCAGTGTTGGGACGGCCATATCTTCATTAGGGTCCTGCTCATAGATCAAGCGTACATCATCAACCCATACCGTGCCTTTATTTTTTTTGTCAAAAATGGATTGTTCAATCCGCATATATATTTCGAGTGTGATCGGTCCGACTTTATCTTGAGGAATGTCACCCTCAATGTATTTCCAGCCTGTCCAGTCCACGCCAACGTTCTCGTCCAAATATTCCACCTCAAAGGATTTTCCGTTGCCATCCCTGAACTTGCTGAAGATGAGATGTCCATCGTTGTTACCGTATACCCACATCCCGATTTTTTGGGGTAGGCCGTTAACAGGATACGGAGCTGCAGGGCCTAAATACACATAGGAAGGGTTTTCCTTAACGCCAATGTAGTCATAATCCACACGTACGGAATTATTCCCTGAGCGGACATGCCGGGGATCGGATTCCAGGCTCATCGCGCCTGAGAAATTCCTTTTTTGAACCAGCACGTTATCGCTCAGGTTGTTCTCGAAATCCTCGATGACTACGGTATTGGGTAGGGGCGGGTCAGCGGCAATGAGGCCTGCCGGTTGCAGGGTGCTTACGATAACGGTGATGAGTAGGAGGAGCATTGTTGCGCTTGAGGATATAAATTTATACCTTCGGCGGATACGTTCTTTGAACATGGTTTTTCTCTCCCTCTGCGTTAACAAGATTTATATTATGAGAAATTATAAAGCTGATCTGTACCGATAGTATTAATTTAAAGAATTAACTATGTAAACAGTCAGTAGGGAGAGAGGCTCCATATATCCAAAATAATTAGCTTTTTTTTCGGTATTGGCCGGGGGTGTAGCCCGTGAAATTCTTGAAGGTACGGATGAAATTGGCGTAATCATTGAAGCCGGACAGATAGCAGGTGTCAGATACCGAGTTGCCGGCGGTGAGGAGCTGCTTGGCTAAGGTTATTTTTTTCAACAGGACATAGCGGTAGAGGGTTCCTCCGGTCTGCTGCTTGAACAGATGGCTGAGATAATATTTATCTACGGACAGTTCCTCAGCGATCCCCTCCAGCGAAAGGGGCAGATGCAGATGGTGATCAATATAGGCCATGGCCGACTGAATCAGTGTGGAGATCAGACTGGGAACCGCCGAAAAGCTGCGGCTGTACAGATCGTTGACCTGCACCAGCAGCTGAATCAGATAAGTGAGCGCCAGAACGTCGCTGCCGTACTGCGGATGCTTCAGGATATCGATGAGACGGAAGGCCAGTCCGGTAAAAGCTTCAAGCTCTGCCTCATCCATCTGCGAAAGGTTATGTTCCCCGGTCTGACGGTTCTGGAAGCAGGCGAGCAGATTTGTGTCAGCGGTGCAAAAAGGGTAAACCAGCGGTGCTTTGAAGTGGATCGTAATCCGTTCATAGGGCTCTGGGGACAGGTTGATGATTTTATGGATTTCCTGATTGTTGAATATTAGGACATTTCCGGGACTCAAAGGATAGCTGTACTGTTCCACAAAACAGTTCACCTGTCCGCCCAGGAACAGAAAGATTTCATAATGGTCATGAATGTGAAAATCCTTGGTTGGAGAGGTCGGGGAATTGCCGATTCCCGCCAGGATATCACCATGGAACTGCTGATAATATTCGGCATGCTTCATATCGTAGGCCACCTTCGGAATTTATCGCAATAAACGCAACAAATCATTAATTATCGCAAAGACATTGCGATAACATAAAACTAAACTATAAATGAAGTTTAGACAATCCCGAAGAGCGAAGCCATGGAGGAATGGAATATGAACGGTAAGGAACAGCGTAAATATTGGCTGGATACGATGCTGCTGATCGGTGCTCCGGTGCTGGAAGCATTGAGGCGGAGAACACTTGCGGAAACGCTGCCGGTGGAATTCCACAGCGGCCGGAGCGGCTTCGCGCCGCTGGAAGCTTTTGCCCGGCTGGCCTGCGGAATGGCGCCCTGGCTGGAGCTGGAAGGCCTTGAGGGTGAAGAAGAACAGCTTAGAGGTTATTACGCCAAGCTGATGCTGGAAGCGCTTGATGCAGCTACGGACCCGGATTCTGCGGATTATATGGATTTTGAGGCGGAGGGGCAGCCGCTGGTCGATGCGGCTTTTCTGGCGCATGCGCTGGTGCGGGCACCAAAGCGCCTGGCCTCGCAGTTGAATGAACGCGTCAGGCGCAACGTGATTGCGGCCTTAAAAAAGACCCGCCGGACGGCCCCCAGCGGCAGCAACTGGCTGCTGTTCAGCGCAATGGTGGAGGCGGCGCTGTACATTCTCGGCGATCCGGAATACGACCGGATGCGGGTAGGTTATGCAGTCCATATGTTCATGGACTGGTATAAAGGCGACGGAGTATACGGAGACGGCAAAGATTATCACTGGGATTATTACAACAGCTTTGTTATTCAGCCGATGCTCGTGGATGTGATTACCCTTTTTGAGCAGGATTCGGCGCATTACCCCCAATTGAAGCCTCTGATTATGCAGCGGGCCCGGCGGTATGCCGCCGTGCTGGAGCGGATGATTGCACCGGACGGCACTTATCCGTTCCTTGGACGTTCCATCGTGTACCGCTTCGGGGCGTTTCAGCTGCTCGCGCAGGCGGCGCTTCAGCATTTCCTTGAAGCATCCCTGCAGCCTGCGCAGGTACGCTGTGCCCTGACGGCTGTGATCAGGCGGATAATGGAGTTCCCGGGCAATCTGGATGAGAACGGCTGGCTGCGCCCGGGCGTATACGGCTATCAGCCGGAGCTGGCCGAGAGCTATATCAATACAGGCAGCTTGTACTTATGCGCAGCCGTATTTCTTCCGCTGGGGCTGCTGCCTGAAGATTCATTCTGGAGCGGGGAAAATCAGAATTGGACTTCGCAGCAAATTGCTGCAGGTGAGAATGTTATGCGCGACCATGCTTTGTAATTCTTGCGCTACTGGAAAGGGGAGAGCAGATATGGATCAACAGGAACTGCTTGATATCATCGGGGAGGCTGGACCGCTGCAAGTGAGCCATTATTATCCGCAGGGGGATCAGGATGCTTTCTGGAAGCGGGCGGCGGAGTCCGGCGAATGGAAGGAGATGATCTCTGAAATCCGGGCTGAGGGTCTGCGGCTGGAAGCTCTGGACATCAAGGAACTGAAATATTCCCTGTTCACGGCCTTTGCGCGAACAGGCTCCAGGCTGGAGTATGAACGGGTCTATTTCGAACGGAGAAGAAGGCTGAATACGTATGCTGTGCTTGCTTTGCTGGAGCCGGAGAATCCGGGATACCTGAGGGAGCTGGAGGATATCTTGTGGTCTATCTGCGGGGAGTACACCTGGTGTGTTCCCGCCCATTTGCCTCCGGATTTTGCGGTCACGGAGATCGGACGGTTTATTGATCTTTTTTCGTCTGAGACCGGTTTTACCCTAAGCGAAATATCGTTACTTCTGGGCGGGCGGCTGTCGCCGCTGCTGCGTTCCCGGATCTCGGCTGAAGTGGAACGCAGGATATTCCGGCCTTTTCTGGAAGACGGCCCTTATCACTGGGAGACCGCCACACATAACTGGTCTGCTGTCTGTGCAGGGTCGGTCGGGGCGGCGGCTATGCTGGCACTGGATGACCCGGCTCAGCTGAGCCGGATTCTGCACAAGACGGAACGCTGCATGCACTTCTATCTGGAGGGCTTCGGGGAGGATGGAGCGTGTGCGGAGGGGCTTGGCTATTGGAATTACGGATTCGGCTATTTCACGTATTACAGCGATCTTCTGCGGGCCAGAAGCGGAGGGAAGCTGGACTGGTTCCAAAATGATAAGGTCCGCAGCATCGCCGCGTTCCAGCAGAAATGCTTCATAGGCGGCAGCCTTGTAGCGAATTTCTCTGATTCGACGCCCCGGGTCCGTGTACATATGGGCCTGTCCCATTATCTGGCGGCTGAATATTCCGGTATCGAGCCGCCTCCGGCACAGCTTCGTGCTCCATATACAGAGGATCATTGCAGCCGCTGGGCTCCGGCACTGCGCAATCTGATCTGGACCAGGCAGGGCAGGGGTGCGCAGGAGTGGGATGCCGCCAGCTTTTATCTTCCTGATGCGGCCTGGATCGTTGCACGGCACGGTTCTCCGGGGAAGGTCTTTGGCTTCGCTGCCAAGGGCGGCCATAACGATGAACCGCATAATCATAATGATCTGGGCCATTTCATTCTGGCCGGCGGCGGGGAAGTCTACGCCGCGGACCTTGGAAGCGGAGAGTACACGGCGGATTATTTCGGCAAAGGCCGCTACCGGTATGACTGCAATGGTTCGCAGGGTCATTCGGTGCCGATAATAAGCGGCCGGTATCAGAGTGCAGGACCGGAATATGCCGCAGCAGTGCTGCATGCTGCCGCCGGGACGGACAGGGACGAGCTAAAGCTGGAGTTGTCTAAGGCATATGAAACGGAAGGCTTGAAGTCACTGATCCGTTCTCTGGTATGGCACAAGGAGGAACTCCCCCGTTTGGAGCTGTGTGACGAGTACCTGCATAAGGGGGCGCCGGAGAGCTGGACCGAGCGGTTCGTAACCTGGCGGCAGCCGGAACTCCTCCGGGCCGGCATCGTCCTGCTGCCGGGAAGTGATGGCGGCGGAGTAGAAGTACATTATGATGACAAGCTGGTGGAACCCGAAATTACGCAACGTGAGTACCGTGATCATTACGGCCGGGAGACGGTCTGGCATACGCTGGATTTTCATGTGCTCCGGCCCGGCTCTGAGGGCAGATTGGTATTCACATTTCAATTCCTATCATAGATGAACGGCGGTGTTTGAATGATGAAACAAATGGAAGATACGGCCTGGGTAGAAGAAGCCTGGAGTAAGGCACTGGAGAAAACGGGGATAAACAGCCAAAGAATCGGCGCTGAATTCCCTCATGCAAGTCAGAGCGGCAAATATGTGCTGGAAGCCCCGGATTGGTGGACAGCCGGATTTTGGCCCGGTATGCTGTGGCAGTTCTACGGAGAATGCGGTGACGAGAGCCTGAAAGCGATTGCCATGCGCTGTGAGAAACGGCTTGACGAGGTGCTGGAAGGATACGTCAGACTGGATCATGATCTGGGCTTTATGTGGACTTTAACCAGTGTGGCGAATTACAAGCTGACAGGAAATGAAATATCGCGGATTCGGGCCTTAAAAGCGGCCAATTACTTGTCCGCCCGCTTCAACCTGAAAGGCCGCTATATCCGGGCCTGGAATCCTTGGCGGGAAGGGGAGGACAACAGTGGTGTTGCAATTATTGACTGCTGCATGAATACCAGCCTGTTGTTCTGGGCTTCCGCAGAGACAGGCGATCCGCGCTACCGTCATACCGCCGAGGCGCACATGGATACCGTGCTGGAGCATTTCATCCGGGCAGACGGCTCGGTGTACCATATCGTCAACTTCAATCCGGACACGGGGGAGGTGAAGGAGAAGCTTGGCGGGCAGGGCTACGGTTCTGAATCTGCCTGGTCGCGCGGCGCAGCCTGGGCTATTTACGGCCTGGCGCTGGCGTACCACCATTCGGGCAAACAGGAGTATCTGCATGCTGCCCAGCGGGTTGCGGATTTCTTTTTGACCCGGCTTCCGGAAGATCATGTTCCCCATTGGGACTTCAGGGCGCCAGGGGAAACCGGTGAAATCCGCGATACCTCTGCCGGCTCCTGCGCAGCGAGCGGCCTGCTGCTGCTGGCCCGCCTGGCAGACGATCCGGAGTCACATGTGTACCGCAGCGGTGCGCTGAAGATCATGGAGTCTCTCTACCGGAATTACGGAACCTGGGACCAGCCGGACGAGGAAGGGCTGCTGCTTCACGGAACAAGCAACTATCCGGAGAACCGCAACATTGACGTTCCCCTTATCTACGGTGATTTCTTTTATGTCGAGGCGCTGGCCCGGCTTAAGGAAGCCGGCCCGTTCTACTGGGAATAGGAGCCTTTTCCGGTGATTTCGGGGGTGGATTTTCCTAAAGATCCGGACGAAACTGAGACAGCGCCGAAGGCTATCTTTTAGCATTCTGGTGAGAGTTAATAAAATTTTCATATGACTCTCCGTGTTACTTAAGCTATAATGAGGTCTAAAAAAGAAAACGGGGCGTTAGGATGAATCAGTTTAAAGGTGAAACAAGCCTGCTTTCGGAGAAAAAGGAGCGTTTTTCTTCCAGCGGCTTTATTTTTGCGGCCATCGGCAGCTCAGTGGGTCTGGGAAATATGTGGAAGTTCCCTTATATTACAGGAGAAAATGGAGGGGCGGCTTTTTTCCTGCTCTTCATCGTCTGCCTGGTGCTGATCGGCTTGCCGGTATTGCTGGCTGAGCTGGCCATCGGACGCAGCGGACGCGGAAGCGCGGCGACTTCGTTCATACGGGCCGGAGGCGGGAAGGGCTGGAAGGCAGCCGGAATTCTGCAAGTGGTGGCGCCGTTTCTGATCCTCTCCTTTTATATTATTGTTGCAGGCTGGACGCTGAACTACGCGCTGATCGCCTTCAATGGACAATTGTTCAGCACAAGTGATTACGCGGGTCAGTTTGGCTCCTTTATCTCAGGGTATATGCCGATAGTCTGGCAGGGCGTTGCCATGCTGATTACGGCGGGGGTAGTTATCCTTGGGGTTTCTGGCGGGATTGAGAAATTTAATAAAGTATTGATTCCCGGCCTGGTCGTTCTTCTCATTGTGTTGATGATCCGCGCCGTAACGCTGCCGGGTTCAGGCGAAGGGGTATCCTTTTTCCTCAAACCGGACTTCTCGGTGCTGACGGCCGAATCCGCGCTGGTCGCCTTGGGACATGCCTTCTTCTCGCTGTCGCTCGGGATGGGGATTCTGCTGACTTACGGTTCTTATGTGGATAAAAGACAGTCGCTGGGCAGCGCAGCACTGGCGATTGGCGCCGGAGATCTGGTGTACGCGTTTATCGCCGGATTGATTATTTTTCCGACGACGTTCTCGTTTGGCATTGCCCCCGATCAGGGGCCTTCACTGATTTTCATCGCGCTGCCGGCAGCTTTCTCGGCCATGCCTTTTGGTTCGTTCTTCGGCGGCCTGTTCTTCATTCTGCTGGCGATTGCCGCTTTGACCTCAGCCGTATCATTGCTTGAAGTGCCTGTATCCTTCGCTATGGAGCGCTGGAATTGGAGCCGCCAGCGTGCAGTCTGGATCTTGTCTCTCATCTGTTTCCTGCTCGGTATTCCCTCAGCGATGTCGCTGGGGATGTTCCCGGAGCTTACATTCGGCGGCAAAGCCTTGTTTGACTGGATGGATTTCATCACCTCCAACATTATGCTGCCCCTTGGCGGCCTGCTGATCACCATTTTTGCCGGGTACTTCTGGAAGGGGGCAGCGGAAGCGGCCGGGCTGCAGGCGCGCTGGTTCCGCATCTGGCTGTTCATGCTCCGGTATGTCGCCCCGGTTCTGGTGTTCCTGGTGCTGCTGCATACCTCGGGAATTTTGACCTTTTAATAGCCGTACTCCGGCAGAAAGAACACACTCAAACCCTGCAACCACAAGAGTTGTAGGGTTTTTGTTGTGTTATTCATTTGGAATCAAACCGAGGTCCAGCCCCCGTCAACATACAGGGTTTGGCCCGTCGTGTAGCTGGAAGCGTCCGAGGCAAAATAGATGGCTGCACCGTTCAATTCCTCCGGATTGCCGGGCCGGCCGATGGGACACTGCGCATTGTACAACTGGAGAAAACTGTCCTGATACAGGGCGCGTTCAGTCATTTCCGTGCGGAACAGGCTGGGGCCAATGGCATTCACAGTTATGCCGTATGGAGCCAAGGAAGCCCCCATGCCCCGGGTCATACTCAAGACCGCGCCTTTGGAGGCATTATAGGCATGAAGCGGAAATGACTTGCTGCCGGTCATGCCGCAGACGGAGGCCATGTTGATAATCCGGCCATACCTTCTCTCCTTCATGGGCTTAATGACATGCTTGGACATAAGAAATATACTTTTCAGGTTGGTGTCGATCACCCGGTCCCATTCCCGCTCTTCCAGCTCCTCCACTGAACCGGCGGAGGCGACCCCGGCATTGTTCACCAGAATATCGATTTTGCCCCAATGCTGTAAAATCGCCTGGACCGCAGCCTCAATCTCATCCTCCCGGATGACATCGCATCCCAGTGACAGGGTCTGGCGGCCTGCGGATTCGATCTCCCTGGCCGGTGTTATCAGCTTGTCCGGTCTTAGATCCAGAAGGGCCACATCCGCGCCCTGGGCGGCGAGCGCCTTAGCCAATTCTGCGCCAATCCCGCCAGCTGCGCCGGTTACAACGGCCACTTTGCCGCTTAAATCAAACAGATTATTCATGATACCCCTCCTTCTTCATCGTCAGCTTCAATGTAACATAGACCTTTTCACGATCATATATATGGAAAATATAAAAATAAATGGAATCGTTGTGCAACCCGCACTATAATAAACAGAGGGTGAGAGTGATGAGTATTAGCTTTGAGCAACTGAGCAGGCATTTTGACAAGCAAGCAGTCCGTGTTCACCGGAACAGGAGATTAGAGGATGAGATCTACAGTGATGCTATACTCATTACGAAGAGTCTAACCTCCTTTGCGCCCGAATTTATCTATGTGGGCAAGAGATCCATGCTGCCGGGAAATGCCGCTAATATGGAGAATGCCAGCCTGA
Organism: Paenibacillus sonchi; assembly: GCF_016772475.1. Lineage (NCBI taxonomy): Bacteria > Bacillati > Bacillota > Bacilli > Caryophanales > Paenibacillaceae > Paenibacillus > Paenibacillus sonchi. The sequence continues at coordinate 3,622,324 of NZ_CP068595.1, forward strand.
TGCTGATCAATGACGCGGAGCTTCCTGTACAGGAGGATGTCGAGAGCAGCCCGAATATCATTGAGTTTACAGCGGGAGAAGATGTCTTCGAAATCTACAATCAGACCAGGGAGCTGTTTCTGGAAAAAGCGGAAACGGAGCAGGCCAAGGCAACGCTGCTCAAAGCTTTTGCGGCCGGAAAAGGGATGGATCACATCGTATCGGTGGCAGCGGATATATTGGGTAATCCGGTAATCGTCATTGATTTAAGCTATAAAGTTCTGGCCTATTCAGACAGCGAAGTGAACGATCCGGTCTGGAGGGATAATCTGCAGAAGGGCTACTGCTCCTATGATTTTATTGCCGCCGTCCAAAAGATGAAAAGCGTACAAAACGGTGCAAAGTCCGGGGAACCGTATGAAGTGTTCTGCAGCGGCAGTGCTGCCGCGAAAATGGTGGCCAGGATTAAAATCGGGGACAAGCCTGTCGGCAATCTTATTTTGCTGGGCACAGAACGGCCTATCCATCCGAGGGACCGTGACCTAGCCGCTTTTGCCGGGGAGATGGTGGCGGCGGAACTGCAGAAGAACAGCTTTTACCGGAATTCTGCGCATGCCGTGTATGATGAGCTGATCTATGATCTGCTGGAAAATCACTTGAGCGGCAAGGAACTTGTCCAAGAGAGGCTTAGAAGCGGTAATATCAGGCTGACCGGCAGGCTGTCCGTGCTGGTGCTGGATATTGCGCAGTATGATGCTTCCGGCAAATACAACGGATATTTACGGGACCGGATCAGTACGCTTTTTACCGCGGAACGTCAGATCTTTTATAATGGGTATATTGTCAGTATCTGGGAACGGGAGCTTAAGGCAGCAAGAATGGATTGTGGTCCTGATATGCGCGAATTCCTGACCTCGAATCAGATTCGCCTGGGAATCAGCAGTGAATTCAGCGATATTGCGGATTGCCGCAAATACTATCTGCAGGCGGTCAAAGCGCTGGAGATCGGCCTGATCGCCATGCCTGCCGACCCTGTGGTCTTATACTCCGATGTGCAGCTGTACGACATGTTGTCTGCCTACACACAAGGGGATTACCGGGAGGTATGCCATCCGGCGCTGCTTACGTTGCGGGAATACGACGGGAAGCACCATGCTGACCTGTATCATACCCTTTTTATCTATCTGAAAAACAACCGGCAGCTGCAAAGAACCGCCACCGAGCTGTTCATCCACCGCAACACCCTGCGGTACCGTCTGCACCAGATCCGTGTATTGATCCATGTGGATTTAGACAATATTGATAACGTTCTGAAATTATATATGTCCTATAAAATGACCGCCTACCTTGATAGATTGAGGGAAGCAGGAGAATGCACAAGCGGATAGATGAAGAAGAAATAAGTTCCCCTGTACAGGCACTTCTAGGCGCTTACCCACATACAATAAAAGGACCATGAACCCGTAGTTCAAACTACAGATCGGTTTCATTGTACATGTGCGGGAGGTGTCGCCAACTTGCCAGGAATAATAAGCACGATAGCGCTGCTGATCAAAGAACTGACACTGCTGGTATCCTACGTAAGGAACAATGCTTTTCCCCAGCCGCTCTCCGAACAGGATGAAAGCAAATACTTAGGGAGGATGGCGGAGGGAGATGCTAAGGCTCGTAACTTGTTAATTGAACACAACTTGCGCTTAGTCGCCCACATAGTAAAAAAATTCGACAATACCGGCGAAGACATGGAGGACCTGATCTCCATCGGCACCATCGGGCTAATAAAAGCTATCGAGAGCTACCGCCCGAACAAAGGGACGAAGCTCGCTACTTTTGCTGCCCGTTGTATCGAAAATGAAATCCTGATGCACCTGAGATCGCTGAAAAAGACGCGCAAGGACGTATCCCTGCATGATCCGATAGGAACCGATAAGGAAGGTAATGAAATTACACTTATAGATATCCTTGGCTCCGAGGCCGACGATGTAATCAAGGAAGTCGATCTGAAGATCGAGAAGAGCAAGATCTACCGCAATCTCGACATCCTGGATGACCGGGAGAAGGAGGTCGTGGTGGGCCGCTTCGGTCTGGATACGGGGGGCGAGGAGCGGACGCAGCGGGAGATTGCGAAGGAGCTGGGGATTTCGCGGAGCTACGTTTCAAGAATAGAGAAAAGGGCGCTCATGAAGCTGTATCATGAGTTTTATAAGGCGAAGCGGTGAGTTTTATAAAGCGACTTGTCTACGGATGAGTTGCTTTTATTATAAATATGCTTTAACTAATCTCAGAATATACAACAAAGGGAGTTTCACTAAAATGTGCTGCAAGGACATATATGATCTTCATGTTCAACTACTACATACGTAGGAGAAACATGAACAGCATCAAGGCCAACATCAAAAAGAAATTAATTATTTCAAAAGACAGTTTTTTATGACAGAAGATTAGTTCAAAAGATTTTTGTTTTGAATCAGCTAGTGAAAATACATGAGCAGGAAAGAGCGATTGTAGTGAAGTGGTGTTCTGAGAAGTATTTCAATTGAATTTGGAATGATGAATGTTAAAAGCGGGTATCGTCCTAATTTAAGGATAATATCCGCTTTTAAATAGTTATAAGGAAGTACTTCATAGATTTATAGTAAGGTACCTACCTCCAATAATCTAGCACCCCCAGCAATACATACACCATCACAAATAATGTCCACACCGGTCAGATATCCCATTCGTTCATCTGCACCAAGCTGCATATAGAGCGGCAATTTTATTAGGGGGCTCCAGTTGATCGATTGTATTATTTTTAATATGAATCATCGAATCTTCTTATTTGAACTCACGGATGATTTGTTATCGCGTTTGCCCAAAAGGGCAGAGGGTCTTGCCCCTATGTACGATGTTAAAAGACAGTACGTCCTGTATCATAAAGCTATAAACAACATGAGGAGGAAAAAGATATGCGTTTAGAAAATAAAGTAGCAGTTGTCACAGGTGCAGCTTCAGGAATGGGTAAAGCGATCGCCGAGTTGTACGCTAAAGAGGGGGCTAAGGTAATTGTCTCCGATTTGAACTTAGCTGGAGCGGAAGAGGTTGCAGCTGGTATTAATAGTATTGGAGGCGAAGCCGTTGCTGTTAAAACGAATGTTGCTCACGAAAGTGACATTAATGAGATGATTGATCTGGCGATTTTTACCTTTGGGGGGCTGGACATTCTGGTCAACAATGCTGGAATAATGGATGATATGGCACCAGTTGGCGATGTACTGGATGGGAAGTGGGAGCTTATGTTTGATGTGAATACGAAAAGTGTAATGCGGGCCATTCGCAAAGCGATCCCTATATTCCTGGAACAAGGAAATGGCATTATTGTTAATGTAGCATCAACCGGCGGTTTTAGCGGAGCTCATGCCGGTGTTGCTTACACAGCTTCCAAACACGCAGTGGTTGGTATTACAAAAAATACTGGTTTTATGTATGCACAGAAGGGGATTCGCTGCAATGCGATAGCGCCTGGAGCCACAATGACCAATATCGTCAATACAATATCAAATGTGAATGAATTAGGTGCAGCACGCACAAAGGTGATTAAAGGTGTAATTCCCCGTCTCGGACAGCCGGAGGAAATTGCTCAGGTTGCGTTATTCCTCGCATCAGATGAATCCAGCTTCGTCAACGGTGCTGTAATTACGGCAGACGCAGGCTGGACAGCAGGCTTTTAAATGAAGGATTTTTTGGAGTGCACGTATGGGGAATATTCTATCCTATTTAAGATGGCGTGGCGATATTAGCCTCAAAGAACGCCCTTTTAACGAAGTTGACAACCTGGTATTGGCGGCGTTATCCTACCTTGATCTTGAGGGAATTGTTCCGGGTATAGGTCAAGGCAAGTGTATTACTGTGGAGGAAGCCTGCGATTCTTATTTTAAAAATCAAAAGGAGGTAGATATAGAGCGTTTGAAGCGCTTGTCCATTGTGGATAATGCTTTGCTCAAAGAAATGGCACAATCAGAACGCTTTAAACATGCAAAGCTCTCAAACTTTGTTGATATTATGGATGAAGCTAAACTTATGCAGTTTTCCGCACTACTTATAGAACTAGATGATGGTACGTTTTATGTTGCTTACCGTGGAACAGATAATTCCATTTTGGGATGGCGAGAAGACTTTACTATTAGTTTTCAGACAGTATCTGCCCAGCTTTCGGCCTTGGCCTATCTTGAAACAGTCGTAGCCCCTAACCAGAAGATGTATCGTGTTGGGGGCCATTCTAAAGGCGGGAATCTTGCGATGTATGCCTCCATGATGTGCGCTGATTCTGTTAGAGAACGGATTCTGGAAATCTATAATAACGATGGTCCTGGATTTTGTAAGGATTTACCATGGGCTACGAATATTGAAAAGATTCAAGATAGAACCGTTCAAATTGTACCTGAGTTTAGTGTAATAGGTATGTTATTTACGGCAACCGAAACATCCTCAAACATTATTGGAAGCTGTGCAACAGGTCTAATGCAACATCACCCCATGACCTGGGAAGTCGAAGGCAGTGCATTTGTCCGAAAAAGTGACTTAATCAATCGCTGTAAATTAATAAATGAAATGATTGATAACTGGATCGAAAATGTTGATTTTGAACAGAGAAAAACCTTTACGAGTGACTTATTTGATGCTTTAGGAGCGGGTGGAGCAAACTTAGTGACAGATCTGCCCAACGGCGGGGTTGACGGTTTTGAATCCATCTTATTTGCTTTAGGTAGTTCAGATGTTAAGACAAAGGCAGCCATATCGATATTTTTTAAATCTGTTATTGCAGGGTGTCGAAAAATTGACATAGTCGCTCTTCTTAAATCCAAGACAATGATAAAAGGTGCCTGCGTTGCACTACTAGGATTGTTTTTTATGCAGAATCCCGAATTTCCATTTAGAATTCTCGGTTCACTGTTCTTTTTTTCAATTTTTTCATTTTCTGTTTTCAAATATGTCCGTCATCTTAAAAAGGTTAAAAATAATGTACCTGTTTGGAAACACACATCCAAGTTATACTTACTACTCTTGGGATTATCCTCAATTATTTTATTGAAGGGAAATACCTTTTCCGTATCTACACATATGCTGCTTAGCTTTGGATTTTTAGTAAATGCTTATCTGAACTTTAATCAATATCTGAAAACAACGAATATGAAAAGCAAAAAATGGGTGTTGCTACCGAACTCTGTTATTTCATTGTTGCTCGGAATCGTTTCGTGGGTGACTGCCAATCATATCGAGACTATATTCATTTACTTTATGGCAACTTATTTAATTCTCTCAGGAGTTGCTGAGATGATTGATTCGATGTATGAGAATGCCCAAAACAGGTTGCAAAAGGAGCATAGACTAAGGTCGTGACAGAATTTAATTCTTCATGACCTTTTTATTTGAGGAGGAAAGGTATGTTTAATCCGCAATTCAATGGAAACGATAGAACAATAAATACTAACAACAAACTTCTAATTCTGAGTGTAATTTTCTTTGCAATACTTGCCTTGTATAATCCGGATAAAGGAGACTTTGTGGAGTATAAATTAAGCAACGTAGGTGAACATACTCTGATTAAAAGTGATTTTTTGTCAAACGTTACGAAGCTAATTGATGAACCTTTAATAGAATCAACAACGAAAAGAAAAAACCGGTTGTTCTTTTCTGTTTTTACAACCTCAGATCATACAAAGTATCTTGGAATTGGCTTATTTAAAGTTATATTTATTAAAATGTAGGATATAGCTATGGTCCAGCTTGTTTAGGAGGCTTCATATGAAAAATGTACGGGTATTTACGGATAGTCTGACTACGTTTCCTATGGTTTGAGTGTTCTAATATCAGTTCTCATTATCATTTTTCTTTACTAGGCGGATCTTAAAAAGACTTCAAAAAGTATATATTTTTACAGAGCAACTAGGTAAAGGAGATTTATCTAATGAGCTGCATTTCAATGGGAATGATAATATAAGCAGAGCACTAAATAAAGTTCCAGTAATATAAAAATGCTTACCTATAGTGAAAGACAAGATAACAGGTACCTCTCAACAAACTTCAAAATATACGAGTGGAATTAACTCAAGTTTACCGAAGATAAACCTGGTAATGAATCGGACTACGGAATCTATGGAGAATCAGGCTAAACTAATGTATCAATTAATGAATTCCATGGAAGAATTTAAGTTAACAGAGGACCCGCATAAGGGGGAGTTATGTTGAACGAAAAAAACGGAATGCAAAGCATCAGTGAGCTGTTCGCCTCAAGGCTGCCGACTATAATATGGTTATCCATTGTGTATGCCGGAACAATAGTACTGCAATTTCTTAAAGATCCATTAATTCTCGAAAGTGCTGTATTTACAGGTTTATTTACACTTCATGTGTTGTTGCATTGGAACTCTTACAGAATCACACAAAAAACATTCTGGATATACTTTTCTATTCAAGCTGTTCTGGTCTATCTTTGTGCCATTTTAATGCGTGACGGTTATCAGGCTGTTTTAGTTGGACTGCTGCCTATATTGATAGCCCAGAGCCTTGGTTATTCGTTTCGGGTGAAGCGGGTCATTTTTATTTCCTTTATTAGTATTATTGTCTTTTTTGATTCAGCTTTGACTGTGGGAGATACGGATGAATTACTCGTGTTTCTTCCTATTTTTATCCTGATGCTTATTGTTGTTCTGGCTTATGCAATATTATTCTTCAAGCAAGTACAGGAGCGGCTTAGAATTCAGAGTTTCCTTGAGGATCTAAGGGAAGCGCATGAAAAAGTAGAGGAATTAACACTTGCGAATGAACGCCAGCGTATGGCGCGGGACTTGCATGATACACTGGCGCAGGGAGTTGCCGGACTCATTATGCGGCTTGAGGCTGCAGATGCACATATGTCACAAAATCATACAGAGCGGGCACATGAAATCATCGGTCAGTCGATGCAGCAGGCACGCCGGACGCTGGCTGAAGCCCGGAGAGCGATTGACAACTTACGTTTAAAATCGGCTCCGGAGATAGACTTCAAAGAGGCGGTAGCAGATGAAATCGAGCATTTTAATGAAGCTACCGGTATCATCGTTACAAAGGATTATCGTTTGAACAAAAGATTATCCAGGCTGCAGATGGAACACAGTTTACACATTATTAAAGAATGTCTTACTAATATTGCCCGTCATGCCAAGGCTGATAAAGTATGCGTATCGGTTTCTTCACATAACGACAAGTTAATCGTTGAAATTAGAGACAACGGCATTGGTTTTAAAACAGATGATATCGGCAAGGACGCCGGACACTATGGATTATTGGGACTAAAAGAACGGGTAAGGCTGATTGGCGGAGAAGTTTATATGAACAGTACTTCCGAAGGCACCACTATTAAATTTGCAGCGCCCTTAACTAAAGGAGAACGTATATGACGGTGTATAAAATTGTAATTGTAGACGATCACTTTGTAGTACGTGAAGGCCTAAAGCTGATTCTCGAAACAAATGAGCAATTCGAAGTCATTGGTGAGGCTGAAAACGGGTTAGAGGCGTTGCCTATAATTGCGGAATTGCAGCCGAATGTGATTCTTATGGACTTAAATATGCCAGTTATGGGCGGCCTGGAAACCATGCAGGAATTAAAGAAGCAAGGATCTAAGATTCCAGTTATTATCCTCACGACCTATAACGAAGATGATCTAATGATAGGCGGGCTGGCTATAGGGGCAAAGGGATATTTATTAAAAGATACCAGCCGTGAGAATCTGTTCAGAAATATTGAATCAGCTGTTCGTGGGGAAACCTTGCTGTCGACAGATATAATGGAACGCGTAATTGCAGCAAGGTCCCAGGAGAAAGGACGGGTCTACGCTTCTAATGAAGCCAACAGCTTGAGTGACAAAGAAACACATATTCTGCAAGCTGTTGCCCGTGGGCTAAAAAGCAAAGTGATTGCCCTGGATATGGGCATTTCCGAACGTACCGTTAAAGCTCATTTAACAACGATTTATAATAAACTTGGAGTGGAATCACGTTCTCAGGCGGTAGCTGTTGCATTGGAGCGGGGGATTTTGGATAATTAATGATCGTGCTTATTAAGTAAAGTTAATGTTTTATAACCACCACCGCGCCTGTTACAAATATTATGGCACTAACGAACATCCTAGAAAAGCGCTACTCTCCATAGCATTCGCAGATTCTGTATAAACGAGCAAAATGAACTGAGTAAAAACGATGGGAACAAGAGCATCTGCAAAATAAATCAATTTTAAGCCCTAAGCTATAGGGTTTTTCCAGCGGCTAATTACAATAGTACCGTATATAGCAGCAGCATAAGAACCCCCACTCATATTGGTCAAGCCCCTATTTTGTAGACACTGAAAAAAGACCCTAGGCTGTAAGCTGCTTCCGGTACTCCACCGGAGGCAGCTTATTTAGTCTTCGTTGCGGTCGATACTGGTTGTAAAATTGAATATAGGCTTCAATTCGTCTTTGTGCCTCGTCCAGATTTCGGATATCATAAGGGTAGAGCCCTTCCGTTTTGAGATGCGAGAAGAAGCTCTCCATGGAGGCATTGTCATAACCATTTCCTCGGCGGGACATGCTGATTCGGGCGCCAACCTTTGGCAGCATGTCATGGTATGCATGAGACGTGTATTGGAATCCCTGGTCGCTGTGAACGATCAGTCCGGTCACGTCTTTTGTCTTGTTAAAGGCTTTCTCAAAGGTCTGTAGAACCAGTGGATTGTCATTTTTCTGACTCATGTGGTAGGCTACAATTTCATTGTTAAACAAATCTTTCACCGCAGAAAGATAGAGCCACGATTCTCCCACCCGGTATTGAGTCACATCGGTAACCCATTTTTGGTTAGGAGCATCCGCCTTGAAATCTCGCTTCAGTAGGTTTTTAGCGACTCGCCCTCCGTCCGAAGATGCGTAATTACAGCGATGTTTTCGCCTTATTCGTGACCGGATTCCAAGTACCTGCATGAGCCGTAGCACCTTCTTATGATTCATCCAGACTCCGTGATCCTGCAGCAAGAATAACTGGATCTGTCGGTATCCGTAAACTCCGTTGTAGTGCTCGTAAACCTTCTTCACAAGTTCTCTATCTTCTCGGTCCCGATCGAATGCTTTGCGCTTTAGAAAGGCGTAATATCCGCTTCTGGAGACCCCAAACACTTTGCACAAATGACGAACCGGATATTCACTTGAGGCTCTCTCAATCGTTACATACCGCTCTGTTTCATCTCCTGCATCCAGATTTCCAAGCACTTTTTTAGCATTTCGTTCTCCTGTTTGAGCCATTTGACCTGTCTTTCTTGATCGACATATTGTTCTCGCCGTCCTCGCTGGTCCACAAGTCCGAACTCTCCCAATTCCCGGTATTTCCTCATCCATGTTTTAACCGATGTCTGTCTGTAATTTCGAACTTCTCCATAATTTTACGATAGGTCCAACCTTCGACCATATGAAGACGTATTGCCTCCAGCTTTGTTTCATAAGAATACGTTTTAGACTTCTTTCCTTTAATCGCTGGCATAAAAAATGCACCCCCTAGAATTCATCGGATAAACCAGGGGTTTATTCCAATGTCTATTCTAAGGGGTGCACTTCATATAGAGTGGGGGTTCTTATGCTTACTACTCCACTTGAATCAGTATGTTAAGGGGCAGCCCAAAAGGGCAAGGGCCGATGCCCTTTTGGACGATGTTAAACATTCTCCCAAAATGTAAAATAAGGACAAGTTAAAGATATAGAACAGAGGAGACGGTACTGAAATGGCTAAAATGTTATATCGACTGGGGTTTTGGTCGGCCAAGAATAGGATTAAGGTAATTATTGGATCAATTATGGTCCTGCTGATATCCTCAATACTGGCCATGTCGATGGGACCTAAACTTCATGAAGAGACTACGATTCCCGGACTCGAGTCAATCGAAACGATGGGACAGATGTACCAAGAGTTTCCTTCCATGATCGACAATGGCGGACAAATCCAACTGGTGATGAAAGCAACGGCTAACGAAACGTTATCTACTGAAACAACAAAACAACTGATTATCACTGAACTCAACGAATTGGAAAAGGATCCGGCGGTGACAGCTGTTTCCAGCCCATACGAAAACCAGTCACTAAATACTGACGGCACGATCGGCTATGCAACGATATCTTATAATACATCAGGTGCTGATGTTACTGAAATATCAAAGGGACATGTGCTTGATGCCGCGGAAGCCCTTCGGGAAGCCGGCTTGCAGGCAGAATTAACTGGATCTGGTTTTGTTAAGATGGAAATCGGCGGTGCTACAGAAGGTATTGGTGTCCTGATTGCACTTGTTGTACTCACCTTTGCTTTTGGATCTTTCCTTACAGGGATTATTCCGGTTCTAACGGCAGTCATTGGCTTGGGAACTGGTGTAATGTTGATCATTATGGGCTCCAATTTTCTTGATACTCCTTCGTTTGCTTTATCGCTAGCCAGCATGATTGGTCTGGCGGTGGGTATTGATTACGCATTGTTTATTATCTCCCGCTACCGTCAGCAGCTGGCTCAAGGCTTTGAGCGAAGAGAAGCAATAGCAATCGCTAATGGCACAGCAGGCAGCGCAGTCGTTTTTGCAGGGATTACAGTGATAATCGGTCTTGCCGGAATGACAGTTGTGGACATTCCGTTTCTAACGGCAATGGGTCTGGCCGCTGCGCTCTGCATTTTCGTCGCTGTCTTAATCGCAATTATCACAGTGCCTGCTGTTCTCGATATGATGGGAGGAAGGATCAAAGTTAAGCAAAATAAACGCTCTGATAGGGCTATCCTTCACCTTAAGAAAAAGGATCGCGGTAATAGATGGGGAAGATTTGTTACTGCACGTCCATGGCTGACAGTAATCTTTGGCCTTGCTCTGCTCGGAACATTGTCGGTACCATTCTTACACATGGAGACAGGCACTATGGATGACGGACTGAAGTCAACGAGTCAGACAGAGAGAAGAGCATATGATCTGATGTCAGAGGCATATGGCGTTGGCTACCATAATCCGCTGATGATTCTAGCCAAGACAGATGGGAGTCCAGAGGCTGAGGCTAATCTAGCTAAAACAGTAGAAAAACTTAAGACCTACCCGAATATCGGTACTGTTGCTCCTGCCGTTACCGGAGCCTCAGGAAACCTCTCTTTAATTAATGTGATTCCGGCTACCGGCCATGCAGATGTAAAAACGGTAGAGCTGGTTAAGACGATTCGTAGTCATACTGAAGAAATTGCCCAAGAGAATCATGTGGAGCTTAAAGTAACCGGAAGCACAGCCATCAATATTGATATTTCCCAAAAGCTTAACGAGGCATTACCTGAATTCTGTCTCATTATTGTCGGTTTAGCTTTTCTCCTGCTGATGATGGTATTCCGTTCCATTCTGGTTCCTATCAAAGCGGTTTTGGGCTTTGTCCTTTCTTTGGGTGCTACACTGGGATTCATAACCTATGTTGTACAGGACGGACATTTTCAAAAACTATTCGGATTTAATGGAGAATCGTTAGTTCTGAATTTTCTCCCTATTATGGTTGTAGGTATCCTGTTCGGACTAGCTATGGATTACGAAGTATTTCTGGTCAGCAGGATGCGTGAGGATTACAAAAAGAATGGAGATGCTAAAAAGTCGGTACTGGCTGGAATTCGCCATAGCGGAGGTGTTGTTACAGCTGCGGGTCTCATAATGATCTCGGTTTTTGCCGGATTCATGATGACCACCGATCCAAGTATTAAAGTAATGAGCTTTGCGCTTCTCTTCGGAGTTTTGTTTGATGCTTTTATTGTCCGCCTGCTCATTGTTCCCGGTGTGATGATACTATTGGGTAAAGCTGCCTGGTACCTGCCAAAGTGGTTAGACCGAATACTGCCAAATCTTGATGTTGAGGGTGAGGAAGTGATGAAAATTGCAGAGAACCGGCAACATAATAGTAGGAATGCTTCTAGTGATATTTTCCCTAGACCAGTTAAATAGAATGAATTAATAAATTGAAAGCAAGCACAGGAGACAGAATGTTTGATGTCTCCTGTGCTTGCTGTTTCTGTATGCAATTCGTACGTGCATAGATTTCTGCGAAGACGGCTGTGTTCAGCTCATACGGATTCTTGATCTATTCCAATGTGTATGCCATCCCTACAGTAAGAACCCAGGTGGCGAATCAAGTAAAGACCTATATGATCTCCATGTTCAATTGTTACATACGTATGAAAAACACGAAAAGCATCAAGGTCCATATCAATAAAATTTAGAAAGTCAGATATTAGAAGGCGGGAGGAAGGACTTATATCAGCTAAAGATTTGATAGGTGGAAATCTGTATTCCCCATACCCCAAATTTTCAAAACCGCAAAAGGTCAAAAGATCAGCCATTCTCCCATCATGAACTGTGACCCGTAAGAGGTTCACTTTTTTCAAAGTTTCCATCTTACGGGTCACAGTTCAGGTGTTGCTTTCCCTGTTTATGGCTGCTCCGCATATCTCCACCAGGCAAAAGTTCCGGCTATTCCGATTATCCCCGTATACGCAAGAATGACTATACTGCTCAGCTGTAGAGAACCGGTGCTTTGAAATACCGACGGGATGGTCCAGGGGAAATAGGGGGCAAATCCAAAAGAGGCCAACACGTTGGAGAGAATGACGATGATCAGGATGAGCCCCAGGGGTGCCAGGTAGCCCTTGGTCACATTAGCCAAAAGAATGCTTGGTGCGGTCACAAAAATGTACAACAGCGAGGTGATCAGGAACTTAATGAATAAGCTCCAAATGAAAGCGGCGGACCCGCCTTCAACGCCCAGGATTGCTCCTACGGCAAAACCTACGGCAAACATATAGATGGAAAGTAACAGGCACCATGCTAAAATGACAAGGAATTTGGACAATACAATTTTCGCTCTGGACACGGGTTTTGCCAGCAAATCTTTAATGGTTCTATCCGAAAACTCCCGTCCGAATACCCATGCCGCAACAAAGGTGTATCCGATCAGTCCCAGCGGGGCAAGCGTATCCAGCAATCCGGTTAAATACGCTTCCCACTGTACACCGCCGGCGTCACTGGATAATACATTTCCGACGCCCATCATGACGGGCCCGAAGCCTAAAACCAAAAACATGATCCAGAACACATTGGAGCGGATAATCTTGCGAATCTCACAATGTAACACAGATAGAATATTCATCTTTTATTCCCCCTGTTGACTCCGATGGTGCGGAGAAAGTATCCTTCCAGATCCTCCGTAATTACCCGGAGCGACGTTGGCGGCTGATTGCTTTGAACGAGCAGTTCGGCCAGCCGTTCAGGATGATCTGCCGCATGTTCATTGGTTAGTTTAATAGAGCCGTCCGGGGTATCCTCAAAGGCATAGCCATGCTCTTCCAGCACCTTCTTTAAGGCAGGTTTGTTCCGGCCGTTCACGACCAGGCTTTTCTCTAAGGACTGCTCCAGCTTATCCATTGCGACTTCTTTAACCAGCTGGCCGCTGTGAATAATTCCAATCCGTGTAGACACCTTCGAGAGCTCCTCTAACAGATGGCTGGATATAAAAACCGTAATGCCGAAATTGTTCGCCAGATTATATAACATATTCCGTATCTCCGCCACGCCTGCGGGATCAAGGCCATTGATGGGCTCGTCCAAGATTAGAATTTCCGGATCGTGAATCATCGCCTTCGCAAGTCCCAGGCGCTGCTTGTTTCCCAAAGAGAGATGTTTTGCTTTTTTCTTTTTGTGCGGCTCAAGCCCCAGCTTATAGATCACCTGATGTACGGCATCTTTGTCCGGCAACCCTTGCATGCGTCTTGCGATGTCAAGATTCTCCGTTACAGTCAGATCAGGATAAAAAGTAGCCTCCTCCAAATATCCGACCTTGCTCCATAATTTATAATTTCCGGCATCGACCTTTTCACCTAACATATAGAGCTTACCGGAGGTTGGCCTCAGCATAGCCAGAAGCATCTTGATGGTCGTTGTCTTCCCGGCGCCATTCAGTCCCAGGAATCCAAAGATCTCTCCTCGGTTCACCTCCAGCGAAAGATTATTTAATACGGTATAGTCGCCAAACCTTTTATGCACTCCGTCAATTTGTATAGCAGGCGTGCTGCCTATTTTTTTCTTTGATAAAATTCGCATAACCTTTAACTCCTCCATAAAGAGAGAGCTTATACAGGAATCTAAGGACAACATTCCTGAACAAGCTCCATCGAAAATGTTTCAATAAATCTACTGCTTGATGATGTTATGACAATCTAAGATTGGCGGGGCGCAGCTGGCCCAAGCCCAATGGAGCAGAGCCAATTCAGTGCTACCTCATGCAGCACGTTGATGTTATCTACCTGACAGTGTTCTAATCCGCCAAGCCGTCTATCCTCTATCGCATAGAATGTCTTGTTAGGCGAACCGGCCTGCTCGTAATTCTTCAAGGCTTGTGTTAGCGGATTGGGCTGAACCAATATCTCTTCCGCTCCATGCATGACAAGCAGCGGACATTGAATCTGGTGAAGTACGCCCTCAAGATCATAGGCAAAACGCGGATTCCCGCAAAATCCTCCAGGCTTTCTGCCCCGAGAATTCTCATGCCGTGTGCGGCCAGACTTGGCGGCATCCATGAAAGCATGGCTTTCCAGTCGAAGGCATGCGTACCGCCGTCGGAGATGACGGCAGCAATCCGGTGATCGAACGAAGCGAACCGCAGGGAGTCGTAAGCCGCAAAGCTCTCCCCGTGCACGATAATCTTATCCGGATCGACTTCCGGCCGGGTTAGAAGGAAGTCGATGGCCCGGGAATGAAAGGCCTCGCTGTCCGCCCGTCTCCCCTTCCCCTTTTCGTACATCGAGAGGCCGGTGCCGGGCTGGTCATAGACCAAAAAGTTATATCCACACGAAATGAAGGCAGGACCCAGCCAGAAATAGTTTTCAATGGACCACTCGTCACCACCGTTAAGTGCAAATACGGTCGGCTTTGGACCTTCTATCCAGGAAGGGGAGAAGAAGTATCCATCCAGCTTGACATCCTCGTAATCGACCTCAATCTTCTCCGGACGGACCTCGAAGTATGTTCCGGCAGCCTCGAAAAGTTCATTCACCTTTTTAAAGATACGGATTTTCTCATTGTCATCATCCATCACTGCATACTCTGCGATTCTGTAGTAATTGCAGGCACGAATGTAGCAGTTCCGTGCGGTATACCAGTTTCCGGCCGTTTCTGCCTCCTTGCCGTGTCTTTCCAGTGCCTGAGCGGTGATGAGCCATTCCCTGTGCCACGTAGCCTTGTCATCGGGGTCGATTTTTTTGCAGGCCTCATAGATTTCAGTGACGTCTGTAGCACCAAGGCTTGCCATACCCAAAGCTTTGGTAACCTGGTATGACATCATGTAGTTATTAGGCCAGCGGCTGAACTCAATTGACATTTCGACTTCCTCCTTCTTAAGTTCCAGTGATTGTAGTTTTCTGCTACAACTTATTTTTACATCCAAAGATGAAGCTTCTTTAAAAGAAAAATAAATAGATCTAAAGAGAATATAAAAAACTATAAACTGCCAAGCAGAAACGGCTTCGCCGTCCTTTAAAAGGACGGTATCGTTTCAGCGAGAAATATAAGGATGATTTGTGGCGTGAAACATATAAATCCTTATATTTTAAAAAACAAAAAAAGGCTGTTACCTGGGTCCACACCCGGGAACAGCCTGTAGCTTTGTTGTTGGAGAAGGAGTGCAAAAATAAAATCAGCGTTGTACCGCCAGGGGAAGGCTGAATCTGATCCCCAAACCGCCATATTCGGAGGAGTAGGCAACAATTTCGCCCCCGTGATGTTCAATAATAGAATATCTTACAGCATTGCTAAAGAGATTGCCGAACACCCGGCGGATCATCGGTTCATTGACCGTTAGCCCTATACTGTCCGTGAAAGAATGGCGGCAAGTCAGTTCGATGTCAAGTCCCGCCAGCTCGTATTCATATTCAAAAGCAATGTCTTCAAATAATTCTGTTGCTTTTACAGGTTTAGCTATCATGGATTCGAGCTCCAGTTTTTCTTTGGTGAAGCTTGAGAAATCATTGAGGAGTTCAACCATATATGCTGACTTCCTTTGAATCAATTCATAATATTCCTGCTTTTCAGTTTCGGGTAAATCCTTGTGTGTAGCCAGCAGTTCAGTAAAACCGTTAATAGAGGTCAGGGGTGTTTTCAAATCGTGGGCGATGGCTGCAATCATATCGGTTTGTTCTCTGTGGGCGAGTTGAAGCCTATGCTCCATCTTATTGAAGTGCTTATAAAGTTCTCCGATCTCGTCCTTACGCTTCAAAGCCAGCGGAGGCAGGGGATGGACCACATTTACTTCCCCCAGCCGGGTATTCAGACGCCGAATGGGCTTCTCTATGCGAAAATGAATATAGATGATCAGAATAAAAAATATGCAACCAGCAATGGCGAATATGGGCAGCAGCAAGGCTATATATCGTGAGTCCAGCAAGGTGGTACGTATAGGAGAGTATACTGCAAAGACAAACTTTAAATACAAACCAATAGAAAACATAAGAATTAGCAGCATCAGCAGGAATAATAGGGGAAGCTTTATTTTCAGTTTCATCCTATTGCTCTCTTTCTGTGTATTTATAGCCTATGCCCCAAATGGTTTTAATAAAGTTATGTTCAGGGCCCAGTTTCTTGCGGATATTTTTGATATGAACGTCGAGCTTCCGGCTGTACAGGAAGGCTTCAAACGTTTTATCATTCAAAATGAGCGGAGCATCAGCCTTTTCTTTAGTGGGACTAAGTTCGCCCCACTCTTTATGCAGCCTGTCCACTTTCCGGAAATGAGCCTTTATCCTGGAGGCCAGCTCCTGAATACTGAAAGGTTTGGTCATATAATCATCTGCGCCGATTTCAAGACCGACAATTTTATCAATATCCTGATCCCGTGCACTTAATAACAGAATGGGAACATTATACGAGGACCGGATTGATGAGTTTCACGATTTCTTCATCATCGTCTACTACTAATATCGTTTTTGGCATTTGACTACCTCCCAGAAGCAAACGGACGTGATATAAATCATAATTCCTTAATCTGGTTGATGCAAACTTTCGCAGATCTCTTGATTGGACGGATTGGGTATGGCGATTTCACAGTTAAAGGCCATCCTTTTCGGGATGGCCCTTTCTGTAATCTTTGAATGGAGCTTCATTAGTTCAAGTTTTCCGATAATCTGGATACCATTGTGGCGAACTCTGCTCTGGTAATATCTTGTCCAGGCTTAAATGTACTGTCTGCGTATCCGGTAATAATTTTATTGGAGGCGAGTGCATCAATGGAATCATAATACCATGCATTTCTTTGTACATCCTTGAATGAGGTGTTTCCGGTACCCGTCAGCTTGAAGGCTCTGGTGATTAGTGTTGCTAATTCACTACGGCTAATCTTATCGTTCGGACGGAAGGTTCCATCGCTATATCCGTTCATCAAGCCTGATCCGGCAGCTGCACCAATATACTTATTCGCCCAATGCGTTGAAGATACATCAGTAAAGTTGCTAGCTTGTCCTTCAAGTCCCATGTACGTTGCAATGACCTTAATCGCTTCGGCACGGGTCAAACCTGAATCCGGACGGAAGGTTCCGTCGGCATAACCCGTTAGTAATCCCTTAGCAATAAGCAGGTCAATGCTTGCTTTCGCCCAATGATTCAGTGTATCTGCAAAACTGACAACTTCCGGCTTAGGTGTTGGTGTTGTTGTTTCTGCAGGTGCTGTAGGAGCCGGTGTTGGTGTAGGCGTTGTTGTTGCTGGAGGAGTCACTGGACCTTCTCCAGTACCTAGATTTGGATTAGTTGTTCCATTATCTGTTGGATCAGGATTAGTAGGGCTTGGAACGTATTGAAGTGCTGGAGCAAAGGCTGTAAGCAGTCTGGCTTGACTTTGTTGCTCAAGAGCATAGCCCATACCTAAAACTTTTGCATCGTCCCATGCTCTGCCCACAAGCTGCATAGAGATCGAATATCCGCTGTCGTTCGTTCCTACAGGAACCACTACTGTAGGGAGACCGACATTAGACGTTAATACGCCTGTGTTGCGGTCAGAGCTTAATTGAGAAGCTGCTGCGTCATTGTTATATACGTCACTAATGAAACCTGCATAAACGACAGCATCCACGCCATTCTCGTCCATCCACCCTTTAATCACTTCCTTATAGTCGCTTCTATACTTGATGTAATCCTGTACCGCCTGTTCAGTCATCCGCGCAGGCTGAGTATATCCTCTTTGATTATAGATAAGCACCTTATCTGAAGCCAGCACACTTGCTCCATCCAGGTAAGGGAAGTTCTTATGAAGCTCGATATAGCGCGCCCAGCCTTCAGTAGATCCATTAATGCCTGAAGGACGGCTGGGAGCTGAAGGTATTGCTGACATTTCAACCATTGTTGCACCCGCTGCCTGAAGCTCAGAGAACTTATCCTTTACCGCTTGTCCAGTATCATCATCAGCATAGCTAGATACAAAGGATGAGGGGATATATCCGATTTTCTTTCCTTTCAATGCATTGGCATCCAGAGCTTCCTTCCAGTTCACCGGACGCTTATGATCTGCATCAGCAGTCACGGTGAAAATATCCTGTGGGTCTGTACCCGTTGTAGCATTCAACATAATGGCCAGGTCAGTTACTGTTTTGGCAATGGGACCTGCATAATCCTGTCCCCAAGTGAGCGGCAGTACACCTGTAGTACTGGCCATACCGTCTGTACCACGGAAGCTTTTTAAGCTGGCGCCTGTCGTAGGTGCATAGAGAGATACCCCTGTTTGTGATCCCATGGCTGCTGCTGCAAAATCGGCTGCAACAGATACCGCCGATCCGCCGCTTGAGCCAAAAGATGTTTTGGATGGATACAGCGCATTCCATGTTTGCATCCAGCCGCTTTCACTAAAGCTTCCGCTATTTGCAAACTCAGAAGTATTTACTTTACCAATAATGACAGCGCCAGCTTCCCGCAGCTTATTCACCTGGAAGGCATCGGATTCAGGCCGCCAGCCTTCAAGCGCTTTGCTGCCGCCTGTAGTGGGCATATCCTTTGTGTCATAAATATCTTTTATGGCAATCGGAATCCCCAGCAGATCACCTTTTGCGCCTTGTGCACGGGCATTGTCAGCAGCTTTGGCTTGGGCTAGCGCAGTTTCGGATACGTGCAGGAAGGCATGGAATCCGAGTTGCCCCTCATCGTACGCCTTGATTCTATCCAAATACGCTTGAGTAATTTGTACAGAAGTCGTTTTTCCATTGATCATATCCTGCTGCATCTCTGCAATTGATTTATTCACAACATCATAGGGGGATGAAGTGACGAATGTTTTGGCTGCTGGGGCATCTGGAATAACCAGGTTATCTCCGGTATCCAGCCCCTCTATAGCAGAGATATCCCAGTTACTGATGGACCTGATTTGTGCATGGGTTAATCCAGATACATCTAGCTGCTGATTAAGTCCATTAAGCGTGGTAACCAGATTGTTCAGCCCTGCTTCGCCAGCTTCTCCAACTTGTACAAAATGCACCAGGGATTTGGACTGACCCGGCTCAATATTTAAGGTATTAATGAAGCCATAGAAATTCGCCTCATTTCCGGACTTAGCCAGGGGTGTCGTGAATGGATTCTGCTGCTGATTCCCCAGAGCAGTTAATCCATTATGAAACGGATATGGAGATCCAACTGCAATACCTAGGGGGTTATTGTTTTTGGCACTGCTATCGACAACAATCCATGAATCGTCTGTCGTCACCTCCAGATCATTGGAGTAGGTTGCCTTGACTACAGAAGCATTTGCCGCTGTTCCATATCCTAAAGAGCCGCCGAAAGACACATCAATCTTTACAGCCATATCATTCTTATTAGTAAAAGTATCAAAGAATCTCGTTCTATTATTAATAGTATCTACATACACATCACGGGTGACTGTGACATTTCCCAGATTTACAGATTGAGTTGAAGTGAATCTATTAACGCCATCGTATTTCAGGTCGAACCCGCGCATCATCTGTCCATTCATCAGTGAAGCTGAAGGAGATGACACTTTAACAAAGATATTACCGAAGCCTTGCACTTGTGTAGTACCCACTGTACGTAAACTTCCTGTGTCTAAGCTGGGAGCAAAAGCATCGTGAATCTCCCATACTGTGCCACTTTGTGAAGTCACCCGGGTTAAAGCATCAGCGGTTTGAAACGGAATCACTGCCGAAGCCATAACTGATAGCGCAATGGAAGTAGCCATAACTTGCCTTTTAGTCTTACGCAGACGTTTTAACTTATTCATTTGGCAATCTCCTTTTCCTATGTATATTATTAATAATGTTAGGTAATATAACATTGTATATTAATTCAGTCAATGAATAATATGAAATTGAACTATTTTTAGAGTTTTCAACAAAGAGAAAATACTATAATTATTATAATGTGTAATATAAATGGCAATTTTAAGGCGTGATATATAACGCTTTATGTTATATATTGTTCTAGATGCTTTTGGATATACTTGGTAAAGGTTAGTACTATGGATACATAAACAACAGTTAAGGGGACTCATAAAGCTGAAGGAGAATTTATTCTTGAAACAGATAGAAGTGGAATAAAATAGTATTTAAATGAATTACCTGAATGGGGCAAAATTGAAATGAGGATCAAGTTATAGATATCCTTGGCTCGGAGGCCGACGATGTGATCAAGGAAGTCGATCTGAAGATCGAGAAGAGCAAGATCTACCGCAATCTCGACATCCTGGATGACCGGGAGAAGGAGGTCGTAGTCGGCCGCTTTGGCCTGGATACGGGGGGCGAGGAGCGGACGCAGCGGGAGATTGCGAAGGAGCTGGGGATTTCGCGGAGCTATGTTTCACGGATAGAGAAAAGGGCGCTGATGAAGCTGTATCATGAGTTTTATAAGGCGAAGCGGTGAGTATGGCGATTGTAGACTACCAAAAACAACCGTAGATAAAGGATCTTCGTGGACTTCAGTTTATTGAAAGAAGTCCAAAGTTTCTTTATAATAGGAAGAATGAAGGCGGTATTTTTACATTATTTCCCTATGGAAGTCCTTAAGAAGTGAGTTTTTTACAGGTAAAAGGGATTTCTGTTTTATTAGACCACAAAGGAGAAGTTAAGCATGAAGAGCAAATGGTTAAAGGTGATGACAATTATAATCGGCACTACTATTGTTGCAGCTGCACTTAAGCATCCTCATCCCTTGGCGATCGCAACGGTCAAAGCTTCCTCAAAGGTGATTCAGACGGAACCACACATATACAGCAGTACGAACGCTTTTATCAATCATTACAATAAGAAATCCAAGCTTGGACCGATTGAATCCTATGCGATCATAAAGAAGTATGGAGAAATTAAGTTACAGGCCAGTCTTGGAGGATATGGTTCGATGACCGCTGTAATGAATGTGGATAAAAGCTTGAGAAACATCGTATATCAGCAAAAATACATGTACTATCCGCAAGAAACATTAGATGATATGAAGAAAAATGGCATTGAGGGTGATGGGGGAGTAGAAATATTTTTGACTATAGAAACGCTACTATCGATATTTTCACCTGATGCCACAATAGAGGAACAACAAGAAGTGATCGCTATGTTTGACCACACGCCAAGACTAGATCCTAAACAGGCTAGCTGGAGGACGGCTAAAATCGGGAATATTACCTACAGTCTTCATATGTCGGAGGAGGGAATGTGCTCGTTCAAAGTCTCTCGGTAATTAACAATAAGCGATTAAAAAGCAACTCGTCTGCGGATGAGTTGCTTTTTGTTTTTAAACTAAGCAGCTTATCGTCCCGGTAGTTTTAGAAACCAGGATGTTACTATTAGAGGGGGAAAGTAAGCATTGACAAGAAAAAATAAACAGGATAATTTTAAGGTAAGCGTTTACGTATACATATTGCACTCAATTTTTTCGGATGGGGAGAGGAAGTTCTCAATAAAGATATAGTTTTACTCATTGGAGTAAACGTTTACGTTGTGCTTGCACTATCTCTACAGGTAAGAAAAGATGATCCTGGCCACAGAAAGGATACATTATGAAAAACAGGAAAAACTCACTGGGTGTAAGGCTTATTCAACTGTTTGCCGCTATAACTGTTCCGCTCCTCTCTGTGCTGTTTGCAGGGGGGTACTATGCCAAGGCTAATGTATTGGATCAGGTATCCAGATCCTATCAGAATTTAGTAAATTCCAATCTGAAAATGATGGAGAGCAGTCTGGAGGACATTACGATTAATCTGGTGGATATTGTCGATCACGACGTGAATTTTCTTCAATTCAATCGTCCAGGGCTGACAGATTCCGAATATTATTTTGCCCGTATGGGGATTATGCAAAGAAATCAAGCCTATCAGGCATATTATCATAGCGTGGACATGTTTTATCTACACTCCAGCGTCAATGATACGTTGACACTATCCAATGTATTAGGAACGACGGAGGATTATATGGATGAGGTACGGACCTGGATTACGAACAGGGTTCACAATGAAGATTATTTAGAACCACTCCAGTACAAATGGACAATCGTTAAGATTGCCGGGGATTACTATTTAAACCGGACAGTCAGCAATAATCTGGGCGATCCCTCCTATATTGGCGCGCTTATCCGAATCGACTCCATGCGCTCACCGCTGGGCAATCTAAACCTGCAATCCGGCGGCGATGTTCTGATCGTGGATAATGAAGGGAATATCTTAACCAGTCCTTCAGAAACAATGGGCTACGACTTCAAGCTGCCGCGTGAGAAGTTGAACCGGAATTCTTCGTTTTCTTTTTCGCATGATGGCGTGAAACTATTCGTTGTGTCCAGCCAGTCAGCCGCCCTGGGGATCAATCTTTCGGTGGTCATTCCCGATTCAGAGCTGCTTCAGGGATTGAATATCTTCCAGATGATTATTAATGTTCTTCCCTTTTTGTTTTGATTATTTTGCTGGTTTACTTATATTATTTTCGCCGTATGGTCATCCGCCCGATTCTGGATTTGCTGGGAGGCATCCACCGCATCCGTAAAGGGTCTATGGAAACCCAGCTTCCTTCTTCTAACCTGTTGGAGTTTCAAGCACTGAATCAAGCGTTCAATAGCATGGTTGTGGAAATTCAAGACTTGAAAATTGATGTATACGAGGAACGGTTAAACGCACAAAAAGCAGAATTGAAGCATTTGCAAATGCAAATTAATCCGCACTTTTTTCTGAACACACTCAATATCATTTTTCAGCTTGCCGACCTGAAACGTTATGAACTGGTAAAAAAGACAGTACGCCATCTGGTGCGGTATTTCCGTTTTATGCTTCAGATCAAGGATAACAGCATTACTTTGGGACAAGAACTGGAGCATCTCCGCAATTATCTCGAAATTCAAAAAATGCGTTACCAGCAATCGTTTGATTTTCAGATTACCGTGGATGAAGAGATTAGCGGCGCCTCTATACCTTCCTTGATTATTCAGCCCTTTGTAGAAAATGCCATGCTTCACGGTATAAGTTTGAAAACAGAGACGTTCAATCTCCGGATATCGGCAGTCCAATCAGAAGAAGAGGCCGATATTATGATCATTGAAATCGCGGATAACGGAAAAGGCAGCAGTGCCCGGAAACTACAGGAATTAAATTCACCGGATTACACACCCGGAACGGAGGACGGGCATATTGGCATCTGGAATGTCAAAAAAAGGTTGGCCATGCGGTATCAGGAGAAAGCTGACATTTACTTCAGCGAAAATGAGCCGACCGGATTCCGTGTGCGTCTGATATTGCCCGTTGAATATGCAGAAGGAGAACGATAAGCCATGCGATTATTAATTGTAGATGATGAACAATTCGCTGTAGAGGGGATTCTCTATTGCTGCGACTGGAAGGAGTTTGGGGTAGAAGAGGTCTTGACGGCCAATAGAGCAGACAGAGCCAGGGATATTGTAAATGATAAAAAAATAGATTTGCTGATTTGCGATATTGAGATGCCCGATGAAGACGGGCTTTCGCTGGTTGGCTGGGTGAGGGAGCACTCTCCCTGGACGGAATCGATATTTTTGACCTGCCATTCCGAATTTTCCTACGCCAAAAAAGCAGTTAACCTCGGAAGTTTTGATTACCTGCTGAAGCCTGTTGACTCAGATGAACTGTTGTCTGCCGTATCGGGTATGATTGCAGCCATCCGCGAGAAGGAAGAGTATGAGTCTTACAATAAAATGTACCATAAGTATCTAAATCTGTGGCAAAAAGAAAAGCCGAAGCGTGTGGAGCGTTTCTGGCAGGACCTGTTGTCTCGCAGCATCCTGTCCTTCGGGGATTTTTTTGAACGGGAGCTGGCAGGTGCCGGCGTAGGGTTAACCACTGGAGATTTGGTGCTTCCCATTCTAATCAGCATTGAGGAGTGGAGCAAACCCTTAAATCAGCGTGATCAGGAAATCATGGAATATGCTGTGAAGAAAGCATCGGAGGAATTTTTTACAGAAGAGCAACAAGGCGAGGCAGTCACAGACAAAAGCGGGGTTTTGTTCATTCTGCTGTACGCCAAAGGTGAGGAAGAAGGAGAACGGGCGGCTGAGAAGCCTAGAATTCAGAAGCTCACTGCCATGGGAAAACGTTTTATTAAGGCATGCCAGGAGTTGTTCTATAGTATAGTAACCTGCTATGTCGGCTCGTTCAAACCCCTTCAAGAGCTGCCGGGAATGTGCGAAAGCTTAAAGATTATGGAGCGTGACAATATCTCAAGGACGCAATCGGTGCTCTTATACTTGCCGCAAGACCAGATATTACTGTCACCTAATTTGGATGACATCCGGCTCGATGACCTGATCTCTTATATGCTAAGCGGAAAGCGTGAGTCCGCTGTCCGCTTTATTCATAACCTGACAGAGAAATTGGAAGCCAATCCTTGCTTTCAGGGAAGAAATCTGGATGCATTGCATCAGGATACAATGCAGATTATATACCACTTCCTGCAGGTAAGAGGAATCAATGCAGGAAGTATTGTCCTGTTTTCAGACTGGACAACCGCCCATATTCGGGGACTGCTTCAGTACAGGCATTGGGCAGAGGGGATCGTCTCAGCCGTCATGGAAACAGAATTCGAGCGGCAGGAAAAGGGTGGTGTGATTGAACGATCCATTCGATACATCCAGCAAAATGTAGAGGAAGAGATCTCAAGAGCGAGTGTCGCTGATTATGTGGGATTGAACCCAGCCTATCTTTCCAGGCTGTTTAAAAAAGAGACAGGCCAAAACCTTATTGATTTCCTGATTTCGGTGAAGATGAACCGTACCCGCGAACTCTTGGACACAACGGATATGTCTGTCAGTTCGATAGCGCAACAGGTAGGGTACAGTAATTTTTCGCATTTCACTAAAATGTTCCGCAAGCAGTTTGACGTTAATCCTCAGGAATATCGCAAGGTCACAAAACGATTAGACTGAGGTTATAAAAACGGCAGAGCAGTTGCAGACAGCTCCTTATAATTAAGCCATAACCCAATAAGAAGGTGTGGAACTATGGCTTCGGAAAAAGCATTCATAACCCAACCCGGCATCTCACAGCCCAATACAAAATGGAGACACTTATGGAAGTACAGGGCATTAATTGTTCTGGCGATGCCGGGAATACTGCTGATGTTAATCAATAACTATCTGCCGATGTTTGGTATTTTTTTGGCCTTCAAGGACCTGAATTATACAGACGGCATATGGGATAGCAAATGGATCGGACTGGACAACTTTAAGTTTTTGTTTGCTTCCAACGACGCTTGGCTGATCATTAAGAACACTTTGCTGTACAACATTAGCTTTTTGCTGATTAATACGATATTAGCTGTGATGCTGGCCCTTCTCCTTAACGAGGTTAAAAATAAATTTGCCTCTAAATTCTTTCAGAGCACTGTGATCTTGCCCAATTTTATTTCCATGGTCATTGTTGGCTACATCGTCTATGGATTTTTGAATCCGGAGCTGGGGTTCGCTAATAAATTTATTTTGGAGCCTTTCGGTATTGACCCTAAAAATTGGTACGCGGAAGCGCAGCATTGGCCATATATCTTGACCATTGTTAACACATGGAAGAATGTGGGTTACGCGGCCGTCGTCTATCTGGCAGCCATTGTTGGGATAGACTCTGAATATTATGAAGCCGCTGTCATTGATGGAGCCAGCCGCTGGAAGCAAATGACGAAAATTACGATTCCTCTGATTGCCCCGATCATTATTATCATGACATTGCTGGCGATTGGCCGGATTTTCAACGCCGATTTCGGTCTGTTTTATCAGGCGACAATGGCATCCGGTATGATCAAAGAGACAACAGAAGTTATTGATACCTATGTATACAGCGCACTAATGGTCACCGGCGATACGGGACTCGCCTCCTCGGCAGGGCTGTTGCAATCCGTTGTTGGCTTTACACTTGTCGTGACTGTCAACCTGATTGTTCGTAAATTCAGCAGAGAAAATGCTCTATTTTAAAGGAGACCAATATGAACCAAAAGAGAACCAACCCCATCATCGTCATTGTTTTGACATTGTTTAGCTTGGCGTGCCTGATCCCGTTCTGGCTCGTGTTCATGATATCGGTGGCCGACGAAAATTGGGTAACCGCTCACGGATACAGCTTTTGGCCCGGCAAATTCAGCCTTGTCGCTTACCAGTATTTAATTGAAGATGCCGAGAAAATATTGCGGGCTTACGGCGTGTCGGCTTTGGTTACAGTGATTGGTGTGGTCGTCAGTTTGTTCGTGACTTCCGCAATGGCCTACGCCTTGTCACGGAAAGAGTTTCCGCTCAGAGGGGCTCTTAGCTTCTACATCTTGATCACCATGCTGTTTTCGGGAGGTTTGCTGCCCTGGTATCTTGTATACACCCGCTTTTTACATGTTCAGGATACTTTGGTGGCGTTAATCATTCCGGGTCTGATCGGCGGCTTCAATGTCATTATCATGCGGACTTTCTTTACGAACAGCATTCCGCCTTCCCTGATTGATTCTTCTCAGATCGATGGTGCAGGAGAATTCCGGACATATTTCAGCATTATTTTGCCGCTGTCACTTCCTGTCATGGCCACGATTGGGCTCTTCACCACCGTATCCTACTGGAATGACTGGTTTACAAGCCTGGTCTTCATCCAGAATGAGAAGCTATTCTCTCTGCAGTATTTGTTGACCAAAACCTTGATGAATGCTTCGTTCCTGCAGACGATAGCCAATAAGGCCTATAGCTCGACCGCACAGGTCACGACGCCGCTGGAATCTATCCGAATGGCGATGGCAATGATTGCAATCGGTCCACTGGTGCTGGTGTTCCCTTTCCTGCAGAAGTATTTTGTAAGGGGTCTTACCGTAGGCGCTGTGAAAGGCTGATCCCGGTATAATGCCGGATTAGTATACGCAAGCAAATGTTCCAAAGGCAAAAATAGAAGGATTCCAGGGAGGGCTATTGTTTATGAAGTGGTTAAAAAAGAGTTCCGCTGTGCTGGCATCGTTGATGTTGACTTCAGTCGTAGCGGCCGGTTGCGGCGGAAATAAAGCGTCGAATACGCCGGCGGGTTCAGCTCAGCCAGATGGAGCGGCCAGTTCGGCGTTGAAGCCTTACGAAGTCATGATGGTCTTCCCCGATGCGCCTCAAAAAGACAATCAACTGGTTCAGGATGCGATGAATGATTATCTGAAGAAAACCTATCCGGAATTAAACATGACTGTCAAGCTGAATCCCATTGACTGGGGCGCATGGAGCGATAAAACGAACCTAATGCTGGCGTCCGGCGACAAAATGGATTTGCTGTTCACGGCGGATTGGCTCGGATTCCAGCAACAGGTTACAAAAGGGGGGCTGCTGCCGCTTGATAATTTGCTCGCCAGATATGGGCCTGATATCGAAGCTGTGGAAAAGGATTACCACGAACCGGCTAAACGCGGCGGCAAGCTTTACGGTATCCATACCCATCAAGAGCTGGGCGGTGCACAAGGGGTTTATTTGAATAAGGAGCTAGTGGACAAATATAACTTTGACCTGACTGCACTGAAATCTGGAAAGGTCGAGGACCTGGAGCCCATGCTGAAAACGATCAAGGAAAACGAATCGGGTATTACGCCTTTAGTCGCACCTAGTTTTCCACTCGAAGCTTACTATTCATCCACAAATCTGGACTCCATCACAAGCATCGCTGCTATTAACACTGCAGGAACGGCTCCAGATAACTATACTGTAATCAATTCCTTCACAACTCCCCGGTATATGGAGCTTGCCAAGTTGACTAACAAGTGGTACAAGGCAGGATATATAAACAAGGATGCACTGACACCTGGTTTGGATGCCTGGAAAAAAATGCAGGCCGGCAAAGGATTTGCATTTGTCAGCGATATGGATATTCTGGCTGATATGGAGATCGGAAAAGCTGACATCTCGCCGAATGGTTCGATTAAAGCGGGCCGTGAGATGCTGCAGATTCCTCTAAATATTGACCGTTTGCAAACCGGAAAGATGACAGCTACTATGTATGCGATTTCGAAAAGCTCTGAAGATCCTGAACGTGCCATGATGCTGCTTAATCTCTTCTATAAAGACAAGGAATTACTGACCCTCTTTAATTTCGGAATCGAAGGGAAACATTATGTGCTTAAGGATGGCCAAATTGCACTGCCGGAAGGTCAAACTACGGATAGCGTCGGCTATTATCATGATATTATGTGGCAATTGGGCAATCAAATGCTTAACTACACCCGTGTAGGGGAAGATCCGAATAAATACCAGAACTATGAGAAATTCAACGAAAAAATTTCTTCCAACCGTTCCCGTATTTTTGGATTTGTCTTTGATCCGGAGCCTGTAAAGAATGAGCTGATCTCGATCGACAATGCCAACAAAACATTTGTGGACGGACTAAAGTCCGGTCAATTGGACCCGGAAGAGGTTGTTCCTAAGATGTTGGAGAAACAAAAAGCAGCAGGAGCTGACAAGGTAATCGCTGAAGCGCAAAAACAACTTGATGCTTGGCTTAAAGAAAACGGCAAGAAATAGGGGAGCTCCCTCACTAATATTTCATTTGTACGTCGAAATGGAGTGAAGTATTCACATGGAAAATTCAATGCTGACCTATACAGATATGTATCCCGATCAAGCCCAGTACAAACCTGGCCAACCAGGCAACATTGTAATCGAACTGGAGACCCGGGAGGATAAAATTCTGGACCTGGTTGTCGGGTTTTACAAGTTAGAACGGCTAGTTGCCGAAGAAACAATTAGAATCAGCACGGAAAAAGGATTGAGACAAATTGTGCACATTCCCTTGTTTGCTGAAGATACAAAGTGGGCCGGTTATGGGGTCAAGGCTACAATGTTTTGTGATAAAATTGCAGTGTCAACAGCCTATACTTCGTATGACATTGCCGATCACTGGAGTCGGGCACCGCGGTATGGCTTTTTAAGCGATTTTCGGACAGAAGAATCCGGAGATTTCCGTGACGTCGAAAGTATGAACAAATTCCACTTGAATGTCATACAGTTCTACGATTGGATGTATCGCCATGATGAACTTGTTCCGCAACAAGACGAATTTATCGATCCGATGGGCCGGGCGATGTCCTATAAAGTTGTGCGTGAAAAAGTGTCAGCCGTGCACGATAAAGGGATGGCAGCCATGGCCTATGGGGCTGTATACGCGAGCCTAAAAGATTTTTTGCAAACACGACCGGAATGGGGACTGTATAATCGCCAGGGAGAGCCGTTTCAGCTAATAGATTTATTCTATATTATGGACATTACACCGGATTCGCCTTGGAGCGATCATATTGTTGAACAGTTCCGTCAGGCAGTAATGGCCGGATTCGACGGGATTCATATGGATCAATACGGTTTTCCCAAGAAAGCAATACGCCGGGTCGAAGGAAGAGAAGAAATGTTGGATCTGGCGGAATGTTACCCGGCGCTTATTGACCGAGCCAGCTCAGCAGTGAAGGAAATCAAAGCCGGGGCCGGGGTCATATTCAATAATGTGGGCAATTACCCTATAAGCAAGACTGCTTCGTCGGATCAGGAGGCACTTTATATTGAAGTGTGGCCGCCTGTAGTCCGGTTGCGTGAGCTTAAAGGACTGATCGATAATGCAAGATCATTGGACCCGGCCAAGCCGATTATCCTTTCCGCTTATCTGCACTCCTTCTATCCGAAGGCCGGCCATGACAAGGAATGGGCCGAGAATGGTGCGCTGTTAACCATAGCATCTATTTTTGCAAGCGGTGGATATCACCTCTTATTGGGTGAGAACAATGGGCTGCTGACAATGCCCTACTACCCGGATTATGCAGTGATGCGGACTGAATTTGCCGTTGAGGTCAGACGGTACTATGATTTCATAGTCCGGTTTGGTACGCTGATACACAATGCACAGTTGGAAGATGTGTCTTATACGTATACAGCAGGGGTTAATACCGAAATCACCTTCGAAGGCAGTGTGCCTTTTGCGCCGAATGGAGATATTGATTCCGTATGGACCATCATCAAGCGGATGCCAGGTTACCAGATATTGCAGCTCATTAACCTAGTTGGACTTGAGGATGATTATTGGGAGCACGGCAAGAAACAGCGGCCTGAGCCTCAAACTGGAGTGGTTTGCACTTTGCTGATTGAACAGCCGATTGAGTACATCTACACAGCCAGCCCGGATGATCGTAACCAGGAAGTATGTTTCCTGGATTACGAGGTTGTTCCTCACGGACAAGGACTGGCAGCCAGATTCACTTTGCCGTCACTGAGAGTTTGGACCATGGTTGTAGTGAAATATAGTGAAGTATAACCTATAGGAGTGGATGATAATGAACAATACCAAATGGTGGCAGACAGCTGTTATTTACCAGATTTATCCCAGGAGTTTTCAAGACAGCGACGGGGATGGGATCGGGGATCTCCGGGGGATTATCAATCGGCTAGACTATCTCGAGCACCTTGGCATCACCGCAATATGGCTTAGTCCTGTATACAAGTCTCCCAATGACGACAACGGATATGATATCAGCGACTACCAGGATATTATGAGCGAATTCGGAACGATGGAGGACATGGAAGAATTAATTGAAAGAGCCAAGCTTTGCAACATTCGGATTATTATGGATCTGGTCGTCAATCACACCTCGGATGAGCATCCATGGTTCATTGAAGCCCGCAAGGGAAAAGACAATCCGTATCGGAATTATTATATCTGGCGTGGTCCGGTAAACGGCGGAGTTCCCAATTCCTTGCGTTCAACATTCAGCGGGTCGGCTTGGGAGTTCGATGAAGCAAGCGGCCAGTATTATCTGCACTTGTTCAGCCGCAGACAGCCTGACCTGAACTGGGAGAATAGTAAAGTCCGGCAAGAGGTATGGGATATGATGAATTTCTGGCTGGACAAAGGCGTCGGCGGATTCCGCATGGATGTGATTGATCTGGTCGGCAAAATACCGGATAAGGAGATTACAGGAAATGGTCCGAAGCTTCATGAATATCTGCAGGATATGAACCGTGAGACGTTCGGAAAGCATGATGTTCTGACAGTGGGAGAGACATGGGGCGCGACTCCGGAAGTGGCCAAGCTCTATTCCGATCCGGACCGGAACGAGCTTTCGATGGTATTCCAGTTTGAACATATTGGTCTGGATCAACAGGACGGGGGAGAAAAGTGGGATTTGAAGCCCCTAGACGTAAGGGAATTAAAACAGGTATTGGCAAAATGGCAAACCGAACTGGGGAACGCGGGCTGGAACAGTCTGTTCTGGAACAATCATGATTTGCCGAGAATCGTATCCCGTTGGGGCGATGACAAGCAATACCGTGTACAAAGCGCCAAAATGTTCGCCATTCTTCTGCATTTGATGAAGGGCACACCTTACATTTATCAAGGCGAAGAAATCGGAATGACCAATTATCCGATTCAAGAGATCAGCGAAGCGCAGGATATTGAGACCATCAATATGTATCAGGAACGGATTGCAGAGGGATATGCCAAGGAAGATATTATTCATTCCATTAATGTCAAGGGAAGAGATAATGCCCGAACCCCGGTACAATGGGATCATTCCCCTAACGGAGGATTTACAACCGGAGAGCCATGGCTGCATGTAAATTCAAATTATAAGGAAATAAATGTGGAAGCAAATCTGAAAGATCCAGATTCGGTTTTTCACTGCTACCGTAAGCTGATTGAGCTGCGGAAGAACAACCCAATCGTTGTATGGGGCGATTTTGAACTGGTGACCCGCGTACCGGATCAAGTGTTCATGTATTTCCGCCGGTATGAAGGGGAAACCTGGCTGGTAACGGCCAATTTTAGCAGGGAACCCATTACGCTTGAATTACCGGAGACGGGTCAGGCCGGGGAATTCATCATTGGCAACTATACCAGAGATGACGTGGACTTTAAGCAATTACAATTACAGCCTTACGAAGCGTTTGCCGTCAAACTCGCGTAGGCTAACCTGTCCAACCGGGCAAAATTCAGGGTCTCCTGATCTAACCGCAGAAGCCACAACTTGCAAAAGAAATTTTTGCAGGCTATGGCTTTTTTTGTGCCTTAGTTTCTACTTTTTTAAGTTATTACAAAATTGATTTAAGGGAGTACATTTTTTTATTTTCTCCTGAAGGTAAAATGAAAAATATGAGAGCTCCTTAATACAGTCGGAGGGATGAGAAATATGAAAGCGGTTTTAGACAGCTCCCGGGAGTACGTTGCAACAAAAAAGAAAAATCATTTTCTGCACAACCTCAAAAGAGACAGTCTGTTATATTTTCTTTTGCTGCTGCCTATCGGGTATATCCTGATATTCAAGTATGCTCCCATCTATGGTCTGATTATGGCATTCCAGGATTACAACATTTTTGAAGGCATTAAGGGAAGCGAATGGGTAGGACTGGATGTGTTCCGGTTTATTTTCGAGCAGGACAGCTTCTACCGTGCATTGAAGAATACGCTGGTCCTGAATGTTCTGGACTTGATCGCGGGATTTCCGGCGCCCATTCTGCTGGCAATTCTGCTCAACGAAGTGAGGCAGGCAACATTCAAGAAAGTGACCCAGACCGTGTTGTATCTGCCCCACTTTTTGTCCTGGGTGATCATCGGCGGTATGGTCTATTTGATGTTTTCTAACAGCGGCATGATCAACAATTTCCTGGCGGGTTTCGGACTGGATAAGATTGAGTTTCTGTCACAGAAAACACCTTGGCTGATTACCTATATCTCCGTTGGGGTATGGCAAAATATCGGATGGGGCACTATCATCTATCTGGCGGCCATTACCGGAATCAATAAGGAATTGTATGAGGCCTCCGATATTGACGGCTGCAGCAGGCTTCGCCAAATGTGGCATATTACACTGCCCGGTATCAAGTCGACGATTAATATTTTGCTGATTCTCCAAATTGGCCGAATGGTTTCCATCGGGTTCGACCGCCCGTTCGTGATGGGGAATTCACTGGTTAACGAATACTCCGATGTTATCAGTACCTTTGTGTACAGAGTTGGTATTAGTTCGGGAGATTTCTCCCAGGCAACAGCAGTCGGATTATTCCAATCCGTGGTTGGCCTGGTTCTGCTGCTCTCTGCCAACTTTATCGCCAAAAAATTAGGTGAGGATGGGATATGGTGAGGATGGTGAACAAGAAGAGCAAAAAGAAAAAAATGAATGTGGCGGATATTGTGATTATCGTATTTATTGTAGCATTGTCCTTTACATGTATTGTTCCGTTCCTATATATGATTGCGCTTTCTTTTAGCTCCAACGAAGCGATTATTGCCCAAAAAGTAGGGCTATGGCCAGTAGAATTCACAGCAGAAACGTACAAAACCATCCTGAGCGATGTGGATATGCTGTATACGCTTGGGTACAGTATTGTACTTACGATTTTTTACACTGGGGTATGTATGTTCCTGACCATTTGTGCAGCGTATCCGTTAACGAAGAAGCGGCTGATGGGAAGAAGCTTTATTTTGACGGCGTTGGTCTTCACCATGTATTTCAGCGGCGGTTTGATTCCCTCCTATATTCTGGTTAAAAACCTGGGAATGATGAATACGGTGTGGAGCCTGGTTTTGCCGGGTGCCATGAGCGTGTTTAATATGATCATCCTGAAGACCTTTTTCACCAACCTTCCGGAGAGCCTGGAGGAATCGGCCGCCATTGACGGATGTTCGGATCTGGGCATTCTCATCAAGATTGTGCTGCCCCTCTCGTTGCCTTCGATCGCCACATTAAGCCTCTTCTATGCGGTGGACAGATGGAACGGATTCCAGGATGCGCTGTTCTACATTACGAAAAAAGAGCTGTATCCTATGCAGATGAAGCTGTACCAGATCATATCGGCCAATCAGCAGCTGGATAGCCAGCAAGGGGGAGAAGGAAGTATCGGCTCCTACATTGTGCCTGAGTCTCTGAAAGCGGCCAGCGTTATGTTTACGACCCTCCCGATTTTGTTGATCTATCCTAAGCTGCAGAAGTATTTCGTAGATGGTGTGATGACCGGAGCGATCAAGGGCTGATGGGCAAACAGATCAAGCTAAAGGGGGTGGGGCATTCCCGTTCCGGTGGATGATGGATGTATAGCTACAAGGGATTTGCAGCACGGATGATTTGCAAGATATTCGACTTGAAAGGGAGGCATACAATGAATACAGGTATAAAGAAGAGAATAGCAATTCTGTGCAGTACAGCGCTTCTGGCCATTGCAGCAGCAGGTTGTGGAAATTCTGGCAAGAATAGCGGCGAGGGGGCATCTCAGACTGCGGCAACTGAATCAACAGCTGCTTCCGGTCCGCCTGCTACCTTGACTGTGGAAGTGTTTGACAGAGGTGTCCAGGGACAGCCGGATTTGAACAACAACATGTGGACCAAATATGTCAATGAAAAATTCGGAAAGCCCAATAACGCTATTGTAAAATATGTTTCTGTACCCCGCTCGCAAGAAATCGACAAGCTGAATGTGTTGATGGCTGCCGGCGAAGCACCGGATATTTCCTTCACCTATGACGGTACTACAGTAACCCGCTATGCCAAAAGCAAGGGCATTTATACACTTGATGAACTGCTGGAGGAGCACGGGCAGCAATTGAAGTCTTATCTGGGCGAAAAAGTGCTTTCCTACGGGAAATACGAGGGCAAACAAGTCTCCATCCCGGGCAAACGGACTCTGCTTGCCTGGAATGGTATGTTTATCCGCAAGGATTGGCTGGATAAGCTGGGAATGCCTGTTCCGACTAATAAGGATGAATTGTACAATACGCTTGTTGCCTTCCGTGACAAGAACCCCGGCAATGTGGATCATGTCATTCCGTGGGCAACAGCTGCTGCCGGCATGAACTACACCTTTGGTAATCTTATTCAATCCTTCTGGGGTCCGATGACGGAGGAGGAATTCGTTACCACCACCAACTGGCTGAAGCCCGGCCACAAGGATGCATTCAAATGGCTGAACAAACTGTATCATGAAAAGCTGATCAGCCCCGACTTTGCGCTGGACAAAACAACCAAGCAAGCGGATGCCGATGTGACCAACGGCAAGGTAGGCTTCTACGCTGCCAACTGGGATTATCCGCTGTCGCAAAAAATCCGTGAGCCGCTGAAGCAAAATGTGCCGGAGGCCAACTATGTTCCGGTTGATACCTTCAAAAATGACGAAGGCAAATACCTCAAAGAGGTATATAATGAGAATGGAATATTCTCCTTCATTCCCAAAAGCAGCAAGAACGCGGAGCTGGCGATCAAATATCTGAACTGGATGGCTGACCCGGAAGTTATGTTCTTCCTGCAGTTCGGTGAAGAAGGCGTTAACCACAAGCTGGTAGACGACATCCCGCACGGGATTGCACAAACCGGCGAAAAAATGCAAACGAGCAATTTGAATATGGATTATACGCCGATTGTAAATGGCGCTGAGCTGGGCGATACCGAAAAGAATGTCAGAACATATGCCGCAGCGCTGGCAGCCGGGGACAAGAGTTACGAGAAGCTGGCTACCGATTCCTACAAAATCAATACAACGGACGGCTATTCCAGCTTCAACTATGGCGTACCGAACGAAGCCAATATCAAGTACGGCAAAACCCTGGGCGACATGAACAAGCAAATGATTGACAGATTGATCGTTGCCAAGCCGGCAGAGTTCGACGCCTTATACGACAAGCTGGTGAAAGAATATATGGACGCCGGCGGCCAGGCTGTTCAAGATGAGAATGTGAAGAACTACAGAGCAGTCCAAGCCAAGAATAAGTAACCCATCGTAATATACGGATAAGCCATTGATTGTTCTTCACCGTGGTTTATCCGTATTTCATTGCTATTCCATGATAGTTTTGCTATTATTCGGAGATTCCATATATTCAGGAGGATACCCGTGTATAAGGTCATGATTGTAGATGATGAAGCGTGGGCAATTAAAGGAATCTGCAACGCCTTTGATTGGGATAAGTATGGGTTTGAAATCGTCGGTCAATTTAAAAGCGCTTACAATGCCTGGGATGCCATAAGAGCGGATAAACCAGATCTGGTATTTACCGATATCCGTATGCCGGATATTTCCGGGCTGGATCTGATGAAGAGGGCCAAGACACACGGGCTGGACACTGAGTTTGTCATCGTAAGCGGATATGCGGAATTTGAATATGCTCAGGAAGCGCTGCGCTACGGAGCGCTGGATTATTTCCTGAAGCCATTGGATATTGATATGGCTGATCAGTTCATTATGAAGTTGGCCATGCATTTCTCCCGGAGAAGCGAAGCACGCAATCAAATCCTTCTGGATGCGCTGACCTCGGCAGATCAGGACGAGATAAAACGCTTATTGCCGTATTCCGATTGCGCGGCTGTATGTTATTACCGGGTGCTTGCGGTCGATTTCGAGGGCGAGAACAAGGATTTCAATACCCTGCTGTCTTTCAAGGGAAAGCCCATTCATGCTGTGGAGGTTGAAGCCGGAACCAGAAAAATGCTGGTTGTTCTGATGTCGGAGCATAGGGCTTGCTTAGAGGGATATTGGGATGAATGGGTTCTGGAAAATACCGGCATCAATGCTGTGGGCATCAGCAGCATCTCCAGCCAGCTTAAGCATATGAGCAAGCTGATTAAAGAAGCGGACATGTCCGCTTCCCAGGTATTTCTGGAGGAAGCCGGGGGCGTCGTTCACTACGAGCCGAAGCTTCATCTGGTGAAGCCATGTATCGATGAGATCTACCGTATCATCCAGGGAAATCAATTTGATGACATGGACGTGTTCATTATAGGGCTGCAGGAATACTTCAGAGATCATCATCTGGGGATGGCTGAAGTTGTCTACTTGTGGAATCAGGCAGCCGGAATCCTTATAAACGCTTATTCCGAGGAATTGAAGGATATGGAACTGGAATTCCTGAATTATTCCGAGATCAAGGAGCGTTTTGAACACTTTGAGTCTCTGTGCAGCTTTCTGCATGAGGTCCTGGCCTCTATCAGGCAGGAGAACAGCCGCTCTTTGCAGGAAGGGGACATCCTGTCCTGCTTCAACAGGATGGTCGCCTATATCAACCAGCACTTTGAGCAGAAATTGTATTTGAAGGATTTATCCGCCCAATTCTTCATCAACCAGGTGTATTGCTGTCAATTATTCAAAAAAAATCTGGGCAAAACCTTCTCTGAATATGTGTCGGAGCTCAGAATCAAGAAAGCCCGTGAGCTTCTGAAGCATACTGATCTGTCTATTGAGCAAATTGCGATTAAGGCCGGCTATGTGGATTATTATTACTTCAATAAAGTGTTCAAGAAGCATTGCGGCATTACGCCCACCAAATTCAGAAAAAGTTAATAGTTAATATAAACGGAGCAGCGGGCAGACCACTACAACGTAATGGTTACCCGGATATCCTGAGGATAGTTGCCGAACCCTTTGCCGAAAAGGCTGACCCCTCCACAGTGGACCGCGGTTTCTAGGCAGGAAATGCGGAAGCGCAGCTCCTGCCCCGCCCGGATATTCAATTGGCCAATGCGGGTGCCGGAGAACTGGACGCCGTCGATAAAGGTGCCGTTGCC
Source organism: Paenibacillus sonchi (assembly GCF_016772475.1). NCBI lineage: Bacteria > Bacillati > Bacillota > Bacilli > Caryophanales > Paenibacillaceae > Paenibacillus > Paenibacillus sonchi. The sequence continues at coordinate 3,660,337 of NZ_CP068595.1, forward strand.
GGTGATGGACAAGGTTTTGTGCAATCCGTATTGGGTATCTACCCACCAGGACGGGGTATACTGACCCCGCCTGCTCCCAAAGTCTCCCGGGCAGGTCCAGGTGGCCAGGTCCATGCCGTTGACGGAGAACGTAATGTCCGACGGCCAATTGTCGTTATACTTAGGGGCTTCTGAGCATAATTCCAGGGATATTGACAGGGCGGAAGCGCTCTGGTTCCCCACCAGATAGTTGGGAATCCGGTATTCCACAAAGCCGCTGGCGAACCACAGAAGCTCGGCCTTCGTATGCCCGGGGTCATCGAAGTAACGAGGATCGTCCAACATGCCGATCAGCTTCTCCGGCGAAGCTAATCCGCACGTTGGGCGGACTTCGTATGCAGAATACTGCCCGACGGGCAAATCCACGGTTAATTGGTTCTGGTCCGGCTGCTCCTCCGCAGCGCTTGACCGCAGCACCAAGGTTAGCTGGTCAAGCTTCAGTGTGCAGCGCTTCTGGGTGCCCCGTTTGCCCGCCAAATTCTCTGTGGCCACAATGCCGGCTTCCTCCAGCTTCAGAATATGCTTGGTGATAATGGCTGAGGAGAGCCCAAGGGCTTCCGCCAATTCCCCGATATTATAGGGTTTCTCATTCATTAGCTCGATCATGCGCACCCGGGTATCCGATGAAAAACACTCCAAAATCCGCATATTGGCTGTTGTTACATCCACCTTCATCATTTCACTCTCCTGACTGTTTTGATTATATAACTTAAAAGTTAACAAATCAACTTGAATGTTGACATAATGGAAAACTGTGCTTATTATATTAACTGAAATGTGATGAAGTTAATCTGTACATTATCTAATTGAAAGGGATGTCAACCATGACACAAACCGCCCTGCGGACGGAGTATCCACGGCCTCAATTTGTAAGAGCAGAATGGCAGCATCTGAATGGAACCTGGGAATTTGAATTTGACGATGAGCGGATCGGCGACGCCGCGGAGTGGAGCAGCGGGAATCACGCCTTTAGCCGCCAGATTCAGGTCCCGTTCACGTATCAGAGTAAATTGAGCGGTATCGAAGATACAGGATTCCACGATCTGGTGTGGTACAAGCGCAGCTTTACGGTTCCGGAGGAATGGGCAGGCCAGCGGGTCATCCTGCACTTCGGCGCAGTAGATTACCAGGCTACGGTCTGGGTTAACAACAGGCAGGTGGCCTATCACGAAGGCGGCCATACGCCGTTTCAGACGGATATTACGCTGGCTCTGCAAGCCGGAGAGAATTCTTTGGTAGTGCGGGCGGAAGACTTCAGCCGAGATGTAACCCTGCCACGGGGGAAGCAGTATTGGAAGGAGGATTCGGCTTCCATCTTCTACACCAGGACAACCGGAATCTGGCAGACAGTCTGGCTGGAGCCTGTGTCGGAGTACTATATCAGGAAGCTGAAATTCAAGCCGGATATTGACCGCAATGAAATCCAGATCCGCACGTTTTTGAATCAGGCTCCTGCAGGCTGCAAGGCGGAAGCCCGCATCGAAATCCGCTTCAAGGATGAATACCGGGCGGTTACAACCTTGTCTATTGACCATGCGGAGGAAACCCGTACCATCGGTCTCCATGATTTTAATGATCATAGCCTGGGCCGCTGGTGGTCTCCGGAGCATCCTAATCTGTATGAAGTCACCGTTACACTCTTCGTGGACGGTACCCAAGCGGATAAGGCGGAAAGCTACTTCGGCATGCGCAAAATCGCGGTGGAAGCCGGCAAGCTGATGCTGAACAACCGGATTTATTGTATGCGGCTGGTGCTGGATCAGGGGTATTTTCCAGAGGGGATTCTGACGGCGCCCAGCGACGGGGATTTGAAACGGGACATTGAGCTGGCCAAACAAATGGGCTTCAACGGCGCGCGCAAGCACCAGAAGATAGAGGATCCGCGTTACCTCTACTGGGCGGACCGGCTGGGTTATCTGGTATGGGGCGAGATGGCTAATGCTTATGCGTATTCGGAGGAATATGTGCGCAAGGTAACGGCGGAATGGCAGGAGGCCGTGGAGCGGGATTACAACCATCCGTCTCTGGTGGTGTGGGTTCCCCTTAACGAAAGCTGGGGGGTGCCGAACATCTTAATCGATAAGCGGCAGCAGCGGCACGCCATGGCGATGTATTTTCTGACCAAATCCCTGGATGACAGCAGGCTGGTTATCTCCAATGACGGTTGGGAGCAGATGACCACGGATCTGGTTACCATCCATGACTATGAGTGGAGGCGGGAGGACTTAACGGAGCGCTACAGCACCTTGGAGCGGACGCTAGTTGGAAAGCCGCACCGCAGGGAGCTGTTTGTTGGGGGAACCGCATATGCGGGCCAGCCGGTTCTGGTGACGGAGTTCGGAGGTATAGCCTATAAAAAAAGCGATTGGGAGGGTTGGGGCTACTCCGGTGCAGACAACGATGAGGATTTCCTGGCTAAGCTGGCGGACGTGATCGAACCGCTGCTGCAATCGCCTCATGTCCAAGGTATCTGTTATACTCAGCTGACCGATGTGGAGCAGGAGATCAACGGCCTGCTGACCTATGACCGGGTCCCCAAGGTTCCGTTAGAACATATTAAACAAATTGTTGCCGGGCAGTCGAGATAGGGGAATATATAAAGCGAACTTGAAAAACGAACAAAAGGGAAAAGGGATGGAGGGGAATTTTGGAACTGGAGGAGCGAATGCGTCCGCCTTTGTCTGCGGATTTCCACCGCGAAGAGCGGTAACAATCAAGAAATCTGCAGATGGGCAGCGGCCGGAAGTCCAAACATTCACCGAAGTCCCATATGTAAAGATCGTAAGTTCGCTCTATATAGATTGCACTACCGGAAAGTTCAGGACACATCCTTTCATTGGGGATTGTGTCCTTTTTTCTAAAACGGTTACAAAAACAATTTAAGATAGTACATTTTTTGGATTTTCTTCCGGAGGTAGAATGGGGACAATGGCTGGAAAAATCAATTGAACAGGAGATGAAAAAAATGAAAGCGGTTTTATGCGACCCGTAGAAGTCATCTAGGAGAGGCCATAGGCGTCGCAGGAAAACATAATGACATGATTCCAGGGAGGACTGAAAATGGTCAAGAAAAGATTCAGGTATCTGCTGGTTTGTCTCGCGGTGCTGCTGATGCTGCCGCAATGGAGCGGACCGGCTGTAGCGGCAGAGCCGATGCCGAGTACGCCCGATTCGGCACCACTATGGGAGGGAAAGAATGTGGCGGATTTCTACAATGTGATCATGCAGGTAGGAGCCGATCCTTGGGTTTACAAGCACACGGACGGCTATTACTACAACGTCTTTGTCAATGCCAGCGGCATCATGATCCGCAGAGCGAAGACCATCTCCGGCATTGATGCGGGCGAGAGAAGCCTAGCCTGGACACCGGTTAACGGTACGATGTACAGCTCCAATGTCTGGGCGCTGAAATGCACTATGTCCAAGATACCGATGGCAAATTCAAATGGTATATTTACTTCGCGGCTGATAACGGAGCCAACGCCAACCACCGCATGTACGTGCTGGAGAACGCCAATGAAAATCCGATGACAGGAACCTGGACGTTCAAAGGGAAGATTACCGATTCCACCGACCGTTGGGCAATCGATGGTACTGTGCTGACTGTAAACAAGCAGCATTATTTCATATGGTCCGGCTGGGAAGAAACGGACGGAAGCTTCCAGAATCTATATATTGCAAAGATGAGCGATCCGCGGACCATCAGCTCGGAACGGGTATTGATCTCGACGCCTGACCATGATTGGGAAACATCTCCGGGCAAGATCAATGAAGGCCCCCAAGTCACGATAAAGGGCGATACCATCAATCTGGTCTATTCCGCTAACGGAAGCTGGACAGACAGCTACTGCCTCGGGCTGATTACAGCCAAGATTGGCGATGATTTGATGAATCCCGGCTCCTGGGTAAAACAGGACCAGCCGATCTTCTCCAGCGCTAATGGCGTTTACGGGCCGGGTCACCACAGCATTGTTGCGTCTCCTGACGGTGCGGAGGACTGGATTATCTACCACGCTGCCCGCTGGCCGGGATCAGGCTGGACCCGCAAAGTCCACGCGCAGAAATTCACCTGGAACGAAGACAATACGCCGAACCTGGGAGAGCCCGCCGATCCGAACAAACCGGTTGCCAAGCCATCCGGCGAGCCGGTGCGACAGCGTTATGAAGCGGAAGATGCGCTGCTGGTGAAAGATCCGAACGGTGATACCTCTCCGGCTGTCCGGCGGGAAAGCAGCGCTTCAGGCGGGATGAAGATCGCCAACATTAATAATGCCAATGATTATGCCCAGTTTACAGTAAACGTGCCGGAGGCGGGATTCTATGTGATGTCCGTGCGCAATGCCAACGGCTCACCTAATGCGGCGGAAGCCTCCCATATCCTGTCGGTCAACGGCAGCTCCGGCGCCAATTTGAACATCGTCTATTCCGGTCCGAATCGTTGGGGGGCCTCCACGGCGAAAGTCTATCTGAAGGAAGGCGGCAATATCCTCCGCTTCTGGAAGGGGAACAACCTTGCCGAGATCGACAGCATGGATATATTCAAGCTGGATGCATCGGAAATTTTATTCGAATCACCGGGATACACGCTGGGGTTGGGTGAAACCCGCAATTTGCCCCTGTATACGGTAACAGGCACTACTTATACCGCTGTTGACACAGGAGCATCCTTCAGTTCTTCCAACCTTAAGGTTGCCGTTATTGACGGAGGGACTCAGGTTAAGGCTGTCGGGGCGGGCAGTACCACAATCACCGCAACCTATAACGGTAAAATGACCACGGCCAACGTTACCGTTATTGCTGAGCCTGAATCTGTGCAGTCTGTTGTCATGAGCGGATTGACCGGCATCCTGACCAGCGGGCAGACTAGCCAGCCCCTGCAGGTGACAGCACGCTATAACAACTATGAAGTGCAGAATGTGACAGCTGATGCTCAGTATACCAGCAGCAATCCCGGAGTCGCCCGGATTGATTCTAATTCGGCCACCCGATCGGTATATGCGGTCAAACCGGGCACAACGCTGATTACAGGCGAATACAACGGCAAGAAAGCGGCATTCCACTTGACGGTCATTGCTGCTTCGGATGCGGTTCAGGTTGTTTCAACGGTGAAGACTCCTTCCGGAGTGGCCCCTAAGCCCCCCGGCGTTGTGGATGTTGTCTACAATAGTAAGTCGAAGAAGGCAAAAATCGTCAGCTGGGAGCTGGCGGGACTTGACTTCAGCTCTCTTGGCACGGTTCAGGTACCTGTCACCCTGAAACTGGGTGGCCGTAATATTTCTTCCGCTATTACCGTAGAAGTGATTCCGGGCTGGGGTCTTGACGACATTGTGAATCAGCTCCGCAACCAGCTGGCTAATTTCTCATATCCTTTGGGCGATGGACTAGGCAACTATAATCAATCCAAGTATGATGCCTTCGTAGCCGAGGTGGATAAAGCGGAGAAAATGGCCGGAAATGCAGAACTGAGTAAAGAACAGTTTGACAGGGAGCTGGATAAACTTGCCGGGGCGGAAGCAGCCCTGTTAGGTTCGCTTAACAACATACAGGATGGCGTGCTCTATAACGCTTACCGGGATTTCTCCGGCGATACGGCGGGCAAATATCCTTACGGCATTATCACCGAAGCTCTGACCAATGGCGCTTCCGCCACCGTACAAGAAGAGAACGGGAATAAATTCCTGCGGCTGACCACAACTGCTGTTTCGGGCAAAGCAAACCTGTTCTTACCCTATACGGGCGAGGTCAAGGCTGAGGCGGATCAGCGTATCGTCATCGAATATCGCGCCAGATTAAACAGCAGCTTCCAGTACGCCAATGGCGCCATGATTCGAAATGACAGCGGTACGGGCAATTATTCGATGGTGACGGCTTTTGATACGGGAAAAATAATCGTGCAGGATGGCGGTACCAAGAAGGCAGTTCTAAACGTCGCAAACAATATATGGTACAAAGTTAAAATCGTGGCCAACTGGGATGCCAAGACGTACACCGTCTACATAGACGATGTTCCAGTGGCTATTGATTACAAATTTCGCCACACAGGCGGCGATAAGCTCACCGGACAGCTGTTTGGCGTCGACGGCTACGCCAATGCTTCCATCGACTTTGATGATTTCAAAGCTATGGTTATCTTGAAATGAGGTGAGCTAAGGTAATCAGAAGGCGACTTGTCTGCGGATAAGTTGCCTTTTTTCTCTTTTATTAGGTGAAATCATTGATGATTCAAAATGGGCTGAGCTTCAATCAGGGATTAGTGACCATAGCGAGTGATAAAAAATGCTTCCAAGTGAAACTTTGTATACTATATTTTTTAATAGGAGAGATAATGTAATATTCCGGGAGATTGCTTTTTATTTTGAAAAAAATATGTGATTACTGTAAGGGAGAGTGGGATATGAACCGAAAATTGACAGTATCGGCACCTTATATTACGACTTATCCGCCTTACGCTAATATTTTCTCAATGATTGGAAGCTGCAAGGACTCGATGAACTGGTTTTATAACAACTTTGTTGATTTGAAAATTGAAGATGACACCATTTTCTTTGCCGAACATCCAACATTATTTGGTTCATGCCCGTGGCTCAGCATTGAGAAATTAACAAGAGAGCAAATTCAACTGAAGTGGGACAGCTTTGTTCATTTTGTAATCGATTGTATCGATGCTGGCTGCTATTTGGATCTTACACTGGATCAATCGCAAATACCAAACGCTAAAAGGACAAAGAGCCCTTTTTTTCATGAAACACTGATCTTTGGCTATAATCGTTCTCAAGAGCTCATCTATATTGCCGATAATTTCGGACGGGGAGTCTACCAGACAACAGAGTGTACTTTTCTGGAAATCTCAAGGGCCTATGCCCATTTTAAGCCTGATTCTTATCTTGGAATTAACAAAATAAGCGTAACTGAGATTGATTATAATTTTGACCTGGAGTTTGTAATGAAGTCCATGAGCAGCTACATGAATTACCGTTTGAATTCCATCCATGACGCCTCTGATGTCTACTCTTTTTGGAATAATAAAATTATTAGATATAGCGAGCGTAATACGTTGGATATACGGGACTTCCATTTGTTGTGGAATCATAAAAAGTGCATGCTGGACCGGTTGGATTATATGAGGGAAAATGGTCATCTTGATAAAGAGAGAAAGTACGATGACTACATTGAAATCGTTAATCAAAGCCTTATTCAATTAAACTTCGCATTAAAATACTTAGTCACTAAAGACCATAAAATCGTTGATCGGATCATCTGCGGCAATAACCAAATCCGCGCAAAAGAGTTAGCGATTCTAGAAAGACTCTTCAAATGACAATGATACGAGGAGCATCCGTTATGAATAAAAAGATATTAAATTTAAATAAGCCTTTAATTACGACCTACCCACATCATGCAAATTTGTTTTCAATACTTGATTTGGATCAGCGGTCGCTTAGCTGGATTTTTCATAACTATTTATTGGTAATTCTTCATCATGATGAAAAAGGAGGGTATGGATTAGACCTTTGTTCCCAATATTATCCTTGGCATAAATTCAAATTAGCAACGTGTCCTATGTTAATTACCAGAGTCTATCAAAAAGAAATTATTCTTGGCAAATGGGATTTTCATGATTTTTTAGTGGAATTAATTAATAACGAAAACTATATATATTTTATTAGAGAGTATGCTGATGGAAGATCACATGAGGTGTTTATCTCGGGTTTTGACTTGTCCAGGAAAGAATTCCTATGTCATGATTTTTGGAATGGGGTATATGGCGAAAAATGGATTCCCTTTAGTGAAATAACACTCAAAAAAGATACAGCTTTTCAAAATGAGTGGTCCACAGATTATTTAAATGGCGTATGGGCAATTGAAAAAACAAACCAATATAAAGAACCAAATGAATTTTACTATGAAACCGTACTAAACTTTTCCCAAGAAGATTTATTGGATATTCTAAAAGAATATATTGGGATGAGTAACAACGTTCGGACGATCCTAAGAAAAGATAATAGATATCTTGGCTTAGAAATATATGACATTATGACAGAAATGCTGGAGAAACAGAAAAATAATATGGTTGGGCAACCATTTGCCATTCATCCGTTCCATTTGCTGTATGAACATAAAAAGCTGCTATCATTAGCTGCTGCCTGTACAAACAATTCCACCGTAAAAAAGGAATCAGAGCTGTTAATCAATGAAGCCTTTAAGCTTAGAAACGTGGTTCTTTACTGTAACCATTGTATCGCTGAGAAAGGAATATATAAAAAATACGAAGCTATCATTGAAAATATAATGAACTTAAAAAACATCGAATTAGCGATGATTCAAGCTTTAATCCAACATATAACAATAGAGTGATCAGAAGGCGGGATATCCCAATAATATTTGACAAAAGCTTCTAGCGAAAATATATTATATAGTAAGTAATCGTTTACTTCAATGAATACGGGGAAATATCAGTTGGGGTATCAGAGATGCTTAATGCGAAACGAGACAGGTGTAATTAAGATGACTGAAAAAAAGAATGTCAGTATTAAAGATGTCGCTCTGAGGGCTAATGTTTCTACGGCTACGGTTTCACACGTCATTAACGGGACACGGTTTGTGTCCAATGAGACGAAACAGAAGGTGCACTTTGCAATGAATGAGTTGAACTTCCGAATCAATTCGGTAGCCCGCTCACTACGCAGCCGCAGGTCATATATTATTGCGTTTCTTGCACCGATCCTTGCTTCTGAAACTTCGAACTTTTATTTTATGTCGGTAGCAGCCGGAGTTCAAAGCGTATTGAAACAAAGGGGCTATCATCTTATTTTGAGTGATTCCAGTGATAATGTTGAAGCGGAAAACAAAGAAATCAGTATGTTTGATTCACAAATGATTGACGGACTGATTGTGGCTCCGGCCAGCCGGGATTCTGATTACGAACAGCTATTTGGAGAGTATCCTGTGGTTTATATTGATAGGGTGCCTAATCATTGTGAGCGGGATTCCGTTCTCATTGACAACAAAACTGTGACTAAGGAAGCAACACAAAGGATTCTGGACAAAGGCCACCGAAGAATTGCTTTTTTATCCGGTCCCCTTTCGGTAACAACAACGATTGAACGGTATGAGGGTTATTCTGAAACATTGAAGAACGCAGGCCTTGAACTGGATGATTCGTTGATTTGTTTTGAAGAGGTGAGCTTTGAGAACGGATACAATAAGATGGGAGATTTGCTGGAGAAGAATCCGACAGCTATTTTTGTGACGGATAATGTAATGGCAATGGGAGCCATGACGTATTTGCAAGACCATTCGATTCGTATACCGGACCAGCTGGCCGTTGTTGGATTCGATGATGTTCAGTGGACACGGGTCACTCATCCGCCGTTAACCGTTATTCAACAGCCGTCATTTCAGCTTGGTGTAAAAACTGCGGAAGTGATATTGCAGAGAATTGAGGACGGTACTTCTGGAAAAGAGGAACATCGCTTAAAAGCCAATTTTTTAGTCAGACAATCGCTCTGACTTTTTTTTGAAGTTAAAGTAATCGATTACGTAAACGATTAATTCTTTTCACTACCAACATTAAGTTGTTTTCTTTGCTGAACGGGCAGGGAATCTTCCCCTGTTCGTTTTTTTATTTCACAACCCAAAGCAAAGGAAGATGAGCTCCATGGGCAAGAAAATTTATTGACAACGCTATCAAAAACGAATAAAATCAGGTGTATAAAAACGATTACGCAAACGATTACCTGCCTTTGTAACAAGGATTTTGGCAAATGTGTTTTATTAAAAAATAATATAATCGGAGCATATGCCGGCCTTAACAATGAGTAGCAGGGAGAGCCTATAAAAATTAGATATAAAAGCTCTTGATCAATACGTAATCGTTTACCTTGGAGATGGAGGAAAAAATGCATGCTTGGGAAAATGAAGAAGAACTATGAATTGTACCTATTGATTTTGATCCCAGTAGCCTATTTTACGATTTTTAAATATTGGCCTATGTATGGGGTGCAAATCGCATTTAAAGACTTTGTAGCTTCCAAAGGGGTCTGGGGCAGCGAGTGGGTAGGGCTGGAGCATTTTCAACGTTTTTTTGAATCATACAATTTCAAGCAAATCGTAGGAAATACTCTTTTACTAAGCTTGCTCAATTTAGCTATAGCTTTTCCCTTTCCCATTATTGTAGCGATTATGCTGAATCAATTGAGACAGCAAAAGATGAAAAAGTTCATTCAAACTACGATTTACGCGCCGTATTTCATTTCAACCGTCGTATTGGTCGGTATGCTGTTCATCTTCCTGTCCCCCACCAGCGGCTTGGTGAATCATATTGTAACCGCCTTCGGCGGCGAACCGATTATGTTCATGGGAGAGGAGAAATGGTTCAGGCCTCTGTACATATTCTCATCCGTATGGCAGGAAACCGGATTTGCATCAGTTATCTATCTGGCCGCCCTGGCAGGGATCGACCCCATTTGCATGAAGCAGCGGTTATGGATGGTGCATCCAAATGGCATCGGATCCGGCATATTGATTTACCGGGTATTGCTCCTACCATTATTGTTTTGTTCATTATGGCTGTTGGCAATTTAATGAACGTTGGGTTTGAAAAGGCGTTCCTTATGCAGACTGATTTGAATGTCGCTACATCCGAGATTATTCCGACTTACGTATACAAAGTGGGGATTCAGCGGGCGGAATACAGCTTTTCGGCAGCAATCGGATTGTTTAACTCAGTGATAAACCTGATCCTACTGGTCATTGTGAATAAAACTACCAAGAAAATAAGCGGCAAGGGCTTGTTTTAGGGCTAAGAACGTCTGTTAGAAGAAGGGGAGAAACCATGTTAAAGAGAAAAACGAAATCTGATCTGGCCTTTGATATTATCAATTATTTGTTTCTGGGCTGCTTCACCTTAATGATACTGTATCCCTTGTATTTCATAGTGATTGCTTCTATAAGTGACCCTAACAAGATTTATTCCGGTGATGTATGGTTACTGCCGCAAAATATAACCTTTGACGGATATAAAAGGATTTTCAGCGACGGTTCAATATGGAACGGCTATAAGAATTCCATTCTATACGCGGTGCTGAATGGATTTGTCAGCACAACTCTCGTCATTATGGCGGCTTATCCGCTTTCGAGGAAAGATTTTTATGGCAGAAATGTAATTATGACCTTTTTTATCATCACGATGTTCTTTAACGGCGGCATTATTCCTACTTATCTGGTTGTAAAAGATCTGCATTTGATGAACTCGATGTGGGCGGTCATTCTCCCTGGTGCAATGGATGCTTTCCTGATTATTATTGCAAAAACCTTTTTCGAGGAGCTGCCTGATGAATTGAGAGAGGCCGCTGCCATTGATGGGGCAAAGAATCTCAGATATTTATGGAGTATTGTCCTTCCATTATCTAAACCGATTATTGCAGTTCTTGTCCTCTTCGCAGTTGTGCGCCAATGGAACGGATTCTTTGATGCTCTAATTTATTTGAGTGATGGCGATAAGTTTCCGTTACAACTGGTCCTGCGCAACATTCTGATCCAAAGCCAACCGTCCGGGAATATGCTTATGGACATTGACAACATGCTGGCCAAGCAGCGGGTAACAGAATTGATCAAGTTCGGAGTCATTATCGTTTCCGCAGTTCCGCTGCTAGCCTTATACCCGTTCTTGCAAAGATATTTTGTTAAGGGGGTCATGGTGGGTTCGGTGAAAGGATAAGACCTGACCTGTCAGACCGCCGTTAAGGAGGTGTTGTGGAGCCGGATTGGAATGGGACTGGATCATCCCGAATCAAGAAAGTATAAATGAGCAGATTCAACAGGGAGGTTAAGAAGGATGAACAAAAAAGCTGCAGGTCTTTTGGCAGTGATGATGGCCGTTTCCGTGTTTGCTACGGCATGCAACGGTAACAATGAAAGCAGCAACGGAAACACTGGTACAAATACAGAGAATAGTGGGAATCAAGCAGTTGACAATGCATCCATTCAGTTTCCACTAAAAGAAAAAACCACCTTAAAGGTGGTTGCCCGGAGAGCTCCGCTGGCGCCAAGCGATTATAACGAAATGACCATGGCTAAAAAACTTGAGGAAATGTCAAATGTTCATATCGATTGGAATACCATTGTCGAGACAGATTACAACGAGAAGAAGAATCTGCTGATAGCAAGTGGCGACTTGCCTGAAATGTTCTTCGGAGCCGGGTTCACAGATACAGAGTTGATGAAATATGGTAAGGACGGCACTATTATACCTCTAAATGATTTGATTGACAAACACATGCCCAACTTGAAAGCGTTATTTGACAAAAGACCGGATATCAAAGCTGAGGTTACTGCCCCGGACGGCAATATCTATTCCCTTCCTGCGGGTGAGGAGCTGGGAACAGGTCAAGAAGAGATTGGTGCCAACCCTGATTTCCTCTATATAAATGAAGATTGGCTGAAAAAGCTAGGGTTATCAATGCCAACCACCCTTCAAGAATATCATGATGTACTGGTTGCCTTTAAAACTAAAGATCCGAATGGCAACGGAAAAGCAGATGAAATTCCGCTATCCTTCGTCAATGCATTCTGGACGGGTGATATCGGTTATCTGTTCGGAGCCTTCGGTGTACCGGACAAAACCTATCAACCTGCCAATAATGCATACGCTGAACATTTAAATGTGGACAACGGCAAGGTTTCCTATGCAGCTATTCAAGATGGATATAAAGATGCTGTAAGGGAGATTGCGAAATGGGTCGGGGAGGGGCTTGTTGATCAGGAATCCTTCACTCAAGAATATACGCAATATTATGCGAAAGGGAAGACAGAGCAGGAAACTCTTGGCTCTTTTCTCTGGTGGGATCATACGGACGTAGTAGGCCCTGAACGTGACAAACATTATCCGATCGTCCCTCCGTTTAAAGATATGGTTGTCAAATGGAACAATGGTTCCGCACTTTCCAGAGGCGGTTCGGTTATTACGAAAGAAGCAAAAAATCCGGCCTTGGTTGCCGCATGGCTGGATTTGATATACAAACCGGAAACCACCGCGGAAGTCCGTTGGGGCCCAGTTGGCGAATGGTTTGAGAAATCAGCCGATGGCAAGCTGGTACAGAAGTCGGATATCAGCAATCCGGGTGAGTTCCGTCAAAAAGTATCACTGGGTGGAGGAGGAGTATTCACGGGTGAAGACTTCGAAAACATTGCACCTCCGGAAGCACGGGCACAGCAAAGACTGGATGATATCAAAAATATTTTTGTACCGCAAATGCAGAAGGAGAAATACCCGAATATCTTCTTCACAGAAGAAGAGTTGAAGACTATCGATAAGCTGAAACCGGAGATCCAAACCTATACTAACTCCATGCGCGCCAAATTCATGTTGAAGGGGGTTTCTGACTCCGAGTGGAGCGATTACCTGGCCTCGCTTAAAAATATGGGCTTGGACGATTTGATGAAAGTATACCAAGATGGATACGACCGTTATCTCGCAGCTCTAAAATAAATTGCAATGGTAAGGCGTGTAGCAAGCCTGGATGAGAGACCTTTAGTCAGGCTTGCTACACATGTTTTTATATATAAATGATGGACTAGGAGTGGAAAACCATATGGTTGATATTACAGCAATAGGAGAAGTACTGATTGATTTTACTCCTGCAGGCTTGTCTGAAAAGGGGGAGCAGCTGTTTGAATGCAATCCCGGCGGAGCCCCTGCGAATGTGGTTGTTGTGTTGGCCAAACTTGGGAAATCCACGGCATTTATCGGCAAGGTCGGTGAAGACCAGTTTGGGGAGTATCTTACCCAGGTTTTGCGGGAAAATGGTGTGAGTACCAAGGGTTTGGTGAAGGAAAGCCGTGCTAAAACAACGCTGGCTTTTGTCCATCTCAGAGAAGACGGCGACCGTTCATTCAGCTTCTACCGTAACCCTGGTGCCGATATGCTTCTGGGAATTGATGATATAGACCTGGAACAGATCAAAGGTACGAAAATCTTTCATTTCGGCTCCGTATCGATGACCCATGAGCCTTCTGCTAGTGCAACCCTGAAAGCGTGCGTCCAGGCGAAAGAGAATGGAGCTCTGATTTCATTTGACCCCAACCTGAGACCTGCACTTTGGCAGGATTTGGAGCAGGCGAAGACCAAGATCAAAGAAGGGCTTGCTCTTGCGGATATTGTCAAAATTTCCGAAGAGGAACTTCCGTTTATTACGGGTCTCACGGATTTGGAAGAGGGTACCCGTCAAATTCAGACCCAGTTCAAGGTGAAAGTGGTCCTGGTGACCAAGGCTGAAAAAGGGTGCTTCATCCGGTTCGGTCCCGGCTCCAAATGGGCGGATGTTCCCGGTTACAAAGTAGATACCGTGGACACCACCGGAGCGGGAGATGCATTCTTGGGCGGTTTCCTCTATCAGTTGCTCGAGAGAGGAGGCAGTATCGAACAGATCAGAGCTCAGGACTGGATTCCCATTGTAAGCTTCGCTAATGCAGTAGGTGCTCTGGTGACGACAAGAAAAGGAGCCATACCGGCCATTCCAACCTATCAGCAGGCTGCTACATTAGTTCAGTCGGCCGGCGCGGATTACTCCAAAGAATCTTACAGGCCTCAATTCCATTACTCACCACCGGCTATGTGGCTGAATGACCCGAACGGAATGGTCTACTTTGAAGGAGAGTACCATTTGATGTACCAGCACCATCCCGAAAGCACCGTATGGGGTCCTATGCACTGGGGCCATGCGGTGAGCAAGGATTTGGTGAACTGGGAAACACTTCCTGTAGCCATGTCACCGGATCATAACGGTGCCATTTTCTCTGGAAGCGCAGTGGTGGATTGGAAGGATACCAGCGGATTTTTTGATGGCGGGGCAGGCTTGGTGGCTATATTCACCCATGCGGATATCTACCCGGGTTCAGACAGACCGAGGCAGCGCCAAAGCTTGGCGTACAGTAAGGACAAAGGCAGAAGCTGGTCGTTTTACGCAGGAAATCCGGTCCTGTCTGACGTTGAAATCACCGACTTTCGTGATCCCAAAGTCTTCTGGATGGAGGAAGCCGGCGTCTGGGTAATGGTGCTGGCGTGCGGCGATCATATCCGTTTTTATCGGTCTGCTAACTTGAAGGATTGGGATTTTGCCAGCGAATTCGGGAAGTCGGAGGGTTCACATTACGGTGTGTGGGAATGTCCGGATCTATTTGAGTTATCCGTCGATGGGTCCAATCTGAAAAAATGGGTACTGCTCGTAAGTATCGGAGACAATCCGGATTATCCGGAAGGCTCCAAAACCCAATATTTCATTGGAAGCTTTGACGGCTGGGAATTTGTAAATGAGAATACTCCTGATACGGTGCTGTGGATGGATGAGGGAAGGGATAATTATGCGGCAGTATCCTGGTCGGATATTCCGGAGGAAGACGGACGGTGCGTAATTATCGGCTGGATGAGTAACTGGAGCTACGCCAAGCAGATACCAACCGGTTCCTGGCGGGGCGCTATGACCCTCCCCCGCGTACTGTCCCTGACCAGCCGGAACGGGAGTGTAGTTCTATCTCAAATGCCTGTTCAGGAGATAGAGCAGCTGCGGAAAGAGTCGCTCTCCTGGAGTGATGTATCGGTTACACGGGAGGCCCCGTTTATTCACGGGACTAATGATGATCTGCTGGAGATTGAGGTAGACCTTGATATCCGCTCCGGAGACGAAGTTCAAATCAAGTTGAGGTCTTCCGGGCAGAGTGAGACGATTATCGGTTATGACCCTGAGCGCGAGTGGTTGTTTATCGACCGGTCACAATCTGGTCTGACTGATTTCAATCCGTCATTTGCATGTAAGCATGGTGCCAGATTAGCTCCAGAGAACGGGAGCATTAAGCTCCGTATCTGGCTGGACCGCAGTGTGGTTGAAGTGTTCGCGAATGAAGGACTGGTTGCGCTGACTGATCAAATTTTCCCGGATGAGCCAATCGACACTGTCTGGATAAGCGCAGAGACAGGAAAAGCTGAGCTTCATTCCCTTCATATCCATACGCTTCATTCCATTCATATGCTCCATGGCAGCATAGGGCAGATATCAAGGAGGGTTCATGTATGAGCGGAATAATCGATAATAACGGGCTAATCATGTATTGGGCTTTTGATGAAGGAACCGGAGCAAACGCTATGGAGAGCATATCCCAAGTCAAGGATGATATTCAGTATGTGTTTAACCAGGCGGAGTTCACCGAACCATGTTCTCCGCAGTGGAGAAAGGGAGTAACGGGAAGCGGGCTTCTGTTCGACGGTTACTCGACTTATATTGCCCATCCGGCGAATCAGGAAGATCCGAATGCTGAGCCAGAGTCGCTATCAGCTCTCAGTATCGGGGTATGGGTTGCTCCGCGCACCTACGAATGGGGACATGAAGGCAAGCTGGCCGCCATCGTGAACCGACACAATAAGGATCTCAAGCAGGGTTATCTGCTCGGTATGTTCCGCCACGGCTCCTGGTCCTTCCAAGTCGGACTGGAGGGAGGGGAATGGAAGGAGCTTTGGTCTCCTGAAGGCTATGAATTACCCAAAAATGAATGGTCATACGTAAATGCCGTGTTCGACGGGAATCAAGGAGAAATCAAGCTGTTTCTGAACGGCAGCGTAATGGCTTCGGCTGCTGTGCCCCGCGGTTCCCGCCTGGCTGAGGCGGTAGACACAGAGCTGCTCATCGGCAGGAATAACCACAGCACTCTGCTGGCGGAAGTGTTCAGTCTTCACATGTTCAGCGGAATCATGGATGAGCTGAAGATTTATAACCGCGCTCTGAGTAATGAGGAAGTGGCTGCTTCTTATCAGGAGGTGCTGGATTCCACACATGAAGGCGCCCGGCCGCAAGTCAGCTATGATGAGATCAAGCTGGACCGCACTCCCTTGCTGGCGGACCGGCACAGACCGCAATATCATGTCAGCCCGCCGGCCCATTGGATGAATGAGCCTCATGCGCCGATCTATTTTGACGGGCAATATCATTTGTTCTATCAGCATAACCCGCAAGGGCCGTACTTTCATCATATCCATTGGGGACATTGGGTAAGCGAGGACCTGGTGCATTGGCGTGATCTTCCTATAGCCTTGGCACCTGAGAAGGATCAGCTAGCACCGGACGGAATCTGGTCAGGAAGCGCGTCCTATGATGCAGACGGCCTGCCCGTCCTGTTCTTTACGGCGGGGAATGACAGTGCCTCACCGAATCAGAGTGTGGCGCTCGCCAGAAGCACCTATTCCGAAGACGGAGATCCTGATCTGGTCAGGTGGACCAAACATCCGGAGCCGCTCATTGTACAGCAAAAGGGGATGGGGGCGTTCGGAGATTTCCGGGACCCGTTCGTGTGGAAGGATGAGGACGGCTGGTATGCTCTGGTCGGGTCAGGGATTGAAGGCGGAGGCGGAGCAGCGCTGGCGTTTGCGTCAGAGGATATGCTGAATTGGACGTATAAAGGACCATTTTTTGAAGCGGATATTCAGAAGTTCCCCTATCTTGGACCCATTTGGGAGCTCCCTGTATTTCTTCCTCTTGGCAGCGACAAGCAAGGTGTGCGCAAGCATGTCCTGCTGGTCAGCCCTGTGGGAGCAGGCGCCGATGTTGAGGTTTTCTATTGGATCGGTCAGTTTGACAAGCACGGGCTATCATTCATACCGGATCAAGAGGAACCCCAATTGATAGATGTCGGCGATTTCCATTTTACCGGTCCAAGCGGAATGGTGGATCCGAAGACGGGCAGAAATATCGTTTTTACGATTGCCCAAGGGGACCGGACATCGGAGCTGGAATACCAATCGGGTTGGGCTCATAACGGCGGTTTGCCGCTAAGCGTGTATTTGCGGGAGGATGGACGGCTGGGAATCGAGCCGATTCAGGAACTTCAATCGCTGCGCGGTGCCAAACGGTTATCGCTCCGCGACAAGTCATTGGCTGAAGCTAATGTGCTGCTGAAGGATGTACAAGGCGACATGCTGGAGATTCAACTGGAGATTGAGCCGGAAAGTGCTACTCAATTTGGAATTAAAGTTCGAAGATCACCGGATGGGGAAGAAGAAACCCTGCTGTATTATGATGTAAATGAAGCTATGTTCTTGGTGGACCGGACGAAAACAACGCAACATCCGGGAGAAAAATGCAGCGGGGTTCAGGGCGGCAAACTGGAGCTGCCGGGAGAAAATCTGAAGCTGCACATCTATTTGGACCGCTCCATGGTCGAAGCCTATGCCAACGGACTAAAAAGCCTGACGACGCGGGTGTATCCGGGCCGTAAGGATGCTTTGGGCCTTGAAATCTGGGGAACCGGGGAACTGTTGGTTAAATCCATGGAGATTTGGGAAATGCAGTCCATTTGGTAGCAGGAGCGCCTAGGCGCTCCTTACTATACCATATGGGTGATGTAACTATCTAAGCCAAGTAGTAAGTACTCCTCGAAATGGAAACGCTTCATTTACACGCCTCTCTTACTTCATGACAATGCATCCTTGTATATAGAGACCAATTTCTAAATTGGGTACGAATGTTTGCATGAATACTAAATGATGAAGGAGGCTCGTTGATGAAAGAAATCAAAAGAAGCAGAGCATGGATCTCCAAAATGGTGATTGGGGTAATGGTTCTTCAGCTTGCAGCTCCCGGAATATCTGCTGCAGCCGGAACGAAGGCTGATGTTGAGGAAGCACTTAGTCCACAGGTGAACATGGGATTGCCGGTTACGGATGCGGTCTATCACATTCCTGAGGCTGACGAGGAGTTGTCAGTTACGGATACCGTCTATCAAATCCAAAATCCAGGCTTCGAAACTGGAGATATGACAGGCTGGACGGTTGTCAGAGGTCAAGCGTTCGGACCGGACAGTGTATCGGATGAAACCACTTGGTGGGCGGAACAAATCCCGTACAACCAGGAAGGTACTTATCATCTAAACGGCTGGAAGCATGACGAGGCTGCGACCGGCGTGCTTCGTTCCAGCACCTTCGAGCTGGGCGGCAGCGGCTGGATCAGCTTCAAGCTTGGCGGTGCGAAAAATCCAAACAAGGCATATGTAAATATCGTGGAAGCCCAGACGGGTCAAGTGATTGCCCGGTATGGCAATAGCGCCTTCGCTGACGTTGGTTTCCCGAATCCCGCACAGGGCCTGCGGCTTGCCAATATGGAGCAGTATAAGGCGGATCTTTCTGAATATCTAGGCAAGAAGCTGTACGTGGAGATCGTCGATAATGCAACGACGGACTGGGGAGTGGTATTTGCGGATGCGTTCTTCATGTACCATGAATCCGAGCCGGCGGATGGAATTACCGCTACGGATATCAAGCCGGATTTCAAACGCTATCAAATCGAAAATCCCGGTTTTGAAACCGGAAACTTAACAGGCTGGACGGTTGTAGAAGGCGAGGCGTTTGGTCCGAACAGCGTATCGGACGAAACCACCTATTGGGTCGAGCAAATCCCGTATAACCAGGAAGGCACCTATCATTTAAACGGCTTAAAGTATAACGAGGCTGCGACCGGCAAGCTTCGTTCCAGCACCTTCGAGCTGGGCGGAACGGGCTGGATTACCTTCAGACTGGGCGGAGGCAAGCATACGGATCAAGTGTATGTGAACGTCATCAATGCGGACACAGGTGAACTTATTGCCAGGTACGGCAACACCGAATTTAACGAGTCCGGGTTCCCGTATCCGGCACAGGGCCTGAGACTCGCGAATATGGAGCAATATAAAGCTGATCTCTCCAAGGATATCGGGAAGAAGCTTTATGTGGAGATCGTCGATAATGGACACGCGGATTGGGGAGTAATCTTTGCGGACGCCTTCCACACCTTCAATGAACTCGTGCCGGAAGAAGGAGTCATGGCAGATAACATTATGCCGACGGAAATCCAGAATCCCAGCTTTGAAACCGGAAATTTAGAGAGCTGGACCGCCCAGGGCAACGCTTTTCAAGTGAACAATGATGCTCAAGCTGGTAAAGAAGGGAATTATTATGCCAAATCCTCCTTGGAAGGACAGGGCTCGATTACCTCCAATACCTTTACGCTTCAGGGGACCGGGACTATTAACTTCACTGTTTTAGGCATCAATAATCCGCAGGACGCCTACGTCGCATTATATGATGCCAGCACTAATACGTTGCTTGAGAAGACCGGGGATGTCAGTGCGAATGAGAAGATTTCCTGGAAAATGCAGATGCACTACAATAAGAGGCTTTATATCAAGGTTATCGATCAATCCAATCAAGCGGGTATTTCCGTTGACGCTTTTCAGGCTCATGGTACGGGTACCATTTTCTACATGAATCTGGATGAAGGCGCAGGAAAAAAGGCGCTTGAGGAAGTAAGCAATCTTGAACACGATGTGAATTATGTATTTAACAACGCCAGATACATGGACTCCAAGGAACCAAGATGGACACCGCACGGAGTAAAAGGCGGCGCCCTGTTGTTCGATGGATATTCAAATGATATCGAGGTCAAGGCAAAGGATACCGTTCCTGTAAGCGATGCGTTGATGCTTGAAGCCTGGGTCGCGCCGCGCAGCTACGAATGGGGAGACGGAAACAAGCTGTCTGCAATTGTGAACCAGTCTGATCAGGATAAGGCGGAAGGCTTCGCGCTTGGCATGTACCGGCATGGCACATGGTCGATGCAGGCCGGGATTGGCGGCCAATGGATTCAGGTATGGGTCAAAGATCATCCGCTCGAAAAATACAAGTGGAATTACGTGGCGGCTACCTTCGACAAAAAGGATGGAATGATTAAGCTGTACCTGAATGGTCAGGAAGTGGCTTCCCAAGCGACCCCTGTCAACGTTCCGATCTCGCCTTCTACGGAAAATCTGGTGATCGGTAAAAACAATAGACCTGTAGAGTTTGCGGGATTGTTCTCCTACAATATGTTCAGCGGACTGATCGATGAAGTGAAGCTGCAGAACAAAGCGCTTACGGGCCAGGAGATCCTTGCTGAATACGAGAGTGTACAAACGCTTCACGGCGGCACGGTTCCGGAAATTCCAAATGGGGATATCGATGAGGACCCCAGTGTGTTCGACGGTGACCAGCACCGTCCGCAGTACCATGCGATGCCTCCGCAAAACTGGATGAATGAAGCGCATGCGCCCATTTATTATAACGGCAAATATCATTTATTTTATCAGCATAACCCGCAGGGTCCATACTGGCATCAAATCCACTGGGGACATTGGGTAAGTGACGATATGGTGCATTGGGAGAATGTAAGGCCTGCACTTGCGCCTGAAGCGGGCACCCTTGATCCGGATGGAGTATGGTCAGGCAGTGCAGCATATGACCGCGATGGCAATCCCGTTCTCTTCTACACCGCCGGTAATGACTCGCTGTCGCCGAACCAAAGAACAGGGCTTGCAACGCCGGCTGATTTGTCGGACCCTAATCTGGAGAAGTGGGAGAAATATCCTGAACCGGTTACAGAGCAGAACGGAAACGGTATTCATAACGAATTCAGAGACCCGTTTGTATGGTATGACAAAGAGACAGACAAGTGGTATCAGCTGGTAACCTCTGGTCTTAAAGACTTTAGCAGCGGTACAGCGTTGGTATACGTATCCGACGATATGTACAACTGGGAGTATAAGGGGCCATTATACGTCAGTGACAGAAGCCTGTATCCGGAGCTTGGCACGGTATGGGAACTGCCGGTGCTGCTGCCGTTAGGCAAGGACAGCACCGGCAAGAAGAAGTATATTTTCATGATCAACCCGCATGAGAAACCGGAGCAGGTTCCGCCGGCTAACGATGTGCAAAGGGATGTTGAGGTTTTTTACTGGATCGGAACCTGGGACCGGGATAATTTCAAGTTTATACCCGACCAGGCTGCGCCATCCAAAATGGATGTGGGCGACGGCTATTTAACCGCAGAGAGCGGTATGGTCACCCCTGACGGAAGAACGGTCGTGTTCTCCATGGTGCAGAATGTAAGAACACCTCAGGCAGAATATCAAGCCGGATGGGCCCATAATCTGGCACTGCCGGTTTCCTTGAGCCTGGATGAGCATGATGAATTGCGCATTGAGCCGATTCAAGAATTGCAGAGTCTGCGGGGTGCCAAACTGGTGGATTTTGCAGACAAAAATCTGCAGGCTGCCAATCAATTGATCCAAAATGTCAAAGGCGACATGCTGGAGATTGTGATGGAGATTGATCCGGGCGAAGCCCAGAAATTCGGTCTTAAGGTGCGGCGCTCCGATAACGGCCAGGAGGAAACGCTGATTTACTATGACAAGACGGCCGGGACCTTCAATGTGGACCGGACCAAGAGCAGCATTGACCCGGATGTGCGTGTGGATGGCATCCAAGGCGGATATGTGGATCTGAAGGGAGAGAATCTGAAGCTCCATATTTTCCTGGACCGCTCGGTTGTCGAAGCCTTTGCCAATGATAAGAAAAAACTGACCACACGTGTCTACGTAGGAAGATACGATTCCTTGGGCTTGCAGGTATGGGCCGACAACGATATTACGGTCAAGTCGATGGAAGTATGGAATATGAATGCCTTGACAGGTGAACCGGCTGCTCCGGTTGATGTGCCTGACAACTGGGACAATTCGGTGTACAGCGATATTACGGATCTGCCTAACCATGATTTTGCCACAGGCGACTTAACAGGCTGGATTACCGAAGGGGACGCCTTCCAGGATGTCCATGTGACGGATGCCCAGTTTTTCTGGGAGACGATCTACTTCAATCCGTCGCATAAAATTCCGGGCGGCTATCATTTGTGGGGCTTCAACGAGGAAGCTGGCGGTGACAGCTTAACGGGAACGCTGAAATCGCAGAATTTCGTCCTGGGCGGGAACGGCAAGATCAACTTCCTGGTCAGCGGCGGGCGTGATATCGATAAGCTCTATGTTGCGCTGGTCCGGGCATCGGACGGCAAAGAGCTATTTAAAGAGACCGCCACGAATTATGAGGAGTATCAACGGAAGATTTGGGATGCATCGCAGTATATCGGCCAGGAGCTTTACATCAAGGTGGTTGACCAATCCACAGGCGGCTTCGGACATATTAACGTCGATGATTTCAATGTACCGGTTAAAGTGCAGAATCCGACGAATCCGGTGAATCCGAATAACCCGGCCGGCCCGGCTGATCCAACCGATCCAACCGATCCGGCCGGTCCGACTGACCCAAGCGGTCCAAGTGACCCAAACGGTCCAAGTGACCCAAACGGTCCAAGTTCTTCGACAGATCCAACCAGTAGAGCTGTCCCAACTAGTACTCCGGGCAGCCCTGTGATTCCGGCAAGCAAACCGGAGAGCCAGAACAGCTTGTCATTTGAAATGGCAAAGGGAGAGCGGCAGGTGCTGTTCCCTGTGGCCACGGCTGCAAATGACGGCAAGAATGCCCTGAAGATTAAAAATTCAGGTGTGGAAATCGAAGTCCCTGCAGAAGTATTGAAGGAATTGCAGGCACAGGTTACGGGCGGCGAGCAAGAACATGCAAAGATTTCTTTTGAAATGGAAGCTTTATCTTCAGAGCAAAGCAAAGAACGGATTGCGCAAGCCGGACAAAAGAATCAGGCAGCCATCTCTGCGGCTGGAGAGGTCTACGACTTCAAGTTGTCTATTGTGAAGCCCGATGGAACGAAACTTACGCTTGAGAAGTTCTCCAAACCCGTCACAATCAGACTGACTACACAGGAGAATGCCCAACAAGGTCTGACGGGCATTTATTACATCGCTGATGACGGAAGACTGGAGTATGTGGGAGGAACGTTTGCGGGCAGTAAATGGACAGCGAATGTGAGCCATTTCAGTACGTTTGCCGTCCTTACTTATGACAAATCGTTTGAAGATGTTAATGCCTCTTATTGGGCCTATGACGTAATTAAAAGAATGGCCGCACAGCAAATGGTCTCAGGTGTGAGTGAAACGGCATTCGCCCCGAAGCAGGAGGTGAGCAGGGCCGAATTCGCCTCCTTGATCACCCGTGCACTCGGAATATCAGCGACGAAGTCAGCCGTATTCAAGGATGTGGAATCAACGAAGTGGTACGCTGCTTCCATTGCCGCAGCATACGAAGCGGGAATTGTAACCGGAAGAAGCACGGATACCTTTGCACCCGACGACACCATCAGCCGTGAAGAAATGGCGTCCATGATTTACAAAGCGTATCTGCTCCATACAGGACAGAACGCTGCCGTTAATCGCCAAAGTGATTTTAAGGATGCCGGTACGATCAGCGCCTGGGCTGCAAATGCGGTCGCTGCCGTACAGGAGCTAGGATTAATCAGCGGGCGCGGGAACCAATTGTTCATGCCGCAGGAACAGGTTAACCGTGCAGAGAGTGCACAAGTTATCGCGCTGTTGCTGGATAAATTCAATAAATAATAACTGTTAAAGGAACGGGGAATATTTAATGAAGGAATTTTTCTATCGTCCGGAAAACGCTTGGGTAGGGGACGTAATCCCCTACTATGAAGACGGGGAATTTAAACTCTTTTATCTCCATGGCTGGAGAGACAACTACCGGGAAGGTCTTGATCATGGCTGGCATTTGCTTGGAACGAAGGATTTCGTGAATTACAGGGAAGATGGAGCTTGCAAAATCGAAGGCGGAACCGGCCATATTCTCAAAGTGGACGATGTCTATCATATGTTCTATTGTATCTTTCCTGAAGGGAAACAGTTCGCCTGCCATGCCGTCAGCAAGGATCTGCGGACATGGGAGCCGATTCCTGAAGACACTTTTGGTCCGGATGGCGAAATTTATGAGCTGGCGGACTGGCGTGATCCCTTTGTATTCTGGAATGAAGAAGAGGGCCAATACTGGATGCTGATCGCAGCGCTGGCCAAAGGACCGACGAACCGGAAAGGCTGCACGGGCTTGCTGTCATCTAAGGATCTCAAGCATTGGGAATACCGGGAGCCGCTGTACGCGCCGAACCTGCACGTGGGAGCGCATGAATGCCCGGACTTGTTCCGGATGGGGGAATGGTGGTACCTGATTTATTCCTCATATACGGGACGTTTCGGTACCTTTTACCGGATGAGCCGTTCCTTGAACGGACCGTGGATTACGCCGCCGGAAGAAGCCTTTGATGGACGTGCATATTATGCCGCCAAGTCAGTATCCGATGGACAGAAGCGTTATTTGTTCGGCTGGAATCCTACGAAGGAAGACGATCTGTTCGGCTGGAACCCTCCCAAAGCTCCAGGCAAGGATTATGACACCTGGGATTGGGGCGGCAATCTGGTTGTGCATGAAATTGTACAGCGCCCGGACGGGTCACTAGGCGTGAAAGCTCCGGAAACCGTAGACTCGGCTTTTGCCCGGCAGGTACCTGCTCATTTTTATGGAGTTGCTGGAGAGTGGTCGATTTCGGATGAGGTGATCCGGTGCGATTCCCCGTATTCTTTTGCCGGCTGCATCACACAGGAGGAACTGCCTGATCAGTGCAAGATTTCTACAACTGTACGTTTCTCAGGATCGGCCCAGGGCTTAGGGTTCATGCTTCGGGCGGGTGAAGGCCTAGATTTTGCCTACTATATCACGCTGGAGCCTGAGCGAAGCCGAATTGCCTTCCGCGGGCCGATTATGCAATCTGAAGAGGGAGGTAAAACCTTCCCTTATGATGTGGAACTGGAACGTCCGCTCAAGCTGCTGCCGGAACAGGAATACGAGCTGAAGGTGTTCATTGACGGGACGATTTGCGAAGTTTATGTCGGCGGAGATGTGGCGATGAGTGCCAGAATGTACGATATTCAGCAAGGAAAGCTTGCCTTGTTCGTCAGCCAGGGTGCAGCAGAATTCCATAGGGTAAAGATTGAAACTTTAGGAGCCGGTCAGGCTCCACGATAGGAGCAGGAAATGAGTGCATCCGGTTAGCCTCATATATTTCAGGTTCATTTCAAGAACAGCCATTTGAATAGGATGGTTGTTCTTTTCTTACTGATCAAATAATAGATGAACTGTTAGAGAAACTAATATGAAATGGAGTACGGGCCAGTTCATTATTACGGCTTGTCTGCTTGAAATTATGATATAATGACGACGTTGTTTGTGAAAAGCAGAACTATAATATGAAATTAGGATGGACCATATGAAGGGGTACATTAATAAGGTAGATACCAAACGCTTGATCATTATGATTTTCGGAAATGTATTTCTGGGCATGGGCATCAGTATTTTTAAGCTGTCCGGCATGGGGAATGATCCCTTCAGCGGCATGGTGATGGCACTTGCAGAGTGTATCGGTATGACATATGCAAATTTTCTAATCTTACTGAACCTTGTCCTGTTTGTAATCGAATTTATCACAGGACGAAGGTTTATTGGAGCCGGGACTTTTGTAAATGCAATTTTGCTGGGATACATAGCTACTTTCTTTTATAATACCTGGCTAAATCTGTTGGGCGAACCTCAGCTGTTATGGCAGCGGGTGATCATCGTGGCGATTGGCGTGGTGGTATGCAGTTTTGGGGTATCCATGTATCAGACATCAGATGTGGGAGTAGCTCCCTACGACAGCCTGTCCCTGATTATGAGGGATAACCTTCCGGCAATCTCTTATTTTTGGCACCGGATGTTTACGGATGCGCTTTGTGCTTTGATTTGCTTCCTGGCAGGAGGCATCATCGGTTTGGGAACACTGGTGTCCGTATTCGGTCTGGGACCCATCATTCATTTTTTTGATGTGAATTTTACGAAGAAGCTTCTGGCAAAAGAGGGTCATGGCACAAATCCGTTATAAAATAGATGCTCCTCTTCAATTTGCTGAATGGAATTTTTAGAGTCGTTCTGGATTTGGGCCTGGATCTCCGCCCGGTAATGTTTAGGGGCGGAGCCCTTTACTTTTTTGAACATTTTGGAGAAAAGTAAAGCATCGTTATAGCCTACAGACCGGGAAATATCAGCGATCGAAAGCTCCGCATTCCCCATCATTTCACATGCTTTATTGATTCTATAACGAATCAGATAATCCTGAATGCTGATCTGCATCCGCTGTTTGAATAAGGAGCATAAATAGCTTCGATTAAGTCCGATAAACTGGGCAATGTCCTCAATGGTAATTTTCTGAGGATAGTTCATTTCGATAAAATCCTTTACCTCTTCAACATAAATCTCCGTCCGGGTTCCTTTGAGTTCAGGAGATGCCACCGGACCGAACTCCACGAGCAGCGATAATAATAAATACAGCAACCCCGTAAGTCTGGTTTCCCGGGCTTTATGGAATCCTCTCGATTCGTTCATCAACTGCAAGTACTGGTAAATCATATCGTCCCTGTCATAAAGGAAGATTGGGGAAGATTTGGTTAGACCCGCTTGCTTGAGAAGCAGCTCCGCCGATGTCCCGTTAAAACCAACCCAGCAGTAAGACCAGGGATTCGCTGTATCCGCCTGATAATAAGTAACCACACCGGGGAAAATTAAGAACCCTTGCCCCTTCCGCAACCGGTACCGGCTTCCACCGACTTCAAAAACTCCCTCTCCGCTCAAAACATAATGGAGCAAATAATGATTTCTCACAGCCGGCCCAAAAAAATGACCCGGTATACATTCCTCGATGCCGAATTGAGTGAGATGCAATTCGGCGTGCTGTTTACTGCGCGGTAAATATTCAATCACAACAAGTCTCCTTCATGTAAATTATCCAGCATTATAACATATTTAGTGAGTACAGTGCCATGTACTCTACAACTTAATTTATATATTATTTCTATAGAACTGACTGCTATATTACATGGACTTATCAAGTATTAAACCATGTCTTTTTTTGGATGGAACACAGCGATTTCCGAACAGGATGGACCAGAAGGAAGGGGAATTTACATTGGGCATAATCGTACAAGAGCAGGCTGGACTGTTTCATCTGCAGTCATCCGGCATGAGCTATATTATTCAGATCGTAGACGGGTACCCTGTACATGTCTATTGGGGGAGCAGGCTGAAACACCGGGAACCCATGTCCGGCCTGCTGATTCACACCCCGAAACAAGCCGGATTAGACCGGCTGCCGCAGGAATACCCGCAATACGGAAGCGGAGACTTCCGGAATCCGGCGTACCAGGTTGAACTGGAGGACGGAACACGGATCACTGAGCTACAATACGAAGGTTACCGGCTTATGAAGGGGAAACCATCCTTACCCGGGCTTCCGGCCGTGTATACCGAGGATGCAGCCGAAGCAGATACGTTGGAATTGGCATTAACGGACGCCTATTCAGGTCTTACCGTTGTGCTGAGTTACAGCATCTTTGCGGATCAAAACGTCATGGTTCGCTCGGCCCGGCTGGGCAATCAGGGAGAGAAGAAGTTACGGCTTCGCCGTGCCTTGAGCGCCAGTGTTGATTTTCCGGGCACACGCGGTTTTGAGATCACATACCTCTCAGGTGCCTGGGCCCGGGAAGGTAATATTACCCGCAAACCGCTTCATCAAGGGGAGGTCCGAATCGATAGTAAAAGGGGCATGAGCAGCCACCAGTTCAATCCTTTTGCGGCATTGGTCACTCCGCAGACGACCGAAAGTCAAGGGGAAGCTTTTGGCTTCAGCCTTGTCTACAGCGGCGGCTTCGAAGCGGCAGCGGAAGTGGATTCGTTCGGCTCAACGCGGCTCAGCATCGGTATTAATTCCTTTGACTTTGCGTGGTTGTTGAATCCGGGGGAGAGTTTCCAGACACCGGAAACCGTGATGGTTTACTCTGGACAAGGACTGGGAGACATGTCACGGACGTATCACCGTTTGTACCGGACCAGGCTTTGCCGGGGAAATATAGGGACGAAGAACGTCCGATCCTGGTCAATAACTGGGAAGCTACCTATTTTGACTTCAATGCAGATAAGCTGGCAGCGATAGCAGAAGAGGGAGCCAAACTGGGTATCGAGCTTTTTGTGTTGGATGACGGCTGGTTCGGGAAACGGGATGCTGACAATTCGTCCCTCGGCGATTGGGTTGAGGATCGCCGGAAGCTTCCCGGCGGGCTTGCGGATGTTGCGGAACGGATCAACCGTCTGGGCCTTAAATTCGGGCTCTGGGTTGAGCCCGAGATGATCTCGCCGGACAGCGAGCTGTACCGGAAGCACCCGGACTGGTGCCTTCATGTTCCGGAGCGGAGACGCACCGAAGCCAGATGGCAGCTGGTGCTGGACTATACCCGCCAAGAAGTGCGCGATTTTATCTATAATTCGCTTTCAGCTATTTTTTCCAGTGTGCCTGTCGCTTATGTGAAATGGGATATGAACCGCTGCCTGACGGAAATAGGCTCGGCTGACCTGCCGCCGGAACGCCAATCGGAGACCGCCCATCGGTATGTTCTTGGATTATACGAGCTGTTAGAGCGTATCACCTCCGCATTTCCGCATATTCTGTTCGAAAGCTGCTCCAGCGGAGGGGGCCGGTTTGATCCCGGTATGTTATACTACATGCCGCAAACCTGGACCAGTGATAATACCGATGCCGTGGAACGGCTGAAGATTCAATACGGAACCAGTCTTGTTTATCCCGTAAGCGCAATCGGAGCGCATGTATCGGCTGTGCCGAACCATCAAGTTGGAAGAATAACCCCGCTTGATTTTCGGGGCGATGTCGCGATGTCCGGAAACTTCGGTTATGAGCTTGATCTGACGAAATTCACTGAAGAGGACAAAGAGACGGTCAAACGCCAGATCATAACCTACAAGGAGATCCGCGGATTAGTACAGAGAGGGGATTTGTACCGTTTGAAGAGCCCATTCGAAGGCAACGAGTCGGCTTGGATGTTCGTTTCCGAAGACAAGGAGGAAGCGCTTGTCTACCATTTCCAAGTGATGGCCGTGCCCAATGCGCCCCAGAGATTTTTGCGTCTGGCCGGACTTCATCCGGAACTCGAATACGAGATCCATTCGGGATACAGCGGAGAGCAGTTTATCTGTGGAGGAGACAGGCTGATGCAGTTGGGGCTGCCTCTTGTCTATGAACAAAAAGATTATGAAAGCGGATGGTTCAGGGTTCGGGCCATCAAGCCCGCCAGTGCTTGAGGTAAGGATCTGTCAACGCCTGAAAGAGGAAAATATCTTCAACAAATCAATGCCCCTTTCTGAGGAAAAGGGGCATTTTGCGCGCAGCGGCCAACCAGGCCCGGGAGGATGATCCATGTTTTTGGTCCGAATTATGAATGACATGAAAATGAAAAAGAAACTGGCGGTTACCTTCATTTCAGCAGCTGTATTGCCTTTGTTGTTATCCGGCTTGTTTCTGACCGGGAAGCTTCGGGAGATTGTCGTTAATGACGCTTTTATACAGTTATCTAACAATGTCGAGCGCGTACAGAAGCGCACGGAAGAACTGATTAAGGTACCGCTGAATATTTCCTACCGGCTAACCATTGATAACCGGATGAAGAAGGTGGCCGCCCAAAAATACGAAAGTTATACCGAAGTCATCCAGGCATACCGGGAGTATACGGATATCCGCGACTACATCCAACTGTACAAGGAGATATCCAGCATTCGCGTATATGTCGTTAATCCAGGGGCACTTAACAACTGGGAATTTATCCAGCCGGACAATACCATTATGGCCGAGGATTGGTATAAGGAGGCCATAGAGCAGAAAGGGCTTGCCGGATGGAATCTGATCAAGGATGAACGTAACGGTTCCGAGCAGCTGAGTCTGGTACGTTCATTTCCAGTGGACTCACTGGGGAGAAAGGAGTTCTGGCCATCAATGTGGATAAACAGCAACTAAGATCGATATTGGACCAGGAGCCGTTCACTACGCTGATCGTGGATGACCGGAACCGGGTGGTCGGGTCCAATGAAGCGGAGTTTTTCGGAAAGAATCTATCCGAAATTGATGGAGATGAAAAGATACTTTCCCGCCAGGAAGGAAGCTATGACACGGTCGTGGGCGGAAAAGCGTCCAAAGTGGTTATGGTCAATCTGAATCCGGAAAACAGCTGGAACGGGCTTCGGATCATTTCTATTTTTTCCGTTTCCGAGATTACCCGGGACGCCAATCAAGTCATCCGGCTCGGCGCTGTCGTCATAACGGTCAGCCTGATGTTTGCAGTTTTGCTTATCTATGCTTCCGCCTCGCTGTTGTCCGGCAGGCTGCTCCGGTTGAGCAAGCATATGTCCAAAGCGGGAGCGGGCTCTTGGGAAACGTATATCCATATCGACAGTAAAGATGAGATTGGTCTGCTCTCTAAGCAATTTAATGCTCTCATCCGAAGCGTGCATGACCTTGTCCAAGAAGTTCAAGAAACCAATCACCAGAAAAATCTTGTGGAGCAAAGGCAAAGCGAAATGAAGTTCAAAATGCTGGCAAGCCAGATTCATCCGCATTTTCTCTTCAACTCACTGGAATCCATCCGCATGGAGGCTCATATTCGCAGGCAGGACGAAATCGCGGAGGCCGTATGGCTTCTGAGTACGTTATTGCGGAGCAGTCTGGAGGCTGGAAACGGCAATATTCCCCTTCGCGAAGAACTTGGGCGTGTACGCTGTTACCTTGAAATGCAAAAGTTCCGGTATGAAGACCGTTTGGAATATCATTTGACGGTTGATCCGGATTTGGAGGCAATGCCGGTCCCTCCGTTGATCATTCAACCATTAGTGGAAAACTCAGTTCTTCATGGCCTGGATAACCGTGAAGAAGGAGCTGTCATTACAGTTGAGGTGAAGAAGATGCCGAAGGGAGCCCGGGTGAAAGTATGCGATAATGGTGCAGGCTTCACCGCAGAACGTCTTGCCGAAATTCAGGCAGAGCTTGCCGAATCCGTACATGAACAGGAGAGCAAGCGGATCGGTATGCGAAATGTAAACGACCGCCTCGTCCTGCTGTACGGGGAATCCAGTGCCTTAAGTATCGAAAGCGGGATCGGGACAGGCACGGCGATCACGTTTTTTATTCCTGGAGGTGCACCGAATGATTAAGGTTGTTATTGTCGACGACGAACCGAAGCTTAGACAGGGACTTCAAACTCTGATACCGTGGGAAAACCTCGGTTTCACAGTTACTGCTGCGGCAGGCAACGGCAGAGATGCTTTGAAGATCGTCGAGGAAGAAGTCCCCGATCTTGTAATCGCTGATATCCGCATGCCTGTAATGGACGGCTTACAATTCATTCAGCGCTTACGATCGGCCGGTCATCAGATGCATTGTATTATTCTCAGCGGATATGCCGACTTCGAGTATGCCAAACAAGCGATTACATATGGAGTAGCGGGCTATCTTGTTAAACCGGTAAACATCGCAGAAATGTCGGCTACTCTAAAGCTGGTGCGCGAGCAGATCGAGGAGGAGCGTCTGCGGAGGGAATGGTACAGAACGGAGGTTACCAACCGGGAGCTGTATCTGCGCCGCCTGCTTGCTCCTCAGGAGAAGACGGAAGATCCGGCCAAGCTGAGAAGCAGGATCAGGGAAATGGATTTGTTGTGGAGCCATTACGAAATCGTCGTTATTTCACTGCGTGTTCCCGAAGCGGACCGTTTGGAACACTTACATCAGCTGTACGCAGGACTGAAGAACGGGATCGAGGGGCGGAATATGGGGCTCGTAACCGTAATCTCCCCTTATGTCATTCTCCTGCTCAACTCGCCTCTGCACGGAAGGCAGCGGCGCGATCATCTGTACGGCGAGATCCGGAGCATCGCAGGGGATACCCGGTTCATTGCTGCAACCGGGGGAACTGTTAGTGAGCCGGAGCTTATTTACAGCGCTTATTTGAAAGCACAGGAAGCGGTAAAACAAGTCTTTTTCAGCGCTAAGGATCGTCTTTTGGAGCCGGAACGCACTCTTTTTGCTGCACCGGAGTTTCCTTGCGAGGCCGGTGACAAGGATGAAAAGATGATGGAGGATTTAATATTCCGCTTGTATTACAGCTTGGATGCAGGTAATAAGACCATGGTGCTTCCGTTGCTGAATGAGGCTGCCGCCTTATTTATCCAACAGGGGCAGGAGGAGGACTCTGTCAAACAATCTTTCTTTTTTCTGTCCAACAGGCTCATTCATAAGCTCACCGCCGCCTCCCGTATCGAACTGAAAGAAACGCAGAACATTTCACGTTTTTTAAACGGGATTTATCAGCAGGATTATCTATCGGATCTTTTGGAAGAGACACACCGTTTTCTGTTGGAATTTGCGGAGGACGCCGGGCCAAAGGGCAAGGAGCAGGAAATCAAGAAAATGATCGGTTTTATTCATAGACATTATGCAGAAGACTTAAAGCTTTCGACGCTGGCCGGTCTCCTGAACTACAGCACCCCCTATCTAGGACAATTGTTCAGGAACAAGACCGGAGAGTACTTTAACACTTATCTGGACAAGGTACGTATCCAAAAAGCCAAAGAGCTGCTGGCTCAAGGAATGAAAGTGTACGAAGCGGCCGAGCTAGTCGGTTACACGAGCGTAAATTACTTCTTCAGCAAATTTAAAAAGTATGAAGGCCGTTCGCCGTCCGATTATAAAAATCCATAATTATTAGATGATTTTTCCCGAAATCCTTGGTATGGGTTCCGCCTCTCCTCTGATTTATGATGGTAAGCAGGAGAGGGGAGGAAATATGAAAACGATAACAGCAAGTGCGGAAAACGCATACAAAAAAAGAAAAAAGAGTGCCTGGAAGGAGTTAAAAAATCAGAAATATCTTTACTACATGTCTATACCGTTCGTTCTTTGGGTCTTTGTCTTCCAGTACCTGCCTTTGTGGGGCTGGACAATGGCCTTCCAGAAATATAAGCCCGGCGTCGGTTTTTTTGAACAGAAATGGGTAGGCTTTGAGCACTTTCGCACCCTGTTCGGGGATGAACACTTCTACCAGGTGCTGCGAAATACGCTGGCTATGAGTTTTATGGGCCTGATCGCCGGTTTTATCGTACCGGTCGTCTTTGCGCTGCTCCTGAATGAGGTTCGCGTACAGGCCTTGAAACGGTTCGTCCAGACCGTATCTTATCTTCCGCACTTTGTATCCTGGGTGGTGGCCGCAGGGATTGTCACCAAAATGCTCTCGACGGATGGCGGAGTCGTGAATGATATACTCCTGGGCTTGAATCTCATCGATCAGCCGATTCAGTTTATGGCTCAAGGCCACTTGTTTTGGGGCATTGTAACCAGTGCGGATATTTGGAAGGAAACCGGATGGAACGCCATCATTTACCTTGCTGCTATATCCGGGATTGGTCCTGAATTGTATGAAGCTGCACGGGTGGACGGTGCGAGCAGATGGAGACAAATATGGCATATTACGTTGCCGGGTATCCGTCCGACCATGATTGTCCTGTTGATTATGTCCATTGGTCATCTGCTGGGTACGGGCTTTGAGAAACAATTTCTGCTGGGGAATCACCTGGTCATCGATTACTCTGAAGTGCTTGACTTGTATGCGCTTAATTATGGTCTGGCTATGGGACGATACTCCTTCGGAACGGCAATCAACATCTTCAACTCGGTGATAAGCCTGGTGTTGTTGTTTGCGGCTAACGGGATTTTTAAGCGCTTTACCAATGAAAGCATCATGTAAGGAGGAAGGGTGACATGGGGGTTGTTAAAAGCAATGTGCCGGTTGGCCGGGTAAAACAGAGCCTTCAGGCGAAAGCGCCGCAAGATCGAATCCTTGAAATCATCGTTTATTTTTCAATGACTGTCGTAACCGTTCTGACGATCTATCCGTTCCTAAACGTGCTGGCTATCTCCCTTAACGATTCAGTAGATACCGTCCGGGGAGGAATCACCGTCTGGCCAAGGCAATTTACGCTGGATAACTATAGTCTGATTTTCACCTATGGAAGCTTGATTACCGGGTTCAAAATTTCCCTTCTGCGGACCGTCATTGGTACCATAGCAGGCTTGATCAGCGGTTCTATGCTGGCTTACACGCTTGCGCGAAGTGATTTTCAGGCGAGAAGGTTTATTTCAATTTTTCTTGCTGTCACGATGTATGTCACCGGAGGCTTGATTCCGGGTTTTATCCTGATGAAGGATCTGCATTTAATTGATACGTTTGCTGTCTACATTTTACCGGGCCTTGTAAGTGCATTTAATGTCTTCGTAATACGTTCCTTTATAGACGGTCTGCCTTATGCCTTGCAAGAATCAGCCAAGCTGGATGGCGCCAACGATTTTACGATATACTGGCGCGTTATTCTTCCTCTTTGCAAACCCGCATTAGCCACCGTGGCGCTCTTCCTGGCGGTAGGCCAATGGAACTCCTGGTTCGATACTTACCTTTTTAACGGGTCGAACGAATCTTTGACAACGCTGCAATATGAATTAATGAAAATCCTGCAAAGCACGACAACAAGCGCAAGCAATTCCCAAGACGCCGCGAATATGGCGGAACGCATGTCACAAATTTCGCCGGAGTCGGTAAAAATGGCAATTACGATCGTGGTCACCGTTCCGATTCTTATCGTTTATCCTTTTTTGCAAAAATACTTTGTCAAAGGGATGACGCTCGGCGCTGTGAAGAGCTAGAGTGTCCCGGCCTATGGTGTGCCCAGGTGAACTGCCTGTCTCATACAAGCTATTATCTATTTCATTAATCTAGGGGGTTTAGTTCATGAAGCCAGAAAAAAAAGGGTTGATTGCTTCTTCCATAGTGGCACTGACTTTAGTGTCGACACTCGCGGGGTGCAGCGGTAATGACGGCGCTACTGCCGGTGAAGGAAACAACTCGGGAGGTTCTTCGGCCGGGACAGAGTTAAAACCGGTTACGCTTACTTATTTTTCGGAAGATTCCAGCACAAACTGGAACAACATGAAAGATGAAGTCGGAAAGATTATTACGGAAAAAACCGGAGTGACTCTGGATGCTGAGTTTGCCGTCGGTGATCCGGTGCAAAAAATCTCCTTGATTGCAGCGACAGGCAACTATCCGGATTTGATCGCCGCAAAGGCGGATGTCGGCAAGCTTGTCGACGCCGGTGCTATTCTCGACCTGACAGATTTGATTGAGAAGCACGCGCCTAACATCAAAAAAATGCTGGGGGACAAGATTGTCCGGACCAAGTATAGCCTGGAGGATCAAGCGATTTACTCCATTCCAACCTGGTCCGCCGTTGATGAGAAAAAATTCAAAGCCGACGGAGGATTTGAGCTTCAGCACCGTGTCGTCAAAGAGGCCGGTTATCCGGAAATACAGACGGTCAAGGATTTTGAAAAAGTCATTCAGGATTATATCACCAAGCACCCTACGGACGAAAACGGCAATAAGAATATCGGGCTTTCGCTGAATGGGGACGATTGGCATATGTACCAGGTCACCAACGCAGGATTCCAGACCACCGGAGGACCGGACGACGGCGAATATTACATTGATCAAGAAACGCATCAGGCGACTTATCATTTCCGCCGTCCGGAGGAAAAAGAATATTTCCGCTGGTTGAATCACATGAACAACATCGGGCTGCTTGATCCGGAAAGCTTTGTGCAAAAGACCGACCAGTTCAAGGCTAAAGTGGCTTCAGGCCGGGTCCTCGGCTTGGCCGATCCGGAATGGGATTATGGCGATGCGCAGAATGCGCTAAAGGCTGCAGGAAAGCTCGATCAGACTTACGGTCATTATCCGGTTACTATGAGTAAAGAATACAAGGATACCAGCTTCTGGCCGGCCGGCTTTGACGGAGGGTACGGAATCTCGATCTCCAGCAAGTGTAAGGACCCGGTACGTGCCATTCAATTCCTCGACTTCCTTGCATCGGAAGAGGGCCAAATTCTGAACAACTGGGGAATTGAAGGAAAACACTATACGGTTGAAGGCGGCAAACGTGTGATTATACCAGCTGTACAGGAACGTATGGATAATGACAACGCAGCTTTTCAAAAAGAAGCGGGTGTTGGACTTTACTGGAATATGATGGTCCACTATGGGGACGGGATTAAAGATTCAACCGGGAACTATTTCACACGCAGCTATCCTGAGCAGTTGACGGCGAGCTACAGTGAACCGGAGAAAGAAACTCTGAAAGCTTACGGTGCGGAGCATTGGAAAGATCTCTTTCCTGCAGAAGAAGAATTTGGGCCAAGAGCTTACGGTGCAGCCTACACGATGTCACTCGCCAGTGACGATCCTGCTGTGATCCTGGGGGCCAAAATGAAGGACATTACCTGGAAGCGGATACCTGAAGCAGTGATGTCCAAACCGGAGGAATTTGATAAAATCTGGGCCGCCTATATGGCAGACCTGGATAAGGCCGGAGTTAAAGAAATGGAAGAAGCTTATACCAAGCATATCTTAAACCGTATCGAGCTGTGGTCCACGAAGTAGGATGTTTGATCCATCGGGCTCGTTTCCAACGTTATTCAGAACGGAAATGAGCCCATTTCTAATGATCGGAGTCTTGGAAATGAACAAATTTACTAATGTTGCACCCTGCAATCCAAATGCAATTGAGGAGGTAAAGAACGTCCTCCGTTATTTAAACGAACTGTCCGGCAATGGGATTATAACCGGCCAACATACGCAAACCACCGTACAGAAAGAACTGCGGTATATTGAAGAGGTGACGGGGAAATTGCCGGCTCTATGCGGGTTTGAGCTGCTTGCTTATTCCCCGGGCATTAACTACGGCGATGCCGGCGAAGCTTGCCTGATTGAGGTGGAGGAAAATAAAAATACGCTGGATAATGCATGGGACTGGGCGTTAAACAAGCGGGGGCTGATAACATTTACCTGGCACTGGTTCTCACCGTTCGGCAGCCGTGACAAAGGGTTCTATACCGAGTACACCACCTTTGACGCGTCCCGGGCTGTAGTGGAAGGAACGGAAGAGTATAAGATGCTCTTATCCGACATGGATCACATGGCAGCATTGCTTAAGCCTTTTTGCGAGAAGCGGATTCCGGTGTTATGGCGCCCTTTCCACGAATCCGAAGGCGAGTGGTTCTGGTGGGGAGCCAAAGGGCCCGAAGTGGCCAAACAGCTGTACCGTATGATGTATGAGCGGTATACGAATCATCATAGTTTGAATAACCTCATTTGGGTCTGGAATTCTCCGCTTCCGGAAGGGTATGTGGGCGACGACGTCTGCGACGTGATCTCGCTGGATTTGTATCCTCCTAAACATACCCATACTGACTTAGAGAAAGAATACAACGGGCTGATGAAAATTACGCCGGCCAAAAAACTGGCTGCACTGGGTGAAATCGGTGTGCTTCCGGGCATCCCCGCATTGTCCGTGACGCGTATTCCTTGGGTTTGGTATATGATATGGTCCAATGATTACGGTGCGTCCGGGGAATGGACGGCGAAGGAGGAGCTTCGGCGTGCATATGACCACCCTTATGCAGTTACCTTAGACACACTGCCGCGGCTCTATTAAGAAAGGGAGCAGTGCTAACCTCAAGACGCGCCGTCCGCGTTAAGCGATGATATTGTTATGAAGCATGGCTAAAGCCATGCTTCGTTTCATATTAGCGGCATGCCGGCCGGAGGATTGGCATCCAACTGCTGAACTATGCCGTTGAGACCTCAAGGAAACGCGGAAAGCAGCGCCTATGCTTGTATACCTCTACGCACGATAGCGAGTAAAAGGCTCCAGCCCTGTATGATCAAAATGAGTTCCATGTCACGAAAACCGTAGACAAGGGAAGCTATCAATTGATGTATCACCCAAAAAACCTCCTGCCGCCAAATCAAGGCGGAGATGCTGTGATCATCAATACGAGTAGCTGGTGAAAAGGATATAAATCGCTTATATGGTTAAAATAACGGTACTTTCACAATGTTGAACTGTTATAACCAGTATTGGCGACAGGAGGGGGTGAGGATGCAGACACGTTCTGCTTCGAATGGCAGCTTTGAATTGAACGACCGCACTGCTCTGGTTCCTGAGTTAGACCTCAATATAGAGGCTCTCAAAAGAGTATTAGGTGAAGCCGATGATGTTTCGTTCCGCCCGTTTTTGATCGGCGGAACGATCAGGGCTGAGCTCGTCAATATTCCTAGCATGTCGAACAGGCAGGAGATCGACAATAATGTCTTGAAGCCTCTCATGCAATCCGGGGATGAATCAAGCAACGATCTGCAATCGGTCAAAATGCGCCTCCTACCCGTCATGTCTGCCGATGAGGCCGGGACTATTGAGGAATGTGCCGGGCAATTAATCAAAGGGTATCCTGTACTCCTTGTGGACGGTTGTGCCGGGGCTTTACTTTTAGGACTCGTTCAATGGGACAAGCGCAGTATAGAAGAGCCCCAGACTGAAACATCGCTGCGGGGGCCGCGGGAAGGCTTCACCGAATCCATCACGACCAATCTCTCGCAGATCCGGCGGAGAATCCAGAGCGTTAAGCTGCAAGTACAATCTCACAGCATTGGCGGCTATACGGGGACTGAAGTCTGCATTGCTTATATTGACGGATTGGCTAAACCTTCCCTGTTACATGAGGTGCAAAGCAGGCTCGAACGTATTGATATTGACAGCGTACTAGAGACCGGGTACATAGAAGAACTGACAGAAGACAATCCATACTCGCCGTTTCCGCAGCAGCAATTTACGGAACGGGTGGATGTGGCAGCAGGAAGCTTGCTCGAAGGCCGTATCGTTCTCCTGGTGGACGGCACCCCTGATGTGCTCATTGTTCCGGCGACGCTGGCGACGCTTTTACAGGCTGCAGACGATTATTACAACCGGACAGTGTACTCCAGCTTTTTACGGTTTTTGCGGTACTGGACGCTAATGTTATCCATGATACTTCCGGCAGTGTACGTTGCGATTTTAAACTTTCATCATGAAATGGTGCCGGGCAAGTTGTTGGCTAGCATTGCCTCAGCGCGTGAGGAAATCCCGTTTCCGACTTTCGTAGAAGTGATGATGATGCAGCTCGCGTTCGAGGTGCTGCGTGAAGCCGGACTCCGCCTTCCAAGGCAAATCGGTTCAGCGGTTACGATCGTCGGTGCGCTGGTCGTAGGAGAAGCCGCCGTGTCGGCCGGGCTCGTGTCGGCACCGATCGTTATTATTATTGCCTTCACGGGCATTGCGGGATTTACGGCTCCCCATTATTCTCTGGAGTTCGCCATTCGTCTATTGAGGCTGCCGCTTATTATCCTTGGGGGGACGCTGGGCCTGCTAGGGGTATCGTTTGGCCTTATCGCCATTGCGATACATCTGTGCATGCTCCGCTCTTACGGCGTCCCCTTCATGTCTCCTTTCGCGCCTTTTGTGCCAAATGAAATGAAGGATACCATGATTCGGGCTCCTTTGTGGAAAATGTCAAGGCGTCCCGGTTTTAGCAGCTTGCAGAACCGCCACCGGCTGGCGCCAGGGCAGAAGCCGGGCTCAAGCAAAGGAGGCGGGAACTGACGGATGATGAAGAGCGGATTATCATTCATCTGGATGCCTGCTTGTAAGAGCATATTGCTTGTAATGGCGGCAACCGTTTTACTGTTTTCAACGGGCTGCTGGGACCGGATGGAAGTGAATGATCTGGCGATTGTAACGACAGCCGGTTTAGATCTGAAAAACAATGGGGAGATTGAATTAACACTGGAGATTGTCCATCCAAAGGAGGGAGGAGGGGATACACAACAGAGCAAGAGTAAGAGCAGCTCTAAAAGCAGCGGTTCGACTCTGATTTGGTCCGCTTCAGGCGCAACTGCTGCGGATGCCGCTTCTGAGCTACAGGTTAAGCTGTCCCGCACTGTTTATTGGGGACAGCTTGAAATATTGGTCGCCGGAGAGGCGTTGTCCCGCAGCCAGCTTAGGGAACAGCTGGATTATCTTGTCCGCGACAGCAATGTCCGTCTGCGGGTCCGGCCATTTGTCTGCAAGGGGACAGCACGCGATTTTCTCGCTTCTGACCCCCCGCTCGAGAAGACTAAAGCGGATTTTCTGGGCGGTGAATCCAAGCGCCTCTTTCGCCGGGCCATAACGCTTAACAGCCTTGTACAGAATCTCGGAAATATTTCAAAGGAGGCATTTTTACCTTATGTGGATACCACGCAAGACGGCGGGGAAAGCGTCCCGTATGTGAAAGGTTATGCTGCCTTCTCTAGTTACCGTATGGCCGGATTGATTCAAGGCGAGTCCTACTCCGGGGCTAAATGGATATTGAAACAAGTAAAAGGCGACGTTGAGACGGTGAAGCTGGAGCGGCCCTCTTCTCCGCTCATTTCACTTGGAGTCCTTTCTTCCAGCACCCGGATCGATCCTAAATTTGCGGGTGAAATACCGCGTATGGACATTGTGATTGAAGCCGAAATGAGCCTCGTGCAAAATACGACTCACTTTAAAACAACGGATTCGAAATTTATCCGCAATGTCGAAGAGGCGGCGGTCGACAAAATCCGCAACAAGGCGGAGATAACCATCAAGCAAGCCCAAAGGATGAAGGCTGACATTTTCGGCTTCGGCGAAGAGATCGAACGCCACAATCCACGGAAATGGAAACATATCCATGACCAATGGGAGCGAATGTATCCTTTGGTACAAGCCAACGTGCAGGTTAAGGTGAGAATCCGGCAAACCGGGATGAACAGTGTGCCTGTCGGCAAATCCTGAAAAGAGGTGTGGAGGCAAGTGACTTGGGTGGAGGTGGCGGGAACAACCTTTGCAACCGCCTTGATGGTATGGTCCGAATGGCGTTGTCTCGGAAACAAGCAAAAAAGAGAGCGGGTGTCGTTGATCGCCGTCACAGGTGTCGCATGGTTCATGGCTGTGCTCGTGCTTCTGTTTCCTAATATGCCAGGACCGATCGATATGTTCAACAGTATATTTAAGCGGTTGACGTCGGGTTGAAGTGAGGAGCGTTTCTGATGATAGAGAAAGGTAAGATTTCCGCAGCGCAGCTAGGTCTTCTTTTTTATTCGGTAACGGCCTACGACGGAATCCTGTATATTCCGAAGATAACGGGCAAGGAAGCCGGTCACGATTTGTGGTTATCCCCGATCTGGGCTCATCTGCTTGGTTTGCTATTTGTACTAGGAATGCTCCGGCTCAGCAGCAGGTTTCCGAAGGAAACCATCATTCAGTACAGCGTACGGCTGCTTGGACCTTGGGCCGGCAAAGCTGTAGGGCTTGTAGTCATACTATACGGTATTAATCTGACATCTGTTATATTGAGGGAATTTGGCGACTTTATTTCGGCCGTCTTTTTACGCGAAACGCCACCCCTAATCGCCATTGGCGGGATTGTCTTACTTGTAGCCTACGCCGTCAGAGGAGGTCTGGAGGTTTTAGGCCGGCTAGCAGAACTGTTCCTGCCGATAACCTTCCTGGTGTTCGGACTGCTGATCATCTTGTCAATTCTGGAATGGGACGTAAATAATATCCTCCCCGTTATGGGTGAAGGGATCGCTCCTTCCATTAAGGGCGCCCTTGTCCCGTTCAGCTGGTTCTCCGGTTATTTGATGCTTGGTCTATATTTTCCGTTCGTATCGAATCAGAGGAAAACGACAGTGTACATAGTATTAACTTGGTTTGCTCTCATGGTTACCTTGTCTGTCTCCGGGCTTGTATCCGTTTTTCTCTTCGGCAAGCATGTCAGCACATTGAATTATCCGTTTATCGAAGTCGTTCGGTATATAGGAATAGATAAATTTATTCAGCATGTAGACGCCTTGCTGCTAATCGTGTGGCTCCCCGGAACGTTCATTCAGTTAACCACCTATCTGTATACGGCCGCATTGGGGGCCAGCCAGTGGTTTGGACTCAAAAACTACCGCCAGCTTGTGTTTCCGGTAGGCTTGCTTGCGCTGGTGCTGAGTATGTGGCGGACTTCCGGCGTTGAAGAATTCCAAATCTATTTGGGAACGAGCCATGTTATTTTTGATTTCTTCAACATTGCTCTCGGTCTTCTGCTGTTATTAACAGCATGGATTCGAAGCCGCAAAGACAGGCGGCAGGCTGTGGCTGAGTCAAATGCGGCAAAGTGATAAACAAATCTTGGAGGCTGCCCGGCAATGAGTTGATTTTGCCATGCTTGTAATCTACACTTCATAGTAGAGTGCCCTCCTGGGTACAGGATTTTAAGGGCGCTCTACACTAAAGGTAACGGGTACGATAGCGGAGAAGTTTGTAATCACGGCGGCGAGTCCGCGATATTGTAGAACATCAGAACTTACCTGGGGGCTTATAAATGTCTAAACAATACCTTGACGTACTCAAAGAATGTGTCATTGAGACAGGAAAAAACAGCTTGCGGTACTTAGACGGACCTATTGATGCAGGCTCGAAAGCATCGCATAAAGAATTAGCTGGTAAGGAACTTCATCAGGAAATATTAAATATTTCTAAGGCAATCTTGTACACATAACGTTTAAATATATCCCGGACAAAAGCTATGGAAAATCTGGAAAACAAAAACGAAGCGCCGCAAACCGGGCTACCGGGTTGCGGCGCTTCGTTCGTTCGGTTTTTTTCCACTATCCGGACCGGCCAGGCAAGAGCGGGGCCGGGTTGCGGCAAATTTGGAAACCCGGACTATGGGATTAACGTCTGTCTGACAGTGGCTCCCGGACTTAGCTCAACCGGCTGTCCATACAAGGTCAGCGTCAGGGCGCTGCCCTCCAGCAATTCCAGGACAACATCCTTGCGATCGATGGTTACTGCGATCAGCCGCCTGCGGAAGGTCAGGCGAAACGCATATTTTGTCCATCCGTCCGGGATGGCCGGGGACAGCGACAGCCCGCTTTCTTTCAGCCTCATCCCGGCAAAGCCGAAGACGATGGCCATCCAGGTTCCGCCCATGTTGGCCATGTGCAGCCCGTCTTTGGTGTTGCCGTGCGTATTGTCGAGATCAAGCCGGGCCGTCTCGAACAGTACTTCAGCCCCGTAGTTCAGCAGAAATTCCTGGTCCTCTTCCGCCAGATAGTACTGGATGTAGCTGTAAGCCACGTCTGCGCTAATATGGTATTGCGCCGTACCCGACGGGAAGAAGGAGGAGCATTCCGTCCCGGCGATCGTCCGCCACGGGAACAGTGCCCCCGGGTATGGCCCATCTCCTTGGCCCGGTTTCGGGCCTGCTCCAATTTGGAATACCGGTACAGCAGAAGCTGCCGCGCCCTTTCCGGGGAGGTCATCAGAAACACAGGCAGCATATAAATTTCCGTATCCCAGAAATAATGCCCCTCATAGCCTTCACCCGATAATCCTTTGGCTGAAATATTGCTGTGCCCGTCCCGTCCTGCGGATTGCAGCAGCTGGTACAGGTTGAAACGGATTCCCTCCTGGAACAACTGGTCATTTTCAATCACTACATCGGATCTTTTCCAGAAATCCTGCAAATACGCCTGCTGCTCTGTCAGAAGGTCATCCATCGACAGTCCCTGAAGCGTTTGCTGTCGCAGAGGCTGCCAGCGGCAACCCGGACGCGGCGCTGGCGCTGCTCAACCGGCTGCTGCGCAGCTTCCGTCAGCATGGAGCGGCAAAGCCTGCACGCTGGAACGGCTTG
This sequence comes from Paenibacillus sonchi, assembly GCF_016772475.1. Lineage (NCBI taxonomy): Bacteria > Bacillati > Bacillota > Bacilli > Caryophanales > Paenibacillaceae > Paenibacillus > Paenibacillus sonchi. The sequence continues at coordinate 3,704,706 of NZ_CP068595.1, forward strand.
TAATCGGTGAAGCGGAATTCGAGCTGTCCTTGACCGAGAAAGACGGGGTTTTGCAGGCGCTCATTCAGAATGAAGCCGGGTGGAAGGTAACCGTGGAATGGAATGGCCAGATTGTGGAGAGCTGTGAGCAGCGTATTGAGCTGAAGCTGTCCGGGGATAGAGCTTGAGGCAGAAAAGAAACGTTAAATTAGGGGAGATGAGAGTATGAAACTGGAAGCAGTTATTTTTGATCTTGATGGAGTAATTACCGATACGGCAGAATACCACTATATTGCCTGGAAACAACTGGGGGAATCCATTGGGATTCCGTTCGACCGCGCCTTTAACGAGACGCTGAAAGGCATCAGCCGGGGCGAGTCGCTGGAGCGGATATTGCGGCTTGGCGGCAAGGAAACGGAGTTCACGCCTGTGGAAAAAGCAGAGCTGGCCCGGCGCAAGAACGAGCATTATGTGTCGCTGCTGGACGGGCTTACACCCGGCGATACATATCCGGGGATTGCCGGGCTGCTGGAGGAACTGCAGGCGCAGAACATTCCGGCGGTGATTGCTTCCGCCAGCAAAAATGCGCCGCAAATCTTGCGCTCGCTCCAGTTGGACGGCCTGTTCCGCTATGTTGTTGATCCCGATTCCGTGCAGCATGGCAAGCCTGCGCCGGATTTGTTCCTGCGCGGAGCCGCAGAGGTTGGGGCCCGGCCGGAATACTGCGTCGGCATCGAGGATGCCACCGCCGGAATCCAGGCGATCAAGGCGGTCGGCATTGGGGAGCAGTCTGCTCTGGAGGCCGCCGGTGCCGACGTGGTGCTGCGCGATACGCAAGGACTGAGTCTAGACTTTCTGAACCGTCTGCTGGTACAGGTTTAAGGAAAGATAAATAAAAGGACTTTTCTAGAGTGCTGGCTCTATTTTCACCACACGAATGTCTTTTACAGGCATTTGTGTGTTTTTTTGTTTTCAGAAGAGGAGGATTATTGCCGCATATTGGCTCAGGAATGGGTACCATTATGAGTGCCTCTGAATTACCCATGGCCGTCGTTATGTCCTCGCTTGTGCTCGGAGAACATGTGGGCTGGGTCCAGTGGGCTGGCGTTCTCATCATCTTAGGTGGAATCGCATTCGGCAATCTATGGCGCAGGGAACCAGAGGCGCATTCCTTTTCGCCAATAAGGGCTTTTAAATGAGAACAATCCCCGTGTCGAGAAGCAAAGAACGATTTGGCTCAAGCCTATCGGAAAAGCACAGCCCCTTTTGGCCCGCTGAATAAGAAATTATACCATGCTAAACAAAGTGGATATCTATGAAGCTGCAGATGAATAGGGAGGTGCAGGCGGAATAGGCTGCATCGGCGGAATTAGCGGACAGAGAAGGCCTTATTTTGCAAAAAAGTTTGCTTTCCAGGCGTATCCAGACTCAGAAGCCGTTATATCGTTCATTTGAGCCTGGAATAAAGGGGAAAGGGACAAATAAAGGCATCTCAGTCCGCATAACCTGCTGAACCGTCTGAATCAGCAAAATAAAGGCCCTCCTGTCCGCATGCATCAGCTGCGGATCGATCTTGAAGAGGCCGAATGACGCTAATTTTGCCTAGGGTACAACCATCCCTGCCCCCAACGTGCACCCGTCGATTTTGAAACGGCGGGGAAATCGCAGTGGATAAGCCACGGGCTGTTTTTCACCAGCCTGGGTGATTTTGTTCTTGTATAGGAAACTATGGCTACTTCCGCATGTGGATAAAATGATGCTTAAAGTTGTGGAATAAATACTTTGGATGAATTTGTAACGAACAACGGCAGAAATACCGTTATTGGGGCGGCGAAGGCCGAGTTCGGAGGAATTTAGCACTTGCTTACCGGCATCTTCGCAGGTGCTAGTTGGAAAAAGGGAACTTATTTTTCCGAAAATTAAGAAATCCTGAGAGTTAAGTGGAAAAAGTAAACTTAATTGGGGTACATCTCTTGTCCAATGGCGAAATGGGTTGAATTAGTGTCCCTTTTTCCACTTCATCTGCCCGAGGATAGGGTACTCCGGCAAATTACTTAACCTTTTTCCACTTAAAGAGTCGGCCATAGGATTTATGGGGAGTCGTTCTCCAGGTAACAATGTAATTGGGGAAATAAACTGCAGGCAGTAAAAAGCCGGTCGTCCAGACGAATCTGGATAACCGGCTTTTTTTACAAGAAGCTATAAAGGCGAACGCCGTGCGGCGGGATGGTTGTCTGCAGCGAGCCTGCGTTAAGCTCAGCTGGCGTTCCGCTCCACAGCTCGGTGCCGGCGGCTGTGCCGCTGAGGCCGACTTCTTCAAGGGCCAGGTCCAGCTGCAGCGGGCTTTCGCCAACGTTGAACACGGCAGCATATCGGGTGCCATCGGTGTGTCCGGCAGTCCAGACGATAAGCTCATCTTTGCAGAGTGCCTCCTTGGCTCCATAGCTCTCGCGGTGCACGCGCAGAACCTCGCGGTTGGTAAGCAGCGACAGCGTCCAGTCGTCGTTGTCCCGCAGCTCGCCGCCGAAGATCAGCGGAGAGCGGAAAATGCTCCAGAGCGACATCATCGTCAGCTGCTCGTCACGCGTGAACCGGGTCCAGCGGTCCGCTCCCCCGCCATCCACAGAGCGGATGCCGATGTGGCCGAGCGGCAGCATATCGCAGTCCGGCCAGGAGCCGGCCTGGGGTACGCCCTGCCATTTCCGGCAGCGGCCGAACATATCCAGCAGCAGCGGCCACTGGTCCCAGAAGTCGTCCGTAACCCGCCACATATTGGCATGTCCGGTGAAGAACCCAGCATATTCAACCGGAGCGGGGCCGGGGGAGAGGCTCAGCACCATAGGCCGGCCGCAGCGCTCGATGGCTTTGGAGATCAGGGCGATCTCCGGCTGATGAGTGTCGTAGAGCCTGGAAGCGGCGATGTCGTCCACCTTCACCAGATCGACACCCCACTGGGCGTAGAGTTCAAAGAGAGAATCATAGTACGCTTGTGCCCCTTCTTTTGAGGCGTCCACTCCGTACATATCTGTATTCCACGGACAGATGGAGTTCGTATGTGCAACATCGCGTGCGGTTGCCGTTGTGCCCAGAATAGGCGTTGCGGCATGGGCAGCCTGCCGCGGAATGCCGCGCATAATATGAATGCCGAATTGCAGTCCTAGACTGTGAACATAGTCGGCTAACGGCTTGAAGCCTTGACCGTCCGCTGCGGAAGGGAAGCGGTTCGCGGCAGGCATCAGCCGGGAATATTCGTCCATTACGAGCGGAACGAACGGCCGGTATTGAGAGGAATTGGCATGGGGCTCGTACCATTGAATATCGACAGTAATGTAGCTCCAGCCGAAATCTTTGAGATGCTCTGCCATGTATTCCGCATTGCCGCGGATTTCATCTTCTGTTACGGCCGCGCCGTAGCAGTCCCAGCTGTTCCAGCCAAGCGGCGGAGTAGGTGCTGCAAGCTTATGGTTCATTGTAAAGCTCCTTTACTGATGTATTATTGCTCTTTCTAAGTTCATCATAATAAAGGAGAATAGCGATATCTATAGTAATCTTGCAGGTATAATAGCACTATATTGCGGTTTCAGCATTGATCTTACAGCAGCTTATTGAAAACAGAATATACCTTTGTTACTGTTACTAATATACAATCTATATAGAGTGAACTTAAGATATTTACATTAGGGACTTCGTCGGAACTACGGTGAATGTTTGGACTTCCGGCCGCTGCCCATCTGCAGATTTCTTGATTAATCCCGCTGTTCGCGGTGGAAATCCGCAGACAAAGGCGGACGCATTCGCTCCTACAGTTCCAAACTTCCCCTCCATCCCTTTTGTTAGTTTTTCAAGTTCAATCTATATAAGAAGGAAGGTTATTATGTCTCCCACAACTCAAACTTTCACAGCAACGGATACACATGTAAAAATCCTTGGCCGGACCCACTATTACAACGATGTGCTGTGGCTGGCTCTCTCAGGCGGCGGTATAGAATTTTCATTCTGCGGCACGAAAGCGGAGATTACCATCAAGGGCGATGCAATTGCAACAACCGGCAATAATCTGGCCAGAATCGGCATCAGTGTAAACGGCAAAAGAGTTATTGATGATCAGGTGGATCAACCGCTCAAATCGTACACTGTATTTGAAAGCGATACTGCGCAGAACGTCGTAATAAGGGTCATAAAACTGTCCGAGGCGGCGATGTCAACGGTAGGGATTCAGGGCATTTCCGTCCATGCCGCCGATGGAATTAAGCCAACTCCGGATAAAATATATACTATCGAATTTATCGGCGATTCCATTACTTGCGGCTATGGGGTCGATGATGAGCATGAGCTGCATTCTTTTTCCACTGCTACAGAAGATGTTACGAAAACCTATGCTTACCTGACCGCAGAGCAGCTTGAGGCTGACTACAGCATGGTTTCGTACAGCGGATATGGCATTATTACAGGCTATACGGAAAATGACCACAAGCTTACCACACATCTTCTTCCGGATTACTATGAAAAAGTGGGCAAGTCTGAGGGGAAGTTTGACAATCGCTTGCTGCCCCAAGACGTACGCTGGGATTTCCGGAAGTTTGTGCCCGATCTCATTGTCATTAACCTCGGAACGAACGATGATTCTTACACGAAAGAGGATACCGCCAAGCAGACGGAATATGCTGAAGAATATGTTGAATTTCTTAAAAGGGTCAGACGAAATAATCCCCATGCGCCAATTTTGTGTACGCTGGGTATTATGGGGGACAGGCTGTATCCATATGTCGAACAAGCAGTGAAGCAATTTATCCGGGAGACAGGCGACAGCAAAATTACCGCAATGAAGTTGGACGAGCAGCTGACCGCAGACGGCTACGCGGCCGACTTTCACCCGTCCCGGGCCACACACAGCAAAGCGGCCAAACAACTGACGTCTTATATTAAAGAGCTTATGAAGTGGTGACTTAAGCCAATAAAAAATGGGAAAAGCTTGAAATCGAATCTTCTTTAGAATAAAATAACCTTAAAAAACTAAACACTAACGATTCTGTAAGATTTATCTTCGGACTGACTGGAAATGGTTATCTGATAACTGGGATATAACGTTGATTTAGACGGCAACATCACAGCAACCCGAATGAATCTATTGAAGCTTAGGCACTTTAGAGAAATGAGGGGGACAAATGGCGGCAAAAACCAGGGTAGTGTATACTTCACAAGTTACACGAAATGGCGAAGCCTTGCCATTTTTTTTGTGAGGTTTTATTGATGTTAAAGGAGACAACAGCGGCCGGAAGTCCAAACATTCTCTGGAGTCACGACCAATCCCAAACTAAAAAAATCACAAGTTCAATCTAATATAGTGGAATCATAACGACTTGAACGGTTATGGAGGAATTACTGCATATGAAACCAAGTATCTTCTATCCTTTAACTCATCCACAACAAAGAATATGGTCCATCGAACAGATTTACCCGCAAACCCCGCTGCATAACATAGGGGGTACCATCAGAATCAAAGGGCCTGTTCAGTTTCCGGTACTGGAAAAGGCCATTGATCTCTTCATCCAGAGTCATGAGGCATTAAGGCTGAGAATAGCTGCCCGGAACGGGGAGCCAAGGCAATACATCGGTCACAATAATGATTTTCCACTAGATTTCATAGATTTCTCCACATGCAGCGAACCGGAACGGGAGTTTGCAGACTGGGTGGAATCCATAGCGCAAAAGCCATTCGTCCTCGAAAACGAACGGCTTTTTTATTTTGCCATGTTTAGAGTCTCTGATCACGAAAATGGCTATTTGGCCAAGTTCCATCATATCGTGGCAGATGGCTGGTCCATGAATATCATGACCGATCAGATCAGCGGGATATATACCCGGCTGTTGCGGGGAGACAGGGCAGAGGTTCAGCCTGGACCCTCTTATCTGGAGTACAGGGACGAGGAGCAAGCCTATCTTGCTTCAGAGCGGTTTGACAAAAACCGGACATTTTGGACCGGGAAATATCGGGCACTGCCGGATTCTTTTTTGAATGCCAGCTCGGACAGATTAGCCGGAAACAGAAAAACGTATGAATGGAGCCCTGAGCTGTCTGCCCGGATCAAGGATTTGGCCGCAGCGCATAACTGTTCCTTGAATACCTTCTTTGTTACTGCGTATTTGCTGTATACCCACAAGATTACGGGCCAAGACGATTTGGTCGTCGGCACGCCAGTATTGAACCGGTCGGGCCGGCGGCAAAAAAGCACCTTTGGGATGTATACCAGTACAATGCCGTTCCGCTATGTGATTGACGGCTCCAGTTCGGTACTGGACACGATGACCCGGATCAACAGCGAGTTAATGGCCTGCTATTTCCATCAGAGATATCCTTATGACCGGTTAATACAAGAGCTTGAGCTTAAGAAGAAAGGCTTGGATCAATTATTTAATGTCTGTGTCAATTACTACAATACCAAGCTGGGTACAGAAATCAACGGATTCCCTGTTGATAGTGTCGAGTTCTACAGCGGGCAGCAGATGTATTCCATGCAGCTCGTGCTTAAGGAATGGACAGGCTCCGGAAGTATTACCGCAAGCTTTGACTATAAGCTAAACGACTTCACGGATGAACAAATTGATGATATGTACGGTCATCTCACGACGTTAATTACGAAAATGGTGTCTGACCCGGAAGCGCAGATCAGCCAAATCAGCATCCTGTCCAAAGAAGAGTGGACCGAACGGGTGCATTCTTATAATGCGACCCAAGCCCCTTACCCGTATGGCAAAACCATTTGCCAGTTGTTTGAAGAACAGGCGGACAAGACACCCGATGCAATTGCTGTTACCTGCAAGAATGAACACCTGACTTACAAGCAGCTCAATGAGAAGGCCAACCAGCTCGCAAGATTTCTTATTGAAAAGGGTGTCGGCAGAGAAACCATTGTCGGGTTGTTGACCGCACACTCGCTGGAAACGGTAATTGGTGTCCTTGGTATCGGCAAGGCAGGTGGAGCCTTCCTGCCCATCGACCCCGGTAATCCGGCTGAGCGGCTGGATTATATCCTGCAAGACGCCGGCGCGGAATTCCTGCTCACTAATCTCTCCCTTGTGGATGAATGCAGTTTCGACGGTGTAATCATCAATTTGGAGGAAATTAAATACGATGCATACGGAACTTCCAATGTAAAGCCGGTGAGCAAACCGGATGATTTGGTTTACGTCATCTACACCTCCGGCTCCACGGGGCGGCCCAAAGGCACCATGATTGAGCACCGGGGATTAGTGAATTATATTTGCTGGGCGAAAAAGGTCTATGTGAAGCAGACGGAGGAAGTATTTCCGCTCTATTCCTCACTTGCGTTCGATCTGACGGTCACCTCGCTCTTTACGCCATTAATCAGCGGTGGAGCCATCATTGTGTACCGCGACGATGAAGACGAATATGTCCTGTTCCGGATTCTGAAGGAGAATCAGGCCACCATCGTGAAGCTTACGCCTTCCCATCTATCCTTGCTGCTGGACCGGGACCCTCTGAATTCCTCAGTCAAAAGTTTTATCGTTGGAGGAGAAAATCTAAAAGCCAGTCTTGCGAAAAAAATCTATGACCGTTTTGGGGGAAATATAGAGATTTTCAATGAGTACGGGCCGACCGAAACTGTGGTCGGATGCATGATCCATTCTTATGCACCGGATACAGACACGAGAGCAGCCGTGCCCATTGGAAGACCTGCTGATAATGTGCAAATCTATCTTTTGGATAAAAGCCTGGCTCCGGTCCCTGTTCACGCTGTAGGAGAAATCTATATTGCCGGCGACGGCGTGGCAAGAGGATATCTGAACAACCCTGAGCTGACTGCGGAGAAATTTATAGACAACCCGTTTGCTCCGGGGAAGAGAATGTATAAGACAGGGGATCAAGGGAGGTTCCTGCGGGACGGTACGCTGGAGTATATTGGCAGAGCCGATAAGCAAATCAAGATCAGAGGATACCGTGTTGAACTGGAAGAGATCGAGAAGCATCTGCTCCAGCACCCCGGGATAACAGAGGCGGTCGTCCTGAACCGTCAAGACAAGCAGCAGCATTCTTACCTTTGCGCCTATATCGTTTCAGAACGCAGGTTTACAGCCTATGAGTTAAAAGAGTACCTCAAGAAGCAGCTGCCTGACTACCTCATTCCATTATATTTTGTCGAAGTGCCGGAAATTCCCTTAACCGTAAACGGTAAGGTGGATACAGCTCTATTAGAGGAAATCGCACTTCCGGAAAGTGAAGACAAAACGTATATCCAGCCGAGAAACGAATATGAAGCGCAGCTTATTGAAGTCGTCAGGGAGGTTTTGCGGGTTGACGATGCAGGGGTGAAACACAACTTTTATCATCTGGGCGGAGACTCCATCCAAGCGATCCGGATTGCTTCAAAAATGAGCCAAAAAGGCTTCAAGCTTAAAGTGAAGGACATTTTGTCATTTCCCGTCCTGGAAGAGATGGCCGCGTTTATTGAAGCAGCACAATCAGAGGTGGTTGAGCAAGAAGCAGCTGAGGGCGGCATCTCTCTTACTCCCATCCTGTCCTATTTTTTTTCGCAGCATTTTGCCAAGGCCGGTCACTATCATCAAAATGTGATGGCAGTGATGAAGAGGGAGATTGGACTGGATACGCTGGAAAAAGCGTTAAGTGCCCTAATCCGGCATCATGATTCCCTGCGAATCAATTGCAGGAGTGACAGCGGCGGGTTGTTCTATAATCCAGAGCATTATCATACCCGCCCGTCCATTGAAGAATATGATTTCTCAGACCTATCCCTGCCTGAACAAGAGGCCAAGCTGGGGGAAGCGGCTCAGCGGCTGGCTGCGAGCTTCGATCTACAGCACAGTCTTTTGGTGAAAGCGGCTGTATTTGAGCTCGGCCATGTCCGGAAAATGCTGCTGATTGCCCATCATCTGGTGGTAGACGGTGTATCCTGGAGAATCATCCTGGAAGATATGAATACCTTGCTGCAGCAGATCCATCACGGCCAGGAAGTGGCACTCCCTTTGAAGACAAGCTCCTATCAGAAATGGGCTAAGGCATTGGAGGCCAGCCGGGAGACGCTGGGAATGAAGGAAGAAGAGTACTGGAATTCGGTATTGCAGAAGCATTTTGCGTTTTCGGCTGACCATGACCAGGGAGCGGATATTCTCGCAAGCTGCCATACATTAATATCCGGGCTTGGGCAATCTGAAACCGCGGCGCTTCTGTCCGAAGCCAATATTCCCTACAATACAGAACCACATGATTTGCTGCTGACGTCTTTACTGGTGACAGTCAAAGAATGGACGGGCAGCAGAGATATAGTCATTGAGCTGGAGGGGCACGGACGGGAGGATATCGATGAACTTGTAGATGTCACAAGGACAGTAGGCTGGTTTACAAGCTTATATCCATTCGGCATCACCTTGAACGGAGAATCCCTTCCCGGACAGATTAAACAGGTCAAAGAGGAACGGAGAAGAGTTCCCGGGAACGGAATAGGGTTTGGGTTGTTGCGCCAGCTTGGCCGTATTGGAGATCACCGTCTGCGTAAATACATCCGCTTTAATTACCTTGGGGAATTTACTGAGGATCACAGCGGCGGATATCTGACATTATCAGGGGATCAAATTCAGCACAATGTAAGCGGAGACAACCATCTGACAAGTGTGCTGGATATCAACTGCTTTGTGATCGGCGGCCATTTACAGCTGCGTCTGACCTACAGCCGGAATAAATTTCTGGACATGACCATGGAACGGTTCCAGACGCATTGGATCCGGAATCTGAAGCTGGTGATTGAACATTGCAGCAATACTGAAAGAAAAGAATATACTCCCTCCGACTTTGATACGGTCGATATTTCCCAGGAGGAGTTAGACAGCCTGTTTAGCTGATGGTGAAAATTCAGGATGCGAGGTTATGGGATGAAAAAAGGGATTGCGGGATGGCTCGTCTTATTGTTGCTCACCATGGTACTGCCGCTGCATGCATGGACAGAACCGGCTGCACCAAACAGTTTGTCTAATGAGGAAACTGCCAGCATTGAAGCCTGGATCAACAAGAATATGCGGGAAGGCAAAATACCGGGTGCATCCGTTGTGATTGTTAAGGGGGAGCAAACGGTCTACAGCAAAGGCTTTGGGGATTCCGATGTAGCAGCTAAGCGTCCGGTGACTCCGGAGACCTTGTTTGAGCTTGGTTCGACCAGTAAGGCCTTTACTGCATTAGCTGTATTATCGCTGGAAAAACAGGGCTTAATTCATATGAAAGACCCTGTACAGAAGTACCTGCCCTGGTTCCAGGTTTCCTATGCCGGAGAAGATGGCTCGGGTACAAGCCGTGTGGCCGGGATTACCCTGGAACAGCTTCTTCATCATACCAGCGGCCTTTCATTTGATACGATTAGCGATATTCCCGTTGGCGGGGATGAACAAGCGCTGGAGCGTACGGTCAAGGCGGTGGTTGGGGAGAGGTTGGATTTTTACCCCGGGGAAAGGTTTCAGTATGCTTCCATCAATTATGACATCCTGGGGCTTGTGATCGAAAAAGTAACAGGAGAGTCATTTGAGGTTTACCTGAAAAATAACGTATTGAACCCCCTGGGTTTGAAAAATACCTACCTTTTCCGTACAGAAGCAGAGCAGCACGAAATGGCGAGGGGGTATAAGCTCGGATTCTTAAAGGCCAGGGAATATCAGGCTCCTGTGTATCGTGGAAATACACCCGCCGGTTATGTCATTTCGAATGGCAACGATATGGCAGCGTGGCTGAAAATCCAGATGGGAGGGCAGGCGGAAGCTGCGATGGATGCCGATTTGATCGGCCGCTCCCATCAGCCGGACCGGTCCGTCTTCCCCGGTCTGGACGGTTCTTCCTACGCGGCAGGCTGGTTTGTCTATCAGAAAGGGAGCGGAGAGCTTTCCCATGGAGGCAGCAATCCGAATTATTCCTCTTCCGTAGTGTTCCGCCCGGAGGAGAAGATCGGGGTCGCCGTACTAGCGAACATCAATTCCTCCTATACCCAGGCGATGGGCCAGGGAATTATGGAAATTCTGCACAACCAAAAGCTGCCTGAAAACGTATCCGATCAATACCGCAGTGTGGATAAAATCTCTACTGTCATTCTCTGCATTGCGGTCCCATTGATCCTGTTAACGGGCTGGTTTTTCATTATGACCATCAAAGAAATCATCACCAAGGAAAGAAGGCTCCGCCGGAAAACCGCCAAAAACATTTATGGGCTGGCCGTAATGCTGGGATTTTTGGGGCTGGTCAGTTATTGCTTTTATAACATTCCCTCTGTTTTATTTAGCGGGCTTTCATGGGAGCTTGTTGAAGTATGGGCCCCGTCAAGCTTTATGATCGCGGTCCCGGGTTTATTCATCGGGGTCTTTTTCTTTTCCGTCTACTACTTCACCACATCACTGTTCCCCAAAGCGCGGGACCGCACATTGTTTCCTATCATCTTGCTTAGCACGATAAGCGGCTTCGGAAATGCAATTATTATCTTTATCATTAATGAAGCGCTGAATCATACCAACCGTTTTCAGATGGGGTTATTTTCTTTTTTTGTAATGGGGATCGCTGTCTACGTTTTTGGCCAAAGGCTGGTCAGAACGAAGCTGATTACCCTGACCAATGAAATGGTCTTTCAAAAAAGAACGGATCTGATCGACAAGATTCTGCGTTCTTCGTATCAAAATATTGAAACCATCGAAAACGAACGGATCTATTCGGTATTAAATAATGATACGGAAACGATCAGCGGTGTTACCAATATTCTCATTTTTGGCGTAACCAGCCTTGTCACTTTGCTTTGCTGCTTCGTCTATTTAGGCACGATTAATCTGCTCGGCTTGCTGATCTCGATTGCGGTTATTTTGTTCGCGGCCGGCCTGTATTTTTTGGCGGGAAGACATGCCAATCAGGTCTGGGGAGAAACCAGGGATATTCAAAATACCTTTTTCAAGTTCATCAATCACATGGTCAGCGGCTTCAAGGAGCTTAGCCTTCATAAAGGCAAAAAAGAAGAGTTCCAGCAAGAGCTTAAGCAAAGCTGTGATACCTACCGGATCAAACGGATTCAGGGGGACTTAAGCTTCGCCAATGTATTTGTGATGGGAGAGCTGCTGTTTACCTTGGTCATCGGGGTTGTAGCCTTTATTTTTCCGCTGCTCTTTAAGGACATTTCCAACAGCTCGCTCAGAGCCTATATCTTTGTCTTTCTGTATATGACAGGGCCGGTCCACGGCGTACTGGATGCCATCCCGAATTTCATCCGGGTCCGCATCAGCTGGAACAGGCTGAACGAGCTGTCCAGGCAGCTGGATATAGCTGAGGAAATGCAAGAAGGCCCGTCTGACAATGAATGGTCTGAAGATGCCCCGATCCATTTGGAGGCAAAGGATATAACTTACCATTACCAATCCCAGGAAGGCGAACAGTTTGCGGTGGGGCCGCTGAATCTGAGCGTCCGTTCCGGACAGGTTACTTTTGTTACAGGCGGGAACGGGAGCGGGAAGTCAACCCTGGGCAAATTAATAACAGGCTTATATAAGCCCGATCAGGGAGAAATTCTATTGAATGGCCGGCGGGCAGCGCCGGAAGAATTGAGCCAGAGCTTTTCCGCTATATTCAGTGATTTCCACCTGTTTGAGCGGCTGTACGGAATGGAAACCGGAGACAAAAGTCAGGAGATTCAGGAGTATTTACAAAAGCTGGATATTGAGCACAAGGTCCAAATTCAGCAGGGGGCTTTTAGCACCGTAAATCTCTCAACCGGACAGCGGAAGCGGTTAGCGCTCCTGATCAGCTGCCTGGAAGATCGCCCGATCTATCTTTTTGATGAATGGGCTGCTGATCAGGACCCGGAATTCCGGGATTATTTCTATCATGTACTCATACCGGAGCTGAAGCAAAAAGGGAAATGCATCATTGCGATTACGCATGACGATAGATATTTTCATATGGCTGACCAATTGCTGAAAATGGAAGTGGGGCTGCTCGTCAATCAACTGGAGGAACAACATGCGTGACAGGTCATACCTGGAGTCCTACCATCCGCAAATGAAGGGAGGCAGAAGGAGTTTGGCGGAGCGCATCCGTTATGTACACTAGCTCTCTACTATTATGAAAAGGTGGCAGTCGCATATGCATACATTTGAAACGATTGGGATTATTGGTGCAGGGGTAATGGGTTCCGATTTGGCCTTGGATCTGGCAAGCCAGGGGTACCGGGTCATTCTGAAAGATATCCATGAAGAGGCACTGGAAAAGGCTAAGGCGAAAATCAGGGAAGACTTCAAGCTGGTAAAGCTGATGAAAAAAGAGCTGCCGGTAAAAGAAATTGAACAAGTGCTTTCCAACATCATGTTCACCACTACATATCAAAGCTTCCATGCCGTTCCCTTTGTGATTGAAAATATCACGGAAAACTGGGAAGCCAAGCAAAAGGTGTATCTGGAACTCCAAGAGCATTGTCAGGAAGATACCATTTATGGTGTCAACACGAGCTGCATTTCCATCACGAAGGTAGGCGCAATCCTCCCCAGACCGGAGAATGCAATCGGCATGCATTTTATGAATCCGGTTCCGCTCAAGCAGATGGTGGAGATCATTAAAGGCTACTATACATCTGAGGATACGATCCGGAAGATCAAAGACTTTTTGAAAGCGATTGACAAAAAGCCTGTTCTGGTTAACGACTCACCGGGTTTTGTGACCAACCGCGTCCTGATGCCGATGATTAACGAATGTATTTGGGCCGTTCATGACGGGGTCGCCGCAGCGCAGGATGTGGATAAAATTTTCCGCTTAGGCTTCAGCCATAAAATGGGCCCGCTCGCAACTGCCGATTTGATCGGGCTGGATACGATTTTGAATTCCATCCTGGTTTTGTATGAGAGCTATAACGATCCGAAATACCGCCCGTGTCCGCTGCTGGTCAAAATGGTAGACGCAGGGCTGCTGGGGAAAAAGAGCGGCAAAGGATTTTTTGATTACACGTCTGTTCTGGCCCATAGCCATGCGTAAGCTGATATACAAAATTTAATGTGAAGGAACCTAAGCGATGGAGATAAAAAACGGAATTAAATGCGTCGTGTGGGATTTGGACAATACCCTCTGGGATGGCGTTCTGTCCGAGGGGGATGAGGTCACGTTAAAACCGCAGATCAAGGAGATTCTGGAGGAACTGGATCACCGGGGAATTCTGCTGTCCGTTGCGAGCAAAAACAATATCGATGATGCGATGAACAAACTGAAGGAGTTTGAAATCGACCACTATTTTCTGTATCCCCAAATCCATTGGGAGCCAAAATCAAAGTCACTGGATGCGATCCGCCAGTCGATCAACATCGGGATGGACACGCTATTGTTTATCGATGACCGGCCGTTTGAGCTGGATGAGGTAAAAAGTGTTCATGCAACCATCAATTGCGTTCATGCCGATCACTACCAGGAGCTGCTTGACCATCCTTCGCTGATCCCCGCCTTTATTACAGAGGATTCGGTCAAAAGAAGGCTAATGTATCTGGAGGATATGAAACGTAAACAGGAAGAAGAAGCGTTCTCGGGAACCAGCGAGGAGTTCCTGAAATCGCTGGGCATGAAATTCATCATCAGTGAGGCTGAGGAGGAGGATTTGAAGCGTGCGGAAGAATTAACCGTCCGCACCAATCAGCTGAATTCGACGGGCCGGATCTACAGCTACGACGAGCTGAATCACTTCCGGGTATCCCCCGGCCATAAGCTGTTTGTCTGTGAGCTAACCGATAAATACGGGTCTTACGGCAAAATTGGCATTGCTTTGGCCGAGCTGACGGATACCCATTGGCATATCAAGCTGCTGATTATGTCATGCCGGGTGATTTCGCACGGGGTTGGTACGGTTCTGCTGACACATATCATGCAGCAAGCCAAACAAGCCAATAAAAGGCTGCTGGCTGATTTTAAGAATACGGAACGCAATAAAATGATGTACGTCTCCTACAGGTTCTCCAATTTCAAAGAGATAGCCAAAGCGGAGGACGGTTTTGTGATTCTGGAAAATGATTTAACAACGATTCAGAAATTTCCTCCGTATATCGAGCTGCTTGTCCAGTAAGGTTATCCGGGAAAAAATAAAACTAAAGGAGTTTTTACAATGAGCATGCACGAGCAAATCCGCAATTTTATTCAGGATAATCTGGTAGTGTTTGATGATGAGGTTGAATTCAGCAACGAAGACAATATTTTCGAGCTTGGCTTCGTGAATTCATTGTTTGCCATGAAATTGGTAACGTATATTGAGAGTGAATTCAATACGACCATTGAGAGTGATGAAATGGATATCAACAATTTCAATACGATAGATAACATCGTAAGCTTTATCAATTCGAAAACGGTCTATCAATAAGGGCACTGTATGATTTATACGACAAAAAACACTGGGGCCGTTTTTAATTGGGACGAATATTTCATGAAGCTGAAGAACGGGGAAGCTCCGGCGTTTGACGTGGATGCGTATTTTCACAATGTCAGGGATTTGCTGAGTGAGAACGCTCATCTGCTGGCACTGGTCTTGGGGGACGTATTGCGCAAGCTGTTAAAGGGCATTCAGGTACAACCGCAGCCAAGAATACTGGAGCTGGGGGCGGGTACGGGATTTCTCACCCGTCTTTTACTGACCATGTACGGGGGAAGCGGAGTTTTGGTGGATAATTGCCGGACCTCATTTGATGCCTATAACCGGATAAAAGAAAAGAATGAGGACCGCATTACGTATCAGTTGGAAGACCTTTTTGCCTTAAAGGTGACAGAGCCGTTTGATATGGTTTGCAGCTTTGGGCTAATCGAACATTTTCAAGAGAAGCAGGAGATTCTGTCCATCCACAAGGAGCATTGCCGCCCGGGCGGTCATATGATTCTAATCGTGCCGATGGACAGCTTTTTGACACGGGCCTATTACGAGGTTCATCCCGAAATCAACCTGGGGTATAGAGAGCTGTTAACCAAGAAGACTGCATTGGAACAGATTCAGACAAGCGGGCTGCAGCCGGTCCGGGCTGAAGTCAGCCAGGGTTATGTCTATGATTTTTTGACGGTTTTGTGTAAGTGACAGATGTTAGGTCTTTTTCAGAACATACAATCTAATGATGGGATGAATGAAAAATGGCGATGACAAGGAATAACTCACAAAGCATTCTGGAAGAAGTAAAGCAGTTTGTCGAGGAAGACATCCGGCCCTTCGCGGCTGATTTCGAAGAACAGCAGGCTCTCCCCCGCGAGTTAATCCGGAAGATGGGGCGGAAAGGGTATCTGGGAGCAAGCTTCCCTGAAGAGTTCGGAGGGCTGGAGCTGGATCCGCTTGAATATGGCAGTCTGGTTGAAGAGATCGGCAAAGGAGCCTTGTCCGCCGCGATGCTGCTTACGGTAAGCACGGGTCTGGTTGGCGAGACGCTCATCCGTTGGGGCACGAAATACCAACAAGAGAAGTATGTCCTGCCCATTGCCAGGGGTGAAAAGATTGGTGCGTTTGCGTTGACCGAGCCGGGCGTGGGAAGCGGTGCAAAGGATGTTGAGAGCGCTTACGAAAAAGTTGGAGACAACTACCGGATCACCGGCCGGAAAAAATGGATCTCCTTCGGCGAAATCGCTGATTTTTTTATCGTCATTGCTGCCGAACAATCAAGCAAGGCCGTCAGTGCTTTTCTCGTTGACCGCAATCTGGAAGGCGTGAAGATAAAAAAAATGCAGGGGCTGCTGTCTTGCGCCGCCTCACAGCTTGCTGACATCGAGCTTACCGGTGTTGAGGTCGGGCCGGAAATGATGGTTGGCAAGGAAGGGATGGGTTTTGCCGGAATCGCCAATTTTGCCTTGGACTACGGGCGCTTCAACGTAGCATGGATGGGTGTAGGGTTGGCGCAGGAGGCCTTGGAAGTGATGGTTACTTACGCCAGAAAAAGAAGCCAGTCCGGGCAAAAAATCTTTCATCATCAGCTCATCAAGGGAATTATCGGAGATAATGTCACGAAGATTATGGCCGCGCGTTCGTTGTGCAAGGAGGCTGCACGGATGAGAATCGAAAATCACCCGGACACTGCAATTCACACGACAGCGGCCAAATATTTCTCGTCTACCGTTGCCAACAAGGCTGCCGCCGATGCCATTCAGGTTCTCGGAGCCAACGGATGCAGCAGACGGTTTCCGGTGGAACGTCTGTTCAGAGAGGCCAAAGTCCTTGAAATCATTGAAGGGACCTCACAGCTTCAGCAGCAGATAATCGCCTTGTATGGCGCAAATAAATATTATCAGCCAAAAAGGATTAAAGAAATATGAAAAAACTGGATGCAAATCAAGTGAGTGACATCATCTCTCTTAGTTCGATGCAGGAAGGGATGCTCTTTCATTATTTGAAGGAGCCCGGCAGCTCCCTTTATTTCGAACAGGTGAGTTTGCACATTGCATCCCGGGTTGATCTCTCCGCTTTTGAGGCGGCATGGCAGCACGTTGTCTCCAGCAATGAGATGCTCCGGGCGGTTTTTCGCTGGGAAGGCGTCAAAGAGCCCGTGCAGATTATTCTCAAAGAGCGGGCCCAATTTCTGCAGATCATCGATGTTTCGTCTCAGGGCATCGGTGAACGCAGTGTGTTTATTACAAAACTTATGGAGGATGACAGGAACAGTCCGTTTGATTTAACAGAGGGGGCTTTTCGCGTCTGCCTGTATCAATTCGCTGAAGCCGACTATCAAATGATTCTGAGCCATCATCATATTTTGTTTGACGGGTGGAGCACGGGGATTATCCTGAATGAATTCATGGAGACCTATCAGCTCTTCTTGAATCAGCAGCAGCCATCCGCAGCACTCAAGAAAAGATATAAGGAATTTATCGGGCTGACCAGAAACAAGGACAAAGCGGAGCAGGAAAGGTTCTGGACCGGGTATCTGCAGGAGGTTCATCCCGTGTGGCTGCAGGATATTCTTCCGGCCAGTCCATCCGGGCAGCAAGCGGAGGGGAAAAAGCAGCTTCGTCTGGAGCTGCCCCTTTTTCTCTATGAAGAGATCAAACAGGAGGGGAAATACTCGGTAAGCTGTTATCTTTACGCAGCCTGGGCGATCCTTCAAGCATTTTATACTGACAGCAGGGACATTGTGTTTGGCACAACCATCTCAGGCCGGGAAGAGGCGCTGCACGGATGGGAAGAAACGGTCGGCTTGTTTATTAACACGCTGCCGCTAAGGCTTAGGATTGACCCGGAAGAAACCTTCAAGGGTCTTCTGGAGAAAGTGTTTGTCTCTTTGAATGCAAGAAAAGAGTATGGCTCCACACCGCTCAGGGATATCAAACGATACAGCGGAATGCATTTTGAAAAAGAATTATTTGATACGATTCTGGTGATCGAGAATTATCCTTTGCAAAATAACTTGAATAGTCGGAATATGCTTATCGATTCCTTCTCATATAGAGAGGAAACCAATTATCCTCTGTCCATCTTTATTACCTTATGGAACTCCATTGAAATCGTTATGGATTATAACAGCGGCATGTATAGCGAGGCATTTATTCATGAGGCAGCAGCCCGATATCAGCTGATCCTGTCTTCTCTCGTTCAACATCCGGCGGCACTGGTTGCTTCTGCCGATTTTTTGTTTCCGGAGGAACAAAGGAAGCTGCTGCTGGAATTTGCGAATACGGAAGTTATGGTTCCGGCCGATAAAACCATTCATCAGCTATTTGAAGAGCAGGCGGACAAGGAGCCAGACCGGATTGCGCTTCATTACGCAGGGCAGATCTATACCTACCGGCAGCTCAATGAACAAGCTAATCAGTTGGCGAATTTTTTAACCGGTAAGGGGATTCAGCCTAACCAGCTGGTTGGCATCTGTATGGATAGACGGCCTGAGCTGCTGATTGCGATGCTTGGAATTTTGAAATCCGGAGGAGCTTACGTACCGATTGATCCCATTCTGCCGGAGGAACGGATGGCCGCCATGGTACAGGACGGGCAGATCGAAGTAATCATCACCGTCCAGAAGTACACGGATGCCTTAATGGGCATGAAGGGGAAGCAGCCGGTCCGCCAGACGCTCTTATGTATGGATCAAGACGCGCTGCAGGGACATTACGGTTTACAGGATATCCTCCGATTCCCCTGTGAAGCCGGCATACATCCGTCAACCCCGGAGAATCTTGCTTATGTGATCTATACGTCGGGATCGACGGGAGCGCCCAAGGGCGTTATGGTCAGCCATGGCAACGTAGTGAATTTTATCTTTGGCATGGACAAGCGGATCGGATTCCGGCCTGATGATAAGGTATTGGCGCTCACGACCTATTCCTTTGATATATTCGTCCTGGAATCCTTGCTGCCGCTTTGTTTGGGCATGAACCTTGTGCTCGCCCCCGATTGGGTACAGAAGGAACCCGATGCCATATTGCGGTTGATCGAACAGGAGTCCATCGATATTCTCCAAGCGACACCATCACGTATGAGGATGCTTGTAGACTCTTCATTAGCCGGTTGCCTTCAGCAGCCGGGAAAAATTCTGATCGGCGGAGAGGGGTTTCCCGAAGACCTCTACCAATCCTTGCGCAAGATCACAGACCAACAGATCTACAATGTGTACGGGCCGACGGAAACGACAGTATGGTCTACCGTACAGGAGCTTGAGGATACGCTGTCTATCGGGAAACCCATTGCTAATACAGGAATCTATATTTTATCCAAAGACAAACATCTGCGGCCCTTGGGTTATCCGGGGGAACTATGCATCTCCGGGAAAGGTGTGGCCCAAGGATATCTTAACCAGCCCGGTTTAACCAGCGATAAGTTCATTAATAATCCGTATCATCCGGGGAGAGGCTGTATTGTACCGGTGATTATGCGTATTGGCTGCCGGATGGAAGACTTCAGTTCGTAGGAAGAAACGATGGCCAGGTCAAAATCAGGGGACACCGCATCGAAATTGAAGGAATTGAAAGCACAATCAAAAGCTATCCTGCTGTAAAAGATGCAGTGGTCATCGAAGTGAAAGAGGCTGGCGGCGCGGCACTGGCCGCTTATCTGGTGACGGGCAGCGGATTTGACCGGGAGGATTTCCAGGCTTTTCTCAAGAGCAAACTCCCATATTATGCAGTGCCGGCCAACTTGTATCCCATCGGCGAGATTCCCTATACGAGTAATCTGAAGGTGGACCGGAAAGCACTTGCCCAGATGAAAACCGGCCGCATGGTTCCGTCCGGAAAGCTGGTGGAGCCGCGCAGCAAGCTGGAAAATGAGGTTGCAGCGATTTGGAAAAAGGTGCTGAAGCTTGAGAGCGTGGGCATATTCAACCGCTTCTTTGACATAGGCGGCGACTCGGTGAAGGTCATTCATCTATGTAATGAATTAAAGGCCCGCTTGAACATGGAGATCCCGGTCCAAACCATTTTTGACTATCCGACGATCCATGAATTTGTCAGTTACTGCAATGATACTATGACAAGAACAGCGGGCGAAGCCCGGCAGCAACCTGCAGAATCCAAAGCTTTTCAGCCTCCAATCCTGGATTTCCAGGATACGGATGTGGCTATTATCGGGATGGCCGGCCGGTTTCCGGGGGCTGCTGACAAGGAGCAGTTCTGGAGCAACCTGGTGAGCGGGAAAGAAGCGATCAAGTTTTATACCGATGAAGAATTGAAGGCACTTGGGATGGACAGTGAGCTTTTGAACAATCCCAAGTATGTAAGGGCAAAAGGAAAGCTCGATGACAGCGATTGCTTTGATGCCGATTTCTTTGGGTATACCGTTGCCGAAGCCAAGTGGATGGACCCGCAAATCCGCTTGCTCCACGAGTGTGCCTGGCATGCGCTGGAGGATGCCGGATATGAACCGGAGTCCTACCCCGGAGCAATCGGACTGTATATCGGCTCTTCTTATAATATTTATTGGGTACCCGAGAAGTTCAGTCCTTCCCTGTATGCCTCTGATCAATATCAAATCTACAACATGAACAGCAATTCGTTCGCTACGCTGATTGCCTATCGCATGAATCTGCGGGGCCCGGCGATCACCGTCCAAACCGCCTGCTCCACCTCGCTTGTGGCCATCGACCGTGCTTATAAGGACCTGCTTTTTGGCGATTGTGACATTGCGGTTGCCGGAGGGGCTGCGGTTACGCTGCTTGACGAAATGGGCTATATCCACCAGGAGGGAATGGTCCTGTCCAAGGACGGTCATTGCAGAGCCTTTGAGAAAAAGGCAACAGGCACCGTGACCGGCAACGGAGTAGGACTGGTCGTCCTGAAACGCTTAAAGAATGCGCTTGCTGACGGGGATCACATTTATTCTATTATCAAATCCACTGCCGTCAATAATGATGGAAACCGTAAAGCGGGATATTCCGCTCCAAGCGCTGAAGGACAGGCGGCGGTCATCCAAAAGGCCATTCAGCGTTCCGGTATTGGCTCCGAGCAAATTCATTATATTGAAGCGCACGGGACGGGAACCGTACTGGGTGATCCGGTAGAAATCGAAGGGCTAAAACGGGCCTTCAACACGAGTAAGAAAAATTATTGCGGACTGGGCTCGGTCAAAACGAATATCGGACATCTGGAAGCTGCCGCTGGAATCGCAGGGCTGATGAAAACATCCATGTCCCTGCAAAAAAGAATGATTCCTGCTTCACTCAACTGTGATGAGATCAATGCACATATCGTATTGGAGGATTCGCCATTTTATGTGAATACCCGGCTTCTAGATTTGCGGAATGAGGACAATTATCCGCTGCGGGCGGGGGTAAGCTCGTTTGGGCAAGGGGGAAGCAATGCGCACGTGATTCTGGAAGAAGCGCCGCAGGTGGACTCGGGTCCTGCCCATAGACGATACGTAATCATGACTCTATCCGCAAAAACGGAGCCTGCGTTGAACAATTTGAAGGGAAAAGTAAGAGAGTCGTTCAGACGCAGCCCCGGCGTGCATTTGGCTGATGCCGCCTATACCTTGAAAGTGGGACGGAAAAGTTTTGCCCACCGTTCCGCTTTTCTCTGCACGGAAACCAAAGAGGCCATAGATATTCTCACGGCAAAGGAAACAGCCAAAAGATGGGATGCCATTGTTACGGAGCAGGCCCCATCCGTTGTATTCATGTTTTCGGGCCAAGGTGCAGAATATGTGAATATGGCTCTGGATCTCTATCGGCATGAGCCGGTTTTCCGGGACAAACTGAATGAATGCCTGACGATTTTGCAGGAGATCTCCGGTTTGCGCTATCAGGATTTTTTATTCCCGGATGGCCGGGAGCAGCAAGCGGAGCGCCACATTCACAGACAGAGCGTTTCCCAGCCCCTTCATTTTGCTCTGGAATATTCTTTGGCATGGCTGCTGATGAATTGGCAGGTAGAGCCGCTGAGCATGATCGGGTACAGCATCGGAGAGTATGTCGCCGCGTGTCTGGCGGGTGTGTTTTCCTTGCATGATGCCTTGTTTCTGACCTATCACCGGGGAGTCCTTATGGAGAAACTTCCTGAAGGGCTCATGATCACGGTTCCGCTCCAGGAGGCGGATTTGCTGCAGATTCTACCACCGGCTCTGTCGGTTGCTGCTGTTAACGACGAGTCTTGTATTGTATCTGGAAGCAAGGACAGCATTGCCGCCTTTGAAGCCTTGCTCAAGAGCAAGAAATTGATCAGCATGAGACTGCAGATTTCTCACGCGGGCCATTCCAAAATGCTTGATTCGATGATCAGCGAATTCAGGGAATGCGTTCAGAGGGTGACTTGTAATCCGCCGGCTGTTCCTTTTGTGTCCAGTCTGACCGGGGATGTAATCACGCCGGAGGAGGCGGCGAGCCCGGAGCATTGGGTACGTCATTTGCGGGAGCCTGTGCGTTTTGCCGAAGGATTCAAAAAGCTTGCGCCGCAAGAGAATACCCTGTTTATCGAGATCGGCCCAGGGCGGAATCTATGCACGCTGGTTCAGCGGTTTATGCAGCCTGACCGCAAGCAGAAGCTGCTCGATACCATACGGGTCGAACGTAAAAAAACAGCGGACGACGAGTATTTGTTAAGGACGGTCGCACAATTATGGGTAAACGGGGTTAGTGTGGATTGGAGCCGCTTCTACAGCAATGAACAACGAAGAAGAGTGCCCCTGCCGGGCTACCCGTTTGAGAAAAAACGCTATTGGCTCCGGGATTTTCGTTATGGCATGGGCAGTCCGGCCGTTGAGGCCGTAGCAGGTCAGGCCCCTTATGACTTGCCGGAAGCACCGGCGGAGTCGGAAGCAAGTCCGGTTCAAGCTGAACCAAAGCCAATGAGCAGTGAAGCCGCCATTCTTGCACAGATGGTAACGGATATCATCGGCGGCACAACTATTGGCGAGGATGATGATCTGTTCGAGCGGGGATTCGATTCGCTGAAGGTGATTTCATTTATCTCGAAGGTTACAGACGCGTTCCGCGTTCAATTAACCATGCACGAGGTGTTCCAAAACCCGACAATCAGGGAACTGCTGCCAGTGATTCAGAGGCAGGCACCGGGTCAGGCCGTTGCCATCCCGAAAGCGCCGGAAGCAGCGTGCTATCCGGTATCCTCCCAGCAAAAAAGGCTGTATGCATTGCAGCAATTCGATGAGGACAGCACCGCCTACAATATCCCGGGGGCGTTTGTCTTGCACGGCAAGCTGGACCGGGAGCGGGTGCAAGCCGCATGCGACGGTCTGATCCGGCGGCATGAAGCGCTGCGGACCAGCTTTGAACTGAGCGGACAAGCGCTGGTGCAAAAGATAGACCCTCACGCAGCGTTAGCTATCGCATATTCCGATCTGCCGGGGGCCGGAGTAGAAGAGACATTGCAAGGCTTTGTGCAACCGTTCCGGCTGGAGCAGGCCCCGCTGATCCGGATCCGGCTGGTGCGTGTGGAGAACGAATGCCATGTCCTGCAGATCGATATGCATCATATTATCTCGGACGGGCTGTCCATTGAGCTATTGATCAGAGATTTCCTGGCCTATTACGAGGGACGGGCCCTTGAAGAGCCCCGGATTCAGTACAAGGACTACGCCGTGTGGCAGCAGAACAGGGAGTCGGCGTTCTGGCAAGAGGAACGGGCGTTTTGGCTGGAGCAATACAAAGACGGGTACGAGCTGCTGAATCTGCCGACCGACTTCCGGCGTCCGCCCATCAAGCAGTTCGCGGGCGCGCTCCGCCCGTTTGCCTGGACCGAAGAAATCAGCGGCTCATTGCAAGCGTTCTGCCAGACCCATCAGATTACGCCGTACATGCTGCTGCTTAGCTGCTTTACCATTTTGTTAGCAAAATACAGCGGCCAGCAAGAGGTTCTGGTCGGCACGCCGGTCGGCGGACGTTTGGGCGTGGATACGGAAGACACGGTGGGGGCTTTTGTCAACACGCTGGCCCTCCGCAGCCGCCCGGATGGAACGAAGGTGGTGCTGGACTATCTGCAGGAAGTCCGGGAGTATTGCCTGCATGCCTTTGACCACCAAGGGTATCCCTTTGAAGAACTGGTGCAGGACATTGAGAAGGAACGGGACGTCAGCCGCAATCCGCTCTTCGACACCATGTTTGCCTGGGAGCAGCGGGACCGGAGCCAGCTGCATATCTCCGGTCTCCAGGTGCAGCGCTACGATTTCCACAGCGGTATTGCCAAGTTTGACCTGATGCTGCAGGCCTGGGAAGAGCAAGGGGAAATGGGCTTTAGCATCGAGTACGCCACCGCGCTGTTCAAGGACTCGACGATTCAGCGGATGGGCGGACATTACCAGCAGATTGTCCGGCAGGTTCTGCAATCTCCCGGCCGGACGATCCGGGAGCTTAGCCTGCTCGGGGCAGAGGAAGCAGAGCAGGTACAGTACGGATTCAATCAGACGGAGGCCGGGTATGACCTCAGTCAGAGCATCATCACGCTGATCGAACAGCAAGCGGAGAAGAGGGGAGGCGAAACGGCAGTCGTCTGGGAAGGGCAACGCCTGACCTACCGCGAGCTGAATGAGCGGGCCAACCAGGTGGCCCGCCTGCTGCGGGATCAGGGCTGCCAGCGGGATGAGATCATCGGCATCCTGGCGGAGCGCTCCCCGGCGATGATCATCGGCTTGCTGGGGATTGAGAAAGCGGGCTGCGCCTATCTCCCGCTGGACCCGGACTATCCGGCGGAACGGATCGGCTATTTGATCGCAGACAGCGGGCTAAAGACCGTATTGACCCAGACCGCCTTCGCATCTCAGGCTACCGCCCTGGGCGTAACCGCTGTGGATGTGGAAGAGGAAGCCATCTATGCAGGGTATGAACGCGACAATGTCGCACTGGACATCCTCCCGCATCATTTGGCTTATGTACTCTACACCTCCGGCTCAACAGGCAAACCCAAAGGGGTCCTGCTGACGCACGGGGGGCTGGTGAACCGTCTGCGCTGGATGGCGGAGGCGTACGGAATGGACGAGCGGGAGGTCGTTCTGCAAAAGACCACTTATACCTTTGACGTATCGGTCTGGGAGCTGTTCCTCCCGCTGATGACCGGGGGAGTGCTCTGTCTGGCGAAGCCGGGCGGGGAAAAAGACCCGGATTATCTGGTTCAGCTGATCCGCAGTCAGGGAATAACGACGCTGCATTTCGTGCCTTCGATGCTGTCGGGTTTTGTGCATGCGCTGCCGGAGAATGCGTCATTGGGGCAGCTGAAGCGCTGCATATGCAGCGGTGAAGAGCTGACGCTTGAAGTGAAGGAGCGGTTTTTCCGCAGGGGCGAGGGGGTTGAACTGCATAACCTGTACGGACCTACCGAAGCGACCATTGATGTCAGCTCTTATGAGGTGCATCCGGCAGACCCGCTGATTCCGATCGGCAAGCCAGTGGCGAACACCTGCCTGTATATCGTATCGGAAGAAGGCGGGCTGGTGCCGGTGGGCATTCCGGGAGAACTGTGCATCGGCGGTGTGCAACTGGCGAAGGGGTACCTCAACCGGCCGGAGCTCACGGCGGAGAAATTCAGGACGCTGCCGGGGCTGCCGGAAGAGCGGCTGTATTTCACGGGGGACCTGGCCCGGTGGCGGGAAGACGGGAATATCGAGTATCTGGGGAGAAAGGATACCCAGATCAAGCTGCGGGGCTAC
This sequence comes from Paenibacillus sonchi, assembly GCF_016772475.1. Taxonomy (NCBI): domain Bacteria; kingdom Bacillati; phylum Bacillota; class Bacilli; order Caryophanales; family Paenibacillaceae; genus Paenibacillus; species Paenibacillus sonchi. The sequence continues at coordinate 3,730,751 of NZ_CP068595.1, forward strand.
CGGATCGAGCTGGGGGAGATCGAGTCCGCCATCCAGAAATATGACAGCCGGATTGAAACGGCTGTCGTGGTGAGCCAGGGGGCACAGGCAGAGACCAAAGTGCTCTGCGCCTACTTTACAGCCAGGGAGCGAATCGAAACTGAGGCGTTAAGGGAATATTTACGCCGGGAATTGCCATCGTATATGGTTCCGGTTTTTTATGCGCAACTGGATGCGCTGCCCCATACCTCCAGCGGGAAGGCTGACCGGAAAGCCTTGGCGGAAGCGGCTGTAGGGCATAGCAGCAAGGAGCCGGTGACAGAGGTTATCTCCAGTAAGGAAGGGCAAATGCTGGAGAACATTTTCAAAGAGACGCTGGGCTGCGGGAGTATTTCTCCGTCCGACAGCTTCTTTGAATTGGGCGGCAATTCTCTTACAGCAATTGTGTTGAAAGCCAGAATAGCCGAAGCCTTTCACATTCATGTGACCATCCTTGATATTTTTGCGAACCCGACGATCAGGGAACTGCTGCCAGTGATCCGGAGGCAGGCACCGGGTCAGGCCGTAGCCATCCCGAAAGCGCCGGAAGCAGCGTGCTATCCGGTATCCTCCCAGCAGAAAAGGCTGTATGCATTGCAGCAATTCGATGAGGACAGCACCGCCTACAATATCCCGGGGGCGTTTGTCTTGCACGGCAAGCTGGACCGGGAGAGGGTGCAAGCCGCATGCGACGGTCTGATCCGGCGGCATGAAGCGCTGCGGACCAGCTTTGAACTGAGCGGACAAGCATTGGTGCAAAAGATAGACCCTCACGCAGCGTTAGCTATCGCATATTCCGATCTGCCGGGGGCCGGAGTCGAAGAGACATTGCAAGGCTTTGTGCAACCGTTCCGGCTGGAGCAGGCTCCGCTGATCCGGATCGGGCTGGTGCGTGTGGAGAACGAATGCCATGTCCTGCAGATCGATATGCATCATATTATCTCGGACGGGTTGTCCATTGAGTTATTGATCAGAGATTTCCTGGCCTATTACGAGGGACGGGCCCTTGAAGAGCCCCGGATTCAGTACAAGGACTACGCCGTGTGGCAGCAGAACAGGGAGTCGGCGTTCTGGCAAGAGGAACGGGCGTTTTGGCTGGAGCAATACAAAGACGGGTACGAGCTGCTGAATCTGCCGACCGACTTCCGGCGTCCGCCCATCAAGCAGTTCGCGGGCGCGCTCCGCCCGTTTGCCTGGACCGAAGAAATCAGCGGCTCATTGCAAGCGTTCTGCCAGACCCATCAGATTACGCCGTACATGCTGCTGCTTAGCTGTTTTACCATTTTGTTAGCAAAATACAGCGGCCAGCAAGAGGTTCTGGTCGGCACGCCGGTCGGCGGACGTTTGGGCGTGGATACGGAAGACACGGTGGGGGCTTTTGTCAACACGCTGGCCCTCCGCAGCCGCCCGGATGGAACGAAGGTGGTGCTGGACTATCTGCAGGAAGTCCGGGAGTATTGCCTGCATGCCTTTGACCACCAAGGGTATCCCTTTGAAGAACTGGTGCAGGACATTGAGAAGGAACGGGACGTCAGCCGCAATCCGCTCTTCGACACCATGTTTGCCTGGGAGCAGCGGGACCGGAGCCAGCTGCATATCTCCGGTCTTCAGGTGCAGCGCTACGATTTCCACAGCGGCATTGCCAAGTTTGACCTGATGCTGCAGGCCTGGGAAGAGCAAGGGGAAATGGGCTTTAGTATCGAGTACGCCACCGCGCTGTTCAAGGACTCCACGATTCAGCGGATGGGCGGACATTACCAGCAGATTGTCCGGCAGGTTCTGCAGTCTCCCGGCCGGACGATCCGGGAGCTTAGCCTGCTCGGGGCAGAGGAAGCGGAGCAGGTGCAGTACGGATTCAATCGGACCGAGGCCGGGTATGACCTCAGCCAGAGCATCATCACGCTGATCGAACAGCAAGCGGAGAAGAGGGGAGACGAAACGGCAGTCGTCTGGGAAGGGCAACGCCTGACCTACCGCGAGCTGAATGAGCGGGCTAACCAGGTGGCCCGCCTGCTGCGGGATCGGGGCTGCCAGCGGGATGAGATCATCGGCATCCTGGCGGAGCGCTCCCCGGCGATGATTATCGGCTTGCTGGGGATCGAGAAAGCGGGCTGCGCCTATCTCCCGCTCGACCCGGACTATCCGGCGGAACGGATCGGCTATTTGATTCAAGACAGCGGGCTAAAGCTCGTATTGACCCAGACTGCTTTCATGGACCAGGCGGCCGCCCTGGGCGTAGCCGCTGTGGATGTGGAAGAGGAAGCCGTCTATGCAGGGTACGAACGGGACAATGTCGCACTGGACATCCTCCCGCATCATTTGGCTTATGTGCTCTACACCTCCGGCTCAACAGGCAAACCCAAAGGGGTCATGCTGACGCACGGGGGGCTGGTGAACCGTCTGCGCTGGATGGCGGAGGCGTACGGAATGGACGAGCGGGAGGTCGTTCTGCAAAAGACCACTTATACCTTTGACGTATCGGTCTGGGAGCTGTTCCTCCCGCTGATGACCGGGGGAGTGCTCTGTCTGGCGAAGCCGGGCGGGGAAAAAGACCCGGATTATCTGTGTCAGCTGATCAACGAGCAGGGAATAACGACGCTGCATTTTGTGCCTTCGATGCTGTCGGGTTTTGTGCATGCGCTGCCGGAGAATGCGTCATTGGGGCAGCTGAAGCGCTGCATATGCAGCGGTGAAGAGCTGACGCTTGAAGTGAAGGAGCGGTTTTTCCGCAGGGTCGAGGGGGTTGAACTGCATAACCTGTACGGACCTACCGAAGCGACCATTGATGTCAGCTCCTATGAGGTGCATCCGGCAGACCCGCTGATTCCGATCGGCAAGCCAGTGGCGAACACCCGCCTGTATATCGTATCCGAAGAAGGCGGGCTGGTGCCGGTGGGCATTCCGGGAGAACTGTGCATCGGCGGTGTGCAACTGGCGAAGGGGTACCTCAACCGGCCGGAGCTCACGGCGGAGAAATTCAGGACGCTGCCGGGGCTGCCGGAAGAGCGGCTGTATTTCACGGGGGACCTGGCCCGGTGGCGGGAAGACGGGAATATCGAGTATCTGGGGAGAAAGGATACCCAGATCAAGCTGCGGGGCTACCGGATCGAGCTGGGGGAGATCGAGTCCGCCATCCAGAAATATGACAGCCGGATTGAAACGGCTGTCGTGGTGAGCCAGGGGGCACAGGCAGAGACCAAGGTGCTCTGCGCCTATTTTACGGCCAGGGAGCGGATCGAAACTGAGGCGCTGAAGGAATATTTACGCCGGGAATTGCCGGCTTATATGGTTCCGGTCTTTTATACGCAACTGGATGCGCTGCCCCATACCTCCAGCGGGAAGGCTGACCGGAAGACACTTTCCCAAATGGAAATACGTGTCGAGAAAGAGCGGTATGTTCACCCGAAAACGATGCTGGAAAAGCAGATGTCACAGCTCTGGAAAGAGGTTTTGCACATCGACAAGGTTGGTCTTCGTGACGACTTCTTCCAGATCGGAGGGGATTCCCTCAGTGTGATTATCCTGCATCAGCAGGTGAAGCAGCATGTAGACGCTGAAATCTCAATCGCCAATCTGTACCGTTACCGCACCATTGAAGCGCTTCTGGATTACCTGAGCCACAAGCAGAATAGCCCTGCCCGGCACACTGCAAGCAATGCCGGACGGAGAGAGCTGCTGCTGCAGGGCAATGAGAAAAGAGCGCAAAGATTATCAAAAAGAAAAGGGATAAACCGAGATGAGTAAACAAACAAACGGACTTGAGATTGCAGTCATTGGCATGTCGGCCAGATTTCCGGGTGCGGCGGACGTTCATACCTTCTGGGACAATTTGGTAAACGGCAAAGAATCCATTACATTTTTCACTGCGGATGAATTGCTGGAGAGCGGGATTGAACCGGCAGCGGTGTCCCATCCGGATTATGTCCGCGCCAAAGGCTATCTGGAGAGCAGTGATCAGTTTGACGCTTCCTTTTTCAACTACTCGCCGCTGGAAGCCGAAGTGATGGACCCGCAGGTGCGCATCTTTCATGAATGTGTCTGGGAAGCGCTGGAGGATGCCGGTTATTGTCCCGGCACGTACCCGGGTTTGATCGGATTATATGCGGGTGCGGCGGGCAGCCTCTACTGGCAGGCGCTTTCCTATTTATCGGAATCTGCCCGGCTGCTCGGTCCATTTACTGCGAACCAGTTCGCGAACAAGGATTATATGTCGACGCTGATTTCCCACCGCCTCAACCTAAAAGGGCCGAGTCTGACGGTCAATACAGCCTGTTCAACCTCGCTCGTTACCATTCACCTTGCGGCTCAGGCGCTGCTCAATGGTGAATGCGATATCGCCTTGGCGGGCGGTGCGAGCATTACCCTGCCGCTTAAATCAGGCTATCAGTACCAAGAGGGGATGATATTGTCGCCGGATGGGCACTGCAAGGCGTTTGATGAGGAGGGGCAAGGCTCTGTCCCGGGAAATGGGGCCGGGGTGGTCGTCCTGAAGCGATTTGAAGAGGCTGTCCAAGACGGAGATCATATTTATGCAGTGATCAAAGGCTCAGCGATCAATAACGATGGAAACCGCAAAAGCGCCTACACGGCCCCAAGCGTGGAAGGACAGGCTGAAGTCATACAAACGGCCCAGCAGCTGGCCGAGGTGACTGCCGCGTCGATCCAATTTGTTGAGACGCATGGAACAGGTACGGTTTTGGGAGATCCGATTGAGCTGGAGGCGTTAAAAGCTGCTTTTGGAAACAGTGAAGAGGTCTGCCGGATCGGTTCGGTGAAGTCGAACATCGGCCATCTCGATGCGGCGGCAGGTGTCGCCGGCTTTATCAAGGCAACGCTCAGTTTACAGCACAGATTGCTGCCGCCTACCCTGCACTTTACCAAGCTAAATCCGAAAATCAATCTGGCGGATTCCCCCTTCGTGGTGAATGGTAAGCTGTCCGATTTATCGGGTGAAGGCGACCCGCTCAGAGCCGGGGTCAGCTCGTTTGGAATCGGCGGCACGAATGCGCATATCGTTTTGGAAGAAGCCCCCCGCCGCCAAGGTCGTCGAAGGGAAGAGATTCACAGCTTATTCTGATTTCGGCAAAAAGCAGAAGCGCATTGGAGCAGCACAGCAGCAATCTGGCGGCCTATATCAGGAACCACCCCGAGGTGCCCTTGGCGGATTTGGCCTACACCCTGCAGGTCGGGAGAACGGATTTCGGGCACAGACGGTTTGTCGTGGCGAACCATACGGGCGAACTTCCGGAAATGCTACAGCCGCTTGGCAATGAGAAAGGAAAGCCTTCACGGAAAGTATTCACGAGTACCGTCGAACAGGAAAACAAGCCGATCGTATTCATGTTTCCGGGGCTGGGCAATCAGTACGTGGATATGGGACTGGGGCTGTATCGTACGGAGCCTCTTTTTAAGCAAGAACTCGATAGATGTTTTGACCTGCTGGACAGCCACTTGGATTTCTCTATGAAAGCAATCCTTTTCCCGCAGGAAGCACGGGATGAAGCTGTTCACAAGATCAACCGGATTGATATCAATCAAATGGTGGTCTTTATCTTTGAGTACGCCCTTGGCAAATATCTTATAGAGCTAGGGATCATGCCGAAATATATGATTGGCTACAGCTTTGGAGAATTCGCCGCCGCTTGTCTGGCAGGCGTTTTTGTGCTGGAAGACGCCATCCGCGTGATTATCCGGCGGGGACAGATGATTAAGGGGACGGAGGAAGGCGCTATGCTCAGCGTTCCGATGACGGAGGAAGAGCTGCGGCCCCTGCTCCCGCCGGACGTCTCCTTAAGCATTGTGAACGGCCCTTCTTGCGTGGTTGGCGGAACCCGGCCGGCGGTTGAACAGTTTGAGGAGCAACTGAAATCCTTGCGGCAAATCTGCATCCGCCTGGACACGTCTTATGCCCTTCATTCTGCGGTGATGGAACCGGTCAGGGAGGCATTTGCGGAAGAAATGAAGCAAATCCGTTTGTATCCGCCGCAAATTCCGTTTATTTCGAACCTCAGCGGGAACTGGATTACCGATGAGGAAGCAACCGATCCGGGGTATTGGGGCCAGCAGTTAACCGATTCGATCCGTTTTGCAGATGGCTTGCAGGAAATCTTGAAGGAAGAAGCGCTGACCTTTCTCGAAGTAGGCCCGGACCGGAATTTGAGTGCGCTCTTGAGATACTTTGTACACCGTGATTCGTCGCATACGATCCTTAACCTCATCCGAAATCCGCAGGAAAACGTGGAGGATCAGACCTATCTGTACACCCGGTTAGGCCAGTTATGGGGGCGGGACACAGCATTGAATGGATGAAGCTGTACGCATATGAGCGAAGAAACAGGCTTTCCCTGCCGGCTTATCCTTTTGAACGGGAATCGTATGGAATGGAGGGCAACCCGTTTGACATGCTGGAGGGTCAACAGAAGGGAAAGCATTCGCTTTTGCCAAAACAGCCGCATATGGAAGACTGGTTTTATCTCCCGCTCTGGCAGCAGAAGGCGCTGCCGCTGGCAGCCGGGCTGCTGGGCGGGCAGCTCTGCCTTCTTTTTGCGAACCATGATTTGATCAGCAGGGAACTGCTGCAGGCGTTACGGAGCAGCGGGCAGCGCGTAATTACCGTGTATCGCGGTCATGAATTTAGTATGCACGATGACAGCGAATATACGGTTCAACCGGAATCGCCTGCGGATTACCAACAACTGTTTGCGGTCCTGCAAGAGAAACAGGTAGAGGCGGATAACCTGATTCATCTGTGGAGCCTGGAGAACCGGGTTTCCGCGCCTTTGGATGCCGCCGGCTTTCATGAAAGCCAAAAAAACGGGTTTTACAGTGTCACCTATATTGTCCAATGCCTCCATCAATTCAGCAGACACAAGGCGGTCCGGATTGCAGTTGTGACGGATGAAGTATTCTCTGTGACGGGGCAGGAAACGCTGCACCCGGAGAATGCCCCTTTGATTGGGCTGGGCCTGGTGGTTCCGCAGGAAATGCAGCATATCCGGCATCTGACCGTAGACATCCAGTCTGCTTCTGTAGAAACAGGGGAAGAGGCCAAGCAATTGGCCGGGATGCTGTTAGAGGAGCTGGGCGGCGAACATCGTGACCGGCAGGTTTCTTACCGGGGCTCCAAAGATGGGTTCCAATCTATCAGCCTATCAAGCTGGAACCGCAGATCGTCAAGCCGGATCTGTTCCGGACTAACGGTGTGTATGTCCTGACTGGCGGAGCAGGCATGATCGGGTGGATTATCGCTGAGCATCTGGCCATAAACTATCGCGCCTCCATCGCTATTATTCAGCGCTCGTTCCCGGTGAGACAGGAATGGGACAATTGGCTGGCGGATCACCCTGAGGATGATCCCGGAAGCCGGACCATCCGGGAAATGATCCAGGCCGAGAAGCTCGGTGCGAACATCGCCGTCTATCCAGCCGATGTGAGTGACTACGGGCAGATGGCGGACGCCATTGGGGCTATCGAATGCGAACTCGGAGCCATTAACGGTGTAATTCATTGTGCCGCAAACATGGGGGCAGAGTTTTTTAACCCGGTTACCCGGTTGGATGAAGCGCTTTGCCGGACCATCTTCCAGCCGAAGATTGACGGTTTGCTGGTTCTGGATAAGCTGCTGGACGATAAAGACCTTGATTTTTGTCTGCTTATGTCCTCAACAGCGGCGGTTCTGGGGGGCTATGGGTTTGCCGCCTATTCGGCAGCGAGTGTATTTATGGATACGTACACGAAGACAAGGAATAAGCACCGGCAGGCCAAATGGAAAACCGTCGATTGGGAGGCATGGAGACGGGAGGCGAAGGCAGAGGCAGGATATACATCCTCGATTGGGGACTTGGCGATGAGTCCGGAGGAAGGAATCGAGGCCCTGAAACGGGTGCTGTCGGCAGAAAGGTACCACCATATTGTTCACTCCCCGGGCACTTTGGACAAGCGGCTGGCTGAGTGGGTGCAGCTCCAAGGGATTTCAGAAGGCAAGCCTGTGCAGCCACG